>NZ_JAVFVV010000011.1 GCF_030929505.1 Mesorhizobium sp. LHD-90 | reverse complement strand
AAAGCCGCTCGTCCATGATGCCAGTCTCTCGCCATCCCATCGCCGGTCCTCCCGGCGGACAAGAAAACTGTCACCCATCTATCCGGTCCATTCCGTTACCTATCTATCCGGGTCGGACACCCCTAATCCCTCCCCCCAAGGGGGAGGGGGAACTTGCCGGCCGCCATGCCGCGCAAGATCGTCGGCGATGGCGCTACACCGAGATGCCGCCGATCCCCCTCCCCCTGTGGGGGTCCGAAGGACGGGCGAGACGCGTGGCTCGCCCCGGCAGGGTTAGGGGTGGGGGTAAGTTCGCAAGCGAAGCAAGGCCGGCGCGGATTTCTTCCGCCCCGTCGACCGTGCATCGTCCGGATTTCAAGCCGCCTCGGCACGCGCCGTCCTGGCCGTCGCGACAAAAAAAGCCGCGACGAACATGCCGGTGAGCAGCAGGACGATGGTGGGAGCCGGCGCGCTGTCGATGAAGAAGGAGAGGTAAACGCCGAGAAGGGACGCGACGACGGCGATCGCAACGGACAGAACCAGCATGGCGCTGAACCTTTTCGTCAACAGGAAGGCGATGGCGCCCGGCGCGATCAGCATGGCGATGGCGAGGATGATGCCGACGGCCTTCAAGGCGCCGACGATGGTCAGCGAGATCAGGCACAGCAGTCCGTAGTGCAGCAGGCCGACGCGCAGCCCGACCGCTCTCGCCTGCGCCGGATCGAAGGCGTGCAGCAGGAAATCCCGCCATTTGATGGCGATGATGCCGGCGGTGACGATCCCGATCGCCGCCGTCTCGACGATGTCGCGGAGACCTATGCCCAGCATGTCGCCGAACAATATGTGGTCGAGATGTACGTCCGACTGGATCTTGACGTAAAGCACCAGCCCCAGTCCGAACATGCCGGAGAACACGATGCCCATCACCGTGTCCTGCTTGATGCGGCTGTTGTCCTTGAGAAAACCGGTCAGGACGGCGCAGACCATGCCGGCCGCGAAGGCCCCGACGGCATAGGGCAAGCCGACGATGTAGGCGATCACCACGCCGGGGAAGACGGCATGGCTGATGGCGTCGCCCATCAGCGACCAGCCCTTCAGCACGAGGAAACAGGAAAGCAGTGCCGCCGGCACCGCCACCAGCGCCGAGATCACCAGCGCGTTGACCATGAAGCCGAACTGGAACGGCGCAAGCAGCGTGTCGAGGACGGTCATGCCTGCGTCTCCAGCGCTTGCGCGGCCCGCCGGCGGGCGGCCAGCATGCCGTGCTTGGGCGCGAGGAAGAATGCAGCGAGGAAGATCGTCGTCTGCAGCACCACAATGATGCCGCCGGTCGCACCGTCGAGGAAATAGCTGGCATAGGCGCCGAAGAAGCTGGTCGCGGCGCCGATCGCCACGGCGATCAGCAGCAGGCGGGGGAAGCGGTCGGTCAGCAGATAGGCGGTCGCGCCGGGCGTCACCACCATGCAGATGACGAGGAAGGCGCCGACAGTCTGCAGCGCCGCGACCGTGGAGGCCGACAGCAGCGTGAAGAACATGATCTTGAGCGCAGTCGGGTTGAGGCCGATCGAGCGCGCATGGCTCTCGTCGAAGAAGACGACCATCAGGTCCTTCCATTTGACCAGCAGGATGGCCAGCGAGACGAAGCCGATGATGGCGAGCTGCAGCGTGTCTTCCGGCGTGATGGCGAGGATGTTGCCGAGCACGATGGTCTGGATGTTCACGGAAGTCGGCGACAGCGACACCATGAACAGGCCAAGGCCGAAGAAGGAGGAGAAGATCAGGCCGATGATGGCGTCCTCCTTCAGCTTGGTGCGTTGGTTGAGGAAGAGCATGGCCGCGGCGGCGAGCCCGCCGGAGAAGAAGGCGCCGATCGAGAACGGCAGGCCGAGCATGTAGGCGCCGGCGACGCCCGGCACGATCGAATGCGAGAGCGCGTCGCCGATCAGCGACCAGCCTTTGAGCATCAGGTAGCAGGACAAGAAGGCGCACACGCCACCCACCAAGGCCGACACCCACATCGCGTTTAGCATGTACTGATAGGCGAACGGTTCGGAAAGCAGCTCAGTCATCGGCCGCCTCGCGCAGCTTTTGCTGCAT
Source organism: Mesorhizobium sp. LHD-90 (assembly GCF_030929505.1). GTDB lineage: Bacteria > Pseudomonadota > Alphaproteobacteria > Rhizobiales > Rhizobiaceae > Kumtagia. The sequence goes on along the minus strand of NZ_JAVFVV010000011.1, from coordinate 241,153 downwards.
GGCTCCATTCTCGCCGTAAAAGACCAGCGGCCTTTCGTCGTCGGTGATCACGGCAAGGCGGCGCCGGTCGTCGTCCTGGTGCAGCCCCGCTCCTCCGAGCACGAAGTGACGCAGCACGCCCCCGAACGCCTTTTCCAGATTGGCCTGGGTGAAGGTCTCGGCTGTCGGCCCGTAGGCGAGCACCGTGTTCTTCAGCAGCACCGTGCGGTCGCAGAATTCCGGCACGCTGCCGAGATTGTGCGTGGACACCAGCATCACGCGGCCTTCGTCGCGCAGCGCGCGCAGCAGGCTGATGATAGCGTCCTCGGTCTTGACGTCGACGCCGGTGAACGGTTCGTCGAGCAGGATCACGCGGCCTTCCTGTGCCAGCGCGCGGGCGAGGAAGACGCGCTTCCTCTGGCCGCCCGACAATTCGCCGATCTGGCGCTTGCGGAAGTCGCTCATGCCGACGCGGGCGAGTGCCGCCGACACCGCCTCGCGGTCGGCCGCCTTCGGGATGCGCATCATGTTCATGTGGCCATAGCGGCCCATCATGACGACATCCTCGACCAGCACCGGAAAGTTCCAGTCCACCTCCTCGGCCTGCGGCACATAGGCCACGAGGTTCTTTCGCAAGGCGGCCGCGGCCGGCAGGCCGAGAATGGATATGTCGCCCTTCGACAGCCGCACGAAGCCCATGATCGCCTTGAACAGCGTCGACTTGCCGGAGCCGTTGACGCCCACCAGCGCGGTGATCGTGCCGGTCGGGATGGCGAAGCTGGCGTCGCGCAGCGCGGTGAGGCCGTTGCGGTAGGCGACAGTGGCGCCGCGGACGGAGAGGCCTTCCGCACCCGGCAGGGTGGCGGGGACAGGCCGAACGGCTGCGTTCATTGCGACAGCCCTTCGTCGAGACCCTTCTGGACCGTGTCGGACGTCACCCGAAGCAGGTCGATATAGGTGGGCACCGGCCCGTCGGCCTCGCTGAGCGAGTCGACATAGAGCACGCCGCCGTAATGCACGCCGGTCTCGCGCGCCACCTGCCTGGCGGGCTTGTCCGAAACCGTGCTTTCGCTGAAAACCGCGACGATGCCGTTCTCCCGCACCGCGTCGATCACCTTGCGCACCTGCCGCGGCGTGCCCTGCTGGTCGGCGTTGATCGGCCAGAGATAAAGCTCCTTCAGACCGAAATCGCGGGCGAGATAGGAAAAGGCGCCTTCGCTGGACACCAGCCAGCGCTTGTCTTCGGGGATCGTCCCCAGCTTCTCCCGGATCGGGGTGATCGTCGCCTCGATCTTGGCCTTGTATGCCTCGGCATTGGCCTTGTAGGTCTCGGCGTTCGCTGGATCGTATTTCACGAGGGCGTCGCGGATGTTGTCGACATAGATCTGCGCGTTCTTGGGCGACATCCATGCATGCGGATTGGGTTTTCCGGTGTAGGGGCCCTCGGCGATGCCCATCGGCTCGATCCCGTCCGAGACCACCGCGCCTGGCACGTCGCTCAGGTTCTGGAAGAATCTCTCGAACCAGAGTTCGAGATTGAGCCCGTTCCACAGGATGAGTTGTGCGCCCTGCGCGCGCTGGATGTCGCCGGGCGTCGGCGCGTAGTTGTGGATCTCGGCGCCCGGCTTAGTGATCGACTCGACGATCGCGGCATCGCCCGCGACGTTCTTCGCCATGTCCGCGATGACGGTAAAGGTCGTCACGACCTTGAACTTCTCCTGCGCCGCCGCGGGGCTCCAGCCGGCCGCCGCGATCGCCAGCAACCCTATCGCAGCCGCCACCACCAACCGCCGGATTTCGTCGAGCACAAACACCTCCTGTTGCGATTTGATCTCATCTGCGGCTTTCTATTTATGCAAATGAGAATGGTTTGCAATAAGAATCTGGCGATGGATTGTCGCGCTGCCGGGGTTATGTCGCCGCCGTGGCGGTTGTTTCCATCGGCCTGGCTGATGCGGTATTGCGGCTGGGTGCGGCGTCAGCGCGACACTGCAGTTTCGAAGGTCCTTGCGATGATCCATGACTTCTGCGTCGTCGGCGGCGGCATCGTCGGCCTCGCAACCGCTCTGGAACTCGTCCGCCAGCGCCCCGGCGCCAGCCTGCTCCTGCTGGAAAAGGAGGGCCGTGTGGGCATGCATCAGACCGGCCACAACAGCGGCGTCATCCATGCCGGCATCTACTATGCGCCGGGCAGCCTGAAGGCAAAACTCTGCGTCGAGGGCCTGAGCGCCACCAAGGCGTTCTGCGACGAGCATGGCATCGCCTACGACACCTGCGGCAAGCTGATCGTGGCGACCAACGAGGTCGAATTGCGCCGCACCGAGGCGCTATACGAGCGCGCCACCGCCAACGGGATCAAGCTGTCGCGTGTCAGCGCCGGCGAACTGGGGGACATCGAGCCGAACATCACCGGCATCGGCGCGCTGCTCAGCCCGGAAACGGCGATCGTCAGCTACCGGCAGATCTGCGAGACGATGGCCGATCTGTTGCGGGAGGCAGGGGCCGACATCCGACTCGGCAAGGCCGTCACCCGGATCGAGGAAGAAACGGACCGCGTGCGGATCGAAGCCGACGGCGAGGCATGGTCGGCGCGCAAGCTCGTCTGCTGCGGGGGATTGCAGGCCGACCGGCTGGCGCGCCTGGCCAGCGCCAAGGTCGATTTCCGCATCGTGCCGTTCCGCGGCGAATATTTCGTCCTGCCGTCCGCCAAGAGCCGGATCGTAAAGCACCTGATCTATCCGGCCCCCGACCCGGACCTTCCCTTCCTCGGCATCCACCTGACGCGCATGATCGACGGTAGTGTCACCGTCGGCCCGAACGCGGTGCTCGGGCTTTCGCGCGAAGGCTATCCGAGACTGTCATTCAACCTGCGCGACACGCTGGATCTCGTCACCTTCAAGGGATTCTGGAAGCTGGTGGCGAACAACCGCCGGCACGCCGCGGCGGAACTCAGGAATTCGCTGTGGCGAGGCGGCTACCTTGAGGAATGCCGGAAATATTGCCCGAGCCTGACCATCGATGACCTGCAGCCTTATCCGGCGGGCATCCGCGCGCAGGCGGTCACGTCGAGGGGCGAAGCGATCCACGATTTCCTGTTCGCCGGGACCGACCGGACGCTGCATGTCTGCAACGCGCCGTCCCCGGCCGCGACATCGGCGATCCCGATCGGCCGGATGATCGCGGCAAAGATTCTAGGAGAGCGCACGTCTATGGTCGCAAACACCGGATAGATCGCCTGCGATGCCGATCGGCCCACAGCGGTCGCGCAGCGCGCCCCTGCACTACGCCCGGACAACTCGGCAGTCGCCTTCGGGATGACGCGAGGGAGCGGGGGAACTGGCCAGGCCCGGCGAAGGCAAAGTCGACGACATGCCGGGAGGAACATCCCCAGCCGGCGTTCTCTGGATTTGAGGCCTATCACTCGTCACAAGCCTGTCCTAAAATCCTCAGCCAAAAGCTTTGTTAACCGCCTGTCGTCATTGAAGCTTTTCGACCTGATTTTGAGGGGGAGGCCGCCATCGTGCCATTGTCCGGATTGCGTTCGTCGCTGTTGGCGTTGGCGGCCTGCTGCGCCCTTGTCGGGCCCACCTCGGCCCAGGAGGCGGAAAAGCCGCCGGCAGCCGTCGAAACCGCCGCCGTCAAACTCGGCGAGGTGACGCGCCAGGGCAAATTCGTCGGCACGGTACAGGCGATCCAGCAGGTGAATCTGATGGCCCGCGTCGAGGGTTTCCTCGATTCGGTCAACTTCCAGGAAGGCAGTTTCGTCAAGGCCGGCAGCCTGGCCTTCGGCATCGAGAAGGACACCTATCAGGCCGCGCTCGACGGAGCGAAGGCCACGCTGCAATCGGCGCAAGCCAGCGTGACCGGTGCGGATGCCAACCTCAAGCAACAGCAGATCACGCTCGACCGCCAGATCGCACTGCTGAAGACCAAGGACGTGCCGCAGTCGACGGTCGACCAGGCGACCGCCTCGCGTGACACCGCTTCCGCCCAACTCGGGCAGGCGCAGGCGCAAGTCGCGCAGGCGGAGTCGCAGGTCAAGACCGCCGAACTCAACCTTTCCTACACCGACGTCACGACGCCGATCAGCGGCCGCATCGGCAAGGCGCAGATCACCGTCGGCAACCTCGTCTCGCCGTCCAGCGGCACGCTCGCCACCGTCGTCCAGACCGACCCGATCCGCGTCGTCTTCTCCATCTCCGACCGCGAATATCTGCAAGTCGTCGACGCATTAAAGCCGAACAACAAAGGCCTCGTCGCAGGTGCGTCAAAATACCAGCCCACGCTCACGCTCTCCGACGGCACCACATACAACCAGCCCGGCAAGATCGGTTTCATTGACAATACGATCGACCCCAACACGGGCACCATCGCCGTCTATGCCGAGTTCCCCAACCCCGGGCTGCAGCTCGTCCCCGGCCAGTATGTTTCGGTAACCGTGCAGGTCGGCCAATCCGTAGAGCTGCCGCTGGTGCCCGCCTCGGCCGTCCTGCAGGACAAGGATGGCGCCTATGTGTTCGTCCTCGGCGACGGCAACCGCGCCGTGATCCGCCGCGTCACCCTGGGGGAACGGGTCGGCGTCGACTGGTCGGTGCAGTCAGGGCTTGCAAGCGGCGAGATCATCATCGTCTCCGGCATCCAGAAGGTGCAGGCCGGCGTCGTGGTGAACCCCACTCCAGCTAAATCGGGGAACTGAAAAAGATGTTCGCCGACATCTTCATCCAGCGCCCGCGCCTGGCGATGGTCATCGCCATCCTGATAACGCTGGCCGGCGCCATCGCGCTGCTCAACATCCCGGTCGCGCAATATCCCAACATCACTCCGCCGACCGTCCAGGTGACCGCGACCTATCCGGGCGCCGACGCGCAGACGCTGGCCGACACGGTCGCGATCCCGATCGAACAGCAGGTCAACGGCGTCCAGGACATGATCTACATGGCCTCGACCGTGAGTTCGACCGGCAGCTACACGCTGACGGTGAGCTTCGCCGTCGGAACCGATCCCGACATCGCCCAGGTCAACGTGCAGAACCGCGTGGCGCTGGCCACCCCGCAACTGCCCTCCGCCGTGACGCGCCTCGGCGTCAACGTGCGCGCCCAGCAGCCCAACTTCCTGCTGATCATCAACGTCTTCTCGCCCAAGGGCACGAATGACGGCCTGTTCCTGTCGAACTACGCGCAGATCAACGTCGTCAACCCGCTGTCGCGCGTCAACGGCGTCGGCTCGGCCACGCTGATGGGTCCTCTCAACTATTCGATGCGCATCTGGCTCGATCCCGAGCGCATGGCGGCACTGGGCATCACCACCGACGATGTCACCAACGCCATCGAGCAGCAGAACGTGCAAGCTGCGGCGGGCCTCATCGGCGCACCGCCGATCCCCGACGACCAGGTGCTGCAATATTCGATCACCGCGCTCGGCCTGTTGGACAGCCCGGAGGAGTTCGGCAGCATCATCGTGCGGACCAGCGAAGCCGGCGGCATCGTCCGCGTCCGAGACATCGCGCGCATCGAGCTTGGCGCCCAGACCTACAGTTCGGTCAGCCGGCTCAACGGCGCCCCCTCCGCCACCATCGCCATCTACCAGTCGCCGGGGTCGAACGCGCTGGGCGTCGCCGCGGGGGTAAAGACCGAGTTGGAACAGTTGAAAAGCCGCTTCCCCGACGACGTCTCCTACCAGGTGATCTACGATTCGACCGACTTCGTGCGTGCCACCATCGACGAGATCATCCATACGCTGATCATCACCGCCGTCATCGTGCTGGTCGTCGTGTTCGTCTTCCTGCAGGACTGGCGCGCCACGCTGATCCCGGCGGTGACCATCCCCGTTTCGCTGATCGGCGTCTTCGCGGTGCTGCTGGCGTTCGGATTCTCGGCCAACACAGTCACGCTGTTCGCGCTCATCCTCGCCATCGGCCTTGTCGTCGACGACGCCATCGTCGTGGTCGAAAACGTCCAGCGCGTGATGGAGGAGCAACCGGGAATCACTCCGGCCGAGGCGGCCAGCATCGCCATGCGGCAGGTGACGGGCCCGATCGTGTCGACCACGCTGGTGCTGATCGCGGTGTTCCTGCCGACCGCCTTCCTGCCCGGCATCACCGGCCAGCTCTACCGGCAGTTCGCTATCACCATCACTGCGTCGGTCACCATCTCGGCAATCAACGCGCTGACGCTCAGCCCGGCGCTCTGCGCCGTTCTGCTGCGGCATCCCAAGCCGGCGCGGGGGCCGTTCCGCTGGTTCAACGTCGGGCTGGACGGCACCCGCAACGGCTACACAGGCATCACCGGCTTCCTGGCGCGCCGCTCGCTCGTCGCCGGCCTGCTGGTGGTGCTGGTCGGCGGCGCGGCCTACTGGATGTTCACAAAGACCCCGACCGCCTTCATCCCCAACGAGGACCAGGGCATCCTGTTCGTCAACGTGCAACTGCCGGACGCCGCCTCCCTACCGCGTACCCAGGCCGTGCTCGACAGGGTCAAGGATATCGGGCGAAGCATCGACGGCGTCGCCAACGTCGTCACGGTGTCGGGCTACAGCCTGCTCACCGGCGCCTCGCAGCCCAATAGCGGCCTGGCCCTCATCGTCATGAAACCGTGGGAAGAACGCAAGACGCCGGAGACCGGCCTGCGCGGCATCTATGCGAACCTCAGCCGCCAATTTGCGGGACTGTCGGAAGCCAACGTCATCGCCTTCCCGCCGCCCGCGATCCCCGGCGTCGGCAATGCCGAAGGTTTCGACTTCCGTCTCGAGGCGCTCGGTGGCCAGTCGCCGCAGGAACTCGCGCAAGTCATGCGCTCCTTCATCGTCGCGGCCAACGCGGATCCGGCCATCGGCTCGGCCTATTCGACCTTCTCGTCCGAGGTGCCGGGCATCTTCCTCGACATCGACCGGGTGCGCGCCGAGCGGCTGAATATCCCGATTTCGACCATCTTCAACACTTTGCAGGCGCAGCTCGGCTCGGCCTATGTCAACAATTTCAACATTCTGGGCCAAGTCTATCAGGTCAATGTCGCGGCGGACCAGCAATTCCGGCGCACTCCTGAGGACATATTGACACTCTATGTCCGCAGTTCCACCGGGGTGATGGTGCCGGTGCGCGCCTTCGCCACCGCCACCACGACACTGCAGCCGACATTGCTCACCCGCTACAACCAGTTCACCAGCGCGACGATCAACGGCACGCCGGCGCCTGGCGTATCGTCCGGCCAGGCGATGGACGCGCTGACAAAAGTCGCGGCGACATCGCTGCCGGCCGGCTACGCCTTCGAATGGTCAAGCCTTTCGTATCAGGAGGCGCTGGTCAGCAACCAGACCATCGTGGTCTTCGCACTGGCGATCCTGTTCGGCTATCTGTTCCTCGTCGGCCAGTATGAAAGCTGGACCATCCCCTTCGCGGTCATCACTTCGGTGACCGTGGCCGTGCTCGGCGCCATCCTCGGCATCAGGGCAGTAGGCCTCGGCCTCAACATCTACGCGCAGATCGGGCTCGTGCTTCTGATCGGTCTGGCGGCAAAAAACGCCATCCTGATCGTCGAGTTCGCCAAGGAAAGCCACGAATCCGGCAAGCACATCGTGGAAGCGGCGATCGAGGGCGGGCATATGCGCTTCCGCGCCGTGCTGATGACCGCGCTGGCCTTCATCCTTGGCTCGGTGCCGCTGGTGATCGCTACCGGCGCGGGAGCGGCCAGCCGCGTCTCGCTCGGCGCAACTGTGGTCGCCGGCATGCTTGCGGCCACCTGCATCGGCATCCTCGTCATTCCCGGCCTCTACGTGCTGTTCGGCCTGATCGGCGAGCGCACCGGCCACCTCTTCCGCCGCAAGAAGCCGGTCGAGGCGGCGAAATCCGCGGAAGGCTAGACGCCCCCCCCCCCCGGACGCCGCCGAACGTTCGCCGCCGGGAGCGCGCCGCACGGACGCCTCTCCCGGATGCGGCGAAGCCAAGTCGAGGTTGACTCCGCCCTTGCTGTCCCTCCCTGCTCGGCAGGGACAGGCGCGAGACGCGCCTGTCACAATCGCGAAACAATACCCAGCCGAAACGAAATCGAATCGAAACGAACGGGTCTTCATAGGTCGATGGCGGCCGAAATCTTCCGGCCGCCTGAGATCGGCATGCGCGCCCGGCGTTTCCGGGCCGGGCGGCTCCGCCACCACGCCGGTCCGTGCGGAGGTGGCGACGTGGACAGGAACGAGCCGAGATTTTTCTGCAAGCGGGAACCCTCCGGCAAGTGGGCGGTGTGGGATTCCGTTCGCAATACCCTGGCTACGCTGGGCGGCGGGCCACTGCATGGACGCGAGGAGATACGCGCCCGCTCCGCCTGCAAGATCCTGAACGCCATCTACCGGAGCGAGCTCGACGCGGACTCGATCCGCGAGCGCAACGGGATGGACAAGGGGATCGCGCGCGAAGCCCGGTAGCGCCTTCCCGCCCCGGCCGCGCGCGACACGAAGCAGCGATGAGACGGGCGGACCATCTCATCCCGCTCCATCGCACCGCTGCTTCGACAGCGTCGAAACCGGCCGACCCGCGAAGGATGACAATCGCACAAGCGAGCCACCCTGGCACAGACATTGCTGCCGTTCATTTGCCGGCGAAGGATCTGCGAAGCACTTCTGCGAACTGCTGCGCATGCGGCTCGAAGCCCATGTGGTCGCCGGGGAAGGCGACCGGCGCGGTCTCGAGACTTTTCGCCAGCGCACGGCCCATTTCTTCGATCGGCTGGCCCGCCGAGCCTTCGCCGATCGCCACCACGATGCGCGGCGCGCCCGCCTTCAGCGCGGCGACGTCGGGGCGGTAGGTCGAGAGCGGCAGCATGCCGTGCGCCAGCCAGTACTCGAAATTGCCGCTGACGCGGACGAATGTCTCGGCCGCCTCAGGGGGCATGTCGGAACCGGGCGGGCCGGCGGGCTCGGCATCAGCCGGAACTTCGCCAGCCGCCTGTCCCTCCGCGCCGTGCCCCGGCCCAGCGTCCAGATCGTTCATGCCGAAGAATTTTGCCATCGCGGCGTCGACGCCCTCCCGTTTGTAGGTGTCGTGGATATCCTTGTCGGCGGCGAGCTGCGCTGTGGGATCGTCGAGCAGCATGATGGCCGGCGGTTCGTGCACCACCAGCGTCCTCACCTTCGCCGGATGACGGACCGCAAGCTCGAGCCCGATCTGTGCGCCGCCGCTGGTGCCGAACACATAGGCCGGGCCGTCGCCGAGTGCATCGATCAGAGCCGCGGCGTCGTCGGCCTGCACGCCGAGGTCGAGGTCGCCAAGCGGCGCATCGGTCGTGGTGCGTGAATTGCCGCGCGGATCGTAGGTCACGACCGTATAGAAATGCGAAAGCCGAGCTGACAGTTCGGCGAAGACGCCGGCGTCCTGCGGCCCGCCCGGGATGATCAGCAGCGGCGGGCCGGAACCTTGCCGCTCGTAGTAGATGCTCGCGCCGGGCACTTCGAGGGTGAACGCCTTCGGTTCGGTCATGAAAAACTCTCCCTGGGTTTGCGTTGTCTTTTCGGTGGCTTGAGCGCCGACGTCCGGCACGCCGGACAGCAGCGCCGCGGCCGCGATGCCGGCCAGCAAGGTCATGCGCACCTTCATGTCAGCCCTCCGCCGAAGGGCTGCTGAGCACCATGCGGTTGCCCTCGCTGTCACGGAACTCCGCGACAGTGCGGCCGGGATCGTAGGGCGCCGGCTGCGGCTCGCTGACGATCTCGACGCCTTTCGATCGCAAGCTCTCGACGGTCGCCCCCAGCGCGCCGTCGATCAGCACCATCACCGGCCCTTCGGACGGCGTCTCGTCCTGGCGGCTGACAAAATGCAGCGCCGTGTCAGCGCCGGCGAATTTCAGCTCGATCCAACGCCAGCCGTCGGCGCCCATCGGCACGTCGGCGGCAACGGTGCAGCCGAAATGCTCGGCATAGAATGCTTTCGCGCGATCCTGGTCGAAGACGGCTAGTTCGGCAAACTGGATATGCATGGTCGGTTCTCCTTGTCTCGGGCGCGCCGCATTCCGGCACCTCCGACCGAAAGACGATGCGGGCGGCGAAAAAGATTCGCGGGCCACGAAGAATCTTTTTGCCTGTCCGGATCGTCTTCCGCTCAGGCCAACGACAGGAGAGCCCGATGGAATATGCAATCGTCCGCTACGGCGTGAAGGAAGAGCGTCGCGCCGAGAACCGCGCGCTTGTCGAGAAGGTGTTCGATGACCTGCATCGGACCGTGCCCGACGGGCTGCGTTATCTTGTGCTGGAACTGGAGGACGGAGAGTTCGTGCATCTGGTCGCGGCGGAGGGCGAAACGAGCCCGCTGCCGAAGCTCGCAGCCTTCAGGGCCTTCACGGAAAGCCATGAAGAGCGCCGCTCGACACCCGTCGCCAGAAAATCCGCCCGCATCGTCGGCGCGTACCGTATGCTCGCCGACGGGAAACAGGAATAGAGCGACATCATGGGCGCAGACGCACAAAGACTGGACCGGCCCGCCCTGGAAGGGATGCTTTCCGCGCTGCGGCCAAAACTGCACCGCTACGCGGCGCGCATGGCTGGCTCGGCGATCGACGGCGAGGACATCGTGCAGGAAACTTTTGTGAAGGCGCTGCAGGCCTTCGACGGCAACGTCGCCGTCGAGAAGCCGGAGCAGTGGCTGTTCCGCATCGCCCACAATGCCGCCCATGATTTTTTGCGCCGGCGCGCGCGGGAGAGATCGCGCATGAGCGACACTGACATGACAGACATCGAGGATCCGTCCGAGAGCGCCGACCGCCACATCGCCGCGCGCGCCAGCCTGCGCACCTTCATGCACCTGCCGGTCGGACAGCGCGGCGCGGTGATCCTGGTCGACGTGCTCGGCCTAAGCCTGCACGAGGCCTGCGAGGCGACCGGCGCGACGCTGGCCGCCACCAAGGCGGCGCTGCATCGCGGTCGCGAGCAGTTGAGGACGCTGGCGGCCGAACCGGAGGAGACGGCCGAGCTCCGTCTCGACGCCGACGACGAGCGGCGGCTACGCCGCTATGTCGACCTGTTCAACGCCTGCGACTTCGACGCGGTGCGGGCGATGATCGCCGCGGACGTGCGGCTGGAAGTCGTCAACCGCACGCGCATGCGCGGCAAGGCCGAGGTGTCGACCTATTATGGCAACTACAGCCGGGCGCAGGACTGGGCGCTGTCGCTCGGGTTTGTCGACGGCCGGCCGGCGATCCTCATCCGCAACCCGCAAGCGCCGGAAGCCGGCGTGCGCGGCTTCATGCTGATCGAATGGCTGGGCGAGGAAGTCGCCAGCATCCGCGATTTCCGCTACGCGTCCTATGCCGTCGACGGCGCCGACATCAGGGAGATCGACGCCGATGTTTAGAATGGGAATGAGGCGACGGCTCCGCACGTTGTCCTGAACAAGGGTCCGGCCGGGCGCTTGCCTGCCCCGGATACCGCCAGGTAACATCATGCATCGATCTCAGGCGGGGGCGCCATGCCCATCGAACGCATCGGCCAGGACTTTATCGTCAACACCACGACAGCCGGTGGGCAGATCGTGCCGAAGGTGACCGGCCTCACCGACGGCCGTTTCCTGGTGACATGGCGCTCCGACACCGCGACGGACGGACAGGATGTGTTCGGGCGCCTGTTCGAAGCGGACGGTAGTTCTTCCGGCAACGACTTCGTGCTGAATTCGATCACCGGAAACAACCAGGTTCTGTCTACCGTCTCCCCCCTGCCGGACGGCCGGTTCGTCGCCATGTGGGCCTCCTTCGACCCGGGCGACGGCTCGTCCTCCTGCATCCGCGCCCGCTTCTTCGACGCCGACGGCAATCCGCAGGGGGCGGAATTCGTCGCAAACTCGACGGCCGCGGCCAGCCAGACCCGTCCAACAGTCGCGCCGCTCGACAACGGCCGCTTCGTCGCGGTCTGGCAGTCCTACGACACCGGCGACGGCTCCGAGACCTGCATCCGCGCGCGCCTGTTCGAGGCCGATGGCAGCCCGGTCGGCGCCGACTTCATCGTGAATTCGACTACCGCCGGCGCGCAGATCACGCCCGTCGTCGTCACGCTGCCCGACGGCCGCTTCATGGTGTCATGGACCTCGTCAGACGACGGCGACGGGGACGGCGACTGCCTGCGGGCGCGGCTGTTCGACGCCGACGGCGGTAGCGCCGGCAACGATTTTGTCCTCAACACCACCGTCACCGGCGGCCAGACCAATCCGGGGCTTGCCGTGCTTGCCGACGGGCGCATCCTGGCAATCATGGAATCCGACGACACCGGCGATGGCTCCTTCGGCTGCATCCGCGCCCGTTTCCTCGATTCGAGCGGAAACCCGGCAAGTAACGACTTCATCGTCAACACGACGGCGGCCAGCAACCAGGCCGATCCCAAGGTGATCGCGCTGGCCGACGGGCGCGCGCTGGCCATCTGGTATTCGGGCGACACGGGCGACGGCTCCAGCTATTGCGTGCGGGCGCGCTTGTTCAACATCGACGGCAGCTTTTCCGGCGAGGATTTCATCGTCAACACCGTCTCCACCGGCAAGCAGTTCAATCCGGCGGCGTCGGCGCTATCCGATGGCCGCTTCGTCGTCACCTGGCAATCCGAGGACGGCGGCGACGGCAGCGGCAGCGCCATCCGCGCCCAGATGTTCGATCCGACGGTTTTTCAAGGCACGACCGGGACGGATAACTGGAGCGGCGGCAATTTCGCCGACACGATCGACGGCAACAACGGAGCCGACACGCTGTTCGGTTTGGCTGGTAACGACATCATCGACGGCGGAACGGGCGACGACGTGCTTTATGGCGGCGCCGACGCGGACACCATGACGGGCGGCGACGGCAACGACATTTTTTATGTCAACAGCCAGGCGGATACCGTGGTCGAGGTCGCCGGCGGCGGCGAAGCAGACAGAGTGGCCGCTTCCGGAGACTACGTGCTGGCCGCCGGCGCCGCGGTGGAGCAGTTGCGCACCACGTCGGACGGCGGCACCGCGACGATCGACCTGACTGGCAATCCGCTGGCGCAGGCCGTCACCGGCAATGCCGGCGCCAACATTCTCAGCGACGGCGGCAAGGGCGCAGCCGACATGTTGATCGGGCTTGGCGGCGACGACACTTACCGCGTCTACAATACAGGCGACGTGATTATCGAAAACCCCGGCCAGGGCGGCGACCGGGTGATGGCGGCGGTCGATTACACACTCGGCGCCGGCGTTCATGTCGAGACGCTGACCACCAACGGCAGTTCGGGAACCGCGGGCATCGACCTGACCGGCAACGAACTTTTGCAAATGATTATCGGCAACGCCGGCATCAACGTCATCGACGGCAAAGCCGGATCCGACACGCTCAAGGGCGGCAACGGCCAGGATTTCTTCGTCTTCTCGACGGCGCTGGGCACGGGCAATGTCGATACGATCGCGGATTTCAGCGTCAGCGCTGACACGATGCGGCTGGACAACGCCGTTTTCACCGAACTCGGCGCGACAGGCACACTCGCCGCATCGGCCTTTTCGGCGAATGCCGGCGGTGTCGCCCAGGATGCGAGCGACCGCATCATCTACGGCACCACGTCGGGTGATTTGTTCTATGATACGGACGGCACCGGTTCCACCGCCGCGATCCGCTTCGCCCTGCTGGGACAGGGACTAACGCTGACCAATGCAGATTTTGTCGTGCTCTGAAGCCGGGCGTAGGGCCGCCGGCTACTTCAGGTCGCTCGCCTCGCAGCGCGCATAGCTATAGGTCACGTCGGAAAACATCGGGTCCGAGCGTTCCAGCGTGCCGTCCTGCAGGATGCGGAACGATACCGACTGGTTGCTGAACATCACCGAATCCGAGCAGCCGAGAAGCGCGGTGAAATGATCCTTCTCTGCCTTCACGCGCTCGACCGTGCAGCTCGCTTCAGGCGACGTGACCTTCTTGCCGGCGATGACGATGCCGTTGGCAAGCGATGCATCGCGGTCGATGAACACGATCTGCTCGCCCTCGAGCTTGAACGTGTCGGAGCATTTCGTACCGGTCATCACCCAGGCACCTTGAGCCTGCTCTAGCGTGGTTGCGCCCGCCATGGCGCCCGAGGCGAGGACCATCGCCGCCGCCGCCGATAGTTCGATCATCCGCTTGCGCATCCGCACCCTCTCTTGCAATTCGACGCTACGATAGTGGCCCAGAGTTATGCCGACGTAAACGCCGTCCGTGACGGTATGGCTAACCCGGCAACTTTTCGGCTAGATCAGCAGGCCGACTTCTCCCGCGTTTCGGCTTGACCGTCATCGTGTCGGTTTCGGCCCAAGAATGTCGGTTCCGCCACGCGCCTAAAGGCCTCTCCCGACCTACATTGTCCACATCTCGAAACCGAGGAGCAACGTATGACCACGATCACCACGAAGGACGGAACCGGAATCTTCTACAAGGACTGGGGTTCCAAGGACGCGCAGGCGATCGTTTTCCACCACGGCTGGCCGCTCAGCGCCGACGACTGGGACAACCAGATGCTGTTCTTCCTTCACAAAGGTTTTCGCGTCATCGCCCATGACCGCCGCGGCCACGGCCGCTCCTCGCAGACCGCGACGGGCAACGAGATGGACACCTATGCCGCCGACGTCGCCGAACTGGCCGACGCGCTCGACTTGAAGAACGCCATCCATATCGGCCATTCGACCGGCGGCGGGGAAGTCGCCCACTACGTCGCCCGCGCCAAACCCGGTCGCGTCGCCAAGGCGGTGCTGATCGGCGCGGTGCCGCCGGTGATGGTGAAGTCGGAAAAGAACCCCGGCGGCCTGCCGATCGAGGTGTTCGACGGCTTCCGCGCCGCAATGGTCGCCAATCGCGCACAGTTCTACCACGACGTGCCGGCTGGCCCCTTCTACGGCTTCAACCGGCCAGGCGCCAAAGTCTCGCAAGGCATCATCGATAATTGGTGGCGGCAGGGCATGATGGGCGGCGCCAAGGCGCATTACGACTGCATCAAGGCGTTTTCCGAGACCGACTTCACCGACGACCTAAAGAAGATCGACGTGCCGGTGCTGGTCATGCACGGCTCGGACGACCAGATCGTTCCCTATGCCGACTCCGCGCCGCTGTCGGCCAAGCTTCTGAAGAAGGGTACGCTGAAGACCTATGATGGCCTGCCGCACGGCATGTGCACGACGCATCCCGACATCATCAACGCCGACCTGCTTGCCTTTTTCAAGGATTGAGCGGGTAGAGGGCGAGCCGGTTCTCCCGGCTCGCCAAAATCATCACGGCGACACGGGCGCGGCGCTCGTCCGTCACACGATCCGTGACAGCAGTCTTGTCAGCGTCGCCGCCTCCCGCGCGTTCAGCGGCGCCAGCGTCTCGGCGGTGATCTGTTCGGCCCGCGGGATCAGGCCCTCGACGACCCGCCGGCCGTCCTCCGTCAGCCGCACCATAAGCCGCCGCTTGTCGGCATCGTGCTTGCGAAGCTCGACCAGACCGCGCGCCGCCAGCCGGTCGATGACGCCCTTCACCGTCGCGGCGTCCATGGCGACCAGCGAGCCGAGCTGGTTCTGCGAGGTCTCGCCGATGTCGCGTAGCCGCGCCAGCGCCGCGAATTGCGGCGGCGTCAGGTCGCCGATGCGCGAGGCGAAGACCGAGACATGGCGCTGATGCGCGCGGCGCAGGATGAAGCCGATCTGCTCCTCCAGCCGATATCCGCCCGGCTCGGGCTCGTCAGCCGCGACCAGTTTCAGGACGTTCTCCTCGCCGCTCATCGCTGCCCGTCCCACAGCTTTATGTCAGAGGCCGCCAGTCCGCCCATGCGGTCGTGGACGCGCCCGCCAACCGCCATGGCGAGCACGAAGACGATCTCGTCCGGGCGCGGCCCGTCGACGGCGCAGACAGTGATGGCGTCGAAATGGCTGCGCACATAGGCCGCGTTGACGTGGCCGAGCGGCACGTCGAGGCTTGCTCCGAACGCCCCCACCTTCATCGCCGACGGCACGATCGCCTTGGCGCCGCCCAGCCGCTCGCGCATGGCGTAGCCGCCGGGCACGTGCCACAGCGCACCGTGCTCGATCTCTCCGTCCGTGCCGACGATGGCGCCCTTGCCGTAGGAGTCTATCGCCTTGATATCGCCGCCCAGCGCGGCGATCAGCCGGTCGGTCAGCATCAGCCCCAGCGGCTTCAGATCCTCCATGGCCGGCTGCAGCTCTTCCGCAAAACGCCCGGCGAAAGGATTTTTCACCGCGGCAAACGCCGCCGCGCGTCTACGCGGTCTTTCGACCGCCGGCCCGCCGTCATGAAAAATCTCCTCAGCAACGACCGCGACCTTGCGGATGGGAAAGTCAGGCATGCAAGGTCTCCTCTTATGTCAAATGCGTTTGCACGGGCGTAAACAGGCTTTGTCTCGGCGAACTCCGCCCTACGTTGCCCCCCTCTGTCTTGCCGGACATCTCCCCCTCAAGGGGGGAGATTAGCAGCGTGTCCCTCGCCGCTCTTTTTGCAATGTTGGCGATTGGCGAAGCCGAAGCGGCCGGCTCAATCTCCCCCCTTGAGGGGGAGATGTCCGGCAGGACAGAGGGGGGCAACGTAGGGCGCCTACGATCTGCGAAGCGATCGCCGCACAGCCTTGCCTCGCCGGCCAGGAACAACGCCGCCGCCTCGATGCAACCTCGCTGCCGTAAATCCTCCGCAACCGCGAGCCCGGCTTGCAGCGCCGCGCCGGCTTCGCCCGCCGTCAGCCTTCCGACGCCGACCGTCACCAGCCGCTCGCCGAGGTCGCTGTCCGGCGCGAGTTCCATCGCCGGCCGCCGCGACACCGCCGGATGTTTTGGCAGGTCGACGGCATTGGCGATCACGGTGGCCGCCGCATCGGCCTCGGCGCCGCTGCGCGCCATCACGGTGACGGCATCGGCAATGCCCAGCGAAAAGCTGCGTCCGCGCCAGCCCGACGTAGCGATGCCGCGCACCGGGTCTTCGGCCCGCACCACGATGCGGCCGTCAAACCCATGTCCCGTGCCGGCGACGGCTACCGCGAGTTCGTGGCCCGCAGCGATATGCAGCGCGATGTCGCCGCCATTGTTTACATAAGCGCGCTCGAGCGAGCGCCCGGCGACCAGCGCCGCCAACATTTCGTCGGCTGCCGAACCGGCGACAGCGGCCATGGGTGTGAGAAAATCATCCGCCAGCGGCGCCACCGCCGCCTCCATACGGCGCGCCGTCGGCCCGCGGAACAGTCGCGGCCGCCGCAGATGCGCCGGCCGGCGCAGGTCCGGCAGTTCCTCGACCAGCTCGCCGAGCACCGTCTGGAACCGCGCCACCGCCTGTTCATAGGCCGCCCGCACTTGGGCCGGCGTCCCAAAAACTTCGACGATCAGGTCAATCGGGCCGTGGTTGAGATGCAGCCGCCTGCCGTCCGGCAGCCAATGCGCGGTGGCGCCCTGCATCAGGCCGGACCCGCGCGATGCAATTGCGCCAGCGGCGGCCACGGATTGTTGCGCGCGGCGAAAGCGGTTCGGCGGTCGTTAAGATATTCGCCGCCCTTCGCCAGCACATCCTCGACCGTCCGGATCTCGGCCTCGTAGCCGCCCAGCCGCACATAATCGTCGCGCCGCAGCGTGAACTCGATCGGCGCCACCAGCGCCGGCGTCGGCACATAACCGAAGGCGCCTTCGGGAACGCGCATCACGTCGACCATCAGCGTGATGCCGCCGCCCGGCCAGACATAGACCGGCGCGCCGCCGACGGTCACATAGGTCTTCAGCCCCTGCACGGAGCGGGTCAGGTTCACCGGGTTTTCCGTCACCCCGGCCCTCAGACTGCCGCCGGCGCCGCCGACGAACAGCACCGTGCAGAGCGCCGGCTCGCAATTGTCCTCGATCAGCCCGACGGATTTTCTGAGCCGCTCCGGGAACGGTTTTTCGACCGGCTTGAGCGCCTCGTCCAACTCGAAATAAGCGAATTGTTCTCCCGTGGTCGACACCATCAGCAGCGACAGGCCGGGCCGCGCGCCCTTTTTGGCGTTCCAGTCGCCGAGGATCGACAGCGGGTCGGAGATCGTGGTGCCACCCCAGCCCAGCCCCGGCTCCGACACCTTGAAATAGCGTCCGGGTGTCGAGCGCCGCCCCAGAATCTTGATGCCGGTATCTTCCCAGCCCAGAACCTTGCCGGCCTGGTGCTCGGAGACGACGCCGGTGATGTGGTCGTCGACCACCACCACCTCGTCGACCAGCCCGCGCCATTGCGTGGCGAACATGCCGATGGTGGCCGAGCCGCAGCCGACACGCATGCGGTGCTCGGCCTTGCCGTCGATCATCGGCGCCTTGCCGGCCTCGACCACCACCGTCGCGCCGCCGTCTATCGAAAGTTCCACCGGCTTGCGGTTGCAAAGATTGAGCATGGCGTCGCAGGTGGCGCGCCCCTCCTGCTTTGGCCCGCCGGTGAGATGATGCACGCCGCCCAGCGACAGCATCTGCGAACCGTATTCGCCGGTGGTGACATGCCCTACCGCCTCGCCCTCGCTGCGCACGGTGGCCGTCTCGGGGCCGATATGGCGGTCCGTGTCGATCTTTATCTTGACGCCGCAGTAGGAGAAAATGCCTTCTGTCACGACGGTGACGAGATCGACACCCTCGACCTGCTGGCTGACGATAAAGGGCGCCGGCTTGTAGTCGGGATAAGTCGTGCCGGCACCGATAGCGGTGACGAAGCGGCGACTGGTGTTGACCAGTTCGCCGTTCCACGGCTCCCGTTCCGCCCCGAAAGGCACGACCGCCGCGCCGCCTTCGGCGGCATGCTCCAAAATGGTCAGCGGGTCGCAACGCACGATCTTTCCGCCGACATTGCCGTAGCGGTCGCAGGCGCCGGTGCGGCCCTCGGCGATGTAGCACATCACCGGACAGGCATCGCAGCGGATCTTTTCCGCCATCTGTTTGGCGCCGGGGTCGTGGCTGTCGAAGCGCTCGGCGAGTTCACTCATGGGAGATTTTCCTCCCTCGCCCTGATCGCCGCACGCAGGCGGCTGGGCGTCGCCGGCACCTTCGTCACCGTCACACCGGTGGCATGGCGGATGGCGTTGAGGATCGCCGGCGTGGTCGGGATCAGCACGTGCTCGCCCAGCCCCTTGGCGCCATACGGCCCTTCCGGATCGGGCACCTCGACCAGGATGCTCTCAATCGGCGGCACATCGCCGAAAGTCGGGATCAGATAGTCATGCAAATTCTCGGTGCGGCCGGGGATATATTCCTCCATCAGCGCCATGCCGATGCCCTGCGCGATGCCGCCCTCGATCTGGCCCTCGACCAGCAGCGGATTGATCGCCTTGCCGACATCGTGCGCGGCGGTGATTTTCACCAGCCGCACCGTGCCGAGCGCCAAGTCTACCTCCAGTTCCGCCATCTGCGCACCCCAGCCATAGACGGCATAAGGTTTTCCCTGGCCCTTGCCGTCGAGCGGCAGGGTCGGCGGGTCGTAGGTCTCTTGTGCCGAAAACACATAGCCGTCCGCGTCTGCGTCAAGCTCAGCAAGTTTCAGCCGGCGTTCGGCCTCGCCCTCGCGGACCATCATCGTCCCGGCTTCGAACGCCAAGGTCGCCGCCAGCGAGACATTGGCGAAACGCAGGATCTTTTCACGCAACGCGCGGCCGGCCTTTTCCGCCGCCTTGCCGCTGATGAAAGTTTGGCGCGACGCCGATGTTTTTCCCGCATCCGGCGTCAGCGCCGTATCGGCGCCGACAAGGTCGATGTCGGCCAGCGCGATACCGAGCGCGTCGGCGAAAATCTGCGCGACCACCGTGTTGGAGCCCTGGCCGATATCGACCGCGCCCTGATGCAGCACCGCCCGGCCCTCACGCGAAATACCGGCCTTGATGGTGGACGGATTGGCCAAGGACGTGTTGCCGCAGCCATACCAGCACGACGCCACGCCGACGCCGCGCTTCACGGCAGTGCTCCCGGCATTGAACGCGTCGGCTTCGGTCAGCGCGCGACGCCAATGCGGCTTCAGCGCCTCCAGGCAGTCCACTATGCCGACGCCGGCCTCAAGCCGCTGGCCTGTGACCGTTTCGGCTCCGTTACGAAGCGCGTTGGCCAAGCGGAACTCCAGCCGGTCGCGGCCGAGCTTTTCGGCCAGCGCGTCATAGAGTGTCTCCTGCATGATTGCCGCCTGCGGCACGCCGAAACCGCGAAACGCTCCGGAAACAGGCCCGTTGGTGTGGATCGCGCGCCCGGTCGCCCGGTAGTTCGGCGTGAAATACGGTCCCGAGGCATGCACCGGCACCCGGTTCGCCACCGTCGGTCCGAAACTGGCATAGGCGCCGGTGTTGAAAACACCCTCGAAAATCATTCCGGCAACGAAACCATCCTTGTCCGCGGCGATGGTCGCGGTCATCGCCGCCGGATGGCGCTTGGTCGTCGACACCATCGATTCGGTGCGTGTGTAGGCGATCGCGGCCGGCCGGCCGGTCTTCAGAGCCACCAGCCCGACCAAAGGCTGCACCGATACGTCGATCTTCGAGCCGAAACCGCCGCCTGTCGCCGTCGGCACGATCCGCACCTTCTCCAGCGGCAGGCCAAGCACCTTTGCCGTGTCTTCGCGATCCATGTGCGGGGCCTGCGTGCAGGCGGCCACGACAAGCGTGTCGCCGTCGAGAAAAGCGTGGCCAGCCTCCGGCTCGATATAGGCATGCTCGACGTAGGAGGTCTCGATGCTTGCCGAAACCTTGAACGCCGCCCCGGCAAGGGCTGCTTCCGGATCGCCGCGCTCGACGAACCCCATGGTCAGCAGGTTTTCCGCACGCGTCTCATGGAGACGGTGCGCCCCCTCGGCCACCGCGTCGCAAGGCTCCAGGACATGGCCGAGTTCGGTCCAGGAAATCGGAAACGCGCCGAGGTTGAGATCGACGATCGCCTCGCGCTCGCCGGCGACCAGCGCCACCGCCTCGCCGCGGAATCGCGCCATGCCTTCGGCGAGGATCGGCTGGTCGGCGAAGGGCGGGATGACGCCAAAGGCATTGTGTCCCGGAACGTCGTCCGCGGTGAACACCGCGACGATGCCCGGATGGCTTTTCACGAAGGCATCGAGGTCGCCAAAGGAAAATCGCGCGTGATGGTGCGGCGAACGCACTACCGATACCAGCAGCGCGTCGGCGGGAAAGCCGTCGGCGCCGTAGGCTTCCGTGCCCGATACTTTCGGCACGCCGTCGAGGCGGATCGGCGAGGCGCCGACGGCGTGGCCGGCCGGGATGGTTTTCGCGGAAATACCACCCGCACCGTTCACGCGATGGAAGCCGGGCGCCGGATATGAAGAAGCGTGCCAGTCCTCGGCCCGTCCAGCCGCCATCACCGCCGCGACGATCTTTCGATAACCCGTGCACCGGCAAAGGATGCCGCCGAGCGCATCCTTGACCTCCGTCTCGCTGGGGGACGGATTTCGCTCCAGCAGTGCGGTGGCCGCGACCAGCAGTGCCGGCGTGCAGATGCCGCATTGCGCCGCGCCATGCTCGAGAAAAGCCGCCTGCAACGCCGACAGTTTTCCGTTGGCGAGCCCTTCGACAGTGCGGACGGCAGTTCCCTCCGCTCCGGCTACCGGCACCAGGCAAGCGCAGACCGGCTCGCCGTCGAGCAGCACCGTGCAGGCGCCGCAGTCGCCGGCGTCGCAGCCGACTTTCGTGCCGGTCAGCAGCAGATCGTCGCGCAGCACCGAAGACAGCCGCCGCAGCGGCGGCGCCGATACCGCGACCGGCCGGCCATTGACCTCGAAGGCGATGGGTATCCGAGGGGCGCTCATGCAGCCCTCGCTTTGGTTCGCTCCGGCTCCGCCGCGGCGGCGACAGCGCGCAGCACGATCTCGCGCGCCGCCTCGCGCCGATAGTCGGCCGAACCGCGCACGTCGTCGATCGGTGCAATCTCCGGCAGAGGCGCGGTCCGCACCGCATCGGCAAGCTCGTCGCCGGACGCCGCTCCAACCACCGCCGCCTCGACGCCGCGCAGCCGCCGCGCCACCGCCGAACAGGAGCCGACCGCGACCGCGGCATAGGCGATCCTGCCGTCATCGTCCAGTCGGATACGCGCGGCCGCCATGGCAATCGAGATCACCAGGTAGCGCCGCGCGCCGAGCTTCACGAAAGCGGAACGCCCGGCGGCCGACGATTTCGGCACGCGGATCGCGGCCAGCAATTCGTCGTCGCGAAGCGCCGTTTTCCGGTTGCCGAGGATGAAACCGAACAGCGGAACGATGCGGACGCCGCCCGCTGACCGCAGTTCCACCTCGGCGTCGAGCGCCAGCAGCGGCGGCACGCCGTCGGCCGCCGGCGAGGCATTGCAGAGGTTGCCGGCGATCGTGCCGGCATTCTGGATCTGCACCGATCCGACTTCGCGCGCCGCCTGCCGCAATGCGTCGAAAGCCGGCGGCAGGGTTGCACGAACAACGTCGGTCCAACTGGTGCGCGCGCCAAAGATCCAAAAATGGTCGGTCTCGGCGATGCCACGCAGGTCCGCCAGTCCGTTGATGTCGAGCACATCTTCGCGGATGGGCCGCACGCCTTGCGCCGGATAAAAGTCAGTGCCGCCCGCCAGAATGCGCCAGCGATCCTCCTTCAGGAGGCGCAAGGCTTCCTCGACCGTCTTGGGTTTCGCGTAGCGGATCACGCAATGCCTTTCCGGCGGAAGGACCGGCGAAATTCATTCGCATGCAAACGATATCAGCACTATGGAGATTGTCAAAGGCGATGGCGCCGCCGCGTCGCTCCGTGGCAATTCACATCAACGTCGCGGTCACCAGGGCGAAAGCGCGCGGGCAGGGTTGACGCGGCTACCGGTTTGCGCCGACTTTCGGCGGCGATTGAAGTGCATGCGGCGCGCGCGCCGGGTGCGCGGCGCATCGGAGGGGTAATGGGCCAGGAAGCGCTCGTCGTCATCGACGTCCAGAACGATTTCTGTCCGGACGGCTCGCTGGCCGTGACGGATGGTCATCTGATCTTGCCGACGGTCAACGATCTGATCGCCGGCTTCGAGCACGTCATCCTGACGCAGGACTGGCATCCCGAACGGCATTCCAGCTTCGCGTCGGTCCACAAGGGGCGCGAGCCGTTTCAGACAGTCCAGATGTCCTACGGCGAACAGACGTTGTGGCCGGATCATTGCGTTCAAGGCACCGAAGGCGCGGCCTTCCATGCGTCGCTGAACAGGACCAAGGCCGAACTTGTCGTGCGAAAAGGGTTTCGGCGCGACATCGACAGCTATTCGGCCTTTTTCGAGAACGACCGCGCGACGCCGACCGGCCTTGCCGGCTATCTGCGCGAGCGCGGCATCGCCACGCTGACGCTGGTCGGCCTGGCGACGGACTTTTGTGTCGCCTATTCGGCGCTGGACGCGGTGCGGCTCGGCTTCGACGCCACGGTCAGGCTCGACGCCTGCCGCGCCATCGATCTCGGCGGCTCGCTCCAGGCAATGACCGAGCGCATGCGCGAGGCCGGCGTGATGCTGGCCTGATCGCCTCGGTCGCCGGGCTGAGGCACTTCCTGTAGTAACCACCTACCACCCCACGGCAGGGTGTTCGCGTTATTGGAAGGTACTGTGGGGACCGACAGCCCGCGCCGCCCACCGCCCGGCAGCCGGCGCGGCTCAACGGGCGGGAAGACCGGGCGAATCTGGGAGGATTCATGGTCGAGATCATTTCCAGGCGGGATGGTCCGCGTCGCGAGGACGTGCAGGCCAAGCGGCTGATCGAACAGAACCGCGCCACCATCGAGCGCATCGCCGACCAGATCAGCGGCGGCGGCTATTCCGCCTCGCGTAAGCCGCGCCAGCAACCGAAGGCAGAGGGATTGATCATCCATGTCGGCGGTGGTTCGCCAATCGCCGCCGAACCCGATCCGTCAATCCGCATCACCCTGAACGGCCGGGTCATCTCCGTCGACCAGAACAGCGGCCGCCAGTTGCATCACATCGGCGACGTCCGCTACCGGGACGGCGGGCAGGTGTTCGTTCTCGCCACAAGAGAGAACGGCTTTTTCGCGCCGGTGGTGGACGCTGTCGCCCAAGCTCTGCTTGACTTGGACGGCGCACGTCTCGACACTGCGTTGACCGAGGAGCGGCTCGCCGCCGAGATTGGTCGAAGACTGGGTATCGCCTGACCGAATTCGCGTGGCGGGACCGTTCAAGAGGTTCGACCCGCGACAGCATACAGCACTGACATGCCTCGAAGGTTGCAGAATGACTGAATGAAACGCGAGCTCGGCACACGTCCCATGAAGATCGACGGTCACTCCGCGCCTGCTCCGTTGGCCGTGGCCTCCGTCCTGAATCTCATCGACTATGACGAGCGCGCTACCATGCGCGCCTGGGAGGACGTTCTCGCCGACAAGCCCTGTTCCCGCGACCCCGCTCACCATGTGCGTTCGCTCATCCACGAGTCCTGGTATCGCAGCGTCTCCGGCGGCATCGACGCGCAGGGGGTGGAAGCGCCTCTCAACAGCGACCGCGACGAGATCGAGTTTCTAACACGCGCCAATGCGGAACTGCTGGCGGCGGCGAGGCGCTCGTTCGAATCGCTCGGCCGGCTGCTCGACGGCACCGGCGCCATGCTGGTGCTGGCCGATGCCGACGGCGTGCTGATCGACGCCATCGGCGACAAGAGAACCCTGCACGACGGCATGGACATCCATCTCGCCATCGGCGGCAAGTGGAACGAGGAGGCGGTCGGCACCAACGGCATCGGCACGGCGCTGTGGACCGGCGAGCCGATCTTCGTGCATGCTGCCGAGCATTTCTGCGCCGGCATCAAATCCTGGACCTGCGCCGGCGCGCCGATCCGCGATCCGCTCGACGGCCGGATCATCGGCGTCGTCGACCTGTCCGGCTATTCGCCGATCTTCCGCCCGCACAACACCGCGCTGGTCGCCGCCACCGCCCGCCATATCGAGAAGGCGCTGGCCGAACAGCAGCAGGAGCGGCGCACCCGCCTGCTCGAGGCCTTCATCTCGTCCGCGCCGAACTACCGGCGCAAGGACGGGCTGGTGATCGTCGACCATCGCGGCCGGGCGATCTTCTCCAACAACCTGCCGGAAGGCGATCCCGACAGGGCCGAAACCCCGGTCGAGCCTGGCCGCTGGCTGCTCAATCTTCCCGCGCCCGGCTCCGAGGCCGACATCGCCAGGGCGCTGCCGCCGCATCTGCGCTCATGCCACGTCACCCCGCTGAAACTCGACGGCAGCCTCGGCGGCGCGGCCTTGGTGTTCCCCTCGGCGCCGGCCGCTCCCACGACGTTCGCCGGACGCGCCGAGGACAAGCCGCTGCGCGAGGCCGCCGCCATGATCGTCGGCGAAAGCGAGGCGCTGCTCGCCGCCGTCGACGTCGCCAGCCGCGTCGCCCGCTCCAACAGCGTCACCTCGCTGCTGATCGAGGGCGAGACGGGCGTCGGCAAGGAGCTTTTCGCGCGGCTCGTTCATGCCGGCAGCCGGCGCTCCGCCAACGATCCCTTCGTCGCCATGAATTGTGGGGCGATCACCCGGGAACTTTTCGGTAGCGAACTCTTCGGCCATGTCGCCGGCGCCTTCACCGGCGCGTCGCGCGATGGCAAGCCGGGCGTGTTCGAGCAGGCCAATGGCGGCGTGCTCAGCCTCGACGAGATTGGCGAAATGCCCTTGGAAATACAGCCCTTTTTGCTGCGCGTGCTGGAAGAGCGGGTCGTCCACCGCATCGGCGACAGCCGTGGCCGGCCGGTCGACGTGCGGCTGGTCGCGTCGACCAATCGTGACCTGAAGCAGGAGATCGCGACGGGCCGTTTCCGCAGCGATCTCTATTACCGGATCGGCGCGGTTTCGATCAAAGTGCCGCCCTTGCGGGAGCGCGGCGACGACGTGCTGCTGCTCGTCGAGCACTTCAACCGCAAAATAGCGGCGCTCAATGGCGGCGACCTTTTGAGCTTCTCCAACGAGGCGCTGGACGCACTGCTGGCCTGGCGCTGGCCGGGAAATGTGCGCGAATTGAAGAACCTGGTCGAGCGACTGCATGTGCTGGCGCATGGCCGCGACGTTGGGCTGCGCGACCTACCCGCCGAAATTGTCTCGACCGGCTCCAGGCCGGAACTCCCGCCGAATTACGTGGGCGACGTCACGGCCGATAAGCTCGACGGCACGCTGGTCGACGCCGAGCGGCAGATGATGAAAAACGCGCTGGCCGCTGAGGGCGGAAACCTCAGCCGCGTCGCGCAAAGGCTGGGAATTTCAAGGCCTACGCTCTATCGCAAGCTCGACCGCTACGGCATCCGGCGCGGTTTTGTCTGATACCAGCGGCGTT
The DNA here is from genome assembly GCF_030929505.1 of Mesorhizobium sp. LHD-90. Lineage (GTDB taxonomy): Bacteria > Pseudomonadota > Alphaproteobacteria > Rhizobiales > Rhizobiaceae > Kumtagia. The sequence continues at coordinate 214,953 of NZ_JAVFVV010000011.1, read as the reverse complement.
TAACCTTGACCGCCATTTGTATCGGAATACCAACGCCCCCATCGCCAAGCGCACCAGGCGGATGGCGTTCGAATCCTCAACAAGTCAACCTGGCATGCCGTCCGGCCGTCACGACGTATCGATACGCCCCGCCACGCCGCAAACCATTGCGCGCCGCGCCCTCTTTGCGTGATCCCGCCATGCCATCGCCGGCGTGCGGTGCGCAAGACGCCCGTTCAACCAGTTGCGAAACAGCCGCCGCCCGGCGAAAAGATCCTGCAAGCCGCCGAAGACGAAGGCCAGCGCGCGGAAGCAGCGGGCAAGATGCAAAGCCTCGGCGCAGCCATCGGCATCGCCGACCGCAGCCGGGGGCAAGGCAAGCGCGCCGCCGGCTCGCTCGGCGGCAAAGGCCCGCGCAACGGCCTCGGCCGGCCGCAAGAGCGTCAGCACCGGAACGCGAATCCAGAGCGGCAGGACGCAAAGGAACTCGGCCAGAACGGCCAGCTTGAGCAGCACCGCTGCCATGCCCTTCAGCGTCTCCTGCTCATTTTCGCGTTCCGCGCGGTCCATTCCAGCCTCCGTTCGAGGCGCACAATAGCAGAGAGGTGGAAAAGGGCAAGGATTATTTTCCTATGCCACGTCGACGCCAATGGGCATAAGCTTTGACCGAAGAAGCACAACGGCCAGAGATTGCAACCGTTGGTATAACGGTTCAGGAACGCGCTTCGTCTAACGTTCCGACACCTAAAGCATGGTGCTGGCGACGCCAACGCGGCACCCCCTGGGCCGCGCCGCGCATGAGCCAGACGCTTCAAGGGACAATGACCCCGCGCCCGGTGAACCGCCGGTTCTTGAAATCGTCCAGCGCGGTGTTGATGCTGGCGAGGTTGTATTCGGTGTAATGCATCTTCACCTTGCCGTCGGCGTTCAGCTCCATCAGCTCGACCAGCTCGGTGAAATTGCCGACCAGGCTGCCGCCGATGTTGATCTCCTCGATGACGAGATGCGCGGTCGGCACGTTGACCTGGCCGCCGTAGCCGACGACGAAAAGCTGGCCGCCCTTGCGCACCATCTTCCAGCAGATGTTCTCGACACCGAGTTCGCCGACGAAGTCGATGACGACATGCGCGCCGCCGCCGGTGATCTGCTTCACCTCCTCGACCACGTTCGGGCCGCCGTCGAGCACGAAGTCGGCGCCGAGGTCCTTGGCCAGCAATTGCGCCGCCGGCTCGCGGTCGACGGCAATGATGCGGCAGCCGGAGATCGCATGTAGCGATTGCAGCGCGATGTGGCCGAGGCCGCCTATGCCGAGCAGGACGCAATAGCTGCCTGGCCGAAGCATTTTCGCGGCGCGCTTGGCGGCGCGGTAGGCGGTGATGCCGGCATCAGCCAGCGGCGCCACCTCGATCGGCGTGATGTTGGCGTTGAGCTTTATCAGCGAACGCTCGCTGGTGATGAAGTATTCGGCGAAGCCGCCATTCATGCCGAGGCCGGGGAACTGGCCATTGTCGCAATACATGTCTTCGCCGTGGCGGCAGTTGAGGCAGATACCGCAGGAGCGGAACGGGTGGCAGATCACCGCGTCGCCGCGTTTCACTGATTTCACGCCGCTGCCGACCTCCTCAACCCAGCCGGCGTTCTCGTGGCCCATGATGTAGGGCAGAAGCGTGCCACCCGGGTCCATGGTCGGCTTCCACACGCCTTCGATGATGTGGAGATCGGTGCGGCAGAGGCCGGCGGCCCCGACCCGGACGATCACTTCGTCCGGAGCGGTTATCGTCGGCGCCGGAACCTCCTCGATCCTGAGCTGGACGTTCATCTTCGGATCGTATTCGTACAGTCTTGCAGCTTTCATCGTCCCAATCCTTTCGACGTCGAAATCATTCCGGGCAGGTTCAGGCGCGGCCGAGCTTTTCGGCGCCGCCGCCGAGCGCCGGGCCGGCGGTCGGGTCGTCCTCGTCCTCGGCAAGGTCGCCGATCAGCGTCTCGGTGGTGAGGATCAGCGTCGCCACCGAGGCCGCGTTGGCGAGCGCACTACAGGTGACGCGCACCGGATCGACGATGCCGGCCTCGAACATATTCTGGTAAGTGCCGGCCGAGGCGTTGTAGCCGTGGCCGCCATTGATGCGGGTGACCTCGGCCACGACGGCTTCCGGATCCGCGCCGGCATTGGCGGCGATCCGCCGCAGCGGCTGCGACAGGATCGACCGGACCAGCCGCACGCCTTCCGCCACGTCGCCGTCGACGTCCGCCGCGACCTTGTCCAGCTTCGGCGCGATCTGGGCGAGCGCCGAGCCGCCGCCGGCGACCACGCCTTCCTCGCAAGCCGCGCGCACGGCATTCAGCGAATCCTCGATGAGCTGGATGGTGCGCTTCTGCTCGACCGGCGTGACGCCGCCGGCGTAGAGGATCGCGGTGCCGCCGGAGAGTTTCGCCAGCCGTTCGCGCAGCTTGTCCTGCTCGATGTTGGGCGGGGCGTTTTCGTACTGGCGCTGCACCTGGGCGCGGCGCGCCGCGATCGCCGCCGGGTCGCCGCCGCCCCGGATCACCGAGGTGTGGGACGCGCTGGTGCGCACCCGTTCGGCCGAGCCGAGATCGTCTGCGGAAATCTCCTCCAGCCGGCCGCCGAGATCGCGGGCGATGACCCGGCCGCCAGTGATGATGGCCAGATCCTCCATCATCGCCTTGCGCCAGTGGCCGTATTCCGGCGGGTGGACGACGAGGTATTTTCCCGGCCCCTGCTTGCCGAGCAGCGTCACCACGACTTCCGGCGACATCTCCTCCGAGACGATCAGCAGCGGCCGCCCGGCCTGGTCGGCGATGCGCCGGGCCGTGTCGAGCGCCTCGGGCTCCTTGATCTTCAGGTCCGTCATCAGGATCAAAGGCCGCTCGAGAACGGCCTCCATCTTCTCCTGATCGGTCACCATGTGGTGGGAAAGATAGCCGCGCTCGAACGACATGCCCTCGACCACGTCCAGCGTGGTCTCGGTGGTCACGCTGAAGTCGGTGGTGATCACGCCCTCGGCGCCCACTCGTTCATGGGCTTCCGCGACCAGCGCACCGAGTTTCGCGTCGGTTGCGGCGATGTTGGCTACCGAGGCGAGGATGCCGTTGCCCTTGGCCGGCCTGGCAGAGGCCTTGAGCGCGGCGACCACCGTCGCCACCGCAAGGTCGATGCCGTTGCACAGATCGACGGATTTGGCGCCGCGTTCGTTCGCCTCGATGCCGGCCTGGATCAGCGCGTTGGCCAGCACGATCGCCGTGGTCGTGCCGTCGCCGGCGACCTCGTTGGTCTGCATCGACACTTCGCGCACCACCTGCGCGCCCATGTTCTCGAACCGGTCATGCAACTCTATTTCCGAGGCGATGCTGACGCCATCGCGGGTGACCATCGGCGTGCCGATCGGCCGGTCGATCATGGCGTTCATGCCCTTGGGACCGAGCGTCGGCTCGACGGCGGCGGCAAGCCGGCCAACGCCGCGGGCGAGCGCCCGGCGGGCCTGCGAATTGTGGAGCATTATCTTGGGCATATGTCCTCCTTCCGCCTTACGGGCGGCTTGTTGGTTAGGGGCCTCATGCAAAGGGAGGCCGTTGCGAAAAATCTGCGTCAGGCGCCCGGCGCGGCCCGCTCCGGCACACGGTCCAGGATGAAATCGACGAGCGTCGGTTCGCCGTCGATCACCTCGACTTCCTTGTACCGGGTTTGCTTCAGGCCACGGCACAGCGCGCCGTTGAACTCCATGTTGATGCGCACGCCACGCAATTCGGCGAGATAGGCGCCGAGCGCGCCGGCCGGTATGTCCGCACCGTCCCAGGTGACGAAGGCGGGACCGTCGGCGCGGCGCGCCGGAAAGCGCTCAAGCAGCGCCGCCCGGTATCTCGGCTTCTGCCTGTCCGCCTCGCCCGCTTCGAACCGCACCACATCCAGCGCGATCAGATCCATGCCGACGATCTCGCGATCGGTAAGCCCGTGCTTGCGCAAGCCCACCAGCACGGCCTCCTGCCGCCGCTTGAAGGCCTTCATGCGAAAAGTCTCGCGCAGCGCGCCGATGTCCTGGTCGGCGGTAAGCCCGGCGAAGATGTCGCCGAACGCCTTGCCCTGCTCGACGCCGCGATTGACCTCGTCGGCGAACATGTGGTCGTGCAGCTTGACCCGATAGGCCGGCTGCCAGGACAGCGCGTCGAGCGCCTTGCGCACCCCATCCAGCATCAGGAAGGCAAAGTTGGGCGAGCACCAGTAGGTCGGCAGGCGGAAATCGACCTCCACGCTGCCGTCGCCCGTCACCTCGGCCCTTTCGACGAAACCCATCTCGGTGACAGGTTCGTCGAGTTCCGGGTCGTTGACCTCCGCAAGGCGCCGCCAGACTTCTGCCTGGCGGCTGCTGGGTAGTCCGGCGGCGCCCATCGCCCTACTCCGCGGCGATGCTGAAAGGCGAGGCGGCCAGCGCCTTCTTCTTTGCCGTGACGTCGATGTCGTAGAGGCGCGCCGCATTGAGGCCGAGGATTTTTTCCTTGATCTCGTCGGTCAGTTGCACGCCGCGCTCGGCGGCGATGTCTGCCGGGATCTGGAAATTCCACAACTTCTCGACCAGCCAGCGCGGCGTCCAGATGCCATAGTCCGACCCGAACAGGATCTTGTCGGGACCGACCCAGAACAGGAGTTCGGAAATGACCTCGGCGAAATAGCGCGGGCGCGAGTGGATGAACGGCAGCGCCACCGCCAGGCCGGCATAGACGTTCGTTTCCTGCACGGCGATCCAGCAGAAGTCGTCGAGGCGCGGCAGGCCGCAATGCTCGATGATCCAGTTCAGCCCCTGAAAGTCGGTGGCCGCATAGTCCACGTCATGGACGTCGAAGGCATCCTTGCTGAGCGGGATGATGGTCGGGCCCTTGTGGACGTGGATGTTCTTGATGCCGAGCTTCTCGCACAGTTCGAAGCATTTGTAGGCCTCGGGATCGTTGAGCCTCCAGCCCTTGGAGGCGCCGTTCCACTCGGCCGTGTACATCTTCACGCCCTTGATGTCGTAGGTCTCCTTCATGAAGTGGATGTATTCCAGCGCCTTCTCGCCATCGCGCGGATCGAACGAGCCGTTGACGATGAAGCGTTCCCTGGAGCGCTGCGCCATCTCGGTCGAGCGTTTGATGCAGCCGAATCCGTTCTTGTAGAAGTCCTTCAGCACAGTGGTCTGGATGATGGCGACGTCGTCCGGCCCTTCAATGAAGAGGTCGCGATAGAGGTCGTCGGCGCTGTATTTCTCGAACTTGTCCTTGGCCCATAGCTGCTCCTTTGGGCTCAGCGCCGAGTGATAGGCGTAGAAACACTCGATGAACTGCTTGCCGTGAATGTTGCGCTGGTTCTCCGGACTGCCGTCCCAGAAATGGGTGTGGCCGTCGACGACGAAGATTTCCTTGCCTTCCGGTGTGATGAACATGGTTCCCTCGGCATTGCTTGCGTTGATCGGACCGGCGCGCCGGGTCATGGGCGCGCCGGAGGTCCTGGGGGAGAATCCTCAGATGTATTCGAAGACGTCGTCCATGTTGCCGAACAGGATGACGGTGTTGTCGTCGACCCTCACCATGCGGCCGTAGTGGGTGGAGGTGTTTACCTCGAAGATCTCGGCGGTCATCTCGCGGCCGAGATATTCGCTGATCTCGTCCATCTTGAAGATCAGCTTGCCGTGGCCGTCGATGCGGATCAGCGCCGGCTGGTAGGTGACGGTGACGTTGGGCTTCTTGCCCATGAACTCGGCGATGGCGCGGGCCTCGACCGAGTCGTTCATGGTGACGCCGCACTGGTGCGAGATCGTCTGCTCGAAGGTGATGTCCTTCATCGACTTGAAGATGTTGTCGTGCGAGGCGTCGCGTGCTGTCAGTGACATTTGCGTATCTCCCGATTTCGTTTGAGGGTCAGCCGTCGAGGCCGAGTTCGCCGATGATCTGGCCGATGCGCTCCTGCGACTGCGCATGGACGTCACTGAACGAGACCGGCTTGGAGTGCGGCATCGACCAGATCGGCTGCAGGCCCTGGGCCGCCTTATCGGCAAGCGCGCGATGCTTCTTCAGCCAGGCCTTGAACAGCTTCTGGTTGTGCGAGGCATGCTTCTCGTCATGCGCCAGCAGGTAGATCAGGTCGATCGTATTGGCGAGGTTGCGCTCGTAGTCGGCCTCGGCGGCGGAGATCACCGGCGGCGTGATGAAGTCGTGGTTGGCGGCGGCGACCTGCATCAGGAAGCCGGAGCGGAACAGCTCGCCGACCAGCGGCTCGAACACGATGTTGATGGCGAAATACTGCTCGAGATAGTCGGCCGTGCCCATGATGGTCTCGACCGCCTCGCGCGTGCCTTGCCAGGCGCCGTCCTCCAGCCAGGCCTTCTTGCCGAGCTCGTCGTTCCAGCCCGGAATGTCCATGCCGATCTCGGCGAGGTAGAGGGTGATGTCCTGCGCCAGCCTGAGCTTGTAGGAACTGTTGGTCAGCGTGGCGTTGTTGATCATCTGGGTGTAGCCGTAGCGCTGCGCCTGCATCAGCGAGGTGCCCAGGCCGAACTCGGCGTGTTTCCAGGCGCCGAGATGCGTCTGCAGGATCTTTGCCCAGACCTTGTCGAAGCTTTTCGGCGCGCCGGACTTGCGGCCGTTGGCGATCACGCTCTGCACCATCGTCTCGATCTTCGACTGGCGCTGGTAGTGGGTGCGCTCCCACTCCTGGTCGGGAGCGCGGAAGGCGTGCCAGTTGGAGCTCAGCGCCGCCGTGTTGTCCTTGACATAGGCGCCCTTGCCGTTGGCGAAGGAGATGATCCAGTTCTGGATCAGGTAGCGCTCCGGATCGGGCTGCACGTCGACCGTGACGTCCTCGTAGTGGGTGGCGCGCTGGCCGCGCGGGCTGAAGTAGCGGTACTTGCGGCTGTCCGAATCGGCGAAGATCGCCGCACCCGCGGCTCCCGATCCCACTGAACTCGACGTTGCTGGCATGGTCTTCACTCCCTTGTTGCAGTTGCTGGCGAAAATTTCCCGCGGCGCGGGCGTCAATGGCCCGGCGTCCCGCCGCCGGACGATGTCGTGAACTTGTCGAAGAAGATGCGTTCGGTCTCGAAGCCGTTCATGAACAGAACCGGCTGCAGCGCGTCGATCATCGGCGGCGGACCGCAGGCGTAGACGTCGCCTTCCCCGTCGATGGCGAGCTGCTTGAGTTTTGCGTCGACGCGCTCGTGCACGAAGCCGCGCTCGCCGTCCCAGGCCTCGCCATTGACGTGCGAGAGCACCGGGATGAACGTCACGTCCTCGTACCGGCCGGTAAGCTCGGCGATGCGGTCGAGGTAGAAGAGGTCGGTCGGCGTGCGGGCGCCGTAGAAGAAATACACCGGCCGCTGCTCGCCGCTTTTCAGGTGGTCGTTGAGGATCGACCAGATCGGCGACATGCCCGACCCCGCCCCTACGAGGACGAGGGGTCCCTGCCGGTCCTCACGACGGAAACAGGTTCCATAGGGTCCGACGACGGTGACCTCGGCTCCGACCCGGATGCCTCCGGAGTCGAGCTCGCCGGAGAACTTTCCTTCGGGGTACTTCTTGATGATGAAGGAAAGGCTTTGGGTTTGGTCCGGCGTATTTGCCATGGAGAACGAGCGCGTAATCGTCTCCCCTTTTTCCGTGGTGACCGTGATGTCGACATATTGGCCGGCCCAGAATTTGATCGGGGAGTTTAGGTCGATTTGGATGCCGCGAATGTCGTGCGTCAGCCTGTCAATCGCTGCGATGCGGCCCGAAAAAGTCTTCACCGCGATCGATTTCGCCAAAACCTCCTCGTCGTAGTTGAGGAGCTCGACCTCCATGTCGGAATAGGCGATCGAGCGGCACAGAAGGATGTGGCCGCTGTCCTTCTCCATGTCGTTGAGGGCGAAGGTCGAGTATTTGAGCATGTCGACCTCGCCGTCGAGCAGCACGCATTTGCAGGCCGAGCATTGCCCTTCCTTGCAGCCATGCGGCAGCGCGATCCCCTGCCGGAACGCGGCGTTCAGCACGGTCTCGCCATGCGCCACCTCGAACTCCACGCCGACCGGCTCCAGGCGAACTTTGTGAGCGTCGCTCATCTTGCAGAAACCTCCCAATGCTTCGCCGGCTTGCTTCCACGCGGGAAGCAAGGGCTCGGCCCGGATCATGGGCGCGGGGGCTTTTGAAGCCTCCGCGCCCGGCGAGGGGTCTAGTTGCAGGGGTTGATCGTGAAGCCGGCGCGGTACTCCGCCAGGTGCTTCTCGCGATCGGCCGGCGTCATGGCGCGCAGCGCGTTGAGCGGCGAGCCTAGCGTGTTGCCGCGCACGTCGTCCAGCGTCCACATCTCCTTGTCGTCGAAGCGCAGGTGCGGCTGCGGCACCAGCGTCTTGCCGTCGTTGCGCACGAAATTCAGGTCGACGATGGCGTCGGCCAGATCCCAGCCGTCATAGAGCGTCTCCCACTCGCGCTTGCCGCTGAAGCGGCCCATGGCGGGCGTCGGACGGCCCTGGTACTCGTCGGCGAAGGCTTCCATCACGGTCCAGCGGTCGAGTTCGTGGGCGAAGGTGTAGAGCTGCCCGTCGATCTCGCCGACCACCATGTCCTCGCGGATCAGGCAAGGCACCAGGCACGACCAGCAGCGGTGCGGGTAGACGTAGCCGACGTCGCTGTTGAACAGCAGCACCTTCTCGCCCTTGTGGCTAAGCTTTGCGTACCATTTCCAGAATTCGCCGAACTCGGCGTACCAACCCGGATACTTGTGCTCGAACCACTCGAAGTCCTTGTCGGTCTGCGCCTCGATGCGCCAGAAGTTGACCGGCCAGCCGACCGCGAAGAACTGGCCGACCTTGTGGACGTAGTTCTTCTTGGTGATGCGTTCCCACGCCGCCTGAACGTCGTCGTGATGGACCTTGATGCCGTATTTCTCCAGCGGCAGCATGTAGGTGCGATAGTAGTCCTCGTAGATCCAGCGGTGCCACATTTCCGCGTAGGATTCCTTGTTCTTGTCGCGGTTGGTGGTGCCGTATTCGATGAAGGTGCCGATCGCCGCGTCGACGATGGCGTGGTTCTGCCAGAAGGCGTAGCGCAGGTCGCGCTCCAGCAGCAGGTGGTTTTCCGGCTCCTTCAGCGCCGCCATCAGCAGCGAGTGACCGTTGCCGATGTGGCGGCTCTCATCCGACTGCACCGACAGGAACACGGTCGGCAGCGCGTAGTCGCCGTTGCGGGCGGCTTCCGACGGCATGGCGACGAACAGCGTGTTGGTGAAGGCGGTCTCGGCCACGACCGTCAGGTACATGCAAGCGGCGGTCATCGTGTCGCCGGTAATAAAACCTTCGCCGAACTGGCGGCCGATGGTGGTGGCGTAGCATTTGCCGAAGGCTTCCTCGGTGATGTCGAAGCCGGCCGGATCGATGTAGTTCTCCATGTACCACTTCTTCAGATTCATCTGGATCGTGGAATGGCGGAACTCGTCGACCATCTGCATGGTGAAGCCGGTGCGCAGGTCCTCGCCGGGGGCAAGCCGAGCGACCATCGCCATCGAGCGGGCGGCGGAGATTTCCGGGAAGGGTATGATCGCCAGGAACAGCTTCATCCATTCCACCCAGCGCGGCTCGACATTGCGGAACATGTCGCCGCGTAGCGCGGCGTCGAGCGCGCCGTAGACGCGGTTATCCTTCTCCTCCTGCATGGGGAAGTAGGACCGCAGCACCTGCTTCATCGGGTCGCGCGGCGCCTTGTTGATCTTGTAGTCCGTCGGAAACGTCATCGCTTCCTGGACATAGGTCGGGTTCCAACCGAGGTCGGAAATCTTCTTGGTCGCCTCGCCCACGGAGATGCCGCGCTGCGAGGTGATCTTGTTGAGCGTCAAAGACGTCATCGTCATAAGCCTCCACCAGGTTTGACCGGGGACCCATCGGTCCCGGCATGAGGCGGCGCCCGGCGCCGCCAGTGAAAAAGCGAGCGGCACGGCAAAAGGCGCGCGCTTCCAGGCGCGACCCGTCGTCCGGCCATTCAAGTGGATCACGGCAAAGGTTCTGGAGATTGTTCGCAGATGTCCGCGGCACGCCGTCCGCATATGCGTCGGGCGTACCGAAGCGGGCGCTCCCTGCTTCCTCCGTTCCTTCGTTCTTCTGGCACCGCGCCTGGCGCGATGGGCTTCTTGTGCCGACAAACGATGCAAGGGCCGTGCCAGTCCGATAAATACGCCGCCATCCGGTAAAGGCGGCCCGCAAGACCGGCCTAGCGGACGCTAGCGTACAGTCGGGTGTAACGTTCTTTTACAGGTGTAACTTACGTCTGTAATATTTATAGCTTTCTCGCACATGCGAACATATTACTTCGCAAACGCAATATAGATAGATCGATACTCTCTATTCAATTGCCGCTCTTTCGGACTATTTAAGGCGGAGCCTCATGCGGGCGGGATACGGAAAGCGACCATGCCGAACAAGCGAAAGAGCGACGAACCGCCCAGGCCTTTGTCCATCCAGGCCGACGACGTCGGCGAGGATCTCGTGCGGCTGATGCCGCGCGACCTGGTCTTCGTCATGCGCTTCATGGGCGAGAGCCAGCAACGGCTGCAAAGCCATTTCCAAACCTTCATCCAGGCCGAACTGGAGGCGGCCGGCGTCACCAGCGAGACGCATCCGATGATCCACCTGTTCATCGAGAGCCACGCGATCCTGCTGCGCGACTTCGTGTTTTCCGGCGTTTCTCTGTCGCACCAGTTCCGCATCGAGGAGATCGAGCGCCTCACCGGCGACCCGATGATCCGAGTCGATATCTGGGATCAGTTGAAGAGCCACATCGACACCGCCGAAAAGCAGTTCCGGTTACAGGCCGGCGGGCTGCCGCCGCTGCTGACAGCTTTCGAAGGTCCCGTCGGACCGCCAGCCGGCAAGCGAGGGAGAGTGCGATGACAGATCAAACCGTCGCCCGCGACACGCTCCTAGCCCGGCGGCTGGCCCTCGTCGCCACCCTCTCCGGCCTGACGGCCGAAATGCAAAAGCACAACCAGGTTCTCGCCGGCATCGAGATGGGTGTGCTGCGCATCGAACTCGAAATCGGCAGGACGGGCGCCAGCGAGCAACTGGTGCGGGACTTGCATGAGGCGGAACAGGCGGCCGAGCCGGCGATGGCGCTGCGCGCCGAGTGCGAACAACGCATCGAAGCCGCCGAGAGAGAGGTCGAGGCGGTCGACCGAGACCTTGCCGCTGCCGGCGGCGCCTGAGGAGGAACACCCATGAACCAGCAGTCGATGCGCAACCTGACCCTATTCGATCTGCTGGCCCGCAACTGGCAATGCCAGGCGCCGGTGGCCGGCCTCCGCTTCAGCGGTGATGGTCTTGCGGTCGCCTTCGCCTGGGCCGACGGCACGGTGGCGATCGCCGCCGCCGAGGATCGCGAGCCGCCGGAATCGCGCATCCGCGTGAGCGGCGACCTCGGCCAGACGACAATTCGCCCGCGCGAAAAACCGCCGGTGCCGCTGATCGTCACCGCTGCGTTCGGCGACAACACTGTGCCGCTCGCCATCCAGCCGCGCGCCGGTTTTCTGGCCGGGACGACCGGCGGCGACGTTCTGCCGGTCAGCACCGCCGGCGACGTCGGCGAACCGCTGATCAAGACCGGCAACCCGGTCGTCGCGCTCGACCGCGCGGCGCATGCCGGTGTCATCGCCGCCGGCGGCGATCAGTGCGTTGTCCTGTGGCGCGGGGCGTCCGACACACGCAGCCTGGACCTCGAAAAACCGCTGTCGGGGCTGGCGCTTTCGCCGGACGGACGGCGGCTGGCGCTGGGGTTCGGCGACAGCCTGTCTCTTCGCCCTACCCAGGGCAGCGGCACGTCCCGCGAGATCCCCCTCCCGGCGCGCCCGATTACGATCGGCTGGAGCGGCGACGGCGCATGGCTGGCCTGCGGGCTGGAAACGGGCGGTCTGGCGCTCGTCGGTATGGCCGATGGCCGGATCGACATCGTTCCGGGATTTCCGGCCCCGGTGCGCACACTGTGCTGGAGCGAGCCGGCCGGCGCCCTGTTCGCGTCCGGCGCATTCCGCATCGCCGGCTGGTCGACCGCCGCGCTGCCGCTCGACAGAAAAGCCGGCGGCGCACTGGAGACAGGACATGCCGGACTCGTTGCCATCGAGGTCGTGGCCGCGCATCCGGCAAAACCGCTGGTCGCCGCCGGTTCCGCCAACGGGCGGATCGTCGTCGCCAGGACCGGGTCACGCGACGAGCTTGTCGTGCGGCCGCTGGGCGGAGCGGTGACCGGGCTCGGCTGGTCGGCGGACGGACGGCATCTGGCGATCGGCTGCGCCGACGGGATGGCGGCGATCGTCACCTTTCCCGACCAGATGTTCAAATAGATGGCCCATGAAACAGGAGAATGTCATGCAGACCGATCTCAGCCCCGAGGAACAGAGCAAGGACGCCTTCTTCGAACAGCTCGCCAAAATCTCGGAGGAGATGGTGGCCAGGCACGGCAAGGAATTCAGCATGGGCGCGCTGGTGCTCGCCGCCCGCTGGATCGCCGAGAACAAGACCGGACGGCTGAAGACGAATTAAGGGGCAGCGCGAGCGTCTTGAGGTCGGCCTCGTGGCCGACCTGTTGGATGCCAAGAACCGGACCTGCAATCCATAGGGACGATTGTCGGATCGTGGATATGACCACTCCCTTGAGCGTTGGCGCCGCCCCTCATCTGCCTGCCGGCATCTTCTCCCCGTGAACGGGGAGAAGGACGCTGTCATCGCCGGTTTCGCCCATCGCGAACGTTGCAGGACGGGCGGCGAGGCTGCGGCAGGCGTCTCGCTCCCCGTTTGCGGGGAGATGTCCGGCAGGACAGTGAGGAGCGGCGCCAACGGTGAAAATCACCTGTCCGCAGTATAATTCGCTTCCCGCCTCCCCAATCGGTTGCCCCCTCGCCTCCATAAAGCTATCGGCTGATCGGCGTTGCCCGGCAAAACCCGTGGCACGCAAATCGCCGGCCGGCCGCCGGCCAAAAGACGATGGGAACCTCATGCGATCCTTGCTGCGCGCCGGACTGACCGTCGCCCTCCTCACCCCCACCGCTGCCTTGGCCGCGGAAGGCCTGCCGGGCGTGTCGATGTCCCTGCTATGGGCACTGCCCTTCGTCGGCCTTCTTCTGTCCATCGCCACCGGCCCGCTGCTCTACCCGCATCTGTGGGAGCACCATTACGGCAAGATCACCGCCGGTTGGGCGGCGCTGGTGGTGCTGCCGATGATCGCCACGCAAGGCTGGCATGTTTCGGCCGAAGCGCTGCTGCATACGCTGCTGCTCGAATACCTCTCCTTCATCATCCTCCTGTTCGCGCTGTTCACCATCGCCGGCGGCATACTGGTCGCCGGCAACATCCATGGCACGCCGCTCACCAATGCCGGCCTGCTGGTCATCGGCGCGCTGCTGGCGTCGGTCGTCGGCACGACCGGCGCCTCGATGATCATGATCCGGCCGATCATCCGCGCCAACGACAACCGCCCGTTCAATGCGCATGTCATCGTGTTCTTCATCTTCCTGGTGTCCAACATCGGCGGCGCGCTGACGCCGCTCGGCGACCCGCCGCTGTTCGTCGGTTTTTTGCGCGGCGTCGATTTTTTCTGGACGACCGCGAATCTCTGGATGGAGACGCTGTTCGTCGGCGGCGTCGTGCTGGCGGTCTTCCTGGTGCTCGATTCCTGGCTCCACGTCCGGGAAGCCGGCATGCCGAAGATCAAGGATCCGACGCCGGATAGCGCGGTGAGGGTGCGCGGCCTCGTCAACCTGCCGCTGCTGGCCGGCGTCATCGGCGCAATCCTGCTTTCGGCGGCATGGAAACCGGGTGTCGCCTTCACCGTCGCCGGCGTGCCGCTCGAATGGCAGAATCTTGCCCGCGATGGCATTATCCTGGTGCTTGCGCTGCTCTCGCTGAAGATCACCCGCCGGCAATTGCGCGAGGCGAACGGTTTCACCTGGGGGCCGATCGTCGAGGTGGCGAAACTCTTCGCCGGCATTTTTGTCTGCATCGTGCCGGTCATCGCCATCCTGCGCGCCGGGTCCGAAGGCGCGCTGGCACCGCTGGTCGCGCTGGTCACCGACGAGGCCGGCGCACCGAACGAGCTCGCCTATTTCTGGCTGACCGGCGCGCTGTCCTCCTTCCTAGACAATGCGCCCACCTATCTTGTCTTCTTCGAACTCGCCGGAGGCGATCCGCAGCACCTGATGACCGAACTCGCCACGACGCTCGCCGCCATCTCGGCCGGCGCGGTGTTCATGGGCGCCAACACCTATATCGGCAACGCCCCCAACTTCATGGTCTACGCCATCGCCAAACACCGCGGCGTCAACATGCCGAGCTTCTTCGGCTACATGCTGTGGTCCGGCGCGGTGCTGATCCCGACTTTCTTGCTGGCGGGTTGGGTGTTTTTCGGAGGGTAAGCGCCAGGGGACAGTTTACTTTTCCGCCCGTGCCAGCCTCGAAACGGCTCCGCTTTTCCGCGGAAAAGTAAACTGTCCCCGGTAGTTCACCCCACCCCCACATACCGCTTCACCACATCCGGATCGGCGCGCACTTCGTCGACGCCGACCGTGGCGCGGACGCGCCCGTTTTCCACGAAGGTCACCCGGTCGGCCACCGGCAGCACGGCGTCGACCCGCTGCTCGACCAGCAGCGTCGAGACGCCGCGCTCGCCCAATTGCTCCACCGTCTCGCGGATCTTGGCGATCATCGACGGCATCAGCCCCTCGGTCGGCTCGTCGAGGAGCAGCACGTCGGGCCCGAGGCAGAGCGCGCGCGCCATGGCGAGCATCTGCTGTTCACCGCCGGACAGCGTGCCGGAGCGCTGCTTCAGCCGCTCGCGCAAGATCGGGAAAAGCGCGAGCACGTTTTCCCGGGTCGCCGCGCCCTTGCCGCGCGCCATCAACCCGATCTCGATGTTTTCGGCGACGCTCATCTCGGCGAACAGCCGGCGTCCCTGCGGCACATAGGCGACGCCGGCCTTCGGCACTTCATGCGCCGGCAGGCGGGTCAGGTCCCTCGCGCCGAGCATGATCCTGCCGGAGCGCGCCGGCACCAGCCCCATGATCGCCTTCAGCAGCGTCGTCTTGCCGGCGCCGTTGCGCCCGAGCAGGCAATGCACCTCGCCGCGCCGCAGCTCGAACGACAGGCCGTGCAGCACCTGCACCTCGCCGTAAAAGCAATCGAGATCGGCAATCTCCAGCGCGGTCGTCATGCGCCCGCCCCAAGATAGGCGGCCTGCACGGCCGCATCGGCGCGGATTTCGTCGGGCGCGCCCTCGGCCAGCACTTTTCCGGCATCGAGCACGGTGATGCGGTCGGCCAGAGCCATCACCACCGGCATGTTGTGCTCGATGATCAGCACCGTCGCCTCGCGCGCCACCTCCCTCACCAGCGCGACAAAATTCTCGATCTCGCCGTCGGACAGCCCCTGCGTCGGCTCGTCGAGGATGAGCAGGCGCGGCTTCAGCGCCAGCCCCATCGCCACTTCGAGCAGCCGCTGGTGGCCGTATGACAGCGACCCGGCGATCTCGTGCAAGCGGTCTGCGAGGCCGGTTGCCGACAGCGCCGCCATGACGCCTTCCCGCAGATGGCCGACCGCCCGCCCGTCGGTCAGCGTGCGCTGCACCGCCAGCGCGACGTTATCGTAGGCAGACAGGTTGGAAAAAACGCTGGTGATCTGGAAGGTGTAGGCGATGCCGGCGCGCACGCGCCGGTGCGCCGGCAGTTTTGTGATATCGCTTCCATCGAAAGAAATCGTGCCGGCGGTAGGCTCGATGCGGCCGCAGATCAGACTGACGAAGGTGGTTTTTCCGGCGCCGTTCGGGCCGATGACGGCGCGCACCTCACCCGGCATGACGGAAAAGTCGACCCCGTCGACGGCACGCAGCCCGCCGAAGTGCTTCTTCAGGCCGGATGTGGCGATCAGCGGCGTCACGGCAGCCATCGCACCCACCGCTCGCGCACCGTGCCCAGAATGCCTTTCGGGAAGAACAGGATGAGCAGCACCAGTGCCACGCCGACGATGCCGAGCGAACTCAGGTTCCAGCCCGGCAGCCAGGCCTTCAGCAGATCGCCGGAACTGTCGATGAGATAAAACATCAGCAGCGTGCCGACGAGGGGGCCGAGGGTCGTCGCTGCACCGCCGAGCAGCACCCAGAGCAGCGGCAGGATCGAATACTGGATCGACGCGAAGGTGGCGCCGACATAGCCGAACAGGATGGCGTAGGCCGCGCCCGCCGCCGCGCAGATCACGCCGGACAGCACCGTCGCCGCCAGCTTGTTGGCAAAAGCGTCGAAACCCAGCATTCGCGTGCGCTCCTCGTTCTCGCGGATTGCCACCAGCACGCGGCCGAAACGAGAGCGCACAACCGCCAGCGTGACCACCAGCACCAGCGAGAACAGCGCCAGCGCCGCGAAATAGCGCGTGACCGGGCTGGTGAGGTCGAGATCGACGCCGGCAAAGGACAGCCGCCGCTGGCCTTGCGCAATCACCAACCCCTCGTCGCCGCGCGTCCATGAGCCGAAATAGAATAGCGCCAGATAGAAGACCTGGGCGAACATCATGGTGACGATCATGAAGGCGACACCGGTGGTCCTCAGCGCCAGGAAGCCGATGGCCAGCGACAGCAACGCGCCGGCAACGAGCCCTGCGGCGAAGGCCGGCAAAACACCCCAGCCGAGATGCACCATTGTGAGCCCCGCGCCATAAAGCCCGGCGCTGAAGAACATGGCGTGGCCGAGGCTGAGCAGGCCGGCATAGCCGAACAGAAGATTGTAGCCCATGGCGAAGACCGCCAGCACCATGACGCGCGCGAACACGCCGTGATGATACTCCGGCAGGAGGAACGCCAGCACCGCCAGCAGCGCGATCAGCGCAGCGTGCAGGCCATAGTGTTTTGCCGGCGAACTTTCTCCGCTCATCTGGCCGCCGTGCCGAACAGGCCCTGCGGCCGGAACACCAGCACCATGGCGACCAGCAGCGTCGCGATGATTTTTGCCAGCGTCGGCGTGTAGAAGACGGAGATGATACCGTCCGACAAGCCGACCAGCAGCGCCGCGATCACCGTGCCGCGCAGCGAGCCCAGCCCGCCGATGATGACGACGATGAAGGACAACAGCAGCGGGTCGCGGCCCATCAGATAGTGCGCCTGGCTGATCGGCACCGTGAGCACGGCTGCCACCGCCGCCAGCATCGCCCCCAGTGCGAACACGCCAGCATAGACTTTTGTGACGGGAATGCCGAAGGCCTGGGCGGTCTCGCGGTCATATTGCGTGGCACGCATCACCAACCCGATCTTCGTGCGCGTCAGCATGTACCATGTGCCGGCCAGCAGCAGGGCCGAGGCGGCGATGACGGCAAGCTTGTAGCCGGAATAGCCGAACCAGGGCAGCAGCACGCGGTAGCTGAACGGCGCCTCGACCGGCCGCGCCTCGGGGCCGTAAAAGGTCAGCGCCGCCTGCTGGAAAATGTAGAGCAGGCCGATGGTGGCGACGATGGTCGATTCCGGGTTGTATTCCAGCCGCCGCAACACCAGCCGTTCGGAGGCGAGCGCGATCGCCCCGACGATCAGCGGGCTGACGACCAGCGCCACCAGAAACCCCAGCGCCGGATGGCCGCTCACCAGCGAGGCTACCCACCAGGCCAGCACCGCGCCCAGCATATAAAACTCGCCATGCGCGACATTGACGACGCGCATGACGCCGAACACCAGCGACAGCCCCAGCGCCGTCAGCGCCAGCACCGCCGAATTGACGAGGCCTTCAAGCGTGGCCAGCAGAAGGTGGGGACCGAAGGCCATTCAGTCAGACTCGTCGGAGATTGGAGGCCATTGCCGGGCGGTGTGGGCTACAGAAGTAATCCAGACTCCATCGTCACGAACCTCGTAGACCATCCTATAGCTACTATGAGGGATGAGTTCCCTTGTGCCGGGAATTATGCCGACACGGCCCAATAGGGGAAATTCCGCAAGTCGTTTTGCGGCAGCTTCGAAAAGCTCATCAACTCTGGATGCCGCCCTAGGGTTGTCAACCGCGATGTACTCGGTGAGTTCGAGGCGGTCCGCCTCCGCTTCAGGGGTCCAGGTAACTTTCACGCATCGCGCTCGCGGGCTCTACGCTCCCATTCCGCACGGCGTCTCGCGAAATCGGCCCTAACCTCCTCGTCGGGGCGGCCCCTTCCGGCTTCGATGGACTTACGCGCCTTCTCGACCTTACGGCGCAAGAATTCAACATACTCACGATCCTGTTCCACAAAATCACGCATGAATTCGCGGACGATCTGAGACGCCGGCCGGTCGGCAGCTTCTGCCGCCGCCATAAAGGCATCGCGCAGTTCGGGCTCCAGCTTCATGGTGAAAACAGCTTCCTTGGCCATGGCTATCTCCAATCAAGGTACTGACCACGTATATACCACGTCAGCACTTCCATAGCCAGACCGGTCACATCGCAGAGGCCATCGTCACAGCGGCTGCGTCGTATAATCCCCCTCCGGCTCGTAGAGCCCGTCCTCGATCGTCGTGCGGTGCACAACCTTGAGTTTTCCGCCCTCCACCTTCGAGATGTTCTGGTGGCCGAAGACCTGGTGGATCTTGCCGTTGAAGACCTTGTCGCCCTGCGGGTGCTCCGGCCCCTCGGCGAAGGCAGTCAGCGCCTCGGTCGCCTCGACCAGCTTGGCGCGGTCCTCGGGACCCTTGTAGCCGGAATCCTCCATCGCCTTCTTGATAACGTAGAGCGTCTCCCAGCAGCCGAACATGTGGGCGGCCGTCGACACGTCCTTGGGGTCGCCTACCGCCGCGCCGTTCTCGTCGATGCCGACGGCGGCGCGATAGGCTTTCTGCGCCTCGGAGTCGTTTTCCTGCGCATAGCGCGGCGAGCCTTCCCAGAAATGGCTGCCGTCCAGGAATTCCAGGCCGGGGCTGTTGATGTCGACAGCTTCCAGCGAATCGATGAAGCCGAACAGTTGCGGCCGGTTGGAGCCATAGAACTCGCCGAGTTCCTTGACGAAGGTCAGCACCGCCGGCCCGACCATGACATGGTAGAGCACCTCGGTGTCGGCCGGGATCTGCGGAAAATATTTGGTGAACGAGCTTTCCGTCGGCGGAATGGCGATCTGCGCGATCACGTCGGCGCCCTGCGCCTTAAGCGCCGGCGGCAGATAATCGCGGTGATCGTAGCCGAAGGCGAAGTCCGGGAAAATCTGCGTGACCTTCTTGCCGACATTGCCGGCGATCCACGGCGCCATCGCCTGGATCTGGCTCTTCACGTCGGTGATGCCGGGCTGGAAGACGTAGCGGTTAAGTTTTGTCGAGGCGACGTGGTGTCCCTCGCTCACCACGAAATAGGGCAGTTTTGCCTCGCCCGCAGCCGGCGCCGAGCCGATGACGACATGCGAAAACAGCGTGCCATAGGCGACATCGACCTTGTGCTGGGTGGCGAACTTGCCGATGACCTCGGCGCCACGGCCGGGATCGGTGCCGTCGTCCTCGATGATCACCTCGACCGGCCGTCCGTTGATGCCGCCGGCATCGTTGATCAGCTTGACCGCCGCGGCGGTGGTCTTCTCGTACCAGCGGCCGTAGGCGGCGCCGATACCGGTGCGATGCGACTGGAAGCCGATCTTTATGGGCGCCGAGCTCTGCGCCTGCGAATATCGCACGAAGCCCGGAGCCGCCACGAGACCGGCGGAGGCCGCCAGCCCCTTGAGAGCGGTGCGGCGGTTGAGGCGCGTGCCGATGAGGCTGGAAGCCTTGCTTGTGGTCATGCCGATTCCCCTCTGACGATCAGTCCGGAACCCGCGCGAAGCGTGGTTTCCGGCACCCGAAACCCGTTGATGCGGAAACTAAATCATCAATCCCGGGGTGCCGCAAGGGCAGGCATTTGCCGGCGCCGGCCCTTCGCCATCGCTCCCTGCCCTGCGGGCGTTCAATGCCTTCGAAAGGTCCACTGGACCTTTCAATTCGCCCGATGGGCGAACCGGCATTTCTCCGTTCGTCGTTCGAAAAGCGTTCGCAAGCTCACCGTTGGCTTTTCGTCCGCTTCGCGGACCACTCCTCACCCCGCCGTCGGCGTCGACAGCAGCCAAAGGCCGAACACCGTGTAGCCGATCATCAGCAGCGTCAGCGGCAGTTGCGACAGCGATGCCCGACTGGAACCGGCGTGCAGCCGCCCGGCCAGCCCATGCGCGACCAGGACCGCCAGCACATGCCCACCGATGATGGCGAATGCCTGGGCGTTCCAGATGAGGAAGGCCTGTTCGGAGCCCATGACGATGCCGGCCGACACCGGCATATAGGCGGTGCCGAACAGATTCCATCCCAGCCCGAACGGGTCCGACAGGGAGACAGCCGCATATTGCGCGTTGACCAGGAACGCCGTCAGGTAATGCGAAAAATGATACGCCAGCGCGATCGGCACGATCGACCACACCAGCAGTCCCGCCGCCCGCCGCGCCGATCCTTCGCCGGCAAGACGTTCTCCGATAAAGACGCAAATGAGGAACACCGCCGCAAGCGCCAAAAACATCAGCGCCAGGCCGGTGGCGTTGATACCTTGCATGGCGGAGCGACCGGGAAATTCCAGCGGGTTGATGCCGTTCGCTCCCAGCCACATGAAGGTCTTGGAAAACCCGTCGAAGGAGACCGAGGCCAGCGCCAGCAGCAGGAACAGCGTGCCGGACAGCGGCAGCGGCTGCTCCCGCCAAAGTTTCGCGCCGGGCAGGCAGAGTGAGATACGCCAGCGGTCGTCGTCAGATGCGGCGTCGAGCACGCCGAAACGCGAGATCATGCGAAAGAACACTGACAAAAATTCACCGCGCGCGGCCCATTGCTCGTGGCCGACCGTCAGCATGACCGCGAATGTCAGCAGCCAGTAGCCGCCAACCGCGAATGCCAGCCGGTACGGATCGTCCGGCGCGGCGTCGATCAGTTCGAACCAGGCGAAGGCGGCGAACAGCAGCACCGCCGGCCAGTAACCGAACCATTGCGGCAGAGCGCGCCGCCGATAGTTGGGCATGATTGCGCGGGCTAGTTCTACCGGCGCATACCAGGGGTCCAGCCAGCGCCAGAGATTGCCGAGAAGACCCTGCACGATCGTCAGTCCGATCCACAGAAGCGTCCACACCGTCAACGGCAGCGGATTGGAGAGAGGATCGCGGCTGCCGAAAATGCCGGCGGCGACGAGGGCACCCAAAAGCAGGAACGAGGCCAGGCTTGTCCAGAACCGCAGAGCTTCCGGCACGGAAAACAGCGGCAACCGCCATGCCGCTAGTCTTTCCGACGCGTTTTGCGGCACGAAAAACAGCGCCAAGAAACTTGCGGCCACCGCGACCGCGCCGCCGAACAGGTAGTAGCCGGTCGGCAGCAGCAGCACGTAGCCGCGGTCGGAGGCGTGGGCGAGGGCGTGCGATGGGGTGAAAAGAAAGACCAGCCACGAAATGAAGGTCAATTCCATCCAGTGTGTCGGGGAAAGTCTCCGTCCGCGCTCTACGTTGCCCCCCTCTGTCCTGCCGGACATCTCCCCCACGAGGGGGGAGATTGGCAGTTGCGACCTCGGCGGTTCTCTTGAGACATCTGCGATTGGCGAAGACAAAGCGGGCGGGCCAATCTCCCCCCTCGTGGGGGAGATGTCCGGCAGGACAGAGGGGGGCAACGTAGAACGAAAAGCCTGCATGCTCGTTGTTATGGACTTCTGCCTTGCCTCCAATTCAGGCGTCGAGGACTACGTCAAGCTCCCTACACCTTCACCTCGTGCTCCACCCGCTCCTCGTCGCCGAAGACACGCAGGTAGCGCGCGATCTCGGCCAAGTCGCCGGTGGCCTTGGCGGGATTGTCCGACAGTTTCACCGCCGGCCGGCCATTGGCCGCCGTTACCTTGCAGACCAGCGAGATGGCGTTCAGCCGGTCGGTCTCCACCGGCGCGCAATCCTCGAAATCGTTGGTCAGGTTGGTGCCCCAGCCGAAGGCCATGCGCACCTTGCCGTCGAAATGCTTGTAGGTCTCCTCGATCGCGTCCACGTCGAGCCCGTCGGAAAAGATCAGCAGCCGGTTGCGCGGGTCGACGCCCTTCGAGCGCCACCACGCCAGGATCTTTTCGCCGCCCTCGATCGGCGGGGCGCTGTCGGGGCGAAAACCCGTCCAGTCGGCCACCCAGTCGGGCGCGTCGCGCAGGAAGGAGGCCGTGCCGAAGGCGTCGGGCAGCACGATCAGCAGATTGCCGCCGTAATAGCGCTGCCAGTCCCGCAGCACGTGGTAAGGCGACCGCCGCAATTCCTCGTCGCTGTTGGTCAGCGCCGCGAACACCATCGGCAGTTCGTGCGCGTTGGTGCCCAGCGCCTCCAGATCGGTGTCCATAGCGAGCTTGACGTTGCTGGTGCCGGTAAAGGCGTCGCCGATGCCTTCCTTCAACGCCTCGACACACCAGCGCTGCCACAGGAAGGAGTGGCGGCGGCGGGTACCGAAGTCGGAGACCTTCAGGTTCGGCAGTTTTCGCAGCCGCTCGGTCTTGTCCCACAGCTTCGCCTTGGCGCGGGCGTAAAGCACGTCGAGCGAGAACGGCCCGAAACCGCTCATCGCGGCGCGCGAGCGGAGCTCGTTGATGATCGCCAGCGCCGGGATCTCCCACATGGACGTATACATCCACGGCCCGTGGAAATGCAGCTCGTACTGGCCGTCCTTCTTCTCCAGCTCGTATTCGGGCAACTGGAAATTTTCTAGCCAGGCCAAAAACTCCGGCTCGAAAATCTGCTTGCGGCCGTAAAAGCTGTTACCAGCCAGCCAGATCATCTCCTTCTTGGAGAAGCGAAGCGTGCGGGCGTGGTCGAGTTGCTCGCGCAACGCGCCCTCGTCGATCTCCTCCGCCAGCCGGGCGCTGGTGGTGCGGTTGATCAGCGAGAAGGTGGCGTCCACCTTCGGATACATGCCCCAGATCATCTGCAGCATGAGCAGTTTGTAGAAATCCGTATCCAGCAGGCTGCGGACGATGGGGTCCAGCTTCCAGGCATGGTTATAGACGCGTCTGGCGATGTCGGTCCTGGCCATCGGCCCAAAAACCCCGCTGTTACCTCCCGGGCCGGTCAGACCCGAAAGCGCCTATAGCATTGAAATGCTTGGCACGCGCCAGCTTTCATTTGGCGCTGCAGGCGACTTGCCGTGCAGCGCCCGCTCTCGGGGGAAGGTCAGACCGTCGGGACGACGCCCCTGCACGCCCAGGCTACGGACACGAACGACCTCGGGCCGTCGGGCTTGCCGCCTTCGTAGGCTGCGCGCACGGCGGCGTCCGTTTCCGCCCGCTCCGCCGGCCCCAGCGACGTGACATATTTGCCGAGCGGCCCCTCGCCCGCGGCGATAGGCTCCCAGTAATCCTCGAAGGACTGAAAATCCATGCGGATGGCGAGCGACGTCTCCTCGACGTCGAGCAGCCCCTGTCCGATGAAGCAATCCTTCATCTCGCCAGGCCGCATCATGGGTTGAAAGAAGTACCGGCTGCGCTGTTCGCGCGCCGCTTCGCTCAGCGTCGCGACTGTGTCCCACATCATGCGCATGGCCGGCATGCCGCCGAAATGGTCCCAAACTGCCGCTGCGACCACGCCGCCCGGCCGCGCCACCCTGCGCATTTCGGAAACGGCCTTGGCCGTGTCCGGCACGAAATGCAGAACCAGCAGCGCCAGCGCGCGGTCGAAGTAGTCGTCGTCGAATGGAAGTGCGCAAGCATCCCCCTGCTGGATGCCAATGCGTGGGTCGTGGTTGCGTCGCTGCGCCTCCTCGACGAAGACGGGCGAAAAGTCGATCGCAGCGATCTCGGCGACGTTTGCGGCTTGAGGCAGCGCGAATGTCAGGCTGCCGGTGCCGCATCCGACATCGATGACCCGCTCGCCGTCGGCGAGACCTGCGAAGGCGATAAACTGCGGCGCCAGTTTCTTGCTCCAGCGGCCCATCAACTGCTCGTAGCCGCTGGCTTGGCGAACGTTGAAGCTGGACGTCATCGGAGTCTCCCGGGCTGGGCATATTTTATGCCCCGTCAGCACCGTTGCCAAGCGCGGGCGGGCAGCCGGCACGGCAACGGAATGCAGACGTTTGCGTGAGGCGTTGACGAAGAATGGTCCTGAGCCGGGAGCGCCGTGGCTGATCCGCATCCAGCCGGCCCTTTCGACGGTCAAGACCATGCCTGCGTGACCTCAGGACCAGCCGGACCGGCTGCCCGCAATCATCGCGCCACGTAGCCGCCGTCTGCCGACAGGATCGCGCCGGTGACGAAGGACGAGGCGTCGGAGGCGAGGAGGCGATCGCCTCGGCGATCTCCTGCGGCGAGCCGATGCGGCCAATCGGATGCGCGGCCTTGATGGCGCGCTCTGCCGCGACCGGGTCGGGCTGGCTGTCCAGGTAGCGGGTCAGGAACGGCGTGTCGATGGAACCCGGCGCCACGGAATTCACCCGCACGCCATGTTCCGCATAGTCCACCGCAAGCTGCCGCGTCAGTTGCACGATCGCGCCCTTGCTGGCGCAGTAGGCAGCCTGCAAGGGCAGGCCGACCAGGCCGGAGATCGAGCTGACGCTGACGATCGAGCCGCTCTTTTGCCTGATCATTTCCGGCAGCACCGCACGGCAGTGGTGGAACACGCCGGTGACGTTGACCGCCATCAGGTCGTTCCACTCGTCTTCACCGGTCGACAGTATGTCCTTGGTGATGATGACGGCGGCGTTGTTCACCAGGATATCGAGCCGCCCGAAACGCGACAGCGCGGTCTCGACCGCCTTGCGCGCCGTCTCGGCCTTGCGCACGTCGCCGCTGACGGCCGCCACGTTCGGCGCCTCGAGCTGCGCGACATTGGCGTCCACGTCTTCCGCCACCACCGAGGCCCCGCGCCGCGTCAGAAGCTCGACGGTCGCCCGCCCCACGCCACCCGCGGCCCCGGTGACAATTGCAACCTTGCCGTCGAGCGGCTTTGCATCATTCATGACTGTCCTCCCATTTTTCCACCGCCGACTCGGCTCACGGCTGGCCAAGCGTCAGATAGCACAACTATCGGATGCGCCACCGCCCCGTGAGGCCCCTTTCGGCCGAGCCAGGGGCCGCAGCTCGCTCGCGACACGGCTACAGCCCGCCGACCACCGAATCTCCACCTGGCCCAAGACCTCGCCCGCCAGAAGCGACGAAACCGGTTGATCTTTTGCAAGCCCAAGGCGAACCTGCCGCCATCGACTAGGGGAGATCGTCCATGGGTTTCGACGCCGAGAAACTGGAAGCGCTGCGCCGCCGATACGCGGACCTGCCCGGCGGCGACATGTACGACCCGAAATTCCGGCGGGTGGCGGAAAAGATCTTCAAAGGCGGCACCCGGGTCGCGCCCTATGCCGGCGTACCGACGTTCCTGTCGGCGCCCTACCTGCCGGTCGACGCCAACGATCCGGATTTCGGCGATTTGCAGGTCGCCATCGTCGGCATGCCGATGGATCTCGGCGTCACCAACCGCTCCGGCTCGCGCTTCGGGCCGCGCGCGCTGCGCGCCATCGACCGCATCGGACCCTACCACCACGTGCTCGACTGCGCTCCGGTCAGCGAGCTTAGAGTCGCCGACATCGGCGACGTGCCGTTCCGCAGCCGCTACCGGCTGGAGATGAGCCATGACGACATCGAAAAGCGCGTCGGCCAGATCGTTGCTGCCGGCGTGCTGCCGCTGTCGGTCGGCGGCGACCATTCGATCACCCACCCGATCCTCAAGGCGGTCGGCAAGGAGCAGCCGGTCGGCCTGATCCACATCGACGCGCATTGCGACACCAGCGGCAGCTTCGACCAGACGAAATTCCACCATGGCGGGCCATTCCGCAACGCCGTGCTCGACGGCGTGCTCGACCCGACCCGCACCATCCAGATCGGCATACGCGGCCCGTCGGAGTATCTGTGGGAGTTCACCTACGAATCCGGCATGACCGTCGTCCATGCGGAAGAAATCGACGGCGTGGGCATACCCGCCGTCATCGAGAGGGCGAGAAAGATCGTCGGCGACGGGCCGACCTATCTCTCCTTCGACATCGACAGTCTCGACCCGGCCTTCGCGCCGGGCACCGGCACGCCGGAGGTCGGCGGGCTGACGACACGCGAGGTGCTCGAATTGCTGCGCGGCCTGAAGGGCCTGAACATCGTCGGCGGCGACGTGGTCGAGGTGGCGCCGCAATACGACGCCACCGCCAACACCGCCCATGCCGGCGCGCAGGTGCTGTTCGAGATCCTGTCGCTGATGGTGTTCAGCCCGGCGCTGCGGAAGTAGGAGGGTTGCCGTCTTTTCGGTCGCCGCCATTCATTTTCAGCGCCCCTCTCTTGCGATTTCTAACACTTAGCTGTCGCTGACGGGCTTCGCCCTGCTCCAGCTAAGGTGTTGAAATCGCTTTCTCTCCCGCAAGGGGAGAGATAGAGCTGGCATCAACGTTGGAGATTGGCGACAAGTTTGCGGCAGCGCCTATCTCCCCCCTTGCGGGGGAGAATGGATTTTCACGATCTTAGCCGAGCAGCCGAAGCCCGGAGGGCGAAGGCGAAATGCGAGGTTAAGTCGTAGAAAATCCAAGAGAGGGGCAAAGAAACTGAGAACAGCCTACTCGCTGACGCAATGTCGTCACCTCACCCGAACGCCCGTCTCTCGTCCATCAGACCCAGCCGCTCGCGCCGCAGCCAGCGTGCCAGCAGCAGCACGGCGACCACGATCAGCCCGGCCGACAGGCCGATCCAGATGCCATTGCCCTTCAGCCCCAGCGGGAACGCGAGCAGCGCGCCGAGCGGCAGGCCCACGCCCCAATAGCCGATCGCCGCGTAGATCATCGGCACCTTGGTGTCGTGCAGACCGCGCAGCATGCCGGCGCCCACCGCCTGCGCGCCGTCGGCGACCTGGAACAGGCCCGCGAAGGCCAGGAACGTCACCGCCAGCGCGATCACATCCTTGTTCTCCGGCGCGCCCATGTCGATGAAGCCGGCAATCAGCACGGTCGGCATGGTGATCATCGCCAGCGCCGTCAGCGCCATGAAACCGACGCCGATCGCATAGGCCGTCCAGCCGGCCCGCGCGATGCCGTCTGGATCGCGCGCGCCGAAGGCCAGCCCGACGCGCACCGTCACCGCCTGATTCATGCCCAGCGGCACCATGAAGGAGATCGAGGCGATCTGTATGGCGATGGCATGGGCGGCGAGCGAGGCGGAATCGATCAGCCCCATCAGCAGCGCCGCGGCATTGAAGATAGTGACCTCGAAAGCCAGGATGCCGGCGATCGGCATGCCGAGCTTCAGCAGCGCCTGGAAACGCGGCCAGTCGGGGCGCCAGAAACGGCCGAACAGACTGTAGCGCCGGAATTTCCGTTCCACCGAAACCACCGTCGCCAGTCCGGCGAACATGAAGCAACTCGCCAGTGTCGTCGCCAGCCCGGCGCCGGCGACGCCCATTTCGGGCAGGCCGAGATGGCCGAACATCAGGCACCAAGCGAGTGCCGCGTTCAGCGCCACCGCAAGGAAAACGATGATCAACGCCCAGCCGGGGCGCTCCAGCGCCGAGATGAAGGAGCGCAGCACGATGTAGCCGTAGAAGGGCAGAACCGCCCATTGCAGCCAGCGCACGTAGGTTCCGGCCTGCGCGGCCAGCGCCGGCTCCTGGCCCATCCAGTTCAGCAAGGTCTCGGCGTTCCAGAGAAAGGCCCAGATCGGCAGGCAGATCAGCACGGCGAGCCAAAGACCCTGCCGCACAGTACGGCGCACGTCGCGCACCGAATGCTTCTTGCGGCCGAGTTCGGTGGCGATCATTGGCGAGGTCGCCAGCATCAGGCCGAGGCCGAAGATCAGCGGCATGAAATAGAGGTTCGAGCCGAGCGCGCCGGCGGCCAGCGCCTGCGGTCCGAGCCGGCCCATCAGCATCACGTCGGTGGCGTTCATGGCCGTCTGGCCGAGATTGGTGAGGATCATCGGCCAGCCGAGCGCCAGCATCGCCTTGATCTCGCCACGCCACGGATTTTCCGGCGCTCGCACGCCGGCCTCGATCGCGGTCATTGTCGTCTACTTTCGGATCGCGGCGCGTCGGCAATTTTTTGCTGCCGGAAGCCGCGGATTAGGCACGGACTCCACCGGACTCCACGCTGCCGGCGCCTTTTGTCTCAAAAACCCGGCAATGGCAATACGGGAGGCTGCCGGTTCGATTGAGCCAGGCTACGCGAACTCGGCCTCCCAATTCCTGCCGCCATGGAAAATGCGAAGAATTGTGACGCGATCATCCTCAACCTTGAAAGCGATCGTGGCCCTACGTTCGAAACCCACCGCTCTCATCCCCGGCCTGACGTCGTCACGACGGCGTCCCCGTTCCGATGCATGGGACATCCCCAGGCAATAGGCTTCGATCCGTTCGACGTAACGGATCGCGAGCTTTGGGCTTCCGACATCGTCGATCCATTTATAGATGGCCATCAGATCGTCCCGGGCTTCAGGCGCGAATATGACGGCTCGTGCCTTCATGCCGGCCGCTTCAATCGAGCGGCATGGAAGCGGCGAATTTCATCGAATACCGCCTGTGCAGGCAAGCCGCGCTCGGGGTTGGCTGTCATCGCATCGTAAACAGGAGCTACCTCCTCGTGCAGCCATCGCTCTACTGCCGCATCGCGCTCCTGGAGAGCACGCAGGCCGGCACGGACCACCTCGCTTGCCGAACCGTAGACGCCAGATTCCACCAGGCTGTCGACATAAGCGGCATGTTCGGGAGGCAAGCTTATGGTTTTCTTCTCGACGTTGGTCATTGCTGAAACTCTCATCGATCACGTCTACGGAGTATGAATTCATCATACCCGAATATGCGGCACTATTCCATCTCCCCGATCGCCTTGCGCTGCCGCTGCAACTCCAGGAAAATCCGATAATCCCGATCATATGCCGTGCGCGTGGAAAGGTCGGGCAACCGCTCTCGCTCCTGCTGCCGCATCGCCATCGCAGCCTTCTCCAAGCCGGCAAACAGGCCGGCGCCGGTCGCCGCCGCCATCGCGGTGCCGAGCAGCACGCCCTCGTCGGGCACCGGCTCGACCAGCCGGCATCCGGTCGCATCGGCGTAAAGCTCCATCAGCAGCGGGTTCTTGGTGTGCCCGCCGGTGACGTGCAGCGTGTCGACCGCGTGACCCGCCGCGCGCATCGTCTCGACGATCTGGCGCACGCCCAGTGCGATGCCGACGCAGGCGCGAAAATAGAGCCGGCAAAGCCCGTCGAAGGATGCGTCCAGCGACAGGCCCGAAATCACGCCGAGCGCGGCCGGATCGGCCAGCGGCGAGCGGTTGCCATGAAAGTCCGGCAGGACGTGCAGCCGCGCCGCAAAATTTTCGCCTTCTACCGCCCGCAACTCCGCAATCCTCGCGGCAATGGCGCGATGCCGGCCCACCATCGGCTCGCCGCCTGCGCCATACACCCTGACGATATGGTCGAGCAGCGCGCCGGTCGCCGACTGGCCGCCCTCGGTCATCCAGATATCCTGCAGCGTCGGCCCGAAATACGGCCCCCAGAACCCGTCGATCGCCACCGGCTCGCGGGTCATGGTCATCACGCAGCTCGACGTGCCGGCCACCAGCACGGCGCGGCCGGCCGCCGCCTCCGGGTCCAGAGCACGCCAGCCGAACACGCCGAGCGCCCCGGCGAAGGCGTCGACCATGCCGGCCGCCACGCGGCAGTTTTGCGACAGGCCGAGTTCTTGCGCCGCCTCCCGCCCCAGCGCGCCGAGATCGGCGCCGACAGGCGACGGCTGCGCCGGCAGGCCGGCTTTTTCTGCAAGGTCCGGCAGGCCGATCCCGTCAAGAAAATCCCGCCGCCAGCCGGGCTCCTCGTGCGCTAGAAAGGTCCACTTGGAGGTCGCGGTGCAGAGCGAGCGCGCCGCCGAACCGCAGGCCCGCCAGGCCAGAAAATCCGCAAGGTCGAACAGCAGGCCGGTCCGGTCCCAGATTTCAGGCAGATGCCGCTTCAGCCACATCGCCTTCGGGATCTGCATTTCCGGCGACATCGTACCGCCGACGAATTTCAGCAGCGGATGGCCGCTGGCCGTGCATTCCGCCGCTTCCGCCAGCGCCCGGTGATCGAGCCAGGCGACGGTGTCGCGATCCTCGCCGACCGGCAGGGGCGAACCGTCGCGGCCGCGCACCACCAGCGAGCAGGTGGCGTCGAAGGCTATGCCGGCGATCTCGTCCGCCGCGACATCCGCCGCCTGCCTCGCCTGCCGCACGGCGGCGCACACCGCCCGCCAGATGTCTTCCGAGGAGTGCTCTGCCCGCCCCGGCGCGGGCTCGTACAGCATGACCGGGTGGTCGCCGCGCCCCAGCAGCGCGCCAGCGGTGTCGAAGATGCCGGCCCGCGCGCTCCTCGTCCCGACGTCGACCGCGCAGACCAGTTTTCGCGGCATCAGTGGGCGGGCCTATGGGATAGAACGGAGTGGCATTGATCAGATGCCGGTGTCCGGCTAGCGACGCCAGTGCAGGCGAATCGACTGGAACAAAAAGTTTCCCGGCTAACAACCGTCGCTCGCCGGGCCGGAGACCCTCGCAACGACCGCAGGGACGCCAAAACCACCGGCACCGGACTCATACCGCCCTGGCCTGCGATCCGGACCGCGCGACGAGATCGGGCAGCAGCGCCATGTCATCAAAAATCAGGTCCGGCTCGAGCGCCGCCAGCTTCGCGCGCAATCCGGCCTTGCCGGCATGCGAGCCGCCGGTGAAGCCGAACACGCGCATGCCCGCCGCTTGGGCTGCCGCAACCCCGGCGGGACTGTCCTCGACGACGATGCAGGCGGCGGGCGGCGCGCCCATCTCGCGGGCCGCATGCAGGAACAGGTCGGGGGCCGGCTTGCCTCTCTCCACCATGGCCGCACTGTATATGTTCGGCTCCAGCAATTCCAGCAGCCCGGTCGTTGCCAGCGACAGCCGGATGCGCTCCGACGTGCCCGACGAGGCGACGCAGCAGGGCAGGCCGAGCCGCCCGATCGCCTGCTTCATGCCGGGCATGGGTTTCAGTTCCTCGGCGTAGCGCCGCCGCATCTCGCTGCGCGCAATCGTGATGTGTTCCTCGGTGACGACGAAACCGAAATCGGCACTGAGGATGTCGCGCACGCTTTCCATCGACATGCCCAGAAAGCGCAGATAGGCGGCCTCCTCGCTCACCGCGCCGCCCGCCCCGGCGATCACGCCGAGCAGCACCGACATGGAGATCGGCTCACTGTCGACCAGCACCCCGTCGCAGTCGAAGATGATCAGGCGCGGCTGCATTACGCGTGCTTGCCTTGAAGGCAATATCGGTGGCCGAACGGGCCATACCTCGCCGCACCCCCCTCTGTCCTACCGGACATCTCCCCCTCAAGGGGGGAGATTGGCCGGCCGCTTGGGTTTGGCCAATCACCAACCTCAACGAGCAGACGAGAAGAACGAAGGTGCCAATCTCCCCCCTTGAGGGGGAGATGTCCGGCAGGACAGAGGGGGGTGCGGCGAGACAGCAAACGAACCCCTCCCATCACACCGTCTTCAACATGCCGCCGTCGACATAATATGTCGCGCCGACCGAATAGCTCGCCCGCTCAGAGCACAGGAACACGAAAAAATTCGCCAGTTCCTCCACCGTGCCGAAACGCTTGATCGAAGCGAACTCGTCGGCCACCGACTGCAGATAACCCTGCCAGTCGCCGCCGGAACCCGCCGTCAGCTTTTTCGCCGTGTTCACCCAGTCGGGCGTCAGGATCAGGCCGGGATTGACGGTGTTGACGCGGATATTGTCCTTGATCACCTCGTTGGCGAGGTTTTTCGAGAACATCAGCAGCGCAGCCTTGGTGACGTTGTAGATCGGCTCGTACCACAGCGGCTGCACGGCGCAGATCGAGGCGTTGTGCAGGATCGCACCGCCGCCGCGCACCTTCATCATCGGCACGAAACCGCGCGCCAGCCGTACGGCTGCCATCACATGCAGTTCCCAATAGGCCTGCCACTTCTCGTCCGCGGCCTCCATGATCGTTTCGTTGGAGCCGGTGCCGGCGTTGTTGACGAGTATGTCGGCGCCACCGAACTTTTCGCGCGCCGCGGCGACGAATTCCTCCGCACCTTCGACGGTGGCAACGTCGCATGGCACCGGCACGGCGGTGACGCCATAGGTCTCGGCGATGCGGCCGGCCTCGGCCGCTAGCCTTTCGCCCTGGCGCGCGGCGAGCAGCAGATGCGCGCCCTCGCGCGCAAAAGCCTCCGCCACGCCGAGCCCGATGCCGATCGAGCCGCCGGTGATCGCCGCCACCTTGTCCTTCAGTCCGAGATCCATGAAATTCCTCCCGCTGCGCAGGCCGGCGACGCTATGTCAGGCTGGCCGAAAGCGCCAGCGTGAAGCGGAAATCCGGTGACAGTTTACTCAATTCCGGGCCTGCTCCTGCCTATGCCGCGAGGAAGACCGGAATTACCGGAATTAAGTAAACTGTCCCCTTATTTCCGCCCTCCGCCCGGGAGCGCCATGTCACCCCACATACCTCTGCAACACCGCCTCGGTCCCATCCGCCCACAGGGCCTTCAGCGCCGCTGAAAATTCGCGCGAAAACACCTCCGACTTGCCCACCGCGCCGTAAATGTCCTCCATCGCCAGCCAGGCGGCAGGATTGTCCCTTGCGGCTCGGGAAGCGGCTTGCAGGCGATCCCAGTTCGGATCGTTGGGCTCGATGATCTGCCCGCTCTCGGTGGTGCCGAAGCAGTAGCGGCACCACAGCGCCGATTCCAGCGCCAGCCCCGCCACGCCCTGCCCGGCCTTCAGCCGGTCGGTTATGGTCGGGATGATAAATTTCGGCTGGCGGTTGGACCCATCGAGGCAAAGCCGGCGCACCGTGTCGCCGATCTTCGGATTGGAGAACCTTTTGTCGATCAGCGCAAAATAGTCCTCCAGCACGACGCCCGGCACCGGCGGCACGGTCGGGATGATCTCGTCGCGCTCCAGCTTCGCCAGAAAACCGCGCACAAGGCCGTTCTCCATCGCCTCGTGGACGAAATGGATGTCCATCAGCCCGGCCGGATAGGCGATGGTCGCGTGGCCGCCATTGAGTATGCGGATCTTCATCAGTTCGAACGGTGACACGTCGCCGACGAACTGCACGCCGGCCTTCTCCAGCGCCGGCCGGCCGAGCGGAAAATCGTCCTCCAGCACCCATTGCGTGAACGGCTCGCAGAACACCGGCCAGCCGTCCTCGATGCCGAATTCGTCGCGCAGGATGGCGCGCTCGCGGTCGGTGGTGGCCGGCGTGATGCGGTCGACCATGCCGTTCGGGAAGGCGACATTTTCCTCGATCCAGCCGGCGAAGGGCGCGTCCGACAGTCTCGCCAGCCCGCAAAGCGCGTCTTTCGTGACATGGCCGTTATGGGGGATGTTGTCACAGGACATCACCGTGAAGGGCGGCGTGCCCTCGGCGCGCCGGCGCTTCAGCCCCGCAAGGATCAGGCCGAACACCGTCTTCGGCGCGGCCGGGGCGTGGGCGTCGGCGACGATCTCCGGATGGCCGGCGTCGAAATGTCCGGTCGCCGCGTCGATGAAATAGCCGCCCTCGGTGATGGTCAGCGAGACGATGCGGATTTTCGGATCGGCCAGGCTTTCGACGATCGCCCCAACATCGCCCGGCACCAGGAAATCCACCATGGCGCCGGTCACCCGCGCCTGCCGGTGGCCGGCGTCCTGCTCCACCACCGTGGTCAGCCAGTCCTGCGCCTTCAGCACGTCGCGGCCGCGTTTCTCGCCGTCGAACACGCCGGCGCCGACGATCGCCCAGTCGTGGTCGAGCCCCTGGTCGAACAGCGCGTCGAGATACACCGCCTGGTGCGAACGATGAAAATTGCCGACGCCGAAATGCAGGATGCCGGCCGACAGCGCCGCGCGATCATAAGACGGCCGCGCCACCTTCTCCGGCAGGTCCTTTAACGTGGCGAGGGAGAGTCTGACGCTCATGGCGACGGTTTCCTTGCTCTGTTAGCCGGCCGCCGTGGCGCCGCCCCCCTTGAGTGGTCGGCGCGCAGCGCCGGGCTGGGGTCGGCGCGGCAGCGCGCCGACCCAATCCCGTCTCCTGCGAGAGGTTGTTGACCTCCAGCCTAGGCCGCCAGCATTGCCTGTCCGTCGTCGCCGAATCTGTGCAGCTTCGACAGGTCGGGCGTCAGGTAAACGTCCTGGCCGTGATCCAGCCCGATCTCGCCGCCGGCGCGCACCGTCAGCGGCCCGACCCCGTCGGCATGCACATGCAGGAACGTGTCGGAGCCGAGATGCTCGGCCACGCCCACCCTCGCCTTCCATTCGCCGCTCGCCTTCGACGCGTTGAGGTGCTCCGGCCGGATGCCGATGGTCCTGGCGCCATGCCTGGCGGCCGGCGCACCTTCGATCAGGTTCATCTTCGGCGAGCCGATGAAGCCAGCGACGAACAGGTTCTTCGGCCGGTTGTAGAGTTCCAGCGGCGAACCCACCTGCTCGACATTGCCGGCGTTCAGCACCACGATCTTGTCGGCCATGGTCATGGCCTCGACCTGGTCGTGGGTCACGTAGATCATGGTGGTCTTGAGCTGGTTGTGCAGCTCCGAAATCTCCAGCCGCATCGTCCCGCGCAGTGCCGCGTCGAGATTCGACAGCGGCTCGTCGAACAGGAAGGCGGAAGGCTGGCGCACGATGGCGCGCCCGATCGCCACGCGCTGGCGCTGGCCGCCGGAGAGCTGGCCGGGCCGGCGTTCGAGATAGTTGGTGAGGTTAAGGACGCGCGCCGCGTCCTTAACCTTCCTGTCGATCACCTCGGGCGATTCACCGGCCATCTTCAGCGGAAAGGCGATGTTCTTCGCCACCGTCATGTGCGGATAGAGCGCGTAGCTCTGGAACACCATCGCCAGCTTGCGCTTTGCCGGCGCCTCGTTGGTCACGTCGCGCCCGTCGATCTGGATCGTGCCGGAAGTCGTGTCCTCCAGCCCGGCGATCAGCCGCAGCAGCGTGGACTTTCCGCAGCCGGAAGGGCCGACGAAGACCACGAACTCGCCGTCCTCGATGTCGAGGTTGATGTTGGGAATAATGATCGTCGCCCCGAAGGACTTGTTGACGTTCCTGAGAGCGATCTGGCCCATGGTCTCCTCCTTGGTCCCTCCCCCTTTGAGGGGAGGGTGGACAGCCGCCGCAGGCGGTTGGCCGGGTGGGGTCGTTGATGCAGTGCTCGGCCGCCAGGACCCCTCCCGGCTCGCTTCGCTCGCCACCCTCCCCTCAAGGGGGAGGGACTGGCGCCCCTATTTCACCGCGCCGAAAGTCAGCCCGCGCACAAGCTGCTTCTGCGAAAACCAGCCCATGATCAGGATCGGCGCGATCGCCAGCGTCGAGGCCGCCGACAGCTTTGCCCAGAACAGGCCTTGCGGGCTGGAGAACGAACTGATGAAGGCGGTCAGCGGCGCCGCCTCGGTCGTGGTCAGCCGGATGGTCCAGAACGCCTCGTTCCAGGCAAGGATGATGTTCAGCAGCATCGTCGAGGCGATGCCCGGCACCGCCATCGGCGTCAGCACGTAGATGATCTCGTTCCACAGCGAGGCGCCGTCCATGCGCGCGGCTTCAAGAATCTCGCCCGGGATCTCGCGGAAATAGGTGTAGAGCATCCACACCACGATCGGCAGGTTGATCAGCATCAGCATGATCATCAGGCCGATGCGGCTGTCGAGCAGGCCGGTGTCGCGGAAAATCAGGTAGATGGGAAACAGCACCGCCACCGCCGGCATCATTTTTGTCGACAGCATCCACATCAGCACGTCCTTGGTGCGCCTGGTCGGCGAGAACGCCATCGACCATGCCGCCGGTATGGCGATGATCAGCGCCAGTATGGTCGAGCCGACCGACAGGATCACCGAGTTCAGGAAGAAGTGGAAATAGCCGCTCTGCGCCTGCACCTCGGCGTAGCTCTCGGTGGTGCCCGACGGGATCAGGTTAAAACCCTGGATCGCCTCCTGCTCCGACTTGAACGAGGTGATGATGGTGTAGAGGATCGGGAAGAAGATCAGCAGGGCGACGATCCAGGCCGCCGCCGTGACGATCGTCTTGTGCTGCGTGGTCACCGCGCGTGCCATGTCAGATCTCCTTGCTGGAATTGATATCGCCGAACACCCCCTCATCCGGCCCTTCGGGCCACCTTCTCCCCGCTGGGGAGAAGAGGGAGGCGCGAACTTCGCAAGCCTCCTCTCCCCAGCGGGGAGAGGTCGCCCGAGCGAAGCGGAGGGCGGGTGAGGGGGCGGTGGCGATCATCTCCCGCCCCTCACTTGTCCAGGTTCTTGCCGACCGCGCGCATGGCGAAGAAGGCGACAATGTTGGCGAGGATGACGGCGATGATGCCGCCGGCCGAGGCCTGGCCGATTTTGAACTCCAGCAGCGCCTTCTGGTAGACGAGGAAGGGCAGGTTGGTGGAG
Source organism: Mesorhizobium sp. LHD-90 (assembly GCF_030929505.1). GTDB lineage: Bacteria > Pseudomonadota > Alphaproteobacteria > Rhizobiales > Rhizobiaceae > Kumtagia. Next base: position 178,572 of record NZ_JAVFVV010000011.1, on the reverse strand, counting down.
GCGTAGCCGGGGCCGCCATTGGTGGTCACCAGGATCTCGGCATAGACCGAGAGCAGGAAAATGGTCTGGATCAGCACCACCACGGTGATCGCCCGCGACAGATGCGGCAGCGTCAGATAGATGAAGCGGCTCAGGAAGCCGGCGCCGTCCATCTCGGCCGCCTCCTTCTGCTCGCCGTCGAGCGACTGCAGCGAGGTGAGCAGGATCAGCGTGGCGAAAGGCAGCCACTGCCAGGCGACGATCAGGATGATGGAAAACAGCGGAAAGTCGGCGAACCAGTCGATCGGCTGGGCGCCGAAGAAGCGGGCGATGTCGGCGAACACGCCATAGCCCGGATGCATGATCATGTTCTTCCACACAAGTGCGGCCACCGGCGGCATGACGAAGAAGGGCGAGATCACCAGGATGCGTACGATGCCCTGGCCCCACATCGGCTGGTCGAGCAGCAGCGCCAGCAGGATGCCGCCGATGATGGTGATGACCAGCACGCTGGCGACGATCAGCAGTGTGTTGAGGATCGCCCACAGGAAGGCCGGGTTGTTGAAGAACAGCAGGTAGTTGGAGAAACCGATGAAGCCGTCGCGGATCGGGTTCAGCGGGTTGTACTGCTGGAACGAGAACCACAGCGTGAAGGCCAGCGGCACGATCATCCACACTAACAGCAGGACGACGGCCGGCGCCAGCATGAAGCGCGCGAGGGAACTGGTCTGCTTGGTAGCCATGATCTCACCCTGAATTCGAGGCGGCCTCGCGGACGGGGCACCCTCCCCCCTGAGGGGAGGGTCGGCGAGCGAATGGAGCGAAGCGGAGTTCGGGAGACGGGGAGGGGTACGTGCGGCAGCGCTCCATGCTCATTTTTTGCGTCGAGCACTTCCGCACCAACCCCACCCCGCGTCAAAACCTCGCGTGCCGCTCGGTTTCTCCGCGACCCTCCCCTCAAGGGGGAGGGTAAGGCTGTTGAAAGGTGGCCGCCCGGTTGCCCGGACGGCCAAGGCACTGGGAGGCGCCTTATTGGATGTAGCCGCCCTCCTGCATCGCGGCGCTCGCCGCGTCCTGGGCTTGCTTCAATGCGTCGTCGACGCTCATCTGGCCCGCGAGCGCGGCCGAGAAAAGCTGGCCGACCGTGGTGCCGAGACCCTGGAATTCGGGGATGGCGACGAACTGCACGCCGGTGTAGGGCACCGGCTTCACCGTCGGCTTGGTCGGGTCGGCGGCGTTGATGGAGTCCAGCGTCATCTTCGCGAAGGGCGCGGCCTTCTGGTATTCGGGGTTGTTGTAGAGCGAGGTGCGGGTGCCCGGAGGAACGTTGGCCCAGCCTTCCTTGGAGGCGACGAGGTCGAGATAACCCTTGCCGGTCGCCCACGACACGAATTTCTGGGCGGCTTCCGCCTTCTGCGTGCCGGCGGGGATGGCCAGCGACCAGGCCCACAGCCAGTTGCCGCGCTTGCCCAGCCCGGTGTCCGGCGCCAGCGCGTAGCCGACCTTGTCGGCAACCGTCGAGTTCTTCGGATCGGAGACGAAGGAGGCGGCGACGGTGGCGTCGATCCACATGCCGCACTTGCCCTGCTGGAACAGCGCTAGGTTCTCGTTGAAGCCGTTCGAGGAGGCGCCCTGCGGGCCGGCGTCGTTCATCAGCTTGACGTAGAAGTCGAGCGTGTTCTTCCATTCGGGCTGGTCGAACTGCGGCTTCCATTGCTCGTCGAACCAGCGCGCGCCGAAGGAATTGGCGGTGGCGGTCAGGAAGGCCATGTTCTCGCCCCACCCGGCCTTGCCGCGCAGGCAGATGCCGTTGACGTCCGGATTGTCGGCCTTGATCTTGCGGGCCGCCTCGCCGATGAACTCCCAGGTCGGCGCGTCGGGCATGGTCAGGCCCGACTTCTCGAACAGGTCCTTGCGGTACATGATGAAGGACGACTCGCCGTAGAATGGCGCGGCATAAAGCTTTCCGTCGGCGGACAGGCCGTTGCGGATCGCCGGGATGATGTCGTCGGCGTCGTAGTCGGCGCCCAGATTGTCGAGCGGCAGCAGCCAGCTCTGCTTGGCCCAGATCGGCACTTCATAGGTGCCGATGGTCATCACGTCGTACTGGCCACCCTTGGTGGCGATGTCGGTGGTGACGCGCTCGCGCAGCACGTTCTCCTCCAGCGTCACCCAGTTGAGCTGGATGTCCGGATTCTTGGCCGTGAAGTCGTCGGTCAGCTTCTGCATGCGCACCATGTCGCCGTTGTTGACGGTGGCAATGGTGATCGCTTCGGCGTGCGCGGCAAAGGCGAACAGGCTCGCCGACGCGCCCAGGATGAGCGTTCTCAAATTCATCTAACAATCCTCCCAAACAGACCAGGTGAGCATTTGCCTTGTCTACGGGCAATTATTCAATCTTCGTGATGAATGTCAAGAGGCAATTGGTGCTGCGCCACACATGCGGGCGGCGATTTCTGGGGCGGTGTTTCGGATCGCGGATCCCCTGATTGAAGCGCGGCACGGTCTCCGAACGAACCAGGCGCGGCAGGGGAAAGAGGCGTGTGCGCGCGAAGGAACTCAGGCGCTATTTGAAGCCGGATGCGGCCTTCTGCCGGCATTGTCCGGGCAAGGCATTGATTTCGCTCTATATTCCGGGCTTTACGCAGACCCTGGATTGGCGGCGGCATGTACTACCGGCGCGGTTATTGTGCAAAATCAACCGCTTGGGACGCCTTTTCGCGAGACGCGCAGGTCGTTTGACGGGGCAAAACGAGCCTCAGGCCCACCCCAAAACCCGATTCCGTGAAGCCGATCGCCGCATTTTCGGTGAGGCATTTCTATATGTCATTGTCTTTGAAATAAATTACGGACTTCACGCATTTCCGTTGCAGCTTTTGCGGGCATGCGGAATGCAGCCATTTCGCTACCGCCGAGGCCAATATTATGCAAACCGCAGATGCTGGCGATTAGCCAAGGAACTCAATGCATTCGTCATCTAGGGCAAGCAGGAGCGGAGCGAACTGCGCGACCCTAGGATCCATGCCGTACCGTCGGCGAAGTGCTCCGGCGGTGTAGAAACCCAGCCCATGCAACCTCTACCGGCGCTACGTCCCACCCGTCGCGACCCCGATCTCCTTCAATATCCAATCCCGAAAAGCCCGGATTTTCGGCGTGTTGCGGCGCTGCTCCTGGTAGACCAGCCAGTAGGCGTGGCCGTCGTCGCCGACGAGGTCGAAGGGCTGGATCAGGCTGCCATTCGCGAGTTCCTCGGCAAACAGCGCCTTGGTCAGGATGGCGACGCCGGAGCCTCCCACCGCCGCCCGGCCCTCAAAAGCCTGCGAACCGAGCTTGTTGTCGGGCCGCGCTGCCAGGTTGGCGGCGGCGTCCACGCCGCCTGCGGCGAACCAGATCCTCCACCACGGGTCGCCGGGGCCGATGATCGGCAGCTTCAATATGTCTGCCGGTTCCTTCAGGCCGCCGATGCTCGCGGCGAGTGCCGGGCTCAGCATCGGCGTGAAATCGGCGCGCAAGAGATGATGCGACCGCAAGCCCGGCCATTGGCCGCTTCCGCTGGTGCGGATGCCGATATCGAAGCCTTCCTGCACGAGGTCGACGGTGCGCGTGGAGGTGTCCAACCGCACCGCGATGCCCGGATGCGCGATCTGGAAGGAGCCGAGATGCAGCGCCAACCAGTTGGCGGCGAAGGTCGGTATGGTGCTGATCGACAGCGTGGCAAGCCCGCCGCCCCGCGCGGTCTCGTAACCCTCGGACAAGATGCGGAAAGCATCCGTGGCCGCCCTCGCCAGCACCTGGCCTGTTTCGGTGAGGGCGACCTGCCGCGCCTGGCGCACGAATAGCGGCGAGCCGACGCGTTCCTCCAGAACCTTGATCTGGTAGCTGACCGCCGCCTGCGTCATCGCCAGTTCCTCGGCGGCGCGGGTGAAGCTCAGATGCCGGGCGGCCGACTCGAAGGCGCGCACCGCTGCAAGCGGCGGCATGGCACCGAATGGCGACAAGGCGATCGGCATACATAAGTCCTCCTTATGTATGCTAGGTCACGTTCGATTGGCCGGCAAGTCTGGAAGACCTCATATTCGGCATCGGAAACGAACCGGATTTCGGGAGACTTTCAGATGCAACGCTCTTTTGTGACCGCCGCCGCCCGCGCTATCCGCAACACCGCCCGGACACTGATGCGCCTGCAATCGCGCGCCGAAACCACCGGCAGCGGCTATCTCGATACCAATCTTCTGTCCGAGCACATGCGCCGCGATGTTGGTCTGATGGACGGGCAGGAGCCTCAACTGGAGGCCCGCCGCGCCACCAGAACGGCGGATCCGCAGGAAACCACCGCGCTGACGCGGCTCTACATGACGCCGCATGCGTCATAAGGCCAATTTACGGACAAAAGGCGCCCCACGCGGCAGGCCGGAGCCGGGTCAGCCCGCCAGCAGCGCCGCCGCCGTGCGCTCGTCGGTGATCAGCCCGTTGACCAGTCGCCGCGTGACGGCGGCCAGTATGCCCGGCAGCTTCAACTCGCCCATCGCCAGCGCCACCACCAGCGAGCGCTCGCGCGAGGGCAGTGGCGCCGAGGCGACGCGGTCGTTGGTGATGCCGTCGATCAGCTTGCCGTCTCGGTCGAACACCCAGCCGACGATCTCCCCCACCGCGCCGGCCTTCTGCAGCGCCTTCAGTTCCGCCTCGGTGATGAAGCCATCGACATAGAGCGGCGCCTTCGGCCCGAGGTCGCCTATGCCGACGAAGGTGACGTCGGCGCGTGCCGCCAGCGCCAGCGTCGGCTGGATCATCGGCTGGCCGAGCAGCATCTCGCGCTCCTCCGCCGAGGAGGCGATGACCGGCAGCGGCATCGGGAACGAACGCGCCTTGATGCGGTCGGCCATGGTGAAGATGACGTTGTAGAAGGCGGCCGAGCCGTCCGGCGCGATGTTGCCGGTCAGCGACACGACCTTGTGCTGCGGGCAGTCCATCGCCGGCAACTGCTCGGCCGCCGCCTTCAGCGTCCGGCCGGTGCCGACGCCCATCACGATCGGCTCCTCCGAGCGCAGGCGCCGCTCTATCTCCGCCGCGGCTGCCTCCGCTATGCCCAGCGTCGTCGACTGCGAGTCGGGGCTGCTCGGCACCACCTCGACAAGGTCGAGCGCGAATCGCGACCTCAGTTTCGCTGCCAGATCCAGGCAGGCGGCGATCGGATGGTCCACCCTGACCCGAATCAACCCCTCGGTCATCGCCAGCGACACCAGCCGCTGCGCCGACTGCCGCGACACCCCGAGCTTCGCCGCGATCTGCTCCTGGGTATTGCCCGCGACATAATAAAGCCAGCCGGCGCGCGCCGCGTCGTCGAGCCGTCCGCTGCCGCTGTCCTGGCGGGAAGCCATGTCCTATCCTTCCTCGGCCCTCTCCAAGGCCCGCCGAGACTGAGGCCGTGCGGATGTAGATCGTGTCCCGACCTGAAACTCAACGGGCTTTGCCGTGCGCGCGACTTTTGCAAGTTTTTGCGTAAAGCGCAATTGTTCACAGGACGAACAACTGCCCGGTACGGAGCCACTTCACCGGCCCTGCGCCATAAAGGACGGTTTATCTCCCGTCGCAAACATCTTAAGACGGTTTTCCAGCACGGGGATAAGATGATACCGAAGGCAGTCTACTGGGACATGGACGGCACGCTGATTGACAGCGAGCCGTTGCACGAGGAAGCGCTGGTGGTGGCGCTGCAAAGGCTCGGCATCAAGCCGCCGCCGGACCTGCACGAGCGCGTGCTCGGCGTCGCCGCCTACCCGGTCTACGAGATGCTGCGCGATGATTTCGGCCTCGACCTGCCCTTCGAGGAATGGATCGTCCACAAATACGCGCACTACCTGCGCGAGGCGCCGCGGTTGAAGCCGCGTCCCGGCGCGTTGGAGATTTTTCGCGATCTCAAGGCGCGCGGCGTGGTGCAGGGTGTCGTCTCCAATTCCGACCGGCTGATCGTCGACGCCAATTTGCGCGCGCTCGACATCCATGAGGCCGGCATGCGCACCGTTTCCCGCAACGACGTACGCAACGGCAAACCCGACCCGGAACCTTACCTCCGGGCAGCGTGGCTGACCGGCATCGACCCGGCGGACAGCGTGGTGATGGAGGACAGCCGGCCGGGCGCGACGTCGGGCCTGGCCGCAGGCATGCGCACCATCTTCTGGCCGGAGGCTCCGCAATCCGGCCCCGCCGGCGCGCTCAACGCCGAGAGCGCCGAGGCCGTCCGAGCCTATCTCGGGCTCAAATAGGCCTCAGTTCCGGTAGGCTGGTTCTTCCTCGTCGAGGATGGCCTTCAATTCGGACAAGTGCCGGTCGGCCTGGCCGGGATAGTCGTCCATCTCGTCGGCGACCTTTTCGGCCACCGCGTCGGACAGGGTACGCAGCGGCCGTCCGGTCCACAGCGCCTTGATGTAGGTTTCGGCCGCGCGCTCGAAATAGAACATGCGGTTGAAGGCCTCGGCGACGGTATTGCCGATGACCAGGATGCCATGGTTGCCCATGATCATGATCTGCGTCTTCGGGTCGGCCAGCAGTTTCGAGCAGCGTTCGCCCTCCTCCTCGAAGGCCAGCCCGCCATAGTTCTCGTCCACCACCTGCCGCTTGAAGAACATCGCCGAATTCTGGTCGATCGGCGGCAGCAGCGAATCGACCAGCGAGGCCAGTACGGTCGCGTGGATCGAATGCACGTGCATGACACAACGCGCATGCGGCACGTTGCGATGCACGGAGCCGTGCAGGCCCCAGGCGGTCGGGTCCGGCGCGCCCGGCCGGTTCATCGTCTCCGGGTCGTTGGCGTCGATCAGCAGCAGGTCGCTCGCCTTGACGCGCGAAAAATGCACCTGGTTGGGGTTCATCAGGAACTGCGTACCGTCATCGTTGACGGCCAGCGAAAAATGATTGGCCACCGCCTCGTGCATGTTCAGCCGCGCCGTCCAGCGGAACGCACAGGCGAGGTCGACCCGCTCCTCGTAGAAGGGCAGGTTTGTCAGGGTTTCGTTGCGCAGGCGGGCGAGGCTCATAGCTGTAGTGCCTTATGTTGACGAGAAATCGGCTGCCGCGAAACGCGAGAGTGGCGTCAGCGTTGTCGCGTCGCTAGCCAATAGCACACGGCATAGGATACGTGCACGGACTCAGATTGGGCTGCAGTGTCGGGCCAGATTATCGAGCGTTATAGAGAGCCCATATTCGCCGTAAAGTTCATCCCTCCGACTTTCTTCGCTTACAAGCACGCTTTCCCATCGCTCTGCCTCGATCGGCCTCGCCGGAACCGCATGCGCGCTATTCGGAACATCGCCCCAAATTTCGAAATGCAGTCCCTGCGGGAGAAGTCGGACTTCGGCGACGCTGACGGGCGCATCAAATTGCACGTGCACAATCGCCTCGAAGGCACGATCGACCACATACCGCTGTCCGTCTCTGGGCAGCTTATGGCTCATGGCGAACGCCGGAACCTTCGACTTGTTCAAGCCGCGGACTCCCGACTGACAGCCGCAAGCCCGCCCTGCTCGACGATGAAGTTGACGATCTCCGCCAGCCCCCGACCACGCGAAAGATCGGTGAAGCTGAACGGCCGCCGGCCGCGCATCTTTGCCGCGTCGCGCTCCATCACGTCGAGGTTGACGTTCACGTAGGGCGCAAGATCGCTCTTGTTGATGACCAGAAAATCCGAGCGCGTGATGCCCGGCCCGCCCTTGCGCGGGATTTCCTCGCCCTGGCAGACCGAGATGACGTAGAGCGTTAGGTCGGCAAGGTCGGGCGAGAAGGTAGCGGCAAGGTTGTCGCCGCCGGACTCGATGAAGATCACGTCGAGATCCGGGAATTTTCTGTTCATCTCGGCAATTGCCGCGAGATTGATCGAGGCGTCCTCGCGGATCGCGGTATGCGGACAACCGCCGGTCTCGACGCCCATGATGCGCTCTTCCGGCAGGGCCTGGAGCCGTGCCAGGATCATGGCGTCTTCCTTGGTGTAGATGTCGTTGGTGACGACGGCGATGGAAAACTCGTCGCGCATCGCCTTGCAGAGTTTTTCCGTAAGCGTCGTCTTGCCGGAGCCGACAGGCCCGCCGATGCCGACGCGAAGGGGTCCGTTCGAATGGGTCATGATGCCTCGGCTAGCCGTTCGATCAGTTTCAGGGTCATATGGTTGTCTTCGATTGCCACGTCATGTGTGCGAAAGACGCCGATCGGCTCACCGACCGAGCCGGTCGGGGCCTCGGCGGTCGGCGGCGTCGCCCGCCTGACGAGAAGCGGCGCGCCGGAAAGCAGCAACTCGCGCCATCTTGCCTGGCCGGGATCGTTCCACCACGGTCGCCCGAACTGATCCGGATTGCCGCTGAACAGCACCTGCTTGCCCCACGCCCACTGCCCATCCCGGAAATCCCGCATCACCGGCACGGCGCTCGCTCCAAGCAGGGCGGCGCAACGCGGGTCCTCGCAGCGCGCGATCCACGGGCCGCGTTCCTGAACGAAATGGAAGCGTGGCAGGGACTTCATGACCGGAACAGTCTCGAATATTGCGTCTCGTGCCGCATGGCGGCGACGTCCGAGAGAACCGCGCAGGCGCCGAGATCGTCCAGCGACGAGTTTTCCGCGCAGGCCGCGACTTCCGAAATCGCCGGCTCCAGCCCGGCGATCAGCGCCACCGCGCCCTGCTGGCCGGTGACGCCGAGCCTGATGCCGGCCTGTACGAGGTTGGTGGCGAAGGCTTGCAGAAAGGCGCCGAGCGCGTCGCCGAGCGGCACGCCATGCGCGCCGGCGACCGCGCCGACGGCGACACAATAGGCGCAATCGTCCGGCAGGCTCGCCAGCCCGACCGCCGGCCAGGCTCCGGCCGCCTTGAGGAAGGCGGCGCCTTGCAGCATCGATTCCATATGCCGTTCGCGTGAGGCGGCCAAAGCCTCGGCCAGCGCCGCGCATTCAGAAAGGCTTTCGCCGTGCCGCGCACGCCGCCCGGCTTCGGCGAAGAGCACAGCGTCGTTCCAGCCCGAGCCGCGCCGCAGCAGGGTTTCCAGCCAATCGCGCAGATCGTCCGCATCGGCGACAAGGCCGTCCTCGACGGCGCGCTCCAGCCCGTGGCTGTAGCTGAACGAGCCGACCGGAAAGGCCGGCGACAGCCAGGCGAATAGTTTGAGGAGCGCTTTGCTGCTGGCGGCTTCAGGCATGGTTGTGGCCATAGTGCGGATCGCCGGGGCGGCGTCCAAAACGGTCAAGCTCGCCATGCTTATGATCGTGGCCATGATGGTCATGACCGTGGCGGTGGTCATGCGCGCCGTGATGATGATCGTGGTCGTGGTCGTGATCATGGTGGTCGTGATGACCGTGGCCGTGATCGTGATCATGGTGCTCGTGGCCATGCCCGTGATCGTGGCCGCCGGAATAGGCGCCACGAACCGGGTCGAACGGCGCCAGCACCTCGTTGACCGTCGCGCCGAGCCCTTCCAGCATCGCCTTGATGACATGATCGCGCAGGATGAAAATGCGGTCCGGGCGGATTGCAGCCGCCAAGTGTCGGTTGCCTATGTGCCAGGCCAGCTCGGCCAGATGCACCGTATCGCGCGGCACGATCTCGTAGATTTCCTCGTCGCCGGCGGCGATCTCGACATGGCGTCCGTCGTCGAGGACCAGCCGGTCGCCGGCGGCTAGCTGAACCGGTTCGGCGAGGTCGACGAACACACGCTCGCCGCCGGTGAGCGTCAGCACCTTTCGACGCAGGTGCCGCTCGTCATGCGGCAAGGTGATCGTGCCGGCGAGAGGCGCGGCCGAAGGCTGCGCGCCGGCGCGCTCGACCGAACCGGCGCGCGGGAATTTGGTGAAATCGGTGGTGATGTTGAGCTTCATGGTCTTTCTCAGCGGGTTTCGACCTTGTCGGGATGGATGACTTCGACCTTGCGGGAGACGAGGTGCGGTACGCTGGCCTCGCGCCAGGCGATGAGATGCGGCTGCTTCATGTGTTCGGCAAGGTGCTCAGGCGATTCCCAGTGCTCGATGAAGACCAGCTTTTCCGGCTCGGTGACGCTGGTGAAGAGTTCGTAGGACAGGCAGCCTTTTTCCTTGCGCGTGCCCTCGATGCAGGCGAGCGCCGGAGCGCGCAGCGCTTCCATCGAACCGGGTTTTGTCGTCAGCGTGGCGAGGACATAGATCATTCCAGAAAATTCCCAATTTCGTCGGTTTTGTGGACCCTGCGGTCAGGCGAGGGTGTCGAAAAGCCGCCATATCCAGGCGGCCTGATAGAGAAGGGCAAAGGTCACGAAGGCGCGGTGGAACGTCCGATTGTCCGTCGCGATGGCGGCCATACAGAGGATGACGAACAGCGGCGTGCGGATGAGATATTCGTTGCCGAACTGGGCGAAATGCTCCTCGCCCTTGAGCCGAGTGTCGACCACGTCGAGCAGATAGGCCGAGGCCAGAACGCCGAAGAACCAGGCGCGCTTCGACAGAAAATAGTCCTCGTAACTCTTGTAGTCCTGCATGCTGTCGGGAAACAGCAAGGCGCACAGCAGGAACAGGATGATGGCGTAGCAGACGACGAAGAGATAGACGCCAAAAGTCCATATCCGCAGATTGTAGAGGCCGAATTCCCACCACCAGAAATGCACCAGCATCAGCAGCAGATAAGCGACCCAGGCGAGGTGAACGGGATAGATTTTGTATTGCTGGGGATGCTGGACGATGCGCGCGACGCCCGAAAGCAGGCGCGTCACGCCGAGACCGACCACCATGCCCATGACAATGCGGATGTGGGTGAATTCCTGCGCCGCGGCCGCGGCCTGGTCGGGGGCGGCCATCAGTCGCCGCGCAATTCATCGGGCAACCGGGATCGGCCCGGCATGAAGCGGAAATAGAAGTCGCGCTCGCAGGGGAGGTCGTCGGATTTCGGCTGCGGCCGGGCCATTAACTGTCCCTCCGACAATCCTTCACCTCTCCTCTGCCGCATCCGGGAAAAAGGACTCTTCGAGAATCTGGTCGACCACGAATGGGCAGGTCTCCGGAAAGATCTGCTCGGGTAGTCCGGTTTTGCCGGCCGCAAGCAAACGGGCCGTTTTGTATTCGTCGACCAGCACCTCAGCAGGGAAAGCTCGAAGACTCGGGCTCCGCTTGAGCCGCCTTCCTATGCGATATCGTTGTTCCGCAATCGTCCCGCGCCAGCCCGAAGACCGCTTGTCGGGTTGGTAGCGCCATTTCAGCAAATGGGTCAGAAGAACATTCAGCCGGCTGCCGATCTCGTCCTCTTCGCTCCCCCCCAAGCTTTCGATCTCCTCGGCAAGGTTCTCGCGGTCGAGCGCGTCGAGGCGGCCCGCTCGCAATAGCGCGCCTTGTTCGACGCACCATTGGGCGAAGTCTACCTCGTAGGGCGTCAATTGCGATTTCCACAGATGTTTATTCATGGAGCATGCGTCCACATTGATCAGTCTCGCAAAACATCCCAAGGCTGGAATGCTTCACCCGGCCAGAACCTGTCGTCCAAAGCATCAGCGACCGAAAATGGCGGCTCTGCCGGAAAGCTTGTCGCGGAAAGGCCCGTTTCATTGATCGCCTGGCGCCTACCCTCGGCATAAGCCTTCTCGAAGATCTCCTCCGGATAGTCTTTCAAACTTGGGCTGTCCTCGATGCCAGACGGAATCCATGTCCTCTGCTCGCTGATCGTAATGCGCCAGCTTTCGCTCCGCCGTCCGGGCTGGAACTGCCATTTCAGCAAGTGATGGATCAGGAGCGCCAAACGCGTTCTGATTTCCTTCCTTTCGCTCCGCCCCACGCTCTCGATCTCCTCGGCGAGATTCTCCCAGTCGATGTCGTTTTGCGCGCGCGCGCGGAGCTTGGCCGCCTGTTCCTGCGTCCAGGCATAAAAATCACGCTCGTAGAGCGAGTCCCTTGGTTTCTCGAGAACCTTTCCCATCGCTCCAATCTAAAACAGAAAGTACCGCTGCGCCATCGGCAGCACGGTGGCCGGCTCGCAGGTCAAAAGTTCACCGTCGGCGCGCACCTCATAAGTCTCCGGATCGACCTCGACAAAAGGCGTGGCGTCATTGAGTTTCATCGAGTGCTTGCCGATGCCGCCGCGCGTGTTTTCGACGGCAACCATGGCCTTGTCGACGCCGAGTTTTTTCTTCAGCCCGGCGTCGAGCGCCGCCTTGGAGACGAAGGTGACGGACGAATTGGTCATCGCCTTGCCATAGGCGCCGAACATCGCCCGGTAATGGACCGGCTGCGGCGTCGGGATCGAGGCGTTCGGATCGCCCATGGGCGCGGCGGCGATCATGCCGCCGATCAGCACCATATCGGGCTTCACGCCGAAGAAGGCGGGATTCCACAGTACCAGGTCGGCGCGCTTTCCGACCTCGACCGAGCCGATCTCCTTCGACAGGCCGTGCGCGATGGCCGGGTTGATCGTGTATTTCGCGATGTAGCGGCGGACGCGAAAATTGTCGTTGCCGCCGGTCTCCTGAGGCAGGCTGCCCCGCTGGCGCTTCATCTTGTCGGCCGTCTGCCAGGTGCGGATCAGCACCTCGCCGATGCGGCCCATGGCCTGGCTGTCGGAGGAGATGATCGAGAAGGCGCCGATGTCGTGCAGGATGTCTTCCGCCGCGATGGTCTCCTTGCGGATGCGGCTTTCGGCGAAGGCGATGTCTTCCGGGATCGACGGCGACAGATGGTGGCACACCATCAGCATGTCGAGATGCTCGGCGATGGTGTTCTTCGTGTATGGCCGCGTTGGGTTGGTCGAAGAAGGGATGACATGCGGCAGGCCGCAGACTTTTATGATGTCCGGCGCGTGGCCGCCGCCGGCGCCTTCGGTGTGGAAGGCATGGATGGTGCGACCCTTGATGGCGTTGACCGTATCCTCGACGAAGCCGCTCTCGTTCAGCGTGTCGGTGTGGATCATCACCTGCACGTCAAAGTCGTCGGCGACCGACAGGCAGCAGTCGATCGCCGCAGGCGTGGTGCCCCAGTCCTCGTGCAGCTTCAGCGCGCAGGCGCCGCCCAGCACCATCTCCTCCAGCGCCGCCGGCAGCGAGGCGTTGCCCTTGGCCGACAGGCCGATATTCATCGGGAAGGCGTCGAAGGACTGGATCATGCGCGCCAGATGCCAGGGGCCGGGCGTGCAGGTGGTGGCCAGCGTGCCGTGCGCCGGGCCGGTGCCGCCGCCAAGCATGGTGGTGACGCCGGCCATCAGCGCCTCCTCGATCTGCTGCGGGCAGATGAAGTGGATATGCGCGTCGAAGCCGCCGGCCGTCAGGATTTTTCCCTCGCCGGCGATCGCCTCGGTGCCCGGGCCGACGATGATGGTGACGCCCGGCTGCGTGTCCGGGTTGCCGGCCTTGCCGATCGCATGGATGCGGCCGTCCTTCAGGCCAATGTCGGCCTTGTAGATACCGGTGTGGTCGACGACCAGCGCGTTGGTGATGACCGTGTCGACCGCGCCGCCGGCCCGGCTCACCTGGCTCTGGCCCATGCCGTCGCGGATCACTTTGCCGCCGCCGAATTTTATCTCCTCGCCATAGGTGCAAAGGTCCTTCTCGACCTCGATGAACAGTTCGGTGTCGGCCAGCCGCACCCGATCGCCGACGGTCGGGCCGAACATCTGGGCATAGGCGGAGCGGGCAAGTCTTGCAGGCATCTGTCAACTCCGTGCGAGTGTGAATCCGGTCTTGCGCGCGGCTTTTGCGTCGAGCGTCAGGGTTGTCGTGCAGCCCGCAGCCAGATTGTCGCGAGCGATCAAAAAGTCGCCAAAGTCGGCTCCGCCCAGTTCATAGTCATCCAAAACGGCCATAACGACTTCGGGCCGGTCTAGCTCGATGTTAGACACGGCAACAAGACGCCTCAGCATGGCGACCACTATATCCTTAGGATAGCCAAACTTATTCGAAAGCACCCATTCGAGTTCCAGCAAGGCGACATGGCTTACGCGATACTGCGTTGAAGGAAGGACAATCCGCCTTTGCCCCTGCACGAGCCAGGCGACGACGACGTTGGTGTCAAGGCCGATCACTTGCCGGAACGCTTCAGCCCATCGAGGACGCGCTGGCCCATCTCGGACCGAGCTTGGCGCACCATCTCGACGATGTCTTCGTCAGTCAGCGGCGGGCCGTCATAGGGAAGCACACCTCGCAGATCTTCAAAGCGTTCGGTTCGCGCGACCAGTTCCACCTTGCCGTCGCGGTTCCGCTCGAAATCCAGTCGGTCGCCCGGCTTGATTCCAAGTTGGTCGCGCAGTTTGGCCGGAAGAGTGATCTGGCCCTTTGATGTTACCTTGGCGGACGCTATGGGCATCTTGGTGCTCCTTACTTCTTGATCGGAAAGTAAGGCGAACTAGGGCTGAAAGCAATCATCTTCCCTCACCGGCTTCTCCCATCGAATTTCGTCGGATTGAACGCGCGGCGCCTCTCATTTCCGACACCAAATAACCACGGAACGACCCCATCGGCGGCAGCTTCTGACCCAATTGGGCGTGTGGGGTGGCGGTGTTGCCCCAACATGATCGCCTGCCAACCGATGGAAGGAAAAATCCATGCGCATGATTACGATCCTGGCAGCGGCCGCTACGCTCACCTTTGCCGTGGCGGCCAACGCGCAAGCACAGGCCACGCAACCGCCCGCCCAGGCGCCGGCACCCGAAGCCCCGGCGGCTGCCCCGGCGGCTGCCCCGACGACGATCCGCAGCGTCAACATCGTCGACATGACCGAACTGCCTGAAACCACGCAGAAGCAGGTCAACGACGTGGTGGCCAAAAGCGGCGACGCCGACCTTCAGCAACTGCGCAGCACCATCGACGCCAATCCCCAGGTCAAGTCGGCGCTGAAGGCCAAGGGCCTGACCTCGGCGCATGTCATCGCTGCCAGCATGAGTCGTGAAGGCGCGCTGACACTGGTCACCAAGAAGGCCGGCTGACGGCTTGGGCGAGCCAATCATCCGTCCGTTCAGGACGCCGGCACCGGGTTCGATCGCGAGATCGGGCCTGGCAACCGGCGTCTGGCAAACAGCCGCATGCCGGGAACCTCGGCACGGGGGCCGCCGTTGCTTTCCTTTGTCCTGCCCAACCACACGGAACGAGCGATGACGACCACCAAGCCGCCGAATAGCAAATGGCCGCACGCCCTCGCGGCCGCAACCCTGCTGGCCGCCGCGCTGCCGGCCGTGGCGGCGTTCGCTCAAGGAACGAAAAGCCAGGAAGCGGTCGACGCCATCATCGGCTCGGAGGTCCGCCAGGAGGAAACCAGCGCCGAGGCGGTTCCGGACAAGGTGGTAGCGGCGATCGAGAAGACCGCCGAAAGCACGAAGGCGGTCAGAACCGCCACCAAGCTCGATCAGGTCGATATCGTCTTCCTGACCGATTCGGCCAAGACCGAGGGCGGCCCGCCGCCTGCCATCGAATCCAAGGTGGCAGAGCACAGGCAGGAGATCGAACAGCTTCGCGACGAGATCGAGGGCAACGCCATGCTCTACCATGCGCTCGATTCGCGGCAGGTGCTGGTCGAGGACGTGCTGGCTGTGTCGTTCGACAAGGCGAATGTCGTCATCTATGCGGCCGCCAAGCCCCCACGCTGACCGCCGTACGGCAGGCGAGGGCGTCACAGCTTGCCCATGACCTTCTGCTGGAAACCGAAAACCTCGCGCTTGCCGCCGAGTGGCACCAGCGTCACGTCGCGCTCCTGTCCGGGTTCGAAACGCACCGCCGTTCCAGCGGCGATGTCGAGCCGCATTCCGCACGCCTTGTCGCGATCGAAAGACAGCGCGCCGTTTGTCTCAAAGAAATGGTAGTGGCTGCCGACCTGGATCGGCCGATCGCCGGTATTGGCGACTTTCAGCGTGACGGTTTCTGCCCCACTGTTCAGCTCGATGTCGCCGGGCGCGGTGATCACTTCTCCGGGGATCATATCGTCTCCTTCGGCCGCGACTCAGGCAGCCTTGCCGGCGGGCGCACAGCCCTCGGCCTTCAGCACCCGCTTGGTCGAGGCCGGATATTTTTTCAGCATCGCCGCCGGGCGGATCGGCCGGGGTGAAAAATTGCCGCCGCAGTTGGGACAGACGCCGCCGAGGACCCCGTCCGCGCAATCGGTGCAAAAAGTGCACTCGAAGGTGCAGATGCGCGCCTCGTCCGACTCCGGCGGCAGGTCGCGGTCGCAGCATTCGCAATTTGGCCGCAGCTCCAACATCTTCTCCTCCTAGCGAATCGGCTCGTGCACGGTGACGAGTTTGGTCCCATCCGGGAACGTCGCCTCGACCTGCACGTCAGAAATCATCTCGGCGATCCCTTCCATGACCTGGTCGCGGGTGACGACATGCGCGCCGGCCTCCATCAGATCGACGACCGAGCGGCCGTCGCGCGCGCCCTCGACGACAAAATCGGTGATCAGCGCGATCGCTTCTGGATGGTTGAGCTTGACGCCGCGCTCCAGCCGCTTGCGCGCGACGATGGCCGCCATGGCGATCAGCAGCTTGTCCTTTTCCCGAGGCGTCAAGTTCATACCTGCAAAATTCCCTCACAGTGACCAGCATTTGGGCAGGCCTGCCCGTCCGTTGAGCAGACCCAGAAGCGGCACCAGCCGCTTCCTCAAGCCGTATCCGTCACCGGCATAGAGCCTCGCAAGAAGCTTGCCAGTCCCGCCGACGCTCCAGGTGCTGGCGCCGCCCTCCTCGCCGACGATTTCCCGCACTCGGTCGAGCCAGGATTCCGTTTCGTCGCCGACAAGCAGCACCGTCGCCATCGCCGCCGCGCCGCCCAGCGCCGCGCTGCCAGCCAGGAACGCGCGTACCTCGGGTCCGACGAAAAAGTCCTCGGCGTGGGTGAGCCGGCCGCCGCAAGAAACGCGCCACCGGTCGCGAAAGAAACCATTCTCCACCCTCTCGCCCATGGCGCTCCGCCCGAAGACGGTGGCTTCTGCAATGAGTGCCGTCGCGCCCATGGCGAGTTCGACGTCGAGCCGGCGGGAAAAGGCGGCGCGGTCGAACATGATGGTCTCCTGCGGCAGCCACGCGACGCTGCCGCCTTCGCCCACGGACAGGCGTACGGACGTTTCGGCCTGCTGCCCGGAGGACGCGCGGTAGACTTTCTCGGACGCCTGCGTCGTCACTACCAGCGAGGACCCGACGCCGGCTTCCATCTCCCAGGCAAGCCGGTCGCCGCCGGTCAGGCCGCCAGCCGTATTGATGAGGACCGCCTCCAGCGGATCGGCGTCCGTCCTCGGCATCCTGATCTTGGCCGCGCCCTCCTGCGACAGCCGCTCGATACGGGTGCGCCCACCGCGCCGCCGCACCGTGAGCAGGCCGCGGGCACAGACACGCTGGGATTTGAGGCGATCGGCATCGGGCAATGGCGGAGAGAAGGCAAGATTCATGAAGGGCCAGCTTAAGCCGGTGGACGGCAAAGTCGAGAGCGCAGGAGAGAGCTTCGCTTGTTGCCTTGCAGGCATCCGGTTTCTATAGAGGAATGGTTTGTGACACCGGCCGGATGAATTGCATCGTAAGCGGGCGGCGGGTGCGGCGGAAAGGGCAGCGTCCGGCACAAGGGCGCGGAAACAATCGGGAAGGCAACATGGATCAACTTGCTCAGGACATAATCGGCAACATCAAGGCTCACGCGGATCCCGAGATCGGCGAGATCGCGCTTGACACCGACCTGGGCGACCTCGGCATCCATTCGCTGGAACTGACCGAAATCATCTTCGACCTCGAGGAGGCCTACGGCATCGAGGTCCAGATGAACACCGCCGAAGCCTGGAGCAAGCTGTCCAATGTGGGCGACATCGTCGAGGCCGTGCGCGCCTTGATCGCCAAAAAAGGCTGACATGTCGCGACAGCGCGTCGTCATCACGGGTATCGGCGGGCTGTGCGCGCTCGGCACGAACGTGCCGGCAATCTGGGAATCGATGCGTGCCGGACGTTCGGGCATAGGCCCGATCACGACAACGCCGATGGAAGACCTGAAGGTTCAGATCGGCGCCGAGATCAAGGAACTGCCGGCGCATGATCTGGACCGCAAGCAGATCGCCACGATGGATCGCTTCAGCCTTCTCGCCGCCATCGCGGCCAGCGAAGCGATCCGTTCCGCCGGGCTGGAGATAAGCGAAGCGCTGTCGCCCCGCGCCGGAGCCGTGGTCGGGACCGGCATCTATGGGGCGATCACCGCCGACGAAGCCTACCGCCATGCCTATCGGGAAAAGCGGTCGCGGGTGGGCATCTTCACCGTCCCCAAAACCATGCCCGGCGCGGCGGCCGGCCAGGTGAGCATGGCCAATCGGCTCCGCGGCCCGGTGTTCGGCGTCACCTCGGCCTGTGCCTCCTCCAACCATGCCTTCGCCACGGCGGTCGACCAGTTGCGGCTCGGGCGCGCCGACGTCATGATCGCCGGCGGAACCGACGCGCCGCTGGTGTTCGGCGTGCTGAAGGGTTGGGAAGCATTGCGCGCTCTGGCGCGTGACACCTGCCGTCCGTTCTCGGCCGAACGCGATGGGCTGGTCATCGGCGAGGGCGCCGGCATGGCGGTGCTTGAAACCTACGAGCATGCCCGGGCGCGCGGCGCGCCCATACTGGCCGAGCTTGCCGGCGCCGGCCTGTCGGGCGACGCCAGCGACATCGTCGCTCCCACCGTCGAGGGACCGGCTTCCGCCATGCGGCGCTGCCTCGCCGACGCGGCGCTTGCGCCGGAAGACGTCGACTACGTCAACGCCCACGGCACCGGCACCAAGGCCAACGACCAGATCGAGACGCAGGCGATCCGAAGCGTGTTCGGCGCGCATGCCGACAAGCTGTCGGTCTCCTCGACCAAATCGATGCACGCGCATTGCATGGGAGCCTCCGGCGCCCTGGAGATGATCGCCTGCGTGATGGCGATCCGCGACGGCGTCATCCCGCCGACAGCCAACTACACCACGCCCGATCCCGACTGCGACCTCGACGTGACGCCGAACGTCGCGCGCGAACGCAAGGTGCGCGCGGCGATCAGCAACGGTTTCGCCTTCGGCGGCACCAACGCCGTCGTCGCCTTCAAGGCGATTTGATTCTCCACCGGCACGAACTGCCCCAAAACAGACAAGGCCGGCTTCTCGACAGAAGCTGCTTCAGTTCCTACGTAGCGCGCTATCCCACCCGGCGCCGGTTTGCGCGCGACCGCCCTCCCAGGAGAACCTGCATGACCGACCTTTCCGCCTTCCCGATCACCGCGCGCTGGCCGGCCGAGCATCCGGACCGGCTTCAGCTCTACTCTTTCCCGACGCCCAACGGCGTGAAGGTGTCGATCGCGCTGGAGGAGATCGGCATCCCCTACGAGCCGCATCTGATCAACATTATGAAGAACGAAACCTGGACGCCGGACTTCCTGTCGCTCAACCCGAACGGCAAGATCCCGGCGATCCTCGATCCGGACGGTCCCGGCAGCAAGCCGCTGGCGCTGTTCGAGTCGGGCGCGATCCTGCTCTACCTCGCCGAGAAGACAGGCCTACTCCTGCCCTCGGACCCGGCGCGGCGCTACGAGACGATCGAATGGGTGTTCTTCCAGATGGGCGGCATCGGGCCGATGTTCGGCCAGCTCGGCTTCTTCTACAAATTCGCCGGTAAGGACATTTCCGACAAGCGGCCGCTGGAGCGCTACCGTGACGAATCGAAACGCCTGCTCGGCGTGCTCGAAACCCGGCTCGCCGGCCGGCAGTGGATCATGGACGACGACTACACCATCGCCGACATCTCCATGCTCGGCTGGGTGCGCACCCTGAAAGTTTTTTATGAAGCCGGCGAACTGCTCGATATGGACAGTCTTGCCAACGTCAACCGCTGGCTGGAGGCAGGGCTGGCACGACCGGCAAGCCAGAGAGGCCTGAACATCCCGCCGAGACCTTGACGAATCCATCCAGCCCGGCGGTCACCCGCCGCCGGGACGCATCGTAGCGCAGAATCCTCTTGCCGACAGCGACGTGCTCCGGGCGGGAAGTCCTAATGCTTGCCGCCCCCGACGACGGACCCCGCAACCGAAGCCACCCCGCTTGCCGCCGACTTGACCTTGCGCAGCACGCGCTTGGCGAGCGACGGCTTGGACGCATCCTTGCCGGATTTGGCGCGCGCCGGCTTGGTATCGGCCGCTTTGGTCGCCGACGTCTTCGCTGACTTGGCGGCCGAACTCTTCGCTGGCTTGGCGGCAGAGGTCTTCGCAGACTTGGCGACCGATGGCTTCGCGGGCTTGGTCGCTGACGATTTCGCCGGCTTGGCCGAGGCCATGGCGGCGGATCTTGCCGAAGCGCCCTTGGCGGCGGGCTTCTTTTCAGCCGCAGCCTTTGGCCCGGCGGACTTGGCCTGCGTCTTCCTGCCTGTCGCTGCATCCTTCGACCGCGCCGCGATGGCGGGGGCGGCGCCCGACTTGGCGTCCGCGGCCTTCTTGGCCGTCGCTTTCGGGGTCGCCGCCTTCGGCTCCTTCGCCGGCTTGGTGGAAGATTTGTTGGATTCTGGCATCTCCAGGCCCTCCGGTTGAACGTGCCGCTCAATGCGCGGCAAGGCCTTTGGTTCCGTGAAAGGCCTGAAATCCAACGGCTTCGGAGGGATCAGGCTCAAGGCCTCAGCTCCGGAACACCAGATCGGCCTGCCGGCGGCGCGCCAGCACGCGGTCGATGTTGGGCATGTCGTTGCTGTCGATCCAGGCGCGGGCCTCAGCCTCGGTCTTGCCGTGCTCGTCCCAGCGCTGCCGCAGCCGGCGGTCGAGTTCGTCGCGCGCCACGTCGACATAGATGCAAAAATCGAATAGCGGCCCGAGTCGATTCCACGGTTCCTCGTCCAGCAGCAGGTAGTTTCCCTCGACCAGCACGAACTTCACCTCCTGGCCGATGATCGCCGCGCCGGCGCGCGACAGTTCGATGCCGCGGTCGAACACCGGGATGGCGATCTCCGAGGCATTGTCGCGGATGCGCTTCAGCAGCGCCTCGAACCCGTAGAAGTCGAAGGTTTCCGGCGCGCCCTTGCGCGGGCGCAGGCCGCGCGCATCGAGAACGACGTCGTCGAAATGGAACCCGTCCATCGGCACGACGGCGGCGCTGCCCTGCGGGAAGAGATCCCCCAGGCGCTGGGCGAGCGTCGACTTGCCGCTGCCGGGCGGACCGGCCACCGCCACGACGAAACGCTTGCGGCCGCCCGCATGCTTGAAGATCGACGCCGCGAGCGTGGCTATTTCCGACATGCTATCCTCCATCGCAAGGCGTCCGGACGCGCCTCCGGGCAACTATGCCACATGATATCGGTGCATGTTGAGTTCGGCTCCCGATTTGCGCATGGGGAGGCGCACTGGCAAAACAAACGCGCGATGCGCGTTGCGGGACCGATGGCAGTTGCGGTAGGTTCCGCCCGGCTGCTTCGCGGGGCAAACGCGGCCGGCCATCGGGCACTCGGTTTCAGGCGGGCAGTTGAAAATGTCGATCACGGCGCCGTTCCGGGCAGCGGCGATCCTTCTCCTGATGTTCGGCCTTGCCGCCTGCTCGACGTCCAGGACGCTGGACGTCGCCCCGCCGCTCGCCTCGACGGCGTCCATGTCGGTCAAATACGCGGCGATCGTGGTGGACGGAAGCACCGGCAGCGTGCTCTACGAGGCCGATTCGAACGCACCCCGCTATCCGGCGTCGCTGACCAAGATGATGACGCTCTACCTTCTGTTCGAGGCCATGCAGCAGGGCCGCGTCACGACCGCGACCGAAATCCCCATCTCCGACTACGCCGCGCGCCGGCCGCCCAGCAAGCTCGGCCTCAAGCCGGGCCAGACGATCGACGTCGACATGGCCATCCGCGCGCTTGCCACCAAATCCGCCAACGACGTGGCGGTCGCGGTCGGCGAATATCTCGGTGGATCCGAGGAGCAGTTCGCCCAGATGATGACCGCCAAGGCGCGATCGCTGGGCATGCGCGGCACCACCTTCCGCAACGCGTCGGGCCTGCCCGACGTCGAGCAGCGGACCACGGCGCGCGACATGGCGCTACTCGGCCTGTCGCTGCGAAAACGCTTCCCGGCGCAGTTCGCCTATTTCTCAAGCCAGAATTTCAACTTCCGTGGCCGCAACATCCGCGGCCACAACGACCTGATCGGCCGGGTCGAGGGCGTCGACGGCATCAAGACCGGCTATATCCGCGCCTCCGGCTTCAACATCGTCACCTCGGTCAATCGCGGCGGCCGCAAGCTCGTCGTCGTGGTCATGGGCGGCAATACGGCGCGCCAGCGCAACGCCCATGTCGAGGAACTCATCCTGCGCTACCTGCCGCAAGCTTCGGCGGGCGGAGTCTGACCAGCCGATGATTTCATGCATCCCAAACGCGGCTACCGCCGCGCACGCGCCATCGTCCGGCAATCGCGCATGAGCCGCCTGGAGAGCTTCATCCGCCGCATGACGGCGCAGCGCGTCGTGCTCGACGCCGTCTCGGCGGAAGTCTCCGGCATGGAGGGCCCGATCCTCGAGCTAGGGCTTGGCAACGGCCGCACCTTCGACCATCTGCGCGAGCGCTTGCCCGGCCGGCGCATCATCGCCTTCGACCGGGCGCTGGGCGCGCATCCGAGTTCGGTCCCGCCCGAGGGCGACCTGGTCATCGGCGAGATCCGCGAGACCGCCGCGCGCTACGCCGGCATCGGCGCGGCACTTGTCCATGCCGACATCGGCACCGGCATCGAGGAACTCGACCTGAAGACGCTGCAATGGCTGCCGGGCCTTTCCGCCAGTCTGCTGCGGCCGCGCGGCATCGCGGTCAGCGGCCTGCCGCTCGATCATCCGGATCTGGCGCCGCTGCCGCTCCCCGAGGGCGTGCCCGCCGGGCGCTATTTCATCTACGGCAAGATCGGCTGAAGCCGGCACAAGACCGCCGCGCTCCCTATCCAACGGACCCGCCGCGCGCTATTTGTCGCCGGTTCCTGATGGATGCCGACGCATGGCGCCGTCGCGAGGGAGGGTTTCATGGAATACAGGCTGCTCGGAAAATCCGGCCTCAAGATCTCCACCATCACGCTCGGCACCATGACGATGGGCGGCGGGGGCGTTTTCGCCAAGGTCGGCAATGTCGGGCTCGACGATGCGCGCCGGCAGATCGACCTCTGCATCGACGCCGGCGTCAATCTCATCGACACGGCCGACATCTATTCCACCGGCGGCTGCGAGGAGATCGTCGGCGAGGCGCTCGGCGGCAAGCGTAAGGACGGCGTGCTGATCGCCACCAAGGCGCGCTTTCCCATGGGCGACGGCCCCAACGATCGAGGCCTGTCGCGCCACTATCTGATGCGCGCCTGCGAGGCCAGCCTGAGAAGGCTGCGCACCGACGTCATCGATCTCTACCAGGTGCATGAATGGGACGGCCAGACGCCGCTCGAGGAGACACTCGAGGCGCTCGACACGCTCGTGCGCCAAGGCAAGGTGCGCTACATCGGCTGCTCCAACTATTCGGGCTGGCACCTCATGAAGGCGCTCGGCATCTCGGCGGCCGAGCATCGTCAGCGCTTCATAAGCCAGCAGATCCATTACACGCTGGAGGCGCGCGAGGCCGAATACGAACTTGTCCCGATCTCCATCGACCAGAACCTCGGCATCCTCGTCTGGAGCCCGCTCGCCGGCGGGCTACTCTCTGGAAAGCACCGCCGCGACCGGGCTGCGCCGGAAGGCACGCGCCAGCTCGCCGGCTGGAGCGAGCCGCCGATCCGCGACGAGGAACGGCTGTGGCGCATCGTCGACACGCTGGTCGGCATCGCCGACGCCCGGGGCGTCTCGGGCGCGCAGGTGGCGCTGGCCTGGCTGCTCGGCCGGCAGGGCGTCACTTCCGTCATCATCGGCGGCCGCACCGAGGCCCAGCTCAAGGACAATCTCGGCGCGGCCGATCTCAAGCTCACCGACGACGAGCGCGCCCGCCTCGACGCCGTCAGCGCGCCGCCGGTGCTCTATCCCTACTGGCACCAGTTGTGGACGGCGAACGACCGGCTCGGTCCGGCCGACCTGTCGTTGCTCGGCCCGCATATCAAGAAATAGCCGGCAGCAACCGAGAGGCCACTCATGTCAGCCCTGCTCGCCGGCGAACTCGCCTGGTACGCTACCGGTCGCTTCTACCAGGCCAGCAAGGACGATTCTCTCGCCGACTACGGCTATTTCCTGCACCTGCCCTTCATCGAGGCGCCGCTGTTCGACGGAGCAATTTCCGAGACGACGGCGCATTTCACCTTCGCCGCAAAACCGTTCAAGGCGCCGGAGATCGACAATGGCGCGCTGAAACTCGGGCTCGATCCGGTCGGTGAGTTCTCGCTGTATCTTCAACGCCGGCCGGCGGGAACCTACGACAACCCGGCGTCCTTCGGAGAAGGCAAGCGCATCGCCACCTTCCGCCGCACCAGCATGGTGGTGGGCACGACGGTCGACGCCACGGTCGGCAAGAAAACGGTATCGGTCGTCGGCGCCAACGTGTTCTCGGCGCGGCTCACCGCCAGCACGCCATTCGAATTCGGCGGCCACCGCTACGATCTCTCCGATCATCTCGGCCCGGGCATCACCCAGTTCGGAACCGCCGGGACGGTTCCGATCGAGCCTACGCCGAAAGGCTACAAGCTCGTGTTGCCATTCACGGGATCGGCCGTTGCATTGGGGCGCACGGCCTGAATCGCTGCGAGAGCATTTCCGGGTAAATCCGGGTCGCTCTGCCGGAGGGCGTTTGGCCCAAGGTCGAGGGTTTCGGCGAAGGTCGTATCGGTGATACGGCCGAGCCGGAACCCAAAGGATTTGGGCCAAATGCACCCGGCCCGAAGGGTTTCCCGCTGGCGGGCGCCCGCTGCGTCGAGCCGCTCGGCCGTGGCGCCACCACGACCTTCGCTCAGGGCGAGCCACGCGTCTCGCCCGTCCTTCGGACCCTGGCGGATCGCCTCGCCATCGGAGAAACAGAGCTGACCCGGATTTGCCCGGAAATGCTCTAGTTCGCGTCCACCGCCGCGCCGTCGGCCGTGCGGTTGTCGGCCAGCATGAAACGGCCCCCGCCCTTCAGCTTTCCAGCGACCGACAGGTTGGCCTCGATCGGTTTGCCGGCGAAGACGCTGTTCTGCAAGGATCCGCCAAGCGCGGCCTCGTTGACGCTGACGTTGTTGACGGCGCGGCCGCTGTCCTCGAAGCGGATGTCGCGGCCGTTGAACAGCGCGCCGGCCGCCACCGCGATGTCGCGCGTCGCCAGCGTGGCGTCCTGCTGCAGCAGGCGGCGCAGCCCGTTGTTGGAAAAGCTGGTGCCGGCGACCGACACTTCCGCGCCCCCGGCCACGAGCAGCCCGTACTGGCCGGCGTCGCGGATACGCCCGCCGTCGAAGATCACGGCGTTGCAGTTGCGCGCGTCGACCGCCCGGTTCGAACCGCTGATATCGCAATTCTCGAAGCGTAGATTGCGGCTGCGCCACTCGAGCATCAGTTCCCCGCCGGCCTTGAGCGGCGCCGGCGCGGGCGCGACCTCGATATTGGCCGTGTTGGCGGGCGCATAGCGGGTAACGTAGAGCACGCCGCCGTCATAGGCGATCTTGTCGCCGATCTTTACCGCTCGCGGCAGGCCCGGCTTCGCGCCGCCGGAATCGACCGACAGCACCGTGGCGCCCGCCTCGATGCCGGCGGCAAGCGCGCCGGCGGAGGTTTCGCCGCCGATCGCCAACGTCGCGCTGGACGCGGTCGACACCGTCGCGATCCTGGCCCGCGCCGAACCGGCAAGCTCCTCGCCCTCCAGGAACGGAACCCAACCTTCCAGCAACTGCACGTTCACCGTGGTCTCGTCCGGAATGGCGGCGATGCTGCCGGCGACGCCGCTTTTCCCTCCCGTCACCGGCTCGCCCAGCACAAAACCCTCGCTGGAATCGACTTTCAGCGAAAGCAGCGGGAACATCGAGCCGGCAAGCCGGCATTCGCGCATCGACAGGCCGTCGCAGTCGCTGACCAGCGTGCGGCCATTGACCTTGCAGTTTTCGAAACGAAGATTGCCCTCGCATTGCTGCAGACGCAGTCCGCCCTGGCTGACCTTGGCGTTGCCGTCGATGTTGCGGAAGGTGATGTCGCCAAGAAAGTTGCGGACGTTGACGATGTCTACCGTGTCCGAAAGATCGGCCTCCATCACGACATTGGCGATCTCGATGTTCTTCCAGCGCGGCTGGTCCTGGTAGCGCGCGCCGGTATTCGGATCGTCGGCATATTTCGAGGTGCCGAATCCCGACACGTCGATGATCGCGCGCGCATTGATGCCCGACCCGGTGATGTTGTAGGCAACGATGTCGCGCAGGGCGATGTTCGAATAGACTTTCCCCTGGTCGTCGGGATGGGCGTAACGGTCGCCTTCGTCGCCGACGACGAGGTCGAGCAGTTGTGCGCCGTTGCGGTTGATCCCGTCGTCCAGACCGTCGAAATCGACCTTGCTGATCTGCACCGCATAGGCCGAAGAGATCGCGATCAGCCGCGCGGTGTTGCGCACCCGCAGATTCTCGAAACGAATATTGTTCGGATGGTAGCTGTGGGCGTCCTTTTCCTTCGGCAGCACGAACGGTTTTATCACGTTGCCGTCGGCGTCGAGCGGGAAATCGCGCCCGGACGTGCTCCAATGCACCAGGATCGCATCGCCGTGGACGCTTTTGGGCGAGGCGCCTTCGATGACGAGGTCGTTGGCGAAGACGCCGGAAATGCGACCCATGCAGGCGATGGCGTGGGCGGACGCAGAACCTTCGGCCCGCGTGATCTTGAGGCGGTCGAACGACGTGCCAGTGACAAGGTCCGGCGCCACAAGCCTGCCGCCCTCGCGCACCGGATCGTAGAAAGATCTGCCGACGGTGATGCAGGTTCCGTAGGAGCCCTGGCCGTTCTGGATACCCTTCGGGATATGGGCGCGGATCTCCATGTCCTCCAGCGAGACGCCGGAGGCCAGGATGTTGACGCCCTCGTTCTCGCGATCGATTGCGAGGTAAAGGCCGCAGCGCTCGCGTCCGACGCCGCGGATCGAGACCGGATGGTTCAGCTCCAGCGTGCCCTTATGCGCGAAATAGGCATCGATCAGCACCGGCGCGCCGGACACGGCGCAGAAATCCCGCGTGGCCTGTACGGCCGCGGCATCGTCGGTCTCGCCGTCGCCGATTGCGCCCAGCATCAGCGGCGAGGCGGGATTTTCGTCCAGCAGGAAATACCGCCTGTCGGCGGTGGGGAACCAGGCAGCCTCAGGGTAGCGCGCCGTTTCGTCGGCATCGCTCAGCCTGTAGCGCGCGCCGCCGCGCGTCGGATGTAACGCGGCATCGTAGGCGAAAGTGGCGACGCGGCTGACGCCCTCCGGCACCGATTTTTCCGCCGCCGTCACCTTGTCGGTGAGTACGGTCAGCGCCGTCGCATCCTGCGCAAAGGCGGCCTGCACGGCGACGACCGCGGTCCCGGCGCCGATCAGGAAACTGCGTCGATCCATAAGAAATGCCTCGCTCCGATGAAACCTGAATGCCGCGCCTTAGAGGCCCCAAGACTTGGGGCAATCTAAGGCCTGTTGAGATTCAGGTCAGGGCGAGTCGAAAATGGCGGATTTCGAGAACCGGAACGCAGCGTATGTTCTGATACGTGAGTACCGGAAGCGCAGAAAGTCGCCATTTGCAGGCGGCCATGGCCCGAATATCAACAGGCCTTGGGGCGGCATACCGGGTTTTTGTACGACAGCGATCCGAGGTGCTGCTCACAGCAGCGCGAGGATGGCGTCGGCCGCGCTCTCGCGGCCCGACTCGGCCGCCATCGCCGCAGCGTTGGCGCGTAGTCGTTCCCGCATCGCGCCGTCGTTCAGCAGGCCGAGAATGTTTTGCCCAAGCTCCTGCGGCGTCCAGGCCGAGCGATCCAGCCATCGGCCGGTGCCCATCTCCTCGGCACGTCGGGCATTGTCATGGCCGTCCCAGCAATAAGGCATGACCAGCGACGGCACGCCGAAGGCGAGCGCCTCGCAAAAGCTGTTGTTGCCGCCGTGATGGATGAACAGATCGGCCTTTGCCACTACCGAAGGCTGCGGAAACCAGCCGTCGACGAAGACATTGTCGGGCACGGCGCGATAGGTATCGCGAAAACCGCCGACATTGACCAGGAAACGCGCCGGCAGCGTTGAAAACACCGCCAGCATGCGCTCGATGAGTTCCACGTCCATCGCGCCCAGGCTGCCGAAGCTGACATAGACCAGCGGACCGCTGTTGCGCGGCAGCACCGGTGCCTCGAACGGTCCCTCCTCCCGCACGCAGCCTTGCAGGTAGACGAATTTTTTCGCGTCGAGCGGCGTGGCGCGACGCCTTGCGACGATCTCGGGCGTCAGCAGCAGGTTGAGCCAGGGCGACGGCTCGAGGAATTCGCCGGGAGACAACCGGCGCATACCGAGCGCGGCGCGAAAGCCGTTGTAACGCTCATGCGCCGGCGCCACCGCCGCGCGGTAGCGCCGCTCGAATTCGGTGCGACCTATTTCATCATCGGCCGCGAGGCCTGAGAGATAGGGCGGCACGTTTGCGTCCGGCAGCTCGGTCTCGGCGCAGGACACCACCCGCACCCAGGGGACGCCGGCGGAGGCGATCGCCGGAAACATCACCACATTGTCCAGCACGACGGCGTCAGGCTTCAGCCGCGCCAGGGCCTGGCGCAGCGGCGCCTCCGCCTTGATCGCCGTGTCGACGATCGCCTCCCAAGTTGGCGCCACATAGGTCTCGATCTGGTCGAGCGGCGACAGCCGGAAATGTGGCAGGTGGCGATTGACGAAATCCTGCCAGTAGCTCTGGCGCTCGCTTTCCGTCAGCGCCTCGTCGGTCGGCAGCGGGATTTCCTGGAACCCGTAGTCGGCGAATACGCCCGAGAAACCGGCATGGCAGAGGAACACCGGCCGCGCACCCCGCTCCCGCAGTGACTGTGCGATACCGACGCAATTCAGCGCCGCGCCAAAACTGGCTTCCGGAAAGAAGGCAACCGTCGGCCGGCCGTTCGACGTTCCCGCCATAACGTCAGCCCGGCCGCCGGATCATGGCGGTCAGTGCCGGTGCCCCGCGGTTGGCCGCATGCGGCCTTTGGCTGCGCGACAGCCGCAGATGCACTTTCAGCAGGTCGGCGGCGACCTCGTATTGCCGGCTCTCGATCTGGTCGAGAATGGCGAGGTGCTCGCGCGTCGACTGACGCAGCCGGAACACGCTGACGCCCGGCGTGGCGCCCGGCAATTGCCGCAGCCGGTGGTGCGCAGCAAGGGCGTCGGCGACAAAACGGTTCGCCGCGCCCGCCGCGATCAACGCGTGGAACTCACGGTCAAGGCGCTGGCATTCACGCATGTCGAAGGTCGAATCCGGCGCCGCTAGCAGCGCCTCCATTGCCTGCCGCAGCGCCGACGCCTTTGCGCCGTCCAGCCGGAACCCCGGCGCGAGGATGGCTGTCGGCTCCAGCGCAAGGCGAAAATCGTAGCTCTCGGCAATCGCCTCCGGACTGTCCGGAGCCGGCCGGAACATCCAGGACTGGCCGGGGGCGCGCTCGATCAGCCCCTCCTCCGACAGTCTTGTCAGCGCTTTTAGTACCGTCGTTCGCTGGGTGCTGTACCGCCGCGCCAGCGCGGCCGCCGTCACCGTGCCGTCCAGCCGCCGGGCCGCCCGGTCGCGCAGTATGGCCGCCGCCAGATCGTCCTCCTCGGCGCTCGGCAGATCGGTCAGCGACCCGGACAGCGTCGAGAGATCGGCGGCAAGCCGGAACCCATCGTCCTGCACCCACCCGACCAGCCCCTGTTCCGCCAGCAGGCGCAATGCGGCGCGAACCGGTGTGCGCGAGACGTTGCAGAGCGACGCGATCTGCTGCTCCGGCAGGCGTGCGCCTGGTTCGAAGCCGCCGGCGCGCGCCACATCCAGGATGCGCTGGGCGAGATCGATATGGCTGGTGCGAGGTTTCTTGTCTGCCGCCTGCATTGTCGCCCGATCATGGATCGAGGTGTGGTGCGCCGCCGGAGGCAAGCGTTTCGAACGATCCGTGCAAATTATGGATTGACGTACTTTTTTCTGCAATAGTACTGTCAATCAAAAGCAGCCGGAAACAGGCTGGGGAACTGGGCGGCCATAAGCGGAACATCCGGATGGGCGCCTGACAAAGACAATCGTCGTTTCAACAGGAATGGGAGTCCGTCATGACCGCGCCGTCCCGGCAGTTTTCGTGGAGCGCCCGCTCCGCCCTTTTCGGCCTCGCGCTGGCCTTCGCCTCGCCGGCCGCCGCGCAAAGCCTCGTCATCTCCAACTGGGACGGCTACATGGCGCCCGACGCCATGGACGCCTTCAAGGCCGCGACCGGCGTGTCCGGCGAGGTGGTGAAACACGCCACCAACGAGGAAATCATGGGTAAGCTCGTCGCCTCCGGCGGCAAGGGCTACGACGTCGTCTTCGTCTCCTCGCCCTTCGCCGAGGTGCTGAACAAGCTCGGCCTCGCCGAGCCGATCGACCATGCCAAGGTGCCGAACCTCGCCAACCTGTATCCCGAAGCGACCAAGCTGCCCTACGACCCGGGCAATGCCTTCTCCGTGCCCTACACCTGGGGAACGACCGGCCTGTGCTACCGCTCCGACCTGGTGAAGACGGAGCCTGCCTCATGGAACGATCTGCTCGCGCCCTCCGACGACCTCAAGGGCAAGACCACGATGCTGGCCACCGACCGCTGGCTGCTCGCCGCCGGCCAGCTTGCCAAGGGATTTTCGGTCAACGAGACCGATCCGGCGAAGATGGAGGAGGTCAAGAACCTGCTGATCTCCGCCAAGAAGACGCTGCTCGCCTATGACGACACGACCTTCTACTCGAAGCTCGTCTCCGGCGAGGCGCTGATGGTGCAGGCCTGGGACGGCTGGTGCAACTACGGCATCACCGACAACAAGGACATCAAATATGTGATCCCGAAAGAGGGCTCCGATCTCTGGCTGGACACGATGGTGGTGATGAAGGCCTCCGAGCACAAGGACGATGCCTTCAAGTTCGTCAACTTCATGCTCGACGCCAAGAACCACGGCTGGGCGGCGCAGAACATTCTTTACAAGGTGCCGAACAAGGCGGCGATGGACTCGCTGCCGGCCGAACTTTCCGCGCAGTACCCCAACATGGCGATGCCGGTGGCCGATCTGGTGAAGTTCGAGGAACTGCGCGACGTGGGCGAGGCGCAGCGCGAATATTCGAAGATCGTCAGCGAGATCAAGGCGGCGCAGTGAACGGCGCTTACCCTCCCCCTTGTGGGGAGGGTCGCCGAGCGATTGGAGCGTAGCGGAAATTGCGAGGCGGGGTGGGGGTAGAGACGCGCAAGGGTGAGCGGATGGCATTTCGCCATACCCCCACCCCGCGTCAAAAGCCGCGCTGTGCGCGGATTTCGCCGCGACCCTCCCCACAAGGGGGAGGGTAAGGCCAGTGACCTCCCGCTCCACCCTGCTGATGGCCCCTGCCTTGGCTTGGCTGACCGGGCTGATGGTCGTGCCCTGCGCGCTGGTGCTGGCGCTCGCCTTCTTCAGGCGCGGCATCTATGGCGGCGTCGAATACACCTTCACGCTCGAGAACTTCGCGCAGGTCTTCGATCCACTCTATGCCGGCATCTTTCTCAACTCCGCCCGCATCGCCGGCACGGCGACGCTTATCGCCGTCGTCATCGGCTATGCGGCTGCCTATGCCATCGCCGCCGCGCCGCGCCACCGCCAGCCGATCTACCTGTTCTTCGCCGTGCTGCCCTTCTGGTCGAACTACCTGATCCGCACCTATGCCTGGATCGTGCTGCTCAACCGCGAGGGGCTGGTCACCCAGTTTTTGCGCTGGTTCGGCTATACGGGTGAACCGCCGTCGATGCTCTACACCGAAGGCGCGGTGATCGCCGGCCTCGTCTACAACTACCTGCCCTTCGTCATCCTTGCCTGCTACGCGCCGCTGTCGCGGCTCAATCCGGAACTAGCGGAAGCCTCACGCGACCTCGGCGGCTCGGCCTTCACCACTTTTCGCCGCATTGTGCTGCCGCTGACGCTGCCCGGCATCGCCGCCGGCGCGGTGTTCGTGTTCGTGCTGTCGATCGGCAATTTCGTCACCCCGGCGCTGCTTGGCGGCGGCCGCTTCCAGATGATCGGCAACCTTGTCTACGACCAGTTCCTCACCGCCAATGACTGGCCGTTCGGCGCCGCACTGTCGATGGTGCTGATCGCCATCATGATGCTGCTCTTGACCTTGCAGGCTTTCGCCGCCGAACGGGCATCCGGCCGCGCCACGGTCAGGGAGGAAGCGGTATGAACCGCGCCATCCTCGTCGCCGTCTTCGCTTTCCTCTATATCCCGATCGCGGTGTTGGTCGCGCTGTCGTTCAACGAGGGCGGCCTGCCGACCGTCTGGTCCGGATTTTCGTTCAAATGGTACGTCTCGCTGGCGTCCAACAACGACATATTGTCGGCCGCGCTCAACACGCTGATCGTGGCAATCGTCTCGACGGCAATCGCCACCCTGCTCGGCACCTTGCTGGCGCTCGGCGTGGAGATGCGGCGCAAGCGCGGCTCGGCGCTGGAGGCACTGATCTTCGCGCCGATGATCATCCCCGACATCGTGCTCGCCATAGCGCTGCTGTCGTTCTTTTCCATGCTCGACGTCACTATGGGCCTGCACACCATCGTGCTGGCTCATGTCGTCTTCAACATCGCCTTCGTCTGCTCCGTCGTGCGGGCGCGGCTGAAAAGTTTCGACTGGTCGATCACCGAGGCGTCCGCCGATCTCGGCGCCTCGGCGGTCACCACCTTCCGGCGCATCACGCTGCCGGTCATCCTGCCGGCGGTGGTCGCCGGCGCGCTGCTCGCCTTCACGCTGTCGGTCGACGAGTTCATCATCGCCTATTTCACCGCCGGAGCCGGCCGCGCCTCCACCACGCTGCCGATGCAGATCTATTCGATGATCCGCTTCGGCATTACGCCGGAGATCAACGCGCTCGCCACCATCGTCATGGCCGTCAGCGTCATCGCTCTCACCCTCTCGCAGCGCCTCAATCGCGGGATGATCGGCCAGTGACCCGCACGCTGCTCGCCATCGACCGGGTGACGAAAAACTTCGGCCGCATCGCCGCCGTCGACGACGTGTCGCTGGCGATCCGCGAGAACGAGTTCTTTGCCCTGCTCGGTCCGTCCGGCTGCGGAAAAACCACGCTGCTCAGGATGCTGGCGGGCTTCGAGACGCCGAGCGCCGGAAAAATCCTGCTCGACGGCAAGGACATTTCCGCCGTCCCGCCCAACCGCCGGCCGGTCAATCTGATGTTCCAGTCCTACGCCCTGTTCCCGCACATGACGGTTCGTGCCAACATTTCCTACGGCCTCGAGATGGAGCGGCTGCCAGCGGAAAAAATCCGTGCTCGCGTCGACGAGATCATGGCGACCACGCAGCTTTCCCAACTGGCCGATCGCAAGCCGGAGCAGCTTTCCGGCGGCCAGAAACAACGCGTCGCGCTTGCCCGCGCGCTGGTGAAAAGGCCGCGCCTGCTCTTGCTCGACGAGCCGCTCGGCGCGCTCGACAAAAAGCTGCGCGGCGCCATGCAGATGGAACTGAAGCGGCTCCAGCACGAGGTCGGCATCACCTTCATCGTGGTCACCCACGACCAGGAGGAAGCGCTGGTCATGGCTGACCGCATGGCGGTTCTGAAGGATGGCCACCTGCTGCAATGCGATACGCCGCACGAGATCTACGAGCGGCCCGCTGACCGTTTTGTCGCCGACTTCATCGGCGTCATGAATTTTTGTGAGGGCAGCGCCGAGCAATACGGCGTGCGGGCGGCCAACGACGCACTGATCGCCGGGACGCTTCCGGACGATCTAAGCCCGGGTAGCGCGGCTATCGCCGCCGTACGTCCCGAGCGGGTGGCGCTGTCCCCTACGGCAGACATCGCCAACCGCGTCTCCGGCACGGTTGAGGCGCTCGCCTATCACGGGCTCGACCTGCAGCTTCACATCCGCACGGCGCTGACCGAAAAACCCTTCCTCGTCCGCGTCACCGCCGACGCCGCCAACCGCCGTCCGGTCAAGGCCGGCGATACAGTCGAGATCGGCTGGGCGGCGGAAGACACGCGCATTTTCAGGAACTGAGTTCTGTTGGAGGCAGGCATGGCCCAGAAAACGATCGCATTCTTTCCCGAAGCCGCCTACGGGCCGGCACTGAACTCGGTCGGGATCGCCCAGGCGGTGCAGGCGCGCGACCACAAGGCGGTGTTTTTGTCCGATCCCGGCTTCGTCGACGTCTATAAGGGTTATGGCTTCGAGGCGTATCCGGTGAATCTTTCCGAGCCGATGCCGCCCGAGCAGATGGCAAAATTCTGGGAAGATTTTATCAACGGCCACATCCCGAACTTCCGCAAATCGCCTTACGACCAGGTCGACAATTATGTGAAGGACTGCTGGACGGCGATCGTCGACAGCGCCAAATGGGCCCAGCGCGACTTGCCCGGCGTGCTGGAGAAAATCCAGCCCGACGTCATCTGCGTCGACAACGTCGTGCTGTTCCCGGCCATCAAGCAGTTTGGCAAACCCTGGGTGCGCATCATCTCCTGCTCGGAGAACGAGATCGAGGACGACGGCATCCCGCCGCATCTCTCCGGCTGCGGCGAGAACGACCACGCCTGCCACAAGGCCTATCGTGAGCATTTCAACGAAGTGATCCGGCCGATCCACGAGGAATTCAACTTCTTCCTCAGGACCTGCCAGGAGAACCCTTATCCGATCGGCCAGTTCTTCGAGGCTTCGCCCTATCTCAACCTGCTGCTCTATCCGGAAGCCGTGAAATTCAACCGCCGGCATCCGCTCGATCCGGCAAGATTCCAGTATCTGGAGGGCTGCGTGCGCAAGGAGGCGCCTTACGAGATGCCCACTTTCGCGAAGAACAATGACGGGCCGCTCATCTATGTGTCCTTCGGCTCGCTTGGCGCCGGCGACACCGACCTTTTGAAGCGCATCATCGCGGCGATCGGCAACAGCCGTTTTCGCGCGCTGGTCAATGTCGGCGGCTACAAAGAAGCCTACAGCGACGTGCCCGGCAATGTGATCATCGAAAGCTGGTTTCCTCAACCTTCGGTCATCCCGCAGGTCGATGCCGTCATCCATCACGGCGGCAACAACTCCTTCACCGAATGCCTGTTCTTCGGCAAGCCGGCCATCATCATGCCCTATGTCTGGGACGGCCATGACAACGCCACCCGCGTCCAGGAAACCGGCCACGGCTTCAAGATGCCGCGCTACGACTGGACCGATGCGGAACTGATCGCCAAGCTGGAAAGCTGCATTTCCGATCCGGTAATGCAGGCGAAGCTCGTCGCCACCTCCAAACATATGCAAAGCCAGAACGGCCCGGAAAAGGCGGCAGGCCTGCTGGAGGGGCTACTGTGAGGGGCGCCGGCCTCTACCCTCCCCCCTGTGGGGAGGGTCGCGCCGGAGGCGCGGGGTGGGGGTCCGCCAGTCTGACGGTACGGTCGGGCAAACGTGACGAAAAGCCATCTACCCCCACCCCGATCCGCTGCGCGGCTCGACCCTCCCCACAAGGGGGAGGGTAAAGATAGTGACTTCCTCCGCCCCTCATCTCCACGGCGCCTCAACCCGCAGCGACCTCGTCGACTGGGGTGTGCAGCCGGACGCCATCTCCGGCGCCTCGCATTCGCGCGGAAGACTCGTCCACAAGGGACCGGACAACCGCCCTGAATGCGGCATCTGGGTCTGCACGCCGGGCCGCTGGCGACTATCGATTCCGCGCGACGAACTCTGCCATTTCGTCGCCGGCCACGCCACCTACCGCTCGGACGACGGCGAGGTCATCGAGGTCGAAAAGGGAACGGTCGTGCTGTTTCCCGCCGGCTGGTCCGGCGAATGCGACGTGCACGAGACCATGCGCAACATCTACATCCTGGTCGCCTGAGGTTTTTCATGACGACACCGAACTGGCCCGATGCCGCCTTGGTCGCCCTAGACGATTGGGGACCCGGCGCCAACACGATTGCCGGCAACCCGCATGCATCCGGAAAGATTCTCTCCGTCAACGCCGACGGCTCCAGCGAATGCGGGCTGTGGTCATGCACGCCGGGCACGCGCAAAGTCGCTTTCGCCACCGACGAGTTCTGCTATTTCATCGGCGGCCGCGGCACCTATGTCCGCGACAGCGGCGAAGAAATTCCGGTCCAGGCCGGCGCGGTCGTCTTCTTCCCGGCCGGCTGGGCGGGAACCTCGATCATCACCGAAACGCTCAGCAAAGCCTTCATGTGCCGCTGACCGCACCTTTTGAACAAGGACACAAGCATGACCACGCCCGTCTGGAAAAACCCGCTCGCCTTCACCGATCTCGTCGACTGGGGCGTCATCCCCACCATGATCGAGGGCCAGTCGCACACCTCCGGCAAGCTGCTGCACAAGGGGCCGGACGGGCGCTCCGAATGCGGATTGTGGGTCTGCACGCCCGGCAAATGGGAATGCCACGTCACCCGCGACGAGTTCTGCCACTTCCTCGAAGGCCGCTGCACCTATGTGCACGAAAGCGGCGAGGTGATCGAGATCACGCCCGACACCGCCGCCTTCTTCCCACAGGACTGGAAGGGCGTCTGCACCGTCCATGAGACGATCAGGAAGGTTTATATGATCCGCTAGGGTCGAGGCAGGTCATGACGTTTTCACCCCATCAGCCGACGCTCTTCGTCAATCCAAACTTCCGGCCGATGGCGGGCACGCAAAGACCCGTCATCGACCCCGCCACGCTGGAGACGGTCGGCGCGATTTCCGCCGCGACCGCGGCCGAGATCGAAGTGGCGCTGGACGCCGCTACCGCCGCCCAGGCCAAGTGGAAAAAACTCGACGCCAAAAGCCGGGCAAAACACCTGCACCAGGTTGCCAACGCCATCGAACAAGCCGACTTCACCCGCTGCGCCGAGTTGATGGTGCGCGAGATGGGCAAACCCTATCCGGAAGCGATCGGCGAAATCGCCAATTGCGCACCGGTGTTTCGGTATTACGCCGAGATGGCGCGCGACGAGGCCGGGAAAATCGCCGGCACCACGCAGGCCGGCTCGTTTCAGTATGCGCGCTACGAACCCTACGGCGTATCGGTGCACATCATGCCGTATAATTTTCCGGTGCTTTTGATGTGCTGGACCGTCGCCGCCTCGCTCGCCGCCGGCAATGCCTGCGTCATCAAGCCGGCGGAAGCGACGACGCTTTCGACGCTCGACTACATGAACGTTTTTCGCTCGCTGCCGGAAGGTCTTGTCTGCTGCCTGCCCGGCAACGCCGCGACCGCCCAGGCGCTGATCCAGTCACCGCGCACGCACGCCGTCGCCTTCACAGGCTCCGTGGCGGCAGGCAAGGCAGTGGCGGTCGCCTGCGCCGAACGCATGAAGCCCTGCGTCATCGAGGCTGGCGGCTCCGATCCGATGATCGTCTCGAAACATGCGCCGCTCGACGTCGCGGCGGCGGGCGCGGTGACGGCCGCTTTCCATCTCTCGGGACAGGTCTGCACTTCTGCCGAGCGGTTTTTTGTCGTCGACGACGTGCACGACACCTTCGTGGAGAAATTCGCCGCCGAGACGCGAAGACTGCGCATCGGCAACGGCCTCGACAGATCAGAGATCGGACCTCTGGTCAGCGAGGCGGCGCGCGCCAAGGTCATGCGACTGGTCGACGACGCAGTGCGCAGCGGCGCGACGGCCGTCACTGGCGGCCGCATCCCGCCGGCCAACAATGTCGGCTGGTTCTATGAGCCGACGATCCTCACCGGCGTCACGCCGGACATGGCGATCTGCCGGGAAGAATGTTTCGGGCCGGTCGCCGCCATCTGCCGCGTCAAGGATTTCGACGAGGCGATAAGGCTTGCCAACGACAGCCCGTTCGGCCTCGGCGCCTCGATCTTCACCACCGACCTCGCCGAGGCGCATGAGGCCGCCGAGCGATTGGAGGCCGGCATGGTGTGGGTCAACAATCCGCTGATCGACAATGACGCCCTGCCCTTCGGCGGCTGGAAGGCGTCCGGCCTCGGCCGCGAGCTCGGCCGCCAGGGTCTCGACGCCTTCCGGCGCTCGAAGATGGTGATCATCGACCACAAGCCGACGATACAGGAGTGGTGGTATCCCTATCCGGACGACTGGTTCCGGGCGGCCGGCGGCCGCAAGCACGTCTGACCCTGTCAGGAGAACGCCCCGCGCGGGGTAGCGCGCGTCGGCATCGACGCTATTTTCCTGCCCACGTATGCGGGTCAGCAAGGCGGCCCGCGAAAAAATTCGTGGCGTCTGTCGGAACCTTCGGCCCATTGGCGTCCTAGGCTCGAAACCAGCTTTCAGGAGAAAAGAATGACCGACACGACCAAGGGCGACCGCGAACTGGTGCTGACCCGCATCCTCAACGCGCCGCGCGAAAACGTCTATCGCTGCTGGACGGACCCAAAAATCCTGCCGCTGTGGTTCGCGCCAAAACCATGGACCACGCCGAAGGTCGAGGTCGACGTGCGGCCGGGCGGATCCAACCTGTTCGTCATGGCCGGACCGGACGGCACCGAGTTCCCCAATCGCGGCATCTACCTCGAAGTGGTGCCCAACGAGCGCCTCGTCTTCACCGACGCCTTCGTCAGCGCCTGGGAGCCGTCGGAAAAGCCGTTCATGACGGGCATCCTCACCTTCGAGGATGCCGGTCCGGGCAAGACCAAATACACGGCCCGCGTCCTCCACTGGACGGCCGAGGACCGCGAGGCCCATGAGAAGATGGGGTTTCACGAGGGCTGGGGCCAGTGCGCCGATCAGCTCGAGGACGTCGCGGCGAAACTCTGAAGCAAACAAACAGGCACTTATGGCCGCTCCGTGATCGGAGCGGCCATGGCAATAAGTCAGTTCAGGACGAGGCTATTTCTTTTCCTTGATCTTCATAGCCGGCACGGCCGGCGCGTGCAGCACCGGGGCAGCAGCCGGCTTCTTGGCGTCCTTCTTCGGCTTGCGGGCTTCCTTGCCCGGCCTCATCGAACCTTTGGCCATATCCAATCCTCCTGTTGATCCTGCAACAACTGAATCAGGAGTTTTGCCGTCGCGCAAGATGCCCCGCGCGCCCATGCATATTCAGCTTCAGTTCAGGCCGACCCATCCTCGACCACCCGCAGCCGGAGCTGCCCGGTCTTGCTCTGCGCGCTGTGCGCCGGTTCCGGCTCGATCGCAGCCGGCGGCGGATCGCCGAATTCCAGTGCTTCGATCTTCTGTCCGCGCTTGGCGACTTTCGACGCCGAGATCAGGATGTCGTCGATATCCTTGTTGGCCTGGCCGAAATGCACCTGCAATTTGCGCACGCGGTCGTCCAGCCTGGAAAGATCCTCCATCAGCCGCACCACCTCGCCCTGGATGAGATGCGCCTGCTCGCGCATCGAGGCGTCCTTCAGGATCGACTGGATCACCTGGATCGACAGCATCAGCAGCGAGGGCGAGACGATGACAATGCGGGCGCGATGGGCGCGCTGCACGATCGGCTCGAAATTCTCGTGGATCTCGGCGAAGATCGATTCCGACGGCACGAACATGAAGGCCGTGTCGTGCGTCTCGCCGGGCAGCAGGTACTTTTCCGAGATCGCCCTTATGTGCACGTCGAGATCGCGGCGGAACGCCTGCTGCGCCGCCCTTTGCGCCTCGCCGCTCTGGTCGGCCTCCGCCGCGGCGCGGATGGCGTTCCACGCCTCCAACGGGAATTTTGCGTCGATCACCAGCGGCGGCGCGCCGTTGGGCATCCTCACCACGCAGTCCGGCCGGCTGCCGTTGGAGAGCGTGTGCTGGAATGTGTAGCCGCCCTGCGGCAGCCCGTCGGCGACGATCGCCTCCATGCGCGACTGGCCGAAGGCGCCGCGCGTCTGCTTGTTGGACAGGATCGCCTGCAACTGCACCACCTGGCCGGCCAGCGACTGGATGTTGTTCTGGGCCGTGTCGATCACCGCCAGCCGCTCCTGCAGGCGGGCAAGGTTGTCGTGCGTCGATTTGGTCTGCTCCGCCATGGTCTGGCCGATGCGGCCGGTCATGGCGTCGAGCCGCTGGCCAATCGACTGGTTGAGCTCGGCCTGACGCGCGCCGAGCACGTCGGCGACGGCACTCATGCGGCCCTGCATCTCGGCCTGGGCCCGCAGCAGGCCGGCCATGCGGGCCTCGGTGTCGCGCGCAAGGTCGGCTGCCTCGGCGGCGGCCACGGCGCGCGCTTTCGCCGAGCGCCACAGCGCCACGACGAGCGCCACGAGCAGAGCCAGCAA
The DNA here is from genome assembly GCF_030929505.1 of Mesorhizobium sp. LHD-90. Taxonomy (GTDB): domain Bacteria; phylum Pseudomonadota; class Alphaproteobacteria; order Rhizobiales; family Rhizobiaceae; genus Kumtagia. The sequence goes on along the minus strand of NZ_JAVFVV010000011.1, from coordinate 138,392 downwards.
CAGCACCGCGAACCCGGCCAGCGTGTGGCCGAGCGTCACCACCGTGGCGCCAAACTGGGCTACAGGCTGGGCAAGGAGTTGGGCAAGGTCGGTCATGCCGGCAAGAATAGCCGATTCGCCGGCGGCCTGCAGATCAAAACGGGAACGGTAGCCGCGTGACCCCCGTTGACGCTTTTCACGCAAGCCATTACCTGAAACGCATGTCGATCAAGCCGCTGATTATTCTTCCCGATCCGGTTCTGCGCCTGGTGTCCAAGCCGGTCGAGCGCTTCGACGCGCCGCTGCGCAAACTTTCCGGCGACATGCTGGAAACCATGTACGACGCGCCCGGCATCGGGCTCGCGGCGATCCAGGTTGGCGAGCCGCTGCGCATGCTGGTCATCGACCTCGCCAAGGAAGACGAGCCCAAGGCGCCGCAGGTCTTCATCAACCCGCAGATCGTCGAACGTTCCGACGAGCGTTCGGTCTACGAGGAAGGCTGCCTGTCCATCCCCGACTATTATGCCGAGGTCGAGCGGCCGGCCACGGTGCGGGTGAAATATCTCGACCTCGACGGCAAGCCGCGCGAGGTGACGGCGGAAGGGCTGCTGGCCACCTGCCTCCAGCACGAGATCGATCATCTCGACGGCGTGCTGTTCATCGACCACATCTCACGACTCAAGCGCGATATGGTCGTGCGCAAATTCCGCAAGCTCGCCAAGGATCGTCCGCCGAGCCGCATGGCCGTCTGACCGGTTTCGCCCGGTTCCCTGCGACCGACGGATGCTCTGAGGACAACACCCCTCACCTTTTGCTAAACTAAAGTCAGGAAAACTGCCCGATCGGCCGCCTTCCCGGAGATGTGGGGGCTGACAATTCGTTCAAACATAACCATATTGCCCAATTGTTGGCGCGCGACGGCATGATCTAAAGTGGCGCGCACGCGAGACTGGAAGCGGGCAGGACGTCCGCCATCTGGTCGAACGGACAGGTGCATCGGCTGTTCCGCGCTTGCGGAAGGGGGAAAGTCGAAGCGGCCTCAGGCAGTTGGCCATAATTTCGTGGCTTTCGGCACGTTGATCGCGGTCAGTCATCTTGGTGATCCGGCGCGACGGGTTCTGCCGGCGCTGCGACGCGAAACAGGTATGCTATGTTGGCAAGATCGCCGGATTCGAGCGACGCATCCCCTGAGGCCATTGCGGGCCCGGCCCGGCCGACGGCCGAGCGTTCCGCCATGTTCCGCAACGCACAGCGCCATTCGCGCCGGGTCGGGGTGCTCAAGATCGTCCTGCCGGCGCTGGCGGTGATCATGGCCGCCGGCTTCCTGCTGCAATCCTACCGCTCCACGCCGTCGGCCGACATCACGTCGCAGGAATCGACGGTCTCCGACGGCAAGCTGGTGATGGCCAATCCCAAGCTGGAAGGCTTCACCAGAGACAACCAGCCCTACGCCGTCAGTGCGTTGCGCGCCGTTCAGGACATTGCCAACGACGCCGTCGTGGAACTCCAGGAGATTGCCGCGACCGTGCCGATCGACATGGAGCGATCGGCAACCATCGATGCCGCGCGCGGCCAGTTCGACCGCACCACCAACATGCTCAACGTCGACACGCAGATCAACATCGCCACCTCGGACGGTGCGGTCGCGACGCTTGGCTCCGCCCTGCTCGATCTCAGCGCAGGCCGCATGTCGACCGACAAACCGGTCGAGATCAGCTACAAGGGGGGCACGATCACCGCCGACACGATGTCGGTCGAGGATCGCGGCAAGATCGTTGTTTTCGACAAACGCGTCCGTGTGCATATAGTGCTGCCGAAGAAAGAGACGGCCAGCCAGTGAGGGTGGGTAACGGGATGTTCGGGAAAAGCTTCAGTCTCTCCGCCTGCGCCGTGCTTGCGCTGGCGGCGCTGCCGGTCCTGCCGCTGCAAGCGCAGGAGGCGGCGGCCAACAATACGGCTACCGGGCGCCTGCAGGGGCTCAGCATCAACAGCGGCCAGCCAATCCAGATCGAGGGCGACAAGCTCGAGGTCATCGACGGCGAAAGCAAGGCCGTGTTCACCGGCAACGTCAACGTCACACAGGGCCCGACGCTGATGAAAGCCGGCAAGATGACGGTCTTCTATGCCAATGACGGCAGCGGTTCCTCTTCCACCGGTTCGGCCAACATCGACCGCATCGAGGTCGAGGACAAGGTCTATATCAAGTCCGACACCCAGGTTGCCACCGGCGACCGCGGCACCTTCGACATGACGAGCCAGACGCTGGTGCTGTCGGGCAAGGAAGTGGTCCTTTCCGAGGGAAAGAATACGCTGATCGGCTGCAAGCTCACCGTCAACATGAAGACGAGCAAGGCAGAGGTCGACGGTTGCAACCGCCGCGTCATCATGTCGATAACGCCCGGTTCGCAGAAAAACTAATGACGCAGCAGCAGTCCTTGCTAGCCCGCCTGTCGGGGCGGCTCGGCTTTGCGCCGGCCGCGCCAGCGGTCGTGCGGCATCGCGCCGAACTCAAGGGAACGCTGATCGCGACCGGCCTCACCAAGAGCTACAAGGGGCGGCAGGTGGTCAACGGCGTGTCGCTCGGCGTGCGCGCCGGCGAGGCAGTCGGTCTGCTCGGCCCCAACGGCGCCGGCAAGACGACCTGTTTCTACATGGTCACCGGCCTCGTGCCCGTCGACAAGGGCAGGATCGAGATCGACGGCTTCGACATCACCTCGATGCCGATGTACCGCCGCGCCCGCCTCGGCATCGGCTACCTGCCGCAGGAGGCCTCGATCTTCCGCGGCCTGAGCGTCGAGAATAACATCCGCGCCGTGCTCGAAGTGGTGGAACCCAGCCGCAAGGAGCGCGAAAAGGCCCTCGACGGGTTGCTCGATGAATTCCACATCTCACATCTGCGCAAATCGCCCTCGATGGCCCTGTCGGGCGGCGAGCGTCGGCGCCTCGAGATCGCACGGGCGCTGGCCAGCCGGCCGCATTACATGCTGCTCGACGAACCCTTCGCCGGCATCGATCCGATCGCTGTCGCCGACATCCAGCATCTCGTCCGTCACCTCACCACACGCGGCATCGGCGTCCTGGTCACCGACCACAATGTGCGCGAGACCCTCAAGCTCATCGACCGCGCCTACATCATCCACAGCGGCGAGATACTGAAGCATGGTTCGGCCGAGGACATCATCGCCGACACCAATGTGCGCCGCCTCTATCTCGGTGAGAGTTTTACCCTCTAACGCCGCGGGCATGCGCGGCGCGCGCAATCCCTTTTTGCCTTTTACCAAATGGCAAGACGTTTTTCCTACCGTCCGGCTTGACAAGCAAAAGCTGGGCCAGTTCATTGTTCCACTTTCCCGTCCCGCCATCTGCCAAGGCGGGACTGCGGGTGGCGTTGCGGTAGGAGTTGGACGACCGGACATGGCGCTTTCGGCCAAACTGCAGTTGCGGCAGTCGCAGTCGCTGATCATGACGCCGCAACTGATGCAGTCCATCAAGCTGCTGCAGTTCACACATCTCGAACTCGAACGCTTCGTCGATGAGGAGATCGAGCGCAATCCGCTGCTGGAACGCGTCGAGCCCCAGGAAGACGCCGCCACCGACCAGGTCCAGAAGGAGTTGGACGAAGGCGCGCGGTCCGAAGACTGGTACGAGGATGGCGGGGCCGTCACCTCCGAAACGATCTCCGACCGGCTCGACACGTCGCTGGAGAACGTCTTTCCCGACGATCCCGGCACCAGCGAGAAGCTCGGCCCCGATCTCGCCGCGCAGTGGAAATCGGCATCGACCGGCGGCGGTGGCGGCGACAGCGATGGCTTCGACCTCGAAGGTGTCGCCGCGGCGAAGCCGACGCTGCGCGATCACGTCGGCGAGCAGATCGCCTTCGCCTTTGCCGATCCCGCGTCGCGGCTGATCGCCCACGAACTCACCGACGAGCTCGACGAGGCAGGCTATTTTCGCGGCGACGCAGCCGAGATCGGTCTGCGGCTAGGCGCGCAACCCGGTGAGGCCGAGGCGGTGCTGTCGCGATGCAAATCCTTCGACCCGCCCGGCCTGTTCGCGCACGACCTTGCCGAATGCCTGGCCTTGCAGCTTCAGCGCAAGGACCGCCATGACCCGGCGATGCGGGCGCTGGTCGCCAATCTGGAGCTTCTGGCCCGCCGCGACTTCCAGGCACTGAAGCGGCTTTGCGGCGTCGACGAGGAGGATCTCCTCGACATGCTGGCGGAAATCCGAACGCTGGACCCCCGGCCCGGATTGGCCTTCTCGGGCGGCGCGGCCGACACCATAGTCGCCGACGTGGAGGTGCGCGCCGCTGGCGACGGCAGTTGGGCGGTCGAGCTCAATCCCGACACCCTGCCGCGGGTTCTGGTCGACCAGATCTATTTCACCACGGTGTCTCGGCACGCAAAGAACCAGGGGGAACGCGACTTCCTCACCGAATGCCTGCAGAACGCCAACTGGCTGACCCGCAGCCTCGACCAGCGGGCCAAGACCATCCTGAAAGTGGCCACCGAGATCGTGCGCCAGCAGGACGCGTTCCTGCTCCACGGCATCCGCCATCTGCGCCCGCTCAATCTTCGCAACGTCGCCGACGCCATCGGCATGCACGAATCGACGGTCAGCCGCGTCACCAGCAACAAATACATGCTCACCCCGCGCGGCGTTTTCGAGCTGCGCTTCTTCTTCACCGCCTCGATCGCTTCCGCCGGCGGCGGCGAGGCGCATTCGTCCGAGGCGGTGCGCGACCGCATCCGCCAGATGATCGACGAGGAAAAGCCGGACGACGTGCTATCCGACGACGCGCTTGTGGATATCCTGAAGAAGGATGGCATCGACATCGCGCGGCGCACCGTCGCCAAATACCGCGAGGGCATGAACATTCCCTCCTCCGTCCAGCGGCGGCGCGAGAAGCGGGCGATGAGCACCGCTGGCCGCTGAACAGCGGGTTTCCCTGGTGGACTGTCCCGAGCTTCCCCTGCGGCCGCTGCCGATTCATTGACAAGGCCTGCCGAACTCACTAGAAGCCCGCGCCCATAGGCCGGGCGATGTCGAAGGGATTTTCGTCGGGAGGCGGCACGTGGCTAACCTGAAGCTTGAGAAGGGCTGCCGTCGCTGAGCACTGTCATGCTTGTGCGCTCCCGCAACCGGTATAAACTCACCCCGTTGGAAGACTGAACAGGAAGGTCGGCGATCTCATGAGCCTGCGTATCTCAGGAAAGCACATGGATATCGGCGATGCGTTCCGCTCCCGTATCGAAGCACGCATCGGCGAGACGATCGACAAATATTTCGACGGAGGATTTGCCGGACATGTCACTGTCGCCAAGTCCGGCTCCCGCTTCACCGCGGACTGCATGATCCACCTCGACAGCGGCGCGGCGCTGCAGGCGACCAGCGACGCCCAGGACCCGATCATCGCATTCGACGGCGCGGCCGAGCGTCTCGAAAAACGCATGCGCCGCTACAAGCGCCGGTTGAAGTCGCGCAGCGGCAACGGCAAGGAGACCGACGTGGCCTATACGGTCATGGAGGCGCTCGCCGACGATGACGAGATCGAGGTCGCAGACGACTATTCGCCGGCCATCGTCGCCGAATCGACCATGGCGCTGAAGACCATGACCGTCGCCTCCGCCGTGGTCGAACTCGACACCAAGGAAAGCCCGGTCTTCGTTTTCCGCAATGCAGGCAACGATCACGTCAACATCGTCTACCGCCGACCGGACGGCAACATCGGCTGGATCGATCCGTCGACGACGAGATCAGCTCAGGGTTGAAACGGGGGATACCCGGCCAGGACGCTCCACGCGGCCGGTCCGGGCTACAAGAGGTATTTGGCATGGATCTCAGTGATCTGGTTCAGGTGCCGGCCATCCTGCCGGCCCTGAAGGCGAATTCGAAGAAGCAGCTCCTACAACTTCTGGCCGAGCGGGCGGCGGCGATCACGCATATTCCCGAGCGTGAGATTTTCGATACCATCCTGCAACGCGAGCGACTGGGATCGACCGGCGTCGGCAACGGCATCGCCATTCCGCACGGCAAGCTGGCGGGGGTCAAGCAGATCACCGGCGTGTTCGCGCGGCTGGAGCAGCCGGTCGATTTCGAGGCGCTGGACGACCAGCCGGTCGACCTTGTCTTCCTGCTTCTGGCGCCGGAGGGCGCCGGCGCGGATCATCTCAAGGCGCTATCGCGCATCGCACGCGTGCTGCGGGACGGCGATACCGTGGCAAAGGTGCGCGGCACCCGCGACGCCAGCGCCATCCATGCGCTGCTGGCATCGGCACCAACGTCGCACGCGGCTTGATTTTACGGGAAATCGATCGAGGCGGGCGGCGCGAGCCGCCCGTTGTCGTCTGGGATCTTCAGTGCAAAGCGACGGGAACGAGATCGTTCTCCAGAGCACCCGCAAGCGCCCGGTCGCGCTCGTCCGAAAGCAGGATCGGCCGGCCGTCGGCGGCAAACAGCGCCCACAGTTTCAGGCCGGGCTGGATTTCGGGAAGCCCCGGAAACTTGCCCTTCAGCTCCTCCGAGCCCATTTCGCGCAGGTAAGCCACGGTGCCTTCGCCGAGATGGGCGAGATCGGCCTGGCTCACGACCGGTCTGGTGTCTGTGCTCGTCATTTCAGCCTCCTTGTCGCGGGGCGTCCACATGACCAACCCGCTTTAGAGCTTTCGGTTCCGGCGAATTGCGAACGAGTCGACAATCAGTCTTTCACCGAAATGTTTATTTTCCGTACCAGCCTTTCGGGCTGGGGCCGGTCCAGGTCTATCGCCAGAAGCCCGTTCTTCAGTTCCGCCGCGATCACCCGCATGCCGTCGGCCAGCACGAATGTGCGCTGGAACTGGCGTGCCGCGATGCCGCGGTGGATGTAGTCGCGCTCCGTGTCGTCCCGCTGCCTGCCGCGCACCACCAACTGGCTTTCCTCGGTGGTCACTTCGAGGTCTTCCTCGCAGAAACCCGCGACGGCCAGCGTGATGCGCAACCGCTCCGGGCTGCCCGCAACCGCTCCGATTCGCTCGATGTTGTAGGGCGGATAGCTGTCGCCGGACTTCGCGAGACGTTCGATCGTCTTCTCCATCGCATCGAACCCCAATAGTAGCGGGCTCGAGAATGGCGGCATCCGGCTCATGGCACTTTGTCCTCATCGAGCGACATATCAGGGAAAAATCCAGGTGGCATTTTTCCCGTCGATCTGGATATGGTTCGCGCCGCGGCCGACTTCAAGCCTTCATAAAAAGCCCTATCCAAGGAAGCGAAATGTCCGACAAGCGCAAGATCATCATCGACACCGACCCCGGCCAGGACGACGCCGTCGCCATCCTGCTGGCGCTGGCCAGTCCCGAACTGGACGTGCTCGGCCTCACGGCCGTCGCCGGCAACGTGCCGCTCCACCTCACCGAAAAGAACGCCATGAAGATCTGCGAGCTTGCCGGCAAGCCCGACACGAAGGTGTTCGCCGGCGCGGTCAGGCCGCTGGTGCGCCAGTTGGTGACGGCCGAGGAGGTGCATGGCAAGACCGGCCTCAACGGCCCCGATCTGCCTGAGCCGACGATGAAACTGCAAGAACAGCACGCCGTCGACTTCATCATCGAGACGATCATGCGCGAGCAGCCGGCGACCGTCACGCTCTGCCCGCTCGGGCCGCTGACCAACATCGCGCTGGCGATCTCGCGCGAGCCGCGCATTGCGCCGCGCATCCAGGAGATCGTGCTGATGGGCGGCGGCCTGTTCGAGGGCGGCAATGTCACCCCGACCGCCGAGTTCAACATCTATGTCGACCCGCACGCCGCCGACATCGTCATGAAATGCGGCGCGCCGATCGTCATGATGCCGCTCGACGTCACCCACCAGGCGCTGACCACGGCAAAACGCATCGCCGCCCTGCGCGCGCTCGGCACCAGGGTGGGCGTCGCCACGGCGGAACTGCTGGAGTTCTTCGAGCGCTTCGACGAGGACAAATACGGCACCGATGGTGGGCCGCTGCACGATCCTTGCGTGATCGCCTATCTGCTCAAGCCGGAGCTGTTCAAGGGCCGCTTCATCAACGTTTCGATCGAGACGGCTTCCGAACTCACCATGGGCATGACCGTCGCGGACTGGTGGGGTGTGACCAAACGCGAGAAGAACGCCACCTACATGCGCCATGTCGACCACGAGGGTTTCTACACGCTGCTGACCGAGCGGCTGGCGCGATTGCCTTAGCTTCGGTTTGAGTGCGTCCTTCGAGGCTCGCCGCGAAGGACGCAATCAATCCCGCTCAAGGCCGGCGAAACCCCGTCGGCCCGCCATAAAGATAGCCGATGCGGTCGATCGCTTCCTTCAGCCCCTCGCGCGACACCAGCATGGTGTGGCCGTTGGCGTGGATCATCGTCTGCGCATCGGTCATGATCGCTACATGGCCCTTCCAGAAGACGAGGTCGCCGCGCCGCAGGTTCCCGAAAGTCGGGCCGGGGTCGACCGGCACGCCGAGCCCGGCCGCCTGCATATCGGAATCGCGCAGAACCTGCCGGCCGGCCATGCGCAGGGCGAGCTGCACCAGGCCGGAGCAGTCGATGCCGAAGCCGGAGACGCCGCCCCACAGATAGGGCGTGTTGATCAGCAACTCCGCGACCGCGACATAGTCGGCGGCGACCGCGTCGGCGGGGCACAGATGCGCGGCAATGATCGCCTCGCCCGACGCCAGCAGCGCGTAGAGCGTGCCGCGCGTTTCCGCATGGCCGACAATCGCGACGGATGCTCCCATCGACAAGGCCCCGCTGCGCGGCAGCCTCAAATCCGGGCCGGGATAGACGAAGGTGCGCGGCGCTGCGACCTTGTGGGTAGGCGCGGGGTCGCACGGACCAAGGTCGCTGTCGGCCACATAACCCACATAGCCGTCGTCCGCGGCCTGCACCCAGGCAAAACCTTCCGCCTCCTCGAACACGGTGACCGAGGCGCCGCGCAGCAGTTGGGTGTTCACGCCGGAGTCAGGCCGCGGCGCGGCGCGCATGTCGGCGACCGACGCCGCGATCCGCCCGGCGCGGCCCTCGACAAAACGCTCGGCCTCCACCTCGCCTTGCAGGCGCAGGTCGGCGAGATCGGGCCGGTAGGCATGCAGGCGTTTGTCGCGGATGGTCAAATCGGAAGCTCCCTGGCACGCGCGATGATAACATCGCCGAACCGCTCGACATAGAGCGCGCCCTCGACCGTGCGGCGCACCAGAACGTTGCGGCGGTCTTTTTCGTCGCGCTGGCGGCCGACCAGTTTCAGTGCGCCCATGGTGTCCAGCGCGCGGGTGATCACCGGTTTGGTCACACCGAGTTGCCCGGCCAGCCCACGCACCGTATGCGGCGGCGGGTCGAGATAGACGGTGAGCAGGATCGCCATCTGCCGCATCGACAGGTCCGCCATGCCCGCCTGAACCTCCGACAAGGCGACCTGCTGCCACAGGCGCAGGGACTGGCTCGGACGCAGGGCGATCGACATTTGCCTTCTTTGCCAGATAATTGTTCCGGAAGCGTTATGACGTTGCATCGCGCGGATGCAATCAGGTGTCCGCGAAGGTTTGCCGCGCGGTCGAAAAAGGGGGATGGCTTTTCTCCTCATCGAGAAAATTTTCTCGATTGCCGGCTAGCAAGCAGCGCCAAGCCGTTGCTTTTGCTGAACCCGCCTTTCCCGTCCCTTGCGAAAAAACGTCGGCGGACAAAATCTTATCCCCCTCCCCAAAACCACGCGCATACTTTTGCGCAGTTTCTCCCGCGGGGACGCCGATCATGACGGTGGTTTGCGGGGAGGAGCCGGCGTCCTGGAGAGAGCGGCTAACGTGGCCGCGAAGGCCGGGGGCTGTCCCAAGAGTTCCCACATACACAACCTGGAGTATGTCTGCCAGTACGCAACTTAATCGCAGGTGAAAGCCGTAAGGCGGTGGTTGATCGTAGCGGAACGGGACGGCAAAAGCACGCGCCGGACGGGCGGCCGCAAGGTCGCAGATTATTTACTAGATGAGCGATCGAACGGCCGCCCGTCTTCCCGACTTCTCCCTCCGAGGCAGGGAGTTCAACGGCCAGGGCGAATTTTCGCAGCGTGGCGACGGGGACGGTTGCATGCAGGGGACAGTTTGCTTCTACCCACGGAATGGCCGCAGCCACGGCGGGCTTGCGCAGGCGGATGGAAGCAGACCGTCGCCCGGCTTCTCTCTACTTGCCGTAGCGTTCGGCAATCACCCTTTCCAACGCCCGGATCGCCTGGGCCTCGCCGCCGGTCGGGCCTTGCGGCCGGTCCGACGGGTTCCACCCGAAAATATCGAAATGCACCCAGTTCTTCGCCTTCTCGACAAAACGCTGCAGGAACAGGGCCGCGGTGATCGAACCGGCGAAGCCGTCCGTGGTGACATTGTTGATGTCGGCGATCTTGGACGACAGTTTTGTCGCGTAGGGGTTCCACAGCGGCATGCGCCACAGCGGGTCCTCGACGGCGGCCGACGCCTGCATGATCTGGTCCGCAAGCGCATCGTCGGCAGTATAAAAGGGCGGCAGGTCGGGGCCGAGCGCCACCCGCGCCGCGCCGGTCAGCGTCGCCATGTCGATCAGAAGGTCCGGCGCCTCCTCGTCGGCAAGCGCCAACGCATCCGCCAGGATCAGCCGGCCTTCCGCATCGGTGTTGCCGATCTCGACGGTCAATCCCTTGCGGCTCGTCAGCACGTCGCCGGGCCGGAAGGCGTTGCCGGAAATCGCGTTCTCGACCGCCGGGATCAGCACGCGGAGCCTGACGTCGAGCCCGGCCGACATGACCATCGAGGCGAGGCCGAGCACGTTGGCCGCCCCGCCCATGTCCTTCTTCATCAAGAGCATGCCGCTCGCCGGCTTGATGTCGAGGCCGCCGGTGTCGAAGCATACGCCCTTGCCGACCAGCGTCACCTTGGGCGCCGTCTTGCGCCCCCAGGAGAAGTCGATCAGGCGAGGTGCCTCGGTGGAGGCGCGCCCGACCGCGTGGATCATCGGGAAATTTTCGTCCAACAGCTTGTCGCCGGCCATCACCGAAAAACGCGCCTTGTGCGCCTTGGCGAGGTCGCGCGCTGCCTGCTCCAGCGCCCGCGGGCCCATGTCGTTGGTCGGCGTGTTGATCAGGTCGCGGGCGAGAAAGACGCCCTCGGCGGCGCGTCCGACCGCACCGGCGTCAGCGCCCTTCGGCATGGTGAAGCGGATCGCCTTGCCGGGTTTCTTGCCGTAACGGGTGAAGGCATAGCCGCCGAGCACCAGCCCGAGAATGGCAAGGGTCGCATCCTCCGGCTCCTCGGCAAAATGCCAGTCGCCTTCCGGCAAGGTTTTCGCCAGTGCGCCGGCGGCCAGCGCCCCTTCCTGTCCACCGCCAAGGCCGAACAGGGCCTCCATTATGCCGCCTGTCGCGTCAGGAACGACGAGCAGCCGGCCCGCCTCTCCCGAAAATCCGTTGGCCTCCGCCCAGGCGCGGGTTCCGGCCGGCAGCGCCATCGCGCCAAAACCGGCGGTGGTGACCAGCCGGACCGGGCGGGAATTTTTCGGGCGGCGTTCGAGCAGTTCGACGGGCATGCGGCATTTCCAAAATTGGCGGACGTTTGCGACCCGTTACGGTTAACAGAATATTTCCGCCGGGAAAGAGAGGAGCGGACCCGCGAAATGCCGGAAGAGGCAGCCGCAAGCCGCGGCCACAATTGCGATCCTTCTGCTCGCCGTGATTTCGGGAGTTGGCCGGTGCGGCGCCTCCCGCGAAGCGCTCCGGCCTGGTCTTCAAGGGACAGGGCTGGCCGGTCGAACGATTGTCGGCCGGCGGGTCGTGGCTTGCTCGATCGCGCGCGCACGTCCGATCTGCGACGGCCGGCCCGCTTCACCGTTCCGTCACTACGACAGTCCCACGGCTTGAATCCGCACCAGCAGCTTCCCACGAGACGGACGAGCGGCACCGGAGAGGCGCCGCTCGATGACCGTCGCGCGTTCCGATTACGCCACTTCGCTCCGTGCCGGCAGCAGCGCGGCAGCGGCCGCAGCGATGCGGGCGCGGATCGCGGCGGGAACCTGCCGATGGCTCATCGCCCGAGGCTGCCGCAACTCTTCCATCGCCGCCGGCGCCGGGCCATAGAGCGCCTCATACTCCGCATAATTGTCGAAGTGGGTCCGCGTGACGTTGTCGATGAAGGTTTCGGCTGGCATTCCTTCCGCCAGCACGACCTCATGGTTTTCCGTCTCGATGTGATAGACGACAAAACGTTCGCCGAGTTCGGCCGGCGCAATGCGTTGGATCGACGTGCCGTTGACCAGTGCCCCGGCATGCACGAGCACCCCATCGATCAGCAGCGCATGGGTCGCGGTGAGCCGCAATTCGCGTTCGGGAAGCCCTTCTCCCAACGCGCCGGCGGCGATGCTGACCGGCTGGCGGCTTTCGTTAATGCCGAACAGCGCCACGATGGTCTGCCGCCCGAGCCATTTCACGGGAACGGCGCGACCATCGGCTGTCATCACCAGATCGCCGATCGAAAGGCTTTCCACCACCGTCCCGCCCGTCGGCGTCGCGATCATCGTGCCGGCAAGGAAACAGACGAACGGTTCCGTCGGATCGTAGCCGGTCGGGAACGGATCGCCGTTGTCGAACTGCGTATTGGACAGGATAAGATGCGCATCCGTTGCCCCTTGCGGGTTGCCGGGCAGGACAAAACCCGGTTCGCCGTTGTCGTTCAGGCCAAAATACTGGAGCTGATCGGTGGCGCCGTTCGGGTAGGTGAGCGTTACCAGGTCGCCGCTCTCAAGCTGGCCGTCGAAGGTAATCGTGTAGACGGTACTCGGATCGGAGTCGTTACCTGCAAGGTTCGTTATCTGGCCGTTCCCGATATCCGCATAGTGAAATTGAAACTCGACGGTCGGCATGGGGGAGCACCTCCTGCGTGAGCAAAGGATCAGTCACCCGCCATCCCCAAGGCAGTAGCATACAAAGGAAAAATGGTGCAGCGCAAGGCGTTTGTCTTCCCACCGGATCTCTTGGCGTCGGATTGGCCTTACCTCAAGAGCAGCAGCACGGGCCAACGGATCGGCGCGGAGTTGCCGGGCAGCCACAACCCATTCAATCCGGGTCGCCAAGGCCTCCGCGCTTAACGATCCGTTAGGGTTAACAGAATATTTCTCACAGGGATGACAAGGGGTCCGGGGGCCATCGCATCAATGAAGACTTCAGTTCCGACAGGCGTCCGGTCGGGCGCGAACTGGACGCGCATCGCCAGCGTGGCGATCGTTCTCGCACTGGCGGCAGGCGCCGCGGGGTGCGCGGGCGGCGTGTCGCGCGAGACCACCGGTTCCGTGTCGCGGTCTTCCGGAAAACCGGTCGACCAGCTTTCCTCAAGCGAGCTTCCTGGCGCCGCGGCCTCGCTGGGCAAGGCCTATGCGCGGGATACGCGCAACAAGAATGTCGCGCTCCGCTACGCCAACGTGCTGCAGATCCAGGGTCATTCGGACCAGGCGCTGGCGGTCATGCGCAAGACGGTGATCGACCATCCCAAGGACCGCGTCGTGCTGGCGGCCTATGGCAAGGCGCTGGCCGGCGTTGGACAGTTCGAGCCGGCGCTCGATGCGATCCGCAGGGCGCAGACGCCCGAATATCCCGACTGGAAGCTTTTGTCCGCCGAAGGCGCAATCCTCGACCAGATCGGCGAGAAACAGCAGGCGCGCGAGGCCTACCGCAAGGCGCTGGACATGCAGCCGAACGAGCCGTCCGTGCTGTCCAACCTCGGCATGTCCTATATCCTCGACGGCGACCTCAAGACCGCTGAGACCTATCTGCGCCGCGCCGTGGAATCACCGGCCGCCGACAGCCGCGTGCGCCAGAACCTCGCCCTCGTGGTCGGGCTGCAGGGCCGCTTCGACGAGGCCGAGCAGATCGCCAGCCAGGAGCTTTCGCCGGAACAGGCGCAGGCCAACGTCGCCTATCTGCGCGGCATGCTCTCGCAGCAGAACGCCTGGAAGCAGTTGAAGGCGGAGGACAAGAAGAAGGCGGTAAGGCAGTAGGGCAGTAGGGCAGTAGGGCAGTAGGGCAGTAGGGCAGTAGGGCAGTAGGGCAGTAGGGCAGTAGGGAGAGAATGCCCGAGAAGATCGATTCGTACAGGGATCTTGTTGTCTGGCAGCAGGCAATGGATTTGGCCGTAGCCGTGTACGAAATGAAAAGAACTTGGCCGAGGGACGAACTCTTTGGGCTGACCAGTCAGGCTCGCAGGGCGGCCACCTCCGTTCCCGCCAACATCGCCGAAGGCTACGGCCGTGAAAATGTTGGCTCCTATCAACAATTCCTTAGAATCGCGCAGGGGTCGCTAAAGGAACTGGAGACGCATTTGTTGATCGCGCAACGCATAGGTATCGCATCGCGTGAGGGAATCGCTCCTTGCTGACCAGCAGTGAAAGCGTCGGAAAACTGCTGCGGCTTCTGATCCGAAAGCTTTCGAACGACTAAACCTACTGCCCTACTGCCCTACTGCCCTACTGCCCTACTGCCCTACTGCCCTACTGCCCTACTGCCCTACTGCCCTATTTCGGCTTCCTCGCCACCAGATAGGCATCGACCGGACGGGCCTTGGCCGGCAGCGGCTTGATGCGGCTCATCACCTTGGCCAGCGCATAGGCGATCATGGTGCTGGCGTGCCAGCTCCAGCGATGCGCGACATAGCGCTCGTTCGGCGGCTTGCCGGTGCGCACCGGCAGCAGCCGGTGCAGCCAGTAGATGACGCTCTGGTGTGGCGAGGGATCGAGCGTGGTCGCCTCGACGACATCCAGCCCCAACTCGCCGGCCAGCGCCCTGAACGCGCCCGGATTCCACCAGGTCACGTGATGCGGCGGAATGTTGATCGGCAGGTTGGGGATCTCGGTCAGCGGCGAGGGATGCAGCGGTGCGGCGAGGATCAGCAGGCCGCCCGGGCGCAGCAGCTCGACCATCAACTCGGCATGACGGCGCGGATCGGGAACGTGCTCGATGACGTGGAAGGCGGTCGCGACGTCGTAGGACCCCGGCCGCTTCCTCGCATGCTCGTCGAGCGTCTCGCGGATCACCACATCGTCGACGTCGTCGCCCGCATAGGGGTCGAGCCCGGTGTAATGGGCGTGCGGCAGATGGTGGCGGAAGACCGCCGGCCCGCAGCCGACGTCGATCACTTTTGCGCCCGGCGGGATCACGCCGGCGGAATGTTTGTAGTCGACGCGCGAATGCGAGACATTGTTCAGCCCGGCATGCACGTCCCACTTTTCATAGTACGTCTCGTAGAAATGCCCGTCGCCGACGATGCGCGGCTCGAAGAACACCAGCCCGGTGGGCGACTCGTAAAGTGTCACCCGGTCGACGCCCTTGAACAGCGCCGTCACGTCGACGCCCTGCCCGATCCGCCAGATATCCTCGATGGTGCGGGCCGAAACGCCGTGGATGCGCCTTGCTGCCGGCTTTCCGGTGATCGGGCAGGGCGGCAGCGGCTTGCCGTCGGAAACGGCAGCACGGCTCGATTCGATTTGCGCCATTCACTGGCCTCTTTGCAGTCCGGCGCGCGGCCCGCGTTAGTCGCGGCGCTCCGTGACGCTCAACACAATTTCCCGGTCCGGCCGCGACGTAAGATTGCCGAGCGGCTTCGGCGGGGTTCCGGGCAGCAGCGATAACCGAGTGCGGGTGAGAAGTCCACGCAGGATGACTGCCATCTCGACCGTCGCAAAACGCATGCCGGGGCAGCCGCGGGCGCCCATGCCGAACGGCATGTAGCTGGTGCGGGCGGGCGGCGGCGTGTCCTCGAGCCAGCGTTGCGGCTGGAAATTGTCCGGGCCACGCCACAGTTGCCGGTGCCGGTGCAGCGTCCATGGCGCGATCACGAAGAAGCTGCCGGCCGGGATCGCCTTCTGGCGGAAGGTAACGTCCTGTTCGGTCTCGCGCAGGAAGAACCCAATCGGCGGATACAGCCGTAGCGCCTCCTTGGCAAGCGAATCGGCCACCGCCTGCGGCGGGCTTTCCTTCCAGATTCCCTTGCCGGCGGGTGCATCGACGATCGCGCGCGCGGCCTCGTCCTGCATCGCCACGCGCCCGGCAAGCTCGAAGGCCAGCCAAGAAAGCGTCGATGCCGTGGTTTCATGGCCCGCCAACAGCATCACCGCGATCTCGTCCAGCAGCGCTTCCTCACCGTCGGCGCCCGTCTTGAAACGGCCGGCCTCGGCAAGCGCCTGCGCGAAGGGCGCGCTCTCCAGCGGCTGGGCGCCGGTCACCAGCGGGCGGACGAACCGCTCGCGCATCAGCATCCGCATTTCGGCGCCGATCTTGTCGATGCCCATTTCCTTGACAATGCCGGCACGCACTTTCGGATCGCGGCGGGCGAGCATGAGCACCAGCGGCGTCGCCTTCTGGTGGAAAGCGAAGAACAGGCGGGTGAAGCGCACCGACTCGTCGGCATTGAAGCGGTTTCCGAGCGTGCATTGCGAGACAACGTCAACGGTGAGCCGCGACAACTCCTCGCTGATCGCCACCTTCCGTTCCGCCGTGGTCAGCCAGCGGTCGATATATTCCGTTGTGATCGCCTCCGTCACCTCGCCGACCAGCCCGTCGGGGATCGTCGCCAGCGAGCGCGAGAAGATGCGGCGCGTTTCCTTCACCTGCGCGCCACCCGGCTGGCCAAAAACGCCGCCGCCGATCAGAGGACGGAGCAGGTCATGAACGACAGCGCTTTTCGGGAACTCCCCCTTGCGGTCGAGCATGACCGTTTCGACGGTCTTGGGATCGTTAGCCAAGGCGAGCTTGCGGTGCGGCAGGTCCATGACCAGCAGCCAGCGCTCGAGCGGCTTGCCGGCGACGAAACGCATCGGGTCCGGGAACGCCCGGCTGACCAGCCTTGACGCATAGGGCAGCCGGCCAAGCGTTGCGAACAGGAGGTTCAGGAGGCGGAGAATGGCAGGCGTTCCTTCACTTCGACCGCATAGGGGCCGGCGATCTCGTAGGTGACATGGCCCCAGGTGACCCGCCGGGTCGACGCGGCGGCGACAAGCACTGCGAAATGGAACATGTCGGCCAGCGGCTGCGCAAGCCCAAGCGCTAGCTGCGCGGCCCTCACAGGCAATGGATCCGGCATGTCGATGCCGCGCGCTACCTCACCGACCAGATATTGCTTCAGGATCGCAAGAGCCGCCATGGCGATGGCCGCCCAGACCGCAAACATGTTTCCGTTCAGTATCAGGAAAAAAGCCGCCACCCAAGCGGCGAGCCGTAGGCCGATGCAGAGCACCGCCAGCCGCCACAGCCACGGCCGATAGATGTGGCCGATCCGGTACTGGCGCACCGCGAAGCGCCATGCCGAGGGCAGGTCGAGCGCGGTCGGCGAGGGAATCAGCAGGGCGCCGCGCGTCAGCGTGCGCAGGCCTGCCGCCTCGGCATGCTCTGCCAGCGAAAGATCGTCGGACAACGTCCGCTCCAGGCTACCTGCGAGGTCCATCCTCCTGGCGGCATCGCGCGATATGCCGACGCTGCCGCCCCAGACGACGCTGGTCGAAGCCCAACCGGGGCGCGGCATCAAGGTCAGCGCACGGTCGATGGCCGCGACCAGATGCGCCCCCAGCCGGTGCCGTTCCACACGTTGCCAGCGATGGCCGGTGACCAGATCGGAATGACCGTCCCTGAGGGGGGATACAAGGGCGCTCAGCCACCAGGACTGTGGCACGATGTCGTTGTCCATCAGGACGATCGCATCGTCCTTTGCATCGATGCGGGCAAGGGCGGCCTGCTGGTTGCGGCATTTCTGCGCCTGGTGCGAAGCCTCGCCGGCCACGACGACCTCGATCGGGAATCGCGCCAGCGATGCCATCGCGGTCGCACGGCGCCAGGCCGGGTCAAGCTGCGATTCGACCGTGATGATGAGGCGCCGCGGCTGCAGGGTCTGCGCGTTCAGCGCGCCGATCAGCGTCTCGAGATTCGGCGAAAACCCGGTGATGGGCAGGATGACGGTCGCGGTGGCCCGTTTCTCGGACCGGGGTTTCTGCAGCCGCCGCAGCCGAAGCACGACGCTCGTCACGGATAGAACGTTGAGCACCAGCCCCAATGAAATGAGCAGATAGATCGGCCAGACGGACATCCGTCCCCTCTAAGCGATGGCTGCCCGGAAGAACAGACGGGACGGCGCCGCAGCAGCTCAGTTGCTGGACGAGGACTGCTTGTCGCCCCATATGCCGCGTTCGCTGACCTGGATGCCGGCCGGCCCGAGGATGATGGCAAACAGCACCGGCAGGAAGAACAGGATCATCGGCACCGTCAGCTTCGGCGGCAGCGCGGCCGCCTTCTTTTCCGCCTCGTTCATGCGCATGTCGCGGCTTTCGGCCGCCAGAACCCTGAGCGCGTGGGCGACCGGCGTTCCGTAGCGCTCAGCCTGGACGAGTGCCTGGGTGACGGACTTGACCGTCTCCAACCCGGTGCGGCTGGCCAGATTCTCGAAGGCCTGGCGCCGCTCCTGGAGATAGGAAAGCTCGGCGTTGGTCAGGATCAGCTCTTCGGCGAGTTCGACCGACTGCGCGCCGATCTCTTCGGCGACGCGCTTCATCGCCGCTTCCACCGACATGCCCGACTCCACGCAGATCAGCATGAGGTCGAGTGCATCGGGCCAGGCGCGCTGGATGGACTGCTTGCGCTTGGTGGCGCGGTTGCTGACATAGAGCACCGGTGCGTAGAAGCCGGCATAGCCGAACACCACCGCCACGAACAGCTTGATGAGGGTGGGCTGTTCGGGCAGTCCGCCGAGCAAGAAGAGGTAAACCAGCGCAGCGGCCAGGAAGACGAAAGGCAGAACGAGCCGGAAAAACAGAAATTTCGTCAGCGGGTTCTGGCCGCGAAAGCCCGCGACCTTCAGCTTGTTGAGCGTGCCCTCGTCAACCAATGCCCGTCGCAGGTCGAGCCTGTCGACGATATTGCGCATGCCGACGGACTGTTCCTCGCGCAAGCCCTTGCGGCGTCGTTCCGCTTCGGCGGCGAGCCGGGCGCGCTGCTTGGCGCGCAGTTCGTCGCGCTCCAAGGCAACGGTCTTCATGCGCGCCTTCAGCGGATTGCCGCCCAGAGCCGGCAGCGCCGTGAAGACCGTGGCGAAGACAGCGATGCCAACCAACAGCGCGATCAGGAACGACGGATCGGTAAGCGTCCGGGCGACTTGCTCGCTCATTTCTGGCTAGACCTCGAAGTTGATCATCTGCCGCATCACGAAAATACCAATCGACATCCACAATCCCGAAACGCCGAGGATGAGGTGGCCGGTGGTCGTCGTGAACAGCGGCATGATGTAGTTCGGGCTGGAGAGATAGACGAGCGTCGCGACAATGAAGGGGAGAGCGCCGATGATCGCCGCGGAAGCCTTGGCTTCCATCGACAGCGCCTGCACCTTGGCTTTCATCTTCTTGCGATCGCGCAGGACTCGCGAGAGATTGCCCAGCGCCTCCGAGAGATTGCCACCCGCCTGGCTCTGGATCTGAATGACTATGCCGAAGAATCCCGCCTCCGGGCAAGGCATGCTCTCCGGCATGCGCATCGCCGCGTCCGGAATGGACATGCCGATCTGCTGCGATTCGACGATGCGGCGGAATTCGCTCTTCACCGGTTCCGGCGAATCGCTTGCGATCAGTCGAATGCCGTCGTTGAGCGGCAGGCCGGACTTGACGGCACGCACGATAATGTCGAGCGCGTTCGGAAACTCGTTGAGAAAGGCCTTGACCCTCCGCTTCCGGCAGAACGTCACGAACCAGCGCGGAAGGCCCAGGACGCCGACGATCAGCACGCCGGGCAGAAGCAGAAGAGGCGCCCCGGCGACGAAGGCCAGGGCGGTCAGAACGATGCCGCAAAGCCCCGAGTACAAATAGAACCGCTCGAGCGAAACATTGAGGCCCGCCTGCTTGAGCTGGATGCGCATCGGCGGCTTCTTGACGTTGTGATCCTGAGCCTTCTGCTTGGCGTCGAGGTCCTTCAACGAATCCTGGAGCGACTTGCGGCGCTTGGCGGCTTCCGCCTGCCGGTCGCGCGACGCCTTGACTACCGACCGGTCGGTATCGGCCTTCTTCACCGTGTCGAGACGCCTGTCGATGGTCTTTTCCTCCGCGATGCGGTTGAAAAGAAAGGCGTAGGCCACGGCGCCGGCACTCAATCCGGCAAGGGCGATGAAAATCAGTGTCGTCGTATCCAAGCCGAACATGGCGGCCCTTTCCCGCTATTCTGCCCGCTTTTCCATCGCCTCGAGCGCGGTGGCCAGCCGCTGTTCCTCGCCGAAATAGCGGGCGCGGTCCCAGAAATGCGGCCGGCCGATACCTGTCGAGACATGCTCGCCGATCAACCGGCCCGAGGCGTCCTCGCCCTTGATGTTGTAGAGGACCAGATCCTGGGTGATGATCACGTCGCCTTCCATGCCGATCACCTCGGTGATGTGGGTGATGCGGCGGGAACCGTCGCGCAGGCGCGCGGCCTGGATGATGACGTCGATTGAGCCGACGATGATCTCGCGAACCGTCTTCTGCGGCAGCGAATAGCCGCCCATGGCGATCATCGATTCCATGCGGTTGAGACATTCGCGCGGGCTGTTGGAGTGGATAGTGCCCATCGAGCCGTCGTGGCCGGTGTTCATCGCCTGCAACAGGTCGAACACTTCGGGTCCGCGCACCTCGCCGACGATGATCCGCTCCGGACGCATGCGCAGGCAGTTCCTGACCAGGTCGCGCATCGTGATCTGGCCTTCACCCTCGAGATTGGGCGGGCGCGTCTCCAGCCGAACCACATGCGGCTGCTGGAGCTGCAATTCCGCCGAGTCCTCGCAGGTGATGACCCGCTCGTCGCGGTCGATGAAGTTGGTCAGGCAGTTGAGCAGCGTGGTCTTGCCCGAGCCGGTGCCTCCCGAGATGACGATGTTGCAGCGGACACGGCCGATGATCTTGAGGATTTCGGCGCCTTGCGGCGAGATCGAGCCGTATTTGACGAGCTGGTCGAGCGTCAGCTTGTCCTTCTTAAATTTGCGGATGGTGAGCGCCGTGCCGTCGATGGCGAGCGGCGGAGCAATAACGTTGACGCGGCTGCCGTCGGGCAGGCGCGCGTCGCAGATCGGGCTCGATTCGTCGACGCGCCTGCCAACCTGGCTAACGATACGCTGGCAGATGTTCAGGAGCTGCTGGTTGTCGCGGAAGCGGATGCCGGTCTGCTCGACCTTGCCGTTGACCTCGATATAGACGTTCTTGGAACCATTCACCATGATATCGGCGATGTCGTCGCGGGCGAGCAGCGGCTCCAGCGGCCCGAAGCCGAGAACGTCGTTGCAGATGTCCTCGAGCAGCTCCTCCTGCTCGGCGATCGACATCACGAAGTTCTTGATGGCGATGATGTCGTTGACGATGTCGCGGATCTCTTCGCGCGCGCTGTCTGGGTCCAGCTTGGCGAGCTGCGACAGGTCGATCGTGTCGATCAGCGCGGAGAAGACCTGCGATTTGGTGTCATAGTAGCTTTCGCTGCGTTCGCGCTGGGGCCGGCGCGGCTCGGCCGGCGGAGGCGTTTCCACCCGGCGCGGGGGAGCTACCGGCGCGGCTGGCTTCGCTTCGGCCTGCCGGGGCGGCAGGGTGGCAGTGTCGCCGAACGAGGGAGGCGCACTCACCGGCGCGGGCGGCCGGAATTCCGCCTTAGCCCGCCCACCGTCGTCATTGCCTCGTCTACCGAACATGATCTTCTGCCGTTTCTCGCCGCGGAAGGGTTACTTTTTCTTCTTAAGTTTCAGTTTTCCGAGGATGCCGGAGATTCCGGGCTTGGCCTTCAACTTGATTTCGCTGCGACCGGTCAGCACGTGGGCGATCTCGCTGATCGCCTGGACCGTCGGATGCTTGGCATCCATCTCGCCCAACATGCGGCCGTTGTTGGCGGCATTGCCGAAAAGCTGCGGATCGAAGGGGATGACGCTGATCGGCGTGATGCCCAGAGGATCCGAGAAATCCGCGACCGATATTTCGGTCCGCTTGGGCACGCCCGCCTGATTGATGATCAGCTTGGGCGGCGCATCGTTGGGACGCGTCTTCCTCAACATGTCCACGAGGTTCTTGGTGTTGCGCAGATTGGCGAGTTCGGGCGTCGCGGTGATGACGACCTCGTCCGCCTGCAGGAGCGTCTGCTTGCTCCAGCCGGTCCATAGATGCGGCATGTCGAGCACCAGGAGCGGCGCGCTGCGTTGCGCCGTCTCGATGATCTGCGAGAAAGCGTCGGCGTCGAAGTCGTAGACCCGGTCCAGCGTCGAGGGCGCCGCCAGCAGCGACAGCCGCTCCGCGCACTGGGCCAGCAGGCGGTCGAGATAGACCTCGTCGATGCGCTCGGGGGAGAAAACCGCCTCCGCCATGCCCTGGGCCGGATCCTGGTCGAAATTGATGTTGGCCGTGCCGAAGGCGAGGTCCATGTCGGCGACAACCACCTCGGAGCTGAACAGGTTCGACATCGCCCAGGCAACATTGTGGGCGATGGTCGAGGATCCGACACCGCCCTTGGCGCCAATGAAGGCGATCGAGCGGCCGATCGGATCTGCTTCCGGGTCGACAAAGATATTGGAGATCACGCCGACGATGTCTGCCAGCGAGATCGGCGCCACCATGTATTCGGAGACGCCGGCCTTGATCAGGTCGCGGTAGAGCGCGACGTCGTTGTAGTGGCCGATGACGACGACCTTCGTGCTGGGATCGCAGAGTTCTGCGAGTTCCCCGAGATCACCGAGCAACTTGCGGGGTTCACTGCGCGATTCGACGATGATCAGATTGGGTGTCGGAGCACTTTGGTAGAGTTCGACGGCCGTGGCGAGGCCGCCCATGTGCATCTTCAGATGCACCTTGGCCATGCGCCGGTCCTCGCCGGCGCGCTCGATCGGCACCGCGATGCCGTCGGTCTCGCAGAACGCCTGGATGGAGATCCGAGGGACCGGGCGAAGCGCGTACATGTCGGAAGCGTGGCGTTCCGAGGAATGTTCGGCATTGATATCGGGATCGTAGGCGAGACTGCTCATCGGCGTTACCCCTTACGCTGCTGGCCTCAGTAGTCGACTTCGCGGACAGCCGAGTCGACAAAGACCGGCGCGTTGCGATAGGCGTCGATGACGTTGTTGCGGCGCTCGGCATCAACCTCGGTCGTCTTGCGCGGACCAAGCAGGTCGGCTGGATTCTCGAGCTGGGCAGCCAAGTTGTTCTGATACGAGCAGCCGAAATTGGCGTAGTGCTTGTTTTCGTACGTGTTGGCGATGTCTTCGGGCCAGCGTCCGCACTTGTTGGTCTGCGCCGACATCGCGGTGTAGGTCACGCGGACGGGCGCCGAAACCTCGGCCGAGGTGGCCTGGTAGGAAGCGAGCGCAATGCGGCTTGCAGGCACGCCGCGCCGCTTGGCAAATTGTGCGAAGTCGGCGCCGGCCTGGGACGCCGCATGGGCATTGTAGGAACCGGCCGGAACCAGGATGGTCACGACGGGCGCCGCGCTGCGGTCGTAGTCGGCAAGGAAGCCGCCCAGCGCGACGCGCTGCGTCTTGGTCATGCCGCGGTCGCCCGCTCCCACCGGCAGGTCGATCACCTGCTCCTTTTCGGCGATCACGATCGGATGGTTGGTGCGATAGTCGTCGGGTATCGCCCCGACGGTCACGCTGTCGGTCTTGGTCGCGCAACCCGCCATCAGGACGACCGAAACCGCTGCGGTCAAGGCAAGCATCGGCTTGCCGAGGATACGGGCGCGATGGCTCCTGGCCGCCGGCGTCGTCACGGTGATGTTGTCGATCATGGCCCGTTTCCCGATCACTTGTAGATGAACCCGACCATGCCGTGGTAGCGGCCGTTCGGCTTGTTGGTCTTCATGGTGCCGTAGACGCGGTTGACGCGGCCGAGGAACATGCCGGCGCCGTCGCTTGCCGGATCGAAATTGTCGTCCGGCTTGGCGAGCGCGGTACGCGCCACCGGCTTGGTCAGATAAGGCGTGATGAGGATAACCAACTCGGTTTCGTTGCGAACGAAGTCGCGGCTGCGGAACAGGGCGCCGAGAACCGGTATCTTGGAGAGACCGGGCACCCCCTGGATCGCCTGACGGACATCGTCGCGCACCAGGCCGGCGATCATCATCGAGCCGCCCGAGGGCAGTTCGACGGTCGTATCGGCCAAGCGCTTGCGGATGGACAGCATGTTCGTGCCCTGCAAATTGGTGCGGGGTTCGAGGATTCCGCTCAGGAAGCCGCCATTCTTGGCCGGTGGACCGCCCTCAAATGCGACGGAGCCTTCGTTCGTGGGTTCCGAAACGGAGGTTCTCACCTTGAGGCTTATTCGGCCCGGCGACAGGACGACCGGGATGAACTCCAGGCCGATACCGTATTCCAACTTCTCGACCGTGTAGGTGATCTGGCCGGTCTGGTTTTCGTCCGAGACCGCACTGGATCGCCCGGTGACGAGGTTGAACTCGCCGCCGACCTTGAACGTTGCCTTCTCGCCGGACACCGCGGTCAGAGTTGGTTCGGCAAGCGTTTTCATGACGCCCGCCTGTTCCATAGCATTGACATAAGCATCGATGGCGGAGCCGCCGATGGCAAAGCCGGTCGCCGACAGCGGCTTGCCGAGGCCGTAGGCGTTTTCCGCGATGGCGCCCCAACTGATGCCGTTCGAGTCGCCGCCCGCGATCAGGTTCACGCCCAGTTGCTTGAAGACGTTGCGGCTCACCTCGGCGACGGTAACCTTCAGCGTCACCTGGTCCTCGCCAATGATCTGCAGCAGATTGACGATCTGGCTGACCCGGCGTTCCTGGTCCGGATTGTCGATGGCGACGCCACTGTCGCTGGAACCGCCGGAAGCGGTCTGGGAATATTGACCCGTAGTCGCCTCGCCGCCAGTCACGAAGATGTTCGCGAGGTCGGCGGCACGCTTGGAATCCAGTGGCGTCTCCACCGTCCCCGTCAGCACCACATTGTCATTCAACAATTCGACCGTGATATCCGATGTCGGGATGAATCGCTTGATATACTCTTCGAGGCCCGCGACATCGCGCTCGATCTGCAGATCCAGGCTGGCGATCTGCTCGCCGTTGGGGCCGAAGACGAAGATGTTGGTCTCACCCACGGCCTTGCCGAAGAGGTAGATGCGACGCGCGGTCCGGGTCACCGCGTCGGCGACCGCCGGATTCGCGACGAGGATGTCGTAGGCATCGGTGGGAAGGTCTATGACGATCGACTTGTTCAGGCCCAGATTGATGCGCTGGCTGTCCCGCTGGCTCGGCCCTACCTGGACCAGGTTGGACCCGGCGAATGCCGTCTCGATGCCGGCGAGGCCCGTTCCGGCCAGCAGAACGGCGCATGCGGTCGCAACCGAGGTCGCCTTCCTGAGTATGGCCACGGGAACATAGCGTCCGGTTGCCACCGGCTCTCCTCTTCTGCTCATTTCTTCGCTCCCACTTCGGTGACCTCGCCGGACTTGATCAACCGGATGGTCCCGCGCTTGCCGCTGCCGGTGACGAGGTAGTCGGCCTCCTGGTCGGAAGCCTGCTGCGCGTCGGCGACGGAGCGAAGCGCCAGCGTCAGCCGGTCGGCCATCTGCTGGGCAACCGTGATGATCTCCGCCTGCTGTTGCGTCAGCTCGAGCGTCGCGGTATCGCCGACCTTGACCTTCTTGCCTTCCTCGTCTTCCTGAATCGTCTGGTCGATCGCCAGAACCTTGATGTTCTGCAGGATCGTCTCGGTGATGAAGCCGGTCGCCGATCCGTTTTCGGAACGGCGAGTCATGATGACATCGACATAGTCGTTCGGAAGGATGAAACCGCCCGCCGAGGTGTCGGCCGAAATCTGCGTGGCGATCGCCCTGTAACCGGAGGGCAGGATCGACGACATGAAGCTTTGGCCTTCGCCGACCAGCTTCGACTTGCGCAGGGGCTCACCGGCGTAGATCGGCACACGGGCGATTGCCGACTTGAATTGCTCGAGCGCCTCAGGATCAGCGTCGCGTGTGATGAAGTTCTCGTTCACCCCTGCCGACGGCCATTCCTGCCAGGACAGTTGTTCGCCGACATTGGCGCCCATCGGGACATCGCCCGCTACCACGAGAACCTGCGTGGTCTCGACCACAGGCTGCAGAGGCCCTTGATCGATCACGACCCGCTCCTGCGGAGCAGTCATGTTCTTCGCAACATATCCCGCACCACCCGCCGCGGCCACTGCCACGCCGAGAATGATCAGTCGCGATGCAGCCATCTCTTTTGACCCCGCACTTGGCGTACCTCAAACCCAAGGCGGACCATGCGGGGGCAATCGTCAAATTACGGTTAACGCAATGCGAACAATCATGATTAATTTTAAGTTTCTCGTGCCGAAAAGCGAACGACGCGGGACGATAAGCATTCGTCGGAAAATGCAGAGGGCGGCCGAAGCCGCCCCGAAATCCTTTCCCTCCGGCCTTTCATTGACCAGCAAGCCGGTCCATCGCCCAAATCATCAGGGGTGAGCTTGAATAAGTCAGTAAACCTCCGGCGCCCAGCGCTATGCCGTAAGGAATACCCTTTTTGGTGTCGGTAAAGTTCCTTAGGAACATGTTGTGCCCGGTGAAGACCGCCAGCGCCGAACCGCGAAAGCCCATCACGGCCAATGTCAGCAACCCGCCGAGGAAGGCCGAGATCACCAGATACTCCACCAGTTGAAGACCAAGGCCCATGTAGAGAGCCGTGGCCGCCAGCAGCTTGGCGTCGCCGCCGCCCATGCCGCCGAGCGCGAAGAGCGAGAAGCCGACCAGCAGGACAACCAGGAATGCCGCGAAATGCCAGGCGTAGGTCGTCCATTCCATGCCGGTAAGGGGCGCCACGACCGCGAATGTGGCGACGAGGACAACCGCGACGCGGTTGGAGATGGTCATGGACAGCATGTCGGAAATGGCCGCGAAAGCCATGCAGAATGGGAACACGACGAATATAAGGGCTTCAAGCATCTGTCGAAACGCCTCGATGTTGCAGATGTCCGCGCGTCGCCTTCAGGATCGACAGTCCCGACAGGAGTTCGCGCGCCCGCGACCTTGCAAAATGATCGCATGTTGAGCGGAGCGCCTACCGGTCACGGTCCGGGCCAATATGCCAAGGAACGGTTTCATCTTCATTGAAGAGACGCAATTTCGGTCGCCTCAAGCAAGAAAGGCCGTTCTCGCGGAACGGCCTCTCTCGCCAACATTTCGCCGATAGGAGCGAAAGCCTGACTAAGCTCAGGGGTTGTTGGTCTCGTTCAGCTTCGTCGCGATCGCGTCGAACTTGTCATTGAGGCTATTGCCGAGGGCGCCGGCGCCAACAATGATGGCCAGAGCGATGAGAGCGGCGATCAGACCGTATTCGATGGCGGTCGCGCCGGATTCGTCCTTCACGAAGCGGGAAAGCAGGTTCGACATGGGTGAGATCCTTACTCCACGTGTTACAGCACTTCCGTCAACTTTTCTTGTGGTTGATCGGATGGTCGCAATCTACGAGGAAGCTCTTTCGATGCACTTAACAAACAGCCTTACCGAATTGTTGCACCTGCGCCTTGCATGTCGTGGTTAATCGCGCGATAAATATTCAATTCTAGTAAAACTTTATAATACTCAGGCCAAGCCAAGCTTTTCCGCCATCGATTCGGAGTGCACCTCAAAGGGCAGGACTCCGCTGCCTTGCGATCTCGTCCAGCGCTTAACGCTTGGTTCACCAATATCGTTCATTTTCGGTTGACAATCCGCATCGTCTGGAGAGCCCGATGGCCTTTTCTGGGAAATCCCTGCCAATCCTCGGCGCGCTGGGAGCGCTTGTCGCTTTCGCCGCGCTGCCCGCGCAGGCCGATGGCGGCATCGAGGTGGTGATGAACCAGGCCAAGATCGTCAAGCTGGCGCGCCCCGCCGACACCATCGTGATTGGCAATCCGGGGATAGCCGACGCGGCGGTACAGGATTCGACGACCGTCGTGCTGACCGGCAAGGGTTTCGGCGTCACCAACCTGGTCGTGCTGGACGAGGAGGGCAACGCGATCGTCGACGAACAGGTCACGGTCGCCCGCCAGACCGCCTCCTCCGTGCGCGTATACAGGCGCGCGGAGATCCAGACGATGTCCTGCACGCCTTTCTGCGAGAGTTCCTACAAGTCTCCCGCCGAGCGCTTGTCGGAAGAGGAAGCAAACGCCGCCCAGTAAAGTCCCGGAGGCCGCACTGCGTGAGCGACCGCTTCGGCCAACGCAGCCGTTTGCGGCCGCATCGCCGGTTACGCGGTGATGAACGTATCCGCATCGATTTTAGCGATCGGCAAAACCGGACTTCAACGGGTTTGCGCTAGTGTCCTCCAATGACAACGCATGGGCAGGGATGCGATGGGCTCGGCTCCGCACAATGACAGTATCCGCACGAATAGCCGGCCGGGCAGCTTGCTCGGCCGCTTCCTGCATGACAGTCGCGGTGCGACGGCGATCGAATTCGCCATGCTGGCGATCCCATTCTCGTTGATGGTTTTCGCCATTCTCGAAAGCTGCATCTCTTTTGGCGGATCGCAGATACTGACCAACGCCACGGACGACATTGCGCGGCAGTTTCGGACCGGCCAGATCAGGACGATCAACGAGACCGATCTCAAGACGATGGTCTGTGATCGCATCAAGATCATCGTGGAGAACAATTGTCCCGGGCTGGTCGTCGATCTGCGCAAATTCGACACGTTTGCCGAGGCCGCAGACGTAAGGTTGAAATTCACCGCCGACAACGACCTGGACACCGCCGGCTTCAAGGTTGAATTGGGTCCCGCCCAGACGATCAACATGCTTCGCGTGTTCTACAAATGGCCGGTCATGACCGATTTCATGAGCCTTGCGATGTCGAACCTGAAGGACGGCAAGACGCTGCATTTCGCGGAAGTCGTCTGGAAGAACGAGCCGTTCAATTGAGCCGACGGGAGTAACCGACAATGAATCGGAACTGGAAGGCTTCGAAACGGTGCGTATCCGTCGGCCGGATGGTTGCTTCAACAAGGCTTCGTTTCGCGATGCTGCTGTCGGACAGGCGCGGCATAGCGGCGGTCGAATTCGCGCTTCTCGCACCGCTCATGCTGGCTGCCTATTTCGTCACGCTGGAAGTGTCGTCGGGCATCGACGGCAATCGAAAGGTCAGCCGTACCGCCAGCATGGTCGCCGACCTGATCACGCAGCAGGACACGATGACCAAGGCCGATCTGAAGGCGATCATGGAAATCGGCGAAGCAATCATGCAGCCCTACAACCGCAGCAAACCCGTGATCACCGCCACCGCGATCGAGATCACGCCGCAGCCGAACTCCCAGGTGCGGGTCGCATGGTCCGGCAAGCTGGACGACAGCACCTACAGCAAGCCTTTTGCTGCGGGCTCGGCGGTGACGGTGCCGGCCGCTCTGAACATACCCGGATCGTTCCTGATCCGTGTCGAGACGGAACTGTCCTACAAGCCGATGATCACCTGGGCAGCGGACCAGAAGGAGGTGCTCGGTCTCGCGGCCGCCTTCGACGGCATCGAGATGTCGGAGACGTATCATCTGCGCCCGCGCATGAGCCAGAGCATCCCCTGTTCCGACTGCTGACTTCCGGTCTGGCGCGTGTTGCGTCCAGTCGGGTTCATTCGCCTCGCCGTGTCTGGCGCTACGATCCGGTGGGTTCCACCGGCCGGACAAGCCGGCGGCGAGCAGGATAGGAAGCGGCCGGTCCCCCGCTCCCACCGTGGTTCAATAACCGGCTTGCCGGTCCACCAGTTCACGCAACGGTTCGCCGCGATCATGCGCGTCCATCTGAGCGAGCATCGGCGGCACGAGGAAATTGGGGTCGGAGGTCGCCGCCGCATGAGGCGTCACGAAGACCTTGGCGTGGCCCCACAACGGGCTGGTCTTCGGCAGCGGCTCGACCTCGAAGACATCGAGGCTCGCCTCCTTCAACGTGCCGTCCTCCAACGCGCGGAGGATGTCGTCGTCCTTTTGCAGCTTGCCGCGCCCGGCATTGATCAGGACCGCCCCGCCAAGCGCGTTGCGCCTGCGCAGTTCCTTCAGCAGACCGTAGTCGACGATACCCTTCGTCGCCGCGGTGAAGGGCAAAAGCACGACCAGAATATCCGTCGCGTTGAGGAACGGCCGCAAACCGGCATTGCCGGCAAAGGTCGTCACGCCGTCCACGGAACGTTCCGATCGGCTCCAGCCATTGACGCGGAAACCGAGGGCCAGCAGCGCGCGCGCCGCCGCGCGGCCGAGGTTGCCGAGCCCCATGATGCCGACAGCAATGTCGCTGGCGGTGCGCTGCGGCGGCTCACGCCAGATCTTCTTCTTCTGCTGCGCCCGGTAAAGTCCGCCGAAGCGGTGATGATCGAGGACGCGCCAGACGACGTATTCGGTCATATGCTGCGCCAGATTCTCGTCCACGACGCGCACGATCGGTACGTCTGGGACGGTACGATCGGCCAAAATGTGATCGACGCCGGCGCCAATCGAGAAGATCGCCTTCAGGTTCGGCAGGCCCGACAGGACGTTGGGCGGCTGCTTCCACACAACCGCATAGGTGATCGAAGGATCGTTCGGTCCCTGTGGCGCGAGCACGACGTCGCGGCGCGCCGACAACAGCTCATGCCAGCGCTGCGGGCTGAATCCGCTCACCGAGAGCAGGACCTTACCTTTGTCCATTCGGCTCCTCCTGTAGGACCCGATTAGTATCCAACATCGGTTTCGTGCAAGAGCCCAATTGGGTGGGGATGCAAGCCATCACTCGCTTACCACACCGGTCGGCGCGGTCTCGATGCGGAACGCCGCGGAGATCAAGGCGCGCGTGTAGTCCGTCTGCGGGCGCTCGAAAATCTCGACGGAGGGGCCACGCTCGACGACACGGCCGTTACGCATGACGATGACCTCGTTGGCGAGCGCGCGGATGACCTTCAGATCGTGGCTGATGAACAGATATGCGAGGTCGTGCTTCTCCTGCAGGGCGCGCAGCAGGTCGACCACTTGCGCCTGCACGCTCATGTCGAGCGCCGAAGTCGGCTCGTCGAGCATGACGAAGCGCGGCTTCAACACCATGGCCCGGGCGATGGCGATGCGCTGGCGCTGGCCGCCGGAAAACTCGTGCGGATAGCGGAAGCGGGTCTCGGGATCGAGCCCGACTTCCCTCAGGGAGTCCACGACCCGCTTATCCCTGAAATCAGCCGACAGGGACGGTTCGTGGATACGCAGTCCTTCCTCGATGATCTCGGAGACCGACATACGCGGGCTGAGCGAGCCATACGGATCTTGAAAGACAATCTGCAGTTCGCTGCGCATCGGCCGCATGTCCTTGAAGGAGAGCCGGTCTATGTCCTTTCCCTCGAAGCGGATACGGCCCTGCGACGAGATCATCCGGCAGAGCGCCAGCCCGAGCGTCGTCTTGCCCGATCCCGACTCGCCGACCACGCCCACCGTCTGGCCAGCGCGCACCTGGATGTCGATGCCGTCGACCGCCTTCACGTGGTCGACAGTACGGCGGAAGAAACCCTGCTTGATCGGGAACCACACCTTCACCTCGTCGCCAACCATGACGGCCTTCGCTTCGGTATTGGTCGCCGGCGGGCGTCCCTTCGGCTCGGCCGCCAGCAGGTGGCGCGTGTATTCGTGCTTCGGATTTGCGAAAATCTCCCCGGTCGGACCGGTCTCGACGATCTTGCCTTTCGTCATCACGCAGACCCGGTCGGCAATACGCCGGACGATGCCAAGGTCATGGGTAATGAACAGCATCGACATGCCGTTCTTGCGCTTGAGGCCGTCGAGCAACTCGAGGATCTGCGCCTGCACGGTGACGTCGAGCGCTGTCGTCGGCTCGTCGGCGATCAGCAGCCGCGGCTCGTTGGCCAACGCCATGGCGATCATCACGCGCTGGCGCTGGCCGCCGGAGAGCTGGTGCGGATAGGCGCCGAGGCGTTTTTCAGGCTCGCGGATGCCGACCTCGTTCAAAAGTTCGAGCGTGCGCTTGCGCGCCGGCTGGTCGCGCATGCCCTGATGCAGCGACAGCACCTCGACGATCTGCTGCTCGATCGTGTGCAGCGGGTTGAGCGAGGTCATCGGCTCCTGGAAGATCATGGTGATCTTGTTGCCGCGCACCTTGCGCAAGCCGTCCTCGTCCTTCGCCAGAAGATCGTCACCGTCGAACAGGATTTTTCCCGACGGATGGCTGGCCGGCGGATAGGGCAGCAGCTTCAGCACCGACAGCGCCGAGACGGATTTTCCAGAGCCCGATTCGCCGACCAGCGCGACCGTCTCGCCCTTGCCGATGTCGAAAGAAATATGGTCGACGGCGGTCGAGGTCTTGCCGCCCTGGGTGAAGGCGACCGACAGGTCGCGGACGGAGAGCAGGGGTCCGCCGCTCATTTGAAGGTCTTCCTGGGATCGAAGGCGTCGCGCACCGCCTCGCCGACAAAGATCAGCAGCGACAGCATGACCGAGATGACGAAGAAGCCGGAGAGGCCGAGCCACGGCGCGTTGAGATTGCGCTGGCCCTGCCGCAGCAACTCGCCGAGCGAGGCCGAGCCCGGAGGTAGGCCGAAGCCGAGGAAGTCAAGCGAGGTCAGCGTGGTGATCGAACCGTTGAGGATGAAGGGCAGAAAGGTCAGCGTCGCGACCATGGCGTTCGGCAGGAGGTGGCGGAAAATGATGGTGCGATTGGGCACGCCCAGCGCGCGCGCCGCATTCACATATTCGAAGTTGCGGGCACGCAGGAACTCGGCTCGCACGACGCCAACGAACGCCGTCCAGGAAAACAGCAGCATCAGCCCGAGCAGGATGAAGAACCCGGGCGGCAGGATCGCCGAAATGATCAGCAAGAGATAGAGTACGGGGATAGCCGACCAGATCTCGATGATGCGCTGGAAAATCAGATCGAGCCAGCCGCCGTAATAACCCTGTATCGCGCCGCCGGAAACACCGACGACTGCAGCGCCGGCCGTCAGCAGCAGGCCGAATAGCACCGATATCCTGAACCCATAGATGACACGGGCAAGCACGTCGCGTGCCTGGTCGTCGGTGCCCAGCCAGTTCCAGTTACCCAGCGTGCAGTTCTCGTCTTCCGCGTCCTGCGGATATTGCGCGCAGCGCTGCTCCTTGGAGTACATCCAGGACGGTTTCGCCGGGGCGGCTTCGGGAATCTCGTTGTTGACGGTCCGGTAGGAATAGCGGATCGCAGGCCAGATCATCCAGCCATTGGCCTTGATTTCGTCCTGGATGACCGGATCTCGATAGTCGGTGACCGCCAGGAAGCCGCCGAACCTTTCCTCCGGATAGGCCACGGCGACGGGAAACAGTATCTCGCCCTTGTAGGAGATCACCAGCGGGCGGTCGTTCGCGATCAGTTCCGCAAACAGCGACAGCACGAAAAGCACGAGGAATATCCAGAGCGACCAGTAGCCGCGCCGGTTGGCCTTGAAACTCTGCCAGCGCCGCTG
The DNA here is from genome assembly GCF_030929505.1 of Mesorhizobium sp. LHD-90. Taxonomy (GTDB): domain Bacteria; phylum Pseudomonadota; class Alphaproteobacteria; order Rhizobiales; family Rhizobiaceae; genus Kumtagia. The sequence continues at coordinate 105,009 of NZ_JAVFVV010000011.1, read as the reverse complement.
ATTCAGCGGCGAGACCCAGGGTCTGCGCTGGCGCACCGGCGGCTCGACTTCGGCAGGGGCGAGAGCCTCGGCCATCAGACGTCCCTCGTCTCGAAATCGATGCGCGGATCGATCCAGGTATAGATGAGGTCCGAGATCAGGGAGACGATCAGTCCGATCAGCGAGAAGATGTAGAGGTTGGCGAACACCACCGGATAGTCGCGGTCGAGAACCGAGCGGAAGCCGAGTTGGCCGAGTCCGTCTAGAGAGAAGATGTTTTCGATCAGCAGCGAGCCGGTGAAGAAGACCGAGATGAAGGCGGCGGGAAAGCCGGCGATGACGATCAGCATGGCGTTGCGGAAGACATGGCCATAAAGCACCCGCCGTTCCGAAAGGCCCTTGGCTCGCGCTGTCACCACATATTGCTTGCGGACCTCGTCGAGGAACGAGTTTTTTGTGAGCAGGGTCGTGGTGGCGAAGGCCGACAGCACCATCGCCGTCAGGGGCAACGCAAGGTGCCAGAAATAGTCGACGATCCTCGCCGGCCATGACAACTGGTCCCAGTTGTCCGACGTCAGCCCGCGCAGCGGGAACCAGTCGAAAAAGGAGCCGCCGGCGAACAGCACCATCAGCAGGATTGCGAACAGGAAGCCGGGAATGGCATAGCCGATGATGACCACGCCGCTGGTCCAGACGTCGAAGGCCGAGCCGTCATGCACCGCCTTGCGAATGCCCAGCGGAATGGAGATCAGGTAGGAGATCAGTGTGATCCACAGGCCGAGCGAAACCGACACCGGCATCTTCTCGAGGATCAGATCGATGACCGATATGTCGCGGAAATAGCTTTCGCCGAAGTCGAAGCGCAGATAATTCCACAGCATCAGGCCGAAGCGCTCCAGCGGGGGCTTGTCGAAACCGAACTGTTGTTCCAGCTTGGCGATGAACTCGGGATCGAGGCCCTGCGCACCGCGGTACCTGGACGTGACCTGGCCGCCCGCGTCCAGGTTGCCGCCGCCGGCGATATCGCCGCCACCGCCCGAGACGCGGTCCATCGAGTCGCCGCCCTGGCCGGTCAATCTCGATATCACCTGCTCAACGGGCCCGCCGGGGGCGAACTGAATGACGGCGAAGGATATCGCCATGATGCCGAACAGCGTCGGGATCATCAGCAAGATACGGCGGAGGATATAGGCGCCCATTCGTCAGGTCCGCCCTACCCAAAGGCATGGCATCGTGCCGCACCGGAGCGATGCGCCCCAGAAGCGTCGCGTTACGACAGAAATGTCAGGCTTTCCCAATCGCCGCCGCCTTGTCCTTGTCGAACCACCACATCGCCTCGACCGGGAACCCGTAATCAGGCTTCGGCTCCTTGAAACCGAACACGTCCCAAAAGGCGGCGCGGTGATTCGCCGAATACCAGCATGGAATCCAGTCCCGGCGCGCGCGCAAGACCCTGTCAAGCGCGCGCATCGCAATGACGTGACTTTGCCTGTCCGCCGCGCGGCCAACCGCCGCGATGAGCGCGTCGACGGCCGGGTCAGCGGTGCCGGGCAGGTTGCGCGAGCCGGTCAGCTTCGCCGCGCGGGAATGAAACGCCGTCGCCAGTCCGTCTTCCGTCGGCGTGGCGTCCCAGGACAGCGCCATCATGACAAGATCGAAATCGAAGTCGGCCTGACGAGCCTGCATCTGCGCGGCGTCGATAATCCGCATCGAGGCGTCGACGCCGATCGCCTTCAGATTCTCGATCCAAGGCGCGATTGTGCGCAGAAGGCTGTCGTCGTCGTCGAGAAACTCGAGTGCAAACCGTTCGCCCCCGGCATTGACCAGCACGTCGCCGTCGCGTTTCCAGCCGGCCTCCGCAAGCAGCTTCGCCGCCGCGCCGAGCAGCTTGCGGTCGCGTCCGGACGCATTGGAGATCGGCTGCATGACCGCCTCGCCGAACACTTCGGGCGGAAGCTGCTGGCGCAAGGGTTCCAGCAGCGCAAGCTCCTGCGTTGAAGGGATGCCCTCGGCCTTGTAGTCGGAGCGCTCGAAACTGGATTGCGAGCGCTCATAGGAATCGTAGAAAAGGTTGCGCTTCGTCCAATGGAAATCGAAGCACATGTTGATCGCCTGGCGCACCCGCACGTCCTGGAAGCGCTCACGGCGCAGATTGATCGCCACCGCCTGCATCGACGGCCGCTTCTCGCCCGGAAATTCGCGCCTGACCACCCGACCCTGCGTGAGGGCTGGAAAGTTGTAGTCGGTTGCCCATACCCGCGCCGTAAACTCCTGCCGGTAGAGAACGTCGCCCTTCTTGAAGGCTTCGAATCCCGCCTGTCTGTTAAGGTAGAAGTCGATGCGGATGCGGTCGAAATTGTAGGCCCCGCGATTCACCGGCAGATCTTTGCCCCAATAGTCGGCGACTCGCTCGTACTCGATGATCTGTCCCGGCGAGATGCGACCGACCTTGTAAGGCCCCGAACCCAGTGGCGGCTTGAGGTCGCCGCTCTTGAAGCTGTTCTCGGTGTAATAGGCCTTCGACAGGATAGGAAAAATCACCGCGTCGAGGATCGTACGCTCCGAGTGCTTGCCGGAAAAGCTGAGCCTCAGGCGATGGCGGTCGAGCGCCACGGCGTCGGTCATCTCGGTAAGCACCAGCAGAAGGCTGGGATGCCCATCCTCCTTGAACAGCTTGTAGGTAAAGGCCGCGTCCTCGGCGGTGAGCGGCGAGCCATCGTGAAAGCGCGCCTCCGAGCGCAGCAGGAATTCGAAGCTGTTGCGGTCTGCGGAGATGATGACGCTTTCGGCGAGCAGGCCATAGACGGCGTCCGGCTCGTCGAGGGCTGTGGTCGACTTGTTCGTCATCAAGGAATCGAAACACATTTCCATGCGCGGCGGTGCGTCGCCGCGCGCCACAAAGCTGTTCAGCGTGTTGAAAGTTTGCGGGTTCTGGTTGTAAAGCCAGTTCGGCACGGAGAAGCTGAACAGGCCACCTTTCGGTGCATCCGGATTGACGTAGTCGAAATGCTTGAAGTCAGCCGGATATTTCAGATCGCCGAATGCCGAGAGACCATGCAGCGGCGTGCCGGTAGGGCTCGCCGCGAAGATCGGCCGCGGCAGCAGCGGGATCGCCAGTGTGGCGCCGGCGCCGGCCAGAAAATCCCGGCGGGAGGCGCGCATCAGTTGACGCCCTTATATTTCGCCGCCAGCGCCTTCTCCTTCTCCGGATCGATCCACCAGGATTCGATGTCGGGTCCGACATAGTCAGGCTGCTTTTCCGGAATGCCGAACTTGTTCCAGTAGGCCAGCCAGACGACAGGCCGCGTGTACTGCGGAACGACGTAGAAGTTCCAGAGCAGCACCCGATCGAGCGCGTTGGTGGCCGCGACAAGTTCCTCGCGATCGGTTGCGAAGATCACTTTGTCGACCAGCGCATCGACAACGGGATTCTTGATGCCGGACAGGTTGCGCGATCCTGGCGTCTCCGCGGCTTTCGACGACCAATAGTCGCGCTGCTCGTTGCCCGGAGAATTCGACTGGGCGAGAACAGTGGTCACCATGTCGAAATCGAAGTTGTTTAGGCGATTGACGTATTGGTTCGGATCGACGATGCGGAGCGTCGCTTCTATGCCGATCTTGCGCAGCATGTTGATGTAGGGAGTGGAGATAACCTCGTCGGTGTCGTTGTTGCCGAGAATCTCGAATCTGAATGGCTGACCCGTTTTCTGGTTGGTCATCTTGCCGTTCTGGATTTTCCATCCCGCCTCGCCGAACAGCCTGATGATCTCGCGTAAATGCGTGCGCTCCGGTTGGGGGGCGCTTGCCGGCTCCGGCTGCGGCGGATCGCCTTCCTTGGGTTTCGGCTGCTCATAAACCGGAAGCTTGTATTCCTCGGTGAATACCTCCGGCGGCAACTGGTCCCGGAACGGTTCGAGGATGGCCAGTTCCTTGCCCTGCGGCAGGCCCGACGAGGCCAGTTCGCTTCCGACGAAATAGCTGCTGACGCGCCTGTTGAAGCCGAAGAATGTCGTCCTGTTCATAGTCTCGAAATCGAAGGCGTAGGACAGCGCCTCGCGAACCTTGACGTCCTGAAACAGCGGCCGGCGCATATTCATGGCAAAACCCTGCATGGAAGCGCGGGACGTCGCCGGAAACTCCTTCTTGAGGACATCGCCAGCCTTGAACGCAGGGAAATTGTAGTAGGTTGCCCAGCGGCGAGAACTCGCCTCCGCCTGGATGTCTTCCAGCCCGCCCTTTGTGAAGGCTTGCCAGGCTGCATTGTCGTCCTGGATGTAGACGTATTTGCGCCTGTCGAAGTTCTCCCGGCCGATCTTCACCGGAAGCTTTGACCCCCAGTAGTCCTTGACCCGTTCCCAGACAATTTCCGAGCCAGGTTTGAAACTGGCAATCTTGTAGGCGGCGGATCCCAGCGGCGGCTCCAGCGTCGGCTGCGTGATGTTGCGCCTCTTGCCGCTCGCGTCCGTACCTTCCCACCAGTGCTTCGGCAGGACGACGAGGTCGCCGATGATCTTCGGCAGTTCGCGATTGCCCTTCTGGTCGAAGCGGAACTCGACTTCGCGGTCGTTGAGCGCCACTGCCTCGGTGACATTCTCGTAGTAGCGGTTGTACATCGGGCTGTTGGCCTTCAGCACGTTGAACGACCAGATGACGTCCTCGACGTTGATCGGCTGTCCATCATGCCATTTTGCCCGAGGATCGAGCCTATAGGTCGCGGACGAGTAATCGTCCGGATATTTGAAAGCGTCGGCAATGAGCGGATGGCTGACGCTCGGCTCGTCGATCGCCTGCTCCATCAGCGTATCGTAGAGCAGGCCGCCGCCGAATTGCGCCAAACCGGCAGCCGGCGCGCCACGAACGATATAGGGATTGAAGCTGTCGAAGGTTCCGGAAGCGACAGCATTCAGCGTTCCGCCCTTCGGCGCGTCGGGGTTGACGTAGTCATAGTGTTGAAAATCCTTGCCGTATTTGGTTTCGCCCATCAGCGAGGAAGAAGTCTGCCATTCCTGGGCTTGGCCCGCATTCGCCGCAAACATGACCATGGCGGCCGCCAGAACAGCTTTCCCCACGCGCGGCAAAACCTTCATCGGCGATCTCCAGCTCGTCATTCGTCCAAACCTAGTCCATGCGGCCTGAATGGAAACCATCGCACTCCGCATCGAAAGTCCTGATAGCAAAAAAGCCGGGCAGAACCCGGCTTTTTCGTGATTTCTAAAATTACAATTTTGTCATTGAGCCGGAGCGGGCTCGGCCGGTTTCGGCGCCGCCTCGGCCGGTGCGGTTTCGGCGGGTTTCGGAGCGGCCTCCGCCGGAGCGGGCGCTGCACCCTCGGCCGGCGCGGCAGCATCAGCCGGCTTGGTGGCGTCCGCAGGCGCCGAAGCGGGCTCGGCTGCAGGTGCAGCCGGCGCGGCGGACGCCTCCGGCAACGGCGCCGGGCTGTCGGCAGTGGTGCGCAGGTAGGCGATGACGTCTGCGCGTTCCTGGACCTTCTTCAAGCCGGCGAAACCCATCGCAGTGCCTTTCACAAGGCCCTTCGGCGAAGCCAGGAAGTGGTCGAGATGCTCGTAGTCCCAGACGACCTTGCCGCCCTGCGCAAAGTCCTTCATTGGCGCCGAATAGGCGAAGCCGGCATGCGAAGCGATCGGGCGGTTCACCACGCCCCAGAGGTTCGGCCCGACCTTGTTGGCGCCGCCGCTGTCGTCGGTGTGGCAGGCCGCGCATTTCTTGAACACCGCGGCGCCCGCCTCGGGGTTGGCGGAGGCCAGCAGCGGAAGGACGGATTCCGGGGCGGCAGCCTCACCGCCGGCTGCCCCGCCGCCATGCTCTTCCTCGGCGGCCTCTACGGCATAACCAGGCTTTTCCGGAGCGGGGGCCGCGAAGATCGCATCCGAAACCAGTGAGATGGAGAAGACGACGAATACGGCGCCCAGCAGTCCGCCGATCAGCTTGTTGAATTCGAAAGAGTCCATCCGCTCCAGGCTCCTGATCCGCCCCTCCGCCGGGTTCCCAGCACGCGGGCATGATGCCGCGACCGGGAAGCCGCCCGGTCAAGTTGCGCCGGAAACTAGGTCTTTTGCTTGGGCGTTGCAACTCCTATAAGGGCGCTCGCCGTGAGACCTTTTGCCACTTTTGACACAGCCTTCGCCCCAGCCAGCCGCCCATGAAAAACCTGATCCTGATCCCCGCCCGCATGGCCTCGACGCGCCTACCGGGAAAGCCGCTGGCCGACATCGCCGGCAAACCGATGATCGTGCATGTGGCGGCCCGCGCCGCCGAGAGCGGGCTCGGCCGCGTTGTCGTGGCGACGGACACCGAGGCGGTCGCCGACGAGGTTCGCACTCACGGCTACGAAGCGGTGATGACGCGCGTCGATCATGAATCCGGCTCCGACCGCATCTTCGAGGCCCTGTCGGCGCTCGACCCCAATGCCGAGGTCGAGACGGTTATCAACGTGCAGGGCGATTTGCCAACGATCGAGCCGGCGACCATTGCCGCCGCACTGTCGCCGCTCGACGATCCGGCAGTCGACATCGGCACGCTCGGTGTTGAGATTTTCCGCGAGGAGGAGCGGACCAATCCCAACGTCGTCAAGATTGTCGGCTCGGCGCTGTCGCCGTCGCGGCTCAGGGCGCTCTACTTCACCCGCGCCACCGCGCCCTGGGGCGACGGCCCGCTCTACCATCACATCGGCCTCTACGCTTATCGCCGCGCCGCACTGACCCGTTTCGTTTCGCTGCCACCCTCGCCACTGGAAAGGCGTGAAAAGCTAGAGCAATTGCGGGCGCTGGAAGCCGGCATGCGTATCGACGCGGCAATCGTCGGGGCCGTGCCGCTCGGCGTCGACACGCCGCACGATCTCGAACGAGCGCGTGAAATCCTTACCGAGAAAGCCTGAGCATGGCCGACAAGACCAATCGTATCTCCTTCCAGGGCGAGCCCGGCGCCAATTCCGATACGGCCTGCCGCAACATGTTTCCGGCCATGGAGCCGCTGCCCTGCCCGACCTTCGAGGACGCCTTCAACGCGGTGGAGACCGGCAAGGCCGACCTTGCCATGATCCCGATCGAGAACACGATCGCCGGCCGGGTCGCCGATATCCATCACCTCCTGCCCGAATCGAAGCTGCACATCGTCGGCGAATATTTTCTGCCGATCCATTTCCAGTTGATGGCGCTGCCCGGCGTACCACGCAAGGAAATCAAGACGGTCCACAGCCATATCCACGCGCTCGGCCAATGCCGAAAATACATCCGCAAGAACGGCTGGAAGCCGGTGGTCGCCGGCGATACCGCCGGCGCAGCTAAACTCGTCGCCGAAGTCGGCGATCGCAGCATGGCCGCGTTGGCGCCGAGGCTGGCGGCCAGCCTCTACGGCCTCGACATTCTGGAAGAAAATGTCGAAGACACCGACAGCAACGTCACCCGCTTCGTCGTACTGACCAAAAACAAGCAGTGGGTGGAGCGCCCGTCGCCCGACGCGCGCATGATGACCACCTTCATCTTCCGCGTGCGCAACGTGCCGGCGGCGCTCTACAAGGCGATGGGCGGCTTCGCCACCAATGGCGTCAACATGACCAAGCTGGAAAGCTACCAGCTCGGCGCCTTCACTGCGACGCTGTTTTATGCCGACATCGAAGGCCATCCGGACGACGTCAGCGTCAAGAACGCGCTGGACGAGTTGCGCTTCTTCTCCAAGGAGATGCGCATCCTCGGCGTCTACCCGCGCAGCGATTCGCGTGAGGAGTGGAACGTCGCGGATTGACGGCCGACCTCCGGAGCACCTGGTAGCGTCGGGCAAAAACCGCTTGCAAAATGCAATCGGTATGATACTGATTGCATATCGCAGTCGGTACCGAGAGCACTTGTTATGGCCAAGCTGATTGCCTGGAATCTCGTCTCGCTCGACGGATATTTCGAGGGAGAGAAACCATGGGACCTGGAATTTCACAACAAGGTCTGGGGACCTGAGCTGCAAGAGCTCAGCATGCAGTTCGGCAATGATGCAGCGTCGCTGATCTTCGGGCGACGCACGTATGAAGGAATGGCTTCGTACTGGAAGACGGCGGAGCCCGGCCCGATCACGACATTCATGAACGCCCTGCCAAAGCTGGTCGCCTCGCATACGCTGAAGACGGCGGACTGGAACAACACACGTGTCACCGGCGACATCGGCGCCGCGATCCGTGAATTGAAGGCCGGATCGCAGAAGAACCTTTATGTCTTTGGCAGCGCCGACCTGACGCATTCACTCCTCCAGGAAGGTTTGGTCGACGAGATCATTCTGTGCGTAGTGCCGCTTCTGATGGGCAAGGGCACACCGCTCTTCAAGCCGGGCGCGCCAGTCGAGCTCAGCCGTCTGGAGGCACGGCCGTTGCCGAACGGCGGGGTCATACTGCGGTACGCGGTCAGTCACGCATGATCCTGACCGGACAGCCTTGTCTGGCAGGCTACTAAGGTGTGCCAGACCGCTCGAGCGGCTTGTAGTCGATCTCCAGGAATTTTTCGACCTCCGGAACCCAGCGGTCGCGAACAAAGGCGACGTGGAACGGGTGGTCGTTGTAGCTCGCATAGGCGGCCTGGTCGGAAAACTCCATCGAGAAGCCGAAGCGAAAATCGTTCTTGGGGCTGACCTGCCGCAACTGCTCGAACTTTTCGACACCGGGTATGCCGGCAAGCTTCTGCGCTTCGTCAAGGAAGTCGCGCTCTTCCGGCGAGCCCGGCTTATGCCTCAACGTGAAAACGACGGTATGCCGAATCATGCGTTCTTCCTTGAGCATGAAATCTAGCGTTATGGGTTTTCAGCCCAGAAGCGGATGAGATGGTGGGCGATCGCGCCCGAGGGTGGCACGAATACGCCGCCCGGATGCTCTTTCGCCAGCGCGGCAAGCACCTCGTCGCGCGAGAACCAGCGGCAGTCCTCAAGTTCCGCCTCGTCGCGCTTTATGTCCTGGTTCAGCGCCTCGCCGAAACAGCCGATCATCAGCGAGTACGGGAATGGCCAGGGCTGGCTGGCGTGATAGACGACACGCCCCAGCCGGATGCCGGCTTCCTCAAGCGTCTCGCGGCGAACCGCCGCCTCGATGGTCTCGCCGGGCTCGATGAAACCCGCTAGCGCCGAATACATGCCCGGCGCGAAATGCGCTCCGCGTCCGAGCAGGCATTGTTCGCGCGTGACCGTCAGCATGATGGCAACAGGGTCGGTGCGCGGAAAGTGCTCGGTTCCGCAGTTGGGGCAGTGCCGCTTGTAGCCGCCCGCCCGGATCTCGGTCTTCCGGCCGCAACGGCCGCAGAACTGGTGGTTGGCGTGCCAGGCGAGCAAGGAAGCAGCCTGCGCCAGCGCTCCGATCTCGGAAGGGCCGAGAAGGCCTTGGCTGTAGACCGACCGATAGTCGATCGCCTTGATGGCTTCCGGCAGTTGCTCCGGTTCGACGCCGGCCATGGCCGCGAGAATCGGCCCGCGCTCGTCGATACCAAGCAGGATCGCTTCAGCGAGCCCAGCGCCAAACCCCTCAGCCTCGGCTTGCGAAAAATAGCCGTCGAAGCCCGTGCCGTTCAGCTTCAGGTAAGCCCTTCCACCACGTGCCAGCAGGATTCGTGCAGTTGGGTCGACAAGCGCGAGTTGAACGGCCGCATCGCTGCGCTTCTCGGCCTGACGGTCGATGCGGTTGCCTGCGAAGCCGACGAACTGGCTGGGTTCGCGCTCGGGCGCGTCGAAGAGGCTAAAGGTCATGATTGAAACGGCATGAGTCGGAGCCTCGACCCTATAGCGCGGCCCTGATCTTGTCGATGAAGCTGTGTTTGTCCCGGGCGCTGTAGGGCTCTCGCGTGCCGAAACCCCAGACGGGACCGGGCCAGCCCGGATCGCCTTCGCTGCGCGCGATGACGTGGACGTGCAACTGCCGCACGATGTTGCCCAGTGCTCCGGAATTGATCTTTGTGCACCTCGTCGCGCGCTTCAGCCCCTGAGCGACCATGTTTGTCTCGAAGGTCAGCATGGCCTGGTCGAGCGGTGTTAGGTCGTGAAGTTCCTCGATGCCGGGACGCTGTGGTACGAGCAATAGCCAGGGCCAGCGCCGGTCGTTCATCAGCCGAAGCTCGCACAGCCCAAGCCACATCACCGAGACGCTGTCGGCTTCCAGCCGCGCATCCAACTCGAATCCGGCCTTGAGGCCAGGCAACATCGGCGTTTCCCTTGTGTTTTCCGAGAAAGCTAGAGGCAGCGCCTCCCGGCTGCAAGCGAATGATGGTGCAAGCGCCCGGCTAAATTTCGCCGCCCATGGGACTGCTTCATCTCTGCAGCCTCCTGAAATGAACTATCCGAAACCCGATATTAAATTTCGTCAGAGCGCTTAACCATTTGCCAGCATCATGCTAGAGGGCACATGCAATTATTCGTATGATGCGCTGTGCGGGGATCTGGAGAATCTGACGTGTCGAAAGCGACCGAGCCTTCGGCGCCCGGCGCCAAGGCGGGGCTGCTGCTAAACCGCCTGCTCTTCGAAAGACGCGGCGACGAGTTCGTCGATGCTTTCGCCGCCCTTGTCCGCGACGAGGGGCTGATCGTCAACGACGAACCGCTGCTCAACCTTCTGGAAACGGCGCGCTCCGTGCGGTCGTCCGCCGGAATTTCGTTCTCGAACGAGCGGTCGCCGCGTCATCCTCCGGACGAACGGTAGGTCTGTCCGAAATCCGCCCGAAGCATGTAATACCCTGCTGCAGCGGCTAAGCACGCATCGTGTCGGCCCGGCGTCGCCAACGTCATGCAGCACATTTGCCCCGACATTGCCCCGCCGGACGAATTTACGATTTCCGCCCGTCCTGGGTCACAGCACGCTGTGGATTTCGTCTATCGAGGTATCCCCGATCCTCTTGTCCAGCACGATTTCGCCGCGCGCCATCGCCACGATGCGGTCGCAGCACTCAAAGACGTGGTGCATGTTGTGGCTGATAAAGACGCCGGTCACGCTCTGCGCCTTCAGGCCGCGCACGAAACCGATCACCTTGTTGGTCTCCTTGACCGACAGGTGGTTGGTCGGCTCGTCGAGGATCATCACCTTCGACTTGAAATGCATGGCACGCGCGATCGCCACGCCCTGCCGCTGCCCGCCGGATAGCTCGCCGACAAGCGCGTCGGGCGAGCGTAGATGCAGATCGACATCGGCGATCGCCTTGACGCTTTCGCTGCGCATCCTGTCCTGGTCGAGGATGCCGATGCCGAACACCGACATCTTCAACGGCTCGCGGCCGATGAAGACGTTGCGGGCGATCGTCATGGTCGGAACCATCGAGTTGTACTGATAGATCGTCTCGATGCCGCGATCCATCGCGTCGCGCGGATTGGAGAAGCGCACCGGCTGGCCTTCCAGCCTGATCTCGCCGCCATCCGGCTTCTGGGTGCCGGAAAGAATGTTGATCAGCGTCGACTTGCCGGCGCCGTTGTCGCCGACCAGCCCGAGCGCTTCGTTGGGATAGATGTCCAGCGACACGTTTTTCAGCGCGTGAACGCCCGAATACCATTTCTGCAGATTGCGGATTTCGATGATCGGCGCCGCCATGGTCAGGTCTCCACCTTGATCGCGCGGGCGCGCTTGCGCATCCAGGCATTCACCACCACGGCGAAGATGGTCAGGAAGCCGATCGCCATCTTGAACCAGTTGGCGTCGACCTGGGAGAGCACCAGCCCGTTGTCGATGACGCGGATCAGCGCCGCGCCGACGATCCCGCCGAAGATCGTGCCGATGCCGCCGAGCAGCGACGTGCCGCCGATCACTGCCGCCGAAACCGCCTGGAGTTCCAGCCCCTCGCCGATCGAGGGCAGCGGCGCGCCGAGCCGCATCACCTGGATGGTACCGGCAAAACCAGCTAGCACCGAGCAGATCATGAAGCAGGCGATTTTGACGCGCGCCGTTGGAATGCCCATCGATTGCGCGGCCGGCAGGAAGCCGCCGGTGGCCCGCACCCAGTTGCCGAAATTGGTGCGCGACAGCAGCACAGTGACCAGGACGGCCACCGCGAGGAACCAGAAGAACGACATGCGGAACAGATCGCCGGGGCCGACATAGACGGTGAACAGCCATTTCGGCAGCGAATTGGCGGGCAGGACCGGCGGGAAGCCACCGGAGATCACCACGGTCAGCGAGCGGGCAATGAACATCATGCCGAGCGTGGTGATGAAACTCGGTATGGCAAATCTTATCGTGATGAAGCCGTTGATGAAGCCGATCAGCGCGGCGAGCGCCAGGCCGGCCGCGAAGGCTGGCGCAAAGGGCACGCCGGCCGCCAGTAGCACCGCCATCGTCATCGGCGTCAGCGCGAAGACCGAGCCCACCGATAGGTCGAACTCGCCGCAGATCATCAGCAGCGTCACGCCTATCGCCACCAGCCCCATTTCGGGCAGGAGGCCGAGCATGCCGCGCAGGTTCTGAGGATTGAGGAAAACGCCATTCGATCGGATCTGGAAGACGACGAGCAGGAGAAGCAGGAACACCACCGCAGCGAGTTCCGGCTTCTCCAGGTAGATTTTCATCAGGCGCTTCATGAACGCTCCCGGTGCGAGAGATGCTTCGACTGAAGTTTGACCAGCCGACGTTGACAACCCCTCTCCCCGTTCTTCACGGGGGGAGGGTAGGGGTGAGAGGCAGCGCGAACTCATCGAGGTTTGGCGCTGCCCCTCATCCGCCCTTTCGGGGCGTCCTGCGGACCTACCCGTGAAACGGGGAGAAGGGATCGGAGACGTTTTCGTCCTACCGCACGCCCTGCGCGGCAAGTTCCTTGAGTTTCGGCACGTCCTCCTTGACGATGATGCCCTTGCCGGTATCGATATCGGCCGGCAGGAGCCCGATATTCTTCGAGAGGTAGGCTTCCATGACCGGCATGAAACCCTGCATGTAGGGCTGCTGGTCGACCTGCACCTGGATATAGCCGGCTTCCATCTGCTGGAGGACCTCCGAGACGATGTCGAAGCCGCCCATCAGCACCTTGCCAGGCGGAACGCCGCGATCGACCAGCACCTGCGCGACATAGGCGTGCCACAGGCCGGTATCAAAATAGACGGTGGTGTCGGGGTTGGCCGACAGATACGCGCCGACGCGATCCGCCACCACGGCGCCGTCGGTGCCGGTGTCGAGCCGCTCGATGACCACCTCGCGGCCGGGATTGGCCGCCTTGAACTCCTCCAGGAACTTCATCACGCCGGCGGCGCGCTGCTCGGACCAGTTCTGGCCGGGAGCCGAGACGCCGACAAGCGCCCGGATCTTGCCGTCCTTGGGGAAGAACTCCGACATCTTCTTGCCGAGCTCGTAGCCGGCGGGGATAAAACCCTGGCCGATGAAGGCCTGCCGGGCGTTGCCGGCAGCACCCTCGGTGTCGTCGACATTGGAGGCAATGACGGTGACGCCGGCGGCGCGCGCGTCGGCGATGATCTGGTCAAAGGCGTTGTTGTCGACGATCGAGGTGATCAACGCGTCGGGGCTCGCCGCGAGCGCGGCCTGCATGTTGGCGGACTGCTGTTCGATCGAGCCTTCGGTCTGGGTGAAGACCATCTGGCAGTTCGCCTGGATTTTCGCGCAGGCGTCGTCGAAACCCTTCTTGACCGCCTGCCAGAACGGGTTGGAGGCCGAGGAATGGTGTGTGAAGACGATGTTCATCGGTTCCTGCGCGTTTGCCGCGAAGGGCATGGCGAGCAGGGCCGCGCCGAGCAGAAGTTTCGCCGTCATTCTTTTCATAGGTAGTCCTCCCGGTTGGATTTTCAGATGGAAGCCGCGTCGGAGACGCGGCGGTGAACGGTGTAGGCGCGGCCGAGGTCGGGGCTGAGTTCAAGCCCGAGACCCGGCCCGGGCGGCACGGTGATCATGCCGTCCTTCACTTCCGGCAGCGCGGTGACGAGATCGCGATACCAGGTCCGGTAGAACGCCCGCACGCTCTCCTGCACGAGGGCGTTGGGCGCATTGAGCGACAGGTGCGTGGAGGCAGTGAGCACCACCGGCCCGGTGCAGTCGTGCGGTGCCACCGGGAGCTTCCAGGCCTCGGCCATGGCGGCGATCTTGCGCGCCTCCGAAAGCCCGCCGCACCAGGAAATGTCGAGCATGACGATGCCGGCAGCACCCGTCTCCAGAAGGTCGCGGAAGGCGGAGCGGCTGCCCAGCGTCTCCGACGCCGAGATCGGCGCAGCACTTGCCGCCGCGTAGCGCTTCAGGTCGGCGAGGCTGTCCATGCGGATCGGGTCCTCGTGCCAGTAGGTGCCGTAGGGGGCGAGCGCCTGCGCGATCCGGATCGCCGGCAGGAGCTGCCACATGGAATGGAACTCGACCATGATATCCATCTTGTCGCCGACGGCCTTCCTGATCTTCTCGAAGGGCTGGAGCGCCGCCTTCATATCGGCGGCGGAGATGTCGAGGCCGCGCGTCCTCTCGGCCGCGTGGTCGAACGGCCATATCTTCATGGCCGTGATTCCGTCCTCCAGAAGCTCCTCGGCGAGCTCGTCGGCACGGTGCAGGAAACCGTTCAGGTCGTCATAGCCGCCTTTCGCGGCGAGGCCGTAATTGGCGGTCGTCTGGCCCCTGTCATCCTTGATGTATTCGGTGCCCGCGCAGGTGTTGTAGGTGCGGATCGATTGCCTGGAGAAGCCGCCGAGGAGTTGGGCTACCGGCTGGCCGGTCGCCTTGCCGAAAATGTCCCAAAGCGCGATGTCGAAGGCGGAATTGCCGCGCACCTCCGCGCCCGTCGATCGGAAACCGAGATAGCCGACGAGATCGGCCGACAGCAGGTCGATCTGCCGGGGGTCGCGGCCGATGACCCGCGGTGCGACATATTCGTGCAAATATTCTGCGACCGTGCGCGCCAGGAAAAAGGTCTCGCCGAGGCCCGTGATGCCCTCGTCCGTATGCACTTCGACCCAAAGCAGATTGGGCCGTTCCTCGATGCGGATAGTTTCGATCGCCGTGATCTTCATCTCAGGCGATCCCCGCATCGATCAGCGCCTTGACGCTCTTGTCGAAATGCTCGGCCATGTGTTCGGCGGCGCGGCGCGGATCGCCGGCGCCGATTGCCCGCGCGATCTCCTGGTGGCCCTCGATCATCTTCAACTGCTCCGCTTCGGAGGCGCGCGTGCGCCAGCCGATCACCCAGGTGCGCCGCGTCACCCCGCTGAAGGCATTGACGATCAGGGCGAAAACGGGATTGTGGGACGCCTTGGCGATCGCCTCGTGGAAGGCGATGTCATGCTCCATGACGATCTCGGGCTTTTTGCAGTTCTCCCGCATCAGCCGGGCGCGATCGGCGATTTCGGCGGCCTCGGCGTCGGTCCGCCGCAACGCGGCCAGCGCCACGGTCCGCATCTCGATCGTGCGGCGTACGTCATAGACCTGCTGGACGCTGATCTGCTCGGTGGTGACGCCATGTTCGATCACCATCGACATGGCGCTTATGTCGAGCTTGGCGACACTGGCGCGCCGGCCTGCGCTCATGTCGATCAGGCGCATCGCCGAGAGCGACCGCAACGCTTCGCGCACGACGGTCCTCGAGACATTGAGCCGCCGGGTCATGTCGGCCTCGCTGGGCAGAAGATCGCCCGGCCCGAGGCCTTCCGTCCGGATATGCTGGGTGATGGCCTGGATGGCGGCGCTCACCAATCCGGGACTGGCATCCTCCTGCGACAGGGAACGCCCCTGCATTCGTGTCCTCCAGAAACGACAAACCTGTATGATAGGTTCTACACAATTGGCTACAATCAGCGCGAGCTGTCAAGGTCAGCCACCGCCGAGTGTATGCCTTCGATGGAAGGGCTGCACGGCATAGATGTCGATGAGAAGGGGGTTTGATGGAAACGATCCAAATGACCATCTTGTGAAATCGACGTCGCGTTGTGCTAATAAATTCATATAGTTATCTTTGTCGTCCAAACCATTTCTGCTTCGCATGTTGTTTGTTGACAGCGCCGATTGAAACGATAACATCCTACAGCTTGTAGGCGGCGGCACGAGCCATCCATCAAAGCCGAAACGAATTTGGCTCAGCCGATCGCCTCGGATCTACCGATTTTCGGTCTTGCAGGCAAACAGGGAGGGATTTTCATGCGCATGCTCAAATGGGCCGCGTCTGTCGCCTTGGCGACGGCGTTCGCCACGTCGGTCGCTTCGGCCGAGGATTACAAGATCGGCTACTCCGTATTCTGGGGTACCAACCCGTTCCTCGTCACCATGGTGAACGGCGCCAAGAAGTCGGCGGAGGAATGGAAGGCGAAGGGTGTCAATGTCGACCTGATCGTCACCAATGGCGGCGATACCGACAAGGCCAAGCAGGTGTCCGATCTTGAGGATCTGAACGCGCAGGGCGTCGACGGCGTACTGATTTTCCCCGGCGACAGCGTGATGGTGGCCGAGCCGATCAAGAACACGTTCAATGCCCAGGACATCCCGGTGGTCATCACCGACATCGGCATCCGTTCTGGCAAATATGAAAGCCTGATCATCACCGACAACTACAAGGGTGGCCAGCAGGCGGCCGACTATATGGCGACGCTGTTCCCCAAGGGTTCCAAGGTGGTGACGCTCGACCATGCCCCGACCAACGACAATGGCCAGACCCGCCAGAAGGGTTTTGAGGACCGCGCCAAGGAACTGGGTCTGGAAGTCCTGCCGGAGCAGCCGGTGGCGTTCCTGACGCTCGACGCGGGCCGGCAGTCGATGGAAGACCTGCTTGTTTCCGAACCCGACGTGAAGGGTGCGTTCGCCTTCAATCAGTTGGTAATCCAGGGCGCCTACCAGGCATTGGAGCAGGCCAAGAAGGCCGGCGAAGTCAAGCTGATCGGCTTCGACCTCGATCCGGTCTCCTACAAGATGGTGCAGGACGGCAAGATCGACGCGCTGGTCGTGCAGGACCCCTACAAGATGGGCTACGAAGGTATGAACATCGTGCTGACCAAGCTCGGCGGCGGTGAGGTGCCACGCGACATCGGCCTCGGTACGAAACTGCTGACGAAGGCGAATGCGGCCGAGTTTGCCGAGGACCCGCAGGTCACCGGAAAATAGTACCACGCCATGCCGGCCGGAATTCCGCGGGGGTTCCGGCCGCTCGTGCCTAAAACTCCGGACCAAGCCGTGCAAGCATCGAACGACCGAGCTGGAATTCGAGCCGAGGGAGCGCATTCACCGGCGGCCGGGCTGCTGCGTTGCCGCGGCCTGGTGAAGAGCTTTGCCGCGGTGAAGGCTTTGCGCGGCGTGGATTTCGCGATCGACGCGAGCCGTGTCCGCGGCCTGGTCGGAGAGAATGGCGCCGGCAAGTCGACGCTCGTAAAAATCATCGCCGGCGTCTATGCGCCGGATGCCGGGACGTTCGACCTCGAAGGCAGGCCGATGCATTTTTCCGGCGCCGACGACGCGCTTGCCCGGCGCATCGTGACGGTCCACCAGGACATCAATCTCATCCAGACGATGACCGTGGCGGAAAACCTGCTGCTGAACAACGAGCCGACCTACGGTTTTGGCGTCATCAGGCGCCGCGCGATGGCAGACAAGGTCTCGCAATTGCTGCGTCTCTATGAGATCGACGTCGACCCGGACGCGGTGGTCTCGGAACTGCCCAACGACCTCAAGAAGATGGTGCAGATCGTCAAGGGCGTGTCGCTCGATCCGAAAATCCTGATCCTCGACGAGCCGACATCCTCGCTGACCGAGTCCGAGGTGCAGGTCGCGCTTCGGCTGATCCGCCGTCTTGCCGAGAGCGGCGTCGGGGTCGTGCTGATCTCGCACTACCTGAATGAAATCTTCGCCGTCTGCGACGACCTGACGGTGATGCGCGACGGCGAAGTGGTGGCCGATGGGCCGGTAGCGGAGACGAGCCTGACCAAGGTCGTGACCGCCATGGTCGGTCGCCATGTCGAGACGCAGCGGCGGGCAGCGGCCCCTCGGCAGAAGGGAGCATCCGCGCCGCTGATGCGCGTCGAGCAGTTGTGCATTCCCGGGCGCCTCGATGCTATCAACTTCGAGCTTGGACACGGCGAGGTGCTGGGCATCACCGGGCTTGCCGGATCGGGGCTGGGCGAACTCGCCAAGGCGATTTTTGGCGCAGAGGCCAGCGGGAGGCTTGGTGGACGTGTTTTCATCGAGGATATCCTCGTTCCGCCGCGCGATCCGGCGGCGTCCCTGAAGGCGGGGCTTGCCTTGATCACCGGAGACCGCCGGCGCGAGGGCCTGCTTCTCGATTTCACCCTGAAGGAGAACATCTGCCTGCCGATCCTGTCGCGTTTCACCGGCGCGGCGGGAAGCCTCGACGGCTCGGCGATGACCGAGGCGACGGCGCGCAACATAACGCGACTGCATATCCGCGCGCCAGGACCCGAGGCGCTGGCGTCGCAGCTTTCCGGCGGCAACCAGCAGAAGGTGCTGTTCGCCAAATGGCTGGAGACCAGGCCAAAAGTTTTCGTCATGGAGGACCCGACCATCGGCATCGATGTCGGCGCCAAGGCTGAGATCCGCGCGATCATCGACGAGATTGCCGCCGCCGGCGTTGGCATCGTGCTGATCACCACCGAACTGGAAGAGTTGGTGACGCTGTGCGACCGCGTGCTGGTGATGTTCCGCGGCCAGCTCGTCACGGAACTGACCGGCACGGCGATCCGGCGCGAATCCATCCTGCACGCCGCGGCCTGCGGAGAAGAACTGGCGGTCCCGGCATGACGAGCGTCACCTCCCCTCCACAAGCACCGGCACTCGAACCGAGCCGGCTGACGAGCCGGCTGAAGCGGTCCTACAGCCTGATCCAGGCCCTGGCCGTCCTGCTGGCGCTCATCATCCTGATGCAGATCGCCAACGACCGTTTCCTCTCGCCCGTCAACATCGGCAATCTTCTCGGCCAGATGACGGTGATGCTGATCGTTGCGGCCGGCATGACGATCGTGATGATCGCCGGCGAGTTCGATGTCGGCGTCGGCTCGGTGGTCGGCCTGTCGGCGGCGGTCGCCGGCTGGATCATGGTGCGTTGGTTCCCCGTCCCCACGGCCGACGATCAGGTCTGGTGGATCATCGCGCTCGGACTTACTGTCCCGCTGTTCATCGGCCCGCTGATCGGCTTCTTCGCCGGCCTGGTCGTCACCAAGGCGCTCATTCCCTCCTTCATCGTGACGCTGGGCACCCTGATGATGGCGCGCAGCCTGACGCTGGTGGTCACGCAGGGTCAGCCGATTCCCGACATTCCCAATGTCATACGGGCTTTCGGCCAGGGCCGCTGGGTGCAGTTGCCACTACCCTTCAATGTTGGAGGACTCCTGGAGACGGGCTCGCTCGCCGACCTGATCGTCTGGCTGCCCTTGCAGAACATCATCTGGGTCGCCGTCGTCGTCTATGCGGCAGCGTGGTTCCTGATGGAGCGCACATCCTTCGGCAAGCGCGTCTACGCGGTCGGCTCGAACCGCACGGTGGCCATGCTGTCCGGCATACGCGCCGACCGGGTCAAGATCATCTGCCTGATGATCGTCGGCTTCACGGCGTCGCTCGGTGGGCTGGTCAGCATCTCGCGGCTCGGCGCCGTCTCGCCGAACACCGGCGAGGGGTTGGAATTCGAGGTCATCGCCGCCGTCGTCATCGGCGGCACCAGCCTGTCCGGCGGCCAGGGACGCGTGTTGCGCACCATCATCGGCGTCGTCATCATCGCGCTGACCCGCAATTTCCTTAATTTGGCGCGCATCGAGATTTTCTGGCAGGGTTTTGCGACCGGGGCGATCATCCTCGCCGCCGTGCTGCTCGAAGCCTTGCAGCGCCGCATTTCGCGCCGCCACTGAAAAGCGCATTAACGGAGACCTGGCATGGAACCCACGCAAAAACGTGTCCTCGGCAAATCCGGCGTGTCGGTGACCCAGCTTGGGTTCGGAGGCGCGGGCCTGGGCGAACTTTTCGTGCGGGTCGACGACGCGACCGCCGCGGCCACCCTTGCGGCGGCCTGGGACGCCGGCATCCGCTATTTCGACACCGCGCCGTTTTACGGCAGCGGGCTTAGCGAAATGCGCACTGGACGCCTGCTCGACAACAAGCCGCGCGGCGATTTCGTACTCTCCACCAAGGTCGGCCGCTGGTTCTATCCACCGGCGGACCCCGACAATTTCCACGCGCCGGGCTGGGTCGGCGGGCTGCGCTTCGCGCATGTCCACGACTACTCGTATGACGGCATCATGCGCGCCTACGAGCAGTCGCAGATGCGGCTCGGCATGAACCGCATCGACCTCTTGATCATCCACGATCTCGATTTCTGGTTCCACAAGACGGAGGCGAACGTCTCGGCCTATCTGGCGCAGCTCTTCTCCTCGGGCTGGCGGGCGCTGGACCAGCTACGCTCGCACAAACTGATTGGCGGCATCGGCGCCGGGATCAACGAGGTCGGCATGATGCCGCGTTTCCTCGACATGCTCGATCTCGACTTCTTCCTGGTGGCGCTGCGCTACACGCTGCTGGAACAGGAGACGCTGAAGGCCGAGCTTCCCTATTGCGAGCGGCGCAATGTCGGCATCATCATCGGCGGCGTGTACAATTCCGGCATCCTGGCGACCGGCGCGGTAGAAGGCGCGAAATACAACTATGCCGATGCGACGCCAGAGATCATGGATCGCGTTTCCAAGATTGAAGCCGTTTGCAAGGCGCACAATGTTCCGCTCGCCGCCGCCGCCCTGCAATTCCCGCTTAGGCACAAGTTGGTGGCCGCGGTCATTCCCGGCGCCATCCACCCGGACCAGGTCCGCCAGAACGTCGCCAATTTCCGGCATACCATTCCACAGGCATTGTGGTCCGATCTCAAGACAAACGGGCTGCTGGCCGAAGATGCGCCCTGAATTCTAAGTGGCCTTCATCCATTCGCTGGAATGCTGCCCGTGCTCCGCAAATGAGGCGCTCAAGAAGTCCATGGTCTCTTGGCGGGACCATTGCCGCTAGTCGTCGATGAACGAAAGCCCTGGTGCGCCCTTTCCCCACCACTCAGTTCGTCGTCCCACCTATCGGGAGAACACCGCTTCCATTCGTGACATGCAGAACTCGACGTCCGATCCGAAATCGTCTCCGACAACGGCACCGAACTGACCTCGATGGCGGTCCTGCGATGGTGCCAGCAGACCGCCGTCGAATGGCACTACATCGCGCCTCGGAAGCCTACACAGAATGCGTTCGTGGAGAGCTTCAACGGGCGTTTCCGGGACGCCAAAGAGAACCGACGGCGAACAAAAAATTGTCAAACCAGATCTTTGAGAGCGTCAAACTTTGGGTGCGCGCCGAACGGTCAAGCGAAAACAACTCCAGGACCCAATAGGTTAGCTGGTACGCTCGGCAGGATTTGAACCTGCAACCTACGGATTCGAAGTCCGGTGCTCTATCCAGTTGAGCTACGAGCGCGCCGCCGCGACATCTAGCCCGAGAACGGCATGCACGGCCAGAGGCGATGCAACGCCGGGACGGCCGCGGTTGATCGCGGCGTGGCCGGTCACCGCCCCGATGTGAGGCCACGCACCAACCCCGCCGGCAGTTTTTTCGCCAGTTCCTTGGCCAACGGGCGGGCGCGTTTCAGCACCGCCTCGCCGTATAACCGGCCGCGCAATGTGAAGGCGAAGGCCAGGTCGTGAACGACGGTCTGGCCGTCGGTGTGGTGAAGCTTGTAGGGATCGGCGGGGGCAAGCATGTCGAACACCGCCGAGCCGCGCGCCGCCGCCGCCGCCAGGACGTGATGGATGAGCACACTGCCCACGCCCTCGTGCTCGCAATCGGGGTCACTCGCCAGCACGTGTCCGAAGCTGGTGCCCTTGCAGTCGAAGGACAGATCGATGCCGATCGGCCGGCCGGCGCGCTCGATGGTGGCGATGCGCAACGACGAGTCCGGATCGGCTGCCACGTCGGCGAAGAAGGCTGAAAAACGCGCGTCGGCCATGGTCGGCGACAGCACGGCGCTCCGGTTCAACCGATCGAGCTTGAAGGCGACGGCCCGACGGGCTAGCGCTTCCGCCTCCGCCCCCGGCGAAACGCTACGCAAGGCGAGTTCTCCGCGTTCGGCGAGCCGCTTGAGGCGACGCCGCCACGACGAACGCTCGCGCGGCGAATAGGCGCTGCCAGGCCCGTCGGTCCCGGCCCGCAGCTTGAGGCAGGCAAAGGGCGACTGCTGGGTATCGACCGTGAGTGGCGGCGGCCCGCCGGTCAGTCGGGAGAAGGCGGCGTCCGCGCGAACCTTCTGGGCGAAGAACAGATCGGCGCCGGAGCACTCGACCGCTGCCCAGCTCGCTACGGCCAGGCTGGGCACGTCGCTCTCGGGATCGAGCAGGATGTCGCCGAACTGCGCCACCGGCAATCCCATGAATTGCAGCATAACGAGGCCGAGCCGGCGACGGCGGACCAACGGCCAGACCATGGCGAGCACGCCGTCCTGCCTTCCGACGACGATGTGCAATGCTGAGGACCGGTCGAGATAGTGGCGCACCCAATGCCGAAGGAAATCGTGGTCCTGCGAAACCTGCTGCGGCAGCCCGGCGCGCGAAAACAGCGCGTCCCATTCCGGCTTCAGCGCCTCGAAGCCGGCCGCTGTGTCAACGATCTCGATGGCGTATGAGCGGCTCGCGGCACGCTCCGTCTCGCGTGCGCCGCGTCCCGCCGCCGGCCCGGCCGCCGCTGCGCCGACGCCGTTCATCCGCCGCGCATATAGGCAAGCAGGCGCTTCGGCCCGGCGAGCGGGAAGCGCAGCAGATAGGGCGCCATCAGCAGCGGATGGCGTGCGGCGAACGGCGCGTCCTGCTCGACCAGATGGCGGATGGCGAGCACCGGCAGCGGCGCGCGCAGCGGCCGGAATTCCGGGTTCCACAGGCCCGGCGCGTCGTTTTCAGCATGCATGAAGCCGATCATGCGGAAACGCGCGAGCGAATAGAGTTTGTGCCGCCGCTGCACCCGCTGCAGCATGTCGATGCCCTCCGGCGTGCCGCAATTGGGGAAGCCGACGATTACCGTGCGGAAAATTTTCAACGACGGCTTGCAGGGGATTTTTTCCAGGTCGGCAAAACCTTTTCGGATGACGGCGAATGCGGCTTCCTCGTCCTTCGGCCCGGCCTCGCAGATGGCGAGACGCACCAGGTCGAGTTTCGCCGCCTGCTTGGTGAAGGGGCAGACGGCGCCGGCGCGGCCGAGATCCGGATGGCTGCTCATTAGATAGGTCTCGACCCAGCCGCGCAGCATCGCCAGCGCGCCGTTGCCCGGTTCAAGGGCGCGCGCTTCCGTCATGGTCAGCAATGGCGTGCCGACAGCCGGTTCCATGACCTTGTCCAGCATGGCATCGATTCTCGTTCCAGGTCGCACCGAACGCTAGTGCCCGTCGCTTGCCGAATGATTGAACGACACGAATGCGCAGGCGCCTCGCATAAATATGGTTTTCGCCCGGTTAACGGCCAGGTTGCACAGGCTCTGTACCGCACCAAGCGGACTTTGGCATCGACCGGGAGCAGGGCCAGAGCCCGCCATCGATCGGACCTCGCCACAAAACGCCCTTGCTTTTCGTTGACTTGCGTGGGGCGAAGCCGCACTGACTGCAAACAGTTTTTCCTGAAGTCTTCGATCCACATGACCCTGCCCACCGATCCCGCCCAAAACCTCGCGCAACTGATCCGCTGCCCGTCGGTGACGCCTGCGGAAGGCGGCGCGCTGTCGGCGCTTGCCGCGATGCTTGCGCCGATGGGCTTTTCGGTCGACCGCCCGACCTTTTCGGAAGACGGCACGCCGGATGTCGAGAATCTTTACGCGCGCCGTTCGGGCAACGGCCCGCATCTGATGTTCGCCGGCCATACCGACGTGGTGCCGGTGGGCGACGCGGCCGCCTGGACGGCGCCGCCCTTCGGCGCGGAGGTGCGCAATGGCGAGATGTATGGGCGCGGCGCCGTCGACATGAAGGGCGGCATCGCCTGTTTCGTTGCCGCGTTGGCGCGCGAGGTCGCCGAGGGAAGAGCGCCGCTGGGCTCGGTGTCGCTGTTGATCACCGGCGACGAGGAGGGGCCGTCGATCAACGGCACGACAAAATTGCTCGACTGGGCGGCGGCGCGCGGCGAGACCTGGGACGCGGCGATCGTCGGCGAACCGACCAATCCGGACGCGCTCGGCGACACGATCAAGATCGGCCGGCGCGGCTCGCTGTCCGGCGTCGTCACCGTCAACGGCCGGCAGGGCCACGTCGCCTACCCGCACCTTGCCGACAATCCGGTGCGCGGGCTGATGTCTCTGCTTGACGCGCTGCTGGTCCCGGTCTTCGACAAGGGCACCGAGGATTTTCAGCCGACCAATCTGGAGATCACCACCGTCGATGTCGGCAATCCGGCCTCCAACGTCATTCCGGCAAAGGCGTCGGCGGTGTTCAACGTCCGCTTCAACGACACCTGGACGGCCGAGACGCTGCAGGCCGAGATCCACAACCGCCTCGACAAGGCCGCCGGGCGTTCAAAGTATCGGGCGGGCCGGAAAGGGCGGGTCGATTTCGATCTGGTATGGCGCGACCGCCCGAGCCATGTGTTCCTGACCCGCGACGACCGGCTGATCGGCACGCTGTCGGGGTCGATCGGCGCGGTCACGGGGCGGACGCCGGCGCTCTCCACCTCGGGCGGCACCTCGGATGCGCGCTTCATCAAGGACTTCTGCCCGGTGGTCGAGTTCGGCCTGGTCGGCAAGACCATGCACATGGTCGACGAACGGGTGGCACTGGCCGACCTGGAGACGCTGACCCAGATCTACCAGCATTTCCTGCGCGACTGGTTCGGATGAGACGATGCTGTCGGCCGAGGAGATCCAGAACGGCCTGACCGGCGCCTGGCGGCTGATGACGGGCAAGGCCGACGGATTGCGCGCGCTCGACCTGTCGGCGGATGGTTTCTGGAATTCCTTCTTCTCCATCGCGGTGGCGCTGCCGGCGATGATTCTCGGCTGGGCCACGTCCGCCGACCAATGGGCGGGCGATGTGGGCGGCATCTCGCGCGCCGGTGTCGTCCTGCGTCTGGCGGTGCGCGATTTCGGCATCTGGCTGCTGCCACTGCTCGGCTTCGCGCTGGTCGCCCGGAGGGCGGGCCTCGGCGACCGCTTCGTCGCCTATGTGGTCGCCTCGAACTGGAGTTCGGTCGTCCTGGCCTGGATGAGCGTCCCGATCATTCTCGTCAGCTTGCTTCCGGTGTCGGACGATTTTGTCACGCTTCTGGTTTTCCTCTATTATGGCCTAGTCTTCGTGCTCAGTTGGCGCCTTACCAACGCCGCGATCGGCCGCGGGCCGGCGGTGGCGACGGCCGTATTCACCGGCATGTTCATCGCCTCGCTGGTTGCGCTCCTGGCGCTTCAGGGTGTTCTGGGACTCTCCGTGCCGTACTCCACGCCGACAAGATAAAGACCGTCGGGCGGCGCGACCTGGCCGCAGGCGACGCGATCGCGCGCGGCGAGCGCGGCCGTCAGGTCGTCGGCGTTCCAGCCGCCCTCGCCGACACGCTTCAACGACCCCACCATGGACCGGACCTGGTTGTGCAGGAAGGAGCGGGCGGCGGCGCGCACCTCGATGAGATCGCCGCTGCGGCTGACGTCGAGCCCATCGAGCGTGCGAACCGGGCTGTCGGCCTGGCATTGCGCCGATCGGAAGGTGGTGAAGTCGTGGAGGCCGACCAGGCGCTGCGCGGCGGCATGCATGGCGTCGGCGTCGAGCGGTTTCGGAACCCACCAGGCGCGATGCTTTTCCAGTGCGGCCGGGGCGCGGCGGTTGAGGATCCTGTATAGATAACGGCGGCCGGTCGCCGAGAAGCGCGCGTCGAAGTCGGCGTTCGCGACTGAGGCTGCAACAACGACGACCGTCTCGCCGGCGCTGTGCAGATGGGCGTTGATTGCGTCGCGCACCGTGTCGGCCGGCCAGATCTTGGTCAGGTCGGCATGCGCCACCTGGGCGGTCGCGTGCACGCCGGCGTCGGTGCGCCCGGCGCCGCGCAGGCTGACGGTGTCGCCGCAGAACTTTTGGATCGCCTGCTCGATCGCCGCCTGCACGGAGTGCGGTCCGTCCTGCCGCTGCCAGCCGGCGTAAGGGCTGCCGTCGTATTCGATGTCGAGGCGATAGCGCGGCACGGTCCTACAACTCCGCGAAGGCGAGGGGATAGACCAGGCGGCCGGTCGTCGGCGCATCGCCCCAGGCAAGCGCCTGCAAGGCCTCATGCTGGTAGTCGCTGGAAAATCCTGCCGCCAGGGAGCGCCGGTAGTCGAAGCGGCCGTAATAGGCCGGATCGCCGAGCACGACGGAGAGTTTTTCGCCGGCAGCTTCCAGGCGGCGATGCGCTTCCTCGACAAGTGCGGCGCCGATGCCCTGCCGCTGCGCGGCGGGATCGACGCCGAGCGGCGCCAGCGCTACCGCCGCGAAGGACGAGGAGTCCCTTTCGACAATCAGCCGCGAAAACAGCACATGGCCGACGATCCGGCCGTCGCGTTCTGCCACCAGTTCGAGGATGGCGGCACCGTCGGCCACCAGGCGATCGACGAGATCGGCCTCCAGCTTCTGGCCGAAAGCGCGCTCGACCAGCGCATGGATGGCATCGCGATCTCCCTCGGTCGCCGGCCTTACGATGAACCCGCTCACGAGAGCTTCTCCTCGGCCGTGAGTTTTGCGCCGCGCAGGAATTCCGCTGCCGTCACGGCGCGGCCGCCTGCGCGCTGCACTTCGACGAGGCGCACTGCGCCGGTTCCGCAGGCGATGCTTAAACTGTCGTCGAGGATCGTGCCCGCCGCGCCGGAGCCTTCGGCTGACGTCGAGCGCAGCAGCTTCAGTCGTTCCGGCTTGCCGGCGAGATGGAATTCGCACCATGCGCCCGGAAAGGGCGACAGGCCGCGAATACGGTTGTGAACGTCGGCCGCCGGCAGGTTCCAATCGATGCGTGTCTCGGCCTTTTCGATTTTTTTCGCATAGGTGACGCCCGTCTCGGTCTGAGGGGTCAGCACCAGCCAATCCCTTTCCAGCTCGGCCATCGCCTGGACCATCAGCGCCGCACCCTTCTCGCTCAGCCGGTCGTGCAACTCGCCGGTGGTGATGTCGGGTCCGATCGGCACGCGCGCCGTCGCGGCGACCGGCCCGGTGTCGAGCCCTTCCTCCATCTTCATCACCATCATGCCGGTCTCTTCGTCGCCGGCCATGATGGCGCGATGGATAGGAGCCGCGCCGCGCCAGCGCGGCAGCAGCGAGGCATGGCCGTTGAAGCAGCCGAGGCGAGGCGCGTCGAGGATCGCGCGGGGCAGCAGCAGGCCGTAGGCGACCACCACGGCGACATCCGGGCCGAGTGCGGCAAACGCCTCCTGTTCAGCCGGCTGCTTCAGTGAAATCGGGCAGCGTACGTCGAGACCTAGCCGTTCCGCCTCGCACTGCACCGGCGACGGGGTCAGGTCGAGCCCACGCCGGCCCGCCGGGCGCGGCGGCTGGGTATAGACGCAGGCAATCTCGTGCCCGGCCTCGGCCAGGGCCCGCAGCGTTGGCACGGAGAACTCCGGCGTGCCCATGAAGACGATGCGAAACGGCATCAGTTCCCCGCTTTGCCGGCGGTCTGGAGATCGATCGCCGGACGATTGTTTTGCCCCGGTCGCGGCAGCGATCCGTCAGGCCCCCGCTTCAAACGGGTTTACCAGCCTGAGGTCAAGCCCGTCGAAGTCGCGGATTTGCCGTCGGCGCCGGACAGCCATGCGCTGGCGACATTGCCCGAAACCGCCAGATGTCTTATATGCCTGTCGCGCGGGGACGACCTCGCGCTATCCCAAAGAACCGGTCGGGACGGCCCGCCATAAGGAGTTTTCCCCATGGCATGGATCCTGCTGTTCTTCGCCGGCCTGTTCGAAATCGGCTGGGCGATCGGCCTCAAATACACCGACGGCTTTTCGCGCCTCACACCGTCGCTGCTTACAGTTGCGAGCATGATCGTCAGCCTCGGCCTGCTCGGCCTGGCGCTGAAGACGCTGCCTGTCGGCACCGCCTATGCGGTTTGGACCGGCATCGGCACGGTCGGCACGGCCCTTCTCGGCATCTGGCTGCTCGGCGAGCCGGCGACGGCGCTGCGGCTCGCCTGCATCGGTCTGATCGTGGCCGGCATTGTTGGGCTGAAGCTGGTGGCTTGAAGGTTGCGCTCGGCGGCCGCCGGTCACGGCCGCAAATCGACCGGCGGCCGGCCGCCGCCAACAAGTATCATTCGGACAAGCCGAAAAGCCGGGGCGCGGGCGCGCTCCGGCTTTTCATATTTTGGAAAGCCTCGGAAGGCTTAGCCGGTGCGGCCGCCGCGCTTGCGCTGCTTGCGGGCGGCGTAGCGGGCGTCGCGCTTGGCCTTGCGCTCCGCCTCTTCGGCGAGTTCAAGCGCGACCCGCTCGACTTCCTGCTGCTCGCGGATTTTCGCCTCGGCGGCGAGACGCTCTTCCTCGAGCTTGCGCCGTTCCGCTTCTTCCGCCTCGCGTTTGGCCCGTTCGGCGGCCTCGAGCGCTTCGCGCTCCTTGCGCAGCTTTTCCTTTTCGATAGCGCGCTTCTCGCGCGCCTCGAGTATGGCCTGCCGCTCCGCCTTGCGGGCGAGCACCTGCGGATCGTCTTCCGACGGCCGCGCCTTGAACCGTTCGAGCAATGCTCTCTTCGCCTCGTTCGCCGCGCCGCGGCGTTCGAAGATGTCTTTTTCCCTGTAGAGTGCCAAGTTTCGCCTTCGATGTGTCAGTCGATACGCGCCGCTTAAATACGCACGATTGTGGCCAGATCAAGCGCCAATCGCGTATGCCACCCATGAAAATCTGCACTGTTGCAGCGGCGAAACGTCTCGCCCTGCCGTCGCGGCAGCGAGAAGGACTGTTCAGCAAGCCGAGACTGGCGGCGTGACCGGCCGATGACTAAGTCAGCACGAACCCTTTCTCAGCCGGAAGATGCTTTCATGGAACTCGGCCTCTACACCTTTGCCGACCTCGATCCCAGTCCCGAGACGCGCAAGCTTTCGCCCCACCAGCGCATGCGCAACCTGATCGAGGAGATCGAACTGGCCGACCAAGTCGGGCTCGATGTGTTCGGGCTGGGCGAGCATCACCGGCCGGACTACATCGCCTCCGCGCCCGCCGTGGCGCTGGCGGCCGCCGCCGAGCGCACCAAGAGAATCCGGCTGACCAGCGCCGTCAGCGTGCTGTCGTCGGACGATCCGGTGCGGGTGTTTCAGCAGTTTTCGACGCTCGACCTGATTTCCGGCGGGCGCGCCGAAATCATGGCGGGCCGCGGCTCCTTCATCGAATCGTTTCCGCTGTTCGGCTACGATCTCGGCGACTACGACGAACTGTTTGCCGAAAAGCTCGACCTGCTGCTGAAGCTACGCGACAGCGAAAAAGTCACTTGGTCCGGCCGGCTGCGCGCGCCGATCAACGACCGCGGCGTCTATCCTCGCCCCTATCAGGAAATACTGCCGATCTGGATCGCGGTGGGCGGCACGCCGAACTCGGTGGCGCGCGCCGCCGTGCTCGGCCTGCCGCTGGCGCTTGCCATCATCGGCGGCGAACCGGCCCGCTTCGCACCGCTGTTCGACCTCTACCGGCGCGCCGCCACGCGGGCCGGGCACGATCCGAAGACGTTGGCGACCAGCCTCAACGTCCACGGCTTCGTCGGCGAGACGACGGAGCAGGCCGCCGAGGACTTTTACGGCCCGCAGGCCGAGGTGATGAACCGCATCGGCCGCGAGCGCGGCTGGGGACCGACCAGCCGCACCCATTTCGACCAATCGCGCGGGCCGGAAGGCGCGCTGTTCGTCGGCAATCCGGAAGCGGTGGCGGAAAAGATCGTCGCCATGCACAGGATTTTCGGCAACACCCGTTTCCTCCTGCAGATGGCGATCGGCCTGATGCCGCACGACAGGCTGATGAAGGCGATCGAGCTTTACGGCACGAAGGTTGCGCCGCTGGTGCGCCGGGAGACGACCACGCCGCCGGCACTGGCCGGCGCCGCCGGCTAAGCAGCGGAACCTAGGGCACTCTCCCGGCGTTTATGCCGGCACAGCGGCGTGCCGCCCCCTGCGGCGCCGGTGTTTGGGGGATCCGATGTCAGATCAAATATCATCCGGCGACGAAGCGCCGGACATGGCGCGTGCCGCATCCGACACGCGCCTGATGCGCTCGCTGCTGATCGGCATTTTCCTGTTTGCGCTGGTCTACGCGCTGTATTTCGCCCGCGACTTCTTCATGCCGGTCATCCTTGCCTTCATGCTGGCGCTGATGCTGACGCCGATTGTGCGGCTGCTGCGGCGGCATGGCGTGCCGGAAGTCGTCTCGGCCACGATGCTGGTGTTCCTGTCGGTGGCGGTGGTGGGCGCCATCGGCTATTTCATGAGCGGTCCGGTAATTGCGTTGGCGAACGATTGGCCGTCAATCATGCGCAAGCTCAGCGAGCGGCTGACCGAATTGCGGCATCCTTTCGAAAGGCTGCTCGAAATCCTCAACCAGGTCGACCGGGTGGCCGAGACCGCGCAGGAGCCCGGCCTGCAGAAGGTGGTCGTCGCGCAGCCCGGCATCGTCTCGCAGGCGGCCGGGAACCTGCTCTCCGGCGCGACCACGGTCGCCGTGACCTTCGTGCTTTCGCTGTTCCTGCTGGCGTCCGGCACGCTGTTCTATGAGAAGATCGTGCAGTCCTTCGCGCGCATGAGCGAGAAGAAGCGGGCGCTGCGTGTCGTCTACGACGTCGAGCGCGAGATCTCGCGCTATCTGCTGACCGTCACGCTGATCAATGCCGGCCTGGGGCTGGCGGTCGGGCTCGGCATGTGGGCGATCGGCATGCCGACGCCGCTGGTTTGGGGCGTGGCGGCGATGCTGCTGAATTTCCTGCCCTATATCGGCGCCGCCACGACTATCCTGCTGGTCGCGGCGATCTCGATCATCACCTTCGACAGCCTGTCCTACGCGCTGCTGGCGCCCGGTTTCGTGGTGCTCTGCAACGTTATCGAGGGCCAACTGGTCACGCCGCTGGTGGTCGGCCGCCGGCTGGAGATCAACGCGGTGGCGATCTTCATCGCGGTCGCCTTCTGGTCCTGGCTCTGGGGTTTCGTCGGCGCGCTCATCGCGGTGCCGATCCTGGTCGTGATCAAGGTGTTCTGCGATCATTTCGACAGCCTGCGCCATGTCGGCAATTTTCTCGCCGCCCAGCAGACGTTCGAGGAGGCGGTGGAGGACGCTGCGGAGGCGAAGCGACCCTCCTGACGGGGTTTGCGCCGGCCACGGGCGTTCCTATATCCGGAACTCCTTCCACCGGATTTCCGCCCATGGTGCCGCTTTCCGTCCTCGACCTTTCGCCCGTGCCCGAAGGCAGCGGCGTCTCTCAATCGCTCGCCAACACGCTCGACCTCGCGCGCCACGCCGAGGCGTTGGGCTACAAGCGCTACTGGCTGGCCGAGCATCACAACATGCCGGGCATCGCCAGCGCGGCGACCTCGGTCGTCATCGGCCATGTCGCGGCGGGCACCAGCAAAATCCGCGTCGGCGCCGGCGGCATCATGCTGCCCAACCATGCGCCGCTGGTGATCGCCGAGCAGTTCGGCACGCTCTCGGCGCTGTTTCCCGGCCGCATCGACCTCGGGCTTGGCCGCGCGCCGGGCACCGACATGGCGACCGCCCGCGCCCTGCGCCGCAATCTCGAGGCCGGCGTCGACGGCTTTCCTAACGACGTGATCGAGCTGATGGCCTATTTCCGGCCGGCGCAGCCGACCCAGCATGTGCGCGCCGTGCCCGGCGAGGGCGAGGACGTGAAGGTGTGGATCCTTGGTTCCAGCATCTATGGCGCGCAGCTCGCCGCCATTCTCGGTCTGCCCTACGCCTTCGCCTCGCATTTCGCCCCGGCGGAAATGGAGAGCGCGATCAACATCTACCGCACCCAGCTCCAACCCTCCGGGTATCTAGAAAAGCCATATCTGATGCTGGGCCTGAACGTTTTCGCCGCCGACACCGACGCCGAGGCGAAATTGCTGTTTTCCTCGCTGCAGCAGGCTTTTGTGAACCTGCGCACCGGCCGGCCGGGAAAACTGCCGCCGCCCGTCGAGAACTATGGCGAGACGCTCGATGCGATGGCGCGCACCATGCTCAACCAGGCGCTGTCCTGCTCCATCGTCGGCGGGCCGCAGGCCGTGCGGACGGGCCTCGACGCCTTCATCCGCCGCACCGGCGCGGACGAGCTGATGGTGACCGCGCAGATTTTCGATCACGCGGCGCGGAAGCGCTCGTTCGAGATTCTGGCCGAGGTGCACGAGGAAATGGCCAAGGCGGCGTGAAACCTCACGCTGCCGCCCTCACCCTTCCCACGGGACATGCACCATACCGCAGCGCCGGTAGAGTCTGAGCCCCGGCTCATTGTCGAGCTCGACCTTGAGGTCGACATGCGCAGCCCCGCGCGCCCGGAAGACCGAGAAGACGTGCAGCAGCAGCGCCTCGCCCAGCCCCTGCCTGCGCATGTCGGCGCGCACGGCGAGGTCTTTCACGAAAGCGCTCGTCCAGCACAGTGCAACGCCGGCCAGTTGGCCTTCTGTGTCGAAGGCTAGCAAGCACAGGTCGCGGTCGAACTCCGGATCGCCGGAAAACCGCGCCCACCAGTCCTCGGCGGACGGAAAGATGTCCTCGTCACCGTCGTAAGCGCGAAGCAACAGCGCATGAACGGCCTTGGCGTCGGCAGGCGTATTCAGCGTGCGGACACCTATGCCTGCGGGCCAATGCGCCGCTGGTTGATCCCCGTCCAGAAGCTTGCGCATGCGCCAGGCGCGCCGGTCGATCAACGCAGCGCCTCGACCAGTTCCGTGTCGGGGAAGCAGGTGGCGGCGCGGCCGTTTTTTGCCTGCCAATCGCCTATCGAGCGGCGTGTCTTGAAGCCCGGTAACCCGTCGGCGCCGCCGACGTCGTAGCCTTTTGCCTCCAGCGCCTTCTGCAGGCCGGCGATGTCCGAACGGTAGAGGCCGCCGACCTTGCCCCAGCGGCCGGCAAAGGTCTTGTCGCCCCCGGCGATGCGGTCGGCGCCATGGCCGATGAACAACGCGTAGAGGTCGCTCTCGTTGTATTCCTTGAGCACATAAAAATTCGGCGTGACGATGAAGGCCGGGCCGCTGCGGCCGGCGGGCATCATAAGAAAGCCCCCGCCGCGGAGTTCGGACGCCGGGAATGGTTTTCCGCTGACGCGGGAAATGCCCATCTTCCCCCAGTCGGCGATCTTTTTGCCCCGGTCCGGACCTTCGAGCGCACAGGAAACACTTTCCGGCACGGTCACCTCGAATCCCCAATCGCGGCCCTTCACCCAGCCGTAGTGGACGAGATAGTTGGCGATCGACGCCAGCGTATCCGCTACCGAGTTCCAGATGTCGGCGCGGCCGTCGCCGTCGAAGTCGACGGCATGGTCGAGGAAGGAGGTCGGCAGGAACTGCGGCTGGCCGAGCGCGCCGGCCCAGGAGGATTTCATGGCGTCGCGGCTGGCCAGCCCACGCTGGACGATGACCAGCGCGGCCAGCACCTCCTTGCGGAACATGTCCTTGCGCGTCGCCATGAAGGCTTTGGTGCCGAGCACCTCGAAGGCGTCGTAAGGCATTTTTGCGGCGCCGAAACCCGACTCGCGGCCCCAGATCGCCAGTATGATCTCGCCCGGCACGCCGAATTTTCTCTCCACTGCTGCCAGCGTCTTCGCATGCCTGTCGGCCCGCGCGCGCCCTCCCGACGTGACGGCGCCGATGGTCGTTTCGGCAAAATAGTTTCCGGGCGAGCCGAACTCGGCCTGGTGCTGCTTTTTCGGCGTCTTCGCCTTCTCGCCCGGCATGACGAGGTCCGGCAGCTTCAGGTTCGGCTTCACGTCCGCGAAGGCGGCATCAAAGGTCTGTTTCGAGACGCCTTGTGCCTTGGCGTCGGGCCACAGGTCGGTTTCCAGCCAGGTGCGGAACTGGTCGTCGATTTTTGCGGCGGAGGCGGGGGCAACGCTCGAGCAAACCGCGGAGACGGCGAGCGCGAGGAAAAACGTTCTAGCCAGCCAATGGAAGGCACGGATCATCCGCATCGCCTACAGCGCATTCATGTCAAAACGCGGTCCGCGACTTCAGCGCCGCGGCCAGCGTGCCTTCATCCAGATAGTCGAGTTCGCCGCCGACCGGCACGCCGTGCGCCAGCCGCGTGATCTTTACGCCGAAGCCTGAAAGCTGGTCGGTGAGATAGTGCGCCGTGGTCTGGCCCTCCACTGTCGCGTTGACGGCAAGGATGATTTCGGAGACGCCGCCCTCCGCCACGCGGCCAACCAGTCCCTTGACGTTGAGCTGGTCGGGGCCGATGCCGTCGAGCGGCGACAAAGTGCCGCCGAGCACATGATAGCGCGCGTTGAGTGCCGAGGCCCGCTCGAGCGCCCACAGGTCGGAAACATCCTCGACCACGACGATGGTTGCGCCGTCGCGGCGCGGGTCGCTACAGATCATGCAGGGGTCGACCGTGTCGACATTGCCGCAGGTCGAGCAGACGCGCACCTTCTCCACCGCCTCGCTCATCGCGCCCGCCAGCGGCGCCAGCAATTGGTCCTTCTTTTTGATCATGTGCAGCGCGGCGCGGCGGGCCGAGCGTGGCCCCAGCCCCGGCACCTTGGCGAGGAGCTGGATCAGGCGTTCGATCTCGGGGCCGGCGATTCGTTTGGACATAGCGAAGGATTAGAACAAAGCCGCGCGGCCGGAAACCCGCGTGAGCCCTGCGCCCGATGGCGATCCCGGCGGCCGGACTGCCTCAGTTGAATCCCAGTGCCGGCCGGTCCTGGCCGGAGATCATGGCGCCGATGGCGTCGGCGTCGTCCTGGTCGACGTCGAAGGACACCGCCGTGCCGCGGGCCGACTCGGGCATGGGCTGCGCGGAGTTCGAAGCCGTCAGTGCCGGCGCCCCCGTCGTCCAGCCATCGGCACGCGCGGCGTCTGCCACTTTGCGCTCTGGCGTCGGGACGGCCTCCGTCACCGCCGGCAGCACCGGATCGGTCGGCGCAGCATCCGGTGCATCGGGGAAAGGTGCAGCGGCGCTCGCCCGCGTCGATGGGGACCGGCCGTCGATCGCCATGGCGACGACCGCGGGTTCAGCCTGCGGAGCGGCGGCCGGGGCGGCGTTGGCTGCGGCCTGCATGGCGACGGCCGCCGGCTGTTCGGCGGCCACGGCTGCGGGTTTCGGCGCCACGCGCGCCATCGCCACCTGCGTGTCGCCGCCGCGCGAACTCATCATGGCGGTGGAGCGCCCGCTGGCGGCCCGCGCCATCACCGGCTTGATGTCGGCCCTGGCGACCATGACCACCGGCTGCGCCTTTTCGGCGGGCAGCACCACCGGATCGCCGTTGCGATTGCGCTTCTCGTAGAAGGCGTTGCCGCCGGCCACCACCGTGTAGTGCATGTTCTTGTATGGGAACTTCAGGCCCGCCGTATGGAAGAACATCGAGTTCTTCACTTTCGGGTGCCGCTCGCCCCTCAGCACCGCGTCGGCTGCGGCCTCGACGTCCGGCAGAGCTTTGGAGTTCATCTTGCGGGTCATGACGCCCGGCGCAAACTGCCGCTTGGCGGCCACAACCCCGCAGATCGTGTCGCCCCATTTGCCGGAACGCACCCGGTTCATCACCACCGTGCCCACCGCGACCAGCCCGTCGCGGCTGGAACGATTGCTCTCGAAGAACATGGCCCGCATCAGGCATTCCTTCTCGCGGGCGGAGTAGCCGTGTGAGCCGCCGGGCACGACCATGGAGCGGACGCCGCTTGCCGAGGTCTGGCTGCAGGCGGAAACCAGCAGGGGGAGGATCACGGCCACCAAAACGGCCGACACGCGCTTGCGCGCGCTCACTGACATGCCCTCATCATCGCTCCGGCGGCTGTGTGTACTGATGGCAACACTGTGCAATTTTTCGGCGAAATGATGACTTTTGCGTTTCCAGATCGTGATCGGCGGCCTGACGCAACGTCGGAAAACCGACTCAGCGAGGCATTTTCTCCTGCTATTCCAACAATTTAAATAAAATTAACCACCACAGGCAAAAAGCCAACTCATCACGTCACGATGGAGCCGAGCTGCTGGCTTCCTGCACAATCGGCCCGAATCGGCGACCGATTCCCGCATCAGAACGGCAATTTGAAGCCCGGAGGCAGCGGCAGCCCGGCAGTCAGCGCCGCGGTCTTGTCCTTCATCGCCGTCTCGACCTTTGCCTTGGCGTCGTTATGTGCGGCCAGGATGAGATCCTCCAGAATCTCGACATCGTCCTCCTTGAACAGCGACGGATCGATCTTCAGCGACTTCATCTCGAACTTGCCGGTCAGCGTCACAGAGAGCAGGCCGCCGCCGGACTGGCCGGTGGCTTCCATCTGGGCGATCTCTTCCTGCATGGCCTGGAATTTGGCCTGCATCTCCTTCGCCTTGCCCATCAGGCCGAGCAGATCTTTCATCGTCTTGTCCTTTTCAGTTCTCGTCGTCGTCGACCGTCGGGTCGGGCGGAATGTCGGCGTCGCCGCTCTCGGGCAGTTCCTGCGCGTCGGGGATACGCACGTCGATCACCTTCGCTCCGGGAAAGCGCGACAGGATGGCGGCTACCGTCGGGTCCTGGCTTGCATCCAGAAACGCCGTCTCGCGCCGCGCCGCCTCTTCCTCGGCCAGCGTCCTGCCGCCTTCTTCCCGCGACAGCGACACCAACCAATGGCGGTTCGTCCAGCTCTTCAACTTGATGCTGAGATCGTTGAGCAGCGTCTTCGGCGCGTCCGCCGTCAGTGCCACATCGAGCCGGCCGGGCTCGATGCGCACCAGTCGCACGCAGCGGCGCAACAGCACCTTGAAGGTCATGTCGCGGTTGGCGTCGGCAAGTGCTGCGATATCGGCCAGCGAACGCACGGGAACGGTCTCCGCAGCCGGCTCGGACCGGGCCTCGGGCGCGGCCTCCATTTGGACCGAAGACATGGGCGGCTGCGGTGCATCCTCGCGCGCCACCAGCCGGGCGACGGAGCTGCCGCCCTGCGCCATGCGCGGCTGCGGCATTGCCGCCGTGGCGACCGGAGCGGCCGGGCGCGCCATCGCCGGCCCGCCGGAGGAGACCGACGGACGCGGGCCGCCGCCATTGCCGGCGGAGGGCGAGGCCCCGTCCAAAAGTTTCATCGCCTCGTCCAGCGTCGGCAGGTCGGCGGCATGCGCCAGCCGGATCAGGACCATCTCGGCGGCGGCAACCGGGCGGTTGGAGGACTGAACTTCCGAAATGCCCTTGAGCAGCATCTGCCAGGCGCGCGACAACACCTTTATCGACAACGTCTCTGCAAAGGCCGAGCCGCGTGTGCGCTCGTCCTCCGTCAGCGAGGCGTCTTGCGCCGCCGACGGCACGTAGCGCAGCCGCGTGACGAAATGCGTGAATTCGGCCAGATCGGTCAGCACCGTCGCCGGATCGGCGCCGGTGTCGTACTGGGCGCGGAACTCGCCGAGTGCGGCCGCCATGTCGCCCTTCATCACCTGCTCGAACAGGTCGATGACGCGGGCACGGTCGGCCAGCCCCAACATGCCGCGCACCGTCTCGGCGGTCACCGCGCCGGCGCTGTGGGCGATCGCCTGGTCGAAGATCGACAGCGAATCGCGCACCGAGCCTTCCGCCGCGCGCGCGATCATGGCGAGCGCCGCGTCCTCAACCTCGATCGCTTCCAGCCCGGCGATTTTTCCCAGATGCGCGACCAGGGTCTCGGCGCCGACGCGGCGCAGGTCAAAGCGCTGGCAGCGCGACAGCACCGTGATCGGCACTTTCCGGATCTCGGTGGTGGCGAAGATGAATTTGACGTGCGGGGGCGGCTCCTCCAGCGTCTTCAGCAGGCCGTTGAAGGCCTGCGTGGAGAGCATGTGCACCTCGTCGATGATGTAGACCTTGTAGCGGGCAGAGACCGGCGCATAGCGCACTTGCTCGATGATCTCGCGTATGTCGTCGATGCCGGTGTGCGAGGCAGCGTCCATCTCGACCACGTCGACATGGCGGCCTTCCATGATTGCCTGGCAGTGCTGGCCGGGCACGGTGAGGTCGACCGAAGGCTGGTTGATCGTGTCTGTCTTGTAGTTCAGCGCGCGGGCGAGGATGCGGGCGGTGGTGGTCTTGCCGACGCCGCGCACGCCGGTCAGCATCCAGGCCTGGGCGATGCGGCCGCTGGAAAAGGCGTTGGTCAGCGTGCGCACCATCGGCTCCTGGCCGATCATGGCGGAAAAGTCGGCGGGGCGGTATTTTCGCGCCAGCACCCGATAGGCACCGGCCTTCCCCGTCTGCTCCGTTCCGGCGTCGCTCATGCGTTGCTCGGTCTCCGCTCGCCGCGTCGGCGGCCGTTTCGCTCAGGGCGAGTTTCACCCGCGCGGCATCGCTCCGTCAACGCCGTGACGGCAGGAGCCGAAGTTTTAAGGAGGGCGGGAGGCTGGAACAATGACCCGTTCCGGGCTCGTTAGGGCTGCTTCCTTCCGGACCTGACCCGGTTGGCGAGTGGATCGTCCACCACCAACCTCCCGACGTTCATATCGGGGATTGCGGCGCGGATTGCAAGAGAGGAAGTGTCGCCAGCGACCTGGCCATACAGCCCCTCGCAATGCTTTCGGGCGATACCCACCTGTCGCAAAACAGTTTATAGACCCGCGACCGCGCAACACGTAACACCGCCGCCCGATGACGAAAGTAGCCCTGAAGCTGGAAGAGCTGGTCGACGCCACCCAGCTTCGCCACGACTTGACCGCGTTGACCGCGCCGACTTCCGGCGACGGCTCGGGCACGGCCGTGCGAACGCTGGTGCTGTCGGCGCTGAAGGACCGCATCGCCGCCGGAAAACGGCTGGCCGAGCGCATGCTGAAGGAAGACGGCAGCGGCACCGCCTGCGCGCGGCGCCTGTCGCATCTGATGGACGAGGTGATCCGCGTCCTCTACGACTTCGCCGCCACCCACGTCTACCGCGCCAAAAACCCGTCCTCGGCCGAGCGCATGGCGATCGTCGCGGTCGGCGGCTATGGCCGCGGCACGCTGGCCCCCGGCTCCGACATCGACCTCCTGTTCCTGCTTCCCTACAAGCAGACGCCGTGGGGCGAGCAGATCGTCGAATACATGCTCTACATGCTGTGGGACCTCGGCCTGAAAGTCGGCCACGCCACCCGCAACATCGACGACTGCGTCCGCCTGTCGCGCTCCGACACCACCATCCGCACCGCGATCCTCGAGGCGCGTTTCGTCTGGGGCGAGCAGACGCTGTTCGACGAGATGCTGGCCCGCTTCGACCGCGAGGTGGTGAAGGGCACCGGCCCGGAATATGTGCAGGCAAAACTCGGCGAGCGCGACGAGCGCCACGCCAAGGCCGGCGAAAGCCGTTATCTCGTCGAGCCCAACATCAAGGACGGCAAGGGCGGGTTGCGCGACCTGCAGACGCTGTTCTGGATCGCCAAATATTTTTATCGCGTGCGCTCGGGCGAGGAACTGGTGAAGGAGGGCGTCTTCACGCGCGCCGAATACAACCAGTTCCTGAAATGCGAGGATTTCCTCTGGGCGGTGCGCTGCCACATGCACTTCCTCACCGGCAAGGCGGAGGAGCGGCTGCATTTCGACATCCAGCGCGATATCGCCGAGCGGCTTGGCTACACCAGCCATCCCGGCATGTCGGCGGTCGAGCGCTTCATGAAGCACTACTTCCTGATCGCCAAGGACGTCGGCGACCTGACCCGCATCTTCTGCGCCGCGCTGGAAGAGGAGCAGGCCAAGCATGTGCCGGGCTTCAACCGCATCTTCCAGAGCTTTTCACGCCGCAAGCGCAAGCTGGCGGGAACCAGCGACTTCATCGTCGACAATCACCGCATCAACGTCGCCGACGAGGACGTTTTTACGCGCGATCCGGTGAACCTCCTGCGCCTGTTCTGGTTTGCCGACCGGCACGGGCTGGAATACCATCCTGACGCGCTGAAGCTGCTGCGGCGCTCGCTCGACCTGGTCGGCAAGAGCCTTCGACGCGATCCCGAGGCCAACCGCATCTTCCTCGACATATTGACCTCGGACCGCAATCCGGAACTCAACCTCAGGCGCATGAACGAGGCCGGCCTGCTCGGCAAGCTGATCCCCGAATTCGGCCGTATCGTCGCGATGATGCAATTCTCCATGTACCATCACTATACGGTCGACGAGCACTTGCTGCGCTGCATCGGCATCCTTTCCGAGATCGAGCGCGGCGACGGCGAAAAACTGCATCCGCTGTCGCACAAGCTGATGCCCGGCCTGATCGCGCAGCGCGAGGTGCTTTACGTCGCCGTGCTGCTGCACGACATCGCCAAGGGGCGGCCGGAGGATCATTCGGAAGCCGGTGCGAAGATTGCGCGCCGCATCTGCCCGCATATGGGCCTGACGCCGGAAGATACCGAGACGGTCGCCTGGCTGGTCGAGAACCATCTGCTGATGTCGATGACGGCGCAGACGCGCGACCTCAACGACCGCAAGACGATCAGCGACTTCGCCGACGTGGTTCAGTCGGTCGAGCGGCTGAAGCTGCTGCTCATCCTCACCATCTGCGACATCCGCGGCGTCGGCCCCGGCGTGTGGAACGGCTGGAAGGGCCAGTTGCTGCGCACCCTCTATTACGAGACCGAGCTGCTGCTTACCGGCGGTTTTTCGGAAGTGTCTCGCTCGCTGCGCGCGCAGATGGCGCGCGACCGGCTGGCCGAGGCGCTTTCGGGCTGGACCGAGAAGGCCCGGACAAAGCTGGTCAAGTTGCACTACGAAAACTACCTGCTCGCCGTCGACGTCGACGATCAGGTGCGGCATGCCGAATTTATCCGCGCCGCCGACCAGGCCGGCAAGAAGCTCTCGACCATGGTCAAGACGCATGGTTTCGAGGCGGTGACCGAAATCACGGTGCTCGCCCAGGACCATCCGCGCCTGCTGTCGGTGATCGCCGGCGCCTGTGCGGCGGCCGGCGCCAACATCGTCGACGCGCAGATCTTCACGACATCCGACGGGCGGGCGCTGGACACCATCCTGATTTCGCGCGAGTTCGACCGCGACGAGGACGAGCAGCGCCGGGCCGAGCGCGTCGGCGGTCTGATCGAGGACGTGCTGTCGGGCAAGAGCTGGCTGCCGGAGATCATCGCCAGGCGCGCCAAGCCGAGGCGCGGCTCCAAGACGTTTCGCATCGAGCCGCGCGTCGACATCCGCAACACGCTGTCCAACCGCTTCACCGTCATCGACGTTTCCGGACTCGACCGCACCGGCCTGCTGTCGGAGATCACCGGCACGCTGTCGGACCTGTCGCTCGACATCGCATCGGCCCACATCACCACCTTCGGCGAGAAGGTGATCGACACTTTCTACGTCAGCGACCTGACCGGCGGGAAAATCGAGAACCCGATGCGGCTGCAAGCGATCCGCGTGGCGCTGACCGCGACACTGGAAGGCGAGGCGGCCCGGAACGCCAAGGCGCGGACGCAGGCCGCGGCGGAATGAGGAGCGGTCTGCGAAGCAGACGAAAAGCCAACGATTTGGCTTTTCGAGCGACGAATGCCCGAGGCCATAGCCGAGGACCTGGCGCCGACGTCCTCTCCCCCCTTGAGGGGGAGATGGCCGCGAAGCGGCCAGAGCGGGTAACCTCAGAAGGCACCGCCTATAGGTCGAGCACTGCCGCGACGACCCCACCCCCGGCCCTCGGCCGCCTCGGCCCTTCGCTTTCGCTCCGGGCGTTCGTCATTCGAAAAGCCAAATCGTTGGCTTTTCGTCCGCTTCGCGGACCATGCCTCACCCCCTCAAGGGGGAGGGGGACATGAGCCTCGTCAAGAAATTCGCCACCGTCGCCTCCGGCACGCTGATGAGCCGGGTTCTGGGTTTTGCGCGCGAGATGCTGATGGCGGCCGCACTCGGCACCGGCCCGATCGCCGACGCCTTCAACGCCGCCTTCCAGTTTCCCAACACGTTTCGCCGGCTGTTCGCCGAGGGCGCCTTCAACGCCGCCTTCGTGCCGCTGTTCGCCAAGGAGATCGAAGCCGGCGGCATCGAAGGCGCGAAACGCTTTTCCGAGGAAGTGTTCGGCGTGCTGTTCACCACACTGGTGGCGCTGACCATCCTGATGGAACTGTCGATGCCTTTGCTGGTGTCGACCGTTGTGGCGCCCGGTTTTTCCGACAATCCGCAGAAGCATGACCTCACCGTCGCGCTGGCGACGGTGATGTTCCCGTATCTGATGTGCATGTCGCTGGCGGCGATGATGGCCGGCATGCTGAATTCGCTGCGCCGCTATTTCGCCGCGGCGATAGCGCCGGTGTTTCTGAACATCATCCTGATCGGCGTGCTCGGCTATGCCTGGCACGAAGGACTGGGCGGGCTGGACATCGGCTACGCGCTGGCCTGGGGCGTACTGGCCGCCGGGCTGGTGCAGT
This sequence comes from Mesorhizobium sp. LHD-90, assembly GCF_030929505.1. Lineage (GTDB taxonomy): Bacteria > Pseudomonadota > Alphaproteobacteria > Rhizobiales > Rhizobiaceae > Kumtagia. The sequence goes on along the minus strand of NZ_JAVFVV010000011.1, from coordinate 62,672 downwards.
TGGCCATCGTCTGGATCGCGGTGCGCCATGCCGGTGTTTCGATCAGGTTCCGCTGGCCGCATTTCACGCCGAACGTCAGGCGCCTGCTGGTGCTGGCCTTCCCGGCGGCTGTCACCGGCGGCATCACCCAGATCAACCAGTTGATCGGCACGGCGATCGCCTCCGGCAAGGAAAGCGCAGTCTCGTCGCTTGCCTATGCCGACCGCGTCTACCAGTTGCCGCTCGGCGTCGTCGGCATCGCTGTCGCCATCGTGCTTTTGCCGGAACTGGCGCGGGCGCTGAAGGCCGGCAATACGCAGGAGGCCGCCAATCTCCAGAACCGGTCGGTCGAGTTCACGCTGTTCCTGACGCTGCCCGCCGCCGCCGCGCTGCTGGTGATCTCCGAGCCGATCGTGCGCCTGCTCTACGAGCGCGGCGCCTTCGCCGCCTCCAACGGCACGCCGGTGGTCTCGGCCATACTCGCGATCTTCGGGCTCGGCCTGCCGGCCTTCGTGCTGATCAAGGCGTTCACGCCTGGCTATTTCGCCCGTGAGGACACGCGCACGCCGATGATTTTTGCCGCCATTTCCGTGGCGGTGAACATATCGGTCGCGCTGACGCTATTCCCGTCGATGGGCGGCGCCGGCATCGCCACCGCCTCGGCCATCGCCGGCTGGGTCAACGCCGCGCTGCTGCTCGGCGTGCTGATCCGCCGTGGCCATTGGGGCCGCGACGCCGGCTTGCTGAAGCGAATTCCGCGCCTGCTGGTCGCCTCGGCGATCATGGCCGCAGCGTTGTATTTCGCCGCCCGCTGGTTTTCCGCAAGTCTTGGCCCCGGTGCGCCCTTCTACGAGCAGGCGGTCGTGCTGGGAACGATGATTGCCGGCGCAATGGCGCTCTATTTCGCCATCGTCTTCGCCATCGGCGGCGCCGACATCGGCATGATCAGGCGCAGCGTAAAAAGAGGCTCAGCAAGAGTTTCCGCCGACGAGGAGTGAAGAACGATCTGGTGAAATCAGCAATCGTCGGGTCCGCAATCTGAGCAAGTGAGGCAGTGCTCGGTCACGGAATCGTCTCCAGATCCGTCAGCCGGAATTCGTCGGCGGTCGACAGCATCGGGACGCCGAAGTGTCGCGCGCAGGCGTAGTGGAAGCAGTCGGCCAGGTTCAATCGAATCGTGTTGTTGCGGAAGCGCGACGCAGCTTCGACGGACAGGCTGGCCGCATCCTGCGCGGGCGGAAGGTCACGAAGCGCGATGTCCCGTTCCTCCAGGAAACGATTGACAATCTTCAGGCCCATCTCGACCTGAATGCCGAGCTTTTCAGGCCGGCTGAGCGCCATCGCAGCTTCCCAGACGGCTATGGCAGAGGTGAAAGGGCTTTCCGTCCGGACGATGGCATCCGCGCATCGGGTCGCTTCTGGCTCCTGGCTGAGAATGGCGACGATGGCCGCTGCATCGACGAACATCGCTATTCGCCCGACAGTTCATCATAGACCGAGCGTGGCAAGGGCTTTCGCGCCCGCTCGCTCAATTCAATACCGAACTCAGCCCTTAGCCGCGCCGCCGTCTCGATCGGCGTTTCCCTGGCGCGCCGGCGCTCGAGCGCCTCGCGCATGGCGATGACGATCGCTTCGGTGAGGCCGACACCTTCCATCTGCGCCAATCTTCGCGTCAGCGCATCGGCTTGCTTGTTGGTGACGTTGATGGTCACTAATGCCTCCAGCATTGAATGATCTACACTCGATCATCTATATATCCCGATCAATACGATTTTGTCCATCTCATGCCCACTTGCCTCGCTCCGCGCCATCGTCCATAAGCCCGCGCGTCCGCAACTTCGCCGCTCGTGAAACGGCCCTCCACAAGCCACGAGGATTCCTCTCATGTCCGCCTTCAAGCCGCTCGTCTTCTCGGGCGTCCAGCCCACCGGCAACCTGCATCTCGGCAACTATCTCGGCGCCATCAAGAAATTCGTCGCGCTGCAGGACACGTCCGACTGCATCTATTGCGTCGTCGACCTGCATTCGCTGACCGCCCAGCTCGTCCACGCCGACCTCAAGGACCAGACGCGCCAGATCACCGCCGCCTTCCTGGCCTCCGGAATCGACGCGAAAAAACACATCGTCTTCAACCAGAGCCGCGTCATGCAGCACGCCGAGCTCGCCTGGATATTCAACTGCGTCGCGCGCATAGGCTGGATGAACCGCATGACGCAGTTCAAGGACAAGGCCGGCAAGGACCGCGAGAACGCCTCGCTCGGCCTGCTCGCCTATCCCAGCCTGATGGCGGCCGACATCCTGCTCTACCGCGCCACCCACGTTCCCGTCGGCGAGGACCAGAAGCAGCATCTGGAACTGACCCGCGACATCGCCCAGAAGTTCAACAACGACTTCTCCTCCCGCATCGCCGATCTCGGCGTCGGCGTCGAGATGCAGGTCGGCGAGGAGACGGTGAACGGCTTCTTCCCGATCACCGAGCCGGTCATCGGCGGGCCGGCGGCGCGCATCATGAGCCTGCGCGACGGATCGAAGAAGATGTCGAAATCGGACCCGTCCGACCTGTCGCGCATCAACCTTACCGACGACGCCGACACCATCTCCAAGAAGATCAAGAAGGCCAAGACCGATCCGGAGGCGTTGCCGAGTGAGGTCGACGGCCTGGCCAGCCGGCCCGAGGCGGAAAACCTCGTTGGCATCTATGCCGGCCTCGCCGACATCGGCAAGGACGCGGTGCTGCGCGAGTTCGGCGGCCGGCAGTTTTCCGTCTTCAAGCCGGCGCTGGCCGACCTGGCGGTCGAGAAACTGGCGCCGGTGGCCGCCGAGATGCGCCGCATCTCCGCCGATCACGCCTATGTCGACGGCGTGCTGCGCGACGGCGGCGAGCGGGCAAGCGTCAAGGCCGAGGCGACGATGAAGACGGTGCGCGACATCGTCGGGCTCTTGCAGGGCTGAGAAATCCGGGGACAGTTTACTGAATTCCGTGTCGTCGGATGCGGGCGGGCCCGCGCCGGCATTGGAATTCAGTAAACTGTCCCCCGATTTCCGCTTCATCGCCGCCGCTTGCCGCCCGCGCGTGCGGGTGGCAGATTGCGGCCGTCCGAGCGGAGCCTCGTTCAGGGAGTAGTCCATGGTCTCCAAACGCCTGAGCCGGGAAGCCGGCCACCGGCGAAAATTCCTCGCCGTCGTCGACGAGACGCCCGAATGCGAGCGTGCCGTCGCCTACGCTGCGATGCGCGCCAAGTCGACCGGCGGCAGCGTCGTGCTGCTCTACGTCATCGAGCCGGGCGACTTCCAGCACTGGCTGGGAGTGGAGAAGATCATGCGCGAGGAAGCCGAGGCGACCGCACAGGCCGCGCTCGACAAGCATGCCGCCAAGGTGCGCGCCACGCTCGGCATCGAGCCCGAACTGGTGGTGCGCGAGGGCAAGCCAACGGACCAGATCCACCAACTCATCGAGGACGACCAGGACATCGCCATCCTGGTGCTGGCAGCCGGCGCCTCCAAGGAGGGGCCGGGACCGCTGGTCGCCTCGATCGCCGGCAAGAATGCGGCGTTTCCCATTCCCGTCACGGTCGTTCCGCAAAACCTGTCGGACGATGAGATCGCCAGCCTGGCGTAGGCGGTGAATGGTAGGCGACCGGTAGGGTGAAACTGCATCAAGCTGTTGCGCTTGTCCTTCCCATTCACCATTTACCATTCGCTATTCACCAATGCCGCTTGTACCGGCCGTTGAATGAGCCTATTTAGAACTATTCCAAAAATGACGCGCGGAGATGCGGCGATGTTCATCCAGACCGAGGCGACCCCCAATCCCGCCACGCTGAAGTTCCTGCCCGGTCGCGAAGTTCTGCCGGAAGGTACCGCCGATTTCCGCGACGCCGCCGCTGCCCGCGAAGCTTCGCCGCTGGCTGGACGTCTGTTCGACATTGCGGGCATCACCGGCGTGTTCTTCGGCTATGATTTCGTCACCGTCACCAAGGCCGACGGCCCTGACTGGCAGCACCTGAAGCCCGCCATCCTCGGCGCCATCATGGAACAGTTCATGTCCGGCCAGCCGGTGATGACCCGCGCCGCCCAGGCGCGCGGCGACGCGGCGGAAAGCGGCGACGAGTTCTATGACAAGGCCGACGAGGACATCGTCATCACCATCAAGGAATTGCTGGAGACGCGCGTGCGCCCGGCGGTGGCTCAGGACGGCGGCGATATCACCTTCCGCGGTTTCGAGAACGGCACAGTGTTCCTCAACATGAAGGGTGCCTGCGCCGGCTGCCCGTCGTCGACGGCGACGCTGAAGCATGGCATCCAGAACCTGCTGCGCCACTTCGTGCCGGAAGTGCAGCAGGTCGAGCAAGTCTCCTGACCGCATCCCCGCAGACGCGCAGACAATAAAAAACCGGGCTCGAAAGGGCCCGGTTTTTCATTGCTGACGTCCTTGTTGCCGAGACGGTCCGCGTAAGAAACCCTATTGGACAACGACCTTGGCGCCGACATCGGCGCGGCTGTAGAGGTCGATCACGTCCTGGTTGAGCAGCCGCACGCAGCCCGACGACATCGCCTTGCCGATCGACCACCATTCGGGCGTGCCGTGCAGCCGGTAGCCGGTGTCGCCCTTGTTGTAGAGATAGAGAGCGCGCGCACCGAGTGCATTGGTCGGGCCGGGCGGCTGGCCGCCACGCCATTTCGCCAGTTGCGGCTGGCGCCGGATCATTTCCGGCGGCGGCGTCCACACTGGCCATTCGCGCTTGGCGCCGACCCGCGCCGTGCCTTTCCAGTCGAACCCTTCGCGCCCGACGCCGATGCCGTAGCGCACGGCACGCCCCTCGGGCAGCACGAAGTACAGGTATTTCGCGCCCGTATCGACGATGATCGTGCCCGGCGCCTCGTCCGTCCTGTAGCTCACGATCTGGCGGCGGTACTGGGCGGGAACCTTGTAGATCGGGATCGCCGGTACGCTGTAGCCGGAATCGGTGCGGGCGCTGTAATCGGCGGCTGAGAAGATCTGGAACGAGCCGACGGAACTACAGCCCGTGAGCGCGGTCGACAGCACGAGGCCGGCCAGCACGGTAAAGGTCTTGAGCCGCATGAAGAGGTGAAACTCCCCTTTTTGACGATCCCGGGCCTGATTCGGCCGCTTTTTCGAGTCTATCTACTAGAGCTTTGCATAGGGCTGCCAAGCGCCGTGTGGGCTCCGCTGCCGTGGCGGCACACGGGTCTGCGACCGATTATGGTATTTTCGCAACAATCCTTCACGGTTTCGTGAGTTTTTGGGCCGTTGTTGCCCGTTTCGGTCGATTGCGGGCCTTGACCTCAATGCTTTCGGTCAAGCCTCTTGCAGCGCCGTTCCGGTTTTGTACTATTGGCCATGCCGATCATCTCGCCGCTGCCCACCAATCCGCTGATCGACGGCCGCCAGTCCGAGCGCGCCATGCGTGTGCGGCGCGGCGTGCAGCGGCTGCTCACCGAGATGGGCGCGCATGTGCTCCCCGAGATTTCGCTCGCCACTGGCCGCCGCGCCGATCTCGTCGCGCTCACCCGTCAGGGCGACATCTGGATCATCGAGATAAAGTCCTCGATCGAGGATTTTCGCGTCGACCGCAAATGGCCGGAATACCGGCTGCATTCGGACCGCTTCTTCTTCGCCACCCATCCGGACGTTCCCGCCGCGATCTTTCCCGAAGATTGCGGCTTCATCCTCTCCGACGGCTATGGCGCGGAAATCCTGCGCGAGGCGCCGGAGCACAGGCTGGCGGCGGCGACGCGCAAGGCCCTCATGTTACGTATTGCCCGGGCCGGCGCCGCGCGCCTGCTCGCCGCCGAGCTTGCCGGCGTCGCGGTGCCGGCGCTGGAGGGCGAAAGCGAGTAGCCTACTCGTCTATCTCCTTCCCCATCTTCGGCGCCATCATAAGCACGGCCGACCCCAGCAGCGCGGCGACCAGCGAGCCGGCCAAAATGCCGAGTTTCACCGCTTTCTGCAGGTCCGGGTCGTCGGCAAAGGCGAGCAAGCCGATGAACAGGCTCATGGTGAAGCCTATGCCGCACAAGAACGCCACGCCGGTCATATGCATCCAGCCGGCATTTCTGGGCAGGTCGGCGAGGCCGAGTCTTATGGCAAGCGCCGATGTGCCGAGCACGCCCACCAGCTTGCCGACAACCAGTCCGGCGACGACGCCGAGCGTCAGTGGCTCGACAAGCGACGACAGGCTCATCCCGGCGAAGGAGACGCCGGCATTGGCGAAGCCGAAGATCGGGATGACGACGAAGGGGACCACCTTGTGCAGCGAATGCTCCACGCGGTGCAGCGGCGAATGTTCGAGGTCGCGGGCAATGCCGGGCGACACGCGCAGCGGCACGGTCAGCGCCAGCGCCACACCGGCCAGCGTGGCATGCACGCCGGATTTTAGCACCAGCACCCACAGAACCAGGCCGAGCAGGGCATAGGGCAAAAGGTTGAGCACGCCCATGCGGTTCATCGCGATCAGCGCCGCGAGCACGAAAGCCGCGCCGGCGAGATAGGGCATGGACAGGCCGCTCGTATAGAAGATGGCGATGATGATCACCGCGCCGAGATCGTCGATGATGGCAAGCGCGGTGAGAAACACTTTCAGCGAGGCCGGCACGCGGCTGCCGAGCAGCGACAGCACGCCGAGCGCAAAGGCGATGTCGGTGGCGGTGGGAATCGCCCAGCCGCGCAGTGCATCCGGATTTTGCAGGTTGAGCGCCACATAGATCAGCGCCGGCACGGCCATGCCGCCCGCCGCCGCGATGCCGGGCAGCGCACGGCGCGGCCAGGTGGACAATTGCCCGTCGAGCATCTCGCGCTTGATCTCCAGCCCGACCAGCAGGAAGAACACCGCCATCAGCCCGTCATTGATCCAGTGCTCGACATTGAGCGGGCCGACATAGGTTTTCAGCGCCGCGAAATAGGCGCCGGAGAGCGGCGAATTGGCGACGATGAGGGCAAGCAGCGCCGCGCCCATCAGCACGATGCCGCCCGATGCCTCGCTGACGAGGAATTCGCGGAAGACGGAGACCGGGCGGCTCGGTTTGTCTGTCACGCGGCTCTCCCTCGCAGGCGCATCAAGGTCATGCCGATTGAATGCCGTGCAAGAAAGCTCGTGGCAACCCCGCAGGGGAACGCCGCGGCGATCGGCCCGTCAGCGCGGAGCGCGCTTGGCCAGAATCCGCTGCAGTGTGCGGCGATGCATGTTGAGCCGGCGCGCCGTCTCGGAGACGTTGCGGTCGCACATCTCGTAGACTCGCTGGATATGCTCCCAGCGCACGCGGTCGGCCGACATCGGGTTTTCCGGCGGGGCGGCACGCTCGCCGCCGGTGCGGGTCAGCGCGGCATAGATGTCGTCGGCGTCGGCCGGTTTCGACAGATAGTCAATGGCGCCGAGTTTCACGGCGGTCACGGCGGTGGCGATGTTGCCGTAGCCGGTGAGGATGACGGTGCGCGTGTCGGCGCGGCTCTCGCGGATCGCCGCCACCACGTCGAGCCCGTTGCCGTCGCCCAGCCGCATGTCAACCACCGCATAAGCCGGCGCGCCCGCCTTCGCCTTGGCGACCGCCTCCTCGACGCTTTCGGCCGTGTCGACCGCGAAGCCGCGTGCTTCCATGGCGCGCGCCAGCCGGGTCAGGAACGGCTTGTCGTCATCGACCAGCAGCAGCGAGGCGTCGGGTCCTATGGCCTTGTCGTGCAGCGTTTCCTCGGCGATCATCGTCGTCCATCCGTTCTTGGTCTTTTGGGTAGGATATAGCTTGCCGAAGGCCTAAATACCACCTCAGCCGGCCTGGGGTCTGTTGAGATTCAGGTCAGGGCGCGCCGAAAATGGCGGTTTTCGAGAACCGAAGCGCAGTGTACGTGAAGGTACAAGAGCATCGGAAGCGCAGAAAAGCGCCATTTGCAGGCCGCCTTGGCCCGAATATCAACAGACCCTAAAACGCATCGGCCGGGGCCGTTCGCCGACTGACGAACTGCTCGCGGCTCCATACCACTTGCGCCACCGCGCCCAGTCCGCGCTGGTTGGCGTTGAAGAAGGAGAGTTTCGCGCCCGAGCGCTCCAGCAGCGTCTTGGCGATGAACAGGCCGAGCCCGAGCCCGCCGCCCGGCTCGGCGCCCTGGCGCGTCGACATATAGGGCTCGCCGATGCGGTCGAGGATTTCCGGCGGGAAGCCGGGGCCGTCGTCGATCACGTCGATGATCACCTGTTCGGCGTCCCAGCGCCAGCGCACGGTGACCGCGCCGGAGGCGAAGTCGACGGCGTTCTCGACGAGGTTGCCGAGCCCGTAGATGACGCCGGGGTTGCGCTGCCCGACCGGCTCCTCGCCGACGCATTCGCGCGGCTCCAGGCGGATGGCGATGCCGAAGTCGCGATGCGGGGCGATCACCTCCTCGATCAGCGAGGTCAGCGGCAGCCGCGCCAGATGCTGCTCGCCTTCGGTCGACAGGCTGGTCAGCCGCTTGAGGATCTCGCGGCAGCGTTCGCTCTGCGAGCGCAGCAAAGTCACGTCCTCGCGGTATTTCGGATCTTCGCCCAGCGCCCGTTCCATCTCCTTGGCGACCACGGTGATGGTGGCGAGTGGCGTGCCGAGTTCGTGCGCCGCCGCCGCCGCCAGCCCGTCCAGCGCCGAAAGATGTTGCTCGCGCTGCAGCACCAGTTCGGTGGCGGCAAGCGCGTTGGCCAGCAGCCGCGCCTCCTCCGCTACCCGCCAGGCATAGACGGCGGTGAAGGTGATGGATGAAAACACCGCCATCCACATGCCGGCGACGTAGACGAAGGGGATTGTGAGCGCCGCACCCTCGATCCATGGCAGCGGAAAATGGTAGAACACCAGGAGGCTCGCCATGGCCATCACCAGCCCGCCCAGCACCGCCGTCATCCGCAGCGGCAGCGTCGTGGCCGAGATCACCACCGGCACGGTCAAGAGCAGCGAAAACGGGTTGGTCAGCCCGCCGGTGAGGAAGAGCAGGCCGGCGAGCTGCAGCGAATCGAACAGCAGCGTCGCCAGCGCCGCGTTCGGCGCCAGCCGGTGCGCCGACGGATAGCGGAAGGTGAGATAGAGGTTGAGCCAGGCCGAGCAGGCGATCAACGCAAAACACAGGCTGACCGGCAGCGGGAAGTTCAGCCAGTAGGCGACCACCACCACCGTCACGCTCTGGCCGACGATCGCCAGCCAGCGCAGGCGGATCAGGGTGTTCAGCCTGAGCCTGTGCTGCTGCTCGTAGTCGGACGAGACGAACGGTTTGATCATTGTGCTCCGCGCCGGTTTCCTATTGCCGACACGCGAGCCGTATTCCCTCCGGCACGACGGCGCAATGCGGTTTGATTGAGCGGGCTACGTCCCTCTCGGCTTGGCCCGGGCCGTGGCCGTCGCGCTGGCCGGATCTTCCGGCCAGACATGTTTGGGGTAGCGCCCGCGCATGTCGGCGCGCACGTCGGCCCAGGAGCCGCGCCAGAAGGCGGGCAGATCGCGTGTCGTCTGGATCGGCCGGTGCGCCGGCGACAGCAGTTCCAGCGTCAGCGGCACCTTTCCATCGCCGATCGCCGGATGTTTTGTCAGCCCGAACAGTTCCTGCACCCTGATCGCCAGCACCGGCGTCTCGCCGTCATAGCGGATCGGCACGCTGCTGCCCGACGGCGCGGCAAAATGTGTGGGTGCGGCCTTGTCCAGCCGGCGGCCGAGATCGTGCGGCAGAAGCGAGCGCAGACCCTGCGTCACCGCGCCGGGGTCGATGCGGGAAAAGGCCGCCTCGCCGGTGAGGAAGGGCAGAAGCCAGTCCTCCAGTGCCTCGGTCAGTGCCGCGTCGGACACGTCAGGCCAGGGTTCGCCCACTGCAGCGCGCAGCCACGCCAGTCGAGCGCGTAGCGTCTCGGCCTCCTTGCTCCACGGCAGCAGCGAAAGTCCATGCTCGCGCAGCGCGTCGAGGATCGCCCGGTCGGCGGCGTCGCCTTTTGGCGGCGGCAGAAGCTGTTCCGACAGCATCACGGCGCCCAGCCGCACGCTTTCGCGCGTCCGCACGGCGCGGCGCTCGACGTCGAATTCGGTTGTCCGCCGGCGTTCCAGCCGCTCGCCGAGCACGGCGCGGATGTCGGCCTCGCTTACCGCGGCGGCGGAGGTGATGCGCGCGTTCTGCGCCTTGCCCTGCAGGTCGGCCACGACAAGATATTGCTTGCCCGCCAGGGGGTCGGCGGCGTCCAGCATTGCACCGCTGCCATTGGCCAGCACGAAGCGCCCACGCTCGCCCCGCGCCTTCGCCACCCGGTCCGGCCAGGCAAGGAGAAGAAGCGCGCCGACCTCACCCTCCCCCTTGAGGGGAGGGTCGGCGAGCGGTCGGAGCGAAGCGGAGATCGCGAGACGGGGTGGGGTCGCTTCAGGATGAAGCGCTTCATAACCGACCCCACCCCGGGTCCCAGACCCGCTCGTTCTGAGCGGGTTGCTCCGCGACCCTCCCCTCAAAGGGGAGGGTGAGGTCCGCGCCAGCCTCTCCGCCAATTGCCTTGCCGCCACCGCCCGCGGCGATTTCTCACCGCGGAATCGCTCCAGTCGCCGCTCCAGGTCTACACTGTCGCCGCCCAGCCCGCGTTCGGTCAGCAGCACGGCGAGTTGCGCCGCTTCGTGCCCGGCGCCGTTGCGCGCCGCTTCCGCCACCATATGCGCCAGCCGCACCGGCAGCGCGAGTTTGCGCATCGCTGCGCCCGCTTCGGTCAGCCGACCGTCGGGGTCGAGCGCATCGAGCGCGGTCAGCAAGGCCCGCGCCTCGGCAAGCGCAGGTCCCGGCGGCGGATCGAGGAAGGCCAGCGCGCGTGGGTCGGCTATGCCGAAGGCGGCGCAGTCGAGCGTGAGCGACGACAGGTCGGCTTCGAGGATTTCGGGCGTGTTGTAGGCCGCGAGCGACGCCGTCTGCTCGGCCCGCCACAGGCGGATCGCGACGCCCGGCTGGGTGCGCCCGGCGCGGCCGGTGCGCTGGTCGGCGGAGGCGCGGCTCACCCGCACCGTCTCCAGCCGCGTCAGCCCGGACGCCGGCTCGAAGCGCGGCACCCGCGACAGGCCGGAATCGATGACCACCCGCACGCCGTCTATGGTGATCGAGGTCTCGGCGATAGAGGTCGCCAGCACGACTTTCCGCCGCCCGATCGGCGCCGGTCTTATCGCCGCGTCCTGCGTGCGGGCGTCGAGTTGGCCGTAAAGTGGCATCACGTCGACCGTCCCTGCGACGCGCGCCTCCAGCTGCTCGGCCGTGCGAAGAATCTCGCGCTGGCCGGGCAGGAAGGCCAGCACGCTTCCTTCCTCGGTGGCCAGCGCCTCGTGCACCGCCGCCGCCACCGCATCCTCGATCGGCGCGCCGGGCGCCCGCTCGGAATAGTGGATGTCGACTGGAAAGCTGCGCCCGGCGCTTTCGATCACCGGCGTCGCATCGCCCAGCAGCCTCGCCACCCGCGCGCCGTCGACGGTGGCCGACATCACCAGCAGGCGCAAATCCGGCCGCAGCGCCCCTTGCACGTCGAGCGCCAGCGCCAATCCGAAATCGCCGTCCAGCGAGCGCTCATGAAACTCGTCGAACAGGATCGCGGCAATGCCCGGAAGCTCCGGATCGTCGAGGATCATGCGCGCCAAAATGCCTTCGGTGACGACGACTATGCGCGTCCTCGCCGAGACCTTTCGCTCCATGCGCATGGCGTAGCCGACCGTGCCTCCCGGTTCCTCGCCGAGCAGTTGCGCCATGCGCCGCGCCGCCGCCCGCGCCGCCAGCCGGCGCGGCTCCAGCAGCAGGATGGTGCCGTCGCCGCGCCATTTGGCATCGAGCAGCGCCAGCGGCACAAGCGTCGTCTTGCCCGCGCCCGGTGGCGCCACCAGCACGGCGCTGCTGCCGGCGTCTAGTGCGGCAAGCAGCGACGGCAGCGCCTCGGTGACGGGGAGGGTGGGGAGGTTGATGGTCACGATTGGATTGGAGATGCGGTGTTCTTCGCACCCCCCTCTGTCCTGCCGGACATCTCCCCCGCAAGAGGGGAGATTGGCAGTTTCGGCGGCATCGCTCCTGCTCCAACGCCGGCGATTGGCGAAACCAAAGCGGCCGGCGCAATCTCCCCCCTTGCGGGGGAGATGTCCGGCAGGACAGAGGGGGGTGCGAAGGAACGCCGTCTGATTCCCGGTGCCAATATTGCCAATGTACGATGTCTCATGTTTTGCCTCTAACGCATCGTTGGAGAGGCCGTCATGAGTTTTCCGCCGCCTACCCCTCGATCCGCAGCATATGATTGTCCCACACATAGTGCGGATCGGAATGCGCCGAGCCTTCCGGCGGCACGATCTCGCCCGTGCCGGTGCTGGCGAGGAACCCGGCGCTGTCCGGGGCGATGCCGCAGACCTCGGTCAGGTCGCGCACTGAGGCCACCGCGCCGGTGACCGCATCGAGCACCACCAGTGAATTGCCTTGCGGCGAGGAGATCGCGACCGTCCCTGCCGCCGGGTTTGCCGCCACCGATCCCACATAGTTGCGCAGGCCAATCAGCGCCGTTTCCGGCAAGTCGACCAGTTCGAAACGCTCGCCCATGCGGGCGCGGCCGACCAGCGCCGGCCGCTCGGTCGCCGGCCCTTCATGCTGGCAGCCGAACCACAGCGTGCCGTCGCGATCGAAATCCATGTGGCGGATGGAGAGTTTGTGCAGCGCGGGCGGCAGTTCGTGGCTTTCGACCAGGTCGCCGGTCTCGCGGTCGACGAAGACGAGCGACGGTTTCATCGTCGGGATATTGAGTTTCGCCGCGCCGAAATCCGGATGCGTCTCGATGCCGCCATTGGCGATGGCCAGCGTCTTGCCGTCGGGACAGAGCAGCAACTCGTGTGGCCCGACGCCGTGGGTCGGGAACTCGCCGATGCGGCGGAAGGCGTCGGTCGCGTCGTAAATGCCGATCATGCCCTCGGAATTGTCGAAATCGTTCTCCGTCGCGTAAAGGAGCTTTCCGTCCGGCGAGAACACGCCGTGCCCGAAAAAATGCCGGCCAGCCACGCTCGGGATCGTTACCGGCTCGGCCTTGTTGGTGTGGTCGAAGACGACGGCGAACGTGCCGGGCTGGCGAGCGAAAACCACCGAGCGCCGCGAAACCGGATCGAAGGTTATGTCATGGCCGCGATCCGGCAGGTCGACCGAATGGACGATCTTGCCCTGCTCGGTGAGGATCGCGACGCCGAAACCGCCACCGCGGTTCTGGTAGGCGCTCGCGAACAGTGCGTCGGCCTCTGCCGTCCGCGCCTGCGCCGCCGGCGCCAGCGCAGCGACGAAGGACGCGCCGGCGGCCTTCAGGAAATCGCGGCGGTCAAACAGCGGCGTGCGCACCGCCTCAATCCCCGTCCAACGACGAAAAGCCGGCAGAGAGCCCGAGCGCGGCGGAAAGGTTTACGCCGAACAGTTCCGACAGATGCGAGGTGATCAGCCGGAACGCCGGCAGCCCGCCGCGATGGTCGCTGGCCAGGATTTCGGTGATCGGCACGGGTTCATGGCCGATCATCGTCTGTGCCGTATTGAACTCGAAACCTATCGAATCGGCGATCCACCCGGAGTCCGACGGCAGCAGGTCAGCCAGTCCGGACGCCTCGAACAGGGCTTTCATACCGGCCAGGTTCTCGCCGAGCGAAATGACCGTTGCGCCCGAGCGCCAGAAGATCGCCTGTTTCGGTCTGTCGTCGTCCGGCGTCTGGCCCAGAAAACCGTTCAGCCGCACGTCGCGCACCATTTCCAGCCCATGCACGAACACGTCGAACAGTTCGGTCAGCGCTTCGTCGTCGGTGCGGTAGAGCGCATTGTCCGGCCCCGGATTGGCCCAGGTTCTTGCGATGCCCGAAGGGTCCTGCCAGGCCTCGGAGATGGTCTTCGCCATCTCCTCGAGGTTTTGCGCGATCGCCAGGCCGTAGGAGCAGCGATAGGGGTCGCCGGGCGCTTTCAGCGTTTCGGAACCGGTGCCGAACAGCACGAACTCCAGCGCGCCCAGCCCCTGCATGGCGACGCTTTTCCCCGCAAGCCGCGCGGGGTCGCTGGCGGTCGGATCCTTGTCGGCCAGAGCCGCCTGCACCTGCTTCAGGCCGATGCTCTTGCGGTCCGGCCAGAACAGGATGCGGTCCTGCCGGTTCTCCTCGGTCACCGGGCCGAAGCGGATGATCTCCACTTGCGACCAGGCCGACACCAGCGCGACGAAGTTTTTCTGCACCGCCGCCAGGTTTTCGGGCGAGGGCTCGGCGCACAGCGCCTGCATGTCGCCGGTCTCTTTTGCCGCCGCCGTGTGGAGATCGGCATAGGCGGGACGCACAAAACCGTCGATCGCCTTTTCGATTGTGGCGTTGGCGGCGAGGGCGGGAGAGGCACAAAAACTCGCCAAGGCCGCAATGGCAGACAGGAAGAAGCGCATCACAGCGACTCCAGAAACGTGATCAGCGCCTGGCGGTCGGCTGCGGGAACCGCTGCAAACCGATCCCGCGCCTTCTGCGCCTCGCCGCCATGCCAGAGGATCGCCTCGGTCAGGTTGCGGGCGCGCCCGTCATGCAGGAAGAACGTGTGGCCGGATACCCGCTTGGTCAGGCCGATGCCCCACAGCGGCGGCGTGCGCCACTCATTGCCGGTGGCGTCGCCCACCTGCTGCCCGTCCGCCAGCCCATCGCCGAGATCGTGCAGCAGGAAGTCGGAATAGGGCCAGATCAGTTGAAACGAAAACGCCTTGTCCGGCGCGTCGCGGCGCGTCACGAATTTCGGCGTGTGGCACGACGCACAGCCGAGCTCATAGAAGATCTTCTTGCCAGCCAGCACCGCGGGCTTGCCGACGTCGCGGCGGGCCGGCACGGCGAGGTTTTGGGAATAGAAGGTGACGAGGTCCATCACCGGCGGCGGCGCCTCTACGTCGCCCAGCCGCGCTTGCACGCCCGTCGGCATCGCCCGGCAACTCGCCTGCGCTTCCGTGCAATCACCAAAGCTCTTCGGCACCTCCGGCGTTGAGATGCCGATGTCGCCGGCGAAGGCGTCGGCGGATTGCTGGCGGATCGACGGCGCCTGCGCCTTCCAGCCGAAGCGGCCGAGCGTCAGCTCGCGGCTGAGTTCGTCGCGCACGATGTTGGGTTTTCCCGAAATCCCGTCGCCATCGCGGTCGTCAGGATCGGCGTTGGCAAAAATGTCGGCGGGGTGGATCTGCTCGACAAGGCCGAGCCCGATCATCGCTGGAGTGACACGTGGCGACAGCGTCGTGCCGGGATGCAGCGGCCCGTCCGAAAGATCGGTCACCGAATAGGCCGGCCTGCGCAGCGACACGACCGTGCCGTCGCCGAGCGTCACCGGAATTTCCGTGTAGGAAATCGCCATCTTGCCCTCGCCGGCCAGCCCGGGCACGGCAAGGTCCTGCAACTGCCCGCCATAGACGGGGTCGGGCAGGTTGAGCACGGCCCGGTCGGCCACGGCCCGCTGCTCTTCCTCGGTCTCGGCGGCGCGCGCCAGCCGGAAGAACATCGAGGTGGCGTCGGCCGCCCCCTCCGGAGGATGCCCGCGCCCGTCCTTCAGATGGCAGCTCTGGCAGGCTCGCGCGTTGAACAGCGGCCCCAGCCCGTCGGACGCCTGCGTGGAGGACGGCGACGACACCCACAATTTGCGGAACAGCCCGTTGCCGAGCTTGAACGTTCCTTCCTGCTCGAAGGTGATGTTGGCCGAGGAATGCGAGAAGGCGTCCTGGTTTGGACGTTTTTTTGAGGTCGTCGCCCCGCCGGGCAGAAGTTCGAAGGATTCCGGTTTGGAGAAATCGGTCGCCGGCGCTGTGACGGCCTTCACCCGCGCCAGGTCTGCGGCGGAGAGGTCGGTGCGGGTGGTGGTGAGACCGGGAGGGACGTCGCCGGCTTGAAGTACTGACGCGGACAGAGCCAGCAAGAGCGATCCGAGCGCAATGAGATGCCCTGCCCCCTCACCCGGCCTCCGCTTCGCTCGGCCACCCTCTCCCCGTCGGGGAGAGGAGATCGTCGGCGTTGCGGCCTCGCCTTTCAAGGTTGAAGGATAGGCTCCATCGTTGGAGAACCTCCTCTCCCCAACGGGGAGAGGGTGGCCGAGCGAAGCGGAGGCCGGGTGAGGAGGCAAGGCGGCCTCAGATCGCGCAAACCCCTTGTGGCGCGCAAGACCCCCTATGCGCCGCATGAAGCCATCTCAGTCGACGTCGTTCGCCGGTTCGGCGTTGAGCTGCCCGTACTTCTCCTCGCCGATCGAGGCGAGCAGGTCGAGCTGGGTCTCGAGGAAGTCGATATGGCCTTCCTCGTCTTTCAGGAGTTCCTCGAACAGTTCCATCGTCACGTAGTCGCCGAGGTCGTGGCAGATCTCGCGCGATTTCTTGTAGGAGGTGCGGGCGTCGTATTCGCCGGCGAGGTCGGATTCCAGCACTTCCTTGACATTCTGGCCGATGCGTAGCGGCGCCACGGACTGCAGGTTGGGGTGCCCTTCGAGGAAGATGATGCGGACGACGATCTTGTCTGCGTGATGCATTTCCTCGATCGATTCCGCGCGCTCCTTCTTGGCGAGCTTCTGGTATCCCCAGTCGTCGAGAAGGCGGTAGTGAAGCCAATACTGGTTGACGGCGCCGAGCTCCAGAAACAGAGCCTCGTTAAGCCGCTCGATGACCTGCTTTTCGCCCTTCATGGATCCTGCTCCCGTATTCGGCCCGCAGTCCTCGGACGCGGTCCAGGTGTGAAACGACATCCATCCCGGTCGCCTCCGACTGGAGATGGTAGGCTTCGGTTACCCGAATGATCGTTTCCACCACATTTGGGAAGCAGCCGCAACAGCGCCCTCGCTTGCGGAGGCTGTGATAGACCTTCGCAGGCACGATAAGCGACCAAGGGTCCTGCTCCAACAGGTCAAGGATTGCTTCTTCGATCTCCCTTTCGGTTATCAGGTTGCAGTGACAGATCAGCATTTTCTACTCTGGCTGGCTGGCGGCGCGGTCTTTTGTCCCGCGCCGTTTGGCTTTGTTCGCGGTCCTTAGACCGGGATGTCTGGCTGATAACTCGCTCCGGCGAGACAAATGCGGGTGTTTTCGAGAACCGGAGCGGAGCGTACGTTTAAGTACGTGAGCACCGGAAGCGCAGAAAACGCCTGCAGTTGGCCGCCGGAGTAGAGTTTGCGGCCTGACATCACTGGAACACCTTGTCGGGCGCATCGAGGCTGTCCGACCCCTCGAAGGCGATGGCGTCGAGCTTGAGGGCCGCCACCGCGCGCTCGATCGATTTGGTCTGGTCGACCAGCGCGTCGATCGCCGCCTGCACGGTGGCATTGCCGTCCGCATTGCCCTCGCCGATCTGCTGGTCATAGGCCTCGCCGCCCTCGGCGCGCGTCTTCATCGCTTCCATCTTCTCGACGGTGGCGTTCAGCTTGGCCGTGAGCTCGGCGTCCACCGCCGGATCGGCTTGCTTCACCAGCGCCGAGATCGACGGACCTTCCACCTTGCTGCCGTCCACGCGCGTGTAGCTGCCGGTGTAGACGTTGCGGATGCCGACGGCGTCGTAGAGATGCGAGATATAGGTATTGTCGGAGAAGCAGTCATGCTCCTCCTCCGGATCGTGCAGCAGCAGGCCGAGCTTCATGCGCTCGCCGGCCAACTCGCCGTAGGAGAGCGAGCCCATGCCGGTCAGGATGGTGGCGATGCCGGCCTTCGCGTCGCCGTCGGTCAACGCCTTGCGCGCCGGGCCGTCGGTCTTCCAGTTGGCGACCATCTCCTCGAGATCGGTCACCAGCAGGTCGCTGGCGGCGGCGAGATAGGCGGCGCGCCGGTCGCAATTGCCGCCGGTGCAGTTCGCCTGGTCGAAGTCGGTGTAGGGGCGGTTGCCTGCGCCCGGTCCGGTGCCGTTCAGGTCCTGGCCCCACAGCAGGAACTCGATTGCATGGTAACCGGTGGCGACGTTGGCCTCGATGTCGCCGGCCTCCTGCAGCGTGCCGGACAGGAACTCCGGCGTGATGGTCGTGGCGTCGATCTTCTCGCCGTTGATCTCGATTTCCTTGTTGGCGATGACATTGGCCCTATAGAGCGTGTTCTCGTCGGATTCGGTCCCGTAGCTCTTGTCGACGTAGTCGATCAGGCCCTCGTCCAGTGGCCAGGCGTTCACCCGGCCTTCCCAGTCGTCGACGATGGCGTTGCCGAAGCGGTAGGCTTCCGTCTGCTGGTAGGGGATGCGCGCCGCCTTCCAGGCCTCCTTGGCGGCGGCAAGCGTCTCGGCCGAAGGTTTTGCGATCAGCGCGTCCACCGCCGCGTCCAGCGCCTGCGCGGTGATCAGCGCGTCGCTATAGTTGGCCAGCGCGATGTCAGCATAGGTGGCGATCACCGCCTTCGGGTCGGTCTCGGCCTTGGCCGGCAGCACGAAGACGGCCGCGGTCAGCGCGGCGGTCGCCGCCAGCGCGGCGATGCGGACCGCATGTCGGGTCGGATGGAATGCGCGCGTCATGTCGGTCTCCTCACGTCAACAATTGCCTGATGCCTGCGGCGCCCCGGCGGACGCATCGTCGCTGCGCCGGCCATCGCGGCGCGCGGATGGGCCGTGAAAACGGCGGATTTTGGTGCCTCGCAGCACCGCAAGGCATGGAAAGAACTCACGAAAACCTCCAATCGCATGGGGTCAAGGCCCAGACATCAAAGGCACATGCTCAACCGAGCATGCTTGCCCTTTACGGCGCGAGGTCCCGAAAAGTCAATGTAAATCTTGAAAAAGCGCCTTCAAATCAATAAGTTAGAACTGTTCTAAAGTAGTCACCTTTTCGTTGCCGAACCAGAGGCTTGGCTGTTTCGATGGTCGCGGCTACGGCTCGCCGGCTTGACAGCACGCTGGCCAAAGTGCGACGCCCCGCCGCATGCTGGCGTCGGCGGGGGACATTCCAGTTCGCGGCGCGAAAGGCAAGATCCACGCCGTACTTGAGGCGAGCGCATGGCGCGCATGCGCTCTGGAGCGAAAAGACCATGACCAACGGCATCGTTATCGTCGGCGCGGGACATGCGGGCGTGCAGGCGGCGGCCAGCCTGCGCGAGGAAGGTTTTTCCGGCCCCGTCACCCTTGTCGGCGACGAGAATGAATTGCCCTACCACAAGCCGCCTTTGTCGAAAGCCTTCCTCAAGGATGCCGACGCAAAGCCGCAGATGCTGCGCGCCGAGGCCTTCTACACCGGCGCCGACATCGGCCTGCGCTTCGGCCATCGCGTCGCGGCAATCGACACCTCAGCTCGGCACCTCCAATTCGAGGACGGCGCGAAGCTGGGCTTCGACCGGCTTATCCTCGCCACCGGCTCACATCCGCGCAGGCTGCCGCTCGACGGCGCGAATCTTGCCGGCGTGTTCTCGCTGCGCACCGTCACTGATGCCCGCGCCATCCGCGACCACGCGGCGCAAGCGAGCGAGGTGGTGGTGCTGGGCGGCGGGTTCATCGGGCTGGAGATCGCCGCCACGCTCGCCGCAGGCGGCCGAAAGGTCACGGTGATCGAGGCGCAGGAGAGGCTGCTCGGCCGCGCCGTCGCACCTTCCATCTCAGCCCATGTCGCCGCCCGCCTCGCCGCCTCTGGCATCAGGCTTTTGATGCGCACCACCGTCGAGCGCCTCGAAAGCAACAACGGCCGGGTCGTCGCCGTCACCACCTCGGCCGGCGAGCGGATTGCCGCCGACATGGTGCTGGTCGGCATCGGCGCCGTCGCCAGCACCGGGCTTGCCGAGGCCGCAGGCCTGGCGGTCGGCAACGGCATCCGCGTCGATGCGCAGATGCGCAGCTCCGTTCCCGAAATCCTCGCGATCGGCGATGCGGTCAATTACCGCCACTGGCAGACCGGCGCCGACGTTCGGCTGGAATCGGTGCAGAACGCCACCGACCAGGCAAAACTCGCTGCACGCACCGTCACCGGCCACGAGGACGCCTATGCGGCGGTGCCGTGGTTCTGGTCCGACATCGGCGACATGAAGCTGCAGATGGTCGGTCTCTCCGCCGCCAGCGACCGCACGGTCATCGCCGGCGACCCGGCCGAAAATCGTTTCTCGGCGTTCCACTATGCCGGCGACCGGCTGACGGCGATCGAATCGGTCAACCGTCCCGCCGACCATATGATGGGCCGCAAAATGCTCGCCGCCGGTTTCTCGCCGACACCCGAACAGGTAGCCGCCGGCGATTTGAAGGACACCTTCGCGCGGTGGCAGAGCGCTGCTTCCCCTCCCCCTTGAGGGGAGGGTCCGGCCGAAGGCCGGGGGCGGGGTCGCCGCGGCCAAACTCCAACGCAAAGCACGTCGGCGTTGGGCCGCAACGACCCCTCCCGCCTCGCTTCGCTCGGCACCCTCCCCTCAAGGGGGAGGGAAAGCTCTCGCCTGTCAGGAGCCGCCCTCTGGCCCAATGGCATTGGCCATGGCCGCGGCCTATAACCCGCTCCCGAAATGCCGCGAGGCCGACATGAACCCGATCACCGGCAGCCGCCGCAAGGCGGCGCTCGCATTCATCTTCGTCACCGCGGTGCTCGACATCCTCACCATGGGCATCATCATCCCGGTGCTGCCGCCGCTGATCGAGGAATTCACCGGTTCCAACGCCGGCGCCGGCTGGATCAACGGCGTGTTCGTCGCGCTGTGGGCGGCCGCGCAGTTCGTCTGCTCGCCCATCGTCGGCTCGATGTCCGACCGCTACGGCCGCCGCCCGGTCATCCTCTTGTCCTGCGCCGGTCTCGCCGCCGACTATGTGCTGATGGCGCTGGCGCCGAACCTGTGGTGGCTGGCGCTCGGCCGCATCGTCGCCGGCGTCACCTCGTCGAGCTTCACCACCGTCTTCGCCTACATGGCCGACATCACCCCGCCCGAGGGACGGGCGCGCGCCTACGGGCTGATCGGCGCCGCCTTCTCCGGCGGTTTCGTGCTCGGCCCGGTGCTCGGCGGCTTTCTCGGCGAGATCTCGCCGCGCGCGCCGTTCTGGTTCGCCGCCGGTCTGGCCGGCGTCGCCTTCCTCTACGGCCTGCTGGTGCTGCCGGAATCGCTGCCGCCGGAAAAGCGCATGGCCTTTTCCTGGAAGCGCGCGAACCCCTTCGGCGCGCTGCAATTGCTGCGCTCGCACCACGAACTGTTCGGGCTGGCTTCGGTCAATTTCCTGCTGCACTTCGCCCATCACGTGTTTTCGGCGGTGTTCGTGCTTTATGCCGGCCAGCGCTACGGCTGGGGTCCGTGGGAAGTCGGGTTGGTGCTTGCGCTGGTCGGCGCGCTCGACATGGCGGTCCAGGGTCTTCTCGTCGGCCCGGCGGTAAAAGGCTTCGGCGACCGCGCCGTGATGGTGTTTGGGCTGTTCGGCGGCGCGCTGGGCGTCGCCTGCATGGGGCTGGCGCCTAACGGCTGGTGGTTCGCCGCCGCCATGGTGCCCAACGCGCTGTGGGGCCTGTCGATGCCAACGCTGCAATCGCTGATGACCCGGCTGGTCTCCGAATCCGAGCAGGGCCAGTTGCAGGGCGCCAATATGAGCGTCGCCTCGATCGCCGGCGTCGCCTCGCCGCTGTTCTTCGGCGCGGTCTATGCCGCCACGGTCCAGCCGGTCGATTTTGCGCCTTTCCCCGGCCTGGCCTTCCTCATCGCCGCGGCGACCCTGTTTTTGGGCGGCCTGCTCGGCTGGATGGTCGCCCGCCGCGCGGCGGAAGCGGAAGCGCGGGCGGAGCCGGCCTTCCCTCCCCCTTGAGGGAGTCCGAAGGACGGCCCGAAGGGCCGGGTGGGGTCGCCGCGGCCAAACTCCAATGTCTTTTTGCGTCGGGGCGCTGCCGCAACGACCCCACCCGCCTCGCTTCGCTCGGCACCCTCCCCTCAAGGGGGAGGGAAGCGTCTCACCCTTGCACTTTCGCACAGGTTTTGCCCTCGGCGGTTCAAATACCCTCCGATAGGCGCTAAAATCAGAAAAGGCTGCTGAACGGAGGACCTGCGATGGCGTCTTTCCCGCCCGTCTGTGATTTCGGCTGGCCGGCTGTCGATGCCGTGCTGCCCGCCACCGACGGCACGCGCCGCGCAGTGCTGGGCGAGGCCGGCCCGAACGGCCTGGTTGTCGCCTTCATCTGCAACCACTGCCCCTATGTGCGCGCCGTCATCGACCGCATCGTGCGCGACGCCGCCGATCTGAAGCCGCACGGCGTCGGTTTCGTCGCCGTCAGTTCCAACGACGTGGACGCCTATCCGGCCGATTCCTTCGACAACATGAAGCTGTTCGCCGCCGCGCACCGTTTCGGTTTCGCCTATCTGCATGACGAGGACCAGGCGCTGGCCCGTGCCTATGGCGCCGCCTGCACGCCGGATTTTTTTGGCTTCAACCGCGACATGCAACTGCAGTATCGCGGCCGGCTCGATGCTTCGCGAAAAGAGGTCGGCCCGGCGGATCTGCGCCGCGACCTCTTCGAGGCGATGCTCGAGGTGGCGCGCACCGCCCTGGGCCCGCGCGACCAGGTCGCCTCGGTCGGCTGCTCGATCAAATGGAAGGACGCGGCGTGATGGATGCGCTGCCTCATAGGCGTGCATCCTTCGAGGCTCGCCCGGAAAAGTTACAAACCAGGTTTTCAGCCGATGGTGAGGGCTCGCACCTCAGGATGAGGGCTGTAGGCGCTATCCGCCAATCTCGAAGGTCGAACGAAACGGATATCGAGCCTTTGATTTATCTGCCGATCTCGGCGATTGGCGGTGCAGCGCCCACCGGTCCTCATCCTGAGGTGCGAGCCCTCTTCGATGTTACGGTCACCTTGGCGGGCGAGCCTCGAAGGACGCACACGTGAACCTCGCCCTTTCCTTGATATGGCTTCAAAATTTTGCGCGTGCGAATGGAAAGGCCGATCTGATACGTTCTTGCCATGTGAGAGGATGATCGTGACGCGAGGCGCCATCCCGTTTTGCGGCATTTCGACGCCTTGCCGGAACGTATAGTTGAAATGGGCGGGCAAGGGCGCGATACGGTTTTATCCAAGGGTACCGAGGGAACGTTCCCCAGGGAGCTTTAGAGCCGATGGATTTCGAAAACTTCTTCGCCGGCAAGCTGGACGGCCTGCACCAGGAAGGCCGCTACCGGGTGTTCGCCGACCTCGAGCGCCGCGCCGGCCTCTTTCCGCGCGCCTTGCGCTATTCCGGCGAGGAGGCGCGCGAGGTTACCGTCTGGTGCTCCAACGACTATCTCGGCATGGGCCAGAACCCGTCCGTGCTCGCCGCAATGCATGAGGCGCTGGACAAATGCGGCGCCGGCGCCGGCGGCACGCGCAACATCTCCGGCACCAACCACTACCACGTCCTGCTCGAGCGCGAGCTCGCCGACCTGCACGGCAAGGAAGCAGCACTTCTGTTCACCTCCGGCTACGTCTCCAACTGGACGACGCTGTCGACGCTTGGCGCCAACATCCCCGGCTGCGTGATCTTCTCGGACGAGGGCAACCACGCCTCGATGATCGAGGGCATCCGCCATTCGAAGGCCGAGAAGCGCATCTTCAAGCATAACGACCCGGCCGATCTCGACCGCGTGCTTTCGGAATACGGCGCCGATGTGCCAAAAATCGTCGCCTTCGAGAGCGTCTATTCGATGGACGGCGACATCGCCCCGATCGCCGAGATCGTCGCCATCTCCGAAAAGCACGGCGCCATGACCTATCTCGACGAAGTGCACGCGGTCGGCATGTACGGCCCGCGCGGCGGCGGCGTCGCCGAGCGCGACGGGCTGATGGACCGCATCACCGTCATCGAGGGCACGCTGGGCAAGGCTTTCGGCGTGGTCGGCGGCTATATCACCGGTTCGGCCAAGCTGATCGACTTCGTCCGTTCCTTCGCCAGCGGATTCATCTTCACCACGGCGCTGCCGCCGCATGTGGCGGCCGGCGCGCTGGCCTCGATCCGCCACCTCAAGGTCAGCCAGATCGAGCGCGCCCGCCAGCAGGACCGGGTCCGGAAGGTGCGCGCCGGGCTCGACCGCATCGGCATTCCGTATATGGCCAACACCAGCCACATCGTGCCGGTGATGGTGCGCGACGCCGCGAAATGCAAATGGATCAGCGACATCCTGCTCGACCGCTACGGCATCTATGTGCAGCCGATCAACTACCCGACCGTGCCGCGCAAGACCGAGCGCCTGCGCATCACGCCGTCACCGCTGCACACCGACGCCGACATCGACCACCTGATCCACTCGCTGTCGGATCTGTGGTCGCAATGCGCGCTAGCGCGCCAGGTGGCGTAAAAATTCGGGGACAGGTTTAGCCGGTCCACCCCGAAACCGAAATCG
This sequence comes from Mesorhizobium sp. LHD-90, assembly GCF_030929505.1. Taxonomy (GTDB): domain Bacteria; phylum Pseudomonadota; class Alphaproteobacteria; order Rhizobiales; family Rhizobiaceae; genus Kumtagia. The sequence continues at coordinate 38,447 of NZ_JAVFVV010000011.1, read as the reverse complement.
GTTCGCGACGTTCGGCGCCAGCACCCGTTCGGCCCACGCGAATTTTGGACTGATGCCAGGGGTCATTTTCCTTGACCGTCGGCACCGCCCCTCACTGTCCTGCCGGTTCGATTCGGCCGCATTTTGGCTACGATGTGACAGCGTCGCGCGTCCCGCGGTCTTCTCTGGCTGCTCGCGAGAGCAGCGGGAAAGAGTCGACACCACAAAATCGGGCAAAAATGGGCATTTTCTTCCATTGGCCGGTCGCCGTTCGGATGGGGTGGTCGCGCACGCCTGAACGGCGCCGGCGCATCGGGCAGAAGTCGAATGTTTGCAGAAGGTTACGAGATTTCACACCGGCGTCTGAAAGTTGTCGCGCAGAAATATCTACGACGATCGCAAGGTAATCTGCCGGACCTTCCATGCATAACCGGACCATTGGAAAATTAATTCCTGGTAGAATCTGCGGGTTTCCTCTTGCGGAATCCCTAACAGATGACGTAGCGTAAAAGAAAACACAAAAAATTTCATACATAAAGTTCTCTAGCTCCAGGGCGCACAGGTGATCGCATAATCATGCGACGCTGTTGCTATTGGATCGGGGCCACCTGCAAGTCCGAGTCTTGGACGCGTCTGATACGCGCGCCGACGGCTTGGAGTTCGTAGTCTCGTCGGCGGTGCTTAACCGCGACAGTAGGGATGGACCTATCCGCTTGGCGCCGCGCGACTTCACGCCATCTGACCGTCCGCATCATCGCCGCGGGGGCATTGCGCTCTCCCGCGACAGGCTCGCTTCGGCGAGCCAGCACGGACCGTCATGCTGGCACCTCAAAACCAGTCATTGAACGGGAGTGACTTATGACCACCACACCTATGCTTTGGCGCATTGATCAACAGACCGACATCGAGGCCAATCCGGCCGGCAACTAGCAGAAAAACTGGCGAAACCGAACGGCGCGCATGAGCGTGCCATCAACCTCATATCGGAGATCACAATGCCCAACATTCCAGTTACCTGGCTCGACGAGTTCAACGTCACCGCAACCAGCGGCCCGAACGATCCCGACATCATCCAGCTCGCCAACGGCAACATCCTGGTATCGTGGACGAGCTCGGATCCAGCACGTCCGGGTGCCTCCGGCGGCTCGGACACCATCGGCCAAATCTTCGATCCGATGGGCGTTGCCGTCGGCGGTCCGTTCCGCATCAACCAGGGCTTCTTCGCCGATGACGAAATCGACGCCGATCTCGCCGCCCTACCCGGCGGCGGCTTCATGGCGGTGTACGAGGACGTCGAAACCACCGGTACGCCGCTGCGTGCAAACGTCTACGATGCGACCGGCGCAGTCATTTTCACCACCACTATCGAAAGCGACAGCAACGCTGCCACGCAGCCCAACTTCCGCGACCCGCATGTCGCGGTATCGAGTTCGACTTCCGCTCTGGTGGTCTACCAGTTCCAGGATGCGGGCGGCACCAGAATCGCCGGCCGCATCTACGATCCATCGACCGGTACGGTGGGCTCCCAGATCAGCCTGATCGGCTTCTCGCTCAACGAAAGCGATCCGGACGTGGCCGTGCTGTCCAACGGCAATTATGTCATCACCTGCACCGATTTCACCGGGGGCGATAACCGCATCGCCTACCGGATCGTTGACTCGGCTGGCGGTAACGTCCTTGGCGCCAGCTTCGTCGCGGCGACCAATGCCGACGGCTTCAGCGACACGGAATCGTCGGTGACCGCTTTGGCCGGCGGCGGGTTTGCCATCGCCTACACCGACGTCGACGCCAACGACACCGACGTGACTATCGCTATCTTCGACGCGGCCGGGACCCAGACCGGGACGGCCAACGTCATCCTGCCCAACAGCGCGACCAACCTTACCAACGAAGCGACCATCACGGCCCTTTCGGACGGCTCGTTCATCGTCATCGTCGATGACGATCAGGCAGACAATATGGTCGCGACCCACTTCAGCGCGACCGGTGCGTCACTGGGCAATTTCGTCTTCTCCGGACCGGGCACCTCGCCGTCAGTCACCGATCTCGGCGACGGACGCTTCGCAGTCACCTGGCAATCGCTCGACGCCACCGGCGGCGTGCGCATGGAGATTCTCGACACCCGCGACTTCGTCAACCCGCAAGCCGTCTATGATCCTGAGCCCAACTGGCAGGTCGGCACCATTTTTGATGACGTGATCGTAACCGACTTCGATTCCGACATCACCCATGGTCATCTCGGCAACGACGACATCACCGACTCGGCCAGCAGCGGCGGCAACCAGTATTTCGGCGACCAGGGCAACGACATCCTGCGCGTCGGCAACTTCATCGACACCGACCTCTGGGACGGCGGGGCCGACATCGACACGCTCGACCTGCTGGCCAACACCCAGAACGGCCTGGTCATCGATCTCGCCGCCGGGACCATCACCTTGGGTGCGAACTCCGAGGTCGCCGTCAACTTCGAGAACGCCAACGGTTCCAACCAGGACGACACCATTCGCGGCACCGGCGGAGACAACACGCTCAACGGCGGCGACGGCAATGACATTCTCGAAGGCGGGCTGGGCGCCGATGTCCTGTCGGGCGGCGCGGGCTCCGACAGGGTACTCTATGTCAACTCAGCGGCGGGTTTGACGGTAAATCTGTCGGACGCGACGCAGAACACCGGTGAAGCGGCTGGCGACACCTACAACGCCGTCGAGAATCTGACGGCTTCGGCGTTCGCCGACACGCTGACCGGCACCAACGGAACCAACAGCATTTTGGGCGGCAACGGGGACGACAAGATTTCGGGCCTCGACGGCGGCGACAACCTGTTCGGCAACGACGGCAACGACATAGTGAATGGCGGCGCCGGCGCCGACAAGATGTCCGGTGGGGCGGGCAGCGACCGTGCCACCTACGAAACGGCTGCCGCGGCGGTGATCGCGTCCCTGTCAAGCCCGGCCGGCAACAGTGGCGACGCTGCCGGCGACACCTACAACTCGATCGAGAACCTGACAGGTTCCGGTTTCGCCGACACGCTCACCGGCACCAACGGAACCAACAGCATCATCGGTGGCAACGGCGACGACAAGATCTCCGGTCTCGGCGGCACCGACAATTTGTTCGGCCAGGACGGCAACGACGTGCTGATCGGCGGCGCCGGAGCGGACAACCTTTCCGGTGGCGCGGGCAGCGACCGCGCCTCCTACGAGACGGCGGGGTCTGGCGTGACTGCCGCTCTGCTCAGCCCGGCGACGAACACCGGCGACGCGGCTGGCGACACATTTGCCTCGATCGAGAATCTGACTGGCTCGGCATTCAACGATAAGCTGACTGGCACCAACAGCGCCAACAGCATCATCGGCGGCGGCGGCAAGGACACGTTCATCGGCCTCAACGGCGATGACAACCTGTTCGGACAGGATGGCGACGACATCCTGAACGGCGGTGGCGGAGCTGACTCCCTTTCGGGCGGCAACGGCACCGATACGGCGACCTACGAGACGGCAGCGGCAGGTGTTGTGGCGAGCCTGACCACGCCGGCCAGCAACACCGGGGACGCGGCCGGCGACACCTATTCGTCGATCGAGAACCTGACCGGTTCGGCCTTTGGCGACACGCTCACCGGCAACAGCGCCGTCAATGTGATCCTCGGCGGCAATGGCGCCGACACGCTCAACGGCCGGGGTGGGAACGATACGTTGACCGGCGGCTCGGGCAACGACAACTTCCTGTTCGACACGGCCGTTGGCGCGGGCAACGTCGATGACGTCACCGACTTCAACTTCGTCAACGACACGATCCGACTGGACGCCACGGTCTTCAACGCGATTGTCGGCCTGGGCGTTCTCACCGCGGCGCAATTCGTCGCCAATGCCAGCGGTACGGCTGCCGATGCCAATGACCGCATCATCTACGAGACCGACACCGGCAATCTGTTCTACGACACCAATGGCAACGCAGCGGGTGGGTCGACGCTGTTCGCGACACTCGACGCCGGCCTCGGCATCACCAATGCGGACTTCTTCGTAATCGCTTGACGATTGCTCGCTTCGGCCAAAAAAAGCCGGGGTACAAACTGAGCGCCGGGAGTTTTTTGCTCCCGGCGTTTTTGCTTCTGCCGGCGTGAACGAAATCGCGGTTGCTTTCATCGAGATTGCGCTGAAACGACACGCCAAACGGGGTTTTGGGAGGCTCGCGTCAACGCCGTTGTGGCCTCCCCGTCGGAGTGTCGGCGCAAATGCATTAAATGTCTCGGTATTTCCGACTTCACAGGGTTTCAGGCCGGGCGTTTTCAGGTGGGCGGCGTGCCGTTTTCCGCCAGCACCGCGCCGGCCAGATAGAGCGATCCGCCGATCAGGATGCGTGGCGGCGGTTCCCGTGAATCCCAGGTTTCCTTCAACAACATCAAGGCGTTGGCCACCGAGCTAACCGGCTCCGCAGACAATCCGGCCTCGGTCGCCCGCACCGCCAGTTCGGCATTCGGCACGCCCGCGTCGCTCGAACTCACCGGCACGGTGAAGACATGCCTCGCTATTCCCTTGAAAGCACGGAAATATCCGCTCTGGTCCTTGGTGTTGATCATGCCGCAGATCAGGAACAGCGGCCGCGAGAACCGCTCCTCCTGTTCGGTCAGCGCCTCGGCGACCACCAGCCCGGCGCCCGGATTGTGGCCCCCGTCGAGCCATATTTCCGCGCCTTCCGGCGCCATGGCGACCAGCTTTCCTTGCGCCAGCCGCTGCATGCGGCCCGGCCAAGCTACTGACGTCATTGCCTTTTCCGCTGCGCGATGGCCGATCTCGAAGCCGGCCTTCTTGACCGCCGCGATTGCCGCTGCGGCATTGGCGTACTGGTGCCGGCCGGGCAGGCGCGGCAGCGGCAGATCCATCAGCCCGTCCTCGTCCTGATAAATCATGCGGCCGTTTTCCTCATAGGCCATGAAATCCTGGCCGTAGGCGGTCACCGGGCTGTCCAGCCGCTGCGCCGTACGGGTGATGACCTCCAGTGCCGTCTCCGATTCCTGCGCGCCGACCACCACTGGCCGGCCCGGCTTGATGATGCCGGCCTTCTCCGCCGCGATCAGTTCGACCCGGTCGCCGAGATAGGCCTCGTGATCGAGCGACACCGGCATGATGACGCTAACTGCTGGATCTTTAACGACATTCGTCGCGTCGAAGCGGCCGCCCAGGCCGACCTCGATGATCGCCGCGTCGGCCGGATGCTCCGAAAAAAGCAGGAAGGTCACGGCCGTGAGGATCTCGAAGACGGTGATCTTCTCGCCGCGGTTGGCCTCCGCCACCCGCGCCACGGCGTTCGCCAGCACCCGGTCCTCGACCAGTTTTCCGCCGCCGCGCGCGGCCAGGCGGTAGCGCTCGTGCCAGTTCACCAGATGCGGCGAGGTATGGACATGCACCGAAAAACCTTCCGCCTCCAGCAGCGCGCGCGAAAACGCCGCGGCCGAGCCTTTTCCGTTGGTTCCCGCGATGTGGATCACCGGAGGAAGCCTGAGATGCGGGTCGCCGAGCCGGCCGAGCAGGCGGGTGATGCGGTCGAGCGAAAGGTCGAAACCCTTCGGATGCAGCGTCATCAGGCGCTCGATCTCGCGCTCGGCGAGGCTGTTTGTGCTGTGCTTGGTCATCGAGACCGGTGCTTTCCGGAAAATTTCGGGCCGGGCCGAATGGTCGGCTGCGGGCGGCCGGGGCGCTTGTCCATCCGCGCCAGCGGCCGTTCAGGCTCCGGCGCGATGTTTCGGCCCGTTGGGCGCCGGCGGAGGGAGGACGGCGGTGGCCGCGCCATTCGCTTCGGCGGGCGCTTTCATCCATATTTTCAATAACCTGGCCACCGTCGCCTTCATCTGCAGGCGCGACACCACCATGTCGACCATGCCGTGCTCCATCAGATATTCGGCGCGTTGGAACCCTTCCGGCAGCTTCTCGCGGATGGTCTGCTCGATGACGCGCGGGCCGGCGAAGCCGATCAACGCGCCGGGCTCGGCGATGTGCACATCGCCCAGCATGGCATAGGAGGCGGTCACCCCACCGGTGGTCGGATTGGTGAGCACGACGACATAGGGCAGGCCGGCTTCCTTGAAGCGGTCGACCGCCACCGTGGTGCGCGGCAGTTGCATCAAGGATAGAATCCCCTCCTGCATGCGCGCGCCGCCAGACGCCGCGAACAGCACCAGCGGCCGGCGCTTTTCGCGCGCCGTGTCGAAGGCCTTGATGATCGCCTCGCCGGCGGCCATGCCGAGTGACCCGCCCATGAAGGCGAAATCCTGCACGGTCGCCACGATCGGCAAGCCCTCGATGTTACCCAGCGCGTTCAAGACAGCGTCTTCCAGACTGGTCTTGGTGCGGGCTTCCTTCAGCCGGTCGACATACCGTTTCTCGTCGCGGAATTTCAGCGGATCGGCCACGACCTTCGGGTTGTCGATGAGCTCGAATTTTCCGTCGTCGAAGAAGAATTTCAGCCGCTCGCGCGCCGCGATCTTCATATGGTGGCCCGAGGACGGGATCACCCATTGATTGCTTTCCAGGTCCTTGTGAAAGACCATCTCGCCGCTCTCTGGATCCTTGATCCAGAGGTTTTCCGGCATGTCGCGCCGCCCCAGCATGGAGTTGATGCGCGGGCGGACATAGTTGGTGATCCAGTTCATGGGTTTGGTTCCTTCGAACGGGGACGGCTCAGGCGACCGCTGCGAGCCGCGCGGCGCGCACGCCCTGCGCCAGCCCGCCAACCAGCGTGGCCACGGCCTCGGCCGGATCGGCCGTCTTCTCGCCCTTCGGCCCGAGCACGTTGGCCACCGCATTGACGATCGCCGTGCCGACCACGACGCCGTCGGCCGAACCGCCGATAACCTTCGCCTGCTCGGCGGTCTTGACGCCGAAACCGACGCAGACGGGCAGGTCGGTGTGGCCCTTGATGCGCCTGACCGCCTCCGCCACTTTTGCGGTGTCGGCCAGCGCCGATCCGGTGATGCCCGTCATCGACACATAATAGACGAAGCCCGAGGTGTTTTCGAGCACCTTGGGCAGGCGCCTGTCGTCCGTGGTCGGCGTCGCCAGGCGGATGAAGTTGATGCCGGCCTTGAGTGCCGGAACGCAGAGTTCAGAATCCATCTCCGGCGGCAGGTCGACGACGATCAGCCCGTCGATGCCCGATCGTTTCGCATCCGAAAGGAATTTTTCGACGCCGTAGATGTAGATCGGGTTGTAATAACCCATCAGCACGATCGGCGTCTCGTCGTCGGTCTTGCGAAAATCGGCGGCCATCGCCAGCGTCTTGACCAGCGTCTGCCCGCCCTTCAGCGCGCGCAGGCCGGCCGCCTGGATCGCCGGGCCGTCGGCCATAGGGTCGGAGAATGGCATGCCGAGCTCGATCACGTCGGCGCCGGCCTTCGGCAGCGCCTTCATGATCGACAGCGAGGTGTCATAATCCGGGTCGCCGCCCATGAAATAGGTGACGAGTGCCGGCCTGCCCTCGGCCTTGAGCTTTTCAAATCGGCGATCGATTCGGGTGGTCATATATATGCTACTGCCTCTTCCTGCAGTCCGAGCTTTGCGGGATCGGAACGCTGATCCCAGATGTGGACAATTTCGATGTGCTCTTCCGTGACGCGATAGATGATCGAGAACGGAATACGCGGGATGACGTATCGGCGCAAACCATCGTCTGTCATGGACTGTCCGATATGAGGATTGTCTACCAGATTGGCAATCGCCCGGAGATATTGAGCCGAGGCGTGTTTGGCGCCTGCCGGAAAAATGCTCCCGTAGTAGAGCCGATACCAGGCCAGGTCCGGTTTCGTCGACTCCAGATAGATGAGATTCATGTGCGCCGGGGTGGCAGGAAAACATCAGGCTCCGGTGGGGGAAGCTCGTTTTCGGTCCCCCAGCTTTCGATCCAGCGGTGCATCGCCTCGCCCGAGATGAAGACCCCCTTGTCCGCTTCTGCAATGCGCTCCCGCAAGATCTCGCGCTCATGCTCGCGAATTTCGAGATAGCGCTTGATTGCAAACTCCGCGACGTCTTCGGCGGAGGACTGCTGGAGATTCGCTTCGGCCTCCAGCTTCTTTCTGGTGTCCGTGTCGACGTGCAGCGACAGTGGCACTTCACCCATATTCGTCGTCCCGTTCATTCAGATCGAGAATAACACGCGCCCATTCCGACTCCAAACGCGCCGCTTGTCAGATCTCCATGCCCATCATCTTCGCCACCGTGTGCACGTCCTTGTCGCCACGGCCGGAGAGATTGGCGATGATGATCTGGTCCTTGCCCATCTTAGGCGCGACTTTCATCACATGAGCGATGGCGTGGGAGGATTCCAGCGCCGGGATGATGCCTTCCACCCGGGTCGTGAGCTGAAAAGCCTCCAGCGCTTCGTCGTCGAGGATCGGCACATACTCGACGCGTCCGCTGTCGCGCAGCCAGCTATGTTCCGGGCCGACGCCGGGGTAGTCGAGGCCGGCCGAGATCGAATGGCCGTCGAGAATCTGGCCGTCCTCGTTCTGCAAGAGATAGGTGCGGTTGCCGTGCAGCACGCCCGGCCTGCCGGCGTTCATCGAGGCGCAATGCTCGATGCCCTGCAGACCGCGGCCGCCGGCCTCGATGCCGACGATTTTTACGTCGCGGTCGTCGAGGAAGGGGTGGAAGATGCCGATGGCGTTGGAGCCGCCGCCCACCGCCGCCACGACCAGGTCGGGCAGCCGGCCCTCCTGCTCCAGAATCTGCTGGCGCGCCTCGATGCCGATCACCGACTGGAAATCGCGCACCATCTCCGGATAGGGATGCGGGCCGGCGGCCGTGCCGATCAGGTAATAAGTGTCGTGCACATTGGTCACCCAGTCGCGCAGCGCCTCGTTCATGGCGTCCTTCAGCGTGCCGTGGCCGGCGCTGACCGGCCGCACCTCGGCGCCGAGCAGCTTCATGCGGAAGACGTTGGGGCTCTGCCGGGCGACGTCGGTGGAGCCCATATAGACCACACAGGGATAGCCGAAGCGCGCCGCCACGGTGGCCGAAGCCACGCCATGCTGGCCGGCGCCGGTCTCGGCGATGAGCCGCGTCTTGCCCATGCGCTTGGCGAGAAGAATCTGGCCGAGGCAGTTGTTGATCTTGTGCGAGCCGGTGTGGTTCAGATCCTCGCGCTTCAGGTAGATTTTCGCGCCGCCGAGATGTTTGGTCAGGCCTTCGGCGAAATAGAGTTTTGAGGGCCGCCCAGCGTAGAAGGTGGAGAGAGCGTCAAGTTCCGCCTTGAAGGCCGGATCATGTTTGGCCTCGTTCCAGTGCCGCTGCAGGTCGAGGATCAGCGGCATCAAGGTCTCGGCGACGAACCGCCCCCCGAACATGCCGAACATGCCCTGGTCGTCGGGTCCGGTCTTGAAGGAATTCGGTTCGAGCGGCTTGTTCATCGGCTGTTCCAGCGGCAAAGGCCCATCATCGGCCAAGAGAAGGCTCATCGCTTATCTCTTTCCGACGCGGAATGTAAACCGCTGCGTCATAGGGGAGCCTGACACTCCGTCACAGCTCGACAAAATACACTGCGGTTGTCGAAATCGCCCGGGGCCATTCGTCCTATCAGCATCAACTTGGATCAGGAGGCCGATATGCGCAAGATCATCGCCGCTTTGCAGGTTTCAGTGGACGGCTTTATCGAGGGAACCAAGGGTGAGTTGGACTGGGTGACCAGTTGGGAGGATGAATTCGATTTGGGTCCGGAAATCGATGCCTGCATTCTCGGCGGCGGAATGTATCCCGGTTACGAGCAGTATTGGATGTCGATCCTGGCCAACCCCGACGGCATCCTGGAATTCACCGGAAGGCCGGCGACCAAAGGCGAACGCGAATATGCGAAGTTCGCGGAAAAGACGCCTCACTATGTCGTGTCTCGGACACTGAAGAAGACCCACTGGAGCGTGGCCGACATCGTCGCCGATTTGAGTCGGATCCAGGCCTTGAAGCGGGAACCTGGAAAAAACATGCATCTGGTCGGTGGCGCCACTCTGGTGTCGAGCATGATCAACGAGAATCTCGTCGACGAATTGCGGCTGGTGGTGAACCCGGTCATCCTGGGCGACGGCAAAGCGCTGTTCAAGGACGTTAAAGATCGGCATTCCCTGAAGCTGCAGGCGGTCAAGCAGCTGACGTCGGTAAACGTCCGACTGACCTACGCGCTGGAAGCCGCCGAGGGCTACGTCTGAGGCGAGAATTGACCGGAGTCAGGCAGCGGTCTTCTCCCGCGCATCGTGCACCGCCCGGAAGAAGGCTTCGATCAGGGCAACATCCTTGACGCCCGGCGCACGCTCGACGCCCGACGAGATGTCGATGCCGGGCGGGTTTGCGAGACGCAAGGCCTCGTCGATGTTTTGGGCGTTCAGCCCGCCGGACAGCAGGTAATCGGCCCTCGGGTCGAGTTGTTGCAGCAGCCGCCAGTCGAAGGAAACGCCGTTGCCGCCCGGCAGTTCGGAACCTTTCGGCGGTTTTGCGTCGAACAGCAAGCGGTCGGCAATGTCGAGATAGGGCGCGATCTTTTCGAGATCGGCCGCCTCGCTGACGGAAAACGCCTTCATCGCCGGCAGGCGGTAGCGCGCCTTGACCTCGACAACCCGTTCCGGTGTCTCCTTGCCGTGAAGCTGGAGCATATCCGGCTTCGTTTCGGATACGATACGATCGAGGAAGGCGTCATCGGCATCGACCACCACCGCCACGGCCTTAGCCCGGCCCAGAGCGGCAGCGCGCAGGCGGCCAGCGATTTCCGGCTCGACATAGCGCGGGCTCTTGGCGAAGAAGATGAAACCGACATGGCTCGCCCCGCCGTCAAGCGCGGCGGCGAGCGTGTCCGGCGTCTTCAGGCCACAGATCTTTATGTCGAGCGGCATTGCCGCGCATTCGCATGAATCTTTGGCGAAGTCGAGACAAGACCGCTCGCGCATGGCCGAGCGCTACCCAAACCTGGCTCGGAAAAGCAGCAATCGCCGCGCGGCGCTCCGCCGTCGCTCGATGTCGATAAAAGTCGTAGTCGATTTCGGCCGGCGGCACCGAGTCGTCAAACCGCGCTCTGTCGAATTCCGGGCGTTCCATCACAATCGCTCCTGCGGATTTCAGGAGTGACGCTATCATTTCCACGCAGCTCATAATCAGCTAAGATTGACGTATAATCGTGACTGGAATTCATGAATGGCTGCTTCCGACGAGATGTCCGCGTTCGTGCGCGTCGTCGACCTGGGTAGTTTTGCACGCGCGGCCGAAGAATTGCGGGTGACGCCGTCGGCTCTGTCGAAGCTGGTGTCGCGGCTTGAGGACCGGCTCGGCGTCCGGTTGCTGACGCGCACGACGCGCCGGCTGGCGCTGACGTCCGAAGGTGCACTCTATCTGGAACGGGCGCGCGAGGTGCTCGACCTAATCGAGCGGGCCGAAGCCGACATGTCTTCGTTTCGCGGCAAGCCAAAGGGCCTGCTGCGCATCAATTCCAGCACCGGTTTCGCCCGGCAGACCCTGCTGCATGCGATCCCCGCCTTTCTGTCGCAATTCCCAGAGGTTTCCGTCGATTTGTCGCTGACCGACCGGCTTGTCGACCCCGTTGCCGAACAGGTCGACATCGTCATTCGCGGCAGTCCCTCCGCCGGGTCGGACCTTGTCGTGCGAAAGCTGGCAGAAGGCCGCCGACTGGTCTGCGCCGCTCCGTCTTATCTGGCGAAATATGGAACGCCGCATTCGGCGGCCGACCTGCTACGCCACAACTGCCTGGCGCTGTCGGGCCAGTCTCCGCCGACCACCTGGCCTCTGGCGACCGACGACGGCGCGGTCCAGTTCCTGCCGAAAGGCACCTTTGCCTGCGACAATGTCGGCATGCTGTTCGACATGGCGGTGGTCGGCCACGGCATTGTCCGGCTGGCGGATTTTGTCGTCGGCAAGGCGGTGGCCGACGGCCTGCTGGTCGAGATTCTCGCCGACCTGAACCGCTCGGACACGATCTCGCTGTGGGCGCTCGTGCCGAAAGGCCGCTTTCGCTCGCAGCGCGTTCAGGCGTTTCTGGATTTTATGGAGGAGTGGCTGAAGTCAGACGTCTGATATCAGTTTTCCGCACAGATTCGGTTGCACCCGATGATAGTGAGTTGATTTGCGAATCGCTGGAGGTCGGGCCGGAGATCGGACGGCGTAAGTGCTACAACGGTTGTGAGCTGACCGCCCAAACCTTGGCGATCAGAAATCTGAATGCTTTCAGCTAGCTGAGGCCCAAGATTTGCAAAAGCTTGTGTTAGAATGCGACGATTATCAGCGCTCAGGGTCGTGTCAGCCAGAACTACGAGTGCGCCTAAGGCGATCTTCCTTAAACCGCCGCGTCCTTTCACTATCAAGGCGGAGACCTTACCTTGATCCATGCTGCTGGCAAGCTTTGGTATTAGGGCTTGAAACGCCGATGCTGAGGCTACGCCAGTATGTAAGGCTAGGATCGTGATCCTGACGATTTCGTCGTGATAGCGGCGGTTGTCAGGGGTTCTTTGTGCAGCCTGGATATAAATATCCAGGTCCGTTGCGATCAGGCTCAATACCTTCGACAAAACAGGCAAATCGGAAGCGTAAAACGGTGGTTTTCCGACCACTTTGTACGGATCAAGAATTTCCAAGAGTACGGCTGCATCATGAGGATTGTCGAGATCAGGAAGCAAGCCCTCGCGATGACGTTGCTCAACCAAATTTCTGAAATCGCCAAAGGACGCATCAAGGTCGCTTGGGCTGTTCCAAGGCGTCTCCGCGTAACTTTGCGTGCACAAAGCGAGAAACGCAAAACAGAAAGCAAAAATGCGTGAGTACATTCTATAGATGGCCATTCTGAGCGATTGATGGCTTATGACATGTCCGAGGAGCTTGCAGAAGACCACGATTCAAAACAAACCGCTCACTCGAATCCGATCGCCTGAAGGGCGCTGCCGTTCTTCTTCAGCCAGGCCTTGCAGCGCTCGGTGTCCGGGCAAAGCTCTTCGCACAGCTTCCAGAATTTCGGGCCGTGGTTCATCTCCTTGAGATGCGCCACTTCGTGCGCGACGAGGTAGTCGATCACCGGTTTTGGCGCCATCATGATGCGCCAGGAGAAGGAAAGGTTTCCGTCCGCCGTGCAGGAGCCCCAGCGGCTCGATGTGTCCTTGAAGCGGATCGTTTTTGCCTTGCGCCCGACAGTGGACGTGTGTTTTTCGACCAGCACCTCGATTTCCTTCTTCGCCTCGCGTTTCAGGAAATCCGCAAGCCGGCGCGCCAGATGGCGGCGGTCGCCGAAGACGGCGATTTCCGGATCGTCAAGACCTTGGCGGACCACGACCGTGCCGCGCGCCGCCGGTTCGTGAACGATCAGGTGGGGTACGCCGCGCACGGGAATCTTGATGCCGGGCCGCACCTGCGGTTTTTCCGGCACTTTTGCCAGTTTCTGTTCCAGCCAGCCCTGGTGGCGGGTCAGGAACCGCTCGACCTCGCCGCGCGCCAGTCCCGGCGGCACGGTGACGCGCAGGCCCTGTCCGCCGGCGTCGATGCGCAGCGTCAGCCGGCGCGCCCGGTCGTTCTCGACGATACGCAGCGGCAGTTGCCGGCCGGCGACGTCGTGCACCCGCAACTCGGCGGGCGCGGCGGGACGGGGCGGCTTGGGTTTCAAAAAACCGAAAGGCATCGGCGGACGATACGTGATTCTTTCGTCATTGCGCCTGAAATCGATGGTTACGTCCGCCCGGAAGCGCGTCTCAGAAGGTGGTGGTCAGCGGGTTCGGTCCGGTGCGGCCGTTCTCGCTGTCGAGCGCGGCAAAAGCCGCCATGTCTTCTGCGTCGAGCGTGAAGTCGAAGACGTCGAAATTTTCCACGATGCGCGCGGCCGTCACCGATTTCGGGATGACGATAAGACCCTGCTGCAGGTGCCAGCGGATGATGACCTGGGCCAGCGAGCGGCCATGTTTCGAGGCGATCTTGCCGATGGCCGCGTCGCCGAGCAGCCGGCCGCTGCCGAGCGGGCTCCAGGATTCGGTGGCGACGCCGAGCTTTTCGTGGGCGGCGCGCAAATCCCTCTGCTGGAAGCGGGGGTGCAGTTCGATCTGGTTGAGCGCCGGGGAGACGCCGGTCTCGTCGACGATGCGCTGGAGGTGTTCGGGCTGGAAGTTCGAGACGCCGATGGAACGGGCGCGGCCCTCTTCCTTGAGCCGCACCAGCGCCTTCCAGCTATCGGCATAGGCGTTGCGCTGCGGCGACGGCCAGTGGATCAGATAGAGGTCGATGTAATCCGTGCCGAGGCGTTCGAGGCTCTTGTCGAAGGCGCGCAGCGCGCTGTCGAAACCCTGGTCGGCGTTCCAGAGTTTTGTGGTGACGAACACGTCCGCGCGCGCGACGCCCGACTGGGAGATGCCGCGGGCCACGCCGCGCTCGTTGCCGTAGATCGCCGCGGTGTCGACGTGGCGATAGCCCGCGCCGAGCGCGGCGGCGACGGCCGAGTCGGCCACCTCGTCAGGCGTCTGCCAGACGCCGAGCCCTATCTGGGGGATGCTCTTGCCGTCGTTGAAGGTGATCGCGGGAACTTTGGTCATCGGATGCATCCTCGGGCGGGGAAATAAAGAGGCAGAAAAATATCGGAAAGCAGAAAACGGAATCGGCGCCGCGAAGGGCGGCGCCGATCCGCAGGGATCAGCCGGAAGGCTGTTCAGGCTTTTATCCGACGTCGTCGAGCAGGCCCGACGGGCCTTTCTTCGACTTGTCGTCGTCGGTCTTCGCCGGCGTGGAGCGCGAGCGGTTCGCCATGAAGCGGTCGAACTCATCCTGGTCCTTGGCGCGGCGCAGTTCGCGCATGTATTCGTCGAACTCCGTCAGCGTTTCGTCGAGCTTGCGGCGTTCCTCGGCGAGGCGCTCGAGTTCCTTTTCGCGCCAGTCGTCGAAGGCGACGTTGCCGGTGCGGCTGGAGCCGTGGCCCCAGCGGTGGGCCTTGTCGGCTCCGCGGCGGCAGCCGGCGAAAATCCCGTCCGTGGCGCGATTGGCGTCGCGCTTGAAACCTTCGAGCCGGTCGCCCCAGATGATGTATGCGAGCATTGCAAGTCCAAGCGGCCAGAACACCATGAAGCCGATAACCATCAGCGCGATGGTCGCGGGCGTCCAGGCCGGACGGATCAAGGCGGTCGTGTTCATCTTCTCCCGTTCCTTCGGTTGGGCAGCCGGGCCGGCTGCTCGGATTCGAGATGGTAAGGGGAAAACCCGGCTTCAAGACATCCTCGCCCAAAACCGGACAAGAGCTTGAAAAACCTATCGGAATTTTAGCCGATCGAGGAAAAGCACGATCAGGCCGGCGACAAGCCCCCAGAAGGCGGCGCCGACGCCGAACAGCGTCAGGCCGGATGCCGTGACGGCAAAAGTCACCGTCGCGGCAATACGTTCCTTGTCGTCCTTGAGCGCGATGGCGAGCGCATTGGCGAGCGCGCCGAGCAGGCCGAGACCGGCCACCAGCATGATCAGCGACGGGGGCAGCACGGCGAAGACGGCGACCAGCGAGGCGCCGAACAGCGCGAAGACGACATAGGCCAGTGCATAGAACGGGCCGGTCTTCCAGCGCTCGGCAGGGTCGGGATGCACGTCCGGTCCCGTGCAGATCGCCGCCGAGATGGCGGCAAGATTGCTGGTCAGCGCGTTGAACGGCGCCGTCAGCACCGAAACCAGCCCGGTGACGGCGATCAGCGGACCCGGCTCCGGGTGGTAGCCGGCGGCCTTGAGCACGGCGAGGCCGGACAGGTTCTGCGAGGCCATGGTGACAAGATAGAGCGGCAGCGCCAGGCCGATCACCGAGGTGAGCGTGAATTTCGGCACGGTCACCACAAGCGTCGACATCTCCAGCGCCGGCATCGCGCCGACGCGGCCGAGCGCCACCGCCAGTACGCCGCCGCCGATCAGCACCGCCAGCACCGACAGCGCCGGATTGAACAGACGGACGATGAAGAAGGCGGCGATCAGCGGCAGGATCAGCAGCGGATCGCCCGGAACCGTCTTGGCCGCATTGATGACGAAGGTGACGACGATGCCGGCCAGCATGCCCGACGCCACCGAAGCGGGGATTCTCGAGATCAGCCGCGTCAGCGGCTTGAACAGGCCGGTGGCGACCAGCAGCACGCCTGCCACCAGGAAGGCGCCCACCGCCTCGTTGATGGAAAAGCCGCTGCTGGCGCCGACCAGCGCCGCGCCCGGCGTCGACCAGGCGGAAATCACCGGCATCTTCGTGCGCCACGACAGCCACAGCGATTCCACCGCCATGGCGATGCACAGCGCCGTCACCATGCTGGCGGTCTGCTCGCGCGAGGCGCCGACAGCGTCGGCGGCCGCGATGATCAGCGCCAGCGTGCCGCCGAAGCCGACGACCGCCGCGACGAAGGCCGAGGCCGGAATCGACAGGCGCATGGGGCTAGTGCTCCGCCTGTCGGACCATCGCCTCGACGGCGGCAAGGATCATCTCGATGTCCTGCGGTCGCGACAGCCGGTGGTCTCCGTCCGGCACCAGCGACAAAGTCACGTCGTCGGCGGGCAGCAGCCCGACCAGTTTCAGCGCATGCTGGTAGGGCACGTCGGGGTCGCGCATGCCCTGGATGACATGCACCGGGCAGAACGTGTCGAGCGGCCCGGTCAGCACGCGATTGTTGCGCCCGTCCTCGATCAGCGCGCGGGTGAAAATGCTGGGCTCGCCCGAATATTCGGACGGAGTTTCGAAAAAACCCTTCTTGTCCAGATCGCGCCTTTGAGCCTTTGTCAGGTCTGGCTCGACGAGTTCGGCGGTGAAATCCGGCGCCGGCGCGATCAGCACCATGCCACCGACCCGCGCGCTTTCGCCGGCCTTCGCCAGTTCCTGCACCAGGCGCAGCGCGATCCACGCGCCCATGGAGGAGCCGACCAGCACCTGCGGCCCCTCGGAACGGCGCCGGAATACGGCCAGGCTTTGAGCCAGCCACGAAGAAATCGTGCCGTCGGTGAAGGCGCCGCCGGATTCGCCATGGCCGGAATAGTCGTGGCGCAGGCAGGCGTGACCGGATTTCTCGGCCCAGCCGTCCAACGCCGCGGCTTTCGTGCCCAGCATGTCGGAACGGTAGCCGCCGAGCCACACGACGCCCGGCTGGCGTCCCGCGCGGCGGCGGAAGGCGATCGGCACGCCGTCGACGTCGAGGTGATCGGGAGCAATTTCAGTCATGGCGCTCGAAGACTTTCGGGGAAACGGCTTGTCGCACAGTGCCGCGCCTGCGCAAAGGGCCAGTTTCCCGCCAAGGTTGGTTCGCGGGCTGGTGATTTATTTCTGCGCCCATGCTATTGACTCGCGCCGCGGGCCGCCGACATAGGCGGCTCGACCGCACAAAGGTTCAACGGTTCAAGGAGACCACGACCATTCGCAGACCATTCAAGGCCGGCGCGCCCGTCAAGGAAGGGCCCCGCTCCAACAGGGATATCCGCGTTCCGCGGGTCCAGCTCATCGACGCAGAAGGCAAGAACCACGGCGACGTTTCGATCAACGACGCCCTCCTGATGGCCGAGGAAGCCGGCCTCGATCTCGTCGAGATATCGCCCAACGCCACGCCGCCGGTCGTCAAGATTCTCGATCTCGGCAAGCTGAAATACGCCAACCAGAAGAAGGCGGCCGAAGCCCGCAAGCACCAGAAGGTCATCGAGATCAAAGAGATCAAGATGCGCCCCAACATCGACATCCACGACTACGAGGTGAAGATGAGGGCGGTGCGCCGATTCTTCGAGGAAGGCGACAAGGTCAAGCTCACATTGCGCTTCCGCGGTCGCGAGATGGCGCATATGGAGCTTGGCATGCAACTCCTCAACAAGGTCCGCGAGGAAGTCGCCACCATCGCCAAGGTCGAGGCCGAGCCGAAGCTCGAAGGCCGCCAGATGATGATGGTGCTCGCCCCGAAATAGCCAAGATGCCGACAGAGCGTGCCGCTCGTTTCGGAAACGCTCTGGCATCGAGGATCGCATGGGAACGGACCGCAAGGCTGCGATGGCGCGCTACCAGGCGTCGCGGCGTCTCGTTCTGGCGGTTGCGATCGGCCTGCTCTGCTTGCTTCTTGTGTTCAGCGGCTCGCCGCACAGCGAACTCACGCATGAGCGCATTGAAGCGCATGGTCTGGTGCTGATCCTGATCGGCATCGGCGGACGGCTGTGGTCGGTACTATACATCGGCGGGCGCAAGTCCGCCGAGATCGTGACCGCCGGCCCCTATTCGATGGTCCGCAATCCGCTTTACTTCTTCTCTACGATTGCGGCGGCCGGCGTCGGCACACAGACCGGAAGCATCACGGTAGCCGTGGCCGCCGCCATGTTGTGCGCCACGGCTTTCTATATCGTGGCGCTTCGGGAGGAAGCCCATCTGAAAGCCCTGTTCGGAGCGCCTTACGAAGCCTATCTCCAGCGCGTGCCCCGCTTCTTGCCCAATCCGCGGCTGTTCAGGGACCAGGCCGAAGTCACCTTCAGCCCGCGTATCTTCAATCACACGCTGCGAGACGGACTGGTCTTTCTGATCTCGATCCCTTGTTTCGAACTGATCGAGTCGGGCCAGGAAGCAGGGCTCATACCGGTGCTGTTTTATCTTTACTGAAGTTGCTCTCGGCCGGGCTCACTTTGCCGCCGGATAGATCCACGCGTAACTGAAGCGATAGACGTCGCCCTCGCGCCCGTAGTGGTAGGGAAGCGCGGCCTCCTGGACCGTTGACGCGGCGCCATCGAGCTGGTGCCGTGCGTCGAGCCAGGCGGTCAGTTCCTCCGGCATATCGGGAACCGCTTCGCCGCGTTCGCGCCAGGTGACCAGCACCGGGTGCGTGGCATCGATCATGTAGGGTTCGGCCAGACTATCGTAATCCGGCACCATCACGAGGACGTCGCCGGCGTGCAGCCGGAGATTGCCGGCCATCTGCTGGTCGCCGGTGAGCACGACAGCCGGCCGGTCCCTGTTCGAAGACAGGATCTGCGCGATCGCCGGGCCGTAAGGCACGTTCTGCTTCTCGTAGCGCCCGAGCATGCCGCCGAGCGGCGCGCGCGCCAGCAGCACCAGCGGCACGGCGGCCATGATGGCGAGCACGATCATGCCGAAGCGCCGCGCCGCGCCCTCGTAGCTTGCCCCGGAGGCCTCCAGCTTGGCGCAGAGATAGAGTGGCAGCAGGAAAAGGATCGGCACCAGCCAGCGGTCCTTGATGTTGCTGGCGCCGCCCAGCACCACCAGGACCAGGAACATGGCGAAGATGATGAACATCCGCCCGATCAGGCGGGTCCACCGGCTTTCGGCTTTCCACGCGGCGAAAAGCTCCTTGCCGAAGGCGATCCAGAACAACAGCAGCGTCGGCAGCGCGAAGGCGGCCGCGGCGCCCGCCAGCGACACGAGGCCCTCGCCGATGAGTTTCAGGCGCCCGCCATCCGCGTCTTCGGTAAGTTTGCCCATGGTGCGGGTGGTCGCTTCGCCAACATGATCGGCGAACCACAGCGCGTGCGGCGCCACGACCGCCGCCGCGACAAGGGCCGTCAGCAGGACGCGCGGGTCGAACAGCCGCGCCCGAAGATCGCGGTCGGCCATCGCGGCGGCGACGGCCGCGCCAGGCAGCAGCACGAAATTGTATTTGGAGATCACGCCGATGCCGATGGCAAGGCCGGCCAAGGCGTAGTTCAATGCGGTCGGCCGCTGCAATGCCGCGACGAAGAAATACATGAACATGCAGGCTGCCAGCAGCACCGCCACGGTGTGGGTCAGGTCGCGCTGTGCCTCGAAGCCGATCTGCGGAATGGTGATGAGGCCGAGCGTGGCGATGACGGCTAGCACCCGGTCGCGGATGACCAGGCTGGCGGTCAGGCCGTAGAACAGATAGCTGCAGAACAGCATCAGGTTCTTGAGAACAGAGACGGCCAGCACCGTGCTGCCGAGAAGCTGCACGACGCCGTATTGCACCCAGTTGTAGAACGGCGGCTGCGTGTCATAGCCCAGGGCGAACCACTGGGCGAGGAAGATCTGCTGGCCCTCGTCGAGCTCCAGCGAGGCCGGCATCAGCAGCCGCAGGATCACGTTGACCGTGAAATAGGCGGCGAGCAGCAGATAGACGGCGCCGTTGCCGCGCGCCAGACGCTCGATCACGTCAGACGTCCCGCGCGTAACTGTTGCGCACGACGTAGTTGCGTGTCGCGTCGCGATTTCGGGCCAACATTTCGGCGAGTATGCCGGTGGTGACCATCTGCACCGCGCCGATGAACAGCATCACCGCGACGATCAGCATCGGCCGGGTGCCGATGTCCTCGCCGAGGAAAAACTTGACGATGAAGAGATAGAGAAAGGCCAGCCCGCTGAGGCCGCCGAAGACCAGTCCGATCGTACCGAAGAAATGGCCCGGCCGGTGCCGGAAGCTCATGAAGAACAGCACCGAGAGCAGGTCCAGCACCACGCGGAAGGTGCGCGAGATGCCGTATTTCGACTGGCCGAACTGGCGGGCATGATGATTGACGACCATTTCGTCGATGCGCGAGGACGGCACGACGCTGCCGATCCAGGCCGGAATGAAGCGATGCATGCCGCCCATGATCTGGATCTGCTTCATGACCCTGGCGCGATAGACTTTCAGCCCGCAGCCATAGTCGTGGACCTTCACGCCGGTGACCTTTCGGATCAGCCGGTTGGCGATCCAGGACGGGATCAGCCGCAGCACCAGCCCGTCCTGCCGGCTCTTGCGCCAGCCGCAGACGAGGTCGAGCTGCCGCTCCTCCAGCATGGCGATCATCTTCGAGATGTCGTAGGGGTCGTTCTGCAGGTCGCCGTCGAGCGTCGCCAGCAGCCGGCCGCGGGCCGCGTCGATGCCGGCCTGCAGGCCCGCTGCCTGGCCAAAATTGCGCTGGAACTCGATGATCCTGAGATCGAGACCCTCGCGCTCGAACTCCTTGCGGGCATTGACAAGCGTGTCGTCGGTCGAGCCATCATCGACGATGATCAGTTCCCATGGCTTGCCGAAATCCTTAAGAGCGTCGCAGACACGCTCGACGAGCGGCGCGACGTTCTCCTCCTCGTTATGGAGGGGGATGAGGATGGAAAGCTCGATCTCGCCTTCCGCCTCCTGGGCGTAATGCGGAAAGGGTTGGGTTTGCAGCACAGTATCTCCCCGGAAACAGTCCGGTTTCTTTGGGCCGCCCTGTTACAGCAGCGGCCGGTTTTAGACAATCGCGGGCTTCCGCATGGCTGACACCGCGGCGAAACGCGGCTGGCTGGCACGAAACCGCACCGTCCTGCTGACGGTGGGGGTGATCTTGCTTTATGCCGGTTTCGTGCAATGGGCCTGGGGTTGGCCGTCGATCCTCGCCGCATGGCAAGAGGTCGGCATCGGCACGATCCTTTTGGCGCTCATCCTGTTGGTGGCGACCTATTTCGTGCGCGCCCACCGCATCCACGATTATTTTCCGCGCGAGACCGCAGGCCGCTTTCTCTGGCTGTTCCGGGTCACCCAGGTCCACAACATCCTCAACATCATGCTGCCGCTGAGGACCGGCGAGACCAGTTTTCCGCTGCTGATGCGCTCGGAATTCGGCGTGCCGCTAGCGCATGGAACCTCGGCGCTGCTGGTGCTGCGGCTGCTCGACCTGCACGCGCTGCTGGCGGCGGCCGGCGTCGGGCTTGTCGCGGCAACAGGATATCGTTTGTGGGCCTGGGCGCTGTGGCTCGTCTTTCTCGCCCTGCCGCTGGTCGTCTTTCCGGTCCGCGACCCAGCCATCGCCCTGGCGCGAAAACGCCTGCCGCAAAAATTCGCCAGGCTTGTCGACCAGATCGAAGACGGCATTCCACGTGGGCTTGGCCGTTTTGCGCGCGCCTGGGCGCTGACGGTGCTGAACTGGGGCGTCAAGGTTCTGGTGCTGGCCTGGGTGCTGGCACTGATGGGCGTCGAGCCGCTTGCGGCTTGTTTCGGCGGGGCGCTGGGCGGCGAACTGTCCTCCGTGCTGCCGGTTCATGCGCCCGGCGGCGTCGGCACCTATCCGGCCGGCATCGCGGCGGGCGCCGCCGTCTTCGGCGCCGGCAAAGATGCGGCCACCCTTGCCGCGCTGGCCAAGGCGGGCATCAACACGCATCTGCTGGTGATCGTCTCGGCGCTGGCTGGGGCGGCGATTTCGCTTGTCCTGCCGCATCTGTCAGGCCGCGCGCACGGCGCGAAATAGCCGAAAAAGCCTGCGCGCCACCCGTTGCGCTTTTTTTGACTCATCGCTATAAGGCCGCGTTCTGAAGAACCGCCCGGCAGGGCATGCCGTGGCGGTTTCATTTGCTTTCCGGGCTTTGGTCGGCCTCGGAAACAACAACAAGCAGGCTTTCAAAGCCTCGAAGGAGTAGCAAAATGCCCAAGATGAAGACCAAATCGGCCGCAAAAAAGCGGTTCAAGATCACCGGCACCGGCAAGGTTCTGGCAGCAGCAGCCGGCAAGCGGCATGGCATGATCAAGCGTTCCAACAAGTTCATCCGCGACGCGCGCGGCACGATGGTTCTGTTCAAGGCCGACGGCGAGAAGGTCGTGAAGAACTTCCTGCCGAACGGCGGCGGCATCTGAACCCGGAACGAATAAGGAGATCATGACATGGCACGCGTAAAGAGAGGCGTCACCGCCCACGCCAAGCACAAGAAGGTTCTGAAAGCCGCCAAGGGTTTCTACGGCCGTCGCAAGAACACCATTCGCATCGCCAAGCAGGCGGTCGAAAAGTCGATGCAGTACGCCTACCGCGACCGCAAGGTGCGCAAGCGTAACTTCCGCGCCTTGTGGGTGCAGCGCATCAATGCCGCCGTGCGCGAGCACGGCCTGACCTATGGCCGTTTCATCGACGGCCTCAACAAGGCCGGCATCGAGATCGACCGCAAGGTGCTGTCCGACATGGCGATCCACGAGCCGCAGGCTTTCGAGGCGCTGGTCGGCAAGGCCAAGGTCGCGCTCGAATATCTGAAGAACACCACGCCGAACGCTTTTGAGAGCGCTGTAGCCTAACCAGCGCCTTCCCAAGCTTTCGAAATTCTGATTTGGGAAACCCGCGCTGGGGAAACTGGCGCGGGTTTTTCTTATGCCCCGGATTTCACTTCTAACGTGAAAATCAACTTTGAACCGTGAGTTTGACCGTGAACGTCGCAGCTTCGAACATTGAAACGCTGGAAAGCACTCTGCTGGCCGACATTGCCGCCGCCGCCGACGAACAGTCGATCGAGTCCGTGCGCGTCGCCGCGCTCGGCAAGAAGGGCTCTATCTCGGAGCGCATGAAGACGCTGGGCGCCATGAGCCCGGAGGAGCGCCAGTCGATGGGGCCGGCGCTCAACGGCCTGAAGAACCGCGTCACCGACGCGCTCGCCGCCCGCAAGGCCGAGCTGAAGGACGTCGCCATCGCCACGCGCCTCGCCGCCGAAAAGGTCGACGTGACGCTGCCTGTGCGCCAGTCGCCGGCCGAGCGCGGCCGCATCCACCCAATCAGCCAGGTCATCGATGAGATCACCGCGATCTTCGCCGACATGGGATTTTCGGTCGCCGAAGGCCCCGACATCGAGACGGACTATTACAACTTCACCGCGCTTAATTTCCCGGAAGGCCATCCTGCGCGCGAGATGCACGATACGTTTTTCCTGCCGCCGGACGCCGATGGCGAACGTAAGGTACTGCGCACCCATACGTCACCTGTGCAGATCCGCACCATGGAGGCCCAAAAACCGCCGATCCGCATCGTCATTCCGGGAAAAACCTACCGGCAGGATTCCGACGCCACCCACTCGCCGATGTTCCACCAGGTTGAGGGTCTCGTCATCGACAAGACCGCCAACGTCGCCAACATGAAGTGGGTGCTGGAAGAGTTCTGCAAGGCCTTCTTCGAGGTGCCTCAGGTCAAGATGCGGTTCCGCCCGAGCTTCTTCCCGTTCACCGAGCCGAGCCTCGAGGTCGACATCCAGTGCGACCGCTCGCGACCGGGCGAGGTGCGTTTCGGCGAGGGCAACGACTGGATGGAAATTCTGGGCTGCGGCATGGTGCATCCCAACGTGCTGCGCCATGGCGGGCTCGACCCGGACGAATACCAAGGTTTTGCCTGGGGCATGGGCATCGACCGCATCGCCATGCTGAAATACGGCATGCCCGACCTGCGCGCCTTCTTCGACGCCGACGTGCGCTGGCTCGCGCATTACGGGTTCCGGCCGCTGGACATGCCGACGTTGTTCGGAGGGTTGAGCGGCTAGAAGATGCCGACCGTCCTTCGCAAATACGGCATCCGTTTCCATTTCTACGGTTCCGATATGCGGGAGCCTCCGCACATTCATGCGGAAGGGCACGGCGGAAAGGCGAAGGTCTGGTTGGAGCCGATCGAGATGGCGGAGCATCAGGGCTTCAAGACATCCGACTTGAAGCGTATCATCGAGGTCACAAATGACCACAGAGACGAGTTCTTGGAGGCGTGGCATGAGTTCTTCAGAGCCATATTCGGAGAGTGAACGTCCGGTCGATGCCTGGTGCGACCCGACGCAGCTACATGTCCGGCTTGCCGATGGCCGCGAAGTGGTTACGCCGTTGTGGTGGTACCCTCGCCTTGTCTCGGCCTCACCGGCGGAGCGGAACAATGTCGAGTTGATGTTGGATGGCGTGCACTGGCCCGACCTCGATGAGGATCTTTCGACTCGAGGTATGCTGAGCGGTTGGAAGTATCCAAAAGCGGTTAAACCAGCGCTGGCCGCCGAATAGCCAGTAAGATCGCGGATAGCTGACAATTGAACTGGTGCGCCTGGAATGACTTCATTGGCCTTTGAGACCGACGAAATGCGACCGATCAAGGCATGGTGTACGCATGACGAAGTGCATGTCAGTCTGGCTGACGGGCGCTCCATCGCCACGCCGCTTTGGTGGTACCCGTTCTTGGCGGCATTGAACGAGGCCGAGCTCAATGACATCGAATTGATGTACGAGGGAATCTGGTGGCCGGCAGTGGATGAGGGAATCTCCGTCAAGAGCATGTTTCGCGGCAGGAAGGCGCCGGGGGCGATGCCGCCATCGGTCGCGGCCGAATAGGCGGGTTCCGGAAAAACCATGTCCGATGAAAGCAATCATACCGGCGGATGCCGCTGCGGCGCGGTGCGGTTCGAGGCCAGCGCCGAGCCGCATCACGTCAGCTATTGCCATTGCACCGACTGCCGTCGGGCCACCGGCGCGCCGGTTGCGGCCTATGTCGGCTTCATGGCCGACGAGGTTGCGATCCGCGGCAACGGGCTCGCCCGTTTCGACAACGGCACGGTGACCCGCAGTTTCTGCGGCGTCTGCGGTTCCCCAATCGCCTACACGGACGCCCGCATCGGCGACCGCATCTATTTTATGCTCGGCGCGATGGACCAGCCCGCCCTCTACCGCCCAACCCATCATGCCTACGTGCGCTCGCAGCTACCCTTCGTCCACATGCCGGACGGCCTGCCGCGCCACGCCAGGACCAGCGTACCCAGACCCGACGGAACCGACGCATGAAACTCACCCTCTCCTGGCTCAAGGATCACCTCGAGACCGACGCTTCGTTCGAAAAAATTGTCGAGCGGCTGACCTCGATCGGGCTCGAAGTCGAGTCGGTCGACGACAAGGCCGGGCTGAAACCGTTCATGATTGCCAAGGTGATCACGGCGGAAAAGCACCCCGACGCCGACAAGCTGCGCGTCTTGATGGTCGACACCGGCGACGGCAAGGCTCCGGTGCAGGTGGTCTGCGGCGCGCCCAATGCGAGGGCCGGCCTGGTCGGCGCCTTCGCCGCGCCGGGCGCCTACATCCCCGGCAGCGGCATCACGCTGGCGATCGGCAAGATCAGAGGCGTCGAAAGCCGCGGCATGATGTGTTCCGAGCGCGAACTGGAGCTTTCGGATGAGCATGACGGCATCATCGAGCTGCCCGCCGACGCGCCGGTCGGCCAGCCCTACGCAAGCTGGGCGAAGCTCGACGACCCGGTCATCGAGATCAACCTGACCCCCAACCGTCCGGACGCCACCGGCATCCACGGCATCGCCCGCGACCTCGCCGCCAGCGGCCTCGGCCGGCTGAAGACGCCGGCCATCGAGGCTGTCGCCGGCGAGGGCGAATGCCCGGTGAAGCTGACCATCGAAGCGCCGGACCTCTGTCCCGGCTTCGCGCTGCGCCTCGTGCGCGGCGTCAAGAACGGCCCATCGCCGAAATGGCTGCAGCAGCGGCTGCTCGCCATCGGCCTGCGCCCCATCAACGCGCTGGTTGACATCACCAACTACATCACTTTCGACCGCGGCCGGCCCCTCCACGTCTTCGATGCCAAGAAGGTCGCCGGCAATCTTGTCGTACGCCGCGCCAATGACGGGGAGAAGGTGCTGGCGCTGGACGGCCGCGAATACACGCTGACGCCGGAGATGTGCGTTATTGCCGACGAGACGGGCGTGGAATCGATCGCCGGCGTCATGGGCGGCGAGCATTCCGGCTGCGATGAAGCCACCACCGACGTGCTGATCGAATCCGCTCTCTGGGCGCCGCTGAACATCGCCCGCACCGGCCGCACGCTGGGCATCATCACCGACGCGCGCTACCGCTTCGAGCGCGGCGTCGATCCGGAGATGATGGTGCGCGGACTGGAACTAGCGACCAGGATGGTGCTTGACCTGTGCGGCGGCACACCGACGGAGACCGAGATGGTGGGTTATGCCGGCTACGATCCGAAGATCATCCTCTTCCCGACGGACGAGGTGAAGCGCCTGACGGGTCTTGACGTTCCGGCGGACGAGAGCGTGTCGATCCTGCGGCGGCTGGGTTTCGAGGTGCTTAGCGGAAGGACCAACCTGGATGTCGCCGTCCCGTCCTGGCGGCCGGATGTCGACGGCAAGGCCGATCTGGTGGAGGAGGTCATGCGCATCCACGGCGTCGACGAAATCGCGCCGCAGCCGATGGCGAACCACGAGGCCGTGAACGGAAAAATCCTGACAACGCTGCAGATCCGCAGCCGCGCGGCCAAACGCGCGCTCGCCGTGCGCGGTATGATGGAGGCCGTCACCTGGTCGTTCATCCCGCAGAAACACGCCGAAGCGTTCGGCGGCGGCAAGGCCGAACTGAAACTGGTGAACCCGATCGCCGCCGACATGTCGGACATGCGGCCCTCGCTGCTGCCCGGCCTGATCGCCGCGGCGCAGCGCAACGCCGATCGCGGTTTCGGTGATGTCGCTTTGTTCGAAGTGTCGGGCACCTATGAGGGCGACACGCCGTCGGACCAGCGTCGCGTCGCCGCCGGCGTGCGGCGCGGCACGGCAAAACTCGACGGCGCGGGCCGCAACTGGTCCGGCAACGCGCAGCCGGTCGGCGTCTTCGACGCCAAGGCCGATGCTATCGCGGCGCTCGAGGCCTGTGGCGCGCCGGTGGAAAAACTGCAGATCGAGGCCGGCGGCCCAGCCTGGTATCATCCCGGCCGCTCGGGCACGATCAAGCTCGGCCCAAAGACCGTGCTCGGCACGTTCGGCGAGTTCCATCCGAAAACGCTGGAGACTCTCGACGTCTCCGGCCCGCTCTGCGGCTTCGAGGTTTTCGTCGACGCCATCCCGGAGCCGAAAGCCAAGCCGACCCGCACCAAACCGAAGCTGGAATTGTCCGCTTTCCAGGCGGTGAGGCGCGACTTCGCCTTCGTCGTCGACCGCGGCGTCGAGGCCGGCACGATCGTCCGCGCCGCCACCGCCGCCGACAAGAAGCTGATTGCCGGCGTCTCGGTCTTCGACATTTTCGAGGGTTCTTCGCTCGGAGAGGGCAAAAAATCCGTGGCGATCGAAGTCGCCATCCAGCCGGCCGAGCGCACGCTCACCGACGAGGATTTCGAGGCGCTGGCGGGGCGGATCGTCGAGAATGTCAGGAAGCAGACCGGCGGGGTTTTGCGGGGGTGATCAGGAATAGCTGATCGACAGTATCTTGATGGTAAAACGGCCGATGTCGTGAAAATAGACAATTCGCAACGATGGAAGCCCTGACCTCGTAGGTAAGGTCTTGTAAATGCGATGAGCCTTGCCTTGAAAGGTTATAGGCTCGCCAATCTTATGGCCGCTTCTGGCGATCAGCCAGATCAGACCGTCCCAAAGATCCGCGATACGTGGATCGGCCGCTATCGCCTGTCCAATCAACTTGGTGACGGCTGGAGCCTCGACAACTTCAAACGCGCCGCGGCTTCCCGGTCCAACTCTCATTCAGCGGCTTCAAGCTCCCGGTAAGCCCAGGCGATATCTTCTTCGGTAATTTCAGCCGAACGATAAGCAAGGGCCGCGCCGAGCGGTATTACTTCGCCCATTTCGGCGGATTCCCAGAGAATATTGTGGGTTTTGTCACTTATGGACGTAGCAGTGTGATCGATGCAAACCCAGTCAATCATTTTGTCTATGATTGCGATTGCATTGGGATCAAATCCTGTAATGTCGGCTTCTTGGAGGGACCAGAACTCCTTCTTTGGCTTGCCAAAGTAATCAACTTCACGGCTCACGATCAGGCCGCTTTCTTCCAGCTCGCGGGTAGCCATAGGCGCGTGCTTGGGAACGGGCCCAAACTGACGCTTGACATATTCGTCCCCCGTAATCGACTTGCCATAGCGTTCGAAATATTCGACGTCGGCAAACCACAAAATCTTGTTAAGCTTAGTCGCACCCAAATCTGCCGGCTGGCAACGGGAGATTATGTAGTGAGCCGCAGCGTTCAATTTTGGATAGCGAGCCATGATTCGAGTGAGTCAGAAATGTATCGTCGTGTCAATATAAGGGAATTTAATCCTAGTGTCAATGGGCTACCTACTCCAAACCTGATACAGTCCCAGAGGCTTCAGCCATCTTGACCAGTCGGCGCTTACCTTCAAGATCTACCTCTCGGATGGCTTCGAGGGCGGCGGCACTTCGTTTCGCGGCGAGATACCAGGCTATTCGGGCTTCGGCCTCGAAGTGAAGCCAAGGAAAGGGATGGCGTTGGTCTTCTATCATCCGCTCGAGCATCGCGGCGACGAGGTGATTTCGGGCCGCAAATACGTGCTGCGGACGGACGTCATGTATAGGCACGCCTGACGACGACAGGCGGAACTTCGACCTCGCGGGAAGCATCCCGGTTTACCCCGCCAAGGCGGATTTCCGCCGCGCTGCAACAATCCGGTGCGCTGGATCGCTCCGGCGATGCCGGGTTGACGGAGGCGTCGGGGAAAGTCCATTCTGCTGTCGGGGAACAGAGCCAAGGTTGCGTAACAAGTGCACCGGCGATTCAAGGTTGTGTATGGGGGCGGCCGCTCATGACCGCGGTCGAGGTCGATGCGTCTCCCGGGACCGGCGGCAGCGCCGCCGCCGAAGCGATCCATATCGAGAACCTGCACAAGAGATTCGGCCCGCTGCATGTGCTGAAGGGTGTCTCGCTGTCGGCCCGCGACGGCGAAGTGGTCGCCATCATCGGCGGCAGCGGCTCCGGCAAGTCGACGCTGCTGCGCTGCATCAACTGCCTGGAAAACCCCACCAGCGGCATCATCCGCGTCAATGGCGAGGAGATCAAACTCAAGCCGGACGGGCATGGCGGCTCGGTTCCCGCCGATCGCCGGCAGATCGAGCGCATCCGCTCGCGCCTCGGCATGGTGTTCCAGAATTTCAACCTCTGGAGCCACATGACGCTGCTCGAAAACATCATCGAAGTGCCGATCCATGTGCTCGGCGTCCCGCGCGACGAGGCGGTGGCAACAGCCGAAAAGCTGCTCGCCCGCGTCGGCCTCGCCGAAAAACGCGATGTCTATCCGTCCTTCATGTCCGGCGGCCAGCAGCAGCGCGGCGCGATCGCCCGGGCGCTCGCCATCCAGCCGCGCGTCATGCTGTTCGACGAGCCGACCTCGGCGCTCGATCCCGAACTCGTCGGCGAGGTGCTGAGGGTCATCGGCGACCTGGCGAAAGAGGGCCGCACCATGGTGCTGGTCACCCATGAGATGAAGTTCGCGCGGCAGGTCGCGAGCCACGTCGTCTATCTCTACAATGGGCTGGTCGAGGAGGAAGGCCCGCCCGAACAGCTTTTTGGCGCGCCGAAATCGGACCGCCTGAAACAGTTTCTCCGCAACATCCACTAGGGCGGGGGAAGGAACACCAACGACAAAAATGGGAGATTCTTGAACATGAACAAGATGTTGGCAGTCCTTGCCACGGCTGTGGGCCTGGTCCTCGGCGCCGGCGCGGCGCAGGCAGAGCAGGTCAAGGTGGGCTTTTCGCCGGAGGCCTATCCGCCCTTCTATTCGCAGGACGCTTCCGGCAACTGGGGCGGGTGGGAAGTCGAGATCGTCAACGCCATCTGCGCCGAGCAGAAGCTGGACTGCGTGCTGACGCCGATCCCGTGGGACGGCCTGATCCCGGCGCTGACCTCGAAGAAGATCGACGCGATCATGAACTCCATGTCGATCACCGACGAGCGCAAGAAGACCATCGACTTCTCCGACAAATATTATAACACGCCGACCGCCGTGATCGGCTCGAAGGACCAGAAGTTCGATGCTTCGCCGGAAGGGCTGAAGGGCAAGATCGTCGGCGTGCAGGTGTCGACCGTGCATGCCGCCTATGCCAAGAAGCACTTCACCGAGGCGGCCGAGATCAAGGAATACCAGACCCAGGACGAGGCCAACCAGGATCTCTCCGCCGGCCGCATCGACGCCACTCAGGCGGATTCGATCGCGCTCGACGCTTTCCTGAAGTCGGACGGCGGCAAGGCCTGCTGCGATCTCAAGGGCTACGTCGCCCCCGATGACGAAGTGCTTGGGCCCGGCGTCGGCGCCGGCTTGCGCAAGGATGACGCGGCACTGAAGGACAAGATCAACGCCGGCATCAAGGCGATCCGCGACAACGGCAAATATGCCGAGATCACCAAGAAATATTTCGACTTCGACGTCTACGGCGCGGCGGCGCAGTCGAACTGATCCCGCCATCGTCAAGGAACGCAGCCCGACCGGCCGCGTCCCTTGACCGCTCGGAGGATCGATCGGGCATCGGACCGGAGGGCAGCTTCTGCACGACGTTCTCACATCGCTCTTCGGCGCCAGCACCCTCGAACTGCTGTCGTTCGGCAGTTTCGGGCGTGGAGCCAGCCTGCTCTATGGGCTGCGGAATTCCGTCATCGTCGCCGTCGGCGCGTTCAGCCTGGGGCTGTTGATCGGCATCTGCGGCGCCTATGGCAAGCTCTATGGCGGTCCGGTCGTTCGCGACCTGCTGGCGATCTACACGACACTGGTCCGCGCCATCCCGGACCTGGTGCTCATCCTGATTATCTTTTATGCCGGCACCGACCTGATCAACCAGGCACTGGCGGCGGCCGGCTGGGGGCCGATCGACATCGGCGGCATTCCTGCCGGCATCGGCGTTCTCGGCGTCGTGCAGGGCGCCTATTCGACGGAAGTGTTGCGTGGCGCGATCCTTGCGATCCCGCAGGGCCAGGTCGAGGCGGCGCGCGCCTACGGCATGCCGCCCGGTTTGATGCTGCGGCGCATCACCATTCCCGCCATGCTGCCCTTTGCCATTCCCGGGCTCGCCAATCTCTGGCTGATCGCCACCAAGGAGACGGCGCTGCTGGCGCTCATCGGCGTCGATGAACTGACGCAGATGGCGCGCAACGCAGGCAGTGCGACGAAAGCCTATCTGACCTTCTTCACGGCGGCCGGCGCGCTTTATCTGGCGCTGACGCTGCTCTCCAATGTCATCATCGCCCGCATCGAACGCTGGGCGCGGCGCGGCATGCCCGCTCTGGCCGGAGCGCATTGATGGCGGATACGGCGCTGATCGACGGAACCCGATATCAGCGCGCGCTCGGCTGGCTGCAGCCGCATCGCATCGTGCTGATCCTGATCGCGCTGGCGATCGTTGTCTATTGCATCTTCGCGTTGCGCTGGGATTGGGTGCCGAACTATCTCGGCCTTGCCGCGCAGGGCATCTGGCGCACGATCTGGCTGCTCGTGCTGTCATGCGCGTTCGGACTGGCTCTCGCCATACCGCTGGGTTTCGTGCAGGTGACCGGCCCAAAAATCCTCAGCGTGCCGGCACTGGTGTTCTGCACCATCATCCGCGGCACGCCGCTGCTGCTGCAACTCTGGCTGCTTTATTTCGGGCTTGGGGCGCTGTCTGCGCAGTATCCCTGGATACGGGAGTCGTTCCTGTGGCCGATCCTGCGCCAGGCATGGCCCTACGGCCTGCTCGCGCTGACGCTCTCCTACGCCGGATATGAGGGCGAGGTGATGCGCGGCGCATTCGCCGGCGTGCCGCGCGGCCAGCTCGAGGCCGGGCGCGCTTTCGGCATGTCGCGCTTCACCATCTTCCGCCGCATCTGGCTGAAACAGGCGCTGCAAAGGGCGCTGCCGACGCTGGCCGGCGAGACGATCCTGCAGCTCAAGGCGACGCCGCTGGTGGCCACGATCACCATGATGGAAATCTATGGCGTGGCCTCCCGCGTCCGACAGGAAACCTACATCATCTACGAACCGCTGCTGCTGCTGTCGCTCGTCTATCTGACGATCACCGGCATTCTCGTCCTGCTCCTGCGCAAGCTGGAGTCACGCATTCCCGTGAGGCTCGGATGACCGACACGAACACCGTGACCCTTACGATCGGCAAGGCCCGCGACCTCTGCGAAGAGGCCGCCATACGGGCTGGCGCCAATCCGGAACTGGCGCGGTCGATCGCGGTGGCGGCAGTACGGGCCGAGGCGGAAGGTCAGGCCTCCGTCGGCCTCGGGCACTTCATCGACTACCTTGCGTCGCTGCGCGAAGGCCGCATCGACGGTCGAGCGACGCCGCTCATCACCCGCCCGGCGCCGGCCATCATCCTGTCCGACGCCCGGGGCGGCGCGGCGCATCCCGGCTTCGACCGTGCCTTCGACGATCTCGTCGCCACTGCGAAAAGTTTCGGGCTGGCGCTGTTCGTCCAGAAAAACGCCTATACTTGCGGCGCGCTAGGGCCCTTTGCCGCGCGGCTGGCCGAAGTGGGACTGGTCGGGTTGGCTGCCACCAACGGGCCCGCCCTGTTGGCCGGCTCCGGCGCCACGCGGCCGGTCTATTGCACCAATCCGATGGCCTTCGCGGCGCCCGTCGCCGGCGGCCCGCCGCTCTTGATCGACCAGTCGTCGAGCGCCACCGCTTTCGTCAACGTCAGGCAGGCGGCGCGGGAAAATCGGCCGATTCCGTCCGGCTGGGCGCTCGACGCCGACGGCAACCCGACAACCGATCCGGAAAAGGCGATGGCCGGCGCACTGCTTGCTTTCGGAGGAGCGCGTGGCGCCAACCTGGCGCTGATGGTGGAGGTGCTGTCTGCTGGCGTTTCCGGCGCGAAATGGTCGCTCGACGCCGCGTCCATCTCGAAAGGCAGCGAAAACCCCGGCACCGGCCTGTTCGTGCTGGCCATCGCACCGGCGCTGGTCGATCCGGATTTTGCCACGCGCATGGCCGCGCAACTGTCGCGGTTGTCCGGCAGCTATGGCGTTCATGTTCCCGGACCGGCGAAGGCAAAGGCGCGCGAGCGGGCCGAGAGACACGGCATCACGGTATCCAGGGAACTCTATGAGCGGATCGCGGGATGAACCCTGGACGGCGATCTTGATCTTCTTCGCGGTGCGCGGCGCCAACCGGCATTCGGTCGACGCGAAGCTTGGCCGCGAGTTCTGACAGCCGGTTCAATGGTCGCATCTTGTCCGGCGTGCGTGACCGTTCAGGTTGAGGCGGCTGCCATAAGCCGCCGCGCCGCCGTCTCGGCCATCGCGTCCGGAAGCGAAAGCCCCCATTGCGACCGGCAATAGGCGCGGAAATCGAAACAGGGCAGACCGGGGCACACCTCGAACTCGATGAGATGCACCGTATCGTCGGCTTCGACCCGGAAATCCATCGAGAACACGTCCTTGACGCCGAGCGCCTCCATAAGCGCCCGGGCAATCTCGCGGATACGCCGATCGGCCCCTGGCTGACTCGCAGCAACCGGAACGAGATCCGGTTCGTCATAGGCATCTGCCGCCTTGGCGGCGGCCCCGGTGTCGCCATAGAGCGCCATCGAATCGGCCATGGTCTGGAAATCCCCGCCAGAGTCGACGAAGAAAACACCCAGTGCTTCGACACCGGCATCGGGATCGACGCCGAGGAAACTGGCGCGCACGTTACGGCCCGCAACATAGGGCTGCACCACGACATCGTCGCGATAGGCGGAATGGACGCGGCGGCTGAGTTCCAGCGCGTCCTCGGCGCGACGGCAGCGAGAATCCGGCCAGATGCCGATCTTGGCGCCGAGCCGGTTCGGCTTGACGAAATAGCCAGACGACGAAACCGGCGGTTCCACCAGCCATTTTCCGTCGCGCGCCAGGCCGGCGGGCGGCACGGGCAGGCCAAGCGCGGAGAGCACCGCGCCTGAACGGAACTTGTCCTGGCAGAGCGCGAACAGCGAATCGTCGGCGCCGATGGTGTGCAGGCCGCCAAGCCGGGCCATTGCTGGCGCCGCGCCGCCGCGGAAATAGGCGATGCCGTCGGTCAGCGTCCACACTAGCGTCGCAGCCGGGTCCACACCGGTCAGGACCGACCGGGCCTCGTCGAGCGGCACCGGCACAAAGTCGACGCCACGTGCCGCGCAGGCCTTGTCGATGGCCGGAAATTCGAGCGCGAGATCGGTGCTTTGGGCCAGGTAGGAAGAGATTTCGAGGGCGTGGTGCGGGGGAAAACCCTGCCGGGCGAGGCGCGTTCGGCAGGCGTCTTCCGGTTCGTAGACCAGCACCAGTCGCGACATCGGCACATCCCTCGGAGGCCGGCGTCCCGGCGGTTGCGCGCCTTCCGATCCAGGAGGGCTGGCAGGCAGAATGGCACCATGGCCCGGACAAGCTCGCGTGAATTCGACGCGTGACAGGCGCTCGTGCGACATCCGCCCGACGGTCGAAGCAAACAACCGTTGATGTGATGGGGCTTTTGTGCCGCATGGCTGCGGTCGTCCGACTACCGCTTCTTGGGCCGGCGGATCGCCCGCACCATCCCGCTCTTGCCGCCGCCGCAGAAGAACCGGTCGCCGCCATCGGATTCCAGCCCCGACACGGCTGTTCCCGGCGGCATGTCGAGCCGCTCCAGAATCTCGCCCGTCTCGCGGTCGATGCGCCGCACGTCGCTCTCGTCGCCTTCCCACGTGGCGTGCCAAAGTTCGCCGTCGACCCAGCTCACCCCGGTGACGAAGCGGTTCGACTCGATGGTGCGCAGCACCGCCCCGGTCTCGGGGTCGATCTGGTGGATCTTGCGGGCCCGGTACTCGCCCACCCAGAGAGCTCCTTCGGCCCAGGCCAGCCCCGAATCGCCGCCCCTGCCGGGCGCCGGGATGGTGGCGAGCACGGCGCCACTGCGGGGATCGATCTTGTGGATGCGATCCTCGGCGATCTGATAGAGATGCCGGCCGTCGAAGGCCGTTCCGGCATGCGCGGCGACGTCGATCGCGCGCACCGTCTTGCCGCTGGCCGGATCGAGGGCGTTGAGCCTGTCGCCCGAGGCGAACCAGACATGCTCGCCGTCGAAGGTGACGCCGGCGACGTGCTCGACCCCGGGAAAGGGCCCATATTCCCTTAGGATCTCGGCGACTGACTGTTTCATGGTCCTGTCCTTGGTGATGGCTGTGCTTTTGACACTAGTCGCTCGGCAGCGGCCCGGGGAGTAACAAGGCTGACGGGAAACCCGGCACCGGCGGCGTCAGCCAGCGCTGCGCCCGGCCGCGGCCGAACGACTGCGCCTTGCCCGCCGCCGCAAGCTGCTCCAGCGCTCGCTGCACGGTGCGCGCGCTGGCGCCCAGCGCGATCGCCAGCGCCGAACTCGACCACGCCTCGCCGTCGGCGAGCAGGGCGAGCACCGGCGCATGCCGCTCGTCGGCCGGCGGCGCCAGCACCACGACCTCACGGTCATGGCGCGGCTCCAGCGCAAAACCGTCGCCGGTGGCGCTCACGTCGGCCAGCCCCGTCAGCTCGGCGCGCAACCGCCCCATCTCGACCCGCAGGCGCGCGCGGTGCGATTCGTCGGCGTCCTTTCCCCGGAAGGCGCGGGCGATAAGCGTGCTGCGCGGCACGTCGGCCGGCCAGGCCTCGCCCAGCGCGCGCAGCAGCGAAAACAGCACCGGGCGCGTCGACAGCGGCACCACGGCCCCGTCGAGGCGCGCGACGTTGCGGCAGGCGTCCACGACCAGCGCGCCCGACGCCAGCAGCGCCTCGACCTCGTCGAGCAGAAGCGGCCGTTGCGTGCCGCCTGCGATCAGCCTTGCCGCCGGCGCGGTCATCGCCTGCGCGGCGCTTTCGACCTCCGCCGTCAGCGCCGGGATATGCGCGTGGCGCGCGGCCTGCCCGGCCCGGACAAGCGCGGCGCGCGCCGCCTTCGTCTGCAGGCGGCGGATCGCAATGCCGGCCGCCGCCAGTTCGCGAGCAACCCGCGAGGCCGGTGGCAACGGCACCGAGTCGTGCGCGGCCAGCATCCGCTCGGCCTCGTCGAGGCGGCCGATCAGCAGCAGGCGCCGCACCTCGAGATTGCGGGCATGCGCGGCATTGACCCGGTCGCCATGCGCCTCGAGCGTCCTGCGCGCCGCGTCCAGCCCCTTGGCCGGGAAGGAGAGGTCGCGCGAGACGAGTGCGATCTCGGCCTCGGCGACGGTGCAGCGGGCGCGCGCTACCGCCTCCTTCGGGCCGAATGCGCGCGCCGCGCTTTTGAGCAGCGCCTTGGCGCGCGCGAAGTCGCCGAGCTGCGCCATGGCGATGCCCCGCAGCGCCAATGCCGGTGCATCGTCGCGCAGCGCCACCCGCTTCAGCGCGCCGAGCGGATCGCCGGCCGAGAGCGCTTGCGCCGCGGCCGTGATCAGCGAGTCCATCGCAATCCCGTCAGATTTGTTACTCGCACCTTTCCGTCTCCGCGGCCAAATCTATCTCACTGTCAACACCAGACGGTTGCAGCGAATTGGAAGCGCGTCGGCATCGAGGCGCGAAATTCGCTCAAGCCAGGAGGATATTGCCATGACTACATCAGCCACGAACGGCCGCAAGGCCGCAACCATGCACACCCCACCCGTCGTCTCGCCCAAGGAGTGGGAGGCGGCGCACGAAAAGCTGCTCGTGAAAGAGAAGGTTCAGACCCGCGCCCGCGACGCGCTTGCCGCCGAGCGCCGGCGGATGCCGTGGATGGCGGTCAGGAACGACTATGTGTTCGAGGGGCCGGACGGCAAGGCGACCCTTCTCGATCTGTTCGAGGGTCGTCGCCAGCTCATCGTCTACCGCGCCTTCTACGAGCCGGGCGTCTACGGCTGGCCGGACCGTGCCTGCCGGGGCTGCTCGATGGTGGCCGACCAGGTCGCCCATGTCGCCCACCTCAACGCCCGCGACACCACGCTGGTCTTCGCCTCGCGCGCGCCGCAGGCCGACATCGCCGGGCTGAAGAAGCGCATGGGCTGGGAGATGCCGTGGGTCACGGTAACCGACAGTTTCGACAAGGATTTCGGCGTCGACGAATGGCACGGCACCAACGTGTTCATCCGCGACGGTGACCGTGTCTTCCGCACCTATTACCTCAACAACCGCGGCGACGAGCAGATGGGCGGCACGTGGAACTATCTCGACATCACGCCGCTCGGCCGCCAGGAGGTGTGGGAAGATTCACCCGACGGCTATCCTCAGACCCAGACCTACAAGTGGTGGAACTGGCACGATTCCTACGTCGAGGACGCGGCCCCCGACCAGAAGTGGGTCGAGATATCGGACGCCGGCGAGAAGGCTTTCCGCAACCAGGACGCAAAGCCATGAGCCACCCCTGTTGCGGCGGCCCCGACAGCCGCGAGGCCAGCCGCGGCGGCGCCGCGCTGCGGCCGGCCGGGCCGTCGCTCCCGGTCGCGGGCGGCGGCGTGGCTCTTCCGAAGCCAGCCGCCTGGCTGGCTCCGCGCGCGGTCGACGGACTGGCGCTCGCCGCGGCGCCGACCTTCGCGCTCATGGCGTTGCTGACCGGCACGCTGGGCGGTCCGGCCGAGATGCTTTGCATCGGCGCCTCGCCGCTGAGCGGGATGACGGCGATGTACCTGCTGATGAGCGTCTTCCACGCCGGCCCCTGGCTGAGGCTCTTCCGTTCAAACCAGGCGCTTGCTTGAATTTCGGACGGAGATTTGCCGGCTAAATAAGTTCATTGACCGTATTCCATCACGGCCGGCTCGCGACGAACTTGCGCCCGACGCATTGGGGTCTATCCCATCCGAACCGGCTTCGCCGGTTCGTCTCGGCACCACCCCCCTCACCGGCCCTTCGGGCCACCTCTCCCTCTGACCGGGGGAGAGGAGAGCAGCTTCAGCGATTGGCGCCAACCTTGCGGCCAGCGCTCCTCTCCCCCATTCTTCATGGGGGAGAGGTGGCCCGTGTCCGACCCTGATAGATAGGTAACAGAATGGACCTGAAGCATGGGTGACAGTTTTCTTGTCCGCCGGGAGGACCGGCGATGGGATGGCGAGAGACTTGTGTCATGGACGAGCGGCTT
>NZ_JAVFVV010000010.1 GCF_030929505.1 Mesorhizobium sp. LHD-90 | reverse complement strand
CGGCCACGCAACCGACCGGCACCCTCCAGCCAAAACATCCCGACGACGAAATCTCCAGCGTACTCAAACGCGTAAAACAAAACCCCGCCAAAAATGACGGGGTTTGTCAGCAGTCTGAGCCCGCCACCTGAGTGGCGGGCTCCGGTGACCGCGGCCGCGACGAAGGGAGAAGCTGACCGCGATCCCCTGCTCGATCATGCGGACGAGTGGCCAGGTCAGATCACGGTGAAGTCGGCGGCGCTGAGACCGAGCCCCGGTGTCAGCGTCGCGATTTTCACCGCTGCGGTCCCGCCGACGCCGTCGGCGTCGTAGAACAGCGAACCGGTATCGGAGTTGTAGATTATCCTGTCGTCGGCATCTCTCGGCGCGGAGGCGTTGTCCTTGAACCTCGCGGCATCCAGCGCCCCGAGGTCCAGCGTGGTGAAGATCGCTCCGTCCAGCTCGATCTGGTCATCCACAACTCTGAAATCAACAATCCGATCGACGTTGCCGGTGCCGAGCGCGGTCGAGAAGCGGAACGTATCTTGCCCGCCCATGCCGTACAACATGTCGTTTCCGCGCCCTCCGTCAATCACGTTTGCACCGTCGTTGCCGCGTATCGACTGAGCGATCTCGTTGCCCGTCAGGTTCATCGCGTAGGTTGCGCGCAGGGATGTCGTGTTGAGGAGTTCGACGTTGGCGCCGATTCCGAGCTTGTAGTCGACGCCGGCGGAGACGCGGTCGGTTCCGCCGCTAGCGCTCTCGATGACGACGTCCCCGGTATTGTAGACGAGGTAGGTATCGTTGCCGTCGCCTCCGATCAGCGTGTCCGCAACGCCGACGCCGCCATCGTGCAGGATGTCGTTGCCTCCCTGGCCTTCCAACGTATTCGCCGCATTCGCGCTGCCAGTCAGGGTGTCGTGGGTGTTCGAACCTCGCAGATTGTTGATCCCGACGAGGTAGTCGCCCTGGGCGTCCCCGCCGAAGCCTTGAGAAGCCCCGGTAAGTTGGACATTGAGTCCCAGGATGGGCAGGACAAGGTTGACGATCGTCGAGAGATCGATCGTCACGCCGGCGGCGGAGTTCGTGTAGTCGGCGGTGTCGTCGCCCGACGCAGTGATCACCCCGGCCACGTTGAGAAGTCCGCCGATGATCACGTCGGCGCCGGAGCCTCCACGAACCACGTCGTCTCCTGACCAGCCAATCGCGATGTCGTTTCCGCCAAGAGCATCGACGAAGTCGTTCCCGGTGGCTTGAACTGGACCGAGGAGCAGACTGGGAAGGATTTCGGCGTCGTTGGTGCCTGTAAAGGTTGCCATTTGACTTCTCCCTTTGGTTAAGACCATCGGGAGTCTGTCTTGTCATCCGTCACCAATCCGGAATCCGAAATCTCTCTCTGCGGTTGCATAAGGTTGTTACGGCCGCGCGGTTTGCTCAGACAGCGATCTGCGCGGTCGTCAGTTCCTCGTTGGCTAGTCGCTCAAACTGCACGACAAGGTGATTGTTCAGGTCGGTGAGGCGTTCTTCGCAACCGGCCTTCCCGCACACAAACCGTGGATGAACGTCGGCGCGATCATCACGTTCGCGTGCGCTTCGCCGGACGGGCTGATTCCGCAATGCATGAAAGTAGGGGAAAGAGCGACGGCACTTGTCGGCGTCGGTGTCAACTGCCGGTATCATACCTATATAGGTAGAGAAGGGATCGCAGGCGGAAGGCTTGATGATGACCACAAGGACCGTTCGACGGACCTGTTCGGTAACCCGAAGCGAGCCGGAGGCTCGGACCACGCGCCCCGCCAGTTTCGCCCGGTTCTCCGAATACCCTTCCCAGGCGTTCCACTGTCGCCAACCAGCATTCCGTTCGATTCCCCTTTAGCGAGGTCAAAATGCAATCGCACGAGTCTGACGTCTTCCGTCTCTTTTCGGAAATCTACGGCAGCGAGAAGCGGGAGGAGATCAGCCTTCAGCAGTATCTCCTCGCCTGTCGCGAGAATCCGTCGATGTATGCCACGGCGGCCGAAAGGATGGTCGAGGCCATAGGCGAGCCGGCCTTGATCGATACCAGCGCCGATGCTCGTCTTGGCCGTATTTTCTCCAACAGGACGGTCAAGATCTATCCGGCTTTCGCCGACTTCTACGGGATGGAAGAGACGGTCGAGCGGATCGTCGGCTATTTTCGCTATGCCGCCCAAGGCCTGGAGGAGCGCAAGCAGATCCTCTATTTGCTGGGGCCGGTCGGAGGCGGCAAGTCGTCGCTAGCCGAACGGCTGAAGAAGCTGATGGAACAGCAGCCGATCTACACCTTGAAGGTCGGCGACCAGGTCAGCCCGGTCTTCGAATCACCACTCGGGCTCTTCCATCCCGAGCGCATGGCCGACCTCCTGGAGGACAAATATGGCATTGCGCGCCGCCGGCTGAACGGCCTCATCTCGCCGTGGGCGTCCAAGCGGCTCGATGAACTCGGCGGCGACATTTCAAAATTCAGCGTGGTCAAGCTGACGCCGTCGCGGCTTCGTCAGATCGGCATCGCCAAGACCGAGCCTGGCGACGAAAACAATCAGGACGTCTCCGCGCTTGTCGGCAAGGTCGATATCCGCCAGCTCGAACATTTCAGCCAGTCCGATCCGGACGCCTATTCGTTCAGCGGCGGGCTGAACCGGACGACGCAGGGGCTGCTGGAATTCGTCGAAATGTTCAAGGCGCCGATCAAGGTTCTGCACCCCTTGCTGACGGCCACCCAGGAGGGAAGCTACAACGGCACCGAGAATTTCGGCGCGTTCCCCTACCAAGGCATCGTCCTTGCACACTCAAACGAATCCGAGTGGCTGCAATTCAAGAACAACAAGAACAACGAGGCATTTCTCGACCGCATCCTCGTGGTCAAGGTGCCGTATTGCCTGCGCGTGACGGAAGAGCGCCTAATCTACGAGAAGCTGCTGCGTGAGAGCGAGCTGACCAACAGCCCCTGCGCGCCGGAGGTGCTGGAAATCCTGAGCCGCTTCACCGTGTCGACGCGGCTCGCGATCCACGAGAACTCGCCTCTCTACACCAAGATGCGGGTCTATGACGGCGAGAACCTCAAGGACGTCGATCCCAAGGCGAAATCCGTGCAGGAGTATCGTGACGCCGCGGGCGTCGACGAAGGCATGACCGGCGTCAGCACCCGATTTGCCTTCAAGGTTCTGTCGCAGACCTTCAACTACGACACCAAGGAGGTGGCCGCCGATCCTGTGCATCTGATGTATGTTATGGAGCAGGCGATACGACGCGAGCAGTTTGCGCCGGAGGTCGAGGCGCGGTTCCTCGATTTCATCAAGTCCGAACTGGCGACCCGTTACGCCGAGTTTATCGGCCATGAAATCCAGAAGGCCTATCTCGAATCCTACAGCGAATACGGGCAGAACCTGTTCGACCGCTACATCGCCTATGCGGACGCCTGGATCGAGGATCAGGACTTCAAGGACCCCGATACGGGGCAGATCCTCAATCGTGAAGTGATCGACCGCGAATTGTCGCAGATCGAAAAACCGGCCGGCATCGCCAATCCCAAGGATTTCCGCAACGAGGTGGTGAAATTCACCTTGCGCGCCCGCGCCAAGAACAATGGCCGCAACCCGTCATGGACGAGTTACGAAAAGCTGCGCGAGGTGATCGAGAAGCGCATGTTCGGCCAGGTCGAGGACCTGCTGCCCGTGATCAGCTTCGGGTCCAAGAAAGACAGCACCACGGAGAAGCAGCACACCGAGTTCGTCCAGCGGATGACCGAGCGCGGTTACACGGAGCGGCAGGTCCGGCGGTTGGTCGAATGGTATATGCGGGTCAACAAGGCCGGTTAGTGTCTTCTGATATTCAGCTCAAGGCGCGGTGCAGATTGCGGGGTTTTCGCGGCTTGGGTACTCATGTACCTTGGACCTGGATATCGGCACGCCCTGAGACGAACGTCGGAGAGCGGATCGCAGAATGCCGAACTTCATCGATCGCCGTCTGAACCCGAAAGACAAGAGCCTTGGCAACCGCCAGCGGTTCCTGGGCCGGGCGCGCGAAGAACTCAAGCGCGCCGTCAACGAACAGATCAAGGCCGGCAAGATTGCGGATGTCGATGGCCAGCATGCGGTGCCGGTGCCGGTGCGGGGTACCGGCGAGCCGAGCTTCCGGGTCGCCGGCGGTTCGGGCCGGCGGGAGCATGTGCTGCCCGGCAACAAGGAATTCTCGGCGGGTGACCGTGTGCCGAAACCATCGGGCGGAAGCGGAAATTCCGACCGCGGTTCGGCAGGCCGCGATGAAACGGAGGACGACTTTCGCTTCGCACTATCACGGGAGGAATTTCTGGACCTGTTCTTCGAGGATCTTGAGTTGCCCGACCTGGTCAAGCTCGACCTCAAGGAAGTGGTGTCCTTCCGGCCCCGCCGCGCCGGCTACGCGGTGACGGGGGCTCCGACAAATATCAATGTCGGACGCAGCATGCGCAACAGCTTCGGCCGTCGCCTCGCGCTCAGGCGGCCAAAACAGGCGGAACTGGACGCGATCGCCGCCGAGATCGACGCGCTCGGGGCGAAGCCGGATCCCGATCCGGAAACCGCTAAGCGCATCGAGACATTGCGGGTCGAACTCGACAAGCTGGCGCGCCGGCGCAAGCTTGTGGGTTATGTCGATCCCGTCGACATCCGCTTCAACCGCTTTGAGCCACAACCCATTCCCAGCGCCAATGCGGTCATGTTTTGCCTCATGGACGTTTCCGCCTCTATGGGCGAGCGCGAGAAGGATCTGGCCAAACGCTTTTTCGTGCTGCTCCACCTCTTCCTGAAGCGACGCTACGAGCGGACCGACGTGGTTTTCATCCGCCACACCCACGAAGCGCGGGAGGTGGATGAGGAAACGTTCTTCTACAGCACACAAAGCGGCGGCACCGTCGTG
The DNA here is from genome assembly GCF_030929505.1 of Mesorhizobium sp. LHD-90. Taxonomy (GTDB): domain Bacteria; phylum Pseudomonadota; class Alphaproteobacteria; order Rhizobiales; family Rhizobiaceae; genus Kumtagia. The sequence goes on along the minus strand of NZ_JAVFVV010000010.1, from coordinate 249,771 downwards.
TCCACCGCGTTGGGCGAGATGCGCCGTATCATCCACGAGCGCTATTCCAGCAGCCGCTGGAACATCTACGCAGCCCAGGCATCCGACGGAGACAACGACGCCACGGACTCCGATTACTGCGTCGGGCTCCTAAACGACGAATTGATAAAGCTCTGTCAGTATTACGCTTATGTCGAGATCATCGACGAGCGCGAGAGCCACATCTTTCGCTCGGTCGACAACGGCACTGCGCTGTGGCGTGCATATCGCCTCGTCAGCCAGAAGTGGCCCAACTTTCAGATGACGCGGATCGCTAAGCCGGCAGACATCTTCCCGGTGTTCAAGCAACTTTTCTCCAGGCAGCCGGCCAAATGAAAGCAACCGGATGGCAGCGGACCACAAGCGAGGGCGCCACGAGGCCAGGCTTGCTGTTCGAAGGCTCGGACTGGAATTTCAAGACGCTGTCGCGAACCTATGACGCCATCGAGGCTGTGGCGCTCGAAGACCTCCATCTCGATGTGTACCCCAATCAGATGGAGATCATCTCGTCGGAGCAGATGCTCGACGCCTATTCGTCGATCGGCATGCCGCTGATGTATCGCCATTGGTCGTTCGGCAAGCATTTCGTCCAGGAGCAGCAGCTTTACCGCAAGGGCCGCATGGGCCTGGCCTATGAGCTGGTGATCAATTCTGACCCTTGCATCAGCTATCTGATGGAAGAGAACACCATGGCCATGCAGGCCCTGGTCACCGCACACGCCGCCTTCGGCCACAACCATTTCTTCAAGAACAACTACCTGTTCCGGCAGTGGACGGACGCGGCCGCCATCCTCGACTACATGGAGTTCGCCAAGGCCTACATCGCCCGCTGTGAGGAAAAGCACGGCCTCGCAGCCGTCGAGGAGATCCTCGACGCCGCCCACGCGCTGATGGAACAGGCGGTGTTCCGCTACCGCCGCCCGCCCCGACTGTCTTCCCTGAAGGAGCGCGAACGGATCCGCGACCGGCTGGACTATGAGGAGCGCGTCTTCAGCGATCTGTGGCGCACCCTGCCGCCGTCCAAGGACGGTCGGGATGCCGGCGACGACGAACGCGACGCGCAGGAGCGCAAGAAGAAGCTCAACCTCCCCGAAGAGAACCTGCTTTATTTCCTGGAGAAGAACAGCCTCGTGCTTGAGGCGTGGCAGCGCGAAATCCTGCGCATCGTGCGCGTCATAGCGCAATACTTCTATCCGCAGCGCCAGACCAAGGTGATGAACGAGGGCTGCGCCACCTTCGTGCACTACACGATCATGAACACGCTGTTTGACCGGGGCAGGATAAACGAAGGCGCGATGCTGGAAATCCTGCAGAGCCACTCCAACGTCGTGTTCCAGCCCTCCTTCGACGACCCTCGCTTCTCGTCCCTCAACCCCTATGCCCTGGGCTTCGCGATGATGCAGGACATCCAGCGCATCTGTACCGACCCCACCTCGGAAGATCGCGACTGGTTCCCCGATATCGCCGGCAACGGCGACTGGCGGGCGACGCTGCTCGACGCCTGGGCCAACCATCGCGACGAGTCGTTCGTGCTGCAATATCTCAGTCCGGCGCTGATGCGGAAATTTCGGCTGTTCGTCCTGGCCGACGATGCGAAGGAGAGCCATTACCGCGTAGCCTCGATTCACGACGAGCGCGGCTACAACAAGATACGGGCCGCACTCGCCCGCAGCCTGGACGTCGGCGCCAACCGGCCCGACATCCAGGTGATCGATGTCGATCTTCTCGGCGATCGGCAATTGCGCCTGCAGCATACGCTGCAGGATGGTGTGGTGCTGGTGGAAAGCAGCCGTGATGCCACCCTGCGCCACATTCGGCGTCTGTGGGGTTACGACGTCAGCCTTGTCGGCGTAGATCAGGCTGGCGTGATGGCCTACGAAACCTCCGCGACGGAATAGCGGCCTGACCGCGGCTTGATGCCGGCGATGTGTCGGGCACGACGGCGCGGATGGCACGCCTCGCCGGCTGCCGCGCCATCCGCCGGAAAATGCCGACTATGCCGCTGTCGGATAGTCGGTATAACCCTTCGCGCCGCCGCCATAGAAGGTCGCCTTGTCCGGCGTGTTCAGCTCGGAATTGCGCTTCAGCCGGCTGACCAGGTCGGGATTGGCGATGAACAGCTTGCCGAACGCCACCAGGTCCGCATAGCCATCCGCCACGGCCTTTTCCGTCATTTCCTTGTCGTAGCCGTTGTTGACCAGCCAGGCGCCACGACCGCCGGCGTCACGATAAGCTGCCTTGAGTTCCGCATAGTCGAAGGGCTTGTCCCCCTGCAGGAAGTCCCGCGCGCCGCCCGTCGCCCCTTCGACGATATGGACGTAAGCCAGGCCGCGACTGCCGAGGCCCGCCGCCACATGGTTGAAAAGCGGCTGCGGATCGGCATCCGATGCGTCGTTGGCGGGGGTGACCGGCGACAGCCTGATGCCGGTGCGGCCGGCGCCGACGGCTGCCGTTACCGCGTCGACCACCTCGAACAGGAAGCGCGACCGGTTCTCGATCGAGCCGCCATAGTCGTCCGTGCGACGGTTGGTGCCCGAGCGCAGGAACTGGTCGACCAGATAACCGTTGGCGCCGTGGATCTCGACGCCGTCGAAGCCGGCTACCTCGATCGCCGCTTTCGCGGCGCGGCGGAAATCATCGACGATGCCGGGGATTTCGCCCGCATCGAGCGCGCGCGGCTCGGACGTGTCGGCGAACTCACCGCTGCCGTCCGGCTTGACCAGAAACGTCTTGGATTTCGCCCTTATTGCGGAAGGCGCCACGGGCCTGCCGCCGCCGGGCTGCAGCGTGTCGTGCGAGATGCGCCCGACATGCCAGAGTTGCACCACGATCTTGCCGCCGGCCGCATGGACCGCGTCGGTCACGCGCTTCCAGCCGGCGAGCTGGTCGGCTCCATAGAGGCCTGGCACGTCGGCATAACCCTGGCCCTGATGGCTGATGGCGGTGGCCTCCGTCACGATGAGGCCGGCACTGGCACGCTGCCCGTAATAGGTGACGGCAAGATCGCCAGGCACCGCATCGGGCGAGCGGTTGCGCGTCAGCGGCGCCATGACGATGCGGTTCGACAGCGTGAGGTCGCCGACTTTAATGGGATCGAAAAGCGTGGCCACGAAAAATACCTTTCAAGCGTTGGGAGCGGGGGAGGATGGTCAGAGATCGGACAGGGCGGCGCGGAAAGCGGCGATGGTTTCTTCGTTGCGTTTGTAGAACACCCATTGGCCAACCCGCCGCGTGGTGACGAGGCCGGCAGAAGCCAATGTGGCGAGATGCGCCGAAACGCTGGATTGCGCCAGGCCGCAGCGCTCGAACTGGCTGGCGCAGACGCCCATCTCGAGCGGGTGCTCCTGGGCGGCGAAATGCTTTTCCGGCTCCTTCAGCCAGGCCAGCACGTCGCGCCGGACCGGGTGCGCCAGTGCTTTCAGGATGACATCGCGATCCATTCAATCCTCATATCGGACGTTCCCGATATATGGATCGATCATCATCGATATCCAAGGCAATCCGTTCCATCCTGGCCGCTTGGCCGGAGAATTCTGCTGCCGTGCAGGGCGCAAAAATTGAAATTTGCTGTCAGGCTCGACAGCGGCAGCGCCGCCGCGTTCCGGGTGAACGATTTTCGAGCGGTATCGGCGATCGGTGGCAAGCTCAAGTGGTTCGCCGCTCGATCAGGCCCTGGATGCTCCTGTAGATCGCCTCCAGGCGTTCGAAGCCGCCTTCCGCAAGTGTGATCGGCGCGGCATTGTCGGCAATCGCAGCGAGAAGCAAGGCGGCGTCGTTGGCATCGACGTTCGCGCCGAGTTCGCCGCGCTGGCTGGCGGCCGACAGTGCGCCGGCGAAGATCGCCGACAGTTCGCTGCCGAAATGATCCACGGTTCGACGGCCTTGCGGGCTGAGCAGATCGGCATCCTGCCGCAGGCGGGAGATCAGGCTCCACGAGCCGCCCTGCCCGTCCGGATTGAAATGCAGATAGCGTGCCCGGCTATAGTCGACCATCGCCTCCACCTTGGCGCCAAGAGGGGTGTCTTGCGCGGACCAGATTTGACGCAGGGCCGCGAGCGTGATGTCGACGTAGTTCCGCAGCACCTCTTCCACCAGTGTCTGCTTGTTGCCGAAATGATAGTGGATGTTGGCGCGCGTTGTGCCGAGCGTCGCCGCGATGTCGCCGAAACTGACGCCGCGATAGCCATGGCGCACCAGCAATTCCAGCGCGGTATCCTTGATCGCCTGCCGTGTATGCGTCTCGCCCATGACGGCCAGTATAATCATTTCTCGCCGGCATCCGGCCGGCGAACCCACGCATCCCCAGAATTTGACGAGTTCCTGACTTACAGGTAAGTAAGCCATAAAAATGCAATGGGAGGGCTTATGGAAAAGCGAGTGACCGGCGGCGCTCATGGTGGAGCCCCGCAAGCCGTCCGGGCGGGGGACCTGATCTTCGTCGGCGGCCTGATGGCGATAGACCAAAGTGGAAACATCGCCGGAGAAGACGTCGCCACGCAGGCCCGCCTGATTTTCCAGCGGCTGGAGGCCGTGTTGCGACAGGCGGGCGCAGGCCTCGCCGACGTGGTGAAGCACAACATCTACTTCACCTGCGGTGACGGCCAGGCCGCGGTGTCGCATTTTCTCGACGATCTCGATGCCGTGCGCACCCGGTATTTCACGGCGCCCGGCCCGACGACGACGGAAATCCGCTGCGGTCTCGACAGGCAGGGCGCCCTGCTGATGGTCGACGCCTGGGCCGTGGTCGGCGGCAAGCGCGAACGCCTCGATCCACCGGGCCACTGGCGCTGGAGAAAGGAACTCCCCTTCGTCCAGGGCTGGAAGGTCGGCGACATGCTGTTCATCGGCGGCCAGCGTTCGCTCGACCGGGACGGCAAGATCCTGGGCCTCGACGACATCGAGATCCAGACCGACGAGGCGTTCCGCAACCTCGACACCATGCTCAGGGCCGGCGGCGGCGACCGCAACAGCCTGATGCGCCAGAACACCTATTTCCGCTTCTTCGGCGAAGGCCGCGAAGTCACAAACTATTGGGAGAAGATGACCAATGTCCGGCGGCGCTATATGTCGGTGCCGTCTGCCGCCGGCGCCGGACTGCGCATCCAGGGCATGGGCGATACCGACGAACTCATCCAGGTCGAGGGCATCGGCGTGCTGGGTGACGACAAGCAGCGCCTGCAACCGGAAAACCACTGGGATTGGAGCATTCCGAACACCCAGTTCACGCAAGGCTGGAAGATCGGCAGGCTCGGCTTCATCGGCGGCCAGATCTCGGCCGACGACAAGGCGCGCGCCGTCGGTGACGACATGGAGACGCAGACCCGCAACGTTTTCAACTTCATCCGCAGCACGCTTGCTGAGGGCGGCCTCGACGAAAGCCATGTGGCGAAGCTCTACATCTATTATCACGCCGAAGGCGACTGGGCCGAGATCGAGGCGACGCGCGCGGTGATCGCGAGGGTGCAGCGCGAGTTCTATCCGGAACCGGGGCCAGCGGTAACCGCGATACGCGTCGCCGGCTTCGCCTTCGAGGGTCTGCTGATCGAGATCGAAGCCCTGGCCGTGTCGCCTGACTGATGTCCAGAAGCGATTTCACGACCGAGGAGTTCGCCGGACGACTGGTGCGGGTTCGGGCGGAAATGCGCGCGCGGGAGCTTGATTGGCTGGTGGCCGTGCATCCGGTTTCCATCCATTGGCTCACCGGCAGCGATGCAAAGAGCTACCAGGAGTTTCAGTGCCTGCTGGTCGGCGCAAAAGACGAGCCTCTGGTCGTACTGACGCGACACGGCGAAAAGCACGAGTTCGAAACCGACTCGCTGGCCGACGAAGTGCATGGTTTCGGCGGCGGCGAAAACGAAGACCCCATCCTGGCTTTTGCCGCACTGGCGCGACGCCACGGCCTGCTGGGCAAACGAGTCGGCCTGGAGGTGCCCGCCTTCTATCTGCACCCGCACCACTATCTCGCGCTCCGCGATGTACTAGGCGAGACGCTGGTCGCGGAAACCACCGACCTCATCCCCAGGCTGAAGCTGGTAAAATCACCGGCCGAACTTGACTGCATCCGCCACGCCGCCGCGATCGCGGATCTCGGCATGGAACGTTTTACGCGCGATCTCGCTGCCGGTGTGACCGAACTGGCGCTGGCCGGCGGCGTCTATGAAACACTGCTTTCGAGCGGCAGCGGCATCGCCGCCAGCCCGATCAATCTCGTGTCGGGGCCGCGTTCGGCCTACAGCCACGGCGCGCCGACCGAGCGGATTCTGCGGCGCGGCGACTATGGCAGCATCGAATTCGGGGCGACGTACCGGCGCTACACGGCGACCATCGGCCGTCAGTTCGCGGTGGGGCAACCGACGCCGCGCATGATCGAACTCTACGATGTGGTGCGCCGCGCCTCCGATGCGATGATCGCGGCCATCGGCGACGGCGTGCCGGCGACACTGCCGCATGAGGCGGCACGCGCCGTCATCGGCGAGGCCGGTCTCGAACGCTACCGCGTGCATCTTTCCGGCTACGGCCTGGCCCCCGGCTTCCCGCCAAGCTGGGCCGAGCCGCTGCATATGATCGGCGATAGTCCGTACGTCCTCGAGGCCGGCATGGTGGTGACCGTAGAGCCGCCGGTGTTCATCGGCGCGGAAGGGCTGGGCGCGCGCATCATCGACACCGTGCTGGTGACGCCGACGGGAGCCGAGCGTCTCGGCCGTTTCCCGCGCGATCTGATCGTCGTCGGCTGAACGCCCGAGCTGCCCTCCGGCGGCGGCTCAGCCGCCGAGTTCGGTGGCGATCTCCGTGCAGGCGAGTTTGAGCCGTGCCAGCATTGCCTCGAAATTGGGCGGGGAACTGCGCCGGCTGACGGCGGCGACCGTGACGCATGCGACCGCGCGGCCGTCGCCGACAAGGATGGGGCAGACGACGTCGGTGACGCCGATGATGTCGCGGCTCTCATGGATGATGGCACCTCGTCCGCGCACCTCCTCCAGTTCCGCCGCGAGCGCGGTCGGGTCGGGCGGCTCGCGCATCAGCATCAGGCATTCGGTGATCATGCGCTCGCGCACCGCCTTCGGCTGGAACGCCATCAGCACCAGGCCGGAATGCGCGTCCGCCAAAGGCCGGCGGTAGCCGAGCTTCAGCGAAAAGTTCATGTCGGCGCCCCCCGAGGCGGCTGCGATGATCACCGTCTCGCCGCGATGCGCGACGACGAGGTGCGCGGCCTGATGCACTTCCTCGGCGAAGCGCTCGACGATCGGCGCCGCTATGCTGACGAGATCGCGGGCGCGCGCCGTCTGCATGCCGAGCCCGAACAGCTTGTTGGAGAGCATCAGCCCCTCGCCGCTCTCGTCGCGCTGGATGTAGCCGCGCCCAAGCAGGACATGCACCATGCGGAATATTTCGTTCTTGGATCGCCCCAGTTCCTCGGCGATCTGGCGGGTCCCCATCGGATGCCCGGCGCCGGCCAGCAGTTCCAGTATGTCGAGCCCTTTTTCGAGGGCCGGGGCGCTATAGCTCAGTCTGTCGTCGCTCATTTCGCTCGCTTCATGGATGACGCTTGACGCCACATATAAAGCGACGATAGCGTAGGGTCCAACAAACTGGATACAGAATTAGCGATTTCCGGTCGATTGCAGAAGGGGGTTCTGCATTCATGAGCTACAACTTCAAATTTGGAGCTCTCCTTCGCTATCAGGACGAGATCGTCCAGGGCGTCCTGCTGACGCTGCAACTGTCGATCGTTACCATGATCTGCGGCCTCGTCATCGGGCTTGTGGTCGCCATGGCCGCCGGCAGCCCGCTCAAGGCACTGCGCGTGCCGGCGCGCATCTATGTCGAGGCTATCCGCAACACGCCGCTGCTGGTGCAGCTTTTCATCGTCTTCTTCGGGTTTCCCTCGATCGGCATCAGGCTGGATGCCAACACCGCGGCGTTGATCGCGCTGTCCATCAACATGGGGGCATATGGCGCCGAAATCCTGCGGGCCGGTTTCGAATCGGTGCGCCGCAGCCAGATCGAGGCCGGCCGGTCGCTTGGCCTGACGGCGAGCCAGACCTTCCGCCATGTGGTGATGTTCCAGGCGATCAAGGCCATATACCCGGCGCTGGCAAGCCAGTTCGTGCTGATCATGCTGGCCACCTGCGTGGTCTCGTCGATCGGCGTCACCGAGCTGTTCCATCAGGCCGCCTTCATCGATTCGCGCACCTACCGGTCGTTCGAGGCCTACACGCTGATCACGCTTTCCTACCTGGTGCTCACGCTCGGCTTCCGCGCCTTCTTCTCGGCGGTCTATTGGGCCGTCTTCGTCAGGAGACCGCGCCGATGATCCGCGAATTCAGCGAAGCCGACATCGCCTATCTGCTGTTGGCGACGCGCTGGACCGTCCTGCTCGCACTGGTCGCGATGATCGGCGGCGGCCTGCTCGGGATCGTCGTGGCCGTCCTGCGCGTCGTGCAGTTCCGGCCGGCGAACTGGCTCGCGATCGGCTACATCAACCTGATCCAGGGCACGCCGCTGCTCGGCCAGTTGTTCGTCTTCTTCTTCGGCCTGCCGCTGTTCGGCCTGTCGGTCGACGCCTGGACGGCGGCGGCGCTGTCGCTGTCGATCTACGCCTCCGCCTTCTTCGGCGAGATCTGGCGCGGCAGCCTGCAGTCGGTGTCGCCACGGCAGTGGGAAGCCGGCGCGTCGCTCGGCCTCACTTATGCGCAGCGGCTTTTCTACGTGGTGCTGCCGCAGGCTGTCCGCATCAGCGTGGCGCCAACGGTCGGATTCCTGGTGCAACTGGTCAAGAACACCTCTCTCACCGCGCTGATCGGCTTTGTCGAACTGACTCGGGCCAGCCAGATCATCAGCGGGGCGACCTTCGCCCCCCTGCCCGTCTATCTCACCGCGGCGGCAATCTATTTCGTCATCTGCTTTTCCCTCTCCCAGCTCAGTCACATGCTGGAAAGGAGACTCCATGCCGCTCATTGAGATCACCGACATCCACAAGCGGTTTGGCGCGGTCGAGGTACTGAAGGGCGTGTCGCTCGCCCTCGAAAAAGGCGAGATCGTCGCGGTCATCGGGCGTTCCGGATCGGGCAAGTCCACGCTGCTGCGCTGCGTCAACGGCCTGGAAAAGGTGCAGTCCGGCCGTATCGTGGTCGATGGCATCCATGTCACTGCGCCGGGGGCCGACCTCAACCTGCTCAGGCAGCGCGCCGGCATGGTGTTCCAGAGCTACAACCTGTTTCCGCACCTGACGGTGGAACGCAATGTGACGCTGGCGCTCAAGCTTGTGCGCAAGATGGAGCCGTCCGCCGCGCGGGAAGTAGCGCGGCAGGTGGTCGCCAGGGTCGGGCTGGCGGACAAGCTCCTGGCCTATCCCGACGAGCTTTCGGGCGGTCAGCAGCAGCGCGTCGCCATTGCCCGCTCGCTGGCCATGCAGCCGACGCTGATGCTTTTCGACGAGATCACCTCGGCGCTCGACCCCGAACTCGTGGGCGAGGTGCTGCGCGTGCTCGAGGGCGTCGCCGGCGAGGGCATGACGATGATGCTCGTCACACACGAGATGAACTTTGCAAAGAACGTCGCCGACCGGGTGATCTTCATGCATGAGGGCCGCATCCACGAGGATGGCCCGGCACGCGAGATCCTGCTCGAGCCGCGTACGGCCGAACTCAGGAGCTTCCTGAACGCCGTCCTTCACTAGCCTCGAAAAGAAGTGCAACCATCCACAGGGGAAGTTCCATGTTGAAGCATCTATCCAGGATAGTCCTGGCCGCGTTCGTGGCCAGCGCGGTTTCCGTGATTCCGGCCGGGGCGGCCGACCTGCAGGAGATCGTCTCCGCGGGGAAAGTCCGCATCGGCGTGCCTGTCGACGTGCCCCCCTTCGGGTCAGTCGACGCCAGCAATCAGCCGGTCGGCCTCGACGTCGACATGGCCAACAACATCGCCAAGGCGCTCGGCGTCACACTGGAGATGCAGCAGATCACTGGCGCCAACCGCGTGCCGTACCTCGCCACCGACCGGCTGGACATCGTCATCGCCGCCATGGGTGCCACGCCCGAACGCGCCCTGCAGATCGCCTTCACCTCGCCCTATGCGGCGCTTTCGATCGGCGTCTTCGGCCCGGACAGCATCGCCGTATCGTCGCCGTCCGAGCTGACCGACCAGACCATCGCCGTGGCGCGCGGCACGACGCAGGACCTCGAACTGACCAAGGCCGCGCCCAACGCCAAGATCCTGCGCTTCGACGACGACGCTACGGCCGCAGCCGCCTTCACCTCCGGCCAGGCGCAACTGCTCGCCACCGCCGACGTGGTCGCCAAGGACATGATGGATAAGGATCCGAAGATCCAGTTGAAGCCGAAATTTATCCTTCAGTTCTCGCCCTGCTACATCGGCATCCAGCAGGGGAGCCCGGAACTGCTGCGCTGGCTCGACACCTATATCCACCTCGGCGTGCTCGATGGTTCGCTGTCGGCGCTCTCGGCCAAATGGATCGGCACGCCCCTGCCGCCCAACTTCCCGAACATCTGACTGAACGAGCGGTGGCGGGGCCAGCCCTGCCACCACTCCCAGCCTTTCCACACAAGAAGCACGGTCCGCATGTCCACCGCCCGCACCGCCATCGATTTCGACCGCTCCGGCAAGCAGATCGGCTTCGTCGACATTCCGCATTCGCCGCATGAAGACGCCTGGGGGGCGACGCGCATCCCGCTCGCCGTCGTGAAGAATGGTGACGGCCCGACAGTGATCCTGCAGGCCGGCAACCATGGCGACGAGTATGAGGGACCGATCACGCTCGGCGAACTCATCCGGGAACTCGACCCCGGCCTGGTCAACGGCCGCATCATTTTCCTGCCGGCGGTCAACGTGCCCGCGGTGCTCGCGGGCCGGCGCACCTCACCGGTCGACGGGCTCAACCTCAACCGGACGTTTCCGGGCGACACAAACGGCACCATCACCCAGCAGATCTCCGCCTATGTGACGAATGTCATCATGCCTCTGGGCGACGCCTATATCGATCTCCATTCCGGCGGCTCGTCGCTCAACATCCTGCCGAGCGCCATCATCGAGCCGGCGCCGGACCCCGGACATCGCAAGCGCAACATCGCCGCGGCGCTGGCCTTCGACGCCCCGCTGACCGTGGTGATCGACAATCTGGGCGAGCCCCGCACCTCCACCGCCACGTCGGTTCGGGCCGGACTCACGACGGTCGGCACGGAGATGGCGGGAGCCGGCACCGTCTCTCTCGAAGCGCTCGGCATCTGCCGGCGCGGCGTGCGCAATGTGCTCGCCCATCTCGGCGTCCTGCCGCCCACGGACAAGCCGCCGCAGGCAAAGCCGGAGAACATCCTGCGCATCCCCGGCCATGACGGCTACGTGCTGGCGACGACGAATGGCGTGTTCGAGCCGTTCCACGCGCTCGGCACGCTGGTTCGCGCCGGACAGGAGGCCGGGCGCATCCACAATCTCGGCGATCCGTCGCGTGAGCCGGAAACGCTTCGTTATGCGGCGGACGGAATCGTGTACGGAAACCGTCAGCCCGGCCGTGTCGAGTGCGGCAATTGCTGCGTCACGGTTGCTGCCCGATACGATGGAGACCTGAGGTGATCACGCTCGACCATATCCGCGCCGCCGCGGCCCGCATCGACGGCAACGTGCGGCATACGCCGATGATCGCCGCCGCCAACCTGAAGGCCCCCATCGCCGACGCCGAGGTGAAGCTCAAGCTGGAACTCTTGCAGGTCACCGGGTCGTTCAAGGCGCGCGGAGCGACCAACCGCCTGCTGACCACCGACAAGGCCGAGTTGCAGCGCGGCATCGTCACCGCGTCGGGCGGAAACCACGGCATAGCGACGGCGCGCGCGGGGCATATGGCGGGTGTGGCGACGACGATCTTCCTGCCCTCCAACGCATCGCCGGCGAAAATCGCCAAGCTGGAGGCTTGGGGCGCCGCGACGCGCATCGTCGGTTCGGCATGGCACGAATCGAACGAAGCCGCGCAGGCATTCGTACGCGAAACCGGCGCGGTCTATTTCCATCCCTTCGCCGACCCCGCCGTTGTCGCCGGCCAGGGAACCGTCGGCCTCGAAATCCTGGAACAGATGCCGGACGTGACGACCGTGCTTGTCGCCATGGGCGGCGGCGGGCTGATCAGCGGCGTGGCGACCGCCGTCAAGGCGCTCGCGCCGCAGGTGCGGGTGATCGGCATCGAGGCGGAGGGGTCGCCGGTGCTTTTGCGCTCGCTCGAAGCCGGCAGGAATGTCGCGCTGGACAAGGTCACGACATCCGTCGCCACAATGGCGTGCGCAAAGACGGACGACCGCATTTTCGAGACGGTCAGCCGCCATGTCGACGAGATCGTGCTGGTCGACGATGCCGAGATGCTGCGCGCCGCGAAAAGCCTGTGGTTCGAGATGGGGCTTGCCGCCGATCTCAGCGGAGCGGCGGCTATCGCCGCGCTCATGCAGGGACGGGTCAAGGTCGGAAAGGGCGACCGCGTCTGCGCGATCGTGTGCGGCGCGGGACCGGAGGCCGTGGAGAAATAGGCCGCAAGACGCCCCGTCGCCGCGCGGCGGAAAATCCGCCGTGGCCATTGATCCTTCTCGCTTGAGTCCGGCAAGGCTGGCCGCGTCAGGACGTGTCGGGAGATTCCAGCGCGTAGACGGCCAGCGCGTGAGCGTGTGCAAGAATCTCGTCGATCTCGCGGATGTTGCGCGGATGGATCGCGGTCGGGTCGTAGCGGGACAGCCGCCCGCCGGGCGGACGCCCGCGCCGCAGCGGCGAGATGCGCCGGAAGCGGACCGCGCCAGCAGCTTGTTTGTTCTGTGCGAGTGCGGCTCGGGCTTCCCTGTCCCGGGCACGCGCGGCGTCGTGGCGTGCCTTCCAGCGGGCAAAACGGTTTGCCTGTCCGGGCAGATCGTCGAGTGCGGCAGCCAGTGCTTCCAGCCGCAAGGCGAGCCGCGATGCATTGACCGGATCGTCGGGCGACGGCGGGGAAGGCAGTGGACGGAGCTGCGCGCCGAAATCGAGCCCAGAGATGCGCGGCATGGTGCGTGCCGGCACATGGCGGCGGTGGATGCGGAACGGATTTTTGAGCGGATCGAGCAGTGACAGGTTTAGGACGCGCGGACGGGCGGCGCGTAGCGCAGCGGCCTTCTTCGCCGCTTCGGCGCGCGCAAAATCGGCATTCGACATGGTGACGGCGATGCCGAGGCTGCGCAGGATCGGCTCGACGGATTTGGGTTTCGGTTTTCGCGGTCGCACCGGCAGCAGGGTCACGACGAGACCGCGCGCTGCCGCGATGATCAGCCGCCGCGCCGCGGATTCGGCCGGACGCAGCAGTTTGAGGATTGCGCGGTGGAGATGGCGGGGAAGGGTGACCCCATCGCCCATCTCGGCCATGCCGACAAGCATGGCCAGCAAGCGCTTCAGCGCCTCCCAGTTCTTGTCGATAGCCGGACTTCTTTCCATCCCACCGCCTCCTTTCCAACACAAGGCGACGAGGATTATCGGTCCATCCGGGAGGGAGGGGGATAACTGGTGGGAAAATAATCCTGACAGATGGTGACAGGCACGCCCAAGGCGTAGGGGAAAAACGACATCCAAACTATCAAAGCCCCTCTCTTGCGATTTCTAACACTTAACCTCGCTTTCCCCTCGCCCTTCGGGCTCGGCGCTCGGTTAAGATGTTGAAATCGCTTTCTCCCCCGCAAGGGGGAGATAAGCGCTGCCGCGACCTTGCCGCCAATCGCCCACGTCCGAGACTGGCGGAAACGGCGGAGCGCGTTCTATCTCTCCCCTTGCGGGAGAGAAAGCGATTTCAACATCTTAGCTGGAGCAGCCCGAAGGGCGTCAGCGGAAGCTAAGTGTTAGAAATCGCAAGTGAGGGGCAACAAAGGTTGAATCACGCCCCAGGCGGCCGGCCTGCCCAACAGCGGAAAACTTCAAGCGATTGCGCCGGTTCAGGCGTGAAGCGGCTTGACACGGTGGGCCGCCGCGATACGCTGGTCCAATGGTATAATAGGTATGCCAGCCGGTGGACGAGTTCCCCCTAAAACAGCGAAAACTGTCGGAAGAGGTGGCCGAACGCCTCGAGCGGCTTATTCGCCGCGGAGAGCTGGTCGAAGCCGACCGTCTGCCTTCCGAGCGGGACCTGATGCGGCAGTTCGGCGTCGGCCGTCCCTCCATCCGCGAGGCCCTGCATCAGCTCAGCAAGATGGGCCTGGTCGAGGTGCGGTCTGGCGAGCGCGCCCGGATAACCCGTCCGACGCCGCAATTCGTCATCGAGGCCCTGTCCGTCCCGGCCCGCCACATGATGAGCGCGCCGGGCGGCGTCCAGAACTTCCAGAACGCGCGCCTGTTCTTCGAGGTCGGGCTGGCCCGGAACGCGGCAGTGGCCGCGACCGACGACGATATCGTCCAACTGAAGGATGCGCTGGAGGCCAATCGCGAGTCGATCGGCGATCTCGAGCGGTTCCAGCAGACCGACGTGGACTTCCACTATGTGCTGGCGGTGATCACCCGCAACCCGATCTTCACGGCCATTCATGCCGCGCTGGCGGACTGGCTGCTGGAGCAGCGGCGAACGACGTTGGCGGCCGGCGAGGACCGGCGCGCCTACGAGGCGCACAAGCTGATCTTCGAGGCGGTGGCGGCGCGCGACCCGGACCGGGCCGAACGCGCCATGCGCGACCATCTCGAATATGTGGCGCGCCGCTACAACACCGTGGTGGAGACACGTGCGTGAGCGGCTTCGTGATCGTCGTCGACTTCCGCCTCGTGCCAGGCGCGCGCGCGGCCTTTCGTCCGATGATGGACGCCAACGCCCACGCCTCGATGCGCGACGAACCGGGCTGCCGCCGTTTCGACGTCGTCGAGCCGGAGGGCGATGCGGAGCGCATCCTGCTCTACGAGATCTACGACGACGCGGCCGCCTTCGACGCGCATTGCCGCACGCCGCACTTTCTCGCTTTCGACGCCGAGAGCGCGCCGCTGGTGAGGGAAAAACACGTCATCCGCGGAGCGCTTGTCTGCGAGGGATAGGAATGGGCTGACGCCGGAGGAGCGGCAGGGCCAAGGGAGGGATCGAACTAATGGCTGAAAACGCTTTGCGAGAGATGATGGGGCACCGCAAGGTGAAGCTCGGCCATCTCGTCGCCGAATTCGCAACGCCGGGCATAGGGCACATCTTGAAGGCCGCCGGCTGCGACTTCGTCTTCTTCGACATGGAGCATTCCGGCTTCGGCATGGAAACCTTGAAGAGCGCCATCCGCTATTTCGAGGCCGCCGACCTTCCGGCCATGGTGCGTGTCCCGTCGCATGACACCCATTTCATCGCGCGCGCCATGGACATGGGCGTCGAGGGCTTGATCGTCCCCATGGTCGGCAATGCCGATCAGGTGCGCCGCATCGTCAGCGCCATGAAATACCACCCGGCCGGCGGCCGCGGCGTCGCCCTGCAGATCGCGCATGACCGGTATCGGCCGGGCGGCGTCGCCGACAAGTTCACCGCGGCGAACCGGCGGACCGCCTTCATCGCGCTGGTCGAGACGGCGGAAGGCGTGGACAATGTCGACTCGATCGCCACGGCCGAGGGTGTCGACTGCCTGTGGGTCGGCCATTTCGATCTCTCCGTGTCGCTCGGCATACCGGGCGAGTTCGGGCATCCGACGTTCACCGCCGCGATGGACAAGGTGGTCGCCGCCGCGAAACGCCACGGAAAGTCGCTCGGCCGGCTGGTCGGCAACGTCCAGCAAGGCATCGAAGTCCATGACCAGGGCTTCGACTTCGTCTGCTACCAGGGTGACATCTGGCTGCTCTATGAGGCGCTCGCGGACGCGGTGGGCAAGCTGCGCGAGGGCTGCGCCAAGGCCGGAGCGCGGTGATGGCCGGCGATACGTTCAGGGTGGCACTGTCCGGGGATTTCCTGAAGCCCGACGGCTCGCCGACCTATTCCGACTTCGACCTGGCCCCGCTCTATCAGGCGCCCGGCGTCGAAGTGGCGTTTCTCGAGTCGCGCAATCCGCTCAGCGCCGAACAACTCGAAGGTTTCGACGCCCTCATCCTGCTTGCGCACCGGTTCACCGCCGGCAGCGTGCCGAAAGGCGGCCGTCTCTCCGTCGTCGCCCGGTTCGGCGTCGGCTACGACACGGTCGACGTTCCGGCCTGTACCGAGGCAGGCATCGCGCTCGTCATCACACCGGACGGCGTGCGCCGGCCGGTGGCGGTCTCGGTCATAACGCTGATGCTGGCGCTCACCGGCAAGCTGATGGCCAAGGACCGGCTCACGCGCATGGCCGCGCCGGGCTTCGCGCAGAGGTCGAACCATATGGGCGTCGGCCTGGTGGGCCGCACGCTGGGCTCGCTCGGCATCGGCAATATCGGTGCGGAAGTGTTCCGCATGGCAAGACCGTTCGAAATGAAGTTCCTCGCGCACGATCCCTACGCCGATGCCGGCGTGGCGCGGGATCTCGGCATCGAACTGGTCGGCATCGAGGAGCTGTTCCGCCGGTCCGACGTGCTGTCGGTGAGCTGTCCGCTAACCGAGGACACGAGGCACATCGTCAATGCCGAGCGGATCGCGCTGATGAAGCCGACGGCCTATCTGATCAACACCGCCCGAGGCCCGATCGTCGACCAGAAGGCGCTGACAAGCGCGTTGCAGCAGAACCGCATCGCCGGCGCGGGCCTCGACGTGCTCGAACAGGAACCGCCGGACGCCGACGATCCGATCCTGGAACTCGACAACGTCATTCTGGCGCCGCACGCGCTCTGCTGGACGGACCAATGTTTCGCCGGCAACGGCGCCGCGGACGTGAAGGCCGTGCTCGACGTCATGCATGGGCGCGAGCCGCGGGGCGTGGTGAACAGGGAGGTTCTGGCTTCCGAGCAGTGGAAGCGGCGTCTGGCCGACTACGCCAGCCGCTTCGGCAAGTGAGGGGGAACGCGACGAACTGAGGCGCTGGCCCGCGGGCCAAGTCTTGAGATTGACCGGCCGCAGCGCCCGCGACCGAGTTGGAGGCGAACGCCGCAGCCGAAACGGCTCGGCAATCCTGGGAGGAGTGAAAGGCATGAACGATCGAGAGAGACGCGACTTCGAGGCCGGCCTGGCCGGCGAGGTGGATGCATTCATGCGTGGCGAAAGCACGCGCCGGACCTTCATCACCCGGTTCGGGCAGATGACCGGCCTGCTGGCCGCCTCGGGGCCGATGCTCAGCATGATGACCGACTGGGCGCTGGCGCAGCAGGCCAGCGAACTGGCGGACCCGTCGACCCCCCTCGGCCAGGCGCAGGCCGCCGCGCTGAAGGCCTCGAGCGAGGGCCCGGCAGACGGCTCGGCCTTCCGCGCGATCGAGGCGGCCAAGCAATATTCCGGCGTGACCCTCAACATGACCTCGGAAGCCGGCTTGCAGGCGCTCGATCCGCGCAATTTCTCGGGGCCGATGCTGGAGAAACTCACCGGCATCAAGACCAACGTCGTCGAACTGGCATGGCCGGATCTCTATTCGAAAGCGGTGGCCGAACATATCGCCACGTCCGGCGCCTACGACATCCTGGACGTCGCGCCGATGTGGACTCCCTCGCTCGCCGACGGCGGCGTCATCCAGCCGCTCGACGACTATATCGCCAAATACATGAACAAGGCTGACCTCGAGGATTACCATCCGCTCTACAAGGCGCTGCCAACCTACAAGGGCAAGATCTGGGGCCTGTTCGACGACGGCGACATCTTCGCCCTCTATTACCGCAAGGACATCTTCGAGGATCCGAAGCTGGTCGAGGCCTACAAGGCGAAGTTCAACGCCAAGCTGGAGCCCCCGAAGACCTGGGAGGAATATGCGCAGGTGGCGCAGTTCATCACCGACCAGCTCGCGCCGAACGTCTATGGCGCCGGCCATTTCCGCAAGGCGGGCAGCCCCGGCAACCAGTTCGACTTCCTGCAGCAGTTCCGCGCCAATGGCGGCCAGTTGTTCGACGGCGACATGAAGGCGGCGCTCGCCTCCGACGCCGGCGTGAAGACCCTGCAGAACATGATCGCCGCGAACAACGCGTCCATCCCCGGCAACAACGAACTCGACGCGGTGTCGCTGTGGGCGGCGTTCCTGACCGGCAAGGTGGCGATGATCTATTCCTGGCCGCCGTCCGGGCGCATGGCCGCAAACTACTCGCAGTCGGCGGCGGCCATCAACTTCATCCCGCAGTCGCAGATCGCCGGCAAGGTCGGCTACGCCGTCGTTCCCGGCAATCCGGAGCACGCGACGGGCTTCAACAAGGCACTGTCGGCGGATTCGGCGAACCCGGACGCCGCCTTCCTGGCCATGCAGTGGATGACCTCGCCGCCGGTGTCGCTCGCCCGCGTCATGCTGCCCTACGCGCTGCGCGACCCGTATCGCCTGTCGCACTTCAGGTCGGAGCTTTATGCCGGCCTGTTCCCGAGCGCCAAGGAATATCTCGCCAACCTGAACGCCTCGGCCAATGTCGGCCTTCTCGACCCGATCATGCCCGGCGCGCAGGACTACTTCCTGTCGATCGACCGCATGTGCACGGCGGTCTGGGCGGGCGCCGACCCGAAGGCTTCGCTGGAGACCGCGGCCAAGGAGTTCGACGAGACGACGGACCGCCTCGGCGTCGATTCCCAAAAGGCCTTCTACGCGGAGTTCCTGAAGCTGCCGGGCGCGACGGCCGACAACACCGTCGAGAAGCTTGGCCTGGCGGTCACGCTGTGAGGGGGACCGGCCGGCGTCGGGGGGCGCCGGCCGGTTTTTTTGCTTGAGACCGGAAGAGCGCGCCGGCCGCGCGGCTTGCCGGGCATGAAGGGCGAAACGGAATAGAAGCGACGATGCCGCAGACTGCAGCCATTACGCGCATGACGGGGGCCGGGGCGCCGCCGCGCCTTTCAAGCTTCGCCAACTGGGCCGACCGCCATTTCAAGTGGCTGCTGGTCGCCCCCGCGGTGCTGCTGATCCTGGCGCTGTCGATCTATCCGCTGCTGTTCTCGCTGGTCGTCTCGTTCATCAACTACGACTTCCAGGTGCCCGGCCATGCCTTCGTCGGCCTGAAGAATTTCGAACGCGTCGTCTTCGATCCGGTGGCGCGCTGGTCGCTACTGCTCACCGCGCTTCTGTCGGGCATCAGCGTGGCGATCGAGTTCGTGCTAGGCCTCGCGGTGGCGCTCGCCATGGTGAGAAGTTTTCCAGGCCGCGGCGTGGTGATGTCGATCCTGATCGTGCCGCTGTTCATCAGCCCGGTGATCGTCGGCCAGGCCTGGACGCTGCTGCTGCAACGTCCGTTCGGGCCGACAAACTACATTCTCGGCGCGCTGCTCGGGCAGGAGGTAACCATCGGCTGGCTCACCGAGAGCCCGTGGCTCTACATCTCGCTGGTGGTCGCCGACGTCTGGCAGTGGACGCCGTTCATGTTCGTCATCCTGCTCGCCGGGCTGACCTCGATCCCGCCGAACCTCTACGAGGCGGCGGAACTCGACGGCGTCAACGCCTGGCAGGCGTTCTGGGCGATCACAGTGCCGCATCTGGCACCGATGATGCTACTGGCGCTCACCTTCCGGCTGCTCGACGCCATCCGCATGTTCGACACGATCTTCATCATGACCGGCGGCGGGCCGGGCACCAGCACCTATACGGCAAGCTACTATCTCTACACGGTCGGCTTCACGCAGTTCCACCTGTCGCAGGCGACGGCGGGAAGCTGGCTGTTCCTGATCTTCACGGCGCTGGTGGTGACGCTGCTCGTGCGCCGTCTGCTCAAGGTGGAGACCGCCTGATGGCCGCCGTCCGTTCCGCCCGCCGTCCGCGCCGCGGTGGCGCCCCGGTCGCCCGCTTCGTGCTGCTCGGCTTCTTCCTGATCTTCGTGCTGTGGCCGCTCTACTGGATGTTCAACACGTCGGTGAAACCCAGCGACGACTATCTGGCAACCCCGCCCGTCTGGTTTCCGACGGAGCCGACCCTGCTGCACTACGAGGTGGCGCTGTTCACCTATCGAGGGCTGGAGGGGCTGATCAACAGCCTGATCATCTCGCTGTCGGCCACCGCGCTTTCGGCGCTGCTCGGCACCACCATGGCCTATAGCCTGGCGCGATACAACACGGGCGGCCAGCACCTCTCCTTCTGGGTGCTGTCGCAGCGTTTCCTGCCGCCGATCGGCATCGTGCTGCCGGTATTTCTCATCTACCGCCAGGTCGGCCTCTACGACACACATGTCGGGCTGATCGTCGCCTACACGGTGTTCACGCTGCCGGTCTCGGTCTGGATGATGTTCGCCTATTTCCGCGGCATGCCGCGCTCCATGGAGGAGGCAGCACTTGTCGACGGCTGCACGCGCTGGGAAGCGTTCTGGCGCGTCGCCGTGCCGCTCGCCGCACCCGGCATCGTCGCGGCGGCCGTGTTCGCCTTCATCGCCTGCTGGACCGAGTTCTTCTTCGCGCTGCTCTTGACCAGCCGCACCGCCTTCACGCTGCCGACTGTGTTCCGCGCCTTCATCGGCTTCCAGGGCGCGCAGTATGGCGAGGCGGCGGCACTCGCCATCGTCTCCCTGGTGCCGTCGATCGCGCTGGGAGTTCTCGCTCAACGACACCTGGTGCGCGGGCTGACGCTCGGCGCCGTCCGCGGATAGGAAATTTTCGGAAATGGCGAATGTCAGGATAAGCGGGCTGCACAAGCGCTACGGAGCGTTCCACGCGGTCCGGGGCATCGACCTGGACATCCCCGACGGCGAATTCACCGTGCTGGTCGGGCCGTCCGGCTGCGGCAAGAGCACGCTCCTGCGCACGATCGCTGGGCTGGAGGAGATTTCCGAAGGCACGATCGAAATCGGCGGCGAGGTGGTCAACGACCTGCGGCCGCGCGACCGCGACGTCGCCATGGTGTTCCAGGACTACGCACTCTATCCGCATATGAGCGTGGCCAGAAATATCGGCTTCGGGCTGAAGGCGCGCAAGATGCCGCAGCCGGAAATCGACCGGCGGGTCGATACCGCGGCGCGCATGCTTGGCATCACCCAACTTCTCGGCCGGCTGCCGCGGCAGCTCTCGGGCGGCCAGCGGCAGCGCGTCGCCATCGGCCGCGCCATCGTCCGCAACCCCCGCATCTTCCTGTTCGACGAACCGCTCTCCAATCTGGACGCCCAGCTTCGCGACGAGATGCGCGGCGAGATCAAGCGTCTCCACCAGGGCATCTCCACCACCATGATCTACGTCACGCACGACCAGATCGAGGCGATGACCTTGGCCGACCGCATCGTGCTGATGCGCGACGGCCTGATCGAGCAGCAGGGCGCGCCGCTCGACCTGTTCGAGCGGCCGGCGACCACCTTCGTCGCCGGTTTTCTCGGATCGCCGAAGATGAGTTTTCTGCCGGGCCGTCTGGAGAGCCGCGCCGGATCGGAGGGCATCGCCTTCGGCGACCAGTTCCTGCCCTTGCCGAACGGCCGGATGGCGCCGAGGACATCCGGCGACGGATCGGTGCTGCTGGGCCTACGGCCGGAGCACCTCAGCCGCGCGCCGGCGGGCGCCCCGCCACCGGGCTGCGTCCGCTACGATGCGCTCGTCGACCTGGTGCAGCCGACCGGATCGCGCAGTTACGCCACTTTCCGGCTCGCCGGCGAGCCGGTGATCGCGGAACTGCAGGCACATGACGTCAGCCGCCCCGGCGAAACGCTGCCGATCGACGTCAACATGAACCGGGCCTCGGTGTTCGACGCCGCGACGGGCAAGGCGATATGATGCGGGCGCGCCACTATCCCAGATAACCTAACGCTGGCCCGGAGCCACGCGTCCCACTTCGCCTTCGCAGATGCGAAGGCGAAGACTCTCATTTCACCTGGGCTTTTGAGACGATATTCCTGCCCGGCGTTCAGCCGAGGAACGTGTTGCTTTGTGCAATGCTGCTGCATCGCTCATGATTCAGCATCAAGAGCAACATCCCAAGGAAAAATCATGTCCGACCAGAACAATCGATTCCCGTTTTCCGGGCCAGTGACCCGCCGTACCGGGCTTGCCCTGGCGCTTGCGACCGCCGCGGCGCTCACCACTTTCGCGTTCACGGCTCCGGCCTTCTCCCAGGACAAGAAGGAGATCAAGGTCGGCATCATCAGCGGCGAAGACGAGGATGTGTGGCGCGTCGTCGTCCAGGAAGGCGCCAAGCGCGGGCTGACGATCGAAACCGTGGTCTTCAACGACTATACCCAGCCGAACGAGGCGCTGGAGCGCGGCGAGATCGACGCGAACGCCTTCCAGCACCAGCCCTATCTCGACAACCAGATCAAGACGCAGGGCTACCACATCGTTCCGGTCGGCTATACCGCCGTGTGGCCGATCGGCCTTTACTCGAAGAAGCACAAAACCGTCGCCGAACTGCCTGAAGGCGCCGTGGTCGGCGTGCCCAACGATCCGTCCAACGAAGGCCGCGCGCTTCGCGTGCTTCAGAACGAAGGGTTGATCAAACTCAAGGACGGCACGGGAATCCTCGCCACGGTGATCGACATCAGCGAGAACCCGAAGAACCTGAACATCAAGGAACTTGACGCCGGCATCGTCGGGCGCTCGGTGGACGACCTGGATGCGGCGGTGGTGAACACCGACTGGGCGCTGAAGAGCGGCCTGACCCCCGACGACCGTATCGCCCAGGAACCGGTAGCCGACAATCCGTACCGCAACTTCATCGCCGTCAAGGCCGGCTCCGAGAACGAGCCCTGGGTGAAAACCCTGGTCGAATCTTACCAGAACGAAACGGTGAAGGCCGAATTCGACCGTGTGTACAAGGGAACGGGCATCAGCGCCTACTGAGCGCCTATATCGCACCCTGCGGCGGCCTGCGTTCCACGCGGGCCGCCGACCTGTTTTTGCACGGGCCCATACGTATAATGAACGTACATATTTCGGCAGGAGTGCCGGTGGAACACGCCGAACTGAGACAAGACGTCGTCCGCCTGACCGACCTGCGCCGCCGGTTCGGAAAGACGCCGGCGCTCGACGGCGTCTCGCTGACCGTCCACAAGGGCGAGATTCTTGGCATCATCGGTCGCAGCGGTGCCGGCAAATCGACGCTCATCCGCTGCCTCAACGGCCTGGAGCGGCCCGATTCCGGCGAGGTGTTTATCGAGGGCCGGGAGATCAGCCGGCTCGGCGAGTCCGACCTGCAGCCGCTGCGGCGACGCATCGGCATGATCTTCCAGCATTTCAACCTGCTCTCGGCCAAGACCGTGGCGGAGAACGTCGCCCTGCCGTTGAAGATCGCTGGAGTTGGCAAGGCGGAGCGCACCCGCCGCGCCGCCGAGCTTCTCGACCTCGTCGGGCTGCCGGAGAAAGCAAGAAGCTATCCGGCGCAGCTTTCCGGCGGCCAGAAGCAGCGTGTCGGCATCGCCCGCGCGCTCGCCGCCAATCCGGCCCTGCTGCTTTCGGACGAGGCGACGTCGGCGCTGGACCCCGAGACGACACGCTCGATCCTGGCGCTCTTGAAGGACATCAACCGCCGGTTCGGCCTCACCATCCTGCTCATCACCCACGAGATGGAGGTGGTCCGATCGATCGCCGACCGCGTCGCGGTCATCGATCAGGGGCGCATCGTCGAGGAAGGACCGGTCTGGTCGGTCTTCGCCGAACCCAAATCCGAGATCACCCGGAGTCTGCTGGCAGGCATGCGTCCCCAGTTGCCGCAGGAGATCGCAGACAGGCTTTCACCAGAGCCTGTCGGTGACGCCGTGCTCAGGATCGATGTCTTCGGCGACGCGGCGCGCCAGGCGCTGCTCTCCGATCTTGCCGGGACGCTGAAGGTACCCTTCCGCCTGATCCATGGCGGCATCGAGACCATCCAGGGCGAGCCGGTCGGCACGCTGTTCCTAGCGATCCGGGGTTCCGGCGAAGACGTGGCCAGGGTCAGCCAGTTTCTCGAAGCGCGCGGTGCGCGAACGGAGGTGCTCGGCCATGTCGCCGGTGATGCTTGAACTGCTTGTCCGCTCGACCTGGGAAACCATTCTGATGACGGCGGCCTCCGGCCTGATCTCGCTGGTCGCGGGCCTGCCGCTCGGCCTGGCCATGGTCGCCACCGATCGCGGCGGCATCGCCGAAAATCTTTGGTTCAACCGTATCCTCGGCGCCGTCATCAACGGTTTTCGCTCGGTGCCTTTCATCATCCTGCTGGTCGCCTTGATCCCGCTGACGCGGCTTATCGTCGGCACCTCCATCGGCACCTGGGCGGCGATCGTGCCCCTGTCGATCGCCGCCACGCCCTATTATGCGCGCATCGCGGAAGTATCCCTGCGCGAGGTCGACCACGGGCTGGTCGAGGCGGCACGGGCCATGGGCGGCAACCGCTGGACGATCATCCGCGAGGTGCTGGTGCCCGAAGCGCTGCCCGGCCTGGTGGCCGGCTTCACCGTGACCCTGATCACGCTTGTCGGCGCATCGGCGATGGCGGGCGCGATCGGTGCGGGCGGGCTGGGGGATCTCGCCATCCGTTATGGCTACCAGCGTTTCGAGACCGTGGTGATGGTGGCGGTGGTTGCTGTGCTGATCGTGCTGGTATGCCTCATCCAGTACGCCGGCGACCGTCTCGTTGCGCGGCTCGACCACCGGGCCTGAAGCCTGTCACGCAGGACAGGCCGGATACCCGTCTTCGGCGGCGCGGGAAGCGCTCAGACGCTCTCCGGCAGGTAGATGTTGAACGGCAGAAAGATCTGCGCCGGCGCATTGCCGCCCGGCTTCAACGCCTCCGCCATCAACGGCACGATCTCGCGGCAGATGAGGTCGCGCGGCGTGGCGATCACCATGGTCAGCAGACCCTCCGCCAGGGCGGCGCGCCTGTCCGCGGTCAACTCGTTGCAGACAGCGACCGGACGCCGGCCCGGATCCATCTCGCGAAGGGCTGTGACCAGCCCGCCGGAACCGCCGCCGGCGACGTAGACACCGGCTAGGTCGGGATGCTGGCGCTGGAGGTCGAGCATGGCCTCGTGCGTGAGTTCGTGGGCTTCCAGGTTGACGATGGTGTCGAGGACGGTGAAGTCCGGCGCCTCCTCGCGGAAGAAGGCGCGAAAACCGATCTCGCGCAATTCGTGGCCGTGGAACCGGTGGCTGCCGACAAAAAGCGCCACCTTGCCGGGGCGCGCGCAGCGCGCGATCATCCAGGCCGCGGTGCGCCCGACCTTGCCGTTGTGCACGCCGACATAGGCTTGGCGCGCCGCCGGCGCGAAGTCCGACAGCAGCGCGAACACCGGCACGCCGCGCTCCTTCAGCCGCTCCACCGCGGCGGCGAGCGTGGGATGCTCGGGGGCGACCATCGCGACCGCGTCGCAGGCTACCGCCATGGCCTCCAGGCTGGCAACGGCCTCAGCAGGTTCCTGAGGGGAAATGAAATCGATCTTGCAGGAAGCCCGCAACCCTTGCGCAGCGGCGACGGCGTCGGCGATGTCCTGCGCGAAGGCGCCGTAGAACGGCTGGTCGGTTTTCAAAAGCAGAAAGCCCAGCCGCACCGTGGGCTGGTCCTCGCGCAGCCGCTGGCCGATCAGCCCGGCGGCATGGAAGCCGATCCGCACCGCGGCCTCGTAGACCCGGCTAGCGGTTTCGGTGCGGACGGGGAGCCGCCGGTTCAGCACGCGGTCGACGGTAGCGACGCTGACGCCGGATTCGCGCGCGAGCTGCTCGATCGTCGGGCGCTTGGCCATGGCAGAGGAACTCCGTTGCGGCAACCCTAGAGCGTGTCGCGCCCAATCGGGTTCATTCTGTTTCTCGTTTGGCGAGGCGATCCACAAGGAAGGTCGCGAAGGTCGATGTGGTTCATCGGCCGAGCGACCTGACGAAGTGGGCGCCCGCCAACCGGAAACCCGAAGGGCCGGGCCGGTTTGGGCCAAATCCATCGGGCTTCGTCTTGTCCGGGCCGCCAGCCCGGCCTGCGACGAAGCCCTCGACCTTGACCCAAACCGTCGCCGGCAGAATGAATCCGATTGGGTGCGACACACTCTAATACCCCCGGCGAGACTGTCAGGCAATGATAGAAATGATATGAAATATAGCATGCCGATTGAGGGTTTTTGCGGCTCCCTCTATGATGCCTGCCAGAATGCGTTGACGCCGCCCCGCGATCCGGCCGGGACAGCTCTCACGCCGGGGAGGTCATGACAGTGGCTGCAGCCGAGTTGGTCAAAAGCAAGCGCGACTACAGCCTTGTCGGCGAAAGCTCGAAGCGGGCCATCGAGACGGGGTTGGCCTCGGCCGAATGGTATCACACCGAAGTGCCGCGCAAGGTGATGAAGGAGCTGATGCAGCGCTCCGACGGGCCGGCGATCCGCGACACGATCATCTGGATCGCGGCCATTCTCGGCTCGGCCGCCGGCGCGGTTCTGTTCTGGGGCACCTGGTGGTGCGTGCCGTTCTTCCTGGTCTACGGCGTGCTCTACGCCTCCTCCAGCGACTCGCGCTGGCACGAATGCGGCCATGGCACGGCTTTCAAGACGCAGTGGATGAACGACGCCGTCTACCAGATCGCCAGCTTCATGCAGATGCGCAACCCGGTGACCTGGCGCTGGAGTCACGCGCGCCACCACACCGACACGATCATCGTCGGCCGCGACGCCGAGATCGCGGTGATGCGGCCGCCGGACCTGCTCAGGGCGGCGCTGGCCTTCACCGGGCTGCTAGACTTCCGCTTCTCGCTGCCGATCCTGGTGCGCAACGCCTTCGGATATCTCTCGCCGGACGAGAAGGATTTCATCCCCGAGTCCGAGCAGCCCAAGGCGGTTGCCGCCGCGCGCTGGCATATGGCGATCTATGCCGCGACGATCGCCCTTGCACTCTAC
Organism: Mesorhizobium sp. LHD-90; assembly: GCF_030929505.1. Lineage (GTDB taxonomy): Bacteria > Pseudomonadota > Alphaproteobacteria > Rhizobiales > Rhizobiaceae > Kumtagia. The sequence continues at coordinate 222,972 of NZ_JAVFVV010000010.1, read as the reverse complement.
ATGTGGTCGTTCCTGCCGCTGATGCTGATCGGCCTGCCGCGCCTCTTCGGCACTTGGCACATGGTGCTGACCGGCCTGCTGCAGCATATCGGGCTGGCCGACAACGTGACCGACCACCGGCTCAACACCCGCACCGTGTACATGAACCCGATAAGCCGGTTCATCTACTGGAACATGAACTATCATGTGGAGCACCACATGTTCCCGATGGTGCCGTATCATGCGCTGCCTAAGCTGCATGAGATCATTAGACACGACCTGCCGGCGCCCAGCCCGTCCATGTGGCATGCCTACAAGGAAGTCTGGCCGGTGCTGATGAAGCAGCTCAGATACGAGGATCATTTCCTCAAGCGCGACCTGCCGCCGACGGCAAAACCTTATCGCGGCGAGTTCCACGACCTGACCATTGCGGCGGCGGCCGAATAGACCGCGCCCCGACGACGGAACGACCGGACCGCGGCGCAGGGGCGCGTGGGACCGGCGGCACTCAAGCGGAAAGACGACCATGGCTGAATGGATAGAGGCTTGCGCGGCGGACGACATCGATGAGGAGGATGTGATCCGCTTCGACCATGGCGGCCGCACCTTCGCGATCTACCGCTCGCCCGACGACGAATATTTCGCCACCGACGGGTTGTGCACGCATGAGAAGGTGCATCTGGCCGACGGGCTGGTGATGGACGACATCATCGAATGCCCGAAGCACAATGGCCGTTTCAACTACAAGACCGGCGAGGCGAAACGCCCACCGGTCTGCGTCGACCTCAGGACCTATCCGGTCAGGGTCGAAGCCGGCAAGGTTTTGATTCAGGTCGGCTGACGGCGCGGGGAGGAGAGGTTCCGTGGGATCGGAAGCGGGAATGGTCATCGTCGGCGCCGGCGAATGCGGCGCCAGCGCCGCGCTGGCGCTGCGGGAGCAAGGTTATGCCGGACCTGTCACGCTGATCGGCGCCGAGCCGCATCCGCCCTATGAGCGGCCGCCGCTGTCGAAGGACGCCATGGCCGACGAGGCCGAGCCCATGCCGAAACATGCGGCGAGCCCGCAGCGCCTCACCGAGGCCGGGGTGACCCATCTCGCCGCGACCGAGGTCCGCGTCATCGACCGGCAGGCCAAGACGGTCGCTACGGCCGACGGGGCGTCGCTCGGCTACGACAGGCTGCTGATCGCCACAGGTTCCTCGCCGCGCCGGCTGCCGCTGGCCGAGGGGAGCCGGCGCTGCGTCACGCTGCGCACCTTCGACGACGCGCTGGCGATCCGCGCGCATCTGCGCGCCGGTGTCCGCGTGCTGATCGTCGGCGGCGGCTTCATCGGGCTGGAACTCGCCGCTTCCGCCCGGAAACTCGGCTGCCCGGTGACCGTCATCGAGGCGCAGCCGCGCATCCTGATGCGCGGTGTTCCCGCCGAGATCGCAGAGACCATCCATGCCGCCCATGGGTCCGCGGGCGTCCACGTCCTCTGCGGCAAAGGCATCGTGGCCGTCGAAGACATCACTGGCGGCGTGCGCATCCGGTTGGCAGACGGCCATGCGGTCGAAGGCGATCTCTGCGTGATCGGCATCGGCGCCGTGCCGAACGTCGCCCTGGCCGCGGCCGCCGGCCTGGCGATCGACAATGGCGTCGCGGTCGACGGGAATCTGCGCACCGGCGATCCCGATATCTTCGCGGCCGGCGACTGCTGTTCGTTCCCGCTGGCGCTCTATGGCGGACGGCGGGTGCGGCTGGAAGCGTGGCGCAATGCCCAGGAGCAGGGCGCGCTCGCCGCCAAAAACATGCTCGGCGCGGGCGAGGCCCACGATGCGGTCCCGTGGTTCTGGTCGGATCAGTACGATCTCGGCTTGCAGATCGCCGGGCTGCCGGACGAAGGCGTTGAGACCGTGTGCCGCGATCTGGGGGCGGATGCCTTCATCCTTTTCCATCTCGCCGCCGATGGCCGGCTGGTGGCGGCCAGCGGCATCGGACCCGGGAATGCCGTCGCGCGCGACATCCGCCTCGCCGAGATGCTTATCGCCAGACGTGCCGCGCCGTCGCCCGAAAAACTCTCGGCGGCGGATACCAAGCTCAAATCCTTGCTCGCCGCCTGACCGGAAAATTGAGGGAACCGACCATGGCCAGAACCAGACCGACCATACACGACCTGCGCGCGATGAAGGGAAAGCGCCAGCTCACCATGCTGCGCGTGATGACGCTCGACGAAGCGGAAGCCGCCGAGCGGGCCGGCGTCGACATCGTCTCCATCCCGCCGGACCTGCTGCTCAACCCGCAATACCGCGACGCAGCACCCAGCCTGTTTTCCATGCCTGGCGAGAATTTCTACGAGATAGGCACCGCCGACGATTTCGTGCGCTGGGCCTTCCGCATGTACAAGGCCGGCGCCGACGCGGTCTATTGCAGCGCGAGCTACGCCACCGTGAAGCGCATGGCCGACGAGGCCATCCCGGTGATCGGCCATGTCGGGCTGATCCCTTCACGCGCCACCTGGACGGGCGGTTTCAGGGCAGTCGGCAAGACCGCCGGCACGGCGCTGGAGATTTTCGACGCCATCAGGAAATACGAGGCCGCAGGCGCCTTCGGCGCCGAGATCGAGGTCGTACCGGCCGAGGTCGCCGAAGCCATCTCGAAGCGCACCTCGCTGTTCCTGCTTTCCATGGGGGCCGGCGCCGGCTGCGACGCACAGTATCTGTTCGCCGAGGACGTGCTCGGCCAGAACCGCGGCCACATGCCCCGTCATTCCAAGGTCTACCGCAACTTTGCCGCCGAATACGACCGGCTGCAGGCCGAACGCATCGCCGCCTTCTCCGAGTTTGTCGCCGACGTGAACGGCAAGACCTTTCCCGAGGACCGGCATGTCGTCAGGATGGACCCCGCGGAATTGCAGAAATTCCTGCGGGAGATAGACCGCCTGTGACGAGGCGGCCCCGGCCGACGAGCAGGCCGCGGCGGCGAGCTTTGCCGGCCCTGCCCTGTCGGTCGCCGCACCGACCGTTGATGGCTTGAAGGACCTCTCGCGCGCGAAACTCCCGCCGGCCGTTCGCTTGTTCTCGACAAAGCCCTCGACCCAAACCGTCGCCGGCAGAATGACCGGGGATCATCTCATCTCGCTCTGAGCGGAGGGCTGATTCGATCCAATCCGCACCCTGCTCCCGAATCCCCAACATTCCAGTTGCCGCCGGATGAAATCAGGATCACAGTTTCCCAGGGCAGAAGGGGTAGTAACATGTGGATTCAGCTTACCTCCACCGATGGCAGGACAATCAGCCTCAATTCGAAGCATCTCGTTGCGTTGCGCGACCACGGGGACTGCACAATGGTCACGCATTGCTACGGCGAGGCCTTGGTAAAGGAGAGCCAGCCGGCGATCCTGTCGGCGCTTCGCTTGCACGCGATTGATCGTACGGGCGCAAAAAGCGAGCGCGGCCATACGGTTCAGTAAACCGAATCGGATCGCGCGACGTATCAAAAATACTGGCAGCGGGAACGCGGACCGCAGCCTGCGCTGCTGCCTTTTTTCTCAAGGAAGTTGTGGAAATTCACCTTTTTGCGCCGGGTTTGGCCCAAAAGAACAAAATATTTTACTATACTCATGATTAAAATCATTGCCTCCAGGGAAAATTGCCGTCTAAAAACATCTATCTGAAATGTCGATGCGCAAGAAGGCAAGGCATAACATGACAAACGCAATGGATCGCGACTCGATCGTCGCCCTGACGGCCGAACTCGTTTCGGCCTATGTTTCCAACAATGCGGTGCCGCAGGCCTCGCTGCCCGACCTGATCGCCAGCGTCCATCGTTCGCTGATCGACGTGGGAGGCGAACCTTCGAAGCCCGAGCCGGAACCGGCCAAGCCGGCAGTGCCGATCAAGAAGTCCATTTTCCCGGACTATCTGATCTGCCTGGAGGACGGCAAGAAGTTCAAGTCGCTGAAGCGGCATCTCGGCGCGCATTACGGCCTGTCGCCGGACCAGTACCGCCAGAAGTGGGGCTTGCCGCCCGACTATCCGATGGTCGCGCCGAACTACGCGGCAAGGCGCTCGGAACTGGCCAAGGGCATCGGTCTCGGCCGCAAGCCGGAACCGGAGCCTGTCGCCCCGGCCAAGCGCGGGCGCAAGCCCGCGGCAAAGTAGCGGACGCGGGCCCGGCCGCACCGGTTCGGATGTTTCGCTACGGAATCTCGCAAGCTTCGCGGCGAATGCCGCGAGCGCGGCGTCACGTGTGGCATACGGCTGGCGCTAGATGTGAGCTTTCAGAAGGTCGTCCTTGATCAATCGGCTGAGCAGCCGGATGGTCATTCGCTTCGAACAGGGTAAGCGCGGCAAGGACCGCCGCGTAGCGGCACCGCAGAAGCCATGAGCGGCGGTGCTACTTCAGCGCGCGCAGCGCGTTGAGAATGACGGCGACATCGATCGCTTCCTGGACCAGGGCGCCGGCCACCGGCGGCAGATAGCCGAAGGCTGCCACGATCATCGCCACGATGGACAACCCCAATCCGACGAAGACGCTTTCCAGCGCGATGCGACGCGTGCGATGGGCAACATCAAGGGCCTTGGTCAGGTTCTGGAGCAGGTCGACCAGAAGAACGACGTCCGCGGTTTCAGACGATGCAGCCGAACCGCGAGCCCCCATCGCAACACCCACATCGGCACTCGCCAGAGCCGGGGCATCGTTGACGCCGTCGCCCAGCATCATGGTGGGCGCGCGACTGCATTCGCGCCGGACGATTTCGACCTTGTCTTCAGGTGACAACTCGCCGAAAGCGTCGTCGATCTGCAGTTGCCGGGCGACCGCGGCGACCACCTCCTTCCGGTCGCCGGAAGCCAGGACCAGCCTGTCGATGCCGGCGCGTCGGAATGCGTCCAGCAGGGAGGCGGCGTCCGGGCGAACCTGGTCGGCGAGGACGATTAGGCCGGCCACTTCTCCGTCGATCGAAACAGCAACGACTGCGGTCCCCTCGGGAACGCCTTCGCGGAGCGCGTAGGGGTCGCCCTTTTGACTCCGAGCACGAACGAATCTGCTTCCGCCGACGACGACACGACGTCCGTCGACAGCACCCACGATTCCGGCGCCAGCGTCTTCGCTGACCTCGGTGGGCAAGGACAGTTTCAGACCACGCTGCTGGGCAGCGGCGATAAGTGCTTCGGCAACAACGTGGTTGGATGCCTGGTCGAGCGAAGCCGCCAGTCGCAGCACCTCGTCCGCGTTCCATTTCCCGGAGGTCTTGATGTCGCTGATCGTTGCCTGGCCGAAGGTCAGGGTCCCCGTCTTGTCGAGGATCGCGGTGCGTATCTTTGCGAGCATCTCGAGCGCCCCGCCGCTCTTGACCAGCACGCCTGATTTGGCCGCGCGCGACATGCCCGAGATGATGGCAACAGGCAGCGCAAGGATCAGGGGGCAAGGCGTCGCCACCACCAGAACCGCGAGGGCCCGGACGCGGTCCCCCGAGATCCACCATGCCGCGCCCGCGATCACAAGCGTCAGCAGCAGGAACCAGATGGCGAAGCGGTCGGCAATGCGGACGCTCGGCGCCTTGCTTTCCTGGGCCTGCCGAACCAGGCGGACGATGTTGGCGTAGGTGCTCTCGGCGGCAGGCCTGGCGACGGTGAGGTCGAAGGCGTTGCCGACATTGGTGGCGCCGCTCGGAACCTCCTCGCCTGCGCGTTTTTCGACCGGCACACCTTCGCCGGTCATCGCCGATTCATCGACCAGCGCGCCGTCGGACGAGAGATCGCCGTCGACCGGGATCACCTCGCCGTGGCGCACGAGAATCCGGTCGCCGGCGGCAAGCGCCTCGATCGGGACCTCTTCCAGCCCGCGCGCCGCATACCGCATCGCGGTATGTGCGACCCGGCCGAGCAATGCCGTCATTTCACGGCGGGCTCTCCCTTCCGCATAGCTTTCAAGAAACTGCCCGCCGGCATACATCAGCGCGACGACGTTGCCTGCCAGGGGTTCCCCGAATGCCAGGGCGGCCGACATCGATAGGGCAGCGACGATGTCGAGGCCGACATCCCCGCGCCGCAGGCTTGTGATGATCTCCGCGATCAGCGCCGCAAGAACGGGAACGGTGCCGGCGATCCAGGCCCAGGTCGACCACCCCTCCTTCCCCGCCAGCCAAGCTACGATGCCGACAACCAAACCGGCCGTCGCCACGGCGACGAGAAGTGATCTCAGTTTGAAAATCGCGATCGGGGCAAACACTTCTGTTCTCTATGATATTGTTTCAGCGATATCGTAGACTCAATCCCGATCTATCTGCCAGATCGAAAACGCCAGCGGACAAGACTAGATAGTGCCCACTCCCGCGCAGCCATGCGTGAGATAGCGCGTGTCGCTTCCTTGGCGGCGGCATAGGTGACCGGCGTTGCCTGCCCCTGAAGGCCCGCTCCCAACGCGAAATTCACGATGGCGCCACCCCTTCTCGGCACATGAAAAGATGCTCGCGATGCCGGAGGTTCAGCCCGACGCCCGAAGCTCGACACCAATGCGGATTGGCTGCTGCGCCTGAGCAACCTCTTATGTTGGCCACAATGCGCATTTGTATGCGGTTGGACATGGACTATTCCGAAACAGGTCAGCCGCGGTGGTCGGACCACCGCGATGCCTCCAGCAGCCCCTTCGTGTAGGCATTGTCCGGCGATCCGACGATCTGGTCGGCGGGACCCCGCTCCACCAGCCGTCCACGTTCCAGCACGGCGATTTCGTCGCACATGAAACGCGCCACCGCGAGGTCGTGCCCAATGAACAGATAGGACAGGCCCCGCGCCTGCTGGATGTCCTTCAGGAGGTTCAGGATCTGCGCTTGGACCGAAACGTCGAGCGCCGACACCGGTTCGTCCAGGATCAGCACCTTGGGCTCGGTGATCAGCGCCCGCGCGATCCCGATCCGCTGGCGCTGCCCGCCCGACAAGGTGCGCGGCAACCGCGTGGTGAAGTCGGCGGGCAGTTCGACGGCGCGCAACGCCGCCGCGACACGGTCCTCCCGCTCGCTGCGGGCCATCCCGCCGGCGATGACCAGCGGCTGCTCGAGCAGCGCCGCTACCCGCATGCGCGGGTCGAGCGCACCCGAAGCGCTCTGGAACACGGGTTGGACCTCGCGCCGGAACGCCATCAGCCGCGACGGCGCGTGGCCCGTGATGTCCTCGCCGCGGTACAGGACGGTGCCGGACGTCGGATCGACCAGGCGCAGCGCGATGCGCGCCAGCGTCGACTTTCCCGAGCCGGACTCACCGATGAGGCCGAAGGTGCGGCCGCCTTGCAGCGAGAACGACACGTCGTCGACGACGCGCGCCGGCTCGCCACCCCTGCCGAACAAGCCCTTGCGCGGATAAGATTTGGTGATGTTGATGAGGTTCAGCATGACGCCGCAACCTCGCTTTCGGCACCCGCGAGATGGCAGGCGACACGGTCGCCCGACCGGTTAGCGAGCAACAGCGGCCGTTCGTTCCGGCAGATGGCGACGCCCCGGCCCAGCGCGCAGCGCGGCTCGAAGGCGCAGCCGCCTCCCGCTGCGCCGGCCCGCGGCAAAACTCCGCCGATGGTGCGCAGCCTCGCCGGCTTCTCGTCAAGCCGCGGCCGAGCATCGAGCAGCCCCCGGGTGTAGGGATGGACGGGGTTCGCCATGGCGCGGGCGACCGTCGTCAGGCTCACCAGATTGCCGCAATAGAGCACTGCGAGATCGCCGCAGAAACGGCCGACCACGCCGAGATCGTGGGTGATCAGGATAACGGCCATGCCGCGCGCCGAGGCGATGCGGTCGAGCAGGCGCAACACATTGGCCTGCGTGGTCGCGTCGAGAGCTGTCGTCGGCTCGTCGGCGATCAGCAGTTGCGGGTTGCCGGCAAGTGCCGAGGCGATCATGATCCGCTGCAGCATGCCGCCGCTGAATTGGTGCGGATAGTCGTCGAGGCGGGCGGCCGAGTCGCGTATCTCGACCTCGGCCAGCAGCGCAGCCGCCCGCTCCCGCGCAGCCCTTCTGGAAATGTCCGGCTCGGCCGCGGCGATTGCGTGATGCATGTGGCGGCCGACGGTGTGGATCGGGCTGAAGCCACCCATCGGGTCCTGGTAGACAAAGCCGATGCGGCCGCCGCGAATGGCGCTCATGGCACGGTCGTCGCCGATCGGCAGCGCAGCGCCGGCAAACCGTATCGTCCCGGAGACGCTCGCCGTGTCGACGAGCAGGCCGAGGATGGCAAGGCCGAGGGTCGACTTGCCGCTGCCGGACTCGCCGACCAGGCCGAGCCGATCACCAGGAGCCAGCTTCAGGTCGATGTCGTCGAGGACGCGCAGCCCGCCGAAGGAGACGCTCAGCCGTTCGATTTCGAGCAGGGATCCGGTCATCCGGCGGTGTCCTTGCGGGCGATCCGCGGATCGATGGCGGCGACGAGAACATCGACGCACAGATTGGCGACGATGTAGACGACGGCGCTGAGCAAGATGAAGGTCTGCACCACGGAATAGTCCTGCTGCAGGATGCCCTGGGTGACCAGCGCGCCGGCGCCCGGCCAGTTGAAGACGCGCTCGACCAGCACGCTGCCCGCCAGCATCTGCCCGAGGACGAGGCCCGAGGCCGTCAGCGTCGGCACGATCGCGTTGGGCACGACGTACCGCCTGAACACCTGCCACCGCGTCATGCCCCGGCTGCGGCCGACCAGCACGAACGGCTCGTTGGCGACGTCGTCGAGATTGGCCCAGAACAGCCTGAGCAGGAAGCCGAACGGCAGCAGTCCGAGCGTCACGGCCGGCAACAGCAGGTGGCGGCAAGCGTCGGCAAAAGTTGCCAGATCCCCCGCCAGCAGCGCATCGACCGTGTACAGCCCGGTGACGGACGGTGGCGGCGGGACACCGAAACCCAGCCGGCCGACCGGACCCGGGAAGAGGCCGAGGCACTCGAACCCGACCATCAGCAGGATAAGGCCGAACCAAAACTGCGGCACCCCGATGGAGAAGCTGGCAAGGGTGCGCAGCAGGCGCGTGATCCAGTCGCGCCGGGCATAGCTGCCAACCATGCCGCAGAGCAGCGCCATGGCGACGGCGATCACGAAAGCACAGAGACCGAGCTCGATGGTCGCGGGAAACCGGTCGGCAAGCAGGCTGCGCACCGGCTCGCCCATCGCGTAGGACTTGCCCCAGTCGCCGGTGACGAAATCCGCGATGTAGTGGACGAACTGCACGACATAAGGCTTGTCCAGGCCCATCTCCGCCCGCAGCGCCGCGACCGCCTCGTCGCTGGCGAAGGCGCCCAGCACGAGCCTTGCCGGATCTCCCGGACCGACACGCAAGGTGAGGAAGGCGAACAGCGCGGCGCCCAGCGCGGCGGTGAGCGACAGTCCGAGACGGGCGAGGACCGTCCGGATCACGGGCGCACCTCCTCGCCGTCGCCGCGCAGCAGGCCCGACAGCCGGTCGGCCAGCATGTTGGCTGCGCTGACCGCGAGCAGGATGCCAAGGCCGGGAAACACCGCGATCCACCACTGGCCGGTCAGCGCGTAGGGCATGCCGTCGGTGATCATCACGCCCCATTCGGCGGTGGGAATCGGCGCGCCGAGGCCAACGAAACCGAGCCCGGCCAGCGTGGCGATGCCGTAGCCGAAGACCGCGGCCGACTGTACAAGCATCGTCGAGGCCGAGTGGGGCAGAACGTGGCGCATGACGATGAGGGCCGGGCTGGCGCCCATCGCCCGCGCCGCCTCGATGAAGGGCATCGCCAGGATACGTCTGGTCTCGCTGCGCATCAGCCTGGCGAAGAACGGCAAGGTCGACAGGATGACGCCCAGCACCGCCGTCGCGAGGCCGCCGCCGAGGCCGATCGCCACCGCCATGGCGAGCAGGATCGGCGGAAAAGCGGCAATCGAATCCGACATGCGCATGACGAACGCGTCGACGACCCCGCCGAGCCGAGCCGCCAGGATGCCGAGCAGCGCGCCCGGCACCAGGCCGCCGACCATGACGACCACACCGACGAGCAGCGACAGCCGCCCGCCGTCGAGGAAGCGGGCAAGCACGTCGCGCCCGTTGGCATCGGTCCCCATCGGATGGTCCCAGGAAGGTGGCGCAAGCACCGCCGCGAAGTCCATGTCGTAGGCGTTGTGCGGCCAGGCCATCGGCCCGATCAGCGTCAGCAGCACCAGCAGCGCGAACATGGCGAGCGGCGGGGCCAGGATTCCGTAACGGTTGCGCGCTGTCATCATGTTCGGGCGGCTCCGGTTGCACCCGACGGCGGCGCTCGGCGCCGTCGGGTGGTCATGCCTCAGCGACCCCAGAGTTGCAGCTCGAACGGCCCGTCCTGGGAGAAGTCCCAGTGCTTCACGTCGGCAGACAATACGGCGGTATAGCGGTCGGCATAAAGCGGGATTCGCGGTGCGTCCTCGATCCACAGGGCCGCGATCTTGTCCCAGATCTCTTGACGCTTGGCAGCGTCGGCGAGCGGCAGCGCCTCGTCGAGCAGCGCTTCAGCGTCGGCGCTGCAATAGTTGGCTGTGTTGTAGGGAGAAGCGCAGCGCAGGTCGTAGTTGAGCAGCCACGCCGGATCCTGGATCGACGGGCCGTCGAAGCGGATCAGTGCACCAGCCTTCTGCGGCACGACGACCGCCTCGGCGAAGGCCGATGCCGACAGCTTGGTGATCCTGACGTCGACGCCGATCTGTTTCCACGCACCTTGCAGGATCGTGGCGATCTGCTCGTGCGCCGGCAGGCCTTCGCGGATCGCGAGGTCGAGCACGATCGGCTGCGGCACGCCGCTTTCGGCGATCAGCGCCTTCGCCTTCTCCAGGTCGTAGGGACGCGCCGCACCGAGTTCTTCCTTGAAGGTCGCAAAGGCCGGCGGAAACGGTCCGTAGAAGCTGTCGCCGTAACCGAACAGCACACTCTTGAGGATCGCCTCGTAGGGCGTGGCGTAGCTCAGCGCCTGGCGCACCTTCACATTGTCGAACGGCGCCTGCTTGTTGGGCAGGCTTGCCAGCAGCCAGCGCGACGCCGGAACCGAGACGATCTTCAGGTCAGGCGCGCCGGCGAGGCTCTGCAGCGCCTGCTGCGGCATTCCGAGCGTGACGTTGGCGCCGCCGTTGCGCGCCTGCAGCAGCAGCGCCGACGGGTCGGAGATGAAGTTGACGGTGATTTCGGTCTCGAGCGGCGCGGCGCCGCTCCAGTTCGGGTTGGCGACGAATTCGGCACGCACGCCGGGCTGGTATGATTTCAGCATGTATGGACCGGAGCCGGCGGCGTTGGTGGCGAGCCAGTCCTTGCCGCCATTGGCGTCGACGGTCTTGACGTCGACCATGCCGAGATTGGGCTGAGTCAGCGCGTCGACGACCAGCGGCTCCGGCTTCTTCAGGGTGATCACCACGGTCCCCGCGTCCGGCGCAGCGATCGACTGCGTGTTGCCGGTCTGCGCGGCCTCCATGTAGTAGCTGCCGCAGCCGCCGCTCTTTAGCGCGCGATTGAGCGAGGCGGCCGCGGCAGGCCCGTCGAGCGGGTTGCCGGAAGCAAACTTGAGGCCGGGCTTCAGCTTGATCGTGATGGTGAGCCCGTCTTTCGAGACTGTGTAGCTTTCGGCCAGGTTGCCGACGATCTTGCCGGAATCCTCCGCGGTGACCGTGACGCCGTCCGGACCGGCAACGCTCTTGCGGGCATAGGTCAGCAGCGGCGCGTAGAGCGGGCTGACATAACCATTGTCGGCGATGTCGCAGACATAGGCCGGATCGATGGTGGCCGGCGCCTGCCCGGTGTTTACGACGAATGGAGCGGCGGCTGCCGCTCCGGATTGCGCGACGGCGAGCAGCGCCGCGGCGGCAAGCAGTTTCACGTCAGTTCTTGGTGTCATTTGTGCTCTCCCATTGTTGTCCGCTGGTTCGCCATCCTCTATTGCGCGGCTGCCGGCACCGGGCTGCGCAATCGCGCGGTGGTATCCTCGTCCACCGTCATCGTTTCGAGGTTGATGGCGACGCCGTAGACGGAATGTGCCGCCTCCGGCGAAACATAGTCGTTGAGCACGTCGGCAAGAACCGACGTCTCAGGCCGACCGAACGGCTGGCCCCAGCCGCCACCGCCGCCGCGCAGGAACTCGATGGTGCTGTCGCTGGCGAGCCGATGATTGTAGACGACCTCGGTGACCGCCGTTCGGATGCCCTCGGAGGTGAGGGCGAGCGCATTGGGCGGGCCGTCGTGGCCGCCGCAGAAACCGCGCGTCGGATGGCGCACGCCGGCGAGCATCGCGTTGGTGATGTTCTCGGCCAGGAAGCGGATCCGCGTGCCGACGCCTGGCGCGCCGCGCCACAGCCCCGCGCCCTCGGTGTCGCGCACATATTCGTGGCGCTCGATGCGCATCGGATACTGCATCTCGTTCATCTCGATCGAGGGCAGGATCACGCCGGTCATCAACGGTGGATAGAGACCCCAGCCGTCGGTGCCGTAAGCGGCGCCGGCGCCACCCGTATAACCATGGAAGTTCAGGCTGATCCACGGCTTGCCGTCGGCGTAGTGTCCGCTGGTGTAGGCCAGCGGCAGCTTGTGGCAGTTCACGCCGACGCGCTCAGGCGCGCATTGCGAGAGCGCGAGCAAGGCCACCTCTGCGATCTCGGCGCCGCAAATGCAGGTGCAGTTGCCGACCGGTTTTGGCCAGCGCGGGTTGATCACCGTGCCTTCGGGCGCGACCACCTTGACAGGATTAATGTAGCCCTCGTTGATCGGCACGTCCTCGTCGACGCAGGACGCGATGGCGACGAACACGAAGGACAGCGTGTTGGCGAGCGTCGAATTGACAAAACCGTCGACCTGCGGCGCCGAACCGGTGAAGTCGAAGGTGATGTCGGAGCCGCGCACGCGCGCCGTGCAGGCGACGCGGATGTCGTGCGCGCCCTGGTAGTCGTGGTCGATGAAGGTCTCGGCGAAATAGTCGCCGTCCGGCCAGGCCGCGATCTCGGCGCGCACCCGCCGCTCGGTGTAGGCGATGTTGTGGTCGATCGCCTGGCGGACATCGGCGAGACCGAAACGCTCGACGACGCGCTCGATACCGCGCGCCGCCGTCAGGCAGGCGCCGCGCATGGCGTCGAGGTCGCCCTTCAGCCAGCTCTCGGCACGATTGTTGGCGAGGATCAGGTCGAACACGTCGCCGCGCCGCTCGCCCTTCTCGTAGAGCTTCAGCGGCGGCACCACGACGCCATCCTGCCAGATGTCGCGCGACGCCGGATTGTAGCCGCCGGCGACGGGTCCGCCGCTGTCGGCGAAATGGGCGCGCACCACCGGGAAGAACACCGGCTTGCGGTCGGCGAAGACCGGCAGGATCACCACATGGTCGGGGATGTGCGTGCCGCCATGGCCGGGATCGGAAGCGAGGATGATGTCGCCCGGATGGAGGTCGTTCTTGAACACGTCCAGTGCCGCCTGCACCGCCGAGCAGATGGCGTAGAGGTGGAGCGTGCAGCCCGGCGCCTGGGCGATCAGCCGCGTCTTGCCTTCGTGCAGCTCGAAGATCCCGGTGGTGAAGTCGTGCGCCTCGTTGAAGATCGGCGAGCGCGCGGTGCGCGTCACGGTCGCGCTCATCTCCTCGGCGGCGGTGTCGAAAGCGCCGGCGACAACGCGGGCGCGGATCATATCAGCGGACTGCATCGGAGCCTCCGAGGTCGCGGCGCGCGTAGGCGAAGGTAACCAGCGCGCCGGCATCGAGGTCGAGGACGTTCGAACGCTCTCTGGTGAGCCGCCGGCGCTGGCGCACGACGGGCCGGTTGACGTCCCCCGTCGGAGGAATGATGGCCTCCAGGCCGTCGCGCGCGATCTCGACCTCGGCGACGATGCCGCCGTGATCGTCGAATTCGCGAGAGAGCAGCCGGAATGTGCCGGCGGTCTCGAGCTCCTCGGCGGATGGCGTGACCCGCATGCCGTCCAGCGTGTTGCCGCCGGCGGCTCCCGCCGCCGGGCGATAGGCCGGCGACAGTTGCACCGGCTCGGTCTGGTCGCGTGACCCGACCGTGTCGAAGACGACCATGGTCGGGGCAGCAGCGGAAAGCACGGCGGTCCCGCCGGTGGCTTCGGCGAGCGCGGCCGAAACCAGCGGCGCCACCAGCCGCCAGCCGAGGCTCACCGCCGCGGGATAGGCGGGGTTCACGCAGCGATCCTCGCCGACGGCGATCGTCACCGCATCGAGCAAGCCCTCGTTGACGACGATCTCGTCGAGCAGCCCGGCAAAGAGCTGCGCCACCACGGCCGCCCGCGTCGCCGACGGCGTCAGGTTGGCGGAACGGTTGTGCGTCGGTGAACTGGCGCCGAGGTCGACGCGGATCGCGTCGCCTTCCTGCTCGAAGCGGGCGACGACCTCGATCGCGCCGAACCCGTCCTCGACCAGGCTCGCCTTGCCCTGGCCACTGGCCGCTATCCCCCCAAGGCTGCGAATGGCGCGGGAGCGGGCATAAGCGATGCCGTATTCGGCGGCGGCGGTGAGCGCGGCCAGGCCGTGCGCGTCGATCGTTGCGCCGATCTTGTCAGCGACACGGGAGGTTGCGGCGAAGGCTGCGGCGAGGTCGCCGCGCAGGCAATCCGGCGCCCGGGTGTTGCGCAGCACGTAGCGGAGCACGTCCTTCTGCGGATTGCCGCCGCGGTTGAGCTTAACTGGCGTGACACGCAGGCTCTCCTGCCAGACTTCATGCGCGTCCGGCTGCAGCAGCCCCGGCACGTTGCCGGCGAGATCGACCGCGGCGAACCGAACCGCGGCAAAGAAGGCGATGTCGCCGCCCGCCTGAACCGGCCGCACCACCGTCAGGTAGCCGCCCGAGGTGCCGCCGAAATACGGGTCGCCGACCAGCAGCATGTCGCCGTCGGCGATGTTGAAGGAAAAATAGTCGACGAGGCGGCGCACCGTGTCGCGCACCGCCGCGAGCTGGCTCGGCTCGCCCTGTTCCTGGGCGAGCAGGCGGCCGTTGGCGTCGAGCACGGCGCAGGCGTGCTGCCCTTCATGAATGACCAGCGCCGAGCGCGCCATCCGGCGGAAGGTGTCGGCACCCTCGCGGCACAGTGCCACCAGCCGGTTTTGCAGGATCTGGGAGGCCGGGGCCGTCATTGCAGGCTCCCCGCACGGCCGTTCTCGATGATGCAGTTGCCGTAGGAATCGATCAGCGCTTCCTGATCGGGATAGACGATGATCGTCGTTCCCCAGTTCTCGATCGCCGCCGGACCGGTGATGAAGTGACCTGGCCTCAGCTTTTCGCCGTCGTAGACCGTAGCGTCGGCGCGGCCGCCCGAAAACCAGATCGGCCGGGTGTTCTTTACCGCCTCGGCGGCGTTCTCGCTGCCGAAGCTCGCGCCGCACAGCCGGATTGTGTCGCGCACGCCCACCACGTCGACGCGCAGCGTCAGCAACTCCACCGGGTGGTTCACATCCTTGTGCGCGAAGAGCTGCTCGTGCTGGTCGTGGAAGGCACGCACCGTGGCGTCGATGTTGAGCGCCGTCACTCGCCGCGTGCGCGTGCGCAGCGGAACTGTAAGCTCGTGCACCTCGCCTTCATAGCGCAGGTCGAGGCCGCGGCGCAGCTCGAAGTCGTCGGTCACGTTCTGGCCAGCCAGCCGGCGCCGCGCCACCGCTTCCATCTCGTCGAAACGGGCGTTGAGGTCAGCGATGTCGAGCGTGGCGAGCTTGCCGAAATGGGTGCGCGACTCGCTGACCTTCAGGTTGGCTACGGTGTCGCCAAGGGCGCAGAAGACCGGCCCGGCAGCCGGTACCAGCACGGAGGTCATGCCCAGCAGCTCGGCCTGTCGCCCGGCATGCAGCGCGCCGGCGCCGCCGACCGCGACCAGCGCGAAATCGCGCGGGTCGAGGCCGCGGCGCGTGGTCACGAGATGGCTGGCGTCGGCCATGTTGTTGTTGACGATCTCGGAGATCGCCTGCGCCGCCTCGATCACCCCGATGCCGAGCGGTTCGGCGACGTGGACACGCACCGCCTCCGTCGCCGCCTTTATGTCCAGCTTCATCTCGCCGCCGAGGAAGAAGTCGGGGTTGAGCAGGCCGAGGATCAGGTTGACATCGGTGGTGGTCGGCCGGGTGCCGCCGCGCCCGTAGCAGGCCGGTCCCGGCAGCGAGCCGGCGCTTTCCGGCCCGACACGCAACGCGCCGCCATTGTCGATCCAGGCGATAGAGCCGCCACCGGCGCCGATCGTGTGGATGTCGAGCATCGGCAAGGCGATGCGGTAGCGCGCGAGCCAGCTCTCAGTGGTCATGCCGGGGGTGAGATTGGCGATGACCGAGATGTCGTAGCTGGTGCCGCCCATGTCGACCGTCATCAGGTTCTTGTAGCCGGCAAGTTCGCCGATCATCGCCGCGGCGGTGACGCCGCCGGCTGGGCCGGACAAAAGGGTGCCCACCGCGTGACGCGTCGTCTCCGCCGCAGTCAGCATGCCGCCGTTCGACTGCATGATGAACAGCTCGCCGGCGAAGCCTTCGGCGCGCAGCTTGTCGTCGAGATGCGAGATGTAGGACTTGATCGCCGGCCCGACATAGGCGTTCACCACCGTCGTGGAGACGCGCTCGAACTCCCGGATCTCCGGCAGTACCTCATGCGACAGGCTGACATAGAGGCCCGGGCATTCCTCCTCGATGAGCTCGCGGGTGCGGCGCTCATGGTCGGGGCGGATGAAGCTGAACAGGTAGCAGACCGAGATCGCCTGGACGCCCTCTGCGGCCAGAAACCGGGCGGCCTTGCGCACGGCAGTTTCGTCGAGGGCGGTAAGTACGGCGCCCTTGCTGTCGACCCGCTCCGGGACGCCAATGCGCAGCCGGCGCGGACAGATGGCATGCGGTGCCTCGAGACGCGGGTTGAAGGTGCTCTCCTTGTAGGAGCGGCGGAACTCCAACTCGTCACGAAAGCCTTCGGTGGTGATCAGGCCGACCTTCGCGCCGCGATATTCCAGCAGCGCATTGGTGGCCACCGTGGTGCCGTGCACGATGATCGAAACGTCTGACAGCAGGCTCGCGAGGGTCAGGCCGATCTGGCCGGCGATCTTGCCAATGCCGGCGAGCACGCCGTCAGACTGGTCCTTGGTCGACGGGGTCTTGGTCGTATGGACTTCGCCATCGGCTCCGCTGAGCACGATGTCGGTGAACGTCCCGCCGACGTCGATGCCCAGGCTCCATTTGCGGCTTGCAACGGCCATGTCAGTTCACCAGTTCGAATTCGCAGTTGAGGGAATTTGTGACAGTGCAGATGCGCTTGGCGTCCTTGGCGATCCGCGCCGCTTTGTCGGCGCTCGCCACGCCAATGGCATAATGGATGGAAACCGTCCCCACCCGGCTCGGCTTCGCCTCGGCCTTGCGGGCGACCACATGTGCCTCCACGGCACTGGCCGGTTCGCCGAGGGCATGCTGGACCATCTGACAGCTCTTCGCGAAACAGCCGGCCACCGCGCCGACGAGATGATCGACCGGCCCCCATGCCGACGCCGGCGCGTCGTCGACGGCCCCGCCATCGTCGAGCCGAACCAGATGCAGTTCGCCCTGCGGCGAAAGCTGCGCGCGCATCCTCCATTGCATCGCGGTCGACCTCCCTGTTCCCGTTCGTCGTACCCTACGGAAAGCCGTCGGCTCCAAGTACGGAAATTGGGATAGGTTTTTCTGTTTTTGGGATAGGTTATTCGCTGAGCAGGCGTCGCTCGAACGCCATCGCCATGGCGGAGTCGCGGTCCGCCGCGCCGAGCTTGCGGTAGATGTTCCTGAGATGGAACTTCACCGTCGGCACCGACACGCCCAAGCGGCGGGCGATGGTCTTGTTCGGAACATGCTCGGCCAGCAGGAACAGGATACGCTCCTCCTGCCGCGTCATGCCGGAGCCGTTCTCCCCGCGGCGCCTCGGCACATCGGGCAGTTCGCGCAGGAAGCGCGCCAGCCGCGGTGACCGCAGCAGCCCGGAACGCGCAGCCTTGTTTCCGGCAACGCGTTCGAGCAGGCCGCGGTTCTCGTCGATCAGCGCCACAAGGCGGCCGTCGCGCTGCAACTCGAAGAATCCTGTCAAGGCATCGCGCCGGCCGGGCTCGTTGCCGGTCGCGAGGCAGGCCACACCCCGCCAGAGAAACGCCTGCGCCCGCTGCCGCGGCGTCGCCTGCGGCGCGTCGGCGAGGCTCGCGAGCGCCGCATCGGCAGCCACGTCGTGCGGGTCGGCCTCGACAGCGCTGCGCAGCGCGGCAAGTGCGAGATCGATGTCGTCTTGCTGCGTACAGAGCGCCCGCCTGGCGGCGCCCAGGTCGCCTGCTGCCGCCAGGTTGCGCTCGGCCGAGACGCGAAGCAGCAGCTCGTCCGCCTCCTGCCAGCGCCGATGCGCCTGCAGGACGGTGAGTTCATGCACATTGACGATGCGCACGAAACGGTCGGATCGCCATTCCTGCAGCCGCCAGCGGTCGAGGAACGAGCGTGCCGCGGCCAGCGTCACGTGGGTCGAGAGCGCCAGGCAGCCATAAGCAATGATCGGTTCGGCCACCGACGGCCAGATCTCGCCGAAGCGTGTCTCCGGGTCGTCTGAAAGCGCAAAACCGATCAGCGGCTGCGCATCTCCAGCCTCGTAGGCGGCGATGAGGTTGAAGGCGGATAGCAGCCGGTGGTCGTTCGGCGAAGCATCGCTGAACTCGGCGAGCCGCTGGCTGCCGCGCTCGAGTTGCCGGTTGCCTTCCACCAGCCGGCCGCGCACCAGGTTGATCAGGGCCAGATAGAGGTCGATATAGAAGGCAAGCAGGATAGCATTCGCGCTCTCGTAATGGTGGCGCGAGCGCAGCCCGGCTTCCGCGGCCGTGTCCCAGTTGTGCTGGCGCACAAACACGTCGAGCGCGACGTTGTAGAGCAGGCCGCGCTGGATCGAGCTGTCCAGCGGCAGCCGGCCCAACAGATCGAACAGACGCTCCAGGTCGCGCTTGCCGATCGGCTCTTCCATGTAGATCGCATAGATGAAGCGGAAACACTGGAAGTCGGTGCCGTACGCCTCGACAGGGAGCCGGCCGGCGAACAGGCGTTCGCCGGATGCGCCGAAGCGTTCCTGCACGATGAACTCGGCGCGGCTGAGATTGCCGGCCTTCAGCGCGTTGACGGCCGCAGCCAGCACCAGCGTCTCGTCGTTGCCGCGCAAGGTTTCCGGGAAAAGCTCGAGCAGAGATGTCGCGGCGTGCAGGCCGTGAACCATCGAAAAGAAGGCGCCGCCCTCGCGCCGGAACATGACCAGCGCTTCCTCAAGCGCACCCGCTGCGATCAAGCCGTTGATGCGCGGGACCGCCGCCTGCTCCCGCCCCGGCCCTTGCCGCATGCGCGCCGCGACCGCGGCAACGAGGTCAGCCATCGCCGGCTGGCGGAAGCGAACGTATCCGCGTTCGCGGTCGACGACCAGAACGGACGGCAGCCGAAGCTGCAGGTCGAGACGCAGTTCCGGCGCGATCGTGTCGAGCCTCAGGCCCTCACGCGTGGCTGCGATCTCGGTCAGCAAGTCGACCATCTCCGGGGTGATCGCACCGAGCAGATCCCGTGCAAGATCGGCCGCCAGACCGCGATCGCACGGATCGGCCGTCATTTCAGCCTGCCTAGATCCACGGCGCGGTTGTTCAGGATAGCTTCCATGGAGAAGAAGCCGGTGACAGTGGCTAGGTCGAAGTTGGTGATCAGCTTTTGGTAGAAGGCATCGTAGCCGGACATGCCGCGCGTCGTGACCTTGATCAGATAGTCCCAGTCGCCGCCGATCCGGTAGAAATCGGTTACCTCCGGCAATCGCTCGACATGCGCGCGGAACTGGTCGGCCCACTCCTTCGAATGGTGGCGCGTGCGCACCATCACGAAAACGATGAGGTCGAAACCCAGCGCCGTGAGGTCGATCGCGGTGCTGGTCCCACGGATGACGCCGCTGGCGTTCAGCCGCTGCAGCCGGCGCCAGCATGCGTTCTGCGACAGGCCGATCTGGTCGGCCAGATCGCGCTGGGAGATGCTGCCGTCCTTTTGCAGACAGGTCAGTATCTTCAGATCAATCGCATCGATTTTTTCCATTTTCTCGATCAAACGACACAGGCGTCGCCTGAAATGGCACGAAATCGATAAGGTTTCAACGGGCGATCGTCGCTACGCTTGTCGGCGACGGTTTTCCTTGGAGCATCCGCCGTGAACGCCCAACGTCCCGAACTTCCCGCAGGATTGCTTTCCGGCTTCCGCCACGGCCTCGAGCAGGGCAACGTCCTCGCCGCGCTGGCCGACGGTCTCGTCGGCAAGGACACCGTGATCGACGGACCGTTCGGTCCAAAGCCGCTGGTCTATGCCGACTACGTCGCCTCCGGGCGTGCGCTCATGCAGGTCGAGCGGTTCGTGCTCGAACAGGTGCTGCCTTACTACGCCAACAGCCACACCGAGGCGTCCTGGTGCGGCGGCTTCATGACGAGGCTGCGCCGCGAGGCCCGCGCCGCGATCGCCGCGTGCTGCGGCGCGAATGCCGAGCATGCGGTCATCTTCACCGGGTCAGGCGCAACCGCCGGCATCAATCGGCTCGCTACGCTGTTCGGGGTCGGGCCCGGCACGCTGGTTGTCATCGGGCCTTACGAACATCATTCCAACATCCTGCCCTGGCGCGAAAGCGGCGCCGAGGTGATCGAGGTCCCGGAAGCCGCCGAAGGCGGCCCCGACCTCGCGTTGCTCGCCGATGCCCTGGCGGAAGCCGGCGAGGACCGCCGCATCGTCTGCGCCTTCTCGGCGGCATCCAACGTGACCGGAATCGTCACCGACGTCGCGGCTGTCACCCGCTGCGCCAAGGCGGCCGGGGCGCTGATGATCTGGGACTATGCCGGCGCCGGCCCCTACCTGCCAATCGCCATGGCGCCCGAAGCCGGCGTCGAGATCGACGCGGTCGTCGTCTCGCCGCACAAGTTTATCGGCGGACCCGGCGCGTCGGGCGTGCTGATCGTCCGCTGCGACGCCGTCGTGTCGGAGCGGCCGACCTGGCCAGGCGGCGGCACCGTGCGTTTCGTCTCGCCGACCGCGCATGACTACAGCGAAAACCTCGAGGCGCGAGAGGAAGCCGGCACACCCAATGTCGTCGGCGACATCCGCGCGGCGCTGGCGTTCCTGGTCAAGGACGTGATCGGCGTGGAGACGATGCGCAGCCGCAACCGCGAGATGACACGCCGGGCGATCGCCTCCTGGTCCGGCATCGAGCGCCTGAAACTGCTTGGCCTGCTCGACGCCGAGCGGCTGCCGATCTTCTCCTTCCGGGTGCGCGACGGCAAAGGCGGCCATGTCCACCAGCAACTGATAACACGCATGCTGAGCGACCGCTTCGGCATCCAGGCGCGCGGCGGCTGCGCCTGCGCCGGTCCGTACGTGCACCGTCTGCTCGGCATCGGTCCGGCCCAGTCCGAATCCATGCGGCAGGCGATCCTTGCGGGCGACGAGATCGCCAAGCCCGGCTTCACGCGGCTGAATTTCAGCGTGCTGCTGTCGGATGCGAAGGTCGCTTTCATTCTGGACAGCGTCATCAAGCTCGCTGTGGAGGCCCCGCAGCATGCCGGGCGATACGACTTCGACGGATCGCGGGCGATCTTCTTCCCGCGCGCTGCCTGACCGTCGGTCGCCCTCACCTCCGCTGCCGCTCCAAGGAGATGCGTTTATTGTGATATTATCGCGGCCGGCGAGGTCCCGCGCACCAGCCGTGGCAGTTGGCGGCTTAGAGTCGCTTGATCTTTATGTTGAACTCCGGGCGAACTTAGAAATCGAAAACTACGCTGGAAATCTTATAGTTGCTTGTGGTTCTGGCGGCGGCCTTTCGCAGGAGGGCCTTGAGTTTGGAGAAGGCCATCTCGATCGGATTGAAGTCGGGCGAGCATGGCGGCAGGAACAGGAGCCGGGCGCCGGTCTTTTCGATCGCCTCGCGCACGACGCCGATCCTGTGGGCTGGCAGATTGTCCATGACCACGATGTTGCCGGGGCGAAGCTTGGCTGCGAGAACCTGCTCGGCGTTGGCATCGAGCGAAAGAGGGACGTGCAAGCAGGCGGCCTCGACAACCACGGAATTCGCGCACTTGTCGGGATCGAGCGCGAGCCAATATTTGGCGCTTGTTTGGTAGATTGCGTAGAGGATCAGACGCTCCGGCTTCCGTAACATCGAGCAGCGTATCCGCAGGACGCCATCGTGCTGGATGCGGACACGGCGGATTGTCTGTGGTATTCGTACGACGCCCTCACGGCCGCCGAAATCAACCGGCTACATCGATACCCTCGCGATCGTCAGGAGAAATGCGCCAATGCTTTACGTCGATGTACCCACCCTTCCCGAGCTCAAGGAACTCATCAGTTCACGTGCGGACGCGTGCTTGTCAATCTGCTTGCCTACCACACCAGAGACTCAACACATCACGGGCAGCAAGATAGCGTTCGGCAACCTGGTCAAGACTGGACTGGAGCAACTGGAAGCACGCGGCTTGGACAAACGCCGAAGAGATTTGATCGAAGCCCAGTTGACCCATTTGGCGGATGACGAGGATTTTTGGAGGGTGCAGGCCAACAGTCTGGTTGTCCTTGCCACGGCCACCAGTATTCGGACGTATCGGCTCGCCACCGTCGTTTCCCCCTTGGTGCAGGTTGCCGATCGTTTCTATTTGAAGCCGCTGCTTCGTAGCGTGGCGTTTCCCCAGACGGCGTTCGTCCTGGCGCTGTCAGAGAATGCGGTCCGCCTGATCGAGATTTTCGCCGACTCGCCCCCGTCCGTCGTGCAGGTAGCGGATTTGCCGAAAAGCGCGGCTGACGCCGCGGGCCGGGCTTCGGTGAACAACCTCACCCAGAACACGCGATTAGCGAACGCCGAGGGCCAAACGGTCCTGCTGCGGCAGTTCGCGAGGAAGGTTGATGCCGCCATACGCACGGTTCTTGCGGGCCGGAGCACACCTCTCATCGTGGCCGCAACCGAACCGCTAGGGCCGATTTTTCGTAGCTTGTGCAGCTACCCCGCGCTTCTCGGTCAAGGCATTGCGGGGAGCCCCGACCGCTTGACGGAGTTGGAATTGGCGACGGAGGCGCGTTCGCTGCTGGACATTTTTTACAGGGAGCAGATCGACGACGTCAAGGCATTGTACGAAGCGCGCTTCAACAGCCGCCGCGCCACCACGGATATAGTCGAGGCGGCGCGTGCCGCGACCAACGGCGCGATCGAATCCTTGATGGTTGATATCGATGGCATGGTGTACGGAACCGTCGACGAAACCGATGGCGCCGTCGTCTTCGCCGATACGCCCGAGGCTGGGGCTTATGATATCGTGGAAGAAATAGCCGGCAGAGCAATATTGGCAGGCGCTGGGTTTCTCGCGGTTCGAAACGAAGACGTTCCCGGAAATGCTCCGCTGGCAGTTACCCTGCGCTACCCAATATAGGTGCGAGGACATGTCGATACGGCGTCTGGACATCGTCGCATGTTTGAGCTGTATCCGGCGAAGGTCGTGTTCCGACCCATTCGGACGTACGAGCACGAAAGCAGGCGCAAGCGAGGTCCTTGCCGGCATCGAATGATGCACATGATGCGCAAACGGCAGGCGGTTTACCCTTGTTCACTGCGACCCCCAATCGCCGAACAGATCGAAATCCTTACCGCATGATCATCGTTACGAAGCGCTCGATTGTATCCAAAAGCACGGTTTGCAACGGAGCGGCCGTCCTTCATATTCGTCGAGCCACGATGGTGGTCCTGGCAGCGGCTCGCCGGCAGGCATGCCGCTTCGACAGCGGTGCGGCGGGTAATACATCTAGCCTTTGCCCTATATCCCAATATGTTGTCAGGTGCGGGGAGACGACAGATGCCGGAGAAACCCATGGCTATGGACAAGCAGACTCTTGAGCAGATGAACCGATACTGGCGCGCGGCGAATTACCTCTCCGTCGGCCAGATCTACCTCATGGACAATCCGCTGCTGCGCGAGCCGCTGAAGGCCGAGCATGTGAAGCCGCGTCTGCTCGGACATTGGGGCACAACGCCCGGCCTCAACTTCATCTATGTGCATCTCAACCGCATCATCCGGGAACGCGATTCGGACGTGCTCTACATCTGCGGCCCCGGCCATGGCGGCCCGGCCATGGTCGCCAACACATGGCTCGAAGGGACTTACAGCGAGATCTATCCCGAGATCAGCGAGGACGTCGGCGGCATGCGCCGGCTGTTCAAGCAGTTCTCGTTCCCCGGCGGGGTGCCGTCCCACGTGGCGCCGGAAACGCCGGGCTCAATCCATGAGGGCGGCGAGCTGGGCTACGCGCTGGTGCATGCCTTCGGCGCGGCGTTCGACAATCCGGATCTCGTCGTCGCCTGCGTCGTCGGCGACGGTGAGGCCGAGACCGGCCCGCTTGCGGCCGCGTGGCAATCGAACAAGTTCATCAATCCCCGGACCGATGGCGCAGTGCTGCCGATCCTGCACCTCAACGGCTACAAGATCGCCAATCCGACCTTTTTGGCGCGCATGGCCGACGACGAGTTGCGCAACCTGTTCACCGGGCTGGGCTATGACCCGATATTCGTCGAAGGCCACGACCCGACGCCCATGCACAAGGCGATGGCGGCTGCCCTGGACACGGCGTTCGACAGCATCGGCAAGATCCAGCGGAAGGCGCGCGCCTCCAAGGGCGACGTCGAGCGGCCACGCTGGCCGATGATCGTGCTGCGCAGCCCCAAGGGCTGGACCGGCCCGAAGGAGGTGGACGGCCTGAAGGTCGAGGACTTCTGGCGTTCGCACCAGGTCCCGGTCGCCAATGCGCGCGGCAACGAGGCGCATCGGCGCATCCTCGAGGAGTGGATGCGCAGCTACCGCGCCGAGGAGCTGTTCGACGAGAATGGAAAGCTCGTCCCCGAACTCAGGGCGCTGGCGCCGGACGGCAGGAAGCGCATGGGTGCGACCCACTACGCCAATGGCGGCCTGCTCAAGCGCGACCTCGTGCTGCCCGACTGGAAGTCGTTCGCGCTGGCGGTCGAAGAGCCGGGCGCGACGGTCGGCGAGGCGACCCGGGCGATGGGCGTCTATCTGCGCGACGTCATGCGCGACAATGCCGAGGCGCGCAACTTCCGTCTGATGGGGCCGGACGAGACGGCTTCCAACCGGCTCGACGCCGTGTTCGAGGTTACCGACCGCGTGTGGATGGAGAAGATCGAGCCTTACGACGTCCACCTCGCGCAGGAGGGACGCGTCATGGAGGTGCTGTCGGAGCATCTGTGCCAGGGCTGGCTGGAGGGTTATCTGCTCACCGGCCGGCACGGCCTGTTCTCCAGTTACGAGGCGTTCATCCATGTCGTCGATTCGATGGTGAACCAGCACGCGAAATGGCTGAAGACGACTTCGGAACTGCCCTGGCGCGCGCCGATCGCCTCGCTCAACTATCTGCTGACCTCGCATGTATGGCGGCAGGACCATAACGGCTTCAGCCATCAGGATCCGGGATTTGCCGATTTCATTGCCAACAAGAAGGCCGAAATCGTGCGTCTTTACTTCCCGCCCGACGCCAACACGCTCCTGTGGGTGACCGACCACTGCCTGCGGACCTGGAACCGCATCAACGTCATCACCGCCGGCAAGCAGCCGCAGCCGCAGTGGCTGACCGCGCAGGAGGCCGAGCGCCACTGCCTGGCCGGCGCCGGCATATGGGAATGGGCCTGCACATGCCCGGCCGGCGAGGAACCGGACGTGGTGATGGGCTGCGCCGGCGACGTGCCGACGATGGAGACGCTGGCTGCCGTCGACCTTTTGCGCACCAGCCTCCCCGACCTCAAGATAAGGGTCGTCAACGTCGTCGACCTGATGACGCTGCAGCCGCACATCACCCATCCGCACGGCTTCACCGACGCCGAGTTCGACCATCTGTTCACCAGGAGCAAGCCGGTCATCTTCGCCTATCACGGCTATCCCTATCTCATCCACCGGCTGACTTATAAGCGCAACAACCACGACAACTTCCACGTGCACGGCTTCCAGGAAGAGGGCACGACCACGACGCCGTTCGACATGGCGGTGATGAACGAGCTCGACCGCTTCCATCTCGCGCTTGCCGTCATCAAGCGGGTGCCCGGCCTTGCCGGCAAGGCGCGTGCGCTGGCGGCCGAGATCGAAGGCAAGCTCGCCGCGCATCACGACTACGTGCGCGAGCACGGCGAGGACATGCCGGAAATCCGCGACTGGCGCTGGCGGCTCGCGCCATAGCGCCGAGAGCCGGCCGCCGGCCCAAGGCGCGGGCGGCCGGATTCCGCCAGGTAATCGGTGTGCTCGCCATTTTGTAGATAGGGCCTTTCAATATGAACTTCGCACGCCATGGGGGCGGCGGTTCTGCTGCGAGCGCGGACCGAACGGGTCTTGGCTACCCTCGATACGACCGGGTGCCTGCGTCTATTCGCCAAGCCAGTACGGGCGAGAACACTCAAGTGGGGGCGATGAGCGCTCCGGACCGTGGGCGACAACGAGCAACCCTGAGCAAGGTCGGATCGCTTTACCAGCCGTCACATCGGAGGTGATCCTGTAACCCTGCGAAATCAGCTGCAATTTCGTCTCCTCGAAGTGCCGCTTGAAACCATTTTCAATTTGGCTGCGTGGATACCGCCACCCGTTCCTGCATGCTCGTATGAGGATGTCGAAGTATTGTCGTGCGCTGGCAACGCGCACCTCATTCTCCGAGATTGATCCCGCGTCTTTTTGTATCTCTCCCGAGATGCCTGGACCCACCAGCAGCGCGAACGCCAGCAACCCTGACAACACCGATAGCTTACGCATACCTCGCTCCTGTGAAATGTGGTTGCCAGCGCATGACTGGCGAACCGTGCACAGAGGCTATGATTGTTCGGGCCTGCGCGGCATCGTGCAGATGCTGTGTTTTCTTGTCGGCATTTGTAGTATTTTTGAACGGCCGCCTGCCCTGAGCTTCTCTCTGCAACGTTCAAGCTCAAACGGAGGTGACGTGGCGCTAAATGAGGAAAGCGGTCCGCTGACCGGCCTGTCAGGCCGCGAGCGAGTCATTGCGGCGAAGTTTGCGGAAGGCATGACCTATCGCGAAATAGGTGAGGCGCTTTTCATAGCACCTTCAACGGTCCGAACTCATCTGGCCGCGATTTACCGAAAGCTCGACATTCGCAGTAAAGTAGCGCTTGCCACCTTGCTCGGCGATCATCGCGACGCAACGCACCCACCTTCTCAAACCGAGCAGCCGTCGGCAGACAGGTCCGGACCACCAATCCTCGCTGTCCTGCCTGTCAACATTCTGAGTTCGGGTGAGCATTGGAACCGCTTCGCGGACGGTATGGCGGCGGACCTTATCGCCGACTTGGCCCGTTATCCCGACATTGCGGTAATCGCCCGCCAGACCATGAACTCGTACAAAGGTCGAGGAGAGGACGCCCGTTCCATAGGGCGAGAACTGAATGCCGACTACTTGCTGGAGGCAACCTTGCAGGCGAGAGAGCAGCGGCTTCGCATTTGCGTGCAACTGGTCGACGCACACACCGGGATCGACTTGTGGACATCGCGGTACGATCGGTCGGCCGAAGACCTCTTCGCAGTGCAGGACATGGTCACCGAGAACGTCGTCAATGTCCTTGCGAGCTGTTGTGGGAGGCTCGCAAGACTTCGACGCGATGTGGTCCGGCGCAAACCTCCGGCCAGCCTGCGCGCATATGACTATTACCTTCTGGGCGTTGAGCAGCATAACTTGTATACACGCTCTTCCCACGCGGAGGCCGTCCGGCTTTTGTCCCGTGCCGTCGAACTCGACCCCAGCCTTGCAAGGGCTTGGACCGTTTTGGGGCTGGCGCATGCAGTGGCCGTGATTAACGCATTCACCACTGACCCTTCCGCAGCCAAGGAGAAGTGGAGGTCATGTCTCGAGCGAGCATTGGCGCTCGACACGGGTGACACTCACGCGCGCATTTGCCTTGCTGAAGTGAGGGCATTGCAAGGTGACCTTGATGCCACGGAAAGGGAATATGATCTTGCACTGGCCGCCGCCCCGAACGATTCCGACACGCTCGCCTTGCTTGCGGGCGGGAGGACGTTCGTCACGGGCGATCCGAGAAATGGGTATGAACTGGCGAAACGGGCGATTCGTCTCAATCCCTACGTGCCTTGGTACTATAGCATGTTAGGCCGCTCCAGCTTTGTCGTGGGCCTGCAGAGGGAGAGTTTGGCCGCGTTTGCTCAGGCTCCGTCGGACTCACCGGCCACGCTGCTGTTTCAAGCGATGGCACATGCCATGCTCGGCGAAGCACCTCAGGCGATAGAGATTGCAGACCGGTTGGCGAGAGAATTTCCGGACCTTTCGGCCGAGGGGTTTATCACCTCGTATCCAGTCACCAATCCTCCTGCCGTTGCCGCGATACGCGAGGGTGCCCGCCGCGCAGGGCTGAGCTAGCTAGCCCCCCTCACCCGCACGGCAAGCCTTGCCAGGCCCTAGCCGCGCTGACGACCTCCATCGCGGTTGCCGGCTCGATCGGTGACACGTCCAGACTGTCCCTGACTAGGGGACGACGTCCGTGAGTGGCGATGAAAGCCGATCGGACGGCCGGGTTTTTCGCTATGAGGTGAAGTCGAGGACCATCCGGCCCTCGATCTTGCCTTTCCTCAGCTTAGTCAAGATCGCGTTGATGTCCTCCAGCGGAGCCTTTTGGATCTCCGCCTTGACCTGGCCGCGGGCGGCGAAGGCGATCGCCTCGTCGAGGTCGCGGCGGGTCCCCACGATCGACCCGCGCACCGTGATGCGCTTGAGCACGACGTCGAAGATCGGCGTCGGGAAGTCGCCGGGCGGCAGGCCGACCAGGCTGACCGTGCCCCTTCTCCGTACGATGCCCAGCGCCTGCGAGAAGGCCGGCGGCGACACCGCCGTGACCAGCACGCCATGGGCGCCGCCGCCGGTCGCCTCGATCACCTCGGAAACCGCGTCGCCAGAGCGCGCATCGACGGCCGCGTCGGCGCCCGATTGCCGCGCCAGTTCCAGCTTCTCGGGCGCGATGTCGAGGGCCACGACGTTCAGCCCCATCGCCTTGGCGTACTGGATCGCGACATGGCCGAGCCCGCCGACGCCGGAGATGGCGACCCACTCGCCCGGCCGCGCCTCGGTCTCCTTCAGGCCCTTATAGGTCGTGACGCCCGCGCACAGGATCGGCGCGATCTCGGCGGTGTCTACGCCTTCCGGTATGCGTCCGACGAACGGGGCGGCGGCCACGACATACTCCGCAAATCCCCCGTCGCAGCTATAGCCGGTGTTGTGCTGTTGCTCGCAGAGCGTCTCCCAACCGGTCTCGCAATATTCGCAGCGCATGCAGGCGTCGTGCAACCAGGCCACGCCGACGCGTTCGCCCAACGCCAGTTCGCTGACGCCGGCGCCGAGCGCAACCACGATGCCGACTGCTTCATGGCCGGGAATGAACGGCGGGCTCGGCTTGACCGGCCAGTCGCCGTCGGCCGCGTGAAGGTCGGTATGGCAGACGCCGCAGGCCAGCACCTTGACCAGAACCTCGCCCCGGCCCGGCGCCGGCACCGGAACTTCTTGCACGACAAGCGGCTTGCCGAATTCATGCACGACGGCGGCTTTCATCATCTTGGGAATCTTGGACATCGGGGTGCTCCTTTTGCTTGGCCTAAACTTCAGATTCACTGCCCCCAGGAATCCGCACTTTCGTTCCGGTTCGAACCGCTCAGGCTGCCCGCCACGCCGACGGCCATAGCCGTCGCATGATGACCTTCTCGGCCTCCAGTATGATCATCGTCACGATGCCTATGCCGATAATCAGCAGGCCGTCCGCGAGCCCAACCGGGGCGCTGTCGAAAAGCGCGTGCATGAACGGCGCGTATGTGAATGCGAACTGCGCCACGACGACAACGGCGATCGCTGTCATAACGGCCGGCGTGCCCGCCGCGCCGATCAGGCTGAACGACGTCATGTGCAGGTAGCGCACGTTGAACAGGTAGAAGATCTCCATCACCACGATGGTGTTGACGACCATCGTGCGGGCAGTCTCCACGTTGTAGCCCCGCCTCGTCGCGTACTCGAATATGCCCAGGACGGCGATGGTGAAGAGCAATGACACGAAGGCCAGCCGCCAGAGCAGAAAAGGGGAAAGGATCGGGGTATCACGGCGCCGAGGCGGACGCTGCATGACGTTCGGCTCGGCGGGCTCGAAGGCCAGCACGAGGCCGAGCGTGACGGACAGGATCATGTTGATCCAGAGTATCTGGACCGGCGTCATCGGCAGGACCAGGCCGAAAATGATGGCGAAGACGACGACCAGAGTCTCGCCGCCATTGGTCGGCAGCGTCCAGCCGATCACCTTGCGGATGTTGTCGTAAACGGTTCGCCCTTCATGGACGGCGGCGACGATCGAGGCGAAATTGTCGTCGAGAAGCACCATTTGCGCCGCTTCCTTGGCGGCCTCGGTGCCTTTTCTTCCCATGGCGACACCGACGTCCGCCTGCTTGACGGCCGGGGCGTCGTTGACGCCGTCGCCGGTCATGGCGACGATATGGCCGTTCGTCTGGAGAGCCCGCACGATCCTGAGCTTGTGCTCTGGCGTGGCGCGGGCGAAGACGCTCGCCTCTTCAGCCACCTTGCGCAACTCGTCGTCCGATATGCCGTCCAGTTCGGTCCCTTCGATCGCCCTCGGATCGTCGGCGATGGCGAGCTGCCTGGCAATGGCGACGGCCGTGCCCGCATGGTCTCCGGTGATCATCTTGACCGCGATGCCGGCCGAGCGGCATTCGGCCACGGCGCGGATCGCCTCGTCGCGCGGGGGATCGATGAAGCCGACGACGCCGAGGAAGGTCAG
The DNA here is from genome assembly GCF_030929505.1 of Mesorhizobium sp. LHD-90. Lineage (GTDB taxonomy): Bacteria > Pseudomonadota > Alphaproteobacteria > Rhizobiales > Rhizobiaceae > Kumtagia. The sequence goes on along the minus strand of NZ_JAVFVV010000010.1, from coordinate 192,221 downwards.
TTCCGTCTCGACCAGGCCGAATTCCAGGCGCTCGACGCCGGGGCCGGCCGGCTTCACCGCGAAGCCCAGCAGGCGCTCGCCCTTTGCCGCTGCGTCGTCGATGCGCTGTTGCCAGTATTGCGTGTTTACCGGGCCGCCGCCGGCCTCTTGCGCGCACATCGACATCACGCGTTCCGGCGCGCCCTTCACGAAGATGCGGGCGCCGCCCCCTGGCTCGCGGTTCAGCGTCGCCATGAAGCGGTGTTGGGCGTCGAACGGGATCTCGTCGACCCGGGGCCATGCCTCGCGTTCGGCGTCGGGAAGCAGGCTCGCCTTGGCGGCCAGCGCGACAAGCGCCCCTTCCATGGGATCGCCCCGCACGCTCCAGGCGCTGTCAAGCTCGACGAGGTCGGCGTCGTTGCAAAGCAGACCGGCGCGGATCAGGTCGTCCCGAACCGGATCGTCTGCCGGCTTGCCGCCCTTCGGATCGGCGAGCGCACCGTCGGGCGCATAGCCCGAACCGCTCGCCTCGGTCAGTCCGGCCGGCGTCGCGACATGGCGCGCCGTCATTTCGTTCTTCGTCAGCGTGCCGGTCTTGTCCGAGCAGATAACGGACGTGGCGCCGAGCGTTTCCACGGCAGGCAGCCGCCGCACCACAGCGTTACGGGCAGCCATGCGGCGGACGCCGATCGCCAGCGTGATTGTGATGACCGCGGGCAAGCCTTCAGGCACGGCACCAACCGCCAGCGCCACCACGACCATCAGCGCATCGACCGCATCGTAGCCGCGGAAGAGCATGGCGAAGGCAAACAGCGCAGCCGCCACCATAATGGCGAACCCGGTGAACCATCTGCCAAACTGGTTGATCTGCGCGAGCAGCGGCGTCGTCAGCGTCGCGACTTCGCTGATGAGGTTCGAGATGCGGCCGATCTCGGTCGACGCGCCGGTGGCAACCACGACGCCCATCGCTTGCCCGGTCGGGACGAGCGTTCCCGAAAAGAGCATCGAGTGGCGGTCGCCAAGGGGGGCGTCGTCGCGGACCGGCTCCTCGGTCTTGTCGGCCGGCACCGATTCGCCCGTCAGTATCGCCTCGTCCGCCGTCAGGCCGCGCGCGCGCAGGATGCGGATATCGGCCGGCGTTTTGTCGCCCGCCTCCACGACGACGACATCGCCCGGAACGATGTCGCGGGCGTCGATCTTGTGGCGTTCGCCGCCGCGCACGACGACCGCGTGCGGCGCGATCATGTCGCGGATCGCGTTGAGCGCCTGCTCGGCCTTGCCCTCCTGGACGAAGCCGACGATCGCGTTGACCAGCACCACCGCGAGGATGACGCCGCCGTCGACCACATGCCCCAGCGCCGTCGCCGCGACGGCGGCCGCCAGCAGGAAATAGATCAGCGCATTGTTGAACTGCGCCAGGAAGCGCAGCACCGGATGCTGGCGCGCTGTCGCCGGCAACTGGTTCGGGCCACCCGCCCGCAGCCGGCGCGCCGCCTCGTCCTGCGTCAGCCCCTCGGCGCTCGTCTCCAGCGCGGCCAGCACGTCGTCAGCGGCCGCCGCATGCCACGCCTTCGGCTCCGCACCTGCCTGCCTGGGACCGGTGCTGACATCCGCTATTGCCGCCATCGCGCTTCCATCCTTGCCTGCATCGGCGACGCACTTCCCGCCTGCGAAAGGACCAGCACGCTCTCGCCTGTCGTCACGCGGCTTTCGCCTTCACGACGGAAAAGGCTTCCTCGGCGATGACCTGCTCCTCGTCGGTGGGAATGACCAGGACTGCCACGCGGCTCGCCTTGCTGCTTACGACCGCCGCATTGCGCTCATTCGCAGCCGCATCCAGCTCAACGCCGAGCCAGTCCAGCCGCGTGCAGACGCCGGCCCGGACGGAAGGCTGGTTCTCGCCGATGCCGGCGGTGAAAACGAGCGTGTCGAGGCCGCCGAGCGTGGCGGTCAGCCGCGCCACCTCGCCAGCGATGCGCAGGGTGAAGAGATCGATCGCTTCCCGCGCCCGCGGGTCCTTGCTCTCCAGCAGCACGCGGCTGTCGGCGCTGATGCCGGAGACACCGAGCAGACCCGAGCGATGGTAGAGAATGGCCTCCACCTCCGCGAGCGCGAGCCCGCCGGCGCCAAACAGATGCAGCAGCACGCCAGGATCGAGCGCGCCGCAGCGCGTCGCCATGGGAACGCCGTCGAGCGTGGAGAACCCCATGCTGGTGTCCCGGCTCGCGCCATCCTCCATGGCGCAAAGGCTCGCACCGCTGCCGAGATGGGCGGCGACGACCTTGCCCCGGACCGCCTGCGGCGTCCTGCGAGCCAGCTCCCCGGCGATGTATTTATAGGACAGGCCATGGAAGCCGTAGCGCTTGACGCCGCGGTCGTGAAACTCGCGCGGGATCGCGAAGCGCCGGACGATCTCGGCGTTCGTGCGATGGAACGCCGTATCGAACGAGGCGACCTGTACGAGTTTCGGCCCGAAGTCGCTGATCGCGCGAATCAGGCGCAGATTCTGTGGCTGGTGCAGCGGCGCCAGCGGCGTCAGCGCCGCGATGGCGTCGATCGTGCCGGCGTCGAGGCGCACCGGCCCAGCGAAGCGGTCGCCGCCATGCACGACGCGGTGCCCGGCAGCGACGATCTCGCCAATGTCGAAATGCCTGGCCAGGCCGGCGAAGGTTTCGGACACGACTTCGGTCAGGTCCTCTCCCGGCCGGGCGTCCAGTTTCGTCTGGCGCACCTCCTTCCCTTCGCCGACGCTCAAGGTCAGCGGATCGTGACGAAAGTCGATCACCGCACGCGTTAGCCGGTGCGGGCGGTCAGCGGCGACATCGAAGACGCCGATCTTGACCGTCGAAGAACCGGCGTTGAACGTGACCAGCGATTTGCTCATGCCGACGCTCCCTTCGGGAGACGCGCAACCGAAACCAGCTTGGCGAGTGCTGCCGAAGCTATGCGCGCCGAGAGTGGATCGGAGCGGCTTGTCAGCACGATCGGAACCCGCGCGCCGAGCACCAGCCCCGCCGCCTTGGCCCCGGCGAAGTAGATCAGTTGCTTGGCCAGCATGTTGCCGGCTTCGAGATCCGGAACGAGCAGGATGTCCGCCGCGCCGGCAACGGACGAGACGATGCCCTTGGTGCGGGCGGCGTCGGGGCTGATGGCATTGTCGAAGGCCAGCGGTCCATCCACCCTGGCGCCAGTGATCTGGCCGCGCTGGGCCATCACGGTCAGCGCCGCGGCATCGAGCGTGGCGGACATCTTGGGATTGACGGTCTCGACCGCGGCCAACACCGCAACCCGCGGCTCATCCCAGCCAAGGGCGCGCAACAGATCGACGGCGTTCTGGCAGATGTCGCGCTTGTGCTCGAGCGACGGCTGGATGTTGATCGCGGCGTCGGTGACGATGATCGGTTTTGTGTATGCGGGCACGTCCATTGCATAGATATGGCTGATGCGCCGCTCGGTCCTGAGGCCCGAATCCGGCGCCACGATCGCGCCCAGCAATTCGTCCGTGTGCAGGCTTCCCTTGACGAGCACGGAAACCTCGCCCGTGACCGCAAGCTCGGCAGCGCGCGCCGCGGCGGCATGGCTGTGCTCGACCGGATAGATCGCGATCCCGTCCAGCGAGACCTGCGCGGCCTCCGCCGCCGCACGGATCTTCTTCTCCGGTCCCACAAGGACAGGTTCGAGCAGGCCCTCGTCGCGCGCTTCGATGGCGCCGGCGATCGAAGCGGCCGAACAGGGATGAACGATCGCGGCCCGGACGGGCGGCGTTTCCTTCGCGCGCCTGACCAGCGATTCGTAGCGGTCGTGCCGCCTCAGCGACACATCGGGCAGCCGCGTGCGCGGCCATTCGATGCTGTGTTCCGGAGCGATCACGGTCGCCGTTCCGGTCAGCACCTCCTCGCCCTCATGATTGGTGCAGACCGTGGCAAGCGTCACGATGCGCTTGTCCGTACGCTTGTCCTTGACCGTAACGGTCGCCGTGATCGTGTCGCCTGGAGCCACCGGCTTGAGAAAGCTGAGTTCCTGGCCGAGATAGATCGTACCCGGGCCGGGCAGTTTCGTGCCGAGCACCGCCGAGACGAGCGCGGCCGTCCACATGCCATGCGCGACGATGTGGCCGAAGTGGCCCGTTGCCGCGAATGCGGCATCCAGATGCGCCGGGTTCACGTCGCCGGAAACGGTGGCGAAAAGGTCGATGTCGTCGCGTCCGACGATGCGCACCACCGAGGCTGTGTCGCCTGCGCGCAGTTCGTCGAAAGTCCGGTTGCGGAGGAAATCATCCATCAGCCTCCGCCTCCCGGAAGGCACACAAGGAGGCTGGCATCCATCCCCTTCGTCGTCCGCATATCGCGCTGCGCCCTGTCGCGAGGGTTTTCCCGACCGACGAAGCGCTCTGTGTCCGGGAAGCGTGGCGTCTCAGTTGGCATAAGCTTTCCTTGCCGATCCGTGCTCGAAGAAGCTACGTTCGAGACCCCCCTTCAGCAGGCTACTTTTACGTTCTGGCCGGGTCAACGCTTTGTCCGCGCTCAAGACATTTGAGACGGGTCATCCTTTTCATCGGCAGCGGCGATTGCTCGGACAGAGCCGTTGCCTTCGTGGAGCGACGTACCCGTTTCACCGCAGTGATTTGCGGAAGCGGCCGAGAGCGAAGGCGAACAGGACCGCTCCGATGACTATCAGCGCAAGGAATTGAGGCCACACCACTTCGATTCCGGCGCCGCGGAACAGGATGGCCTGGCCGAGGATGACGAAATGCGTGTTCGGCGCGGCGAGCATGATGGTCTGGATGAATTCGGGCATGCTTTCCCGCGGCGTGGTGGCTCCGGACAACACCTGGAGAGGCAGCAGCACTAGCATCAACAGCAGCCCGAACTGCGCCATGGAACCGGCGACGGTGGCGAGAAAAATCCCCAGCGACGTGGTGGCGAAGAGGTGCAGCGCCGTGCCGACCAGGAAAAGCGCGATCGACCCCTCGATAGGCACGCCGAGCGCGCCGCGGACGATAAAGATGATCGACGCCGCCGACGCGACCAGCACGACGAGCGCCATCGAGAGTACCTTGCTCAGCATGATCTCGGCCGGCGTCACCGGCATCACCAGAAGATGCTCGATCGTCCCGTGCTCGCGCTCGCGGATGAGGGCGGCTCCCGTCAGCACGATCGACAGCATGGTGATCGACGAAATCACGTTGGAAAGCGCGCCGAACCAGCCCTTGTTGAGTTCCTGGTTGAAGCGCGCACGCAAGGCAAGGTCGACAGGAACGCTGCTCGTTCCCCTGTACCGGTTCATGAACTCGTTCACGTCGGCCGACACGATGGTCTGGACGTAGCCGCCGCCGGTGAAGGCCTGGCTCATGCGCGTCGCGTCGACATTGAGCTGGATGGTCGGGCTGCGCCCGGCCAGAAGGTCGCGCTGGAAGTTCGGCGGAATGTTGAGCGCGAAGGTGTCGAGGCCGGCATCCATGCGCGCATCCATCTCCGACTGGTCGATGATGCGCGGAACCGTGAAATAGGGGGGATAGAAGGCGGTTATGATGCGCGAGGACACGGGCGACTGGTCTTCGTCGACGATGGCGATGGCGGCGCGGTTCAGCGTCTCGGGCTGCGCGGTGGCCGCCGTATAGATCGCCAGGGTGAAGGCGTAGACGATCAGGATGAGCAGCATGTAGTCACGGCCGAGGCCGCGCAGTTCCTTGACGCCCAGATTGTAGACGTTGGCGACGCGCATGATCAGGACGCCTGCTTCTTCAACAGCGCCGTCCCGAGGAGAAACAGCACCGGCACTGCGATGATAAGCGGGACGAATGAACCGGCAAGGTCGTGGAAATCCAGGCCCTTGGAGAAGGTTCCGCGCGAGATGGTCATGAAATAGGTGGTGGGGTAGATCTTGCCGACAAACGCGCCGAACCCCTCAAGCGAGGAAACCGGGTCGATCATCCCGGAATACTGCACGGCGGGGATAAGGGTGATCAGGGCCGTGGCGAAGATGGCTGCTATCTGGCTGGCGATGAAGCTGGAGATCACCAGCCCCATGCCGGTGGTGAAGATCACGTAGAGGAAGGCAGCGGCGGCAAGGGCGGGGAAGCTGCCGGTGAACGGCACGCCGAACACGGTGACGGCGAAAGCCCAGAGCATGAGGAAGTTCAGCATGCCAAGCACGACGTAGGGCGCCTGCTTGCCAACCAGGAATTCCATGCGTGTGGACGGCGTCACGTAGAAATTCACGATCGAGCCGAGTTCCTTCTCGCGCACGACGCTGAGCACCGCCAGCATGGCAGGGATCATCAGGAGAAGCAGGGGAATCACCGCCGGCACCATCGCGACCAGGCTCTGGACGTCAGGATTGTAGCGATACCGGATCTCGAGCTGGAAATTGCCGACGGTGGCGGCGTCGCCATAGAGTTCTCGCGCCTTCTGCGTGAGCCAGGTCTGGTGCATGCCTTGCACGTAGCCCCTGACGGTCTCGGCCCGCGACGGCATAGAGCCATCAATCCACGCGCCGACTTCGACGTTCGTCCCGCGCGCGACGTTGCGTCCGAAGTTCGGCGGGATCTCGATGGCCAGGCTGATCTCTCCATCTTTCATGCGCCGGTCGAGATCCTGATAGTCGGTGATCGGATCCTTCTCGATGAAATAGCGCGAGCCCGCGATCTGCTGCACATAGTCCCGGCTGATGGTGGTGTCGTCGCGGTCGAGCACGGCGAAGGTCAGGTCCTCGACATCCAGGCTGATGCCGAACCCGATGACGAACAGCAGCAGGACAGACCCGACAAGCGCCAGGCTCGCACGGATCGGATCGCGCTGCAGCTCGAGCGTCTCGCGGCGCGCATAGGCGAACATGCGCCTGAAGCTGAACGCGCTGCTTCCGGGTTGGTGCGCCGTGGCAATTGCCTCCGGCACGGGCTTCGCCGGAACCGGAGATGGCGCCGCGGGCGGCTGACCTTCCTCGATAGCCTCCTCGAGATAGGTGACGAACGCATCCTCGAGGGTCTTTGCCTTCTTGTGCGCGACGATCGCGGCTGGGGTGTCGCTGACGAGCACCTTTCCAGCGTGCATGAGGGAGATGCGATCGCAAAACGCCGCCTCGTTCATGAAGTGCGTCGACACGAAGATGGTCACGCCGTCCTTGCGCGAGAGGTCCGCCAGGATCTGCCAGAAACTGTCGCGGGCGACCGGATCGACGCCGGATGTCGGCTCGTCGAGGATCAGGATCTCGGGCGAGTGGATCATCGCAACGGCCAGCGAAAGGCGCTGGCGGATGCCGAGCGGCAGCGCTTCCGGCAGGGAGTCCATGATGTCTTCCAGATCGAAGCGCTGCGCCATCTCCTCGATCCGGCCGGGAATGGACGCCGCCGGCATGGAAAACAGGCGCGCATGAAGATCGAGGTTCTGCCGGACCGTCAGCTCGGTGTAGAGCGAGAAGGCCTGGCTCATGTAGCCGACGCGGCGGCGCACGGCCATGTCGCGTGGATCGACCTCGCGGCCAAACAGCGTGGCCGTCCCTTCGCTGGCGGGCAGCAGTCCGGTCAGCACCTTCATCGTCGTCGTCTTGCCGCAGCCATTGGAGCCGAGGAATCCGAAGATCTCGCCGCGCGGAATCTCGAAGCTGACATTGTTGACGGCGGTGAAATCGCCGAAGCGCACGGTCACGTTCTTTGCGGCGATGGCGATTTCCTCGTTCGTTTGTCCGGTTCTCGGCGGGATGACGACCTCGCTGTGTCCGCGCCGTTTCGCTTCGGGAAGGAGGGCGACGAAGGCGGCGTCGAGGTTGTCCGTTCCGGTTTTCGCCAGCAGCTCGGCTGGCGTGCCTGTTGCGAGGATTCGTCCCTCGTCCATCGCCACCAGCCAGTCGAACCCCGCAGCCTCCTCCATGTAGGCGGTCGCCACGATGACGCTCATGCCGGGACTGTCGCCCCGGATATCGTCGATCAGCTCCCAGAACTGGCGGCGCGAGAGCGGGTCCACTCCGGTGGTCGGCTCGTCCAGGATCAGCAGGTCCGGATCGTGGATCAGCGAACAGCAGAGGCTGGTCTTCTGCTTCATGCCGCCCGAGAGCTTGCCCGCGGGCCGGTCGGCGAACGGCGACATGCCGGTCCGCTCGAGCAGCATGGCGATGCGCCGTTGCCGTTCACTGCCGTCCTGGCCGAACAGGCGGCCGAAGAAATCGATGTTCTCGAAGACCGAGAGGGTCGGATAGAGATTGCGACCCAAGCCTTGCGGCATGTAGGCAATGCGATTGTAGGCCGAGCGGCGATGATTGCCGTCGGCTATGTCGCCATCCAGGACCTCGACGCGGCCCTCCTGGATGACATGCGCGCCGGCGATCAGCGACAGCAGGCTTGACTTGCCCACGCCGTCGGGGCCGATCAGCCCCACCATGCAGCCGCTGGGAATGTCCAGCGTGATCCCGTCGAGGGCGCGCCGCTTTCCATAAGAAAGGCCGACGCCCTTCAGTCGGGCGACCGGCGCCTTGTCGGTCGAGGTTCCGCTGGCCTGCGGGTCGCCTGTCACGGCGCCACCACCTCTTGCAGGAAGGCGGGCCATTCCGCTTCCGGATCGATCTTGACATAGGCCACACCCGGCAGGCCGGTCTTGACGTACTGGATGTACTTCTTGAGCAACTCAGGAGAAATCTGCGCCTTGATCCGGAACATCAGCTTCAGCCGTTCCTCCTCGGTCTCGACGGTCTTCGGCGTGAACTGCGCGACGTCGGCGACGAAACCAGCCTTGGCCGGGATGACATACTGGGGCACTGCGTCGAGGACGAGCCTGACGTCGGAGCCGATGGCGACGCGTCCCGCCTGCGCCGTCGGCAGGAAGAACGTCATGTAGACATCGCCGAGATCGACGAGGTTGAGGACGCGCCCGCCGGCGGCGAGAACCTCCCCCGGCTCGGCGACGCGGTACTGAACCCGGCCTGCGCGCGGCGAGCGCAGCACGGCATCGTTGATGTCCGCGGTTATGCTTTCTATCGCCGCCTGCGCGGCGTCAACGGCGGCCTTGGCGTCGATCACCTGCGCCTCGGACGCGCTGACAGCGGCGTCCGCCGCCGCGAGCTGCGCCTGAGCCGCACTGACGGCCGCCTTCGCCTCCAATGCCGCGGCACGGTCATTGTCGAGGATCTGCTGGGACACGTTGTCGGTGCGCCTCAGTTGTTGGGAACGCACGAGCTTCTTGTCGGCGTTCTCCTGCTGCGCCTCGCGCTGGGCGACGACGGCCTCGGCGGCCGAGCGCTCCGCCTGCCGCTGCGTCACCACGCTATTTGCGGTTTTGATGCCGATCGTCGCGCGCTTCAGTTCGGCCTCGGCCTGCCGCCGCTGGGCCTCCAACTGATCGGTGTCCATCCGAGCCAGGATCTGGCCCGCCTCGACGAAATCGCCCTCATTGGCCAGGATCTCCCTGATGCGGCCCGGGATGCGGGCGGAAATATCGATTTCGGTCGCCTCGATCCGGCCGTTGCCTGAGGCGATGCCCTCGGGCAGACCGGGATTGGAGTATTGCTGCCACGCATAGTAGCCGCCCGCGAGCAGGCCGAGAGCGAGGACTATCCAAACCCAATTGTTCTTGATGTTCATCGGGAGCGCCTCATCCTGGTTCCAGTCGGGGATTGAACTTCGGGACGCATCGCCTGCTCACGATTCATCGCGACGAGGCCGTTCGACCGCCGAAAAAGCTTCGAGACTTGCGTCATCGGGAGGGGCGCCTTCCGTACTGGGCATCGATCGAGGTCCGGGGAGACAGGGTTGCTTAAAAGCGCGAGGTGATCAAGCGTTGACCGCGCTTAGACAGAAATGAGACTCTTGCGTTGAAGGAGAGGTTCTCCGTAACTCGGGTTGTCGAAGCTCGAAATCACAGGAGAACCCCGTGCAGGTTTCCGGTCTGCCCGATCATGTTATACGCAACGCCGACGCGGTGGCGCGCGAGCGGGATGTCTGGACGCTGGCCAGGCGGCCGTCGCTGTCGGCCGCATCCTCGAGCGCCTGGTCGAGCGCGGCGGGGTATTGACGCGCCGCTCTCAGGCTTCATGGAAAGGTTCGCTTGCCTTTCCCGACCCGCATATCGCCGCGCGCGTTGTGCCGCCTGCCAATATTTCATTACGTCAATGTTTCACCGCTCTGTATAAGATTTGTGGCGATGTTTCAGCCGAACTGAGGTGGAGCCTGCATGAGCCACATCAAGATTGCATTCTGGAGCACGCTGGCTCTGCTCACCGTTCTCTGGTTCGCGGCCGACCCGTTCGCCCTGCAAGCTTCAGGGGTCTTTGGGCTGCGCGGGCCGATGGTCCAGTTCAGCGGCCTGCTCGCGATGACCTGTATGAGCGTCGCCATGATCCTCGCGCTCCGGCCGCGGTGGCCGGAGCGCTGGATCGGCGGGCTCGACAAGATGTACCGCCTCCACAAGTGGCTGGGCATCGGCGCACTCGTGCTGGCCATCGCCCATTGGCTCTGGGTGGAGGCGCCGAGATGGGCCGTCGGCTTGGGTTGGCTCACTCGCCCGGAGCGAGCCGCGCGGCCGGCTGCCTCCGGCGAGATAGAGGCGACTCTGCGATCATGGCGTGGGACCGCCGAGGGCGTCGGCGAATGGGCCTTCTACGCCGCCGTGCTGCTGATCGCAGTGGCTCTCATCCAACGCATTCCCTATCGCCTCTTCTACAAGACCCACCGTCTTCTGGCTGCTGTCTACCTGGTCCTGGTCTTCCACACTGTGGTGCTGCTCAACTTCCGCTACTGGACTTCGCCGCTGGGCGTGGTCATGGCGGTTCTCCTGGCCTGCGGGACATGGGCCGCGATTGTGGTGCTCGCGCGCCGTGTCGGCGCCAGCCGGAAGGTGGACGGCACGGTCAGCCGGCTGCATTACTTTCCCGGCCTTCGCGTAATCGAAGGCGAGATTGACGCGCCACAAAATTGGCCGGGCCACAAACCCGGACAATTCGCCTTCGTCACCTGGGACGAAGCCGAGGAGGCGCACCCATGCACGATTGCCTCCACCTGGAACCCTTCCGAGCACCGGCTGACCTTCATCACCAAGGAACTTGGCGACTTCACGCGGCGGCTTCCCGAGGCCCTGCATATCGGGCAGCCGGTGAAGGTGGAGGGCCCCTATGGCTGCTTCACCTTCGACGACGGCCGCCCACGACAAATCTGGATCGGCGGCGGCATCGGCATCACCCCCTTCATTGCCCGCATGAAGCAGCTCGCGATGGATCGACAGGCCTATTCCGGCCGACAGCACGCACAGGAAATCGATCTCTTCCATGCCACCTCCGATTACAGCGAGGAGGCAATCGACAAGCTCACGGCCGACGCGGAGGGCGCAGGCGTGCGCCTGCACGTATTCTATGACAAGCGCGATGGCAGGCTCGCTGGTGACCGGCTCCGCGCGGCCGTCCCTGGCTGGCGCGACGCCAGTGTCTGGTTCTGCGGTCCCGTTGGCTTCGGAGCGGCGCTGCGTGACGATCTCGCTCGCCACGGTCTGCCGGTGGACGAGCGCTTCCACCAAGAACTGTTCGCGATGCGGTGAATGAGACAACGACTGGCGACAGGACGTCTAACCAGGTTCGTAGACGTAGCCTTCGCCCCTGACCGTCACCAGGACCTTGGGTTCGTCGGGATCCACTTCGATCTTGTTGCGCAGCCGCGTGATGCGGATGTCGATGCTGCGGTCGCCGGGCTCGAGGTCGCGGTTGTGCGCCAGCATGCTCAGCCGTTCCCGCGACAGGATCTGCCTGGGATGGCGCAGGAGCACCGCGATCAGTTCGTATTCCATCGCCGTCAGGGCACGTCGGCGCCCTCGACGGTAACGATCCGGCGTTCGTCGGGATGCAGCACGCAGCGGCCGAACCGTATCAGTTCCTCGTGCTCGGCATCGTCGGTCACCAGCCGCCTGAGCACGCTGCAAGCCAGACCTCGCCGAATCCCTGATGCCACGTCGCGTCCGCAGCACACTAAATAGGCTGTGGCTGGCCCGGCAATGCAACCGTTTCTTCCCCAGCGTTAAGCGGATGTAAATCGAAGCGGTATAGCGCGGATACGTGCAGCTCGATCTCTACACCGTTCTGATCGTTTCGCAGTTCGTCATCAGCCTATGCGGACTGTTCTTTCTCGCGGAGTATCTGCGCGAACAATCGATCCCCAGCCGCTGGTTCGCCTGCGCGTTCATCCTCGCTCCGAGCGCTCCGATCTTCTACTTCGCGGCAATCGCCAACAGCGAATGGCAATGGGGATATCCGGTCGGCAACGGTGTCGCGACCATGGCGGTTGCTTTCACCTGGATTGGCGCCCGCAGTTTCAACGGCCGCAGCACGCCATGGTGGATCGCCATCGCCGCACCATGGGCCATGGTGCTTTCGGTCCTGCTCGTAGTACGCGACCTCGGCCCCTGGAGCGGCGTGATCCCGTTCCTGCTCACCTTCAGCCTGTTCAGCTTCCTCTCGGCCAGTGAATTCTGGCGGGGTGCCGATGGCGAACCGCGGTTGCGCAACTCGATCATCCTGACCGCGACCTGTGCGGTCAACGGGCTGTTCTATCTCTGCCGCGCGCTCGCCTACTGGCAGCTCGGCCCGGAGGACAGCCTTTTCCTTGCCGTCTTCGGCGCGGAAACCGCCACGCTGGTGCTGATGCTGCTGGTGATAGCGTCGAGCTTCAGCCTGATCCTGCTCGGCAAGGAACGCGCGCAACTGACGATCCGGCACGCGGCGACGCATGACGGCCTCACCAACGTCCTCAACCGGGGCGAGTTTATCCGCCAGGCCTCCGCCCTGATGCGGCAGATGTCGGCGCGGCCCGTGCCCGTCGCGGCGCTGCTGGTCGACCTCGATCACTTCAAGAAGATCAATGACCGCTTTGGGCATTCGGCCGGCGATCAGGTTCTCACCGCCTTCGCCGGCATCGCCAAGGCCAGCCTGCGATCCGGGGACATATTGTGCCGCTACGGCGGAGAGGAATTCGCCGTGTTCCTGCCGCATGCGGACGCCGATGCCGCCATGACGGTCGCCGAACGCATTCGCATGAATTTCTGCGCCGGCACGGCGCCCATCCTCAAATCGGTGCAGCCGACGGCCAGCATCGGCCTGGCGGCGTCGCGCTCCGCCGCCGACTTTCCGTCGCTTATCGCCCGTGCCGACAAGGCGCTCTACCTGGCCAAATCCACCGGCCGCAACCGCACCGTCGCGAGCGGCGAGATCGAGGAAAGCAGGCCGGAGCCGGACACCCATGCCAAGGCGGCCGGCTGACTTTCGGCCCGCTGCCTCGCAGCCTCCCCGACGTCAGGCTCAATAGGTCTTGGCGCCGTTCACCATCAGGCGCACCCTGTAGAGCGAGGTCGTGCCGCAGATATAGAGCATGTTGCGCTTGGGGCCGCCGAAGACACAATTGGCGACGACTTCCGGCACCTTGACCTTGCCGATCAGCGTGCCATCCGGATCGTAGCAATGCACGCCGTCCGCCGCACTCGTCCAGATGCGGCCGTCGGCGTCCAGCCGGAAACCGTCGAACAGGCCGGCGGTGCATTCGGCGAAGACGCGCCCGCCGGAAACCTTGCCTTTCTCGTCGACGTCGAAAACCCGCATGTGGGCGGGGTGATGCGCGCCGTGCGTGCGGCCGGTGTCGACGACGTAGAGCTGCCGCTCGTCGAGCGAAAAGGCGATGCCGTTCGGCCGCACCATGTCGGTGATCACGGCTTCCACCGCGCCGCTTTGCGGATCCACCCGGTAGACATGGCAGGCGCCGATCTCGCTCTCGGCCTTGTCTCCCTCGTAATCACTGTCGATGCCGTAGGATGGATCGGTGAACCAGATCGAGCCGTCGGAGCGCACCACCGCGTCGTTGGGCGAGTTCAGCCGCTTGCCGTTCCAGCGGTCGGCGATGGTGGTGATCGAGCCGTCGAACTCGGTGCGGCTCACCCGCCGGCCGCTGTGTTCGCAACTCACCAGCCGGCCCTGGCGGTCCGTGGTGTTGCCGTTGGAATTGCCGCACGGCTCGCGGAAGACGCTGACGCCGCCGTCGGTCTCGTCGTAGCGCAGCATGCGGTTGTTGGGGATGTCCGACCAGATCAGGTAGCGGCCGGCGGCGAAATAAGCCGGGCCTTCCGCCCAGCGGCATCCGGTGTACAGTTTTTCCACCTGTCCGGTGCCGTTGAACAGGCGCGCGAAGCGCGGGTCGAGAACGTCGTAATAGTCGGCGGCGGCCATGTTTCCCCCTCGTCATCTTGGTTCGCCGGGCTCGAAAAATCCTCCGCCATTCTTCCGCATGATCGCGGCAGACGGCCAACCCGGCTTGCACGCGGCAAACTAGCGGCGGGGGATTTCAAAATCGAGCCCTGTCGCGCCGGAAAAAGCAGGTGCGGTTTGGCAGAGCAGTTTGCCTTCACGGGCACGGCCGCCGGCCGCCGGAATCACAGAGGTTCATGGCCGATCGCGTCTGCATCGGATCGACGTCGTTCCTGACGATTTCCGCCAGGGCGACGCCGAAGCCGGCGGCGAGCATCAGGACCACGACAAGACGCAGAACAGACATGTGGCACTCCCTCCAATCGGACATGCTCACTATGCGCCGGCTTTCCTGAACCGTGGCTGGCCGGCTTGTTCAGGGTCGGTTCAAACACCTTTATGAAGGATTAATTCTTATCCCGACGGCCGATCGCCCCGCACGGGAAGCAGTCGGACGTGTTTTCCGCGCCGTTTGCCAACCGGCGCGGCCCGGCCTATGTCTTGGGGCCGTCAACCCTCCGAGCTCAGCAACCATGGCGCGCGCCTTCCTCTTCGTTCTGGATTCCTTCGGTGTCGGCGGCGCTCCCGACGGGATGCGCTTCGGCGACCAGGGATCGGACACGCTCGGCCACATCGCGCGGGCAGCAGCCTCCGGCGGCGCCGACCGCGACGGCCTGCGGCAAGGGCCGCTGGCGCTTCCGGTCATGGCCTCGCTCGGCCTCGGCGAGGCGGCGCGCGTCGCCACCGGCGTGGATCCGCTGGCTCCCGCGAAACTGGCCGGCGGCGCCTTCCACGGCGCGGCCCAGGAGATTTCCAACGGCAAGGACACCATCACCGGCCATTGGGAGATCGCCGGCGTGCCTGTCCCCTTCGACTGGGGCTATTTTCCCGACACGGTTCCCGCCTTCCCGGCGGAACTGCTCGACGCCATCGTCCGGCAAGCCGGCCTTCCCGGCACGCTGGCCAACCGCCATGCCTCCGGCACCGAGGTGATCGAAGTCTACGGAGAGGAACATCTGCGCACCGGCAAGCCGATCGTCTACACCTCGGTCGATTCCGTCATCCAGATCGCCGCCCACGAAAAGCATTTCGGGCTGGCGCGGCTTTACGATCTGTGCAAGACGGCGCGCAAACTGGTCGATCCGCTCAACATCGGCCGCGTCATCGCCCGCCCCTTCGTCGGCGACACCGCCAAGACCTTCGAGCGCACGCCCAACCGGAAAGATTTCGCCGTGCCGCCGCCCGAGCCGACCATTTTGGACCGTGTCGTCGCGGCAGGCGGAAGGACGCTGTGCATGGGCAAGATCGGCGATATTTTTACCCACCGCGGCGTCAGCGAGGTCCGCAAGGCCGCCGGCAACCTGCCGCTGTTCGACAAGACGCTGGCCGCAATCGACGACGCGCGAGACGGCGACCTCGTCTTCGCGAATTTCGTCGACTTCGACACCGAATTCGGCCACCGCCGCGACGTCGCCGGTTATGCAGCCGCGCTCGAAGCTTTCGACCGACGCCTGCCCGAGGCCGTCGCAAAACTCCAGACCGGCGACCTGCTGCTGCTGACCGCCGACCACGGCTGCGACCCGACCTGGCACGGCACCGACCACACGCGCGAGCGGGTGCCGATCTTCGGCATCGCGCCCGGTGCTCCCGGCGGCTCGGTCGGACTGCGCAATTCCTATGCCGATATCGGCGAGACCGTGGCCGCGCATCTCGGCCTGGAAAAGGGCGCGCACGGCGTCTCCTTCGTTAACAAGATCGCCGGCCATGCCTGAACTGCCCGAGGTAGAGACCGTCCGGCGCGGGCTGCAGCCGGTGATGGAGGGCGCGCGCATCGAGCGCATCGAGTTGCGCCGCAAGGATCTGCGCTTCCCATTTCCCGCGCGTTTCGCCCAGCGGCTGGAAGGCCGCACCATCCGCGGGCTGGGGCGGCGCGCCAAATATCTGCTGGTCGACGTCGCCGAGGCGCCGGCGCTGATCTGCCATCTCGGCATGTCCGGCTCCTTCCGCATCGAGCGCGACGAGGTCCCCGGCGCCCTGCCCGGCCAATTCCATCACGAACGGTCGAAGGCGGCGGCGCACGATCATGTCGTCTTCCACCTGGCGCCCCCAAGCGGCGCGCCGGCGCGCGTCGTCTTCAACGATCCGCGACGCTTCGGCTTCATGCTGTTCGCCGAGGACGGCATCGACAAGCATCCGATGCTCTCCGGCCTCGGGCCGGAGCCGACAGGCAACGCGCTGGACGGCGCGCTGCTGCGCGAACTGCTCGACGGACGCGTCGCGCCGCTGAAAGCCGCCCTACTCGACCAGCGGACGATCGCCGGCCTCGGCAACATCTATGTCTGCGAGGCGCTGTGGCGGGCGAAACTGTCGCCGACCCGCGCCGCCGGCAGCATCGCCGGCAAGGGAAAGCAGCAGATAGCGCGCAGCGATGCGCTGGCCGAGGCCATCCGCGCGGTGATCGCCGAGGCCATCCAGGCCGGCGGCTCGTCGCTGCGCGACCATATCCAGGCGGACGGTTCGCTCGGCTATTTCCAGCATTCCTTTTCCGTCTACGACCGCGAGGGCGAGCCCTGCCCGCGCCTGGCCTGCACCGGCCAGGTCGAGCGGGTCGTGCAGTCCGGCCGCTCGACCTTCTATTGCCGGGCCTGCCAGAAGTAGGCTACTCGCTCCAGCAAACGGGAGAAGCGCCATGGCTTACGAAACCATCATCGTCGAAACCCGCGGCAAGGTCGGGCTGATCACGCTCGACCGGCCCAAGGCGCTCAATGCGCTGAACACCCAGGTGCTTTCGGAACTGCTGGCCGCCGTCGAGGCGTTCGAGGCGGACCAGAAGATCGGCGCCATCGTGCTGACCGGCTCGGAAAAGGCCTTTGCCGCCGGCGCCGACATCAAGGAGATGCAGTCGCGCAGCTACGCGGAAATGTATCTCGCCGACTTCTTCAGCGGATGGGAGCAGTTCACCCGGCTGCGCAAGCCGATCATTGCCGCGGTTTCAGGCTATGCGCTCGGCGGCGGTTGCGAGCTCGCCATGATGTGCGACTTCATCATCGCCGCAGACACCGCGAAATTCGGCCAGCCGGAGATCACGCTTGGCGTCATGCCCGGCATGGGCGGCTCGCAACGCCTCACCCGCTTCGTCGGCAAGTCGAAGGCGATGGACATGTGCCTCACCGGCCGCATGATGGATGCGGCCGAAGCCGAGCGTTCAGGTTTGGTGTCGCGCGTGGTACCAGCCGGCGAGTTGATCGAGGAAGCGCTGAAGGCCGCGGCGAAGATCGCCGATTTCTCGCTACCGGCGGTGATGATGACCAAGGAGGCGGTCAACCGCGCCTACGAGACGACGCTCGGCGAGGGCCTGCGCTTCGAGCGGCGGCTGTTCCACTCGCTGTTTGCCTTCGAGGACCAGAAGGAAGGCATGGCGGCCTTCGCCGAAAAGCGCTCGGCCAATTTCCAGAACCGGTAATGTCCGCCGCAGCACCAGGCGGGCGTTCGAACGATTTCGGACCGCTCCGTTCGGCTTGCGCGGCTAAAACACGATGAAATCCGCGTTGGTCAGCGCCAGGCCGATCGAGAGCGTCGCGAATTTGACGGCCCCGTTGCCGCCGGCGCCATCGGCGTCGTAGCTCAGCGCTCCGGTCACGTCGTTGTAGATGATGCGGTGATCCGCCGTTGTCGGCGCAGCGCCGATGTGGAAGGCATTTGCTGCGAGTGTCCCCGGTGCCCCGGCAGCCGCAAATATCCGGGCGTCCAGCCGCACCGTATCGTCGGCAACGTTGAAGTCGGTGATCGTGTCGGTATTCGTCGCCGAATTTGGACTGGAGCTGAACACAAAACTGTCCGCGCCGGCGCCGCCTGTCAGCTTGTCGTTGCCGCCGTAGCCCCTCAGCGTGTCGTTGCCGCGGCCGCCGTCGATGGAATTTTGCAGTGAATTGCCGGAAAGGCTGTCGCCGGCAACCGAACCGAGAAGATGCTCGATAGAGACAAAGGTGTCGCCAAGCGCATCGCCGGTGTTATTGGCGACGTTTGCGAAGCTGACGACCACACGGGCGGCAGCGTCGGCATAGGACGCGGTGTCCTCGCCCGATCCTCCGTTCAACTTGTCCGCGCCTGCGCCGCCGCTCAGAATGTCGTCGGAGTAGCCGCTGGAAAGGTCGTCGACGCCGTCCCCGCCGCTCAGCGTGTCTCTCCCATCCGCCGACGTGAGCCTGTCGTTCCCGGCGCCGCCGATCAACGTGTTCGTTTCGCCGTAGGCGAAGGATACCTGGTCGCTGATCACGTCGTCGCCCGCGCCGCCGTCCAGTACGTCGTTGCCATAATACCCGTCGAGCGAGTCATTGCCCTCGCCGCCGTAAAGCGTGTCGTCGCCGCGCACGCCCTCCAGCCGGTCTTTGCCCGTGCCACCGTGGAGGATGTCGTTCCCCTCCGAACCGAACAGGTAGTTGTCGTTGTTGTCGCCAAAAAGTTCGTCGTCGTGGGTGCTGCCCACCAGGCCGACGATACCGAAGTAGGTGTCGCCGGCCGCGTCGCCGGTATTGATCGTGGGATCTGCCAGCGAGGCAATGATGGCGGTTGTCGCGCCGTCATAGACTGCATCGTCATCGCCGCCGGCGCCGATCAGCTTGTCCGCGCCCGCGCCTCCCACCATGAAATCGTGGCCCGCCCCGCCCCTGAGCTCGTCGTTGCCGGCTTCTCCGTAAAGCTCGCTCGTTCCATCTCCGGCTTCCAGCCGGTCATTGCCGGCGCCACCGTACAGGACGTCGCGGCCCTCTCCGCCGATGAGCACATTGGCGCCGGAGTTGCCGTAGAGCACGTCGTTGTTTTTCGACCCGATCAGCCCTTCGATGGAATTGTAGGTGTCGCCCTTGGCGTCCGAACTGTTGACCGACGGATCCTGAAGGCTGGCGTGCAACCAGGAGTACTCGACGAATGGGGCGGCCGAATAGTCCGCGAAATCGAATCCCGTGCCGCCGCTCAAATAATCGCCGCCGGCGCCGCCTTGCAGCGTGTCGTTGCCATCGCCGCCGTATAGGTTGTCGTTTGCCCCGCCGCCCGTCAGAAGATCGTCTCCACCGTAGCCCCTCAGTGAATCCGCCTTGCTTCCCCCGTCAAAACGGTCCGCACCGCCGGCACCGTTATAAGTCCATGAAAGCCCATTAAAATAAGTGGTCAGGGGCGCGATGTTGCCCGCCAGCGTCTGTTGAATCAGGCTGCCGTTCGTGGCCGCGTTGATCGACAGCCCCGAAATCTCCAGCACCAGCGGCCCGGACGGCGGATAACTGCCGCCGAATACGACCCCCTCCAGAACGACAAGCATCGAGGTGATGGTGCCGCCATTCGGTAACCCGCCTCCATAGGTTAGCCCGGCTCCCTCGAAGACCAGGCTGAGGGGGCGCAGCGTGAACTGGCCGGGACTGCCTTGCGTCGAGGCGCCCCAGACGAAGCCGGTTGTGGTCGCATGAATGAGGCTGCTTCCGCCGATCTCGGCTGCGTGGTCGATCTGCTCGAGCGGCGAGAACGCACTCCATCCATAGCCGGACGGAATGCTGTCGGCGGACGCATGCTGGACAGCCAGGACCATCTGGTCTCCTCCTCACCAAAACAGAGAGCCGGTTTATTCTTTAGGATTTCTCCAGAAGAGCATAGCCACATGACACTTTCAACGCAGAATTGCAGTTTCTTTTCACCCCTCCAAAATGACTTCTTTGCAATCGACGGGCCTAATACTTTCAATGTCACTCGTTGCATGACCGCAAGACGCTGGCACTGTTCTCACCCTGCCCTGCCGGCCGCGCCGGGCGGGCCGTGCGGGAACCTGCCCCGCCGGCCGGTGGCAACCGGGATCTGCCTGCGATGAACGCAAGAAACGCTCGACGAAACCGGCGCCGCCCGCGACTTACGAGAGATATCCGAAACAGCGTTGACGGAATTGGAAAGCTCGACTATAAGCCGCGCCAGTCAGGGCGGCCTTTGGCTGCCCGATATTTTTTTGCGCTCCGGACGACCGCGTTCGAGCGTTTACCACTAAGATCGAGAGAGGCAACATGGCCAACACGTCCTCGGCCAAAAAAGCTACGCGCAAGATCGCCCGCCGCGCCGCGATCAACAAGAACCGGCGCTCGCGCGTCCGCACCTTCGTACGCAAGGTCGAGGAGGCGCTGGCCGCCGGCGACAAGGCCGCAGCAACCGCCGCCTTCCAGGCCGCACAGCCCGAATTGATGCGCGCCGCCACCAAGGGCGTCCTGCACCAGAACACCGCGTCGCGGAAGGTTTCGCGCCTCGCGCAGCGTGTCAAGGCCCTCTCTGCCTGACCGCCAACAAGCAACCGAACGCATCTGTGAAACCCGGCCCTTGCGGCCGGGTTTTTGTTTGCCGCGAAAGACGGGCGCATGCTAGCGTCGCCAGCGTCCGACATGACGTTACGGCATAGGTAAAACCTCCCGCGAGGTATATCGAAAATCTAATATTATATCTCCGCTAGCTCATGTTCATAAATATGCCTCAATCGCTTTTCTCCATCTGTTTCAGTACGTTAACCATAGTTTATCCACAGGCCGTCCACAGCCGGAAGCGCCGCCTCCGGGCTGCCGTTATTGTCAAGCGGTTTATTTCAAAATATTTCGTCGGCGCGGTTGTTTGCGGGCCTTTGCGGATAAGGTTTTGAATCACAAGGCATCGGGATTGGCGTTCGGCCAGATGACCCCCGAAATCGGCATTTTCGTTGCCGGCAAACCTTAAAAAACAGTTATTGCCTCTCTTGCGAGGACGGCCTTGGGTTCGGTAAGGTCCGCCCATCGATAAGACGGGCTGACAGCCAATCAATCCTGAAGAAGCGGCGGGATGCGTATCGCGGAGCTTGCTCCGTGCTCGGAGAAGGTTTGCGTCTTTTCGAGTAGCGTATGGGGTTGCACGAGCGTTGTAACGCGTTCACTCCGGTTCCGGCCGGAGGGTGGTGTTTATTGTCATGAGGCGGGCGCCGTCGCGGCTTCGTGCAGTGGCGGTTTGGGGAAACGGTTTGCGCCCAGGCGCTGACGAAACAGGGTCTGTCTCTCCGGGTTGAGCGGCACCGGAGAGGACAGCGAAAGGATGACGGAGGTGGACGAAATGCGCAGCAGCGTAGAGGGGGAAGCAAGAACGAGCTTTCCTTTCCCAATGAATCCGATCGAGGGGACGACTATGGCGATGGCGGCATCCAGCGGCGTTGACGGCGTGTTCGAGCGAGTCAAGACGCAGTTGAAGGCCCGGCTCGGCAGCGAGGTTTATTCGAGCTGGTTCGCCCGCATGAAGGTCGCTGAAGCGTCGAAGGGGCTTGTACGCATCTCCGTGCCCACCGCGTTCCTGCGCTCCTGGATCAACGGCCACTATCTCGATCTGGTGCTGGACCTCTGGCGGCAGGAGGAGCCGGCCGTGCTGAAGGTCGAGTTCGTCGTCCGGTCGGCGACGCGGCCCGCGCCGGTCGCGCCCGACGCCGAGACGCACGGCCCGCGCAAGCCGGTCCGTCAGGCCCACACCACGCTGTCGACGAGCGCAACTCCGCTCGGCGGCATGGACCGCGATGCGGGCAAACGCGCGCTGCCCGCCGATGCCGACGCCAAGTCGAGCGTGCTCGGCTCGCCGCTCGACCCGCGCTACACTTTCGAGTCCTTTGTGGAAGGCCCCTCGAACCGCGTCGCGCTGGCGGCGGCCAAGGCCGTGGCGGAGTCCGCCTCGCGCTTCAACCCGCTGTTCCTGCATGCCTCGGTCGGCCTGGGCAAGACGCATCTGTTGCAGGCGATCGCCGCCGAAGCGGTGCGCCAGAACGGCAAGTCGCGCGTCGTCTATCTGACGGCCGAATATTTCATGTGGCGCTTCGCCACCGCGATCCGCGACAACAACGCACTGACGCTCAAGGAGCAGTTGCGCGACATCGACCTGCTGATCATCGACGACATGCAGTTCCTGCAGGGCAAGTCGATCCAGAACGAGTTCTGCCACTTGATCAACATGCTGCTCGACAGCGCCAGGCAGGTCGTGGTGGCCGCCGACCGGCCGCCGGCGGAGCTTGAATCGCTGGAGCCGCGCGTGCGCTCGCGGTTGATTGGCGGCGTCGCGCTGGAAATGTCGGCGCCGGACTACGCCATGCGTCTCGGCATGCTGAAGATGCGGCTCGCCGCATCAAAGGCCGACGACCCGGCAGTCGCAATTGCCGACGACGTGCTCGACCACATCGCCCGCACCGTCACCGGCAGCGGCCGCGAGCTGGAAGGCGCGTTCAACCAGTTGCTGTTCCGCCAGAGTTTCGAGCCGAACATCTCGATCGACCAGATCGACGACATTCTGCGCCACATGTACCGGTCGAGCGAGCCGAAGCGACCGCGCATCGAGGACATCCAGCGCATCGTGGCGCGCCATTACAATGTGTCGAAGACCGAACTCCTGTCGAACCGGCGCACCCGCACCATCGTCAAGCCGCGGCAGGTCGCCATGTACCTCGCCAAGGTGATGACGCCGCGTTCGTTGCCGGAAATCGGCAGGCGGTTCGGGGGCAGAGACCACACGACGGTCTTGCACGCCGTGCGCAAGATCGAGGATCTGTCCGGCAACGACAATTCGCTGGCGCAGGAGTTGGAACTGCTGCGCCGCCTGATCAGCGACCAGGCTTGATCAGCGCACAGCCGGCAGAGGCCGGTCCTGCCTGCCTGCCGGCAAAGGTTGTCCACAACGCCCGCGGATCGGCCCAACAGCCGGTGCGCGGGCTTGCTTTCATGGACCGTTTCCTGTCAGTTTGCAGCAGATTCCAGCCTGGGTTCGGCAGCGCGGAAAATGACCGTCGCTGTTTCACTCTCAAGCAATTCGAGCCTTTGTCGTCATGCGTGTAATCCTCGAACGCTCCAATCTCCTGAAGTCCCTCAACCACGTCCATCGCGTGGTCGAACGGCGCAACACCATCCCGATCCTTTCCAACGTCATGCTGGCGACGGAAGGCAACAGCCTGGAGATGAAGGCGACCGACCTCGACCTGGAGATAACCGAGGCGACACCCGCCCAGGTGGAGCGCGCCGGCGGCACCACCGTGCCCGCCCACCTGCTCTACGAGATCGTGCGCAAACTGCCCGAGGGCGCGGAGGTCATGCTGCGCACCGACGACGACGGCAGCGCCATGTCGGTGGTGGCCGGCCGCTCGAGCTTCCGGCTGCAATGCCTGCCGCAGTCCGATTTTCCGCAGCTCACCGCCGGTTCGTTCAGCCACATCTTCCGCATGGATGCCGCCGTGCTGAAGAAGCTCATCGACAAGACGCAGTTCGCCATCTCCACCGAGGAGACGCGCTACTACCTCAACGGCATCTACCTGCATGCGGTCGAGACCGGCGGCAAGCTGAAGCTGCGTTCGGTCGCCACCGACGGCCATCGCCTGGCGCGCGCCGAGATGGACGCACCCGCCGGCACCGAGGGCATGCCCGGCATCATCATCCCGCGCAAGACCGTCAACGAGTTGCAGAAGCTGGTTGATGTGCCGGACGTCGCTGTCGCCGTCGAACTGTCCGACACGAAGATCCGTTTCACCATCGGCGGCGTCATCCTGACGTCCAAGCTGATCGACGGCACGTTCCCGGACTACCAGCGCGTCATCCCGACCGGCAACGACAAGAAGCTGATCATCGACCGCGAGACGTTCGCGCGCGCCGTCGACCGCGTCTCGACCGTGTCGTCGGAGCGCGGCCGCGCGGTAAAACTGTCGATCGCCGACAGCCAGGTGACGCTTGCCGTCAACAATCCGGATTCCGGCAGCGCCACGGAGGAACTGGCCGCCGAGTACGAGGCTGACGCCATGGAGATCGGCTTCAACGCGAAATACCTGCTCGACGTGGCGGCGCAGCTCGGCGGCGAGAACGCCCGCTTCATGTTGGCCGACGCCGGCTCGCCGACGCTGATCTACGATACCGCCGACGAAGACACCTTGTACGTGCTGATGCCGATGCGCGTCTGAGTGCGCGTCGCCCTTGATCCGATGAACGATACTCCGGCGCCGGTCCGCCTCACCAGGCTGCGGCTGACCGATTTCCGCAACTACGCGTCGCTCGACCTCGCGCTGCAGCCCCGGCCGGTGGTGTTTGCGGGCGACAACGGCGCCGGAAAGACAAATCTCCTCGAAGCCATCTCGCTGCTGGCGCCCGGGCGAGGATTGCGGCGCGCCACTTATGAAGAGGTCGCGCGCGCGGGCAGCGAGGGCGGCTTCGCCATCCACGCCGTGCTCGACGGGCCCTTCGGCCTGACCGAGATCGGCACCGGCACGATGGGCTCGGCCGGGTCGGAGGGCGGGCGAAAGATCCGCATCAACGGCGCCGCCGCCAAAGGCGCCGACGCGCTGCTCGAATGGGTGCGGGTGGTCTGGCTGACGCCGGCGATGGACGCCCTCTTCACCGGACCGGCGGCGGATCGCCGACGTTTTCTCGACCGCCTCGTGCTCGCGGTCGATCCCGGCCACGGCCAGCGCGCGCTCGACTACGAGAAGGCGATGCGCGGCCGCAACCGCCTGCTTGCCGAGGACAGCCGCGACCATCGCTGGCTGTCGGCAATCGAGGCACAGATGGCCGAAACCGGCGTGGCCATCGCCGCCGCACGGGTCGAGTTGCTCCGGCTTCTGGCCGCCA
Organism: Mesorhizobium sp. LHD-90; assembly: GCF_030929505.1. Taxonomy (GTDB): domain Bacteria; phylum Pseudomonadota; class Alphaproteobacteria; order Rhizobiales; family Rhizobiaceae; genus Kumtagia. Next base: position 167,412 of record NZ_JAVFVV010000010.1, on the reverse strand, counting down.
TGATCGGGCGCATGCCCTCCGACGGGCCGTTCCCGCAGGCCGACATCGCGCTGTCCGGGGCCGTCGAAGGCGCTATCGCGACAAGCTCCGCCACCGAGGTGGAAGAAGGCTACCGCCGCAGCCTCGCCGGCGGCCGCGCCGCTGACCGCGCCGCCGGGCGCACGCTGGAAGGCCCGCACCGTTCCGACCTCCTCGTCCGCCACCGGCCGAAAGACATGGCCGCCGAGTATTGCTCCACCGGCGAGCAGAAGGCGCTTCTGGTCGGCATGGTGCTCTCCCATGCGCGTCTGGCGGGCGAGATTTCCGGCCAGGTGCCGCTGGTGCTGCTCGACGAAATCGCCGCGCATCTCGACATCCGCCGTCGCGCCGCGCTGTTTGCGATCCTCGACGACATCGGCTGCCAGACCTTCATGACCGGCACGGAGGCCTCGCTGTTCTTCAGCCTTGCCGGCAGGGCGCAATTCTTGACGGTGGAGAAGGGCCGAGTGTTCGAGGCGGGGTGACCGCGCGGGGCCTTGCGTCTCGATTGCGCGCACGACAACCTGCGCCCCTTTGGCGTTCGCGCCGCGCGCGCCATGCTGGTAAACCTGCCTTGGGGGTGATTCGCGACGGGGACTGCGCATGGAGCGCCTGGCTGGGCGTATTATGTTGCTGTGGGGGTGGCGCCGCGCTTTTGCCGCGTTCCTGGCCGGCGCTTTCGCGGTGCTGATGCAGGCGCCTTACGATTTCTTCGCCGCCGGCTTCGTCTCGTTCCCGGTGCTGGTCTGGCTGCTCGACGGCGCCACCGCGCCGGCGTCGTCCGGGCTATTGCGCCGCTTCCGGCCGGCCTTCGCCGTCGGCTGGTGGTTCGGCTTCGGCTATTTTCTCGCCGGCCTGTGGTGGATCGGCGGCGCGCTCCTGGTCGAGGCCGAGAACTTCGCCTGGGCCCTGCCCTTCGCAGTGCTCGGCGTGCCGCTGATGCTGGCCTTTTTCTACGGCTTCGCCACCGCCCTGGCGCGGCTGCTCTGGAGCGACGGCATCGGCCGCATCGGCGCGCTCGCCTTCGGCTTCGGCGTCGCCGAATGGCTGCGCACCTTCCTGTTCACCGGCTTTCCGTGGAACGCCATCGGCTACGCGGCGATGCCGGTGCCGCTCTTGATGCAGAGCGTGTCGGTCGTCGGGCTGATCGGCATGAACGCGCTCGCCGTGTTCGTCCTGGCCATGCCGGCGCTGCTTTCGGGCCAGCGCCACCTGCGCTTCGGGCTGTCGCTGGCGTTGCTTCTCGTCCTCGCCCATGCAGGCTTCGGCTCCTGGCGGCTGGCCCAGACCGAGCAAGGCGACCGTAGACTGGTCGTGCGGGTGGTGCAGCCCAATGTCGACATGTCGCGCAAATGGGACGCCGCGGAAGAGGACAAGGTTTTCGGCGACCTGATGCGCATGAGCGCCGAGGCGCCGGCCGAGGGCCGGCCGAAACCGCAACTGATCGTCTGGCCGGAGACCTCGGTGCCCTTCCTGTTCACCGACCGTCCCGACGCGCTCGCCGCCATCGGCGCGATGCTGACGGAGGGCCAGATGCTGCTCGCCGGCGCGGTGCGCTCCGAGGGCGACGGCTCGCAGGGCGCGACGCTTTACTACAATTCAGTGGTCGCCATCGACGCCGGCGGGGAAATCGTGAATGCGATAGACAAGATTCACCTCGTGCCGTTCGGCGAATATCTGCCTTTCGCCGATGTTCTGGAGCGTATCGGCCTCAAGCAGATCGTCGCCGGACCGATGAACTTTGCTGCGGGGACTCTTCGCAAGCCGGTCGCCTTGCCCGGAAACGTGCTGGCTACACCATTTATCTGCTATGAAATCATTTTCCCGAAGCTTGTGGCTATTGACGTTTCATCCAGTGATATTATTGTGAATGTCACGAATGACGCGTGGTTTGGAAATACGCCTGGTCCCTACCAGCATTTCCGTCAGGCGCAGGTCCGGGCCGTAGAGACAGGACTGCCAGTCGTGCGGGCCGCGAATACGGGCATATCCGGTGTGATCGACCGCCGCGGCCGCGTGATCGATGCCTTGGCGATAGATGCCCGGGCCTATTTCGACGTCGATGTTTCGTTGCCGGCGCAGACCGGCCGACCGGCATTGCGGGCCGGGTTTGTCGGGCTCGTCATCGTCGGGCTGTTCGGCCTTATTTCGGCGGGAATCGCCGTTGCACGACGCATCGTGCGGAATTGACAGACTGTATATTAGAAACTCATATTCTACCGGCATTCGGCCATGGTACGACGTGGCGTGCCTGGGCCGGAGGGGAACGATAACAAACCCAACAAGCCGCGAACGGCGAGGGAAAGATGGACGGTAAAGAGAACAAGAAGAAACCCAACCCGACCGATGTGCACGTCGGCAGCCGGATCAGACTTCGCCGAAACATGCTTGGCATGAGCCAAGAAAAACTCGGCGAAACCTTGGGAATCACTTTCCAGCAGATCCAGAAATACGAGAAAGGCACCAACCGCGTCGGCGCCAGCCGGCTGCAGGCGATTTCCGAGATTCTCGGTGTCCCCGTCTCGTTCCTGTTCGAAGATGCGCCGGGGCATGAAAGCGCCGCCAAGGGCTTCGCGGAAGACAGCACGGCAACGCTGGCGCTCGATTTCGCCACCAGCACCGAAGGGCTCCAACTCAATCGCGCCTTCGTGCGCATCAGCGAGCCCAAGGTGCGGCGCAAGATCATCGAACTGGTGAAGGCGCTGGCGGCCGAGGAACACGAGTAGCCGGCGATCCAGGACCGGATCGTCGGCCTTCTTCCCACGTCCGACCGAAAATATCCGTCCGGCTGGAATCCGTCGCCTCCGGCATAGGCCGGCGTCGCGCTGGGGCGTCAGAATCGTTCCTGCGGGGTGTCGCCATGCCACCGTTGCTTGCGGACAATGGACAAAAGGCTTTCCGAACACCTATCCTCCTCGCCTGCAAGCGGCGAGGAGGGGATTTTGAGGATCGCGATGACGCCCTCGGCTTTCAGGCTGATGGTGGTGTTGAATTTTATCGTTCCAATGGCCGGACTGGCCATCGAGATCACGGGGTCGCCGTTCACCCTTGCTATGCCTGTCACGAGGTCCGAGGGTATCCTGTTGGCGATGCTCGTGGCGGTTCTGGCGCTAATCGTGGCCATCACCATCGGCCTCTGTCTTTTCGCCAGATGGTCCAGGCCCGCGGCTCTGGCGCTCACCGCGTTGGGGCTTGCGGCGATCGCTTTCTCCGACCCCTCTGCGAACGATGGATACGTCGAAGCGCTATCGGAACTGTCGTCCTTGCTGACCGGCGCGGTCCTCGCGGCGGCATACTGGTCCCCGGTCGGCAGGCTGTTCGAGCCCGGCAGTGCCGAGGCCGACCTGGAGAGCGTGTTCAGCTAGCGGGCAGCGATTTCGAGTTTTGGAGCATCGGATTTCCAACTCTCGCTGTCGACGCCCTCCGCGAAAACCCGCTAGACAGGCGGCATGACCGATCTGCCACTCCTGCTGACGATCGCCGCAACCTTCTTCGTCGCCGGCACTGTCAAGGGCGTCACCGGCATGGGGCTGCCGGTGGTGGCGATGGGCGTGCTCGGCGCGCTTCTGTCGCCGCTTGCAGCCGCCAGCCTGCTGATCGCGCCGTCCTTCGTCACCAATGTCTGGCAGCTTGTTTCCGGACCGGATTTTTCCGGACTTCTCCGGCGGCTGTGGCCGATGATGCTCGCCATCGTCGCCGGCGCGGCGCTTGGTTCCTCGGTGCTTGCCGGCGGCAGCACGGTGCTCTCCACGGCAGCGCTCGGCGCCACGCTCGTCGTCTACGCGGCCTACACCTTGCTTGCCCGGCAGCTCCGCGTGCCGGCGCGGCTGGAACCAACACTGTCGCCGGCGATCGGCTTCGCCACCGGCCTGGTGACCGGCAGCACCGGCGTCTTCGTCATTCCGGCCGTGCCCTATCTGCAGGCGCTCGGCCTCGAAAAGGAGGATCTCGTCCAGGCGCTCGGGCTTTCCTTCACGGTCTCGACCATCGCGCTTACCTCGGCGCTGGCGCTGCGCGGTGCGCTCGTCGTCGACAATCTGGCGCTCTCGGTGCTGGCGGTCGTCCCGGCTCTGGCCGGCATGGCGGCCGGGCAATTCGTCCGCCGCAAGGTCAGTCCGCAGACCTTCCGGCGCTGGTTCCTGGTCTGCCTGCTGCTGCTCGGCGCCGAAATGTTTTCGCGGCCGCTGCTGTGAGCGGCTCCAGCCACACGACCGCCTTGAACCGGCTTCCACATGGGCGAGTGTGGCGTTCCGGGCAATTCAAGGCATTTAATTCCAAACTGGCCCACCTCCCTTGCCGCTCGCGGGCTTGACGCGTCGTAGCCGTCCCCGCTATCGGGTTGCGGCCCGGCGTCCTGCCGACGCGGCCTTTCAAGAGGGGACACCCGTGACTCGCCAGAACTATCTCTTCACGTCCGAATCCGTGTCCGAAGGACACCCCGACAAGGTATGCGACCGTATCTCCGACGAAATCGTCGATCTGGTCTACCGCGAAGCCAAGAAATCGGGGATGAACCCCTGGGATGTGCGCGTCGCCTGCGAGACGCTCGCCACCACCAACCGCGTGGTCATCGCCGGCGAAGTGCGCGTGCCCAAGTCGCTGCTGAAGCAGGACAAGGAAGGCAACGTCCTTGAGGACGCCAAGGAATTCCCGATCATCAATCCGTCGAAATTCAAGTCGGCCGCCCGCAAAGCCATCCGCGACATCGGCTACGAGCAGAACGGTTTTCACTGGAAGACCGCCAAGATCGACGTGCTGCTGCACGGCCAGTCGGCCGACATCGCCCAGGGCGTCGACAACGCCGCCGACAAGCAGGGCGAGGAGGGCGCCGGCGACCAGGGCATCATGTTCGGCTACGCCTGCAAGGAAACGCCGGACCTGATGCCGGCGCCGATCTATTATTCGCACAAGATTCTCGAACTGCTCGCCGCAGCCCGCCATGCCGGCAAGGGCGAGGTCGGAAAACTCGGCCCCGACGCCAAGAGCCAGGTCACCGTGCGCTACGAGAACGGCACGGCCGCGGAAGTCACCCAGATCGTGCTGTCCACCCAGCATATGGACGGGAGCTGGGATTCGAAAAAGGTGCGCCAGGTCGTGGAGCCCTATATCCGCGAGGCGCTGGGCGATCTGAAGATCGCCGACGACTGCAACTGGTACATCAATCCGACCGGCAAATTCGTCATCGGCGGCCCGGACGGCGACGCCGGCCTCACCGGCCGCAAGATCATCGTCGACACCTATGGCGGCGCGGCTCCGCATGGCGGCGGCGCCTTCTCCGGCAAGGACACCACCAAGGTGGACCGCTCTGCCGCTTATGCGGCGCGCTACCTCGCCAAGAACGTGGTGGCCGCCGGGCTGGCCGACCGCTGCACCATCCAGCTTTCCTACGCCATCGGCGTCGCCCAGCCGCTGTCGATCTATGTCGACCTGCACGGCACCGGCAAGGTCGACGAGGCCAAGCTCGAAAGCGCGCTGCGCACGGTCATGGACCTGTCGCCGTCCGGCATCCGCAAGCATCTCGACTTGAACAAGCCGATCTATGCCAAGACGTCCTCCTACGGCCATTTCGGCCGCAAGCCGGGCCGCGACGGCTCCTTCGCCTGGGAAAAGACCGATCTGGCGAAGGCGCTCAAGCAGGCTGTCGCCGCCTGACACAGGCCTGTATGCGATGAACCAGCCGGAACGGCCGAGCCGCGCCACCGAAGGCTTTTTCGGACGGCGGCGCGGCCGGCCCGTGGGGTCGCAGCAGGCCGTCGCCCTCGAGGAGGGGCTGCGCCGCTACCGCATCGACCTTTCCGTTCCGCCGCCCGCCGATCCGGCCGGTCTCTTCCCGGTCGCGGTTTCGGACATCCGCCTGGAGATCGGTTTCGGCGGCGGCGAGCATCTTCTGCACGCGGCCGCCACTGAGCCCGGCGTCGGTTTCGTCGGCGTCGAGCCCTTCGTCAACGGCATGGCGAAATTTTTGGCGCGGGTCGAGGCCGAGCCGCGCCAAAACCTGCGCGTCTACGACGACGACGCCATCCGGCTGCTCGACTGGCTGCCGCCGGCCTGCATCGGCCGGATCGATCTTTTTTATCCCGATCCCTGGCCGAAGAAAAAACACTGGAAACGGCGTTTCGTCAGCCGCGTCAATCTCGACCGTTTTGCCCGCGTGCTGAGACCCGGCGGCCTGTTCCGCTTCGCCTCCGACATTGACACCTATGTCAACTGGACACTGCAGCACTGCCGGACGCATCCGGATTTTTCCTGGCTGGCGAGCGAAGCCGACGACTGGCGCCTTCCCTATGCCGGCTGGCCCGGCACCCGCTACGAGGCGAAGGCGCTGCGCGAAGATCGCCGGCCGGCGTACCTCAGCTTTCGGCGGCGGTGATTTTCGCGGCTGTCGATCTGACCGCCGCGCCGCCGCTCGCGCGAAGTTCGCGCGCATGAAAACGTCGACGCAGCGAATGCCAAATGCCGGAAAAGAGGCGTGGCCCCGCGTTTTTGAGGGTCAGAATGAAGCCCACCGCGCGCTTTTCGCGTCGCGGTTTCGATAAATCTCTGAAATCGTTGAATCTTCCGGACTTCACGCGGTTCACGGCGCGCATCGGCACGCATAGTCAGACGGCTGCGCCGGGATCGCCGACCGTCATCTCCGATGTCGAAAATGCTTGCGGAAACAACACCTTGACGCTCAGCCCCCTGCGGCCAGCCGCCTGCGACAGGCCGAGCGAACCGCCGAACAGAGTTGCAATCTCCTCGACGATCGGCAGGCCGAGCCCCGCCCCCGGTTTTGCCGTGTCGCCACCGCGCGCGAACCGGCGCCGGACCCTCGAAATTTCTTCCGCGCTCAGTCCCGGACCGTTGTCCTCGACCTCCAGCAGAACCCCGTCCGCGCGGGCGACGCGCACCGTCACCTCGGCGCCGGATCCGGCGTAAGTGATTGCATTATCGATCAGATTCCGGATGAGCTCACCCATCAGCAGCGGCTCGGCCCGCACGAACAGTTCCTCCCCGCCCTCGAAGCCGAGATCGATGCCGGCGACGTTCGCCCGCATGATGTGGTCGGTGGCAATATCTCGCGCCAGCGCCGTAAGATTCAACGTTTCCAACGATTTAAGCTTTTCCGAAGCGGCTGCGTCGATCTTGGCCAGCAGCAAAAGTTGCGCCAGGATGCGCTCGGCATGCGCCACCGCCTCGTCGCCGGCCCGCGCCGCCGCCCTTGCCTCCTCCAGCGAGTTCGCTCTCGAAGAAAGCGCCAGTTGCGTGCGGATGATCGCCATCGGGGTGCGCAACTGGTGGCTGGCGTTTCCGGTGAAATGGCGCATCGCCTCCAAGGCCGAATTCAGTCGTGATATGAAGGAGTTGACCGTATCGACCAGGCCGCGCACCTCCTGCGGAACCACCTGCTCGATCGGCTTCAAATCGTCCGGGCTGCGCTCGGCGATGGCGTCCCGCAGCCGGTAAAGCGGCCGCAGCGAGGCCGTCACCGCGAACCAGACGATCAGCGCCGCGCCCGCGATCAGCACGCCCAGCCTCAGCGCCGAACGGATCAGGATCGCCCGCGCCAACTGGCTGCGCGCAATCGTTGTCTCGGCCACCGTCACCACGAAGGGGATGGAACTGGTTCCGGTCGAGGCCGAACGCGCCAGCACGGCCAGCCGGATCGGTTCGCCCCTGAAAGTGGAGTCCGCGTAAGCCGTTGTTTCCCTTGCAACTCCCTCGATGGTCGGCAAGGTCTCGTAGCCGGTGATGAATGTGCCTGGCGGCCCGTCGACGCGATAAAAGACGCGGTCCTGCGCGGCGGAGGTCAGCATCTCCAGCGCCACATAGGGGATATCCACTTCAAGCGCCGCGCCCTCGCCGACCACCACGCGCTCGGCGATCGCCAGCGCCGAACCGGCCAGAACCCGGTCCGAGACCGTGTTGGCGGTGGCGACCGCCTCGCGATAGGTGTCGGCCAGCGCCAACAAGCCGACCAGCACAAGCGGCGCCAGCAGCCAGGCGAGCAGCCGGCGGCGGAGCGAATAGGCCGCGCCACGCCTCATTCGCCGGGTTTCGATCGTTCGAGGTAATAACCGATGCCCCGCGCCGTCCTGACCGTCAGGCCATGCGGGGCGAGCCGTTTGCGCAGGCGGCTGACATATTGCTCGATGGCGTTGGCGCTGAGATCGTCGTCGAAGCCAGCCAGAGACTCGATAATCGCTTGTTTTGGAACGACTTTTCCCGAACGCAGGAACAGCGTTTCGAGCAGGCTGCGTTCGCGGGCAGGCAAGTCGATGGGCACTCCGCCGGCAGAAAACGAGCGGGCATTGAGGTCGAAGGTCACCTCCCCCACCGAGACCGTCGTCGCCTTCAGCCCGACCCGGCGGCGCAAAAGCATGCGCACCCGCGCCTCCAGCTCGTCCACGTCGAAAGGCTTTGTCATGTAGTCGTCGGCGCCGAGGTCGAGGCCGCGCACCCGCTCGTCCAGTTCGCCCCGCGCCGACAGGATCAGCACGCTGACGCCATCCTGCCTGGCTCGCACTGCGCGCAGAACATCGAGCCCGTCCATGTCCGGCAGGTTCAAGTCGAGCACCACGAGGTCGAAGCGTTCCGCAGCTAGCACAGCAACCGCCGCAGCGCCGTCGGCAACCGCGTCGACGGCATAACCGCCGCCCTTCAACACCGCCGTCAGCCCGCGGGCAAGTGCTGCATTGTCCTCCACGACCAGGATGCGCATCGACCCTCCTCACCTTCACATTAGAGCGGGACGAGTTTGGATTGAAGCATCCAGCCAGCGCGGACATGCTTGTGAACATCGCGCCCGCGAGGCATGTTTGCGTGCCATGCGCATCGCCATAGGCATCGTTGCCTTTATTCTCGGTTGCCTGCCGGCGCTCGCCGACCCGCTGGAGTTTCCGGCGCTCGACGGCAACGCCGACGCGCGCACACTCACCGTCTATTCCTCGCTCGACACGCCGATCGCCAGACCGATGATCGCCGGCTTCCAGAAGGCCAATCCGGGCGTCGCGGTGCACTACGAAGAAATGCTGACCAGCGACATCTACGACCGCATCGTCGCAGAGACCGACGCCGGCCGAAAAACCGCGGATTTCGCCTTTTCGTCGGCCATGGACCTGCAGGTGAAACTCGCCAATGACGGCTACGCCCAGCAGAGCGACCTGCCCGGCAGCGCGCACTGGCCGCGCTGGGCAAACTGGCGCAACACCGCCTATGCGCTGACCTTCGAGCCAGCCGTCTTCGTCTACCACAGACCGAGCTTTCGCGACGCGCCGCCGCCGGCGACGCGCGGCCAGTTCGTCGACTACCTCAAGGCTCAAGGCGACAAGGCTTTCGGGCGCATCGCCACTTACGACATTGAGCGCTCCGGCGTCGGCTTCATGTTCCTGTCGCGCGATCAGGAGCAATTCCCGGACATCTGGTCGGTGGTGCGCGCCATGGGCGGGGCCGGCGTAAAGCTCTATTCGACCAGTTCCGCCATTCTGGAGCGTATCGCCGACGGCCGCTTCGTGCTCGGCTACAACATCCTCGGCTCCTACGCCGCCGACTGGGCGGCGCACAATCCGGACATCGGCATCATGCTGCCGGAGGATTATACGATCGTCATGTCGCGCATCGGGCTTGTGCCGCGCCTCGCCGGGAATCCTGACCTCGGCCGCAAATATCTCGACTATTTCATGTCGGACGAAGGGCAAAGCATCATGGCGCGCGAGTTGCACATCGCTGCCGTCAATCCCGACATTTCCGGCGAAAACACCGCCAGTTCCATGCAGGAGGCGATCGGCGGGCAACTCCGTCCCGTGCCGGTCACGCCGGGCCTGCTGGTCTATCTCGACCAGGTGAAGCGGCAGCGGCTGATCAAGCGCTGGAACGAGGCGCTGCGCGGGCAGTAGAATTGTCCGGCAATGTCGGGCATGATCGGCTGTCGGTGTCAGCTAAATGACAGCTTGGCGCTGTAACGTGGCTCCCCAGTTGCCGTGGAGGCGGCAGGCTGAGGGGCCTGCGCAAACCTTGGACGGCAAAGGGGTTCGGGAGGACTTCGAAACATCTCATCGTGGGCTTTGGCCCAGCGACGCGGAACCGGCGAAAGGCTTCGGTCTTGTTCCGTGACCGTTTGGAGACACTCCACACCGGTCGGGGAACGCAAAAAAATGCCATTTCGGCGCGGCCGCACATCGCGGTTGCGCGCTACCCAAGGAGGAAATTCGGTGAAACATTTCGTCTTCGCAACGCTTCTGACCGGGCTGCTCGCCCTGCCGGCGCAGGCTGCCGACTACAAGATCCTGGCGCCAGCCGCTCCCGGCGGCGGCTGGGACCAGACGGCGCGATCCATGCAGGCGGCGCTCCAGGACGAGGGCATCTCGGGAAGCGTGCAGGTCACCAATGTGCCCGGCGCCGGCGGCACGATCGGGCTCGCCCAGTTCGTCAACCAGGCGAATGGCGACCCGACCCAGTTGATCGTCGGCGGCTACGTCATGGTCGGGGCGATCCTCACCAACGCCTCGCCGGTGACGCTCGAGCAGGTGACGCCGATCGCCCGGCTGACCGGCGAATACGAAGCGCTCGTCGTTCCCGCCGCCTCCGACATCAAGGACATGGCCGGCCTGGTCGAGAAGCTGAAGGCGGACCCCGGATCGGTCTCGTGGGGTGGCGGCTCCGCCGGCGGCACTGACCACATCACCGCCGGCCTGATCGCCAAGGCGATCGGCGTCGACCCCACCAAGGTCAACTACATCGCCTTCTCGGGCGGCGGCGAAGCGTTGGCCGCCATCCTCGGCAACCAGGTCACGGTCGGCATTTCCGGTTACGGCGAATTCGCCGAGCAGATAAAGGCCGGCACGCTGCGCATCATCGGCATCTCCAGCGACGAGCGCATCGCCGCCATCGACGCTCCGACCTTCAAGGAGAGCGGCGTCGACGTGTCGATCCAGAACTGGCGCATGGTCGCCGCTGCACCCGGCATCTCCGCCGAACAGAAGGCCGCCATCCTCGCCGACATCGAAAAGCTCAACGGCTCGGCCGCCTGGACGAAGACACTGGCCGACAAGGGCTGGGCCAACACCTATTTGGCCGGCGACGCCTTCTCCGAGCAGTTGAAGAAGGACACCGAGGCTACCGCCGCCATCCTCAAGGATATCGGCCTGGTGAAATGAGCCTCGGCGACAAACCGACAGCGGAGCGCCGCCCCGACCGGGCGGCGCTGGTCATTGCCGTCGTGCTCATCCTGGCCGGGCTGGGCATGGGTTTCGGGACGTTTACCGCAGGCGGCGTCGCCATGAACACGCCGGTGGGGCCCAAGACGGTGCCCTACATCATCGCCGGCGCGCTGGTCATCCTCGGCCTGTTCACCGTGGTCGGGGCGATGCGCGGCGATTTTCCCGAGCGCGAGAAGCAGGATTTTCCGCCCATGCTGTGGGTGGTCGGCGGGCTCGCCGTGCAGTTGCTGACCATGAAGACCGTTGGTTTCTCCATCGCCACCGGACTGCTGTTTGCCGCGACCGCAAAGGCGTTCGGACGCGGGCCGCTCTGGCTGACGATACCGGTCGGCATCGTGTTTTCCTTCGCCGTCTGGGTGATCTTCGCCAAGGGCCTGCAGCTTAGCCTGCCCGCCGGGCCGCTCGAACAGTTGTTTTAGGGTCTGTTGAGATTCACGCTTTGCGGAGCCGAAAATGGCGTTTTTCGAGAACCGAAGCGCAGTGTACGTGGAAGTACATGAGCATCGGAAGCGCAGAAAAGCGCCATTTGCAGGCCCGCAAAGCGCGAATATCAACAGAGCCTAGAAGCGGATCGACATGAACACGTTCGAGTTGCTTGCGCAGGGACTGCTCACCGCGCTTCAATGGCACAACCTGCTCTACGCCCTGATCGGCGTGACGCTGGGCACTGCGGTCGGCGTGCTGCCCGGCATCGGCCCGGCGCTCACCGTGGCGCTGCTGCTGCCCGTCACCTACAAGCTCGATCCCGCCGGCTCGCTGATCATGTTCGCCGGCATCTATTACGGCGGCATGTATGGCGGCTCGACAACCTCGATCCTGCTCAACACTCCGGGCGAAAGCGCTTCCATCGTCACCGCGCTGGAAGGCAACAAGATGGCGCGGGCCGGGCGCGGCGGGCCGGCGCTGGCGACCGCCGCTATCGGCTCCTTCGTCGCTGGCCTGATCGCCACGCTGGGCCTGGCCTTCATCGCGCCATCGGTGGTGAAGTTCGCGCTGTCCTTCGGGCCGTCCGAATATTTCGCGCTGATGCTGCTCGCCTTCATGACGGTGTCGGCCGCCTTCGGCGATTCCACGCTACGCGGCCTCACCTCGCTCACCATCGGACTGGCGCTCGGCCTGATCGGCATCGACCAGTTGACCGGCCAGGCGCGGCTGACCATGGGCCTGCCCAACCTCTTCGACGGCATTTCCGTCACCACGCTGGCCGTTGCGCTGTTCGCCATCGGCGAGACGCTGGCCGTCGTCGCCACCCACGCGTTCGGCGGCGAGAAGGTGGAGGCGATCAAGGGCTCGGTGATGATGACGAGGCAAGACTGGAAGCGCTCCTGGGCGCCCTGGCTGCGCGGCACGGCGATCGGTTTCCCCATCGGCGCCATGCCGGCCGGCGGCGCGGACGTGTCGAGCTTCCTCTCCTACTCCGCGGAAAAGACCTTTTCGAAACATCCGGAAGAGTTCGGCCGGGGCGCCATCGAGGGCGTCGCCGGGCCGGAGGCCGCCAACAACGCCTCGGCCGCCGGCACGCTGGTGCCGTTGCTGACGCTAGGTCTGCCTACGACGGCGACGGCGGCGATCATGCTGGCCGGCTTCCAGCAGTTCGGGCTTCAGCCCGGCCCGCTGCTGTTCATGACCAACGCGCCGCTGGTCTGGGGCCTGATCGCCAGCCTGCTGGTCGCCAATTTCATGCTGCTGGTGCTGAACCTGCCGCTGATCGGGCTATGGGTGAAGCTGCTCACCATCCCGCGCCCGTGGCTCTACGCCGGCATCCTGGTGTTCGCGACGCTGGGCACCATCGGCGCCGACGGCTCGACATCCTATATCGGGCCGGTGCCGGTCTCGTTCGGGCTCGGGCTGTTGCTCGCCTTCGGCGTGCTCGGCTACCTGCTGCGGAGGTTCGGTTATCCGATCGCGCCGGTCGTGGTCGGCCTCATCCTCGGGCCGATGGCCGAGAAGAGCCTGAGGCAGGCGTTGCAGATCAGCCAGGGCGACCCGATGACGCTGTTCCATTCCTGGATCGCCATCGTGCTGTGGGTGCTGGCGCTGACGGCCGTGCTTCTGCCGCTCTACCTGAGATATCGCGGCAAGGGCAAAGTGCTGACGCAATTCGGCACGGACGAGGATTGATTTCCCGTCCGGGCCAGGCGGAGACGTCAGTTACCGGCGGATCTGGCGAAAACGCTCGGGATCGATGCCCAGCGTGCGCAGGTCGCGCGCCTTGGGCTGACGGCCGGCGTCAACAGCCGAGGCGGCGGCGATGGCGCTGCCGAAGATGTCAAACAGTTCGCCGATCTTGGTACGGGTCGACATGGTATTTTTCCTTTCGCATTGTGCGATGCAGCAAAGATGGGATTGCGCGTGCGAAAGCGGTAGGGGTGCAACCGCAAGGCTGGTATGCGTAGGCGGCGCAACTGTATGAAGACGCAGGACGCTCCGTCTTCCGCCGATGGGGAGCGGACCCCCCGCCGCTACAGGGCGATGGCTGAACCCTTGACCGGACCCGGAACGGCCTCGGGGCGTGAAATCCGCAATTGTCGACGCCCACTGGTGACTGGACAGCATGGATCGCCGCCAGACCACGGAAAACCCGCGCTGGCCATCGATCCTTGGCTTTTTCCTGTCTAGGGCCGCGCCGTCATGACGTGTCGATGCGTCCCGCCGCGCAAAAGGCCATTGCGCGCCGCGTCTTCATTACTTGGCCCCGCCACTTAATCGCCGGCGCGCGGTGCGCGAGACGCGCGTCCGGCCCGCCGCGAAACAGCCTGGCGGCCTGCAAGCCGCCGAAGACGGAGGCCAACGCGCGGAAGCAGCGGGCGAGCCGCACGGCCTCAGCGCAGCCATCATCATTTGCCCCGGGAACCGGAGCCGGGGGCAAGGCAAGCGCGCCGCCGGCCCGTTCGGAGGCAAACGCCCGCGCGACAGCCTCGGCCGGCCGCAGGAGCGACAGCACCAGAATGCGCACCCGGAACGGCAGAACACAAAGGAACTCGGCCAGAATGGCCAACGAAAGCAGCGTCACTGCTATGCCGTTCAGCGTCTCCCACTCATCTTTGCCCTCGGCGCGGTCCATTCCTCCTCCGTCTGGAACGAACAATAGCAAAGAGTCGGAGAAGGTCAAGGAATTTTTTCCTATATCGATCTGGATTTGTGTGTTGCCGGCTGAGTCCAGCCGACCGTGCTTTGGTTCCGAACCAGATGCTCGGCTGATGAGGCGTCCCGCTTCCGGAAACTGATAGGTTCGGCTATACTTGTTCGGCGTGAATGAACTTGGATCGTCCGATGTCCCGCATCACCTACGACGCCGATATCTGTGGTGGCCGACCGCGTATTGTCGGAACGCGTGTGCGCGTGAGCGATATCGTCGAGATGATTGCGGAGGGGGCCGAGCGCTCCGAAATACTGGCTGACTTTCCTTATCTCAAGGATGAGGACATTTCAGCGGCGCTTCGCTATGCCGCCGATGCAGTGGATCATCGACTGCTACGCGCCGGTTGATGGCGATATTCCTGATAGACGCACAACTGCCGCCAGGTCTCGCCAGAAATCTCGAGGCCGCAGGTCATTCGGCCAGCCATGTCTATGACATAGGGATGGGAGCGGCGACAGATCATCAAGTCGCCGCTGCGGCGGTGGAGCGCCATGCGATACTTGTCTCAAAGGACGAGGATTTTTTCGTGATGTGCCAATTGGGCCAGCTTGCCTGCCCTTTTCTTTGGGTTCGCGTCGGGAACACTACGAACCGGGCTCTGTGGAAAATTGTCGAACCAGTGCTGGATTCCGCGCTCAAGGCTTTTGCCGCGGGCGACCAAGTCGTTGAGCTACGCTAAGCCGCATCTTGCAATCCAGGCCGGATCGCTTTATATCGACCTCAAATTCTTGGTCGGTATGACGAAGAGTGGGTCCACCCGGTCCCGCTCTTTTTTATTACCCGGACCACCGGAGACCCAATGACGGCCGAAGAAGGCACACAGGACGACCGCATCATCCGCGAGAGCGGCACGGAAGCGCGCGTGGCCGCGATCATCGCGCCGGTGCTGCGCGCCACCGGATTTCGGCTCGTGCGGGTGCGCCTGCTGGGTCAGAACGGCCTCACCTTGCAGATCATGGCCGAACGCGAGGACGGCAGCATGACCGTCGAGGATTGCGAAGAGGTCAGCCGGGCGATTTCGCCGGCGCTGGACGTGGATGATCCGATCGACAAGGCGTATCATCTGGAAGTGTCGTCGCCGGGCATCGACCGGCCGCTGGTGCGCAAGTCGGACTTCTTCGCCTGGACCGGGCATGTGGTGAAGATGGAAACATCCATCATGGTCGCCGAGCGCAAGCGCTTCAAAGGCAAGATCGCCGAGGCCGGCGAGACCGACGTGCTGATCGAGCGCGACATGCCGGCCTATGGCGTCGAGCCGACGGTGCGCGTGCCTTACGAGACGATTGCCGAAGCGCGGCTGGTGCTGACCGACGATCTGATCCGCGACGCGCTGTCGAAGGACAACCGGGCCCGCAAGGAGGCGCGCAAGCGCCGCGGCGAGACCGACGAAGAAGACACAACGGAAAGCGAATAGACGCCGGCCCGCCCGGCGAAGTTCAGGGAGACCAAAATGGTAGTCAGTGCGAACAGGCTCGAGCTGCTGCAGATCGCCGACGCGGTCGCGCGCGAGAAGTCGATCGACAAGTCAATCGTGATCGCCGCCATGGCCGACGCGATCCAGAAGGCGGCGCGCTCGCGCTACGGCCAGGAGACCAACATCCGCGCCGACATCAACCCGAACACCGGCGAGATGAAGTTGCAGCGGCTGATGGAAGTGGTCGAGACCGTCGAGGACTATGCGACGCAGATCGCGCTCTCGTCGGCGCGCGAGCGTAACCCCGATGCCGAGATCGGCGACTTCATCGCCGAGCAGCTTCCGCCCATGGATTTCGGCCGCATCGCTGCCCAGTCGGCCAAGCAGGTCATCGTGCAGAAGGTGCGCGAGGCCGAGCGCGACCGCCAGTACGACGAATACAAGGACCGCATCGGCGAGATCGTCAACGGCACGGTCAAGCGCGTCGAATACGGCAACGTCATCGTCGATCTCGGCCGCGGCGAGGCGATCATCCGCCGCGACGAACTGATCCCGCGCGAGAACTACAAGTATGGTGACCGCGTGCGCGCCTATGTCTACGACGTGCGCCGGGAGCAGCGCGGTCCGCAGATCTTCCTCAGCCGCACCCATCCGCAGTTCATGGCGAAACTGTTCACCATGGAAGTGCCGGAGATCTATGACGGCATCATCGAGATCAAGTCGGTCGCCCGCGACCCGGGCAGCCGCGCCAAGATCGCTGTGATCTCGCGCGACAGCTCCATCGATCCGGTCGGCGCCTGCGTCGGCATGCGCGGTTCGCGCGTGCAGGCCGTGGTGGCCGAGTTGCAGGGCGAGAAGATCGATATCATCCCGTGGTCGCCATCGGCCGCCTCCTTCATCGTCAACGCCTTGCAGCCTGCGGAAGTCGCCAAGGTGGTGCTCGACGAGGACGCCGAGCGTATCGAGGTAGTGGTGCCCGACGACCAGTTGTCGCTGGCCATCGGCCGCCGCGGCCAGAACGTGCGCCTCGCCTCGCAGTTGACCGGCTGGGACATCGATATCCTGACCGAGCAGGAAGAGAGCGAGCGCCGCCAGAAGGAATTCGTCGAGCGTTCGACCCTGTTCATGCAGGCACTCAACGTCGACGAGATGGTTGGCCAGGTGCTCGCCTCCGAAGGTTTCACCAGCGTCGAAGAAGTCGCCTATGTCGACGCCGACGAGATCTCCTCGATCGACGGATTCGACGAAGATACGGCGACCGAGATCCAGTCGCGCGCTCGCGATTATCTGGAGAAGATCGAGGCCGAGCACGACGCCAAGCGCAAGGAACTCGGCGTCCAGGACGAGTTGCGCGAGATTCCCGGCATGACCACCGCGATGATGGTGACGCTGGGCGAGGACGGCGTGAAGACGATCGAGGATTTCGCCGGCTACGCGGTCGACGACCTCGTCGGCTGGAAAGAGCGCAAGGACGGCGAAACAAAGATGTTCCCCGGCGTGCTGGCCAGCCACGAGGTGTCGCGCGCCGACGCCGAGCAGATGGTTCTGGCGGCGCGCCTCAAGGCAGGATGGATCAGCGAGGAAGAACTGGCACCCGAGGAAGCCGCCGAAGAGCCGGCGGATGCGTGAGGTGACCCATCGCCAGGCACCCCCTCCTCGACGAGATGAACGATCGCACCTGCATCGTTTCGCGCGAGCGGCGCGAACCGGATGAACTGATCCGGTTCGTCGTCGGTCCCGACGGCGCGATCGTTCCAGACCTCAAGAGAAACCTGCCCGGACGCGGTTGCTGGGTGAGCGCCGAACGCCTACATGTGGAGAAGGCGGCGGCGAAGAACCTTTTCGCGCGCGCCTTCAAGCGTCAGGTCGACGTTCCGCCGGACCTTGCCGACCAGATCGACAGGATCATGGTCCGCTCGGCGCTCGGCGCCGTCGGTCTCGCGCGCAAGGCCGGAGCGGTTGCATTGGGCGCCGCGAAGGTCGAGAATGCGGTGCGGGGCGGCGAGGCCTCCTGCGTGCTGCATGCCACGGATGCCTCCCCGGACGGCGTTCGCAAGATTACCCAGGCCAGACGGGCGACAGCCTATCTCGGCGGCCCTGAAATCCGTGCCTACAAACTTTTCGCGGAAGCCGAATTGAGTTTGGCATTGGGCGGGACAAATGTGATACATGCTGCCGTCCTCGCGCAGGAAGCGGGGAAAGCGGCAGAAAAGCGCCTTGCGGCGCTCGACCGCTACCGGGGCGGCTCCCCGGACGATGAGGCGATGTTTGCGGCGATCGCCGAGGACGAGACAGTCGCAGAGGATATGGAATGACCGATACGAAATCCGGCGACGACAATACGTTGACCGTCAATACCAAGAAGACGCTGAGCCTCAAGCCGGCCGGCGTCACGCAGGGCACCGTGCGCCAGAATTTCTCGCACGGGCGCACCAAGCAGGTCGTCGTCGAGACCAAGAAGCGCAAGTTCTCGATGCCGGGGGACCGCGCCGAAAGCGGACCCGCGCCGCAGGTTTTTGCACCGCGGCCGCAGCAGGCCCAGCCGCTGGCGCCGAAGCCGGCGCAGCAGGCTCCCGCTCCGACCCCGCCCCAGCCGCAGGCTCCGGTGGCGCGCCCCGTGGCGCCGCCCGTCACGGCAGCGCCGCCGCCGCAACCGCAGCCCACGGTTGAACCGCAGCCGCAGCAGCCCCCGGTCGTCGCCGCCCCGCAGCAACCCGCCGCCGATATCCGTCCGCAGCCGCCGGTAGCGACCCCGCGTCCACAGCAGCCGGCCGCGACGGCGCGCCCGCAACAGCCGACCGCGCAGCCGCGTCCGCAGACGCAGCGCGACGCTTCGCGCCCGCAACAGTCGCCGGCGGCCGCGCGTCCGCAGCCGTCGCGCCCCGATCGCGGCGGCGTGGTGTTGAATGAACTCTCCCGCGGCGAGATCGAGGCACGCCGCCGCGCGCTCGAGGGCTCGCATGCGCGTGAGCAGGAGGACCGCGCCCGCGCGGTCGTCGAGGCCAGGCGCCGTCAGGAAGACGAGGAACAGCGCAAACGCGAGCGCGAGGCTTCCGCACGCCGCCAGGCCGAGGAAGAGGCCAGGCTCCAGAAGGAAGCCGAAGCCCGCCGCCGCTCCGAGGAAGAAGCAAGGCGCCGCGCGCCCCAACTCGAGACCGGCGGCGAGGACGATTCGGAATCGCCCCGTCCGCGCAGCGCCGGCGCTGGCGCCGGCCTGAGGAGCGGTCCCGCCCGGAGACTTGTCACACCCGAGGTCGCCAAGCCGACGCGCACACGCGGCGAGGATGACCGTCGCCGCGGCAAACTCACCGTCAGCTCGGCCACGGGCGACGAGGATTCGCGCTCCCGCTCGCTGTCGGCGATGCGCCGGCGGCAGGAGAAGTTCAAGCGCGCCATGCACCAGGAACCGCGCGAGAAGATTTCGCGCGAGGTGGTACTGCCGGAGACGATCACCATCCAGGAACTGGCGCAGCGCATGTCCGAACGCGCCGTGGATGTCGTGAAATACTTCATGAAGCAGGGCCAGATCCTCAAGCCCGGCGACGTGCTCGACGCCGATACGGCCGAGCTGGTGGCATCGGAATTCGGCCACACGGTGCGCCGCGTCGCCGAGTCCGACATCGAGGAAGGTTTCTTCGGCGGGCCGGACAATCCCGAGGATCTGCAGCCGCGTCCGCCGGTGGTCACCATCATGGGCCACGTCGACCACGGCAAGACCTCGCTGCTCGACGCCATCCGGCACGCCAACGTCGTTTCAGGCGAGGCAGGCGGCATCACCCAGCATATCGGCGCCTATCAGATCGAGAAGAACGGCCAGAAGATCACGTTCATCGACACGCCCGGCCACGCCGCGTTCACGGCGATGCGCGCCCGCGGCGCGAACATCACCGACATCGCGGTGCTGGTGGTGGCGGCAGACGACGCCGTCATGCCGCAGACCATCGAGTCGATCAGCCATGCCAAGGCGGCCGGCGTGCCGATCATCGTGGCGATCAACAAGATCGACAAGCACGAGGCGAACCCGCAGAAGGTGCGCACGGAACTGCTGCGACACGAAGTGGTGGTCGAATCGATGGGCGGCGAGACGCTCGACGTCGAGGTTTCCGCCAAGACGGGAGCAGGCCTCGACAGGCTGCTGGAAGCCATCCTGCTGCAAGCCGAAGTGCTCGACCTCAAGGCCAATCCGGACCGCACCGCCGAAGGCGTGGTCATCGAGGCCAAGCTCGACAAGGGCCGCGGCGCGGTTGCGACGGTGCTGGTGCAGACCGGCGACCTGCTGGTGGGCGACATCATCGTGGCCGGCAACGAATGGGGCCGTGTGCGCGCGCTGCTCGACGATCGCGGCGAGACGCTGGAGGGCGCCCTGCCCTCGCAGCCGGTCGAGATTCTCGGCCTGCAAGGCACGCCGATGGCCGGCGACCGCTTCGCGGTGGTCGACTCGGAAGCCCGCGCCCGCGAGATCACCGAATACCGCCAGCGCAAGGCGCGCGACAAGGCTGCGGCCCGGCATGTCAGCCAGCGAGGCTCGCTGGAGCAGATGATGTCGCAGTTGCAGGCGACCGGCGTGAAGGAATTCCCGCTGGTCATCAAGGGCGACGTGCAGGGCTCGGTCGAGGCGATCATCGTCGCGCTCGAAAAGCTCGGCACCGACGAGGTGCGGGCCCGCATCGTCCATGGCGGCGCCGGCGCGATCACCGAGAGCGACATCACGCTGGCCGAGACGTCGGGGGCGGCGGTCATCGGCTTCAACGTGCGCGCCAATCCGCAGGCCCGGCAGGCTGCCGAACAGGCCGGCATCGAGATCCGCTACTACAACATCATCTACAACCTCGTGGATGACGTGAAGGCAGCGATGTCGGGTCTGCTCTCGCCGGAGCGCCGCGAGACCTTCATCGGCAACGCCGAGATCCTGGAGGTGTTCAACATCACCAAGGTCGGCAAGGTGGCGGGCTGCCGCGTCACCGAGGGCAAGGTTGAGCGGGGCGCGGGCGTGCGCCTGATCCGCGACAACGTGGTCATCCACGAGGGCACGCTGAAGACGCTGAAGCGCTTCAAGGACGAGGTCGCGGAGGTTCCCGTCGGTCAGGAATGCGGCATGGCGTTCCAGAATTACGAGGCCATCCAGGCTGGCGACATCATCGAGTGCTTCCGCGTGGAGATGGTGACCAGGACGCTGTAACACGATGCAGTTGGGTTATACGCCTGACTATGCTGAAACGATTACGGCGAGCCGCATTGCGGCTCGCCGTATTTTCAGCCCATGGCAGCGCTACTGGTGCTGGCCGTACTATATTCTTGCAGCGGTAGCCGCTTACACGATCGGATTTTCCGCTGCCAACTGGTTTCGACCTGCAATCGGCAACCAAAATGCAAATATCCTAGCAATCTGCGTGTTGGTCGTCGTCTATGTCATATGCGCAGTGATTGGCATCCGCCTTGGTCGCTACCTGACTGCACGCTGGCTTCGACAAAACAGCCCCGAGCGTCCGACACTGTTCTCTCTTGAACCGGACGGCCTCCAATGGCGCAAAAGCCGAACCTTTGTCCAACTTGGCTTCTCGGACATCGATAGAATCGTTCTGACACCCAATCTTGTCGGGTTCCTTTCAGGTGCCGGCGTTTCGTATGTTCCTCATCGAGCATTCGACAACGCCGACCAAGTCAGGACGCTTGTAAAGGCTGTTTTCGAACGACTATCCGAGGATGCCAAACTACGCTCTGTGGAAGACGCCCAGATCAGATCCATGGTTACCGTCTGATCCTGTTTCCCGCACGACTCCGGGCCGGCGCAACCGCGGCAACAGAAGCCCGCCAAGCCGTTCTGCGCATCGACGACACCGTCGGATCTTTCTGCCGAGACCGCGACCACGACGCCGTGAACCGTCCCGAAAACCTGCAGCCATGTACGATACCGTTCACTAGCAGCTTCGTGCGCGATACAGAGAGCCCTTATGGGGTAGCCAAGCCGGCACAACATCGCTATGGAGCGGCTTGGCGCGGTTCGAACCCGCATGTAGACAAGAGTTTTCCATGTCCAAGACACCCTCGGCTGGCCCCTCCCAGCGCATGCTGCGCGTCGGCGAGCAGGTACGCCACGCGCTATCCGACGTTCTCGCACGCGGCGAAGTGCGCGATGACGTGATCGAGAACACCGTGATCTCGATTTCCGAGGTGCGCATGTCGCCCGACCTCAAGATCGCCACCGCCTTCGTGTCGCCGCTGGGCGCCGCCGACAACGACGCGGTGATCAAGGCGCTGGCGCGCAACGCGAAATTCATCCGCGGCCGCGTCTCGGGCGCGCTGCGCCAGATGCGCTCGATGCCGGAGTTCCGCTTCCGGCTCGACACCAGCTACGACAACATGGCCCGCATCGACGAGCTTCTGCGCTCGCCGGAGGTGGCGCGCGATCTGGCAAAAGACGAGGAAGACAAGTGATGGCCGGCCGGAACTGGCTCCCCACCTCCCCCTTGTGGGGAGGTCGCGCCGAAGGCGCGGGTGGGGGTATGACACGCGAAATATCGCACGTTGGAACCCCCACCCCGACGCTGCGCGTCGACCCTCCCCACAAGGGGGAGGGTGCCTGATGTCCCGTCGCGGCAAGAAGAAGGGCCGGCCGGTTTCCGGCTGGCTGATCCTCGACAAGCCGGTCGGCATGGGCTCGACCGAGGCAGTCTCCAAGATCAAGTGGCTGTTCCAGGCCGAGAAGGCGGGGCACGCCGGCACGCTCGACCCGCTGGCGTCGGGCATGCTGCCGATCGCATTGGGCGAGGCGACAAAAACCGTGCCCTATGTGCAGGACGGCGCGAAGGTCTACCGCTTCACAGTCGCCTGGGGCGAGGAACGCTCCACCGACGACCTTGAAGGTCCGGTGACGAAGTCTTCGGACAAGCGCCCGACGGAAGCCGAGATCACCGCCCTGCTGCCGAAATACACCGGCGTGATAATGCAGACGCCGCCGCAGTTCTCCGCCATCAAGATCGCCGGCGAGCGCGCCTACGATCTTGCCCGCGAGGGCGAGACGATCGACATACCGGCGCGCGAGGTGGAGATCGGCCGGCTCGACATCATCGAGCATTCCGTCGATCGCACGGTGTTCGAGACCGAATGCGGCAAGGGCACCTATGTGCGCAGCCTGGCGCGCGATTTAGGCCGCGATCTCGGCTGCTACGGCCACATCGCCGAACTGCGCCGCACCGAGGTCGACCCGTTCACGCCGGAAGATTTTGTACTCCTGACCGATCTGGAAGCGGCCGCGCCAAAGCGCGAGGAAGCTGACGGCGAAGGCGCCCGCCCCTTCGTCGCGCAGGCAGAGCGCTTCGCGGCGATCGACGCCTTCCTGGTCGATACGGGTGCCGCTCTCGACTGCCTGCCGCAGGTCGCCGTCACCGACGACGCGGCGGCAAAACTCAGGCTCGGCAATTCGATTATCCTGCGCGGCCGCGACGCGCCTGTGCAGGCGGAAGAAGCCTGCGCCACGTCACGCGGCAGGCTGGTGGCGATCGGAGCGATCGAGGCCGGCATGTTCAAGCCGAAGCGGGTTTTCGCCGGCTGAACGCAGCAGCTCATTTGAAGCGCGGCCGAGGCGCGCCAATTCATCGTTGTCGTTGTCCTGCCTTCGGCGAAAGCGACGCTGAACCCGGCGCGGGTCGCGCAGCGGACGCTGGCGGCTCATTCCGCCTGTTCGGTCGTTTCCGGCCTGGGGACGCGGCGCTTGCGCTCGGCTTTGGTCTCGACGATGCGCACGCGCTTGACCCGCCGCGGGTCGGCATCGAGCACGTGGAACTCGAAACCGGGAATGGCCTGCACGACCTCGCCGCGGGCCGGCACGCGGCCGAGCGCGTTGAAGATCAGTCCGCCGATCGTGTCGACATAGTCGGCATGCTCGCCGGGCGAGAAATCCCCTCCGATCATCTTGGCGACGTCGTCGATCTCGGCCTTGGCGTCGACGATATAGACGCCTTCGCCTGCCTGGGTGATCAGCGGCTCTTCCTCGTCGTGTTCGTCCTCGATATCGCCGACGACCATCTCGACAATGTCCTCCAGCGAGGCCAGTCCGTCGGTTCCGCCATATTCGTCGATGACCAGCGCCATCTGGGTGCGCGAAGCCTGCATGCGCGCCATCAGGTCGGAGGCGAGCATGGAGGGAGGCACGAACAGCACGGTGCGGATCAGGGCGAGTTCGCCGATCGAGCGCATGAGATCGACATTGGCCAGATCGAGCGGCGACGCAGCGGCCGGCGGTTTTCGCGGCGTGCGGCCCTTTTTGACACGACCGGCACGGGTGATGTGAGCCAGCACATCGCGGATGTGGACCATGCCGCGCGGATCGTCGAGCGTGCCCGCATAAACCGGCATGCGCGAGTGGCCGGACTGTTCGAAAACGTTCAGCAGGTCACCGAGCGTCGTCGATATCTCGACGGCCTCGATGTCGGCGCGCGGCACCATCACGTCCTCGACGCGCACCTCGCGCAGGCGCAATATGTTGTTGAGCATGGCGCGCTCGGCCGGCGAGAAAGCCTCGGCGCCGGTGTCGCTCTCGGCCAGCGCGTCGGTCAGGTTCTCGCGCAGGCTGCTGCCGTTGCGTTGCCTGAACAGCGTCGCCAGCCAGTCGATGAAGGATGAGCGTTCGGGGGCCGCCGTCGCGGCGGTACTCGGACTGGGACCTTCGTCGGCCTGGTCCGCAGTCTTCCTGACGCTGCCCGTATCGGGGCCGGCGGCAGTCTCGGGGGTGTCGTTCATCTCGTTCCGGTCGTTGGACACTTGCTGTTACGCGTAAGGATCGGGAATGGCAAGCCTTGCCAGCGCGCGGCGCTCCAGCGCTTCCATCACCTCTGCTTCCACGTCCGTCTCATGGTCGTGGCCGATCAGATGCAGCAGGCCATGGACCATGAGATGGCTGATATGGTGCTCGAAGGGCTTTCCTTCCAGTTCGGCCTCGCTTTTCACCGTCTCGAACGCCAGCACGATGTCGCCCAACATCGGCGGCAGCGGCGCGCCGATCTTTGTCGGGAAAGCCGGGAAGGAGAGCACGTTGGTGGGCTTGTCCTTGCCTCGCCATTCGGCGTTGAGCACGCGGATATGAGCGTCGTCGGTGAACAGCAGGCTGAGTTCCACCGGCTGGGCAGCCCGGCCGAGGGCCTCGGCGACCGCCGCCTCAACCGCATGAGCCGCAAGCGTGCCCAGCGCTTCCTCGGACGGCCAATCACCAGCCTCGACGGAAATGTCGATGGTCACGGCGACTTCCGTCCGCTTGTTCTTGGCAGTCCTTGGCATAGAGCTATCGCGTTCGGCTCAGTTCTCGCCCGCGCCCAGGCCGCGCGAGAGTTTCGCGTCGCGGTCGTAGGCGCGGACGATCTCGGCGACGAGCGGATGGCGCACGATGTCGACGTCGCCAAACCGGACGATCACGGCTCCTGAGACGCCGTCCAATATGCGCAGCGCCTCGACCAGCCCGGATTTCGTCTGCGGCGGCAGGTCGATCTGCGTCGGGTCCCCGGTGACGATCATGCGCGAATTCTCGCCGAGACGCGTCAGGAACATCTTCATCTGCATAGGCGTGGTGTTTTGGGCCTCGTCGAGGATGACGGCGGAATGGGCCAGCGTGCGGCCGCGCATGAAGGCCAGCGGCGCGATCTCGATGACGCCGGCAGTCAGCGCCCGTTCGACCTTGTCGGCCGGCATCATGTCGTAGAGCGCGTCGTAGAGCGGCCGCAGATACGGATCGACCTTCTCCTTCATGTCGCCCGGCAGGAAGCCGAGGCGCTCACCCGCCTCCACCGCCGGCCGCGACAGGATGATGCGCTCTACCATGCCGCGCTCCAGCAGCATTGCCGCATGCGCCACCGCCAGATAGGTTTTTCCAGTGCCCGCCGGGCCGATGCCGAACACCAGTTCGGAGCGCTCCAGGGCGCGCATATAGGCGTCCTGGTTGAGCGAGCGCGCATAGATGGTGCGCTTGCGTGTGGCGATCTGCGCGGCCGCCATCTTGCCCTTGCGCTCCAGCGTCGGCAGCGTCAACTGATCGTCCGCTGCAATCGCCATGCGGATCGCGCCATCGACATCCGACTGGGCGATGTTGGCACCTTTCTGCAGGATGCCGTAGAGATGATCCAGCGCCCGCTGCGCCTGCTCGGCCGCCCCCGCGTTGCCCTTTATCGCCACCTGGTTGCCGCGCGAGCGGATGTCGACGCCGAGCTTCTGCTCCAGCCGGGCGAGGTTCTCGTCGAACTGGCCGTAAAGCGCGCTGGCAAGCTTGTTGTTGTCGAAGGTCAGGACGATGTGCGCCATATCCGACGCCCCGGAGGGGGCCTGCTTCAGATCCGCATTGGCGACCAAACGTCTCTCCTTCTCGAAAAGCTAAGCCGTCTCGGCAAACAGGGTAGTGCCTTCCACCCGTGCGATTCGCACCGGAACAATGTCGCCGATTTCGCCGGCGGTTTCATCAACAATGACCGGCTGCAGCCACGGCGACCTTCCGGCCCGCTGGCCGGGCCGCCGGCCGGGTTTTTCGATGAGCACGTCGAAGCGCATGCCGACGCGGCTTTGCGTGAAATCATGCTGGTGTTCTGCAAGCAGCGCCTGCAACTGCTGCAGCCGCTCGTCCTTCACCTGCTCCGGCAGATGGCCCTTCATGTCGGCACCCGGCGTGCCGGGGCGCGGCGAATATTTGAACGAAAACGCCTGAGCGTAGCGGACCTGCCGGACGAGGTCCAGCGTGGCCTCGAAATCCGCATCGGTCTCGCCGGGGAAGCCTACGATGAAGTCGCCCGACATGGCGATATCGGGCTGCACGGCGCGGATGCGCTCGATCAGCGCAAGGTAGTCGGCGGCCTTGTGGCGGCGGTTCATGGCCTTCAGAATGCGGTCCGAGCCAGATTGCACAGGCAGATGCAGATAGGGCATCAGCTCGGCCAGATCGCGATGCGCGGCGATCAGCTCGTCATCCATGTCGCGCGGATGGCTGGTCGTGTAGCGCAGCCGCGCCACGCCGGATATCTCGGCCAATCGGAAGAGCAGGCGGCCAAGCCCCCATTCCGCGCCATCCAGTCCCTCACCATGCCAGGCGTTGACGTTCTGGCCGAGCAGCGTGATCTCGCGCACGCCCGCCCCAGCCAGCTTTTCGGCCTCGGCCAATATCTGCGAAACCGGCCGCGAGACCTCCGAACCGCGCGTATAGGGCACCACGCAGAAGGTGCAGAACTTGTCGCAGCCTTCCTGCACCGACAGGAAAGCGGTCACGCCGCGCCTGGCGATCTCGGTACGGCGCGGCTGCGGCAGGTGCTCGAACTTGTCCTCGACGGCGTATTCGGTTTCGACCACCTTCTCGCCCGAGCGTGCCTTCCTTAGAGCGTCGGGCAGTCGATGATAGGTCTGCGGGCCGATCACCAGGTCGACCACCGGCGCACGGCGAAGAATCTCGCGCCCCTCCGCCTGGGCGACGCAACCGGCGACGCCGATCATCATCTCGCCGCCGGCCTTTTCCCGCTCGCGCTTGACCTCGCGAATGCGGCCGAGTTCGGAATAGACCTTTTCGGCCGCCTTCTCGCGGATGTGGCAGGTGTTGAGCAGCACGAGGTCGGCTTCTTCCATCCGCTCGGTCGCGGAATAGCCATCGACTCCCAGCGCATCGGTCATGCGCTGGGAATCGTAGACATTCATCTGGCAGCCATAGGTCTTGACGAAGACCTTCTTGCCGCCCTGCGGTTGCGTGCCGGGCCCGATCACCGGTTCGGCCGCGCGGTCGATCTCGATATGCTCCATTGCCGGGCTTCTAGCGCCTTTTCGTGACAAAGGACAGACGGGAAGCGAACGTACGGCATTCAAGAATGCGGCGCGGGATTGGCGAGCGCCGCCCCAAGCAGGTCGCGCACGCGTGCCTCGGCGAGGCGGGCGATCGCCTTGCGGTTGCTTTTGGCGGTGAAGACGACAGGCTCGCCGAAATGCACCTCGACGTCGATCGCCCCTTCGCGCAGGACCTGCCGCAGATGCGGGACAAGGTCCTCGTCGCCGATCCAGGCGGCGATGCCGCGATACTGGCGGCCCATCGGCAGGCCCTGCAGCCGGGTGTATGCTATCGCCACCGGCTGGATCCACATCTCGTCGTGGTGGCTTTCCGACAGCATCATCGAGGCAGCCCCGAACAGCGTCGTCTTGAACGGCAGCAGCATGTTGCCGTCACCGGTCGTGCCTTCCGCGAACAGCACCATGACATCACCATCGGCGAGGCGGCCGGCGATCTCCCCGGCCTGGTCGCCGGACTTGCGGCGGCGCTCGCGCTCGACGAAGACCGAGCGCTGCATCTTGGCCAGCCAGCCGAAGACCGGCCAGTTGGACATTTCCGATTTTGCGATAAACGAGACTTCCGCCACCGCACCGAGCACCGTGATGTCCAGCCAGGACACATGGTTCGACGCGATCAGCAGCGGGCGCCCCTGGGCAATCGTGCCGAAAGTCCTGATCCGAATGCCGAGCATGCGGGTGGCGAGCCTGTGCCACAGCAGCGGCACCCGCCGGCCCTGCCCGAGCCCCGTCTTGAGGCTGAAAACCTGCCAGGGCGCCAACACGACCGTTGCGCCCGCAACGACGGTCAGCGCAAGGATCGACCGGACCGTTGCGATCATCGACGCGCCGTCACTTCGGGAACAACCAGGCCGGCCGGAAACTAGAGCAGTTTGCATTCAGGTTGACCCATTCTGCCGGCGATGGTTTGGGCCAAGGTCGAGGGCTTTGTCGCAGGCCGGGCTGGCGGCCCGGACAAGACGAAGCCCGACGGATTTGACCCAAACCGGCCCGGCCCTTCGGGTTTCCGTTTGGCGGGCGCCCACTTCGTCAGGCCGCTCGGCCGATGAACCACATCGACCTTCGCGACCTTCCTTGTGGATCGCCTCGCCAAACGAGAAACAGAATGAGTCAACCTGAGTGCAAACTGCTCTAGGGACCAGATCGGACGCAATTGGAAAACCGAAGCCGGGAAAACGGCGACGCGGAAGATGCAAAGGCCTGGCCGGAGCCATGGTCAAACCGACCGCGAAGCAGAAAACCCGACGAAAGTGAACGTTGCCGTCATATTCGATGTCGACGGGAATGATGGCTTCGGCCTTGAACACGAGGGATTTGCGGCAGGAGCCAAAATTTCCGACGAGACCAGAATACGAAAGAATTGCGCCCGATCTGGCGGGAAAAGGCTTAACGAAGATCGCGCCGCATGACAAGCGCGCCGGCGGCGCTGCCCTTTTCGCCGGCATAGTATTTTTCGCGCCGCCCGACCTGGATGAAGCCCAGCCGCCGATAGAGGCCTATGGCACCGCCGTTGGCCTCGTCGACCTCCAGGAACAGGGCTTCCGCGCGGCGCGCGTGCAATTCGCGCAAGACGGCGTCCATCAGTTGCCAGCCAAGGCCGAGACGCCGATGCGAGCGCGCCACGGCGACAGTCAATATCTCGCCTTCACCGGCGGCCAGCCGCGCCAGCACGAAGCCGACCGGCGCTTCCGCACCGTGCCCGACCTCGCGCGCCACAAAACCGAAACTCGTATCCTGCGCCAGCAGTCCGGCGAACTCGCCGCCGCTCCATGGCCGCGAAAAATCCTCGCGATGGATCGCGGCCACCGCCTCGGCATCGGCGGTGGTCAATTGCTCGACGACGAATTCACGCTGGCGCGGCGGCAGGAATGGAAAACGCATCAGCCGCTCCGTCTCGGCAGGATGAAACCGGCCTGCGGTTTCGCATCGGGCTCGCGCAGATAAAGCGGCGACGGCTTTGTGCCGGCCGGCCCTTTTGCCGCCGCGAGCCGGGCGTAGACGGCGATGTCGGCCGTGGCGCTTGTCGACGCGACCATCAGCGGAAATGCGGAAACGGCTGCGACGGCCTCGGCGCCGCCGCCGGCAAGCACCGCACCACTGTCCCTCGCCAGATTTGCAGCTTCCCCCGCACGCATGATCGAGGGAGCATACAACTCGTGTCCGAATTCATCGTAAACGGCCGTCTGCACCGATGCTTCCGCATCGGCCGCGTTTCCCAGCACGCTCATGACCTTGCGAGCACTAAGAGCGCCGCGCGCCTCGGCGGCAATCGCCTCCAGCGTGCCGACGCCGATCGCCGGAACGTTCAGCGCCAGCGCCAGACCGCGCGCCGCCGACACGGCGACGCGGATGCCGGTGAAGGAGCCCGGGCCGATGGAGACGGCGATCGCCTGGAGATCGGCATAGGTTTTCCCGGCTTGCGCCAGCGCAGCGTCTATCACCGCGATCAGGCGCTCGGCATGGCCTTTGCCGAGGTCCAGCACCGAGCGCCCGAGTTCGCGACCTTCGCGGGCGTCAAAGACGCAGGCGGCGCACAGGCTGGCCGAGCAGTCTATGGCGAGGAGGATCATGGCACGCCGTTACCCTCCCCCTCGAGGGGAGGGTCGGCAAGCCATCGGAGCGAAGCGAAGTGAGCGAGCCGGGGTGGGGTCGCTTCAGGTCGGAGCGCCTCGTCACCGACCCCACCCCGCGTCAAAAACCTCGCGTTCCGCTCGGTTTTCTCCGCGTCTCTCCCCTCAAGGGGGAGGGTAAATGGCGCAGCCTTCACCCCTGCCGATCCTTCGCCTTCAACTCCAGCCTTCGCGCATGCAGCACCGGCTCGGTATAGCCGTTCGGCTGTTCGATGCCCTTGAACACCAGGTCGCAGGCGGCGAGGAAGGCGATGGACTCGTCGTACCGCGGCGCCATCGGCCGGTAGAGCGGATCGTGCGCGTTCTGGCGGTCGACCACGCCGGCCATGCGTTTCATCGTCTCCATCACCTGCGTCCGCGTGCAGACGCCGTGATGCAGCCAGTTGGCGATGTGCTGCGAGGAAATGCGCAGCGTCGCTCGGTCCTCCATCAGCCCGACATCGTTGATGTCGGGAACTTTCGAGCACCCCACGCCCTGGTCGATCCAGCGCACGACGTAGCCCAAAATGCCCTGGGCATTGTTGTCCAGTTCGTGCTGGATTTCCTCGGGCGTCCAGTTCGGGCGAGCCGCCACCGGAATGGAGAGAATATCGTCCAAGCTGGCCTGCGGCCGGCTCTTGAGGCGCCCCTGCACGGCGTGCACATCGACCTTGTGGTAGTGCGTCGCATGCAGCGTGGCCGCGGTCGGCGACGGCACCCAGGCAGTATTTGCGCCGGCTTGGGGGTGCGCTATTTTCTGCTCCAGCATCGCTGCCATCTTGTCCGGCATCGCCCACATGCCCTTGCCGATCTGGGCGCGTCCCGACAGCCCGCAGGCAAGGCCGATGTCGACGTTCCGGTTCTCGTAGGCGGAAATCCAAGCAGCCTGCTTCATGTCGCCCTTGCGGATCATCGGCCCGGCTTCCATGGACGTGTGGATCTCGTCGCCGGTGCGGTCGAGGAAGCCTGTGTTGATGAACACGACGCGCTCCTTCGCAGCGCGGATCGCCTCCTTGAGGTTGACGGTGGTGCGCCGCTCCTCGTCCATGATCCCCATCTTGATGGTGTTTTCGGCCATGCCAAGCAGCTTTTCGACCCGCGAAAAGATCTCGACGGCGAAGGCGACTTCCTCCGGCCCATGCATCTTGGGCTTCACGACATACATCGAGCCGAAACGCGAATTGGCGCGCCGACCGTTTTGACCGATGTCGTGCAGGGCGGCGAGCGCGGTGACGGCCGCATCCATCATGCCTTCCGGGACCTCGCTGCCGTCGGAAAGCAGGATCGCCGGATTGGTCATCAGGTGGCCGACATTGCGCACCAGCATCAGCGAGCGGCATCTTACCAAGAAGGTCGAGCCGTCGGGTGCGGTATAGTCGAGGTCCGGATTGAGCTTGCGGGTGAAGGCCTTGCCGCCCTTGGTCACCTCTTCCGCAAGATCTCCCTTCATCAGGCCGAGCCAGTTGCGGTAGACTAGGACCTTGTCCTCGGCATCGACGGCGGCGACCGAGTCCTCGCCATCCATGATGGTGCTGATCGCCGACTCGACCCAGACGTCGGAAATATGCGCCGGGTCGTCCTTGCCGATCGGCGAGGTCGCGTCGACCAGCACTTCTATCAGCAGGCCGTTGTTTTTAAGCAGGAATTGGCCGGGCGCGCCCGGTTCGCCGAGATAACCGGCGAATTTTTCCGCATTCTTCAGTCCGGTCGTGCCGCCGTCGAGCAGCGCCACGGCGAGCTTGTCGCCGGCGACCCGGAACGCCTTGGCGTCGCTCCAGCTCGCGCCGGTGAGCGGCACGCTGTCATCGAGGAATTTCCGCGCCCAGGCGACGACCTTGGCCCCGCGCTTGGGATTGTACCCCTTGCCCTTCTCGGCGCCATCCGTCTCTGGGATCGCGTCGGTGCCGTAGAGCGCGTCGTAGAGTGAGCCCCAGCGGGCGTTGGCGGCGTTGAGCGCATAGCGCGCATTCATCACCGGCACGACGAGCTGCGGCCCGGCGATAGTAGCGATCTCCGAATCGACGTTTTCGGTCGCAATGCTGAAATCCGGTCCCTCCGGCAGGAGATAACCGATCCCGGTCAGGAAGGCGCGATAGGCGGCGAGGTCTGCCGGCGCGCCGTTGTCGCGATGCCAGGCGTCGATCTTGTGCTGGAGTTCGTGACGGCGCGCCAGCAGCGCCCGGTTTTTCGGCGCGAGATCATGGACCAGCGCGGAAAATCCGTCCCAGAACGCGCCTGCCTCGACGCCGGTGCCCGGCAGCGCCTCGGCGACCACGAAATCATGCAGAATGCGGTCGACACGCAGTCCGGCAACGGACGTCCATTCCGTCATCTCAAAGTCCTCGCAGTCCGTATCGTCTCGGGTTTTGGCGCTTTGACACGCCGCAACCGGCGGGTCAATTCGCCAAGGGATTTAGAGGAGGAGGCGTGCAGGCCAACGTTCCCGATCGCGTGGCGACACGTCAAGCCGCGATGCGCGGCCTGCCCGTCGCCACGGCGACGATGCGCGCTTCGATGAACATGCGCTGGCCCTCTATGGTGGACGTGCGCACGTCGCGCGACACCGCCACTTCCGCCATGTCTGTGCCGGCAGCGCGGGCGCGTTCCTCCGCCAGTTCGCGCACCTTTGCCTCGGCGCTGGCGACGGCGGCTCCCTCCTCGGTGAAGTCTCGCAGAATGTCGCCTGCCGACAGGCGGAACAGCCCCTCCTTGGGCTGGCTGACCAGCGCTTCGGCAGAAACGCGAACCTGGCCGACCACGGCGCCCAGCGCATTGGCGACGTCGGTGTCTTCCGGCACCACGCAGCGGTTGCCGACCAGCACCGGCAGGCCGGCATAGTGCAGCGGCGCGGAGGCCCCGAGACCGATCACCGGCCGGTCGAGCGCCACCGTAAACCGGGCGATGCCTTCCTGTCCGCCCACCGCGCGCTGCACCAGCGCATGCGCCACCGTAGCCGCGCCGTCCAGCCCGTCCTCGGCGAAGGCCGTCTCCAGGATGACTTCGGCGGAAAGCCGCGTCACACCCGCCAGCACGCGCTCCGAAAACGCCTCCGGCGTCTCGGCGATCGGCTGGCCGCGTCCATCGCGGCGGCGGGCGAAAAGTTCGGCACCAAGACGCGCGGCTACCGCATCCCAGTTCGCCTGCCGGCCCAGCGTGTGCGCAGCGTCGGACGGCGTGAAGCCGCAGACATGCACCAGCCCGCGCGACACCAGCCGGTTCAGCGTTGCCGTCTGCGCCGTCGAGTTCAGCAATTGGTCGAGCGGCAGCGGAACGGAACCGACCGCGTCGAAAAGCTTCTGCTCCGGCGCCGTCAGGCCGGCCGCCAGCCGCTCCGGCACGCCGGTACGCATGGCGAACCGGCCGTCCATGCGGCCGGGATTGGGCGCGCGCAACTGCCGCTCCAGATGTGTTGTCACGGCCTCGCCATGCGCCTGTCCGGCCAGCGCCAGCGGTACGAGGCGGCGCGGTCCGAGCAGGATTCTTGGGGTGAGCGCGCCCTCTTCCAGGCGCACCTCCGAGTCGCCGCCGAGGCCGAAGGTGCGCATGGCGACAGCCTCGACCATGGTGCGAAAACCGCCGACAGTGGCGCCCTCGGGGTCAAGCCGCGGCCGGCCACGGTCGAGCACCGCCACATCGGTGGTGGTGCCGCCGATGTCGGAGATGACGGCATTGTCCAGCCCGGTCATGTGGCGCGCGCCGACGAGGCTCGCCGCCGGCCCCGAAAGAATCGTCTCGATCGGCCGCTGGCGCGCGAATGCCGCCGACACCAGCGCGCCGTCGCCGCGCACCACCATCAGCGGCGCGGCGATGCCGCGCGCCTCCAGAAAGCCCTCGGTCGCGGCGACCAGCCGGTCGATCATCGAGATCAGCCGCGCATTGAGCAGCGTCGTCAGCGCCCGGCGCGGCCCGCCGAGTTTTGCCGACAGTTCATGGCTGGCGGTCACCGGCAGGCCGGTCCGCTCGCGGATCAGGTCGCGCGCGAGAATCTCATGGGCCGGGTTGCGAGTCGCGAAATAGGCACAGACGGCGAAGCCGGATACCGAGCCGGCCAGCGCCGGCAACGCCGCTTCGAGCGGTGTCAGGTCGAGTGTGCGGGCGTTGCCATGCACATCATGGCCGCCGTCGCAAATGATCACCGGGTCGCCGCCGAGCGCCTTCTCCAACCCGTCGCGCGCCAGGTCTTGCGGCGCAAAACCGATCATCACCAGCGCGACGCGCCCGCCCTGTCCCTCGACCAGCGCGTTGGTGGCGAGCGTCGTCGACATGGAGACGAGCTTGATCGCCTTGGGATCGGTCCCGGATTTTTCCAGCACGGCGTCGACCGCGCCGGAAATGCCGACGGCGAGGTCATGGCGGGTGGTCAGCGCCTTGGCCTTGGCGGCGACGCCCGTCGCCTCCGACCAGAGCACGGCGTCGGTATAGGTGCCGCCGGTGTCGATGCCGAGATAGAGGGCCGTGCCGGATGTCATTGCGCGATCATTTCTTCCTGCTCGACCGTCAGCGGTTTCATACCGGGCGGCAGCGGTTCGGGTTTTTCGTCGGCTGCCAAGTCACCTTGCGGGATGAGCACATTGCCGGTCGGCTTTGTGGCGGGCGCCCGGCCGGCGCAGCCGGATGCCAGCGCTGCCAGCAAGACAACGACGAAGGCCAGGGCAAAACGGGGAAATACAGGCATCAGACGCGGTCGATAGGGGATTGGAAAGCAGCGGCCTCGCCGCGAGAAGGTTTGTAGCGCGGCTTCTAACCCATCGGCGGCCGCGCCGCCAGCCCGGCAATTCTCGAAGCAGCAGCCCGGCCTGTGCGTGCACAACCCCTTCGCACATGCTATGTTAGCGCTAACCGTCCGCCTGCCCGGCGCGCGGCCTGAGGAGGAACAATCTCGATGAGGAGCCGGTCGCGCCGGAGCGGCGGACGCCCGACCATCGCCGACGTCGCGAAGCTTGCCGGCGTCAGCGCCATCAGCGTCTCGCGCGCGCTGCGCGAGCCCGGCCGCGTTTCCGACGAGCTGCGCCGTCAGATCGAGGCGGCGGTCGAGTCGCTCGGCTATGTGCCGGATCCCAATGCGCGGGCGCTCGCCTCGGCGCGCGCCGACGTCATCGGCGTGCTGGTGCCGTCGCTCACCAACAACGTCTTCGCCGACGTGGTGCGCGGCATCTACGA
The DNA here is from genome assembly GCF_030929505.1 of Mesorhizobium sp. LHD-90. GTDB lineage: Bacteria > Pseudomonadota > Alphaproteobacteria > Rhizobiales > Rhizobiaceae > Kumtagia. Next base: position 132,072 of record NZ_JAVFVV010000010.1, on the reverse strand, counting down.
CGGCGTGGGCGACCGCAGTTTCCAGATCCAGATGGGCAATACCCATTATTCCGGCCTGGAGGAGGAGCGGCTGTTGCAGGTCTTTTTGGGCCAGCGGCCGGCGGCGCTGATCGTCTCCGGGCTCGACCAGACCCCGGGCGCGCGAAAACTCCTGGAAGGCGCCGGCTGCCCGGTCGTGCAGATCATGGAGATCGGCGACGATCCCGTCGACATGATGCTCGGGTTCTCGCATTTCGAGGGCGGCCGCGCCGCCACCCAGCACATGATCGACCGGGGTTATAGCAAGGTTGGCTTCATCGGCGCGCGCATGGACCCGCGCTCGCAGCGGCGTCTTGCCGGATACCGGGCGGCGGTGGAGGCCGCCGGCCTCTACGATCCGCGCCTGGTCACCACCACGCCGCTGCCTTCCAGCGTGTCGCTCGGCTGCGAGTTGCTGCGGGAGGCGATGGCGCGCATGCCGACGCTCGACGCCATCTTCTGCAACAATGACGATCTGGCGCTCGGCGCTCTGTTCGAATGCCACCGGGCGGCCATCGACGTGCCGCGACAACTCGGCATTTGCGGTTTCAACGATCTCGAGATGATGCATGTGGCGTTTCCGTCGATCACCACGATCCGCACCCACCGCTACGAGATCGGCCGGCGCGCCGTCACCATGGCGCTCGAAAAGCTGAGTGGAAACAACATCGGGCCGGCCGTGCTCGATCTCGGCTTCGAACTCAAGATACGCGAAAGCACTGCCGGGCCGCGGTGAGACGGGCATGCTCAAGAAGCCGCTTTACAGGGGCTTTTGGTAGCGCTAACATCTTCATCGATGCTGGCTTCGGGAGGAACGGTAAGCCGGCGTCCGACCATGGAATCGTCGACGACCCCGACGCAAGCAGGCGACGCGTGTGCGGCAAGGCATTCGGGTCTGCGGAACGCGTGGCACGCAGGCGTTTTCCGTCGCCGCTGTTTCACAAGAATCTTGGGAGGACTACCATGATCAAGTCAATCGTCGGCGGCATCATTGCCGCCACTGCGCTTACACTTGCCTCGACCACAGCGTTCGCCGAGCCGGAGGTCGTTTCCGGCCCCGCCGCCGACGCGGGATGCTTCGTGCCATGGGCGGCCGAGACCAAATTCTTCAAGTTCCCGAAGAAGGAAGGGCCCTATCGCATCGCTCTGGCCAACGGCTACATCGCCAACACCTGGCGCATCCAGATGATCCAGACCGCCAAGGCCTATGCGGCACAACCGGACGTCGCCGCAAAACTCAAGGAATTCAAGGTCGTGTCGACCGGCGAGGACGTGCCGGCGCAGATTTCCGCGATCAACAATTTCATCGATTCCGGCTATGACGCCATCGTCGTCAACGCGCAGAACCCGACCGCCTTCGCGCCGGTGATCAAACGCGCCAAGGATGCCGGCGTCGTGCTGGTGGCCTTCGACAACATTCTCGACACCGAGGACGCCATCAACGTCAATGTCGACCAGAAGGGCCTTGGCGTGCTGTGGGCCAACTGGCTGGCCAAACACCTGCCGGAAGGCGGAAAGATCCTCGAAGTGCGCGGCGTCGCCGGCACCTCGGTCGACACCGACCGCCACAACGGCATCCACGAGACGTTCGCCGCCACCGGCAAGAAGTGGGAGGTGGTCGAGGTGCTCGGCAAGTGGGACGATCCGACCGCCCAGAAGGCAACTGCGGACGCCATCGCTGTGCACAAGAAATTCGACGGCATCACCGCACAGGGCGGCGATACCGGCGTCGTGCAGGCGATGATCGACGCCAAGCACGCCTTCGTGCCGTTCGGCGGCGAGACCGAAAACGGTTTCCGCAAGTTCTGCGCGAAATTTGCGGGCGAGGGGCTGAAGTGCTCGTCGGCCGGCACCGGCCCGGCACAGGTCGCCGTCGCCATCAAGACGGCGATCACCGCGCTGGAAGGCGAAGTGGTGCCGCAGTCGGTAAAACTGCCGCTGGCGATCGTCGAGGATCCGAACTTCAAGGAAGGCCAGGATTTTTATCCCGACCAGTCCGATAACTTCTTCGTCGGCAACGCCTTCCCCACCTGCGGCATCAATTTCACCGCGCAGGAGATCATGGGGCAGTCGAAGGAAAACCAGTAAGCTTTTCGGAGCGGTCACGCCGCGGGAGATTTCCCGCGGCGTTCTTTCCGGCTGGAACATCGGGGCGCATATGGAAGCCGAGTCTGAAGGCAGGACCGGACTGCTCTTCCGCATGGAAGGCATTTCAAAACGTTATGGCGGCGTGCGGGCGCTGGAGAACGCCGACCTGCCGGTCACGGCCGGCCGCATCCATGCCATCCTCGGCGAGAACGGCGCCGGAAAATCGACGCTGATCAAGGTCATGGCCGGCGTCGTCGCACCGGACGAGGGGCGCATGCTGATGGACGGGCGCGAGGTGCGCTTCTCCTCGCCCGCCGACGCCAACGCCGCCGGTATCGCCTGCATCTTCCAGGAACTGTCGCTGATCCCCGATCTCAGCGTCGCCGACAACATCGCCATTTCCGACCCGCCGCGCCGCTTCGGCCTGATCGACCGCCGCGCCCAGCGGCGCATCGCCGAGGAAGCCCTGGCGCGGGCCGGCGCCTCCGACATCCATCCGCGTACGCTGGTGAAAGACCTGCCGCTGTCGCGCCGCCAGATGGTCGAGATCGCCAAGGCGCTGGCGCGCAACCCGCGCATTCTGATCCTCGACGAGGCGACATCGGCGCTCACCGCGACTGACGTGACAAAGGTTTTTTCCGTGCTAAAGCGGCTGCGCGCCGAGGGGCTGGCGTTGCTCTACATCTCGCACCGCATGCATGAGATCGCCGAACTCGCCGACGAATGCACCGTGTTCCGCAACGGCCGCAAAGTTGCCACCTACCAGGCCGGCACCAGGACCGACACCGAAGTCATCGAGATGATGATCGGCCGAGAATACAGCAACGTCTTCCCGCCGAAGCCTGCGCGCGCCGCAACTGCCGAGACGCCGCCGCTCGAACTCAAAAAACTCGGCTGGACGGGCCGGCTGCGCGACATCTCGCTCACCGTCGGGCGCGGCGAGGTGGTGGGGCTGGGCGGGCTCGACGGCCAGGGCCAGCGCGAATTGCTGCTGGCGCTGTTCGGCGTGCTGCGCGGCTGCACCGGCGAGGTGCTGGTCGACGGCAAGCCCGTATCGATTTCCAGCCCGGCGGCAGCGCGCAAGCGCGGCGTCGGCATGGCGCTCATCCCCGAGGATCGCAAGACCGAGGGACTGATGCTGCCGATGACGGTGCGCGAAAACCTGTCCTTCGCCGTGCTTGACCGCATCTCGCGCGCCGGCATCATCGACCATGCCGAGGAAAACCGGCTGATCGACGAGATGGTGAAACTGCTCGCCATCAAGACCGCCGGGGTCGACATTCCGGTCGGGGCGCTGTCGGGCGGCAACCAGCAGAAGGTGGTGATCGCCAAATGGCTGATGCGCCAGCCCCGCATCATCCTGCTCAACGATCCGACGCGCGGCATCGACGTCGGCACCAAGCAGGAACTCTACCAGCTGCTGCGCCGCCTCGCCGACGCCGGCGCGTCGATCCTGTTCTATTCCACCGACTATGACGAACTGATCGGCTGCTGCGACCGCGTGCTGGTGCTTTATGACGGACGTGTGGTGCGTACGCTCGAAGGCGACGGCATCACCGAACATGCGCTGATCGCCAGTGCGCTCAACATCGACGGTCCCACGAGCAAGGGAGAGGCGGCGTGAAGGAATGGCGCTATCTCATCGCCGAGCAGCGCAGCACGCTGCTGGCCATCGGCATTTTTGCGCTGATGTTCTTCATCTATCTGGTCAATCACCCCGCCATCGAGGGCAACGGCTTTACCGCGACCGCCGTCTCCAATGTCAGCCAGACCGCCGCCAACAAGGCCGTGCTGCTCGCCTTCGTGGCGATGGCGCAGACACTGGTGGTGATCACCGCCGGCATCGACCTTTCCGTCGGCATGATCTTCATCCTCACCAACTGCCTCGCCTCCTGGCTGGTGGTCGGAACGCCGCTGGAAACCGCCTTCGGCGTCGTCGTGGTGCTCGGTGTCGGGCTCCTGTGCGGGGCGCTCAATGGGCTGATCGTCATCGTCGGCCGGTTGCAGCCGATCGTCGCGACGATCGCCACCGGCTCAATCTATTTCGGCCTGGCGCTGATGCTGCGGCCCTATCCCGGCGGCTCGGTCAACGAGGATCTGGCCGACGCATTGACGGGAAGGTTGTTCGGTTTCATCCCATCCAGCCTCGTGGCGCTCGCCGTGGTCGTGCTGGTGATCTGGGTGCCGTTCAGCCGCTCGCTGCTCGGGCGCACCGCCTATGCGTCGGGTTCGTCCGAGGCGGCGGCCTACATGTCCGGCGTTCCGATCGGCAAGGCGAAATTCCTCGCCTACACACTCGCCGGCCTGCTCGCCTCGATCGGCGGGCTGTTTCTCACCTTCTTCACCTATACGGGCGAGGCTGCGCTCGCCAGCGGCAACGCCTACACGCTATTCTCCATTGCCGCCGTCGTGCTGGGCGGCGTGTCGCTGTTCGGCGGCAAGGGCAGCGCCATCGGCGCGATCTTCGGCGCGCTCGCCTTCCGCACCATCGGCGACCTGTTGTTCGTCTTCGACTTCGACCCGCTGTGGCAGCCGCTTTTCCAGGGCGTGGTGCTGCTGGTGGCCGTCAGCCTCGGCGCCTTCGCGCTGTTCAGGGTGCGCAACCGGCTGGAGTGGTTCCAATGAGCGAGATGACCAGGCCGGCCATGCTGCGCTTTCCGAAGCTTTTCCGCCGCGTCGACCCGGCGGTCGCCACCGCCTTTGCCTGCATCGTGCTGCTGCTGATCTTCGGCAGCCTGAACGAGCCGAACTTCCTGTCGCCCGATTACCTGCTCCAGCAGCTCAAGGTCGCCTCTTTCCTGGGTGTCATCGCCACCGGCATGATGATCGTTATCCTGTTGGGACAAATCGATCTTTCGGTGCCGTGGTGCGTGGCAATGGGTGGCATGATGGCCTGCGCGGCTGCCGCCTTCGGCCCCGTCGGCGAGGCGCTCGCCATCCCCTTCGGCATCTTTTGCGGCATGCTGATCGGCCTGGTGAACGGTGTCGGCGTCGCCTATCTGCGCATCCCGTCGATGATCATCACGCTAGCCACCAATGCGGTCGCGCAGGGGCTGATGGTGGTCTACACGGGCGGGTTCTCGCCACAGGATTCCGCCACGGCGGCGATGCGGATCATCGCCACCGGCGAACTGATCCCCGGCGTGCCGAACGCCGTCATCATCTGGGCAATCATCGGCGCCGGCGCGGTGTTCCTGCTCACCAGAACCACCTTCGGCCGCGCCGTCTATGCCATCGGCAACCGCGAGCGCGCCGCCTACCTGTCAGGCGTCGACACCAGGCGCATCGTCTTGATCGCATTCGCTATTTCCGGCGCGCTCAGCGCCTTCGGCGGGGTGCTGCTCGCCGGCTACGCCTCCAAGGCGGCGCAGTCGATGGGCGACACCTACCTGCTGCCGTCGATCGCGGCGGTGGTGCTCGGCGGCACCTCGATCCTGGGCGGCCGCGGCTCCTATCTCGGCACCATCGCCGGCGTCATTTTGATCACGCTGCTGCAATCGATCCTGTCGGTCATGCAGATGCCGGAGGCAGGCCGGCAAGTGATCTATGGCATTGTAATCATTGGCATGTTGCTGCTATACGGCCGCAGCCCGGCGAGCCGCTGAGCGATGACGATGCAGAATTTTCAGGCCGGCCGCACAGGACCGGAGCGGCGGGTCGCGGCAATCGTCGTGATGGGGGTTTCCGGCTGCGGCAAGACCTTGGTTGGCGAAGCGATTGCTGCGCGGCTGGGCTGGCGGTTCGTCGAAGGCGACCGGCTGCATCCACCTGAAAACGTTGCGAAAATGGCGAGCGGCCAGCCCCTGGACGACGCCGACCGGGAGGGCTGGCTGGACGCGATCGGTGCGGCGGTCGCGGCCGGCATCGCGGATGGAAACGGCGTCGTCGCGGCCTGTTCGGCGCTGAAACGAAAGTACCGCGACCGGCTGAGGGTGTTTGCGCCGGACATTCTTTTCGTTCACCTGACGATCGACCGGGAAACGGCGGGGCAGCGGGTCGGTAGCCGCAAGGGGCACTTCATGCCGGCGAGCCTGGTCGACAGCCAGTTCGCCGCGCTGGAGTCGCCGCAGGGCGACGAATTCGCCATTAGTTTGAATGGCTTGGAGCCGGTCGAGGTGCTGGCGGCGACGGCGGTGGAACGGGTTTCAATCGACCGGCGCCGACGGATATGACGTGTTTCCGGCACCCCTGATGACTGTCGGACAGCATGTCAAAAGCGGCCCGCGACCTCTCGCAAAATACCGGCCGTGGAGTGTGGCCAAAATAATGTCATGCTTGCAAAATCCAGGCAGATCAATGGGATAGCCGGCACGCTGGACGTTTCCGGCGAAACAAGCATGACCTACTCCCTTACAAGCATGACATTCCGCTAGAAAACGCCGTTTCGGCCCGACCGAGGGTGGATTTTCGGTCGACAAGCCGAAACCTGCGCGCGCGAGGAAAATAATCCTTGACAGCGTGACGCCGGGCTGGGATGATTCCGCTATCGTCGAGAAACTGCGGCTGCGGGAACAGCCGTCCAGCTTCTCGATCCGATGGGCTTTCTTTTGCGGTATCGTGGCGCCGTCACCCCTAAACCCCAACCAAAAGCGTTGGTGTATGCTCTGAGGTATGAGTGACGACACGAGTTGCCGACCGTCGCTTCGCGCGCGCCGCGCATCGTCCTTTTATATCGTGGCGAGTTGCGCCAGTTCCTTCGCTAGTCGTTGAAGGAACACGGCCCCTCAACGTCGCGCGAGCTTGACGAGCGACTTTTCCAGTTGGAAGGCAAGGACGTCCGCCACCGACGAATGATAACGATATCGTCAAGCGGATGGGCAAGGCGCAGCGGCAGATGCGGGATGTCGGCATTATTGTCAGAACCAGCACGAAGATAGGAGGCGAGTTCGTGTGGTCGGCCGTTTAGGTGTGGCATTTTGACCGCGAAGACGAGCGCGTGTTACATAAATTTAAACAACGCGACTCGGAATTTTGTTGACTTGAATGGCAACAATCGCCACCTTGGAGAGGCAAAGGAAACTGGTCCCCATCGAGGTCCATCTCGATCGGGGTGAGAAGGCGTGGCGAGTCCTCTATGGAACACCCGATTTCATAGCATGGCTGGACAGCGATTTGGTTTCCCTGAAAACCACAATCATCGGCTGCGAAATCGAGCCAATTGAACAAGTGGATGCGGTTTTCCATGAGTATGTTTCAGGTCTGTATATGCATCCCGATGACCGATTCAAAAAGCTCTCATGCCGACCTGACCATTTTGTCTGGGAATTCAAGACATTGGATATAAGAATCTTTGGCTGGATCCCGAGGAAAGATCATTTCATATGCACATTTGGCGATATGAAAGATCGGATCGAGCTTATGCGCAGTTACGGAACCTATATCGCCAAAACGGTTTATATCCGAACGCAAATGGCCCTCCAGCCAACCCATATCGCAAGCGCGGAGTATCATAATGTCCTATCAAATGCGCATTAGCCCCCGCTCGCGGACGGCTGGTCGTTTCATAGCGCGCGTCCACGCTGAGATTCAGAAGGCCTTTGTTGCGTCGGGGCTAAAGCAGAACGATTTGGCGAAGAAGCTGGGCGTCGACCGTTCAGCAGTCAACAAGCAGCTTCTAGGGCAGTCAAATTTGACGCTGAGGTCAATTGCTGATCTCGCGTGGGCACTAGACGCGCCCATTTCCTTTTCGATCGGTCACGATGAGGTTGCTCACGATGTGAAGCGCAATTTCTGTGACGGCCTTTCTGATACACGGACTGAGGACTCCGGGGAGTTGTCACGCCTCGGCGTCAAAACAATTACGCCCGACACGGCAAGAGAACCTGAATATGTTTGAGCCGTATGGCGTCACCATCTTCTGTGACGACATTAGAAGCGAGATAGGAGGGAAACATACCCTCGTGGGGGTTTATGGCTCAAACTTGATTATCAAGAAAGCTAAACCGGCGATTCTCCCTCTTATTTCTGTGGCAGCAACGATCGTTATTCCAAATGAGTTCAAGGCAACTACAATGATATACCGCTTGAAGCGGTATAAGACTGAAGATGACCTTGGTTCTGACGACTATGAGATACTTGTCGAGTCGAAACGTGAGTTGAAAAACAAACCGATCACGCCGGGGAGAGTCTCTCGAGAGGTCGAGATGTTTTCATTGTCTCAGCTTCAGGTTGAGGATGATTGTCTTTTAGCGTCAAGAGCCTATTTTGAAGACCTAGAGGTCAAGCTAGGCGTTCTTATAGTTAAATTTCGTCCCGATAAGTCCAACGCTGCCAGTAGCCCTTCTAAACGCGCGAAACCGGGTGATTAAGGGCGCCGCCGGTAACGGCTAACTACTGCTCGCCATTGCTAATTCGGCGGTTGTCCTCCCGCCAAGCCATCCCTGATGCGTAGGCGTGCAGGTACTTGCCGCTGCCGCTGATATGGTGATGAATGCCGATCTCCGCGCGGCGGAGGCGAGAAAAAGCAGCTTCGGCCTGATTGGTGCACGCTTCGCCGGTCGAATAGGCTTCCTGATGGTTGATGCGCTTCGTCAGGAAACGGGCGTGCAGAGCATCCAAATGGGTGGCTTCGTCGGCGGATATGGCCGCCGAAATAGGCGCCATCAACTTCAACGTGGCCGGACAGCTTGTCCTTGGCGGCGTGACCGGCGGCAATAGCCTCGCGTAGCTTGTGAGAGAGAACGAAAGCGGCCTTGTAAGAACAATCCAGGTCGCGGCTCAACCGCAAGCGGGATGGCCCTTCGCACCGTTGACGAAGATGGCAATGGCGAGAAGATAGTCACGGATCGGCATTTTGCGATTGGCAAAAATGGTGCTGGAAACAAAAAGAATAAGGTCAGCTATTCTAGGTGTGACAGCTCCAGGAAAGAAGGTCCCCGAGGGTCCGATGGGCGGCGCGGGCGGTCGAAAGGACCTTGCATCAGCTCCCCGTCAACGCCAGTGGCGGAGACTCTTCCGGCTGATGGCGGACGATGCCGGAATGGCTTTCGCCATGGCCGTCCGGGAAAACCTTCCAGCGGCGCGGGCGGAAGGCGACGCGGCTCTTGCTGGCGGCCGGATGCTCGATCGGCAACTCGACCTCGACGCGGTGACGCTCGCCGCCGACCTCCAGCTCGACGCGGCGCGTACCCGCGACCCGGCGGCTGGCGGCAACCGTGCCGGCTATGCAGCCGCCGCAGCCGTCGAGCAGCTCAATCTCATGCGGCCGGAAGAACAGCGTCGCCGGACCGTCCGGCACATTGGCTGCCGTTAGCCCAAGCGCGCGGTCCTGCTGCCACACCTGGCCACCTTCGACGCGCACCGGCAGCGCGCTGGAATCGCCGATGAAGCCGTAGACGAAGGGCGAGTTCGGCGTGTCGTAGACCTCGTCGGCGGTGCCGACCTGCTCGATACGGCCCTGGCTCATCACCACGACGCGGTCGGCAAGCTCCAGCGCCTCCTCCTGGTCGTGGGTGACGAACACGGTGGTGTGGCCGGTCGTGTCATGGATCTCGCGCAGCCAGCGCCGCAGCTCACGCCTGACCTGCGCATCCAGCGCGCCGAACGGCTCGTCGAGCAGCAGAACCTTCGGCTCGATGGCCAGCGCGCGCGCCAGCGCCACGCGCTGCCGCTGGCCGCCCGAAAGCTGGTTGGGATAACGCTTCTCCAACCCCGAAAGCTGGACGAGGTCGAGCAGTTCGCTGGCGCGGCGGCTGATCTCCGCCTTGGGTGGCCGCGACGCGCCAGGCCGCACCTTCAGCCCGAAGCCGATATTGTCGGCGACCGTCATGTAGCGGAACAGCGCATAATGCTGGAACACGAAGCCGACATTGCGCTCCTGCACCGACCTGTGCGAGGCGTCCTCGTCGCCGAAGAAGATCGCACCTTCCGTCGGCCGCTCCAGCCCGGCAATCAAGCGCAGCAGCGTCGTCTTGCCCGAGCCGGACGGCCCGAGCAGCGCGATCAGCTCGCCCGAGCGGATGTCGAGCGAAACGTCGCGCAGCGCCGGGAATCGGTCGAATTCCTTTCGGACATGGCGGATCGATACTTCCATAGGCTCCAACTAGTGTTTGGCGGCCGCGGCGATCTCGTCGCCGTACCGGTATTCGAGAACGGATTTAAGAACCAGCGTCACCAGCGCAAGGGCCGCGAGCAGCGTCGACACCGCGAAGGCCGCGACGAAATTATACTCGTTGTAGAGGATTTCGACATGCAGCGGCATGGTGTTGGTGAGGCCGCGTATGTGGCCCGAAACCACCGACACGGCGCCGAACTCGCCCATGGCGCGCGCGTTGCAGAGCAGCACGCCGTAGAGCAGGCCCCATTTGATGTTGGGCAACGTCACGTACCAGAAGGTCTGCCAGCCGCTGGCGCCGAGCGAGATCGCCGCCTCCTCGTCACCGGAGCCCTGGTCCTGCATCAGCGGGATCAGCTCGCGCGCCACAAAAGGGAAGGTGACGAAGATGGTGGCCAGAACGATGCCGGGCACCGCGAACAGGATCTCGATGCCATGGCTTTTCAGCCACGGTCCGAGCACACTGCCGGCGCCGAACAGAAGCACATAGACGAGGCCCGAAATCACCGGCGAGACGGAAAACGGCAGGTCGATCAGCGTGGTCAGGAACGCCTTGCCCTTGAACTCGAACTTGGCGATCGCCCAGGCGGCGGCCACGCCGAAGATCAGGTTGCAGGGCACGGCGATGGCCGCGACCAGCAGCGTCAGCCGGATGGCGGCCAGCGTATCCGGCTCGTTCAGCGCCAGGAAGAACTCGCCCGAGCCCTTGCGGAAGGCTTCGAAGAACACCGAGATCAGCGGCAGGATCAGGAACAGAGCCAGGAACAGCAAGGCGAGGCCGATCAGCACCGCCTTGGTCAGGGTCGATTCCGTCGTCGCGCGTACCGGCCTGCTCACCGCGTCTACGCTACCAGCCTTGGCGCGTTCCGGCAAAGGGCCGGTGAGGGCTTCAACCGCCATAACCGTACCTCCTGCGGCTCCACGCCTGGATGAGATTGATGACGAACAGCATGGCGAAGGAGATGACCAGCATCAGCGCGGCAATCGCGGTGGCGCCGGCATAGTGGAATTCTTCCAGCCTGATGACGATGAGCAGCGGCGCGATCTCCGAGACGTAGGGAATGTTGCCGGCGATGAAGATCACCGAGCCGTATTCGCCGACGGCGCGTGCAAAGGCCAGTGCAAAACCGGTCAGCACTGCCGGCGCCAGGCCGGGCAGGATGACCCGCGAGATGGTCTGGAAGCGCGTGGCGCCGAGCGTGGCCGCCACCTCCTCGACCTCCTTGTCGATTTCCTCCATCACCGGCTGCACGGTGCGCACGACGAAAGGCAGGCCGATGAAGATCAGCGCGACGACGATGCCGAGCGGCGTGAACGCCACCTTGACGCCGAGCGGGGCGAGCAGTTGGCCGATCCAGCCATTCGGCGCATAGATGGCGGCGAGCGCGATGCCGGCCACCGCGGTCGGCAGGGCGAAAGGCAGGTCCACCGCCGCGTCGACGATGCGCCGGCCGGGGAAACGGTAGCGCACCAGCACCCAGGCGACGATGACGCCGAAAACGACATTGACCAGCGCGGCGATGAAGGCTGTGCCGAACGAGATTCTCAGCGCGTTGAGAGTGCGCCCGTCGGTGGCGATCTCCCAGAAGCCGGACCAGCCGAGTTCTGTCGTGCGCCACACCACGCCGGCCAGCGGGATGAGCACGATCAGCGTGAGGTAGGCAATCGTAAAACCGAGCGTCAGCCCGAATCCCGGGATGACGCTCGGTCTGCGAAACTGCCACCCCGACCTTGTCGCGGTGGTTATCGTCATCAGTTGGACGACGCCGGCTTGTAGACCTGATCGAAGATGCCGCCGTCACCGAAGTGATAGGGCTGTGCCTTGGCCCAGCCGCCGAACTGCGGGTCGTCGATGGTCACGAGGTTGAGTTTCGGAAAGCGCTCCAGTTCGGCCGCCGGCACCAGCTCCGGCTTGGACGGGCGATAGAAATTGCGGGCGGCGATCTGCTGGCCTTCCTCCGAATAGAGATATTGCAGGTAAGCCTCCGCGACCTTGCGGGTGCCCTTGGCGTCGACATTGGCGTCGACCACCGCCACCGGCGGCTCGGCCAGGATCGACTGCGGCGGCACGATGATGTCGAACTGGTCCGCACCGAACTCCTTGCCGACCAGGAACGCCTCGTTCTCCCAGGCGAGCAGCACGTCGCCGAGCTGGCGCTGGGCGAAGGTGGTGGTCGAGCCGCGCGCGCCGGTATCCAGCACCGGCACGTGGCGGAACAGCTCGGCGATGTATTCCTTCACCTTGGCCTCGTCGCCCCCAAACTCCTTGTTGGCCCAGGCCCAGGCGGCGAGATAGTTCCAGCGGGCGCCGCCGGAGGTTTTCGGGTTCGGCGTTATCACCTCGACACCGTCCTTCACAAGGTCGCCCCAGTCGGCAATGCCCTTCGGGTTGCCCTTGCGGACCAGGAAGACGATGGTCGAGGTGTAGGGCGAGGAATTGTGCTCGAATTTCGTGCGCCAGTCGGCATTGATCTTGCCGCCGTTCTTGACAATGGCGTTGATGTCGCTTTCCAGCGCCAGCGTGACGACGTCGGCGTCGAGCCCGTCGATCACCGCGCGGGCCTGCTTGCCGGAGCCGCCATGCGAGGTCTGGATGGTGACGGCCTCGCCGGCCTCCTTCTGCCAGTGCGCGGCGAAAGCGGCGTTGTATTCCTTGTAGAATTCACGCGTCGGGTCGTACGAGACGTTGAGAATGGTCGTGTCGGCGAAGGCGAAGCCAAGCCCACCGAACTGGACCGAACCCGCGACGAGCGCCGACAGAAGAATGGATCTGCGATTGAGGGTCATTTGGTGCCTCCGTTCCGAATACGGACTTACTCTATCTGTTGAGTAGAGATTACGGGCGTAGCAAAATCCCCAAACTTGGATTTCGTTCCGCATTTTTCGCGCTTGCGGCTGGCTTTCACGGAAATTTTTTTCTCCAAGCGCCGATGCAGCCGAGCCGGAAGGAGACATCGACGGCCACTGCCGGCCGCCACCGGTGGGCATCGCTGGCGACTGGTTCTGCCAGTTCGGACCGAACCGGACCTAGCGACGGAACCTGCCCGCTGCCAGTCTCCCGCATGGCCGGCGGCAGACCGCGCCAGGGAGGCGTCGCGGCGTGCGCAATCATGGGCGTCAGGATCGGCATCAATCCCATCACCTGGACGAACGACGATGTGCCTGAACTCGGCGGCGACACGCCGCTGGAGACCTGCCTGTCGGAAACCGCGCTTGCCGGTTATCGGGGCACCGAACTCGGCGGCAAGTTTCCACGCACGGCCGCGGAACTCGGGCCGCTGCTCGCCGCCCACGGTCTCGACCTGGTCTCCGGCTGGTATGACGGGCGCATCCTCGACCGCGAGATTGAGGAAGAATTCGAGGCGATCCTGCCGCATCTGATGTTGCTGCGCGATCTCGGCGCTAGCCATGTCGTCTATGCCGACACTTCGCGCGGCCGCCACGACGGCATCTTCGCGCCGATCTCGCAGCGGCCAAAACTGGCGGACGGCGAATGGCGGACCTATGGCCGCAAGGTGACGGCGCTCAGCGAAAGCATGGCCGAGTTCGGCGTCGGCATGGCCTTCCATCACCACATGGGCACCATCGTCGAGACCGATGCCGAGGTGGACAGCTTCATGAACGCGACGGGCGAGGCGGTCGGCCTTTTGTTCGACACCGGCCATTGCCTGTTTTCCGGCGGCGACCCCGCTTCGCTGCTCAAGCGCCACATCGGCCGCGTCGTGCATTTCCACTGCAAGGACGTGCGCCGGCCGGTGCTGGAAAAGGCGCGGCGCGACGACATGAGTTTCATGGCGGCGGTGCTGGAGGGAATCTTCACCGTTCCGGGTGACGGCTCGGTCGACTTCCTGTCGCTGCTGAAACCGCTGGCCGAGCGCGGCTACCAGGGCTGGCTGGTGGTCGAGGCCGAGCAGGACCCCGCGAAGGCCCATCCGCTCACCTTTGCCACGAAGGGTTACCGATCGCTCGCCGCGACGGCGCGGGAGGCGGGGTTCGAAGTGATCGAGCGGGCGGCCCAGTGATATCCGGCATGCGCAACCTTTCGGCACGTTGCCGCTCCAGCAACCCGCCGCCTCCCCGAAACATTCTGTCCAACTCAAGCAACGCAACCGCTTGCATTACTTGTTGTACAGCCTATCTCCAGTGATCTGAAAAACCCTTGCAAGCGATTACGTAACCCCTTATCGTAAGGGAAATCGTCGGCCTTCGCATCCGGCGTGCCGCTGGCGGCGAGGCCCTGCTGGAGGGAAACCCATGCCGTTCGAGTCCGCGCTCGGCGCCGAGCGTCTCTGCACCATCAAAGAAATCGCCGCCCGCGCGGGCCTGGGCACCGGCACGGTGCACCGCGCGCTGAAGGGGGGCCAGTTCGTCCACGACGACACCTGCCGGCGGGTCATCGACACCTTGCGACAGCTCAACGAGGAAAAGATCCTGCGCGCGGCCCGCCTCGCCGCGGAGTGAGCCGTGGGCGACCACATGCGCCTGTCCCTCGACATCATGTCGGTGGACCGGCTGTCGGACGAGCCGATGCACCGACAGATCTACGGGGCTCTGCGCCGCTACATCCTCGATGGGCAGATCCGGCCCCAGACGCTGCTGCCGTCCACCCGATCCCTGGCGGAAGACCTGAGCGTCGGGCGCAACACGGTGATCGCCGCCTACGACCAGTTGCTGGCGGAGGGTTTCATCGAGGCGCGCGGCGGCTCCGGCACCTGGGTAGCGCCGATCCAGCAGAACCGCGGCTCCGCCGCGCCGATCAGGCTGCCGTGCAATTCGCGGCGCCTGTCGCGGCGCGGCCAGACCATCGTCAACGGGCCGCAGCCGCCGCGCAACGCCGGCGTCATCAATTTTCACCCCGGCGTGCCGGAAACCGCCTCCTTCCCTTTCTCGATCTGGAGCAGCCTGCTGGTGCGCAATGCGCGCAGCCGCGACGAGAACCTGCTCGGCTACCTCTCCTTCGCCGGCCACCCCGGACTGCGCCAGACGATCGCCAGCAACATCAGCCTGTCGCGCGGCATAAGCTGCGCGGCCGATCAGGTGATCGTCGTCACCGGCGCGCAGGCGGCGCTCGACCTGGTGTCGCGGGTGCTGACCGACGAAGGCGACCATGTCTGGATGGAGGAGCCGGGTTATCTCGGCGCGAAAAGCGCCTTCCTCGCCGCCGGCGCGCAACTGGCACCGCTGAGGGTCGACCGGCGCGGCTGGAACCTGTCCGATCCCGGCCTGCCGCGCCCGCGGCTGATCTACGTCACGCCGTCGTGCCAGTGGCCGTTCGGCACCATCATGCGCATAGAGGAGCGCCTGCAACTGCTCGACATCGCCGAGCGCAGCGGCGCCTGGATCGTCGAGGACGACTATGACGGCGAATACCGGTTTCGCGGCCGGCCGGTGCCGGCGCTGCGCGGCCTCGATCACGCCGACCGCGTCGTCTATATCGGCAGCTTCGGCAAGACGCTGCTGCCGGCGCTGCGCATCGGCTACCTGATCGTGCCGCGCGAGCTCGCCGAAGCCTTCGACCGCGCCATCTCGATCACCGGCCAGTTCGCGCCGCTGCTGCTGCAGGCCACCGTCAACGACTTCATCAAGCAGGGCTATTTCGCCACACATCTGAAGCGCATGCGCCGGCTCTACGCCCGGCGGCAGGCGAACTTCGTAAGACTGTGCGAGGAGCATCTGGGCGAATGGGTCAGCATTCGCGAAAACGATTCCGGCATGCAGTTGCTGGCCAGCTTCCGCCGCCCGCTCAGGGACAGCGACGTGGTCGCCGCGGCGCTGCGCGAGGGGCTGGACGTGCAGGGCATCTCCATCAACTACCATTCGACCGAGCCCGAGCACGGGCTGCTGCTCGGCTACGCGGCGATGGACGAGCGCCAGATCTTGCGCGCGGTGCTGGCGCTGCGCGCGGCGTTCATGCGGCTGGAGCGGTAGGTTTTGCCCGAAGGTGCGTCCTTCGAGGCTCGCCCTCACCCCGCGCTGTCGAACTTCTGAAGGTCCACCGGCGCGGCAGTGCGCAGTTGCACCTCGTCAAGCGCTGCGTCCTCCAGCGCCACGCGCGCGGCAGCGTCGATATTGTGGATGGTGTCCTCGATCACCTCGTCGCCGTGCAGCGGGTTGGTCGCCACCATCACCGTGCGGTTGAGGATGTCCAGCGACGCCTTGCACATCCCGTCCGGATAACTCATGCGCAGCCCCTTGTTCTGCGGCAGTGCATAGGGATTGACGGCGGGGTGGTGCGCGCCCTCATGCATCAGCACCTGGTCCCACTGGGTAAAGGTGTGCCGCCCGGTCTTGCCGGCGATCACCGCCGGCATGGTTTTGACGAAGACCTGTGCCGCCTCCTCGCTGGGCAGCGTATACATCACCTGCGTCGCGCAATCGTGGTCGGCGCTGTTCATCGGAGTGGCGCGCAGGCCGAGATTGCCAAGATGTTTCGTGCCGGCGAGGATTTTTTTCTTTTCGGCGCGCATCGAGCGGATCATGCCGTCGAGCCGGTCGAGCTGCACGTTGAGCATGGCGCCCAAAAGTTCCGAGGCGCGCGCGCCGACGCCGGCGAAAGGTTTGGTGTCGTCGTTGCGGCCCTGCCAGTAGAAATGGCAGGGGTCGATGTAGCAGCGGGCGCGTTCGGCCACCTTCGGATCGCTGGTGGCGATGCCGCCGCCCTCGCCACCGCTCATATTCTTGAAGAAATTGAAGCTGAAGGCGCCGGCATGGCCGATCGAGCCGAGCTTGCGGCCTTCGTAGGAGCCGCCGATGCCCTGGCAGACGTCCTCCAGCACCATCAGACCATGCTCTTCGGCGATGTCCATGATGGCGTCCATGTCGCAGGCCGCCCCCCACATGTGGACGGGAATGACCGCGCGGGTGTGCGGACCGACGGCGTCGCGGATGGCGTCGGGGCTGATGGTGATCGTCTCGTCTATGTCGACGATGACCGGGATGGCGCCGACCGCCAGCACGGCGGTCGCGGTGGCCATGTAGGTGTGCGCCGGCACCAGCACCTCGTCGCCGGGTCCGATGCCGAGACCCACAAGGCCGGCGGCCAGCCCGTAGGTGCCGCTGACGCCAAGCGCGAACTCGCCAACGCCGAGATGTTTGGCATAACGCTTCTCGAAGCGTTCGCATTCGCTGTCGTCGCGGTAGCGGAACAGTTTTCCGGAACGGATGACCTTAGCGATCGCTTCGATCTCTTCCTCGCCCGCCATGTACATGGAATGCCTCCAGCGTCTTTTTGACCGGTTGGAGTGATGCGCCATTCGCCCCGCGTTTTGAAAGAACCAATCCCGCCCTATCGGACGAAACCACCGCGAAGCCCGCCGCCGATCCGTCGCCCGCCCGGCCGCCCTTGGACCCGCATCGCCGCCTCGGATCCCTTGCGAGCTGCAAAATCGTACCCATCCGAATCCGCAGAAGTGGCTCTGTCGGAACCGGCCGTTCCGTCGTTCCATTCGATCCGGTTGGGCAACGCCTCCGGCTGAATGCCGTTGGCTAAACGGTTGGTTCCATGCGACCCGGAACAGACTTTGGACGACCCGCTTCGCGAGCGTGCTTGCAGGACGGCCGCGAATGAGCGTGGCAGGCTCCAGACGCCGCGTCGTGCTCCACGAGGACGATGTCGGCATGTGCCAGGGGGCCAATCTCGCCTTCCTCGAGCTTTGCCGGCTCGGCGTTTGCAGCTCCGGGGCGGTGATGGTGCCCTGCCCCTGGTTCCTGGAGATCGCCGAAGCGGCCGCCGCCGATGCCTCGCTCGACCTCGGCGTGCATCTGACGCTGAACAGCGAGAAGCGCCACTACAAATGGCGGCCGCTGACCGCGCCGCCGCACTCGGCCGGGCTCACCGACGAATACGGCTTCTTCCATCCAGACGTCGCCACCACTCGCCGCAGGGGTTCTCCTGAGGCGGTCGAGGCCGAGTTGCGCGCACAGATCGACACCGCCTGCCGCGCCGGCATCGACGTCACCCATCTCGACGCGCATATGGGCGCGGCGCTGTCGCCGGAGTTCTGCGACATCTACATAAGGCTCGGGCTGGAATACCGGCTGCCGATCCTGCTGACCTCGACGATTGCCGCCTACACGCCCAACGACAATCTGGTCGGCGTCACGGAGAAGGCGCATGCGCGCGGTGTCGACAGGGCGCGGGCAGCCGGCTTCGCCATTTTCGACGCCGCTCTGCAGACGACATGGGGCAGGCCCCGGTCGAAGCTGGCGGAACCCGCCTACAAGGCGATCATCGGGAGCGTGCGCCAAGGCCTGACCTTCGTCTGCCTGCATTTCAACGCGCCGGGCGAGCTCGAACTCATCGAGCCGCGCTCGGCCTATATCCGCACCGAAGAATACGAGCTGTTCCGCGCGCCTGAATTCCGCGACTGGCTTTTGGCGCAGGACCTCGACATCATCGGCATGCGGCCGCTGCGCGAGGAGTTCCGCGCCCGGCTCGCCGCGCCGGTGAATTGATTTTCTTGCCGCCGTCAACCGCCGGCGAGCCCATGGGAACGGGCCGGAAACAGTCACGGCGGTGCCAAGGCCCGCGAGAGGCCGCCGCCCTGACAGGCCGAGGGGCGCGAAAGCGCCAGGCGGCGCATGGACAAAAGATTGGCCGCGAAAAATGGGAGACTGGGAATGACAACTTCTCTTCTGAAACTGGCGTTCGGCGCGCTGATGTCCGCCGGCATGATGGTCGGGCTAGCGCAAGCCGAGGGATTGAAGGAACCGAAGGACGTGCGCGTCACCTTCGTCGTGCACGGCTCGGCCTCCGACCCCTACTGGTCGGTGGTGAAGCGCGGCGTCGACGACGCCGCGAAACTGACCGGCGCGACCGTCGAATACCACGCACCGCAGGTGTTCGACGTGGTCGAGCAGGCGCGCATGATGGAAGCCGCCATCGCCACCAAGCCGGACGGCATCGCCGTGTCGATCGCCGACGCCGACGCCATGCGCAAGTCGGTGCAGGCCGCGCTTGCCGCCAACATTCCCGTGGTGGTGCTGGATTCCGGCGAAAAGACCGGGGCCGACATGGGCACGACGCTCTATGTCGGCACGGTGTCGGAATACGATTCCGGCAAGAAGGCCGGCGAGCGGCTGGCCAAGGAAGGCGTCCTGAAGGTGGTCTGCATCAACCACGAGGTCGGCAATGTCAGCCTCGACGAACGCTGCCAGGGCCTGAACGACGGCCTGAAACCGTCCGGCGGCGGCACCGAGGTGGTCGCCGTGACGCCCGACCCGGCAGACGTGCAGCGCCGCACCGAAGCCTATCTCTCGGCCCATCCCGACGTGCAGGCGGTGTTCGCGCTCGGCGCCACCGCCGCCAATCCGCTGATCCCGATGTTCCGCGACAAGGAACTGTTCGGCAAGCTGAAGCTCTACACCTTCGACATCAGCCCGGAAGTGCTGGACTCTATCGTCGCCGGCGAGATGGGTTTTGGCATGGACGCCCAGCAGTACCTGATGGGCTACCTGCCGGTGATCTACCTGGTCGAGCAGGCCACGCACGGTTTCTGGCCGATCAACAACTCCTATACGGGACCGCTGTTCATCGACACGCCGGACAAGGCCAAGGCGATCCTGGTGCTGGCCAAGCAGGGGATTCGGTAGGGCGCGACGGCCCACCCTCCCCCTTGAGGGGAGGGTCGCGGAGAAAGCCGAGCGGGACGCGAGGTTTTTGACGCGGGGTGGGGGTTGCTGATCAAGCGCCCGGTGTCAGATTTGTGCCAGTGCAGTTGAGGCACCCCCACCCCGTCTCGCGATCTTCGCTTCGCTCCGAACGCTCGCCGACCCTCCCCACAAGGGGAGGGTAAGACGACCCTCGTTGCGCAACCGGCATTTGGAGCGCCTAATGGCCGCCGTGGAACAGCAGGCACCCTCCGGCGAAAGCGCCGACCGCTTCGGCATGCGCCGCAAGAGCGCCGGCGGGCCGGACGAGCGGCTTGCCGCCACCGGGCGTTTCACGCAACTGATAAGGCGCCCGGAAACCGGCGCCGCAGCAGGCTTCTTCGCCACCATGATCATCTTCGCGCTGCTGCCGGGCGCGGCGAACCTCTATTCGCTGCAGGGGTCGATGACCTTCCTGACGCTGTCGGCGGAGCTCGGCATCATCGCTACCGCCGCGGCGCTGCTGATCATCGCCGGCGAATTCGACCTCTCCGTCGGCTCGATGATCGGCTTTGCCGGCGTGGTCATCGGGCTCGCCGTGCGCGAGTTGCATTTTCCGCTATGGGGCGGCATCGGGCTCGCCTTCGCCGCCGCGATCCTCACCGGATACTTGAACGGCCTGATCGTGGTGAAGACGCGCCTGCCCTCCTTCATCGTCACGCTTGCCTCGCTGTTCATCCTGCGCGGCCTGTCGATCGGCATAACGCGGGCCGTCACCGGACGCACGCAGATCCCCTACATCCTCGAGGACGTGCCCGACCCCGCCACGGCGGCGCTCTTCAACGGCCACCTCCTTACCGGCTTCTTCCAGTGGATGGCCACGCAAGGATGGATCGCCGCGCGCAGCGACGGCACGCCCTTCGTCACCGGCATCCCGATGTCGATCGTCTGGTGGCTGGCCCTCACCGCGCTGGCCGGCTACGTGCTCACCCAGACCAAATACGGCAACTGGATTTTTGCCACCGGCGGCGATGCGGACATCGCCCGCAATGTCGGCGTGCCGGTCGGCCGGGTGAAGATCAGCCTGTTCATCTACACCGCCTGCGCGGCCACGCTGCTCGCCACCATCCAGGTGATGGAGGCGGGCTCGGCCGACACGACGCGCGGCCTGTTGAAGGAGTTCGAGGCGATCATCGCCGCCGTCATCGGCGGCGTGCTGCTCACCGGCGGCTACGGCACGGTCTATGGCGTGCTGTTCGGGTCCCTGATCTTCGGGCTGGTGCAGATGGGCATCTTCTACACCGGCATCGACACCGACTGGTTCAAGGTTTTTCTCGGCATCGTCATCCTGATCGCCGTGCTGGTGAACAACTACATACGCGTGAAGGCGCTGGGGCGCGGAGGCGGCAAATGAACGTTCCGGCGATGGAACTGCGCGGCGTCAGCGTCAATTTCGGCTCGGTCAAGGCGCTGCAGGACATCGACATAAGAGTATTTCCCGGCGAGGTGCACTGCCTGCTCGGCGACAACGGCGCCGGCAAGTCGACGCTGATCAAGGTTTTGTCCGGCGTGCACCGCCCGAGCAGCGGCGCGATTTTCGTCGAGGGCCGGCCGGTCGCCTTTCGCAACCCGCGCGATGCGCAAGGCTACGGCGTTGCGACGGTCTTCCAGGACCTCGGCATGATCTCGCTGATGTCGATCACGCGAAATTTCTTCCTCGGCCGCGAGCCGACGAAAAGTGGCCTGCCCTTCTCGCGCATCAACAAAGAGTTTGCCAACCGCACGGCGCGGCAAGCGATGGCCGACATCGGCATCGACATCCGCGACCCGACGCAGGCGGTCGGCACGCTGTCGGGCGGCGAACGGCAGTCGGTGGCAATCGCGCGCGCCGTGCATTTCGGTGCAAAAGTGCTGATCCTCGACGAACCGACCTCGGCGCTCGGCGTGCACCAGGCAGCGATGGTGCTGAAGCTGATCGTCGAGGCGCGCATGCGCGGCCTGGCGGTGATCTTCATTTCCCACAACATCCACCACGCCTATCCAGTCGGCGACACGTTCACGCTGCTCAACCGCGGCCGCAACCGCGGCACCTATGCCAAGTCAGCCATCACCCGCGACGAGGTGATTTCGATCATGTCCGGCGGCGAGGATTTGAAGGCTGTCGAGGCCGAGATCGAGCGGCTGCTGGCGTCGATCGGCAACAAGGCGGCGGCGCCAGCCTTCCCTCCCCCTTGAGGGGAGGGTGGCCGCGAAGCGGCCGGGTGGGGTCGCCGCGGCCAAACGCCGACGTTACTTTGCGTCGGAGTACTGCCGGACTGCTCCCTCCCCCGGCTTTCGGCCGGACCCTCCCTTCAAGGGGGAGGGGAAGCTGGCGCCAAATACAGGAGATTCTTGATGACCAAACTCCGCGTGGGCGTGATCGGCGCCGGAACCATCTCCCAGGTCGAGCACATCCCGAACCTGATGGCGTTAAACACGCTGTTCGAGGTCAAAGGCGTCGCCGATCCCTCGAAAACCGCGCGGGACTTCGTCACCGAGACATTTGGCATCCCCGGTTTCGAGTCGCCCGGCGCGCTGCTCGACCAGCCGCTCGACGCCGTCGTGATCGGCTCGCCGGACCCGCTGCATCACGAGCAGGTGCTGGCGGCGCTCGAACGCGGTCTGCACGTCTTCTGCGAAAAGCCGCTCTGCTATTCGCCGCAAGAGATCACCGAGATCATCGCGGCGCGCGACAGGTCGGGAAAGGTGGTGCAAGTCGGCTACATGAAGCGCTTCGACCCCAACTACCGGCTGGCGCTGCAATCCCTGCCCGGAACGGCGAAGACGCTGCGCTATGTGTCGGTCGAGGTGAACGACCCGGATTCCTGGCCGTTCATAAAGCACTTCCGCACGCGGTTCGGCACCGACGTGCCGCAGGAACTGATCGCGGCGACGGCGGCGAAACGCAAGGCGCAGGCGGAGCGTGCGGTCGGCATGCCGCTCACCGACCTCGCCTTTCGCGGCTTCACCGCCGCCTACAGTTCGTCGCTGGTGCATGACGTCAACGCCGTGCACGGCATTTTGGACGCGCTCGGCGTGCCCGACGGCGAGGTGGTGGGCGCGCAGATCTTCGCCAATGGCAGCGGCGGCCAGGGTACGGTGCGACTGCTCGACGGCCAGGCGCTGTGGACCATGACGCATCTCGCCGTGCCGTCGCTCGCCGACTACAGGGAACGCATCTCGCTCTATTTCGACGACGCGATCCTCGAACTCGAATTCCCGTCGCCCTACCTCAACCACCAGCCGACGCGGCTGACCGTCAAGACCTCGGACGGACACAAGGCCTCGTGCAACCAGCTCAGAGCCAACTACGAGGAGGCGTTCGTCGAGGAACTGCGCGCCTTCCACGCCGCGATCGTCGAGGGTGCGCCAGTGGTCAACCGGCCCGAGCACGCAGCGCGCGACATGGCGCTGCTGGTCGGCCTGACGCGGCATTTTCTGAAGCATGGCTGACGGCCGGACACGAGTGCCGGCCGCCGCGAAATCTTGGGACGGCTGGCGCACGCAGTTGTCACTGCCGCGCCTTGCGGCCATTATCGCGCCCGGACAGGTTCACCAACCGCCGTCCGCAAGATAGGGTCTGTCGAGATTCAGGTCAGGGCGTGGCGAAAATGGCGTTTTTCGAGAACCGGAGCGGCGTGTACGTGAAGGTACATGAGCACCGGAAGCGTAGAAAGGCGCCAGTTGCAGCCCGCCCTGGCTTGAACATCAGTAGACCCTAAGAGGCAGGCAGGGTCGGCACATCGTGAACAGATCGGCAGTCCGCGCAGCGGCACATGTCGCGGCGGTCTTCGCGATCTACCTGTCGGTGGCGATGCTCCTGCCGGCGCTGATCGATCTCTATTACGGCAATCCCGACTGGAAAGCCTTTGCCTTCTCCGCCCTTTTCGTCGGCGGCTTCGCGCTGGCCGTGGCGCTGGCGACGCAAGGCAGGCCGCCGGCGGCGACTACCCGCTTCGGCTTCCTGCTGGTCAATATGCTGTGGTTCACCCTGGCGGTGGCCGGCGCGGTGCCGCTGATGCTGTCGTCGCTGCAGCTCAGCCCCACCGACGCGTTCTTCGAGGCGGTGTCCGGCGTCACCGCGACCGGCGCCACGGTCATCAACGGCCTCGACAGCGCGCCGCCCGGCCTGCTGCTCTGGCGCTCGCTGCTCTGCTTCATGGGCGGCCTCGGCGTCATCGTGCTTGGCCTGTTCCTTCTGCCCTTCCTCAACATCGGCGGCGTGTCCTATTTCAAGATCGAGTCCTCCGACATCGAGGACCGGCCGTTCGAGCGCTTCCAGACCTTCACCATCAGCCTGATCGCCATCTACGGCGCGCTCGCCGTCGCCTGCACCATCGGTTACGCGGCCGGCGGCATGGAGACGTTCCACGCCGTCAACCACGCCATGTCGACGGTCGCCACCGGCGGCTTCTCCACGCACGACACCTCGTTCCTGCGCTATGCCGAGATGCCGATGATCCTGTGGACCGGCAGCATCTTCATGTTCATCGGCAGCCTGCCCTTCTCGATCATGATCCTGTTCGCCGTGCGCGGCCGGCTCGACGCGCTGCGCGATCCGCAGATCCGCGTCTTCGCCGGCTACTGCATCGTCTTCGCGGTGGCCGTCGCGATCTACCTGCGCGTAAAGCTCGACATGCCGTTCGGCGACGCCATCACCCATTCCACCTTCAACTTCATGTCGATCATCAGCACCGCCGGCTTCGCCAGCGACGACTACACGCTGTGGGGACCGTTCGCGGTGGCCTGCATCTTCGTCGCCACTTTTCTGGGCGGCTGCTCCGGCTCGACCACCGGCGGCATAAAGGCCTACCGGTTCCTGATCCTGTTCGAGCTGCTCGCCAACGGCCTGCGCCGGCTGATCTATCCGCACATGGTGCTGCCGGTGCGCTACGGCGACCGCACGGTGTCGCCCGAGATGCAGCACATGGTGGCGCTGTTCGTCGCTTCCTTCTTCGTCATCTGGATGATCGGCACGATCCTGCTCGGCGCCGCCGGGCTCGACTTGGTGACCGCCACCACCGGCGCGCTGACGGCGCTGACCAATGTCGGGCCGGGGCTCGGGCCGATCATCGGGCCGGTCGGCAATTTCTCGTCGCTGCCCGACACGGCGAAATGGGTTCTGTCGTTCCTGATGCTGCTCGGTCGACTGGAAATCTTGGCGGTGCTGGTGATGTTCACGCCGGCCTTTTGGGCGCGGTGAAGCAGGAAATCCGGGACAGCTCGGATTGTCCCTTAGAGCGTGTCGCGCCCAATCGGGTTCATTCTGTTTCTCGTTTGGCGAGGCGATCCACGCGGAGGATGGCGCGGGTCGATGTGGTTCATCGGCCAAGTCCATCCGACAAAGTGGGCGCCCGCCAAACGGAAACCCGGAGGGCCGGGCTGGATTGGGCCAAATCCTTCGGGCTTCGTCTTGTCCGGGCCGCCAGCCCGGCCTGCGACAAAGCCCTCGACCTTGGCCCAAACCGTCGCCGGCAGAATGAATCCGATTGGGTGCGACACGCTCTAAAGCATGTCGCTAATCGAGCACGACCACGGCCTCCACCTCGAACAGCATCGGGTCGATCGCAAGCTTGGGAACGGGAACCAGGGTCTGCGCCGGCAACGCCTCGCCGAACATTTCCTTTACGTTCTTGGTCAACACGCCAAGCTTGGACATATCGTGATCGACCACGAAGACAGTGAGCTTGGCGACCTGGTTCGGTTTCGCCCCGATGCCTTCCAGGGCAGAGCGCAGATTTGCGTAGGCCTGCGCGACCTGTGCAGCGAAGTCGGGCGACAAGGCTCCGGTAGCGTCCTGGCCGCCTTGTCCGGAGATGTAGGCCACCCGGGCATTGGAAGGCACGATCACTGCCGTGCTGTAGCCGTTCGGCGTCGGATCGTAGAGGTTGTTCGGATTGACGATGGTCAGTTCGTTCGCTGATGCCGCCGTGGTCATGATGATGAGCCCTCCGATGAGCAGGTTCTTGATTGCGTATGACATGATTTTCTCTTGGCGCTGCGGACTGCGAGCAACGTCGGCTCGCGGCCGGCAAGACTGGGTTTTGACTCGCATACGATAGAATCGTACGACGTACTAGTCAATCGTCCGGCATCGACATTCGTGGCGTTGCCGACCAAAATCGACGCTCCAGCCAGAGGGAGACGAATGGCATCCCAACCCAGCGGCGCCGGCAGCAAGCGGCCGAAACGGACAAGTGTGTGGCTCCAGCCCGTGAAGGAGCAGCGCAGTGAACCGCCTCTTTCGCGGGAGCGCATCGTGGCGGCCGCGGTGGAATTGCTGGACAGCGAAGGCATCGAAGGATTGACGATGCGACGGCTGGCCGAGCGTCTCGGCTCGGGCGTGATGAGCCTGTATTGGCACGTCGACAACAAGGAGGATGTCTTCGACCTGGCACTCGATTCGGCGCTCGAATATCGCGGACCGCCGCAAGTGGCTGAATCTCGGGACTGGCGCAACGAAGTGGTTCACATGCTCGAGGACTGGCGCGCCAACATGCTGCGCCATCCCTGGTCGGCGTCGCTGCTGGAGCGCCCGGCGTTCGGGCCGAACGTCCTCGGTCGCCTGGAGCTGCTGAGCAGGACCTTGTCCAGAGCCGGTGTGCCGGACGCAGATCTGAACGTCTCGATATGGTCGCTGTACAACTATGTGATGGGCGCCACCATCGCCCGGGCGAGCCTCGACCTCTCGGACGACGACAGGGCCGTCGGACAGCAGCGCCTCACACGTCTCAGGGACCTCTACCCGACACTCGAACGTACGCGCCTGCTGTTGGACAATGATTGGGATGGCGTGTTCCGGAAGGGCCTGGACTTTCTGCTCGACGGCCTTGCGCCGAGACGGTGAATAGCCGCCGCAACGGCCAACACCGGCCTTCGGATAGACCCCTTCCTGCGCCGTTCATTTATCGGCAAGTTCGATCGTGCAAGGTTGCGCCAAAACGCCGTACAATGTCCGGCGGATCGAGAGGAAGCCGGGTTGACATCCGATCATCGGGCCGGTCGGCAACTTCTCGTCGCTGCCCGACACGGCGAAATGGGTTTTGTCCTCCCTGATGCTGCTCGGCCGCCTGGAAATTTTGGCGGTGCTGGTAATGTTCACGCCGGCTTTCTGGGCGCGGTGAGAGTCCTGCTCCTTCACCCGCGCCGCGTTGCCTCGATGACGGCGACGTCAATCTAGTGCATGTCTACCATCGCGGCAAAGGAGCGTTTCGCTTTGCTGCAATCGGCGTCATGTCAGAGATACCATGCGCACTCGAGTAGCCGATCCTAAAGCCGTACAGAAACGCTATCAGCGCGAGATCGCGACGGTGATACAAAGGTCGAATGAAATGGCGATCTCGGCGCGGTCGCAAATGTTTCGGGCTGGACTTTCGGCAACGGGAGAAAGGCGGGTGCTAGGCCTTTTTCTGCAACGGGCACGCTTCGGCCGGAGCGTTGGAAAATTTCGCTATCTCGGGTCTGTTTGCCATAACCTCGGGCGTGGTGCTCATAAATGGCCCGGCTTCGATGACGAAACCCAATTTCTGACAGGCGGCAATGCATCGCGCGACGTAGTTGGAGAGTGCGTTTTCGTCATAGAATGGCCCGAGGGTTACCGCATAAGTATCGGAGCAGATTGCGCCGGCGCCATCCGAGGGCCGGTGCATCGAAACCGACACGAATTTATCGCCCCAAGCACACCCATTAACGCCGACCACCACTGCGATGACAGCATCAAGTCGAAGCGGTCTCATCGCGGTCCCCAACAGGCACCTCCAGAAAATATCATCGTCCCCTTCATCCGCAACGGGTCGAAAACGATCATTCCACAACGCTCCATCTAACACCGTTCATTTATCCGCAAGTTCGATCGTGCAAGGTTGCGCGGAGGTATCGCCAGACGGCGGGCAAGAGGACGATGGGTTGACATCCGAGGCCGCAATCATGCTCTGCGCCGGACAGCGGCTGGACGCCGCCTCCGCAGGCGCGACAGGACCAGCGGCACTGGCGGCGCTGCGGCAGGAAATCCGCGAAGAGCTGGCGCGCCACGCGGTCACCATCGGCTATGCCTCGGCCTCGGCGGGCGCCGACATCGTCTTCGGCGAGGAAATTCTGGCGCGCTCGGGCGAACTGCATCTTTTCCTGCCCTGCCCGCGCGCGGATTTCGCCGCGCAATATGTGGCGCCGGCCGGCGCGGACTGGGTCTTGCGCTTCGAACGCCTGCTCGAAGCCGCCGCCGAAGTCGAGATCAGTTGCGAGGAGCGGCTGATCGGCGACGACACGCTGCTGCGCTTCAACAACCAGATCCTGCAGGGCATGGCGCGTATCCATGCCGAGCGCATCGGCACCCATGCCCGGCTGCTCGCAGTATGGAGCCCGGAGGCGCCGGCCGATCCCGGCAGCCCGGCCGACTTCATGGACCAGTGGCCGGAGCTGGAGCACCTGTCGCTGATCGACCTCGACGATCTGCGGGAGCGCACCGGGAGCGGCGGCAACGAAGGCACGGGCGACCTGGCGAGCGGCGTCAATGCGCTGGCGATCGGCCTCAGCCCATTGGTGGTACGGGCGATCTTCTTCGCCGACATGGCGACCTACACCTCGTTCAGCGACGAGCAGGTGCCGCTGCTCTGGGATTTTCTGGCCGAGGTGCAGCAGGAGGTGGAGGCGCGGGCGAAGGCGCCGATCCTCATCAACACCTGGGGCGACGCCGTCCACGCGGCGGCCGAGACGGCGCTCGACATGGCCGACTACGCCACCGTGCTGCTCGACACCATCGCCGCCACCGATCCGAAAGCGTTCGGACTGGAGAAGCTGCCGCGCTTCCGCGTCGCGCTGCATGCCGGCCCGGTCTATGTCGGCCTGCATCCGCTCACCGGGCGCAGCATGATCTACGGCCACCATGTCAACCGCGCGGCGCGCATCGAGACGGTCGGGACGCCCGGCGAGGCCTATGCCTCGCAATATTTCGTGGCGCTGCTGAGGGCCGAGATGGACGCTCTTCAGCATGAGGCGAGATTGCTCGGCGAGGCCTATCGACTGCCTTACCGGCTGGAGTATGTTGGGAAACTGCAACTGCCGAAGAATTTTGGCCACGAAGCGCTGTACCGAATCCTGCCCGCCGCCGAGAATCCAGATTAGGGATGTCCCGCCTGCACCCGCCCAAGCTCAGCCTCGCCATCGTCAACGATCTCGCCGAGATCGGCCGCATCGCGCCGATCATCGAAAAGTTCTGCGCCGAACATGGGCTGGGCGAGGAGACGGCACACGCCATCAACCTGTCGCTCGACGAATTGCTGACCAACACGATCAGCTACGGTTTTGAAGACGGCGGGCGGCATGTGATCGACATCGTCGTCGAGGCACAGGGCGACCGGGCGGTCGTGACGGTGAAGGACGATGCGGCCGCCTTCGATCCGACCGAAGCCGGCGATCCCGATCTCGACGCCGATCTCGACGAGCGTCCGATCGGCGGGCTCGGCATCCATATCGTGCGCGCCATGATGGACGACATAGTCTATGCCCGTGTCGGCGGGCATAACCAGCTCACATTGACGAAAATTTCCGTGCAGGAGGGGTAGAGAGTGGACATCCGCAAGGAGACGATCGACACAATCACGGTGCTGACGCCGGTCGGGCGCGTCGACAGCAATTCGGCGCGCGAGGTCGAGGACGCCCTGCTGCCGCTCTTCGACGAAGGTCACCCCGTGCTCGTCGACTTCGGGCAGTTGAGTTACATTTCCAGCGCCGGGCTGCGCGTGCTGCTCTTGGCCGCCCGCCGCAGCAAGGCCACCAACCTGCCGCTGGCGCTCGCCGGTATGAGCAAGCCTGTCGACGAGGTTTTCCGGATCAGCGGATTCGCCAAACTCTTCCAGATCCACCCCGACCGCGCCGAGGCCCTGGCGGCGCTGGGCAAGGGGTGAGGTCGACGCACTATTCGTTGAAATAAACCCGCCGCGTGCCCGCGCCGATCTGTGTAAGCAGCACGTTGGGCGCGCAGTCGAGCCGCTCGGCGACCGGCTCGATCGGCTGCCCACGATCGAAGAAGATTGCCCGCGTCGCAGCGATGTCCGTACCCGCCGGCACGTCGGTCAGGTCGGCCATGGTCATGTTCATGGCGATGCCGCCGATCAGCGGCACGCTCACGCCGCCGAAGCGCACCGCGCCGATCTCGGCGAAACGCTGCGGCAGGCCGTTGGCGTAGCCAATCGACAGCGTCGCCACCCGCGAGGCCCGCTTCAGCTCGGTGGTGCCGCGATAGCCGAGATGCCGGCCGGCCGGATAGTCGGCGACGCGGATCACCGGGGCACTGAGTTCGTAGCAGGGCGTCAATCCGTCCTGCCAGACCGTCGAGGTCTGCACGCCGTAGAGTGCGCTGCCGACGCGTGCCAGGTCGAAATGCCAGTCGTCGGCCATGAACACGCCCGACGAGGCGGCGAGGCTGATCGGCGCCGGCGGCAGGCGCGACACCCATTCACGCAGCCTGCGCCGCTGCTCGGCGTTTTCGGGGTCTTCCGGCAGATTGTAGGCGGCGAGATGCGACACCCACAGTCTTATGTCGAGATGCGCCAGCATGTCCGGCTCCCCGGCGAGGAAGGCCAGTTCCTCCTCGCACAGGCCGAGCCGGCCGAGCCCGGTGTCGATCTGGATCGCCACCGCGGCCCTGCGTCCGGCAAGCAGCGCGTGCCGCGCGCAATGCTCCACCTCGGCAAGCGACGTCAGCGCAGGGATGACGCCCAGCGCCTCGAAGTCGCGGATATGGGCGTTGGCTAGGCCCATCAGCGTGTGCGCCGCGGCCTCGGGCGCGACCGACTTGACGCGCGCCGCCTCCTCAAGATCGTTGACCCAGAAAACCTTGCAGCCAGTGGCGGCCAGCGCGCGCACGACCGGCTCGAGGCCTAGCCCGTAGGCGTCGGACTTCACCACGGCCGACAGTATCTGCCCGTGATAGCGGCGGCGCATTTCCAGAAAGTTCGACCGGATGGCTCCGAGGTCGACGCGAAGCGAAGGTGCGTTATCGGGAGACGTGGCGATCACCTCCGTTGGCGTGACGATTTTGAGCGCGGGGTTCACGACGCACTCCGGAAAAAAATGTCGCGGCCGCCGTCGGCGCGCCGCCGCCAGCGCGTGCCGGCGTGACCCCCGGCGAGCAGCGTACGCTGCCGGTCGATGTCCTCTACGCCGCACCACACGCCCTCCGCCTCGTCCGGCTCTCCGGCCGAAAGGTCGCGATAGAGGATGTAGCGCAGATGCCCGCCATATTTTTCCACGATGGCGCGCACAGCGAAACCCGCCTCGACCAGGTTCGGCCAACTGCGGAGATTGCCCGGCGCCGAGGTGGCGTAGAGATGGCGGACGCCGATGCGGCGCGCATCCTCGACGCGCAGATGGATCAGCTCGTCATGGATGCCGCCGCCCCAGGCGGCGGGCAGCACCGCCGCGCCGGCGAGCTTGGCCAGCCGGTCGGCGGGCGACAGCCCGAGCAGCGGGCGCGCGTCCTCCGAGGGCGGCAGTTCGAGCTGCAGCACGCCATAGGCGATCAGTTCGCCGCCGCGCAGCACGCCGGTGATGCGCCCGCCCCCCGACAGGATGCGGGCGAAAAAATCGCGCGATTCCGGCTTGATCAGCTCCGGACGACCGACCGCACCCGTCGCGG
This sequence comes from Mesorhizobium sp. LHD-90, assembly GCF_030929505.1. Classification (GTDB taxonomy): domain Bacteria; phylum Pseudomonadota; class Alphaproteobacteria; order Rhizobiales; family Rhizobiaceae; genus Kumtagia. The sequence goes on along the minus strand of NZ_JAVFVV010000010.1, from coordinate 100,651 downwards.
CCAGATGCAGCGCGTAGACGGCGTCGAGGTCGGCCATCGAAAGGCCGGCATGGCGCGTTGCGGCGCTAGTTTCGATCATCCCGTGCCCCCAGGCCCCGGACGCGGTTCAGCCCGTCGGGCCTTCGGCTTCAGGCTTCAGCCCGTCAGCACTTCCGCGTAGTTCAACATGTCGATCGGCGGATACAGATCGAGTTTTTTTGCCACAGGCATATTAATGATCAGCGAAAAGCGCTTCAGCGTCTCGATGGGGATTTCCGCGACCGGCGTTTCCTTGCGCAGAATCTTGACCGCCTTGGAGGCCGCAAGCTGGCCGACCGAATAATAGCGGCTGATCAGCGCCACCAGCGCGCCGCCCTGGCGGATCGCCAGTTCCGCCGCGCCGAAGGTCGGCAGGTTCTGCGCCATCGCCGCGGGCGCGACCCGATCGTATTGCGTGCCGAGGAACGTGTCAGGCAGGAGATAGAGCCAGTTGGCGCCCTCGTTCCGGATCTCGGCGATCAGTTCCTCGATGCCGTCCGGCACCGGGCGGCCGTCGCCGCCGGTGCGGAACTGCCGCTCGACGAGGGTGAAATTCATCGGCTGCTGCAGGTCGCGCGCCTCCTGCACGATCGACACCGAATTCTGCTCGCTGGCCGAATAGAGCACGCCGAGCTTGGTGATCGGCCGGTAGGAATGCATGGCCCTGAGCTGCGTTTCGGTCGGCACGACATGCACGGCGCCGGTCAGGTTGCGGTTCGGGGTGGCGCGGTCGGCCACCAATCCGGCCGCGACCGGCGAGGCCACCAGCGCGAATACGATCGGGATGTCGGTGATGAACTTTGCCTTGTCAGGCGCGTCGTAGCGGCCGGCTATGCCGAGCGTCACCGGCGTGCCCCACGTGTAGACGAGATCCGGCTTTACCGAGCGGATTTCCTCGACGAACCCGGGCAGGCGCGCCACGTCGCGCTCTGCATCGCGCTCGATGAACTCGACGGCGACGCCGTTGCTGGCCAGATAGTCGTCGAAGCCGTCCTCCACCTCGGTGCGGCCGCGATAGGTGATGCGGTAGATGCGGAACGGTTTCGCCTGCCCGCCCGACTGGGCCCTCGCCAGCGTCGGCGCCAGCGCGCCTGCGGCCGCAATGCCGAGAAATGTGCGCCGTCTGATCATGGTCGGCTCCCAGTTGCGGGCAGTTCGAGCTTGGGTTGGCGCCGCGACCCGAATATGGCGGAAAACAGCAGCGCGCACAGCGCCATGCCGCCGCCGATGATCATGGCCGTGGCCGAGAAGCCGTAGATGCCGAGCAGCAGGCCGCCGACCACCGGTCCCAGCGCGTTGCCGGTGCGCTCCACCAGCCGGAAGATGCCGTAGACGGAGCTTTCGGTGACGCTGCCCGGCAGCGCCCGGCCCATCTCGCCGACCAGCCCGGACAGCGGCGCGATGCTGATCGCCTGGCCGAGTCCCAGCCCCGCCAGCATCAGCGCGATCGGCAAGGCCTGGCTGCCGCCGAAGAACACGGCAAAGCCGCTCAGGCCCGCCACCAGGCCGCCCAGCGCCACGAATTGCGCGCGCATGTTCCAGCGGTCGGCCAGCGAGGCGAAGAACGGCACCAGCAGCACCATGGCGATCGGATAGATCATCAGCATGCGGCCGGTGGTCGACTGGGTGGCGCCGATCGCCGCCATCTGCAGCGGCACGAGAAAGAAGCAGAACGACACCAGTATGATCTTTGCCGGCATGGCGCACAGGAACAGCAGGCCGGCCAGTTGCGGCGAGGAGATGATCGGCCCGAAGTCGCGCCAGCGTATCGCCGGCCCCTGCATGGCGCGGCCGCCGCCGGAAGCCGGCATGCACAGCCAGGCGAGCACCAGGCTGCACGAGGCGAACAGGCCGGCGATGATGAAGGTGCCGGGAATGCCGACGCGGTCGGCCAGGATGCCGCCGATCGGCGGACCGCACAGACCGGCGACCAGGATTGCGCTGATGAACATCGCCATGCCGCTCGACCGCTGCCTTATGTCGGTGGAATCGATGACGAATCCCTGCGCACTGACGAAGACCAGCGCGAAACCGAGACCGGAAACCGCACGCGCGGCGGTCAGCCCGATGAGATCGGTGACGAAGGCCGAGGCGCAATAGCCTATCAGCCCGAACAGCGCACCGGCCATCAGGCAGTTGCGGCGGCCGATACGCTCGGTGACGTTGCCGAGCAGCGGCTGCGACAGCGCCACCACCACCAGGAACGCCATCATCGGCAGGCTGATGACGAATTCCGGCGACAGGCCGGGGATCGGCGTCGCCAGCGAGCGGATGTAGACGGGAAGGAACGGCCGCGTCAGCTCTTCCGCTAGCATGAAGACGAACAGCGGTGCGCGCATGGCGATCACCTGCACGGGCGCGGCGATCACCCCCTCGCCGAGGCCGAACCGGCCGCGCATCAGGTCGAGCGCCTGCTGGGATATCTGGTCGCCGCGCTCGGCCACGTTCTTGCGCAGCGACGAATAGGTCGAATGCAACTGCCCGAGCCTCTCGTCGAGCGAACGCGCGAAACCGCCGAACTCGCTGCCGGCGTCGACCGGCGGGTGCAGGCGAAGATCGCCCTTGCGGATCGTCTTCAGCCGTCGCTCGACGCCCTCGATCGCGCCGTAGAGCCCGGCGCCGAAGCCGACATAGACCAGTTCCAGCGCCACCACGGCGGTGACGAACATGACGATGACGAGGTCGATCCAAAGCGTGGACACCACCTGCCGCGCATAGGCCGGGTCCAGTCCCACCACCAGCACGTCGGCGCGGCCGCCCGCGGCGACCGGCACGCTCACCGTCTGGGCTTCGTCCGCCTGGGCGGTCCGCCCGTTGGCGTCGGACGCGGCAGCCCGATAGAGCGTGGCGCCGCCGCCGTCACGCAGCGCAATGAAGGAGAGGTCCGGATTGCCCGCCAGGATACGCTGCAGATAGGCGTCGAGCCCTTGCAGGCGGTCGACCGGCACGCCGAGTTCCAGCGCGCGGCCGACCAGCGAGGCGACCGAACCCGCCACCGTGGCCGCCTTGCGCTCGAGTTCCGGCTGGAGAATGGACTCCGCGCGTTTCGCCGTCTGGAACGACAGGAACACCAGCGCCGCGATCACCACCGCGAGCACCGTTGCCGAAAGGCGTACCCTCAGGCTGTTCATGCGCGGATTTCCGGCTGGAGGCGCTGCATTTCCTTGGCCGCCCGGCCGATCGGATCGTCCGCCGACCGGCCGAGTGCCGATTGTCGTGCGCGGCGGTGCAGGTTGGTGAGCAGGAGCAGGCAGGTCAGGCTGCCGATCGCCACCGCCGCCAGCCCCGCCGGGACCGCGCCGTTGAGGATGTCGGTGCGCAGCCGGTCGATTTCCTTGTCGATCGCCGCCCGGTCGAGCCGCACAATCACCGTGCCGACAGCCGCGCCGATGTCGTTGGCGACGCGCTCCTCCTGGCGGAACGCCGCTTGGTCGCCGCCGCCATCGTCCTTGGCACCGACACGGGTCGCGTCGCTGCTGAACACAACCGCGCCGTCGTCGCCGGCCACGTCGATCGACAGCGTCAGCGGATCGGTCGCCGCCTGGCGCGCCAGCAGGTCAGGCAGCGTCGCCTGCTCGCTCAGCCTGATGCCCAGCGTCGAGGCGGTGGAAATATCGTTGCCGATGCCTTCGGCCATCATCGCCATGCGCGAGCGGATCAGGTCGAGATAGGCGGAGCGCACGCCGCTGAAATTCATGTAGGCAGCCAGGAACATGGCAAAGCCGATGATCACGGCGAAGACCGGAACGGTGCGGATGGCGAGCCGAATCATCTTGGAATCACTGGAAAGCGCTCCCCCCATTGGAGCAGGTTCAGATTAGCAGAATATTATTACAATCCATAGGTTTTGTCGGATGACAGTGGGGTAAGCCTCGAATACCGTTGCCACATTCTGCCGCGACTCACTAAAAACCCGCATGGCTCCAGCTACGAGGATCATCCTGGCAGTGCTCGGCGTCACGTGCGCGGGGCTTGCCCTGTGCGCGGCGCTGGTGTTCGGCAGCACCGACCGCGTCGCGCTGCGCACCGCGGAAGCCAATATCGACTTCCTGCTCACCCAGTTGCGCGACACGATCGAGGCCAATGCCAACCTCGGACTGCAACTCGCGGATGTGCGGGTCGTCCAGGACCTTATCGAGCGCGCCAAGGCTGCCGACCCGCAGGTGGTGGCGGTCGAGGTGTTCTCGCCCGAAGGCATATCGCTGTTCAACACCGACCGAGGCAGCATCGGCGAGGCAATCTCCGGCCTGTGGCGGACCGCCGTGCGCTACCGCGTCGAGAACGAGCGCTGGCGGGTCGAGGAGTTCGGCAATATCGTCGTCGGCCAGGCCATCCGCAACGATTTCGGCGAGCCGATCGGCAATCTCGCCATCACCGTCTCGGGCGCCGCGCGCGCCGATATGGCGCGCGGCGTGCTCACGGGCCTCGCCTGGCAGGCCGCTTGGGTGGCGCCGGCGGCGTTGCTTGCCGTGCTCGCGGTTCTGCTTGTGCTGTTCGGCCTCTCCTCGCGGCCGCTGACGCGCCTCACCGAGCGCCTTGCGGGCGAAGCCGCGCCCCTGCCGGACGGCGCCGCGACCGCGGCATATCTCGCCGACGCCGATCGCGTGCGCCTGTCGGTGGAGCGCGCCGTGACCGATTTCGACCGCGCCGCCGTCGAAGTGCTCAAGGTCGACGAAAGCGATGACCGTGACGCAGCCTGACCACGCCAGCGTCCGCAGCCCGGCCGCAATCATCGGGGTGGTGGTGGCCATCGTCGTCGGCCTTTCGGCCTGGTTTCTGCTCGACGCCGGGCTGCGGCGCAGCGCGCCAGCGCTGGAGGAAGCCACCCGCACCGGCGCCGCGACGGTCGGGCAGGCCGTCGCCGGTCAGTTCTCGCACGCGCTGCAACTCGGCATTCCGCTCGACAAGCTGCCGGGTATCGAGCCCTATCTGCACCGCATCGCCGACAGTTCGCCGCAGGTCCAAGGCCTCGCCATCATCGACGCCGCCGGCAAGACGGTGGCCGCCACCGCCGAGGGCGTCACCGGAGAATCTTTCCCCATAGCCGGCGATGGAACCAGTGCCACGCTGGTGGTGGCCGGTGAATCGCCGCTGATCGACCAGGCGGTCCGGCAGGTGCGCATCGCGCTCACCATCGCCGCCGTGCTCTGCGGCGCGGTCGCCGGCGGCATTCTCGGCGGTTTCTTCGCCTTCAATCTGGCCCCCGCCCATGCGCGGCTGCTCGGCGACATGGAGCGCGTGGCGTCCGGCGACTTCACGCCGCAGGCACATGACGAGGATCGCGGACCGATCTATGCCGCGTCGCGCGCTCTCGCCCGCAGCATCGACCGCGTCAAGGCGGCGCGCCGCAACCTGGTCGAGGCCGTCGCCACCATCCGCGCCATCGACTTCGACGGCAGCCTCGGCCGCCGCGTCGACGCCATCCTCAAGCCGATCGACAGCCGCTACGCCTTCGCCGACGACCGCGATGGCCTCGACGTGGCCGCGCCACGCGGCAGCGGCGCCGTCTGGCGCGTCGCAGTCCTCCTCTGCGTCTACGCCGCCGCCTTCCCCTATGTCGCCAATTTCGCCATCGACCGGGAATCCGCCGTGGTGCCGACGGCCTGGCTGCCGGTCATGCCGCTGCTGGCCGAACTCGGCGCCGCACTGGCCGGCGCGTTGGCCGGCAGGAGCCGGGCGGGGCACTCCTCCGCCTTGCTGGCGCTGGCCGGGCTTCTGCTCGCCGCCGCGCTCGGCGGCACCTATTGGTGCCGGACCTATGATGTCTTCGTCATGCTGCGCGCCGCCGCGGGCGTCTGCGCCGGCTTCATCGTCGCGGCGCTGCTGGTCCATCGCCCGGTCGAGCAGTCGCGGCGCGGCCTTGCCGTGCTGCTGATCTTCGCCGCGCTGTTCGCCGCGCCTCTGGTCAGCGGGCTCTACGCCGAAGCGATCGGCCGCCGTTCCGGTTTCATGATGCTCGGCATAGCCGCGCTGCTGATTGCGCCCTTCGTCGCCTATGGCGAGGCGCGGACAGACCGGACGCCCCCGCGCCCCACCATTGCGGCCGCAACGCTGCCCGACATCCTGCTCGCGCTTGCCACGGCCCCGGCCGCAGCGATGGTACTGGTCGTGCTGCCGGCCGGCATCGGCTTCGACAACTATCTGCTCGGCTCCGGCGCCGCCGCGCTGCTGGCCCTGGCGGCGCTGATCGCGCCGGCCCTGCCGCCGCTCGGCTGCGGCGCGGCGCTGCTCATCGGCGCCGCCGCGCTGCACGATCCGCTCGGCAATGCCGTCGCTTCGACGCTTGTCGCCTGCGCCGCGCTCGGTCTGGGCGGCGGCGCGGCCGTCAAGTCTTGCGTTGGCGAAGCAAGACATCCCTGGTTCTCGATCGGGTGCGCCGCCGCCCTCGGCCTCGCGCTCACCGGCGCCACCAGCGAGGCCGGCCTGACGCTCGCTCTGGCCGTCACCATCGTCGCCTTGCTCGTCGCCGCCGGCCAGTTTCTCGGCCGCCGTCCGGCCGAACCGGCCGCAGCCTGAGGACCGCCATGCTGCTCAGCACGCGCATCGCGGTCTTCGTCTCGCTGGTCTTCATCCTCGCCTTCGGCATTCTGGCGGTCATCGGCGTGCAGCGCGAGTCCCTCGCCGCGCGCCCCTATACGCGCATCGCGATTGCCGGCCAGGAGGCACTGTGGCGCGAGATATTGCACACCGAGACCCGCCGGCTGGCGTCCCTGCGCGACCGCATCGCCGCGGACGGCGCCGTCGTCGAAGCGTTCCGCAAGGCCGACCTGCCGGCGCTCCGCCGCCTCGCCCACACCTGGACGCAGCCCTGGCTGACCTCCGGCGAACTGTCGGATTTCCAGATCCTCGACCGCAACGGCCACATCGTCGTCTCCAGTTCGGCGCTGGCCGAGCCGCCGCGCCTGCTCGACATCAGCACCATCGCGGCCATCGTCGACGGGCAGGAGCCCGCCGGCATCCGCCAGGTCTCCTCCGACGCCTTCCGCATCGTCGCCGCCAAACGCTTCGAGAGCTGGGACGGCGAGCCGACCGTGCTCGCCGTCGGCTCCAAGGCCAGCGGCCCGCTGAAGAGTTTCGGCGAGGCGATGGACGCCGAAGGTTATCTCGTCAGCACGCGCGGCCGGCTGGTCGAGGGCACCGAATCGCAGCTCTGGCAGGATCTCGACCTGACCTTCCCGCAACGCACCGGCTCGGTGCAGCAGGCCGAGCGCGGCGACCGCCTCTATGCCGTCACCGCCATCCCGCTGGCCGACATCTCCGCCGGCTCGGCCGGCCTGCTTGTCGCCGCCCAGGACGCCACCGAAAGCCTGCTGGCGCTCGACAGGTTGACGCTGCTCACCGTCATCATCATGGCGGCGGTGGCGGTGCTCACCGTCGGCGGGCTCTATTTCTACCTGCGCCACAGCTTCAACCCGCTGCGCCGCGCCGTCACCATCCTGACCGCGCTGGCGCGCGGCGACACCTCGGCCACGCTGGTGCGCCGCAGCGACGACGAGATCGGCCAGATCGCCTCGGCCATCACCGAACTCCGCCACAATCTCGTCGCCTTCAACGAGGCGCGCCGGCAGCGCGAATTGCAGCGCCGCCGCCAGGAACGTTTCGTGCGCCGGCAGATGGAATCGCTGGCCGGAACGCTGGAGCCCGGCGCCCGCGACGAGGTCTTGAGCGACCTCGGCCGCATCGTCGCGGCCACCAGGGGCGGCACCGAGCCCACCGGCGAGATCGATCCGGTCGCCCGGCTGATCCGCGAGGACGACCAGCTCGGCCCGATCGCCGCCGTGCTGCAGCAGATGTCGGGCCGCGTCGTCGAGCAGCACCGGCGACTCTCCGAACTGGTGGCGCGCCTGCGCGAGGCGCTGGTGCGCGAGACCCAGCTCGCGACGCTGCAGCAGGAACTCTCCATCGCCCGCGACCTGCAGCGCTCGGTGCTGCCGGCCGATTTCCCGCCGCGGCCGACCTTTGCGGTCAAGGGCCTGATGCAGTCCGCAAACGAGGTCGGCGGCGATTTCTACGATTTTTTCGAACGCCGCGACGGCAAGCTGGTGTTCGTCATCGCCGACGTGTCCGGCAAGGGCGTGCCGGCCGCGTTCTTCATGGCGATCTCGCGCACCCTCCTGAAGGCGATCGCGCTGTTCGAGAACGACCCGGCCGTCTGCGTGCGCCAGCTCAACGACCTGCTCGTCGTCGACAACGACCAGATGATGTTCGTCACCCTGGTCTTCGGCGTGTTCGATCCGAAGACCGGCCATGTCGATTTCGTCAATGCCGGCCATGCCGCGCCGATCCGGATGCGGCCGGACGGCAGCGTCGAGACCATCGTCGAGTCGACCGACGTCGCTGTCGCGGTCGTAGGATCGGTCGAATTCACCAGCCACTCGATCGATCTCGCGCCCGGCGAGGCGATCCTGCTCTACACCGACGGCGTGACCGAAGCCTTCGACCCCGGCGGCGATCAGTTCGGCGAGGAGCGGCTGCTGGCCAGCCTTGAAAGTTTTGGCGGCGCGCCCGGACCGGATGCGGTGGCGGAAGGCGTGCTCGCCGCGGTAAAATCCTTCGAGAACGGCGGCCACCAGTCGGACGACATCACGCTGCTGGTCGTGCGTTATTCCGGCGCGGCCCGCGATGCCCTCGCCGCCGCGTCCTGAGCGTCTCCCAAGCTGTTTGACAGCATTCTCGACCTATTCGTGACGCCGCACTCCGTCCAACACCTCTTGGTTTCGGCCGCGGGCGCGGCGGCCGCTCGATTGCGGGAATCGGACGGTCGGCGTGCGGCACCCTTCTCACCGCCGGAACGGGTGACTGGCGGCTGATGTTTTTTCGGAGTCAGGGGAAGCGAAGCGAGCGGGCACGACGAACGGCCTTGAAACAAAACTGATCCGTTCGGTTCGATTTGACCTCGTGAAGTAAAGCGGCCATACCAGGGACAGTCGAACTATACGGTTCGAATATTTTCGAGGAAACGATGTCTCCTGACACCGAGGAATTTCCGGAAGCCTGCGACCAGGTGCTGGAATATCTGCGGCGTGGGAGGCCGGCGGCGGGCCAGGATCCTGCCAAACGCAAGCAGATCCTAGAGGGCGCACGCCGTGTCTTCATAAACATGGGCTTTGACGCAGCCTCGATGAACGACATCACACGCGAGGCCGGCGTCTCGAAGGGCACGATCTACGTCTATTTCAACAACAAGGAAGAACTGTTCGAGGCGCTGATCGAGGATGAGCGCAAGACGATCTTCGCCAATCTCTACGACGCGCTGGAACAGGAAGGCAGCGTCAGGGATACGCTGCTCCGCTACGGCATCGCGCTTGCCTGGAAGATCACCTCGCCGGGGGTGCTGAAGGCACAGCGCACCGTGATCAGCATCTGCGAGCGCATGCCTGAACTCGGCGTACGCTTCTACGAGCGCGGCCCGAAACGCGGCCACGACAAGCTGGCGGAATATCTCGAACGGGCAGTCAAGGCCGGCGACCTCGCCATTCCCGACGTCGATCTTGCCGCCTACCAGTTCACGGACCTCTGCATGGCGGGCCTGTTCCGGCAATGCATCTTCGGCTACCGCAGCGCGATTCCGACCGAGGAGGAGGTCAGGCGCGTTGTGACCTCCGGGGTCGATGTTTTTCTCAAGGCATATGGGGCCGGCAAGTAGCGCATGAGGGACGCACCTACTGCACCGCCGCCAATGAGATCGCCGCGCGAAGCTCTTCGATCCCCTCGCCTTCTTCCGACGACGTTGCAATGATCTCCGGAAAGGCGGCGGGACGTTTCCTGATCTTCTCCGCCGTCTCCTCAAGCAGGCGCGGCACGCCGGCAACCTTGATCTTGTCGATCTTGGTCAGCACGACCTGATAGGAAACCGCCGCCTTGTCGAGCAGCGTCATCACCTCCAGATCGTTCGCCTTGATGCCGTGTCGCGCATCGATCAGCAGGTAGACGCGCTTCAGCGTGACGCGGCCGCGCAAGTAATCGAGCACCAGTTTCGTCCAGCGGTCGACTTCGGTCTTCGGCGCCTTGGCGTAGCCGTAGCCGGGCATGTCCACCAGTGCCAGTGGTGGCAGGTCGGCCCCCTCGCCTGAAAAGCCGTCGGGCACGAAATAGTTGAGCTCCTGCGTGCGGCCGGGCGTGTTGGAGGTGCGCGCCAACCCCTTCTTGCCGGTCAGCGCATTGATCAGCGACGATTTTCCGACATTGGAGCGGCCGGCGAATGCGATCTCCGCCGGCCCCTGCGGCGGCAAGAGGTCCATCGACGGCACGCTGCGGATGAAGATCCACGGTTTTGCGAAAAAATCCGGCGCCGTGGCGGCCTGGCTTGTCGTCATGCTCACCGTGCGGCCTCCAGGGCTTTCAGATCGGCGCCGCGTATGGCGTCGAGGTTGCGGGTGATCTTTTCCACCGGCCAGTCCCACCAGGCGATGTCGAGCAGGCGGCGGATGGTTCGCTCGTCGAACCGCTTCTTCACCACCTTGGCCGGGTTGCCGGCGACGATGGCGTAGGCCGGCACGTCATGGGTCACCACCGACTTCGCGCCGACAACCGCGCCGCTGCCGATGCCGACCCCCGGCATGATCACCGCGTCCATGCCGATCCAAACGTCGTTGCCGATCACCGTATCGCCGCGCACCTCGCGTTCCCAGGTCGAGACGTCGAACCCCTGCTCCCAGCCATGGCCGAAGATGTTGAAGGGATAGGTGGAAAAACCCGACAGCGCGTGGTTGGCGCCGTTCATGATGAAGCGGGCGCCTTCGGCGATGGCGCAGAACTTTCCGATCACCAGCCGGTCGCCAATGAACGGGTAATGGTGCAGCACGCATTTTTCCGCAAAACGGTCCGGCCCCTCCGGATCGTCGTAATAGGTGAAATCGCCGATCTCGATGTTCGGCGCCTCGACCAGCGGCTTCAGGAAGCCGACGCGCGGATGCATCGGGATCGGATGTTTTATGTTCGGGTGGGGTCCGTGCATGGCGCGCCTCGCTCCGTCGGTCGGAAGCATCTTTCCGCGCCGGTCGCCCGCCCGGCGGCCCGGGCGCGTGCTTCTCAATCGCTTCGGCTCATTGCACGGGGCCGGAAACCGTTCAAGCGGAAACGGCCGCGCATGGCGGCCGTTGTTGGCAACGGTCTGACGGCAGGGTCTGTTGAGATTCGGGTCAGGGCGAGGCGAAAATGGCGGCTTTCGAGAACCGGAGCGGAGCGTACTTAAAGTACGTGAGCACCGGAAGCGCAGAAAGACGCCATTTGCAGCCCGCTCTGGCCCGAATGTCGACAGGACCCTAGAGCAGTGCCAGGATGTAGGACACGCAGGCGGCGATACCAGCAACCGTGCGGACATGGTTCCACGCCGTCCAGTTGGAGAGGTAGGCGCTCCAGTATTGCGCTCCCGCGGCGCTGGCCGGATCGACGGCGGCGAGCGCGTTGTTCATCGGCACGTTGACGGCGATGGTCACACCGATGATGCCGACGAGGTAGAAGGCCGCGCCGACGTAGATCGCCAGCGCGCTGCCGCCGTGCCAGCCGAGCAGCGCCGCCACCGCCAGGACGATGCCGAGCAGCGCCGGGCCGAAGAAGGCGACGAAGAACACCGGGTTCTGGATGACTTCGTCGATCGTCTGCATGGCCGCGATGCCGCTGCTCGGCGCGATGCGCCCCAGCGCGCCCATCACCGAGGTCGAATAGGCGAAGAACAGGCCGCCCATGACGCCGGAGCCGACGGCCGCCAGTATGGTGAGGGTCTGGAACACGCGCTCGCTCATCTTACTCCTCCCACGGCACGGCGTGTGCGGCGCGGTGTCCAGATCCCGGTTTCGGCGGCATCGCGCGCAAAGTCGGCGAAATCGCGGGGCGGCCGGCCCAACGCCTCGGCGACGCCGCCGGCGAGGGACTGATTGCGGCCATCCAGCAACTGGGTGAACAGAACCATGATGAGTTCGACAAGGCTGTCCGGCACGCCTTCCGCCACAAGCAGGTTCGAGAACTCACCCGCCGATATCTGTTCCAGCCGGATTTTTCGGCCCGTCGCCGCCGCGATCTCGGCAATCGCCTCGCCGAAAGTCAGCAGGCGCGGCCCGGTCAGTTCGTGGAGTTTGCCGGCATGGCCGTCCTCGGTCAGGGCGGCCGCCACGACATCGGCGATGTCGTCGGCATCGACGAAAGGCTCGCGCACGCCGTCGACCGGCAGTGCCACGACGCCGGCGAGGATCGGGTCGAGCAGAAAATTCTCGGAAAAGTTCTGGTTGAACCAGGCACAGCGGACGACGGTCCAATCGGCTCCGCTCGCCTTCAGCGCCTGCTCGGCCTTCTCAGCCTCTTCCTCGCCCCGGCCGGAGAGAAGCACCAGCCGCCGCACGCCGGCATCGAGAGCAGCCTCGGTGAAGGCGGCGACGGCCGCCGCCGCGCCGGGGACAGAGAGGTCGGGATAGTAAGTGATGTAGGCTGCGCGCGCGCCCTTCAACGCCGCAGCCCATGTCGCGCGGTCGTTCCAGTCGAATGCCGGCTCGCTCGACCGGGAGCCTACGCGCACCAGCACGCCTTGCGCTTCCAGTCTTTCGGCGACGCGCCGGCCGGTCTTGCCGTAGCCACCTACCAGCAGGACGGGTTTTTCCAGATTACCGAGGGTCATTTCAGCCTCCAAAAAACATGAGCATTTCTCATGTTTGCAAATGTGATAAATCCTCATATTATGGATGTCAAGCAGCTTTCTGGATGAAGGACGAACGGGGCATGGAGAATCCGACAGGGGCAATCGAGCCCCGCGGCGGCGATGCGGCGGGGACGCGCCGGACGCCGACGCAGAAGCGCAGCCGCGAGCGGGTCGAGCGCATGCTGGCCGCGGCGACCGAACTGATCGCGGAGCGCGGCAGCGACGCGCTGCGCATGAGCGAGGTGGCGGAGCGCGCCGGCGTGTCGATCGGCTCGCTCTACCAGTTCTTCCCCGACAAGACGGCGATCGTCGGCACGCTGGTCGAGCGCTACAACGAAGCGGGCCGCCGCTGCATCGCCGACGGGCTGGCGCAGGTGGAAAGCGACGGCGACATGCGCCGCGCTTTTTGCGCACTCATCGACATCTACTACCGAATCTTCCTGGCCGAGCCGGTGATGCGCGACATCTGGTTCGGCGCTCAAGCCGACAAGGCACTGCGCGACGCCCAGCTTGCCGACAGCCGCCGCAACGGCGCGATCGTCGCCGAAGCATTGAAGCGGCTGCGCCCGCTGGCCGATCCCGCCGCGCTGGAGGTCTCGGCGCTTGCCGTCATGCATCTCGGCGAGGAGGCGATGCGGCTGGCGATTTCCATCGGCCGGCAAGAAGGCGACGCGCTGGTCGAGGCCTACAAGCGCATGGCGCTGGCGGAACTGCTGCGAGGCTGACGGTGCGAGGCGGCAAAGGGCCGAGGCCTCGCGGGGATAGAGCGAGACCCCGGCCAGACGGACGGCGCGGTGCCGCCGTCCAGGGCCACGCCATGCACACGGCTTTGCTCAGCCGCGCGACGTAGCCGGTTGTTCGCCGTTCATCTTGGCCGCGGCGCCTCGTTGACGACATGAGGCAGGCACATGGTTCCTCCGCGAAGCTGTTCTTGGGCCTGACGCCAGTAGCCACGAGGGCAGGCCGGAAAAGTTTCGGCGGGCGCGAGAAATTTGCCAAGGACCGCGGCTGAGAGCCGGTCTTCCCTCACGTGTTTCGAGACGGGCTGACGAAAAAAGGCCCCGACGCTGCGGGGCCTTTCGGTACTTTCGACGATGATAGCGGCTATTCCGCCGGCGTCGGCTTTCGCTTGAACAGGCCGGCGAGATTGTCCCACAGCTCGATCTTGGCGCCCTGGCGCTTCATGATGACGCCCTGCTGCAAGATCGACAGGAAGTTGTTCCAGGCCCAGTAGATCACCAGGCCGGCCGGGAACGAGGCCAGCATGAAGGTGAACATCAGCGGCATCCAGTTGAAGATCATCGCCTGGGTCGGATCCGGCGGCGTCGGGTTCATGCGCATCTGCAGGAACATGGTGATGCCCATGATGATCGGCCACACGCCCAGCATCAGGAACGGGCCGAACACCGGCACCGTGCTCGGATCGAACGACAGCAGGCCGAACAGGTTGAACAGCGACGTCGGGTCGGGCGCGGCAAGGTCCTGGATCCAGCCGAAGAACGGCGCGTGCCGCATCTCGATGGTGATGTAGAGCACCTTGTAGAGCGCGAAGAACACCGGGATCTGGATCAGCACCGGCCAGCAGCCGGCGATCGGATTGATCTTCTCGGTCTTGTAGAGCTCCATCATCGCCTGCTGCTGCTTCATCTTGTCGTCCGCGTATTTTTCGCGGATTTCCAGCATCTTCGGCTGCACCTTCTTCATGTTCGCCATCGACTTGTAGGACTTGTTGGCGAGCGGGAAGAACACCGCCTTGACCACGACGGTGGTGGCGATGATGGCCAGGCCGAAATTGCCGAGCAGCTTGTAGAGGTTGTCGATCAGCCAGAACATCGGCTTGGTGATGAAGTAGAACCAGCCCCAGTCGATCAGCAGCTCGAACTGGCGGATCTGCCGGTCCTTTTCATAGGCGTTGATCTGCGCGACTTCCTTGGCGCCGGCGAAAACCATGGTCTCGACCGTCGCCGACTGGCCGGGCGCGATCGTGATCGCGTCGGTCAGGAAGTCGGACTGGTAGCGCGGGCGGCCGTCGGGGAAATAGGCAAAGCGCGGCTGGAACGGCTGCTTGGCCGAAGGCACCAAGGCCACGGCCCAGTATTTGTCGGTGATACCGAGCCAGCCGTCGGTCGACTTGCCGGGCGAAACCTGCTTGTCCTCTTCGATCGTGGAATAGCCGATCTCCTGAAGACCCTCTTCGCCGGTGACGCCGATCAGGCCCTCATGCAGCACATAGGCCGCGGCATGCAGCGGCTTGTCGAAGCGCGTGACCCGTCCATAATTCGCCAGGCTGACCTCAGCCGTGCCGGAATTGGTCACCGTGTCGGAAATGGTGAACATGTAGTCGTTGTCGACGCTGATGGTGCGCTTGAAGGTCAGGCCCTTGTCGTTCGTCCAGGCAAGCGTGACTGGCGTCGTCGGCGTCAGCGTCTGGTTGCCCTCGACCGCCCACACCGTATCGGGACCCGGCACCGCGCCGGTCGCGGCGCTGCCGACAAACCCTACCTCGGCAAAATAGCCGGTGGGCAGCGCCTGCGGGTTGAGAAGCTCGATGGTGGGCGAACCCGGCTCCACCGTCAGCCGGTAGTCGTTCAGGCGCAGATCGTCGAGCCGCGCGCCGGTCAGGTTGATCGAGCCCGTCAGGCTCGGCGTATCGATCCTGACGCGCTGGCCGCTAGCCAGCGCCTTTTCGCGGTTCGCTTCCGAGGTGCCGTCGGTTCCGGGAATGCCCGGCACCGCGCCCTGCGGAGGCACCGCCGGGTCGGTTGCGCCGCCCGGCTGGGCGGGCTGCGCCGCCTTCTGCTCCGCCGCCACGCGCTCGGCCTCGATGCGGGCCGTCTCTCGCTGGGCCTCGACGCGCGGGTTCATGTAGAACACCTGCCAAAGCACCAGGATCAGCACCGACAGCGCGATGGTGATGAAGAAATTCCGGTTGTTTTCCATCGGATCCCAGATCTCAACGACGCTGGCGTATACGCCGCGACAGTTCGTCCGCCAGTTGGGCGAAAGGCGCCGTCAGCACATCCTCGCGCCCGACGATGACATAGTCATGGCCGGCGGCCATGTCACGGGCGGCATCGACGCGCACCGCCTCTTTCAGCCGCCGCCGCACGCGGTTGCGTACGACTGCGTTGCCGACCTTTTTCGTCACGGTGAAGCCCACGCGAGGCGGTGCCGTGTCCGCACGGTCGAGCACTTCCAGCAGGAAAAGCCGCCCGCGGCGCTTGTCACCGCGCCGGACGGCCAGAAACTCCTCCCGCTTGCGGAGCCGCGCGGGAGGCATGATCACGGAATCGCCGGAGACCGGCAACGCGCCAAATGTCCGCTCAGGCGGACAGGCGCTTGCGGCCACGGTTGCGGCGCGCGGCGACGACGCCGCGGCCACCCTTGGTGGCCATGCGGGCGCGGAAACCGTGCCGGCGCTTGCGGACGAGTTTGGACGGCTGATAGGTACGCTTCATTTGTTTTAATACCGCGGCGTGCGGCCCTTCTTGATTCTGTCACCAGGTAACAGGAGCTTTGCCGGGGCCATTGCGGGACGCGCAAAACTGCGCGCCGGACGACGGAGCCCGAGCGTGGCGGGCTTATAGGGGTAGCGGTATTTCGAGTCAATCGGCGGCAAAGGCATCGTCCGCGGTTCGGCTCGGTAGTGTCTCAGTTCGAGCTGCAGCCTGAGGTGGAAGTTTGCCGTTCGCGTGGGCGGGCGGTGCGGCTTGCTCGCGCAGGGAAGCGACCGTGCCCTACAATCCCAATGCCTCTTGTTCGACTTGGGTGGAAACGGCCGCACGCGCTGCATTGGTAACTTCCAGAACCATGCGCCGACGATGGCAGCACGGGTCAGCGCCTTTGCTCCGTAACGGGTGTGCCGTCACGGAGACATGACTTCACGTGGCACCGACACCGTCAGTGCGAGGGCTGCGGTTCCGGGAACTTCCAGCTGCCGCTCAGGATCTCCTCGCGCGGGCGATAGAGCCTCACCGTATAATTCCAGCCCTTCATGATCGGCAGGCAGTTGGCGATCTTGCCGTCGCAGCCGCCGAACTGGATGTCGACCGCGCCGCCTTCGCTCTTCTTCGCCGTGATGTTGTTGACCGAATAGGCGTTGTACTCGTTCTTCTCGTAGTAGCCGTCGGCATCATAGAGGCTGACCGACCAGAAGCCGTCCACCGGCACGTCCTTGACATCAAGCTTGTAGACCGTCGTGCCGTCATTGTTGGGTGGTGTGACGTTGAGATAGAAGGCGTCCTTGTCAGGATTACCGCCCCAGCCGAGCGCAGTGCCGACCAAATGTCGGACGGGATCGACCTCTCCCTTCTTGCCGAATGCATTCTTGAAGTCGGGCATCGTCGAACCGAGCACCAGCAGCGCGTCGCGCACCTTCTTCTGGCTCGCCTGGTCCCAGTCGGGGATCTCGAACGTGCCTTCGCTCGCCTGCTCGACCTTGATCGCATCCTGCAGCGCGTGGACCTTCTTCACGTCCTCGGGGTCGGCCGGATCGACCAGCGTGCGCACGCCGGCCATCACATAGCGTGTACCGACCTTCTGCTTGTCCAGGGTGTAACTGCCGGCGCCATAGATCACCTCCGGCACGTAGTGATCTTCGCTGATGATCTGCATCGACATGAAGCGGTCGCCCGCATCCGGCAGCGTGATGGTCACCGGGCCGGCGTCGAGGTCGAAGATAGCGGCAGAATAAAGCGTATCGCGGTTGAGCCGGATGACGGTCTGGTCGTCGATCGACGCTGGTTCGCGTCGATGGAAGAACTTGCCCGGTCCGCCGGCCTCCTTGACCCCGTTGCCGAAATAGAGATCGCTCTCGGCACGTATGAAGTTGTCTACCGTCACCGGTTCGGCGGCCATCGCCTGATGCGCGGTCAAGACGGCGAGCCCCACTGCGAGCGTCAGCACCGTCAATTTGTACTTCATCATTTTCTCCTCGTAATTCAGCTTGCGCGCTCGAGCGGTGGCGCCTTCCAGGTGCCGTTTAGCGCTTCCTCTTTCGGCCAGTAGAGCCGCATGGCCATGAAGAACGGGCCTTCCGGCGCCGGTAGCCAGTTGGCTTCCTTGTCCGCTCCCGGGCTCTCATTTTGGATGTAGAGCGTCAACCCGCCGTCAGCGTCCTTCTTTAGGTCGGGCAGCATGTCCGAATTGATGAGATAGCGGTTCAGCTTGTTGGCCGACAGCAGGCTCTCCGGCATCTTGTACATCGTCAGCGACCAGAAGGCGTTGACCGGCGGCAGTCCGCCCGGCGCGAAGCGCATGGTGTAGCGGTTCGCGCCCGACGTCGGCTGGTGCCCGGCATCGGTGAAGTAGGCGGGATACATCGCCTCCTGTTTGGAGTTGCCATAGATGCCGAGCACCGCGCTCGACATGCGGCTGAGATAGTCGCCGTTCAGATGTTCGCGTGTTCCAAAACCGTCGCCGCTTGTCTTCTTGCCCGTATCGAGTTCGGTTTCCTTGAAGGTCTTGAACACCGCCCAGGCGTCAGCCATGCCGCCTTCAAACGCGGCGCGTGTCTCAGGCGACAGCGCATTCGGGTCGAATGCCTTGCCGCCCTCGATGCCGAGTTTGGCGAAGCGCGCCCTAATGTCGGTCTCGACCGGATTGACCGGGGCGAACTGCAGCAGGAAGTTCAGGACGTCGAAGAATTCCGGCGAGGTCTTCTCCTCGTCGGGCGCCAGCGGTTTCCTGAAATCGATCGCCGGAGCGGTGGCCGGCGCCGGCTGACCGAGGAAGGCCGACAGCGGCTCCACCTTGTAGCCCGCCTGTATCTTCTTGACGTTGTCGATGTCTTCGGGACCGAAGAGTTGCGTACGGTAGAGCACGAACACGAACTCTGTCTCCGAGCGGATGACCTCCTTGACGCCCTCCGGTTTCTCGCCCTGCCAGTTCGGCCCGGCGAGCAAAAAGCTGCCTGCACCGTTGCCCGTCGCGCGGCTGCCGACATAGGCGAAGTTGAAGGTGTACATGTCGATGAACTGCAGGGAATAGTACCGCCCCTTCTCGACCTCCGGCACGGTGAAGACCAGCGGCTCAGTCCTGAGGTCGGCGCCGACATAGGAATAGGGCGTGTCGGAATTGGGCGTCTGGATTGCCGTGTCGTCGGGCGTGTAGACGCGGGCATTGTTGAAGATCTCGTTCCAGGGCGCCTTGTACTCGGGGCCGCCCTTGTCGACGAAATACGAATGCTGGATGCGGTAGCTGTCGACCATCGGGAAGCCGTAGATGTAGGCTTCCTTGGCGATGGCGCGCGCTTCGGCCGGCGAGAGGTCTTGGGCTAGAGACGGCAAACTGTTCGAGGTTGCCGCAGCCAATGAAACCGCGCCGATCATGACAGAGCGCCGCGTCAGGGGCGCGCCACTCAACGACGATATCGTCATGGTCATCTCCGTGAGATTCGCTGTCAACGTATCGTCCACCGTAGCAAACGCAATGGCATCTCATCGTAGCATCCGGCCGCGCAACGCCAAAGTTGGCGACTGGCTGCGAAAGCCCCTGCATTGGTCAATCCCAGGGCGGAGCAGGAGCGAAGCTACCTGCGCGGACCCTAGGATCCATGCCGTAGCGGTGGCGAAGGGCTTCGGCGGCGCCGAAAAGGCAAGCAAAACCGCTCGAAAAAGGGGGATGGAAAATGCGCCGCCTGAAAGAAATTTTTCTGCCGGGGCCGTCTTGCCGTTCGCCAACCCGTTGAAATCGCTCGCAGGCACTCCTTCGACGCAAGCATCTTCGCCAAAAAAATGACGCCGGCCGTCCCCCTCCCCAAAACCACGCGCATACTCGTCGCCAGTTTCTCCTGCGGGAACGCCGATCATGACGGTGTGAAGGCGGGGAGGAACCGGCGCCTCCGGTGCGGGAAGACGTAGCCCGCGCCCGGGGAGGCTTTGTCCGAAGGTCCTCCCTCCGCAACTACGTGCGGTGTGCGCTGGACGACGCGCTTAAGCACGGCCAGCCGAGGCGAAAGCCGGAGCCGGAGCTGTCGCGAAGCAGGACGGGACAGAGCCCAAAGTCGCCGGACGGGCGGCCGCAAGGTCGCAGATTATTTACTAGATGAGCGAGCTTGTGGTCGCCCGTCTTCCCGAGCCTTTTTCAACAACCCGGCCGAAAAGCGCGGGAGCGAGAGCCCATGCCCAGACGAAACCCGCCTCCCCAAACCGTCCCCGACATCGATTTCGACTCGCTGCCGCCTGACGAACGGCGCTGGATGGACAAGCTCGCCGACGTGCCGTGGATCGGTGACACGCCCGACGGCATGACCGAGGCGGAATTCTTCACGCCGAAACCCTACGAGAAAACCGACTGGAGCGATCCCGACATCACCGATGTCTACGAGCACTACAAGATTCCGCCGGCTTATCCGCGGTTTCGCGTCCCTCATGCTCCGCGCTCGCAGTTCAAGACCGAGGAGCACTACCTGGTCGACCGCCGCTTGACGGAGAGTTACTATTTCACCCTCTCGATCTCGCTTGGCGCCGCCCAGCAGGCAGCGAGCCTGCTGGGATTGCACAAGGACTGCAAACGGTCCGCCTGCCGGCGGGCGCGGCGCTGCGTGTCGCGGCGGGCAGAGGACGACTGGACGGTGTTTCCTGGCCCCTGGCTGCCGCCCTGCTGCAACAGCTTTGAGCGCACCGCCACGGTTCGCCACTGGGTCAACGTCAAGATCGAACAGCACAACGAGGGGGTGCGGGACGTGGAAAGGACCGATGAAGCTATGCCGCGCGCCCCGAAAGGGTCGGCATAGCGGATGGCTGTTTCGGCCCCGTCGTCGCGGCATGCCGCCTCCCTCCATCGGCCGGTTTGGCAAACGCGATGCGATCGCCTATCTTTGCCGTGCTGCCCGAATGGTGCCGGCGCATCGCATTCATTGCTTTGCAATCGCCGCTCTCCAATCCGGAGGACATTGCGCGGCGGCTGGACAAGGACCGAACGGCCGCATGAGCGACCGGCAGATTGGGGAAGTCAGGCAAGACACGGCGGATCCGGCGAGGACGGTCTCGCTGGGGCGGCGCCTGTCTGCGAAGCTGCTGGTGCTGACGGCCTGCTTCGTGCTGATCGTCGAAGTGCTGATCTTCGTGCCGTCGATCGCCAATTTCCGCCTGGGCTGGCTGCAGGAGCGGCTCGGCACTGCCGCCGCGCTCTCGGTCGTGCTGGTCGAGGAGGACGCCAACACCCTGTCGCGCCAGGTGCAGGACGACGTGCTGATGGCGATCGGCGCCAAGGCGATCGCCGTGCGTTACGACGGCATGTCGCGCCTGCTCGTCGTCACCGAGGTGCCGCCGGAGGTGGACGAGCATATCGACCTTGGCGACACCAGCCTGGTCGAGGCGATGGCCGGGGCGCTCGACACCCTGGTGTCGGGCGGCAACCGCATGCTGCGCGTGTTCGGCAAGGTCGGCGACAGCAACAAGGAATTCGAGCTGATCATCCCCGACAGCCGGCTGCGCATGGCGATGCTCGCCTATTCGCGCAACGTCGCGCTGTTGTCGCTGCTGATCGCGCTGGTCACCGCCACGCTGGTCTTCTACACCATCGACCGCATCATGATCCGGCCGATCCGGGGGATGACCCGCTCCATGCTCGATTTCTCGCGCCGGCCCGACGACCCCGGCCGCATCATCCAGCCGGATCGGCGCGGCGACGAGATCGGCGTGGCCGAACGTGAACTGGCCGACATGCAGACAAGGCTGCAGAAGACGCTTGGCGAACAGAAGCACCTCGCCGATCTCGGACTGGCGGTCTCCAAGATCAACCACGACATGCGCAACATCCTTGCCTCCGCGCAATTGATGTCGGACCGTCTCGGCGCGGTGAAGGATCCGGCCGTGCAGGCGCTGGCGCCGCGGCTGCTGCGCGCGCTCGACCGCGCCGTGTCCTATTCGGAGGGCGTGCTGGCCTATGGACGCACCCAGGAGCCGCCGCCCGCCCGCCGTCGGCTGCGGCTGAGACAGGTGGTCGACGAGGTCCACAATCTTCTCGGCATCGAGCCGGAGAGCGGCGTCGAGTTCGTCAACGGCGTCGACCCGGCCTTCGAGATCGACGCCGATTCCGAGCAGCTCTTCCGAATCCTCACCAATCTCTGCCGCAACGCCGTGCAGGCCATGGCCGCCGAGACCGAATCGGCCGCCGTCAACCGGTTGAGCGTCACCGCCGAAAGGCTGGGCAGCGTCAGCCGCATCCTCGTCACCGACACAGGCCCCGGCCTGCCGAAAAAGGCGCGCGAAAACCTGTTCGCCGCCTTCCGCGGCGCGGCGCGCAGCGGCGGCACCGGGCTTGGCCTGGCGATCGCCCAGGAACTGGTGCGCGCCCATGGCGGCGCGCTCGAGCTGGTCGAGAGCCGAGGCGGCAGCACGGTGTTTTCGGTGACCATCCCTGACCAGCCGGTGCGCCTCGACGATGCACGCGGCAGCCTGCGCCGGCATGGGTGACGCGTGCGGGTTCGCGCTGGCTATCGGTCGATCGAGCCTGCCAATGGTGGCCGTTCGAGCCGGTGCGCGTCCATGGACTGGCCCCAGCCGCCGGAAGGCCGCTGCGGCGGCACGTTGTTTTCGGCGACGACGCCAATCAGCCGGTCCGCCTCGAAGACCCGCGGCAGCCTGCGCCGGCACGGCCTATTCATTGGCGTTTCGTGGTCAGCCAGCCCGGCTCGACGACGCCCGGCGGGATATGCCTGCATGGATGAGCGGCCCGTATGCCCGATCGCCCGCCGGCAAAAGTTTTCGGGGGCGGCTTGCTTTTCTCGAAACCAGCGATTAGGGACTGTCTCGCTCGCGGCCGACCTGTCGGTTGGCCCTTGCAGGTCGTTTCAGACGGCCCCTGCGCGCCCGTAGCTCAGCTGGATAGAGCACCAGACTACGAATCTGGGGGTCAGGAGTTCGAATCTCTTCGGGCGCGCCATTATTTCAATACCTTAGCACTGCGCTTGCTGGCCTTGACGACGCCAGTTTGCAATCGATTTGCAAACTTTGTGCTCTTTGCGTTCTCGAACAGGCTGACCGCCTCGCTGGCCAAGATGCGCGCTCGCGAGTGGCTTCGTCATTGCCGAGCTGAACCGCCTGACGGGACACGACTCGGGAAAACTCGGGACTTCCTCCAGGAAATCAGCGTTCAATTACGAACGCGAGCCTCGTGAGGAGTCCAAACGCCTACCGCCATTAACCCTATTCCACTGCGGTGTCGACAAACTCCTTCCTCGCAGCGTTTTCACCAGACTCAAGTATCGACAAACCTCCGGTTGCATGTAACTTTTCATAGGTGGTGTGGGGACGGGGGAAGAAGTGACGGCTTCAAGAAAGTTCATGCGACAATGCCTTCGCGCTAGAAATAATGGCGCTCTTGCACCTAGCAATTCTTTGAAGGCCCGATCCAGATGCCTCGCTTGACGGATCGCCGCGTTGCCACCCACCGGCGCCCCAATCCAGGGGAATCGTCGTCCGTCTGAACTATCCCACGGTCCATTCCCCTCCATCGACGCCGCCTTACGTGGCGAAAGCGCGCCCGGACGACAACATTAACGTGCGGAAGCATCGCGCTTCCCAGATCGAGAGAAAAAATGGAAAAGTATCGGCTTCAGCGGTTGTTTCACCCCGTGTCGCAACGCGCCTTGATCGTAGCGATCGATCATGCATTGTTCAACAATACCGCGTTCCTTCCCGGCATCGAAAACATGTCGGACAGTGTCAGGAAAGTAGCTGAGGCCAAGGCCGATGGCGTGCTTCTGTCGGCAGGCGAGGCGCCGCATCTCCAAAGGCTGCCCGGCCGAGGCAAGCCGGGCCTCCTCCTCCGCGTTGACCCCGCCAATTTCTACAACAACGTGGCGCCCGTTTCGCGCTTGCATTGCCGGGTCTACGAAAACGCGGTGGAGATCGCGTTGCGTCTGGATGCTGCCTGCATCCTGCTGAACCTCCTGCAAATCGACGATCACCCGGAAATGCTGAACCAATGCGTAGAAAACATCCTTCGGGTGAAAAACGATTGTGACCGCTATGGCATGCCGATGGCGATCGAGCCGCTGTCATTCAAGACCAGCAAGGACGGCTATGTCGGCGATGGTAACCCGCAGCGAGTGACGACGCTTGCTCGAATGGCCGCTGAACTCGGGGCCGACCTGATCAAGACGGATGCGACGGAGCCGGAGGAGGAGTTTCACCGCGTGATTGAGGCTGCGTCGGGCGTTCCCGTGACAGTTCGCGGCGGCAGCAGGGCCTCCGACAGGGAGGTTCTGGAGCACACAGAGCGGTTGGTCGCTCAAGGCGTTGCCGGATTGATCTACGGAAGAAACGTCATACAGCACGAAAAGCCCGCCGCCATGACGCACGCACTTCAAGCAGTTCTGCATCATGGCAAGTCAGCTGAAGAGGCCCTGGAACTGCTGCGGGCCAACTGAGATGAAGCAGAGCGACGTTAACCGCCTCTGTCGGGAAGCCGACGCCTGTCTTCGCCGGCTGGGTTGGGCGTTGCCGCCCAACGCCCAGTTCGCCGCGACCGACTTCGGCCTCGGCGACTATCGGGCCGCGGGGCTGGTCGAGGTGCTGCTGGCCAATGAACCCGAATATTGCGAGAAGATCATGTATGCCGGCGAGAACATGTCGACGCCGGCGCACACCCACGGCAAGAAGAAAGAAGACATTATCTGTCGGTCGGGCGCGATCCGGCTTACCCTCTGGAACGAAAATCCGAGACTCAACCCTGCCAACGGTTCGGTGTCGGTCCAGATCAACCGGGAAATGCGCACCCTGTCGTCGGGCGAAGCCTTCGTCCTCAAGCCCGGCGAACGCATCACGCTAACGCCCGGGATCTGGCACGAATTCTCGCCGTCTGCCCCGGACACGCTCATCGGTGAGGTGAGCACGTGGTGTGACGAGGCGACCGACAATTTTTTTGCCGATCCGAAGGTCGATATCTTTCATGCGATCGAGCCCGACGAGCCCGCGGAATTTGGCAGTTTTTCAGCGGAGGTTCCCTCGTGAATCAGCGTCCGAAAGCTCTCGTGTTCGATATGGACGGTCTGCTGCTCGATACGGAGGGGGTCTACAAGCGCTCCTGGACGGTCGCAGCCGCGGGTCTGGGCTTCGATCTGACGGATGCCCTGTTCCAGCGCCTCATCGGCATCACCATTGCCGATTGCGAGAAGCGCCTGGTTGAGCATTTCGGGCCGGATTTTCCGCTTGAACGGTTTCGCGGCGATGCCCGGACCGGCTACGAGGACATCATCCTCACCGAAGGCATTCCGCTGAAACCTGGCGTTCACGCCATTCTCGATTGGGCTCGGGAAGCGGGCATTCCCTGTGGTATCGGCACCTCGACGGCTACCGAGGAGGCGCGCAGCCGGCTGATCCACCACGGCATTCAGGATCGTTTTTCCGTGGTGGTCGGCGGCGATCAGGTGAGCCATGGCAAGCCCGATCCGGAAATCTTCCTGAAGGTCGCGCAGGGGCTGGGACAGGGGCCTGAACACTGCCTGGTCTTCGAAGACGCGCATAGCGGCGTCCGTGCGGCCCGTGCCGGGGGAATGTCGGTCGTCCTGGTCCCTGATCTTCTGCCCGCGACGGACGAGATCGCCGCCATGACCAGCGGCGTCTTTCCTTCCCTCAATGCGACTGTCGACTGGCTCAAGACGCTTCCCGAGAGATCCTCATGAAACCGGGTCTCATCGGACGACTGGCTCGCCGCGCAGGCGCGACATCCGACTCCTTGACCCGCCGCCAGTTATTGAAGGGCGCGGCCGCCACCAGCGCCGGCCTGATGCTGGGTGGACGATTCGCCCAGGCCAGGACAAGTGCATCTGCTCCTCACGTCATCATCGTCGGCGCGGGCTTTTCCGGCCTAAGCTGCGCCTTCAAGCTGAGCAATGCCGGCGCCTGGGTAACTGTGCTGGAAGCCCGGAACCGGGTCGGTGGGCGCGTTCTGTCGCTGACGGATTTCATGGAAGGCCGGGTTGTCGAAGGCGGTGCCGAACTGATCGGCTCCAACCATCCGACCTGGATGGCCTATGCCCAGCATTTCGGACTCGAGTTCCGGGATGTCACCGAGCCCGAGAGCGACAAGGCGCCAATCGTCCTCAACGGCATGACGTATGCGGGCGAAGACCTCGAATCGCTCTGGGAGCAAATCGACGATGCGCTTTCGCGCCTCAACGCGGACGCCCGGAAGGTCAATCTGGATCGACCGTGGGAGACCCCCGGCGCCGAGCAGCTCGACAACACCAGCCTGGCGTCGGCGTTTGGCGCCTGGGAAATGGACGAGACGGCGCGTCATGGCGCGCTCACATTGATGGCCAATGACGACGTGCTCTGGCCGGATCGCGCCAGCTATCTGGCCTCCCTGTCCTGCATCGCCGGCGGCGGATACGAGAAGTTCTGGACCGACTCGGAAGTCTTCCGCTGCATTGGCGGCAACCAGCAGATGGCCTTCAGGTTGGCCGGAGCGATCGGCGAGGAGCACATAAGGCTGGGAACGCCGATCACCCGCATCCGGCTTGGCGGACCGGGTGCAGCCGTGGATCTGGCCGACGGAACGACAGTCGAAGGCGATCTCGTTGTCCTGACCGTTCCCCCCAGCGCCTGGAACAATTTCGCGATCGAGCCCGCCCTGCCGCGGGGATATCAGCCCTCCACCGGTCCGGCGATCAAATATCTGTCGAAGGTTTCGAGCGCCTTCTGGGAGAAGCGCGGCCTCGTTCCCGGCTCGCTGACGGATACCCCGGTGGGAGAAACCTGGGAAGGCACGGACGGACAACGCTCCAGCGCGGACGAACCGGCTTGTCTCACCGTGTTCTCCGGAGGCCAGGCAGCCCAGACCTGCCTGGATTTTCCGCCGGAGCAGCGCACGCAGAAATTCCAGGATCAGATCGAGGCGATCTATCCCGGTTATTCGTCAGCCGTCGAAAAGACGATGTTCATGGGCTGGCCGAACGAAAAGTGGACCCAGTGCGGCTATTGCTCGCCAAGGCTCGGCGAGGTCACGTCGATCTATCCCAATCTAGAAAAGGGATTTGAAGACCGCCTGTTCTTCGCCGGGGAATATACCAGCCTGCTGTTTACCGGCTACATGGAAGGCGGTCTCCACAGCGGTGCGAAACTGGCGAAGAAGCTTGCCGCAATGCTGAGCTTACGCCTCGAGTAGCCGTCTCGCGCGTAGGCTGACGAACAGGAGCCCAACCAGCGGGAGCATGAGCAGTGGCGCGATCGCCGACGTGGCGATGCCCCATCGCAAATCGTGCAAATCCCCGACTGCGCCCACGACCCAAGGCATGAGAATGCCACCCGCGTTTCCGAACGCGGCAAGGACTGCAAACATGCTGGCGCCGCCATCGGGATAGCGGTCGGCAGCCACCGCCAGCATTGTCGGCCACAGGCTGCTACCGGCAAATCCGGCGGCGATGCACGCAAGCAGCGCCAAGGTGGGATTTTGCAGGAACGCCCCTAGCAAAAACAAGACGACCGACGTTGCGGCGCCCACCGCCAGAACCGCGTAAGGGTTCACCCGGTCTTCCAGCATTCCGACAGCCATGCGCCCAAGGGCCATCGCGACGGAGAAGAACAGCAGCCCGCTCGCGGCTACGGCGGGTAAAAAGCCAAGCGAAATTTCGGCATACGCCGGCAGCCATTGAGACATACCCAACTCCGTCGCGCCACCGAGGAAGATCGCCAGCAGCGCTGCCAGGAACCAGGCCCTTCGCAAAAGTGCCGACATGGGCGTTCGCCCACTGTCCGCTACCAATGCTGGAAAGCGCATGGGCAGGAACGCCGCCGTCAATCCGAGGGGGAACAAGATCAGCAGCCAGCACACAATTCGCCAATCGATGCCCAGGGCCAGCGCCGTCATGCCGATCAGGACCGTGACCACAGACCCGACGCAAAAATAGGAATGCAGCCAGTTCATCGCGGCCGTCCGTCGCTCGGGATTCAGGGCCGCCACAACCGGGCTCAAGATCATGTCGAGCATTCCTGCTCCAAGCCCCAGTATGAACACCATGACCAGCA
Source organism: Mesorhizobium sp. LHD-90 (assembly GCF_030929505.1). GTDB lineage: Bacteria > Pseudomonadota > Alphaproteobacteria > Rhizobiales > Rhizobiaceae > Kumtagia. Next base: position 73,027 of record NZ_JAVFVV010000010.1, on the reverse strand, counting down.
ATTCACCGTAATCGCCAGCGAGCGCCATGCCGGCAAGTCCGGAGACCATCAAAAGGTTTGCAAGCAGGACGAAAGGCTTCGCCCCGAACCTGTCGGCCACAGGGCCGGTGACGACTATGCCCGCGACGAGCCCGGCAAAGGTCACCGCCCCCAACCGGCCCAGTTCTTCCTGGCTCAAGGGCTGCTCGCCGCCAAACGTGGCGCCGATGCTGGTCAGAAACACGGGCAAGAGATTGACGCCGATCGCCAGGCACATCATCGCCGCGTAACACAAGGCCGTAAGCAGCTTGGGCTGAACGTCTCTCGTCAAGCTATTGCCCCCCGTAACGATAGAAAAAGATTGGGTTCGCGTTCGATCCGCGATGAACTTGCGGAGTGAACGACAGCCGAGCGTCTACTGTGGATGAAGATGCCATGCAACTCAGCACCTGAACCTCCCCGGGTTTGCCGAGGCTCCAACTTTTGAGAAGGTGAAGCCGACCTGAGCAGGACAACGAACAAGTTCTCCCCGGAAGTGCGCCAGCGTGCCGGCTGGTTCTGGATCACGAGCATGAGCATCCCTCCCGCTGGGCTGCGATCGTGTCGATCGCAGCCAAGAGCGGCTGCACGGTTCAGACGCTGAACGAGTGGGTGACGAAGGCCGAGGTGGATGCCGGCAAGCAGGCCGGCGTGCCGTCGGACATGGCCGCGAAGCTGAAGGCCCTTGAGCGCGAGAACCGAGAGCTTGCGCAGGCCAATGAGATCCTGCGCAAGGCGAGCGCACGACGACGACGTTTTTCGTCCCCATCAGGTCGCCCATGGCCCGCTGAATCATCTCGACGTCTGCAGGCGACGAACGACTAACGACCCATCGGGACGTGATAGGTCTGCCGGAAATAGTCGCGAAAGGCCTGCATGGCCGGCGTAAAGGTCACGCCGCGTTTCCATGCGAGTCCGACATCCATTGCCGGGATCGCATCGCTGAGCGTGATCGTCTCGATGCGCCTTCCTTCCAGCGACCAGGGCCGGTGGACCATGTCTGAAAGGATGGCGACGCCCTGACCGTTGGCGACAAGCGAGCGAACGGCTTCCACGGACGACGTGCGCAGCCGGACCGAAGGCCGGTAGGGCGTCTTGCTCCAGTATTTGAGCGAGGTATGCGCAGCCTCGTCGACGGTCAGCATGATGTAGGGCTCGTCCGAAACGTCCTGGAGCCCGACCGAGGCGCGCGCGAGCAACCTGTGACGCGCCGGAAGCCAGAGCCGCCTGCGCGACGACAGGTGGGTTTCCGTGGAAAGGTCCGGATTGTTGGTGTTGGCGGTCAGCATCACGGCGATATCGTACCGATTGGCAAGCAAGCCTTCCTCGATCGCCTCACGGTTCAGTTCAAAGAGCTGGATGTCGAGTTGCGGAAAGTTGCGCCTGAGCCGTTCGAGGTGATGCGGCAGATAGTAGCCGATGACCGTGTAGGATGCTGCGACGCTGAGCGTACCCGCCAAGTCGCTGCCGGGCACGCTGATCCCGGTCATCTCGTCCACCTTGGCCAACACCTCGTAGGCGTGAAACAGCAACTCCCGGCCGGCCGGCGTAAGGTCCATTCCTTGTTGCGAACGCGAAAAGAGGGTCGCGCCGACCTCGGCTTCCAGATCCTTGATCGCGGTGGTTATGGCCGATTGGGAGATCGACAGCGCAACCGCTGCCTGAGAGATCTGGCCGCTCTCGGCTGTGGAAACGAAGTAGCGGATCTGCTTCAGGCTGATCGGCATCGGCTGGGCGCTCCTTCTGAAATTCAGATACGGGCTTGAGTCAATTCCAAAATACAAACCGCCGACGAGGGATTGGCATAACCCGCCAACATTTTAGGCAGAGATCCAAACGCAAAGCCCCACCCTTTGGGCGACTCTCGCTATTTGCGAGGCAAGGTGGCCATCGTAATTTTAGAAGGTCAACCTCAAAGAATAGAATTTTTCAATGCTTCAAACCTCCGCTAACGTTCCTGGAACAAGGGAACAGCGGCGCAACACGCCGGCAGCATGGAGGACGGCAACTATGCGGCTGTCTGCGGTCGATCTCAATTGCGATATGGGCGAAGGCTTTGGCCGCTGGACGATCGCGGACGCCGACGATGCCCGCATCATGGGGCTGATCAGTTCCGCCAACATCGCGACCGGTTTCCATGCCGGCGATCCCATGCTCATGGACGAAACCGTGAGGCTTGCGGCGCAGCACGGCGTGGGCGTCGGCGCGCATCCCGGCTACCGGGATCTCCAGGGATTCGGCCGCCGGAAAATCGCCGGAAGCAACGAGGAGATCCTCAACGACCTCATCTATCAGGTCGGAGCGCTGCGCGAGTTCGCGCGCCGCCATGGCGTAAACCTCCAGCACGTCAAGCCGCACGGCGCGCTCTACATGGAAATCGCAGCCAGCGAGGAACTGTCGCGGGGCTTCATCGACTTCATGCGCCGTACTGCGCCGGACGCCTATGTTTTCTGCATGGGATCGTCGCTGACCTACCGCATAGCCACGGAGATGGGGCAACCGGTGGTGCGCGAATTCTACGCGGACCGTGACTATGATCGGAGCGGTTCGATCGTGTTTGCCCGGAGGGTCGGTCGCCTCGACCCCCGGGTCGTGGCCGAGAAGGTCGTTCGCGCGTGTCTTGAAGGGCGGGTCCGCACCGTCGACGGCGCGGACATAGACATTCGATTCGAGTCCATCTGCTTCCATTCCGATACACCGGGCTGCGTCGAGATCGCGGGTGCCATCCGCGACGCGCTGCTTGCCAATAGTGTCCGCATCGCTCCGGTTTCGGAGATCGCCACCAGCCCGGACAACACCTCCAGGAGAGCTGTATGAGCAAGCAGGAAACAAGATCGCCGCTGCCTGGGATCTTCTACCGCAAGGCAACGCCCGACAGTCCTCCGTACAAGAATGACGGCGATGCGGTCGCTGCCGGCGACACCATCGGCCTCATCGAAGTCATGAAGTCGTTTCACGAAGTCAAGGCTGAGGTCTCCGGCAGCGCAATTCGCTTTGTCGTGGACAACGAGGACGCGGTCATGGCCGGCGATGTCCTCGCGGAGATCGAAGGATGACCATCCGGTCGGTTCTCGTCGCAAATCGAGGTGAGATCGCCGTGCGCATCATCCGCGCCGCGAAGGCGCTCGGTTTGCGGACGATCCAGGTCTACAGCGCAGCGGACGCCGACTCACTGGCCGTCCGCCTTGCCGACGAGGCCGTGGCGATCGGACCGGCCGCGGCGAAAAAGTCGTATCTCAACATCGAAGCGATCATCGAGGCGGCGCAGAAGACGAAGGCCGAAGCGGTCCATCCCGGCTACGGTTTCCTGGCGGAGAACGCGGATTTTGCTGACGCGGTGGTCGCGGCTGGGTTGCGCTTCGTCGGTCCGTCCGGCGCATCGATACGTCTGCTTGGCGACAAGGTCGCTGCGCGCGAAGCGGCCCGCAAGGCCGGCGTGCCGACCGTGCCGGGCAGCGATGGCCGCGTGGCGGACGCGAATGCCGCGGCTGCCATTGCGCGCGGGATCGGCTTTCCGGTCATGATCAAGGCGGCAGCCGGCGGCGGCGGGCGTGGCATCCGCATCATCCAGGATGCGGCGGAGTTCGAGCGTCAGTTCCCGCAAGCCTCCGCGGAGGCTGCGGCCGCCTTCGGAGACGGCGGCCTCTATGTCGAGAAGGTGATCGCCAAGGCCCGCCATATCGAAGTGCAGATCCTTGGTGACGGCCGCAATTTCGTGCACTGCTTCGAGCGCGAGTGCTCGCTGCAACGCAGGCGCCAGAAAGTCTGGGAAGAAGCCCCGGCATTCCGTCTCCCGCAGGCCATCCGCGAGAAACTGTGCGCCAGCGCCGTCGCTCTGGCGCGTTCGGTCGGCTACGTCGGCGCCGGAACGGTCGAGTATCTGTACGACGAGCAGGCGCAGGATTTCTATTTCATCGAGGTCAATACACGGATCCAGGTCGAACATCCCGTCACGGAAATGATCACTGGAATCGACCTGGTGCAGGAGATGCTGAAGATAGCGGGCGGAGATCCGCTGTCGGTGCGCCAGGAAGACGTTGCGATCGCCGGCCACGCCATCGAGTGCCGCATCAATGCCGAAGATCCGTTCAAGGATTTTCAGCCCTGGCCCGGAACGGTGGAGAGGCTTGTCGTGCCCGATGGCCGGCATGTGCGCTTCGACACCATGCTGTTCGAAGGTTATGCGGTGCCGCCCTTCTACGATTCCCTGCTCGGCAAGCTGGTCGTTCATGGCGACACGCGCGAGCAATGCCTATCGCGCCTGTCCGACGCACTGGCAGGCCTGGAGATCGGGGGCATTCCGACGACCGTGCCGCTGCATCGGGCGCTCGCGGCCGATCCGGACGTCGCGACCGGCAATGTCCACACACGCTTTCTGGAAAAATGGCTTGAGACGGGGCTCGCTGCAACCAGCGGTGAGAAGGAGGTGGCTCTATGAGGAACCGCTACAGCTTCGGGGGAGACGAACACCTTTTCGTCGAGTGCGACGAGAGCATGTCGCTGGAGGCCTTCTTCAAGAGCCTCTCCATGACCAAGGCCGTGAAGGAACGCGGCATCAAGGGCGTGACCGAGATCTGCCCGGCCAACGCATCCTTCCAGATCAAGTTCGACCCCGACATCGTCAAGCCCGACGACATCCTGCGCGAGGTCAAGGCGATCGAGGAACAGGCCGAGAGGTCCGAGCCGGTGATCCGCACGCGCATCATCGAGATCCCGGTCTACTATCAGGATCCCTGGACGCACGAGACGCTGATGCGCTTCCGCGAGCGGCACCAGGACCCGAAGGCGACCGACCTCGAATACGCCGCGCGCATCAACAGCTTCGCCACGGTCGACGAGTTCATCGCGGCACATTCCGGCGCCCCGTGGTTCGTGTCGATGGTCGGCTTCGTCGCCGGCCTGCCCTTCATGTACCAGATGGTCGACCGTCCACGGCAGCTCCAGGTGCCCAAATACCTGCGCCCGCGCACCGACACGCCGAGGCTGACCGTTGGCTATGGCGGCTGCTTCTCCTGCATCTATTCCGTGCGCGGAGCCGGCGGCTACCAGATGTTCGGCATCACGCCGATGCCGATCTACGACCCCGAGCAGAAGGTGAGCTACCTGCGCGACTTCATGGTGCTCTTCCGGCCGGGCGACATCGTCAAGTTCAAATCGATCGGCCGCGAGGAATACGACCAGGCGGTCGCGGATGTGGCGGCGGGCCGCTTTGCGCCCGCCACGAGCGACGTGACCTTCGACCTCACCGAGTTCCAGAAGGACATCGACGGCTACAACGCAAGTCTGGAGGGGCGGATCCATGGCCGTTAAGGTAATCAAGCCGGGTCTCGCGACCTCCGTGCAGGATCTCGGCCGTCCCGGCTATTTCCACCTGGGCATTCCGATCGGCGGGGCGATGGACCGGCTTGCCCTGCGCGCGGCCAACCTGCTCGTCGGAAACGACGAAGGTGCGGCGGCCCTGGAAGCGGTCTTCGTCGGGCCGGAACTGGAATTCACGGCCGACACAGTCATCGCAGTGACGGGCGCCGACATGCCGCTGAAGATCGACGGCGAGGAGCAGCCCGGCTGGACCACGCTTGCCGTGAAAAGGGGGCAGGTCCTGTCCTTCGGTTTCCTCAAGTCGGGCGCACGCATCTACATCGCCTTCGCCGGCGGCGTCGACGTGCCGGTCGCACTCGGCAGCCGCTCGACCTATGTGATCGGTGCGCTGGGCGGGTTCAACGGCCGCCCCCTGGCGGCCGGCGACGAGCTTCCCATCGGCAATGGCGGCCCGGCCCGTGTGGGGCGAAGCGTGCCGCAGGCGCTCAGGCGCACACCCGGCAGGCCTGCGGAATTGCGCGTGTTGCCCGGACTCTACTGGCATCGCATCCGCGAAGAATCGCAGGCCAGCTTCTTCGACGACGGCTGGAAGGTCGCCCCCGAGGCCGACCGGATGGGCTACCGGTTCCGGGGCGGACGTCCGCTCTCCTTCGTGGAGCGCGAGCAACCGTTCGGCGCCGGTTCCGATCCCTCCAACATTGTCGATAGCTGCTATCCGTACGGCTCCATCCAGGTGCCGGGCGGCACCGAGCCGATCATCCTGCACCGCGACGCCGTGTCAGGCGGCGGCTACTTCATGATCGGCACGGTGATCTCCGCGGACATGGACCTGATCGGCCAGATGCAGCCGAACACGCCGACAGGCTTCGTCAAGGTCACCATGGACGAAGCACTGAAGGCCCGCGCCGACCGGGCGAGGCTCCTCGACGACGTACGGAGCGCAGTCGACTGATTTCATGGGCGAATGCCGCCAGTACGCCCGGCGGCGATAAAACAAGGGGAATCGAGATGAGAACACTGTCAGCATTGATGCTTGCCGCCGCCGTTTCCACGGCAGCATTGTCCCAGGCCCTCGCGGCCGACTGGTTTCCTTACGACGCGGCGAAAGTCGAGCCGCCCTTCGCGGCGGACGGCAAGTCGGAAGACGTCTCCTACGTGCCGCTGGAAAAGGCCTCGAAGCCGTGGAATATTTGCGTATCCTTCCCGCACATGAAGGATGCGTACTGGCTCGGCGTCGGCTACGGCGTCGCCGAGGAGGCTGCGCGACTCGGCGTCAAGATGAACCTTGTCGAGGCCGGCGGCTACACCGAACTCAACAAGCAGATCTCACAGATCGAGGACTGTGTCGCCAGCGGCGCCGAGGCGGTGGTGATCGGCGCGATCTCCTATGACGGCCTGAACAACCTCGTCGCCGAGATCCGCAAGAAGAACATCCCGGTCATCGACGTCATCAACGGCATCTCATCGCCGGAAGTGTCGGCGAAGTCGCTGGTGTCCTTCCACACCATGGGCCGTTCGGCCGGTGAATATCTTGCCAAGAAGCATCCGGCAGGAAGCGAGGAGGTCGTGGTCGGCTGGTTCCCGGGCCCGGCCGGCGCCGGCTGGGTGGAAGCCGCCAACACCGGCTTCCTGGAGGCGGTCAAGGGTTCCGCGGTCAAGGTGCTCGAGCCGAAATACGGCGACACCGGCAAGGAGGTGCAACTCAAGCTGGTCGAGGACGAACTGCAGGCCAACCCGAACATCCGCTATGTCGCCGGCACGGCAGTGACCGCCGAAGCCGCCCAGGGCCTCGTCCGCGAGCGCGGCCTGGAAGGCAAGGTCGACCTGCTCGCCTTCTATATGACGCCCGGCGTCTATGAAGGCATCAAGCGCGGCTTCATCCTCGCCGCACCTGCCGACTCCATGGTCATCCAGGGCCGCATCGCCATCGACCAGGCCGTCCGCATCCTGGAGGGCAAAGACTACGTCAAGCATGTCGGCCCGAAGATCTTCGTGGTCGACCCGGACAACGTCAACAACGTGCCGCAGACGAACATCCTGCCGCCCGACGACTACAAGCCGGTCTTCAGTGTAAACTGAGCCGCGAGCCTGGGAGAGACCCCGCCCATGCGGCGGGGCCGACCTGGGGGGAGACAGCGATGAGCGAAGCGCCTCTGGTCGAGATGACGGGGATCACCAAGGAGTTCCCCGGCGTCAAAGCCTTGTCGAATGTCGATTTCCGCCTCGAGCGCGGCGAAGTGCATGTGCTCTTCGGCGAGAATGGCGCGGGCAAGTCGACGCTCATCTCGATCCTCTCCGGCGTCTATCGCCCGACCAGCGGGACAGTGCGGATCGAAGGCAAGGACGTGGAGTTCCGCTCGGTCCAGGAGGCGCGCGACAGCGGCATCGGCACCGTCTTCCAGGAGTTCTCGCTGGTGCCCACCTTGAGCGTCTTCGAGAACGTACATCTCGGCAAGGAGCCTAGACGCGGTTTGCTCGTCGACCGCCGCGCGATGGCGCGCAGCACCGAAACACTCTTTCGGGATCTCGGCTTCGACATCGACATCCGCACGCCCGTCGCGCGCCTCTCTCGCGCGCAGCAACAGATGGTCGAGATCGCCAAGGCGCTACAGGCAAGGGCCCGCGTGCTGATCCTTGACGAGCCGACCGCCTCGCTGACCGAAAAGGAGACGGAGAAACTCTTTTCGTTTATCCGGCATGCACGCGACAGCGGCGTGGGCATCATCTACATCTCGCACCGCATTCAGGAGTTTGCGGAGATTGCGGACCAGATCAGCGTTTTGCGCGATGGCAGGATGATCGGCACAGTCGCGGCGAAAGAGGTCTCCGAAAAAACGCTGGTCGAACTCATGACCGGACGGGCGATCGACAAGGTCTATCCGCAGATTCGCCGGCAGCCCGACGGAGAGACGCTGCTTTCGCTCGAAGGCATCCATGCCGGCGGCGTCAACGGCGTTGACATCGACGTGCGCGCCGGCGAGGTGCTGGGCGTCGCCGGGCTTGTCGGCTCGGGGAAGTCGCGCGTCTGGCGCAGCGTGCTCGGCCTCCAGCCGCTGAAGGCCGGCAGCGTGACCATGCGTGGCCGCGACGTCACCGGCCAGCCGACGCGCCGGCTGCTGAGGTCAGGCATCTTCTACTTGCCGCCCGACCGCAAGTCCGAAGGTCTTCTGCTCGCCGCATCGGCCCGCGACAACATCCGCCTCAGCCTGCTCGAACGCCGCGATCTCGCCGGGCTGCTCGGCATGCCCTCGCCGGCCCGCAGCCGCGCCGAAGCCGATGCCATCGGCGCGCGGGTCGACCTGGCGCCGAGCGCCCTTCCCAGGGCCGTCGCGACGCTGTCGGGCGGCAACCAGCAGAAAGTTCTGTTCGGCAAGGGTTTCGGCGAGGAGCGACTGGTCTACATCTTCGACGAGCCCACGGTCGGCGTCGACATGGGCACCCGCAGCCAACTCTACCTCCTCATCCGCGACCTGGCCGAGGCCGGCAAGGCGGTGGTGGTCATATCGTCCGACCTGCCGGAGGTCATGAATCTCTCCCACCGGCTGCTGGTCTTTTCGGGCGGCCGGATTTCCGCCGAGCTGGCCGGCGCAGACATCTCCGAGGGAACCGTACTGCGCCACTTCTTCAACGAAACAAGGATTCCCGCCTGATGGGCTCGCCCGATGTCATGAACGGGTCAAGCCCGCTTTCGCGCCGCTTCACCGTCACCGAGGCCGCCAGGACGCTGTTCCTCAAAGTCGGGGTGCTGCCGTTCTTTCTGGTCGGGGCGCTGATCATCTTCTCCCTTGTCTCCGGCAACTTCCTGTCGGTGCAGAACCTCACCAACGTCGCGCGCCAGTCGGTCTACCTGATCCTCGTCTCGCTCGGCCAGATGATCGTGCTGATCACCGGCGGGTTCGACCTCGCCGTCGGCACGGCGATCGCGCTGACCTCGGTGGTCAGCGCTCTTGCCATGGTGGCGCTGGCCGCCGCCATGCCGGAATATGTGTGGCTCGCAATCATACTCGGCTGCCTTGCCGGCCTCGGCGCGGCACTGGCGATCGGCTGCCTGAACGGCATTGGCGTCGCCCAGTTCGGCGTCTCCCCCTTCATCATGACGCTGGGCGTGCAGTCCGTCGGCGCGGGCACCGCACTCTTCCTGACCGGGGGCGTGCCGGTCTCGCGCCTTCCGTATGCGTTCGGCAACGTGTTCGGTTTCGGGCGCGTCTTCGGCATGCCTGTGCCGGTCATCATCGCCGTTGTCGCCATCATCGCCATCTGGCTCGTGATGAACCGGACCCGGCTGGGCGCGCATATCTACGCGGTGGGCGGCAACACCAAGGCCGCGCATCTTTCCGGCGTCAACACCAAGCGGGTGCTGTTCCTCGCCTACGTCATATGTGCGCTGCTCGCCTCTCTCGCGGGCCTGCTGCTGACGGCGCGGGTGGAGTCCGGCGAGACCAATCTCGGCGGCTCGGTCGCGCTCGAATCGATCGCAGCCTGCGTGATCGCCGGCGTGTCCCTCAGGGGCGGCATCGGCCGTGTGGAAAGCGTGGTGCTTGGCGCCTTCTTCATCGTGCTCGTCCAGAACGGCATGAACATCGCGCAGATCGGCTCCTACCTGCAGATGGTCCTGCTCGGGAGCCTGCTGATCCTCGCCGTCATCTTCGACCAGTTCCGCTACCGCATGCTGGTGGGCCGGGCCTGACGCAGCCAGACACGAACCGAGAAGGAACTTCGACATGTCGACGATCGCTTTGCATCCCACGCTGGCCAGCAGGCTTTCCGGTGGGACCGCGCCGCTGGCGCGCAACGTGCTGCTCGCGATCGTCGGCTCCCTGGCGCTCTGGGCTTCCGCCAAGATACAGGTGCCGTTCTATCCGGTCCCCATCACCATGCAGACCTTCGTCGTGCTGGCGATGGGCATGGCGTTCGGACGGCGGCTCGCGGCGGCGACCGTGGCGCTCTACCTCGCCCAGGGTGCGATCGGGTTACCGGTGTTCGCGGGAACGCCCGAACGCGGCATCGGTCTTGCCTATATGGCGGGTCCGACCGGCGGGTACCTGCTGGGGTATCTTCCGGCCGCCGCACTGTGCGGCTGGCTCGCCGAGCGCGGCTGGGATCGCCGGATCGCAACAACGGCGGCGGCGATGCTCGCCGGCAACGCCGTCGTCTACGCCTTCGGCCTGCTGTGGCTGGGTTCGGTGATCGGATGGGACAAACCCGTGCTGCAGATTGGTCTCACCCCTTTCATCCCGGGAGATTTCCTCAAGCTGCTCCTGGCTGCGCTCACACTGCCGCTGGCATGGAAACTGCTCGGCCGGTCCGACCCTGCGAGGCAAGGCTGAGGATCGGCTTGCGAGAGCGCCGACGGTAGATGCGCCCAATCTAGCAACCTTCGCCTCCGGCGCCTGTCGCACAAGGAACAAACTTTGCTCGCAACCGGGGATATAGGACTGTTCATGGCCGACAGCGTCGCGGACGCGACGGCCGCGCTTACCGACGATGGATGCGTTCCTCTTGCCGGCGGGACGTGGATCATGCGCGCTTCGATCAGGGGCGAAGCCCAGAGCCGCCGTTATGTCGGAATAGGCCGCATCCCCGAACTCAACACGATCGATGTGAAAGACGGCGAAATCCGCCTCGGCGCCTGTGTCACACACGCGCGGCTGGTGGAATCTTTCGCTGGCTTGGCGCAATGGAATGGGCTGGCGGCTGCCGCCGGCGCCGCCGCGAACCCTGCGGTGCGGGAGATGGCGACCGTTGGCGGCAACTTGTCCACCCAGGATTTTTTCGCCGCGGACTTGCCGCCCGCGCTTCTGAGCCTCGACGCTGCCGTTGAACTTGTCAGGCCGGGCGGGACGGAGCGCCTTTCGGTCGGCCGCTACCTGGATGTTCGCAGGACACTGGAGCCGGGAGCGCTGATGACCAGCATCGTGCTTCCGCGCAGGCCGATGCGGACCGGCCACGCTCGGTTGCCGCTGCGCAAGGCGGGCGACTATCCGGTCGCGATCGTCAGCATGGCGGCGGTGCTTTCGTCGGATGGCCGCGTCGACGTGATCAGGATCGCAGTGGGATCAGTCGAGCCTGCTGCGGGACGCTGGACCGAGCTCGAGGAAAAGCTTCTGGGACGTCCGCTCGACCCGGACACAGCACACGAGATGGCCGAGGCCACGGCTGATACCTTCACCGGGCGCGACAGCGTCGAAGCCCCTGGCTGGTATCGCGTGAAAGTGCTGCCGGCCCTGGTCAGGCGAGCGACACAGGCCGTTCTCTCTTCGCGATAGATTCGATGGACAGTTGGGAGAGAGGTCCCGTGCCGACCAGTTTGATGATAAATGGCGAGCGTCGTACCTCGAACCGCGATCCGATGACGCCGCTCATCGACGTCCTTCGCGACGAATTCCTCCTCACCGGAGCGAAGTCGGTTTGCCGGGAAGGTGTCTGCGGCGCGTGCACGGTTCATCTGGATGGACGGCTGGCCGTGTCCTGTCTCGTCCCGATCGGCACGGTCGAAGGCAAGGACGTGCGGACGGTCGAATCCCTCGCAATGGCGGGTGAACTCTCACCTCTGCAACAGGTCATGGAGCAGCATGATGTCGTCCAGTGCGGCATGTGCTTTCCGGGGATTCTGATGACCCTGACCAGCTTCTTTCAGGCCCAGCCGAATGCCGGCAGGGATGAAATCAAGGCGGCGCTGGTCGGCAATATCTGCCGGTGTACCGGTTATGAACGCCTTGTCGATGCAGCCGTCACGCTAACGAAGCGGAGTTGAAGCATGGCCATTGCCGACCCAGCGGCCGTCACGATGAATCTGCCGCGGCGCGACGCTCGCGACAAGCTGCTCGGCCGCACGCGCTTTACGGTCGATCGCAAATTGCCGCGCATGCTTCACGCCGCGATCCTGAGATCGGAGGCTGCGTCGGCGCGTATCGTAAAGATCGACGTCACGCGTGCAAAGCAGATGCCCGGCGTGCGCGCCATCGCCCTCGCCGAAGATGCGCCGGGAATGCACGGCATCGGCATCGCCGATCACCCGCTTTTCGCATCTGACGTGATCCGCTTCTACGGGGAACAGATCGCCGCCGTCGCTGCGGATACCTACGAGCAGGCACAAGCCGCCCTACGGGCGATAGAAGTCGAACTCGAGCCTCTCCCAGCCGTGCTGACGATGGCAGAGGCGCTGGCTCCCGGCGCGCGGCTCATCCATCCCGGCTGGAAAAACTACGAGGTCTTGTTCGAGGGCGGTGCGCGCGGCGGCAACGTCGCTTGGGAAGCGACGGTGATCCGAGGCGATATCGACGCCGCATTTGCACGCGACGATGTCGTCGTCGTCGAAAGCTGCTTTCGAGTCGGCCGGCAAAACCATGTATCGCTTGAGCCACGGGCCGTCATCGCAACTTACGAAGATGGCCGCTATCATATCGAGACGTCGACCCAGGTTCCCTGGACGGTGCGCAACCAGACCGCAAAGCTTTTGGGGGTCCCGGCATCCCAGGTGCATGTGACGGTGCCGCCGGTTGGCGGCGCATTCGGCCAGAAATTCGACTGTACGCTTGAGCCCTATGCCGCGATCCTGGCGCGCAAGGCAGGCCTGCCGGTCCGTCTCGTCTATTCGCGGCAAGAAGAGATGCTGACCTGCCTTTGCCGCGAGAACGCCGAGATCAAGATGCGCTCCGCGGTGACGCGCGAGGGCGACATCGTCGGCCGCGAAGCCGTCGTCCTGATGGACTGCGGCGCTTATGGCGGCGAGCAGATTTTCCTGACGACGATGACGGCACACACGTTGATGGGCAACTACAAGCTTGGTTCGGTCAAGGCAGCGACCCGTGCCGTCTACACCAACACTGCGCCCAACGGCGCCTTCCGCGCCTGCAACGGCGTATACAACACGTTCGCCCTGGAGCGGCATACCGACGAGATCTGCGAAGCCATCGGCATGGACCCGCTTGAATTCAGGCGACGCAACGTGCTGGGTGATGGCGACCTCGGCGCCACCGGCCAGGTCTTCGAGGGTGATGTGCTGGGACCGATGCTCGACCGCATGGCCGCGATGCGGGAGAAGTCACCTCCGAAGAAAGATCTGGCGGACGACAGGCTCTATGGCCGCGCGACGGTCGTCGGCACCTGGTTCGTGTTTGTGGGTCCGTCCGCGGCCACCATCAACCTCAATGCAGATGGCAGCGCCACGTTGATCACCGCAGGTGTCGAGATCGGCCAAGGCACCATGGTCCAGGCGCTGCCGCAGATCGTGGCGCACGAACTCGGCATCCACCCCGACGACGTCATCGTCCGCAACGCCGACACGGATGCCGCGGGCTTTGATCTCGGCGTCGGCGGTGGGCGCACAACCGTATCGGTTGGCGCGGCGAGCAAGGCCGCCGCCGCGGTGGTGCGGCAGAAGATCCTAGAGACTGCAAGCGAGCTTCTTCAAACCAGGCCCGAGGGCCTGGTCCTTCGAAACGGCCGCGTCGAGCTGGCAGGTGTCGAAGGCTCTGGCATGACGATAGCCAAAGTCGTCCAGCGCGCGCACCAGGTGACCGGACCTGTGGTCGGCAGCGGCTCGTTCACAAATCCCGGCGTCGCTGCCATGCCCGGCTGCGCCGCGGGCCATTTCATCGACGCCATCGACATCCCTGTCTTCAATGTTCACGATTGCGAGGTTGCCGTCGATCCCGAAACCGGCCACGTGGAGATCTTGAGCTACAAGGTGGTGCAGGATGTTGGCCGGGCACTAAACCCGCGCGCCATCCATGGACAGATCCAAGGGGGAGTCACCCAGGGGATCGGCTATGCGCTGCATGAAGAACATACGATCGGGGAGGACGGCTGCATTCGGCAAAACAGCCTCGAGACCTATCGTGTGCCCCTCGCGCTCGACACGCTGGCGATCGAGATCGACCTCTATGAGGGGGCCCCATCCATCGGGCCGCTGGGCGTGAAGGGCGCTGGCGAGGTTCCTGTCATGAACCCACCCGCGGCCATTGCCTGTGCCGTCGCCAATGCAACTGCGTGCCGGATCCAGCAGACACCGCTTACGCCGCCCCGCGTGTTGGGCTATCTGCTCGGCAGAGAACCTGCCGTCGAGTTGCCCCATATCGCCGACAACTGGTGGGACAACGTGCTGATGAAGCGGCCGTCGTGAATGCCTGACCGCCTGCAATCGGATTTTTGGCGCGGCGGGACCAGCTCCGTCGCGCGATGCAAGAGCCGGTCGGAGCATTCGGTCTGTCTCGGAGTTACCCCTTGCACCTGGGCGGCGGCCCCGTGCGGTGACGGCCGCGTCTCAGGCGAATACGCCAACGGCGGCGTAGCAAATCGCGGCGATCACACCCGATATCGGCAGCGTGATGATCCACGCCCAGACGATGTTGCTCGCCACGCCCCAGCGTACAGCCGAGACGCGGCGCGCGGCGCCCACGCCGATGATCGAGCCGGTGATCGTATGGGTGGTTGATACCGGGATCCCGAGCCATGTGGCGCCGAACAGGGTGAGGGCCCCACCCGTTTCGGCGCAAAATCCCTGCATCGGGTTAAGCCGCGTGATCCTCGATCCCATCGTGTGCACGATGCGCCATCCGCCCAGCAGCGTGCCAAGCGCAAGGACGAACTGGCAGGAGAGCACGACCCAGAGCGGCACATAGAACTCGCTGCCCAGCATTCCCTGGGAATAGAGCAGCACCGCGATGATGCCCATCGTCTTTTGAGCATCGTTGCCGCCATGGCCCAGCGAGTAGAGCGAGGCGGAGATGAACTGCATCACCCTGAACACTCGATCGACCGCGAACGGTGTCTGACGTATGAACAGCCACGACACGAGCAACACCAGCAGCAGAGCCAGGACAAAGCCTGTCAGCGGCGACAGCACGATCGCCGCCGAGGTCTTGAGCACCCCCGTCCACACGACGGCATCAAAGCCTGCCTTGGCGAGACCCGCCCCGATCATCCCTCCGATCAACGCGTGGGAACTGCTGGACGGGATTCCGTACATCCAGGTCACCACGTTCCAGATGATGGCTCCTATGAGCGCGGCGAAGATCACTCTCGGGTCGACGATATCGGCGCTGATGATCCCCGTGCCAAGCGTCTCGGCGACATGCAGGCCGAAGAACAGGAACGCGATGAAATTGAAGAACGCCGCCCAGGCGACCGCGTAATGCGGTCTCAGCACTCTCGTCGACACGATCGTGGCGATCGAGTTTGCCGCATCGTGGAGGCCGTTCAGAAGATCGAACAGCAACGCCACGCCGATCAGCCCGACCAGCAGGGGAAAAGCCAGAGCAGCTTCCATGCTCAGACGTTCTCTATCATGATGCCGCTGATCTCGTTCGCGACATCCTCGAAACGGTCGACGACCCGCTCAAGCTCGGAATAGATCTCGCTGCCGATGATGTAGGCCATCGGGTTCGAGGTCCCGTGCGCCTTGAACAACGCTTTCAGCCCCCTGTCGTGGAGGTCGTCGGCGCGCCCCTCCACCCTCATGACTTCTTCCGCGAGGGTGCTCAGCCGCGCGGCGTTGACGCCGACATTCTGCAAGAGCGGAATGGCTTGCGACGTCAGCTTCGCTGCCTCGACGACGAGGGCGCCCATCTCCTGCATCTCGGGCTCGAAGTGGCGCTGCTCGAACAGGGTCACGGTTTTCACCGTTTTCTGCATCATGTCGATCGCGTCATCCATCGATTGGATGAGATCCTTGATGTCGCCGCGGTCAAAGGGCGTGATGAAGCTGCGGCGGACCGAAAGAAGCACCGTTTGCGTGATCTCGTCCGCCTTGTTTTCGAGATCGATGATCTCGCTGCAATACCGCTCGATGCCCTCGCCTCCCTGGAGAAGCCGCTGAAGCGCCTCCGCGCCCTTGACGAGGATCGCCGAGTGCTCGTTGAAGAGGTCGAAAAACTTGTCCTCACGCGGCAGCA
Organism: Mesorhizobium sp. LHD-90; assembly: GCF_030929505.1. Classification (GTDB taxonomy): domain Bacteria; phylum Pseudomonadota; class Alphaproteobacteria; order Rhizobiales; family Rhizobiaceae; genus Kumtagia. The sequence goes on along the minus strand of NZ_JAVFVV010000010.1, from coordinate 56,795 downwards.
GGTAGCGGAACCAATTCATCATCCGGGGCCTCGATGGCTGTCACATAAACGTCATAAAACTGTCATGACCGCCCTGACGTCATAAGCTTTGGGGCGGGAAAAGATACCCCTGTCGATTTCGAACGGGCCGTCCCCCGGCCCGTCGATCGGGCAAGCCCGGGCCGCCGGCGGCGGCCAACGAACTCCGGTTCATGCGGAAACTGGCACAATCGCGATCGCCACGCCCCACATTGCGCGACGCCACCGCATGCACCAAGATGGCAACCTGACGGGGAGATTGCATGACGGCAGCAACAGGCTGGAGCATCAACGACCGCCGGCTGGCGTGGGCGCTTGCCGCTCCGACCGTCATCCTGATCATCCTTCTGATGATCGTCCCGATCGTCGTGATGGCGGCCTACACGTTTTTCACCTTCGTCACGGCCGGCGTGGAAGAAGCGACCTTTACGCTGGCGAACTGGCAGGAGTTCCTGGCCGACAGCTACTACCATGGGTTTCTGTTCAAGACCGTGCGTGTCGGCCTGGTAACCGCCATCATTTGCGCGCTCGTAGGCTATTTCCCGGCGTACTACATCTGGGCAACCGATTTCCGTCACAAGTGGCTGCTGCTGCTCCTGCTGATCGTGCCGTTCTGGATCAGCTTCACCATCCGCACCTTTTCGTGGATCCATATCCTTGGCGAACAGGGGCTGATCAACGCGACCCTGCTGCAACTCGGGCTGATCACCGAGCCTCTCCGCCTGCTCTACACCGAGGCCGCAGTCATCATGGGGCTGGTCCACTTCCTGCTGCCCTACATGATCCTCAACGTCTATGTTAGCCTGGAGGGCATCGACCGCAGCCTCATCCTGGCGGCGCGGTCGATGGGCTGCACCAGCGCGCAAGCGTTTCGCGAGGTTACGCTGCCGCTGTCGCTGCCGGGGCTCGCGGCCGGGCTGCTGCTCTGCTTCGTGCTTGCGGCGGGCAGCTATGTGACACCGCAACTGCTCGGTGGGCCGCGCGACGCGCTGTTCGGCAACCTGATCTACGACACCATCATGGGGCAGTTGAACTGGCCGCTCGGCGCGACGCTCTCCATCGTGCTCTTTCTGCTGCTCGGCTTCGTGGCGGTAGCCTACAGCCGCTACATGGGCCTCTCGCAGATCATGAAGGGGATGGGTGCATGAACGCGCCGACCGATGGTTCCGGCCGCTGGGGCTGGCGGTTCACCTGCGTCATGACGCTGCTCGTCTACGTCTTCATGTTCGCACCGATCGCCGCGACGGTGGTGCTTTCCTTCAACGCCTCGATGTTCGGCGGCTTTCCGATCACCGGGTTCAGCCTGCATTGGTACGAGGTGCTGATGCAGAACGAGAACGTGCTGGCGGCCTTCCGCACCTCGCTATGGATCGCCTTGCTGACCGCCGCGCTGACGACGGCGGTCGGCATCGGCGCGGCGCTCGCGCTGGTGCGCTTCGACTTTCCCGGCAAGTCGTCGGTGAACACGCTGGCCATCCTGCCCGCCCTGGTGCCGGAGACGATCCTGGGCGTCGGACTGCTGGTGATGATCAAGGCGATCGACCAGCCGCGGAGCTATTTCATCCTGCTGCTCGGCCACATCCTGCTGGCGCTGCCCTTCGTGGTTCTGGTCATCCAGGCACGGCTGATCGGCATCCGCCGCGTCTACGAGGACGCCGCGCTTTCTCTCGGGGCGACGCGCGGCTCGACCTTCCGCGAAATCACGCTGCCGCTGCTGATGCCGGCGGTGTTCGCCAGCGTGCTGCTCGCTTTCACGATTTCCTTCGACAACACCACGGCCAGCCTGTTCTGGCGGCCGGCGGGCGTCGAGACCATGCCGACGCAAATCCTTGCGATGCTGAAGGTTTCGATCAGCCCGGAGGTCAATGCACTCGGCACGCTGATGATCGCGATCACGATCGGTGTGCCTCTTATCGGGGGAATCGCTGCCGGAGCGCTGTCCGGACTGAAAACACGAAGATCAAAAATGGGAGACTGACATGAAGCTTACACAGACCAAGAGACTGGAAAACCTGACGGAACGCTACGGCAACGGCGACCTGTCGCGCCGTCATTTCCTCGGCCTGACGGCCGCTGCAGCGGCCGCAGCAGGCGTCCAGATGCCCTGGATCAGGCGCGCCGTCGCCGCCGCGACCGAGGTACGTTTCGACGGATGGGGCGGGGTCGTCCAGGAGGCGATCGACAAGCTGGCGTTCCAGCCCTACACGGCCAAATCAGGCATCAAGGTGGTGCAGGGCACCTTCGGCGACGAGAACGAGATCATCACCAAGATGAAGACCTCGAAGGAGGGTGACTACCAAATCATCCACTCGTCGGGCGTCAACTACTACATCAAATACGTCCAGGCCGGTTGGAACTCGGAGATCAACGAGGCCAACATCCCCAACATGGCCAACGTGTTGACGGCGATGATCGAACCCTTCCGCAAGATCACGCCGAAGCTTTCCGCCGTTCCCTACGACTACGGCACGACGGGTATCGCCTACAACACAACTGTCATCTCGCCGGAGGAGGCCAAGGAGAAGGGCGCCAACCTGCTCAGCGACCCGAAATATTCCGGCAAGGTCGGCGGTTATGCCGACATGACGACCCGCGTCTGGTACGCGGCACTGGCGACCGGCCAGGACCCCAACAAGATCACCGACATGGATGCGGTCTGGGCGAAGGTCCGCGAGACCCGTGATCTCGCCAAGAAGTTCTGGAGTTCCGGCGCGGAGTTGATGGACCTTCTCACCAAGGGAGAGATCGTGGTGACCGACGCCTGGTCGGGCCGCGTCGCGGCGCTGCAGCAGCAGGGCCAACCGATCGGATACCTCGACCCCGACGGCTCCTATGCCTGGATGGAGGACATGCTGGTGCTGAAGGGTTCGCCCATGGCCGAATGCGAGGAACTCATCAACTTCATGCTTGATCCGGCTACGTCGATCGCGGTGGCCGAGGGTCAGAACTATCCTCCGTCGCTCGACCCGACCAAGGTGAAGCTGACCGACAAGATCGCGGCGCTTCCCGCCTTCGACCCGACGGGGCAGATGAAGGCGCTGACCTTCGCGGATCCTGTCTACTGGGCCGAGAACGAGGATGCCTGGACCAAGCAGTGGGACAGGATCTCCAAGGGCGCCTGACACCGCCCAGGGTTCGATATTGCAGGAGGTCCGGGCCTTGCGACCCGGGCCTCGTGGTGTGTTCTCGATCTTCAGAGGCAATGGATGGATAGTCCTGCAGTCGAATTCCAGGACGTCGATGTCGATTACGGCACATTCAGCGCGGTGAAGGCGTTTTCGCTGTCTATCGGCAAAGGGCGCTTCGTGACGCTGCTCGGCCCGTCGGGATGCGGCAAGACCACCGTGTTGCGGGCCATCGCCGGCCTGGTGACCATATCGGCCGGCAGCATCACCATCGGCGGCAAACGCGTCGACCAGGTGCCTATCTACAAGCGCAACATCGGTCTGGTCTTCCAGAACTATGCGCTGTTTCCGCACAAGTCGGTCTTCGACAACGTCGCTTTCGGGCTGAAATATCGGAACGTCCCGAAACCCGAGATCGCCCGGCGTGTGGGGCGTGCGCTGGAGATGGTGCGCCTGCCCGGCAGCCAGAAGAAGCTTCCGCACCAGCTTTCGGGAGGCCAGCAGCAGCGCATCGCGCTGGCGCGGGCCATCGTGTTCGAACCCGAGGTGCTTTTGATGGACGAGCCGCTGTCGGCGCTCGACGCCAACATGCGCGAGGAGATGCGCGGCGAGATCAAGAAGATCCAGAAGGAGACCGGGATCACGGCCATCTTCGTCACGCACGACCAGGAAGAGGCCCTGGCCATGTCGGACCAGATCGTCGTGATGAACGCCGGACGGATCGAACAGATCGGGACGCCGAGCCAGGTCTACGAGCAGCCCGACACGAGTTTTGTGGCGAACTTCATCGGCAAGGCCAACATCGTCGCCGGCACCGTCGCGTCCATCGCGCAAGACATGGCCGCGATCTCCATTGCCGGCGATCGAACGGTCGGTGTCGCGGCACCCGACGGTCTCAAGCCGGGCGACGCCGTCAAGCTCGTCATGCGGCCGCAACGCTTGAGGATTACCGCCGAGACTGACGCCGGCGCGCCCAACTCGTTTCCGGGACGCGTGGTCTCGGCCGCCTATCTCGGCGGCAACGCTGCCTACGAGATCGACGTGGGAGGACCGTCTGTCCTTCGCGCGGTCAACCCGATTGCCGGGCGGCTTTGGCCGGAAGGCGCCGACATTTCAGTCGTCTTCGACCCACAAGGCTGCGTGCTGCTCGATCCCGTCAGCGGCAGGAAATTGTCACAGGGGGCGGCGGCCGGAACCGTTCCGTCGCCGTGAACGACCGGATTGCGGCGGGTGGAGCAGATGCGGCCCGCCCGGCCAAGGAAAACGCGGCGCACAGCGTCGCCGTGCTGGTCTTTCCCGGCTTTCCGATGATGGCGTTCAGCTCGGTGATCGAGCCGATGCGCGCCGCCAACATCCTTTCCGGCAAGCCCTTCTATTCCTGGATCATTGTCGCACCCGAAGCGACGACGGTGGCGGCATCCAACGGCGTCGTCATCGCGCCCGACTTCGCGGCGGCCGCCGCGCCGCCCGTCGACCGTATCGTCGTCTGCTCCGGCGGCGACGCGGACCATGTCGTGGCCGCCGGCGCGGTCAAATGGATCCGCCGCAACCTGCGAAGGGGCGCGCATCTCGGCGCGGTCGCCGACGCCGCATTCTTCCTTGCCCGCGCAGGACTTCTCGACGGCTACGCCTGCACCCTCCACTGGACGAGCCAGGCGGCCTTCACCGAGGCTTTCCCCGACATCGCGCTGCGCCGCGACCTCTACGTCATCGACCGCAAGCGCTTCACCTCCGCGGGCGGCATCGGCAGCCTCGACATGATGCTGGAGATCATCGGCAAGGATCTCGGCGCCGAAATTGCCGCCGGTGTCGCGGAATGGTTCGTCCACAGCCCGCTGCGCTCCAGCGTCGACCGCAAGATGATGCCGCTCAGGCTACGGACCGGCGTGCGGAACGAACTGGTCCTGTCCGCCATCGCCATCATGGAGGACGCGGTGGAGGAACGCCTCGCCATGGCCGATCTAGCGGCCCGCCTCAACGTTTCGCCCGACAGGCTGGAACGCACTTTTCGCGCGGAACTCAGGACCTCGCCCAGCGACTATTATCGGCGGCTTCGCCTGCGCCGGGCGGTCGACCTCCTGACCCATTCGACGCTCGCCGTGCGCGATGTGGCGATCGCCTGCGGCTTCGCCAGCATGTCCAGCTTCGCGCGGGCCTTCCGCGAGGAGCACGGCAGGTCGCCGAGCAGTATGCGCCGGCACTGATGCAAGAGACGGCCTGCGGATTCCGGCGCGACCTATGCGGTATCACGCACAATCGTACCGGCCGAGTTGGGTCATAGCTGGCCGCAGGAGGCCGTCATGAGCATTGTCGTATTCGATCCCGACAGCACCGGGGATGTCGATTTCAAGGACAGGATGCGCCATCCGGCCGCCGCGGACCCGGCCGGCGGCATGTGGCTGTCCGACACCGAGCCCTCCTTCATCGACGCCGACGCGCTGCGCAAAGGGCGCCTCGCAAAGCTGCGGTCGTGGATGAAAGAGGCCGGCTACGGCGGGATCGTGCTGTTCGATCCCTACAACCAGCGTTACGCCACCGGCTCGCGCAACATGTTCGGCTATTTCCTGCGCAACTCGACGCGCTATTTCTTCGTGCCGACCGAGGGGCCGATCGTGCTGTTCGAGTACCCGCAGAGCTACCATGTCTCGATGGTGCTGGACACGATCGACGAGGCGAGGCCGTCAAAACTGGTGTGGTCGTCGGTCTCTGGCCGCGACGACGAGACGGCCGGACCTTTCGCCGATGAGATCATCGACCTTCTGAAGACGCATGGCGGCGGCTCCATGAAGCTCGGCATGGACCGGTGCAGCCATCTGCAGGCGCTGGCGCTGGAGCGGCGCGGCGCCAAGGTGAGGGACTGCCAGGGCGAGATCCTCGCGGTGCGCGCCATCAAGACGCCGGAGGAAGTCAAATGCCTGCTCGCCTCCATGGCCGGCGCCGAGGCCGCCGTCGCCGCGGTGCGTGAGGCGATCAAGCCCGGCGTGTCGGAGAACGAACTCTTCGCCATCATGTATCACGAGGTGATCCGGCAGGGCGGCGAGTTCATCGAGACGCGGCTGCTGACCTCGGGCCAGCGCACCAACCCGTGGTTCAACGAGGCAAGCGGGCGCAAGATACGGCCTGGCGAACTTGTGGCGCTGGATACCGACACGATCGGCTGCTACGGCTACTACTCGGACTTCTCCCGCACCTTCCGCTGCGGCCCGGGCAAGCCGACCGACTACCAGAAGATGCTCTACCGCATGGCCCACGACCAGGTTCAGCACAACATCTCCATCGTCAAGCCGGGCATGGCCTTCCGGGAGATCGCGGAAAACGCCTGGAAGATTCCGGAACGGTTCGTCGACCAGCGCTACACCTCGGTGATGCACGGGGTCGGCATGCATGGCGAGACGCCGTTCATTGCGCACGCGATGGACTACGGAACCTACGGCCGCGACGGCACGATCGTGCCGGGCATGGTGGTTTCCGTGGAAAGCTACATCGGCGAGAAAGGCGGCCGCGAGGGCGTCAAGCTCGAGGACGAGATCCTGATCACCGAAACCGGGACCGAACTGTTGTCGCGCTTCCCCTACGAGGACGAGTTCCTTGCCTGACATGCACAAGCCGCTGGCGCTCGACCTGTCGCGGACCGCGCTGCTCTGCATCGACCTGCAGGAGGAGCATCGCCGCGACAGCCGCTATCTGGTCGAGGGGTTCGGGCAGGTGCTCGCCAATGTCGCGCGGCTGCAGCAGGCCGCGCGGGACGCCGGCGTCCCGGTGCTCCATTCGGCCTATATCGTGGATTCGGCCGGCGATGCGATGCGGCCGCTGCACCCGGTCATGGCCGACGGCCGCTCGGCCTTCAGCAATGCCGGCGATCCGTGGACGGCGCTCTGCTCGGAGGTGGCGCCGCTCGACGGCGAGGATCTTCGCATCAAGGCCAATGCCAGCACATTTTCGCGGACCGATTTCGCACCGTTCCTGCGCGAGCGCGGCATCGAGTGGCTGATCGTCGTGGGTGTGTGGACGGAGGCCTGCGTCGCCGCATCGGTGAAGGACGCGGTCGACCTGGGACTCCGCGTCGCATTGGTCAAGGACGCCTGCGGCAGCGGCAGCGCGGCCATTCACGAAACCGCGATCCTCAACCTTGCCAATCGTCTCTACGGCGGCGCTGTGATCGACACCCGGCAGGCGCTCAATTTGCTCGCCGGTGGGGAGGTCGCGGCCTGGCAGATCGAAGGCTCGGTGCCTTTGCGCTACACGTTCGAAAACGCCTCGCAGACCTACAACAGCCTCTGAGGCGGGCATGGCTGCCTAACCGGGCGGCCATGCGGACCGTCTCGATCCCCGCCGGTCCGGATCATATCGGCCTGGCGACGCTGACCGTGCGAAGCCTCCGATAGCCGCCGAGCCGCGATCCTGCGGCATCGCGCACAATCCTTGCGGGATTCGAACCATCGCTCGCCGACGTCTCGCCATAGCCTAGCAAGCACGACAAGGCGACGGCGAGCGCACAGGAGAGGGGTCGATGTTCAAATTCATGCTGACCGACAGGTCGCTTCACCCGAAGGCGGAGCCGGTCGCGGCCGACTACCGCAAGGGTTCGATGAACCGGCGGGAATATCTGGCGACCATGGCGGCGCTCGGCGTCGGCGCGGCCGGCGCGTTCGCGCTCGGCGGCATCGTGCCGACGCCCGCCCGCGCCCAGGCCGCGACGAAGGGCGGCGTGCTGCGCGTCGCCATGAACGTCAAGGGCTGGCGCGACCCACGGACCTTCGACGGCGTCGAAATGTCGAACGTCGCCCGCCAGTGCAACGAATATCTGGTTCGATGGAACACCGATTTCACCTTCGAGCCCTGGCTGCTCGAAGGATGGGAGGCCAGCGACGACGCGAAAACCCTGACGTTGAAGGTCCGGCAAGGCGTTTCCTGGTCGAACGGCGACGCCTTCAGCGCGGACGACGTCATCCACAATCTGACACGCTGGTGCGACGCGACGGCGGACGGCAACTCCGTCGCCGGGCGCATGGGCGCCCTTGTCGATGCCGGCACCAAGAAGGCCGTCGACGGCGCGATCGAGAAGGTAGACGACCATACGGTCCGGTTGAACCTGCCCAAGCCGGACATCTCGCTGATCGCCGGCATGGCCGACTATCCGGCGCTGATCATGCACCGTTCCTATGACGGCGAGACGGACGCCATGAAGGCGCTGGCGATCACCACCGGGCCCTGCGAACTGGTCCGCTGGGATGTAGAGACGGCCGCAGAGGTGCGCCGCAAGCAGGCCCCGTGGTGGAGAGGCGAGTTCAATCTCGACGGTATCCTGTGGACCGACTACGGCTCCGATCCGAACGCCATGTATTCCGCCTTCGAGGCCGCCGAGATCGACACCAACCACGAAACCTCGGCCGACGCCCTGTCGCAGATCGAGGCGATCGGGCTGAAGAGCGCGGAAATCGCGACGGCCTCGACGATCGTCGCCCGCTTCAGCGCCGTCGCAAAACCTTATGACGACCCGAAGGTGCGGCGCGCCGCGCAATTGGCCGTCGACAATTCTGCGATCCTCAAGCTGGCGTTGAACGACAAGGGCACGGTCGGCGAAAACCACCATGTCAGCCGGATCCACGAGGACTATGCCGATATCGGTCCGCATCAGCGAAATGTCGAAGAGGCGAAAAAACTGCTGGGGGAAGCCGGCCAGAGCGGTCACGAATTCGACCTGATCTCTGTCGACGTCGACTGGCAGAAGGCAACCGGCGACGCCATCGCCGCGCAGATGCGCGACGCCGGTCTCAAGGTCAAGCGCACCGTGCTTCCGGCCGCGACCTTCTGGAACGACTGGACGAAATATCCCTTCTCCTGCACCGAGTGGCTGGGCCGCCCGCTGGGCGTGCAGGTGCTGGCGCTGGCCTACAAGTCCGGCGCCGCCTGGAACGAGAGCAGCTTTTCGGATGCGGAGTTCGACGCCCTGCTCGACCAGGCACTGGCGACGCCCGACGCCGGCAAGCGGCGCGAGCTGATGGCCAAGATCGAGCAGAACCTGCGGGATTCCGGCATCATCATCCAACCCTACTGGCGCTCGGTCTACCGCAGCCACCGGGAGGGCGTGATGGGCGTCGAGCAGCATCAGGCGCTCGAGCAGCATTTCGACAAGGCGTGGATCGAGGCATAGTCAACGGCCCTGACCCGCTGCCGCTTGCCCATCCGGACAGGCGTTCGAGCCCCGGCCGGCGCGCCATTCCCAGACATGGGCCTTCGATGCTGCCGCCGGCGTCGATGGGGGCCTGATGCCGGTTCCCGACCAATCCGGAGGTCGGCCGACGCCGTTTGAGCGCCGGGCTAGAATCCGATTGCCACGGGCCATGAAGTGTGGCTTTGTTGGTGGGAAAAGCTTTTCCTAAACTGCTGGAGGTCTGGAGAGCCGACGCGGAGGAACCGGAAGGAAAAGCTTTTCCCAAGTGGAGGCCTAAGCAAGAAAAATTGGCAACAGGGAGGAACCTATGCGTTTGCCAAGGTTGAAAAGATCGCTCGTCGCGCTGGCAGCGCTGGTTGCCGCGGGCGTGGTTCCGGCAATGGCCGAGGACCTGCAGATGTGGGAGCGCAGCGGCGGCAACGCCGGCATGGTCGACGCTCTCGTTGCGGCGTGGAACGAGAAGAATCCCGACCGCAAGATCAATCTCACCTACATCCCGCATACCGAGATGGTGCCGAAGATCGCCCAGGCGATCGCCAGCGGCGAGGTGCCCGACCTGATGGGCATGGACCTGATCTACGGCCCGCAGTTCGAGGCGGCGGGGCAACTCGTCGACATCACCGACAAGGTCAAGGACTGGCCGGAACTGAAGACCGCCGTCCAGGGCCACATGGCGGTGTCCACCTATGAGGGCAAGCTCTACGGCGTACCGCTCTATGCCGACGTGTCGGCGCTGTTCTACAACAAGGACCTGTTCCGCAAGGCAGGGCTCGACCCCGAGAAGCCGCCGACCAACCTGGCGGAAATCCGCGAATATGCCGACAAGATCACTGCGCTCGGCGGCGACGTGAAGGGCTATTTCCTGGCCGGCTCCTGCGCCGGCTGCAACATCTTCACCGTCGCCCCGCTGATGTGGGCCGCCGGCGCCACCGTCGAGCCGGAGGCCGCCAATGGCGAGCCGCTCAACGGCGACGGCATCAAGGAAGTGCTGCAATGGGCCCGCGACATGGTCAAGGCTGGCAATGTGCATGAGGACGCGCGCGCCGAGACCGGCGAGACGTTCCACCTGCGCTTCGGCTCCGGCAAGATCGGCATGATGGGCACCGGCAACTTCAACATCACGTTGGCCAAGGAACAGAACCCGGAGATGGATTTCGGTATCGCGCTGCTGCCGGGGCTGAAGACCGGTGAGGTCTCCTCCTTCGCCGGCGGCGACATTGTCACCATCCCGATGGGTTCGAAGCGGGTCGACGACGCGGTCGACTTCATGAAGTTCCTGCTGTCGGACGAGACCCAGGTCGAGGTCTACGCCAAGATGCTGAACATGACGACGCGCGGCGACATGACCGAGAACAAATATTTCGCGGCCGAGCCGAAGGTGCAGCAGGTGGCCAAGGCGATCGCCGTGGCGGAGACTCCCTACACGCTGAAATTCTTCGAGCTGATCAACTCGCCGCAGGGTCCGTGGCTGCAGATGCTGCAGCGCGCCTACTACGAGGGCACCGACCTCGACACGATCATCTCGGAGGCCAAAGCACAGATGAAGTCGATCGCGGCGGAATGAGCGTTCTCCCTTGGGCCGCGGCGTGGAGCTCCTCCGCGGCCGCTTTTTCCAAGGCAAGCCCGGTTCGGCGCATGGGTCAGGAAGTCGACTGAAGATGCATTCCACAAGCGGCAGATATGTCGGGCTGCTCTATCTCGCGCCGGCCCTCGCCTTCGTCTCGGCGTTCACCGTCTACCCGTTCCTCCAGATGATCTGGATGTCGCTGCACAACTGGTCGCTGATCTCCGCCAAGAAATACATCGGTCTCGGCAATTTCGTGAAGGCGTGGAACGACCCGCAGTTCTGGACCTCGCTGGGCTTCACCTTCAGATACACGCTCTACATCACCCCCATCCTGATGATCCTCGGCTTCCTGATCGCCTTGCTGACGGCCACCAATACGCCGCTCAGAAAGTTCACGCGCGGCGTGGTGTTCGCGCCGGTGGTCATCGGCCTCGGCGCCTCCAGCCTGCTCTGGTACTGGCTGTTCAGCTACGATTTCGGGTTGATCAACCGGTCGCTGATCGACCTCGGCATCGTGTCGAAACCGGTGCTGTGGTTCGGCGCGGACGCCGACGTGTCGCTGTGGGCGGTCATCGCCTCGATCGTCTGGAAGGTGGTCGGCTTCGGCACGATCCTGTTCGTCGCTGCGATCCAGGCCATCCCCGGCGAGATCAACGAGGCCACCATGGTCGACGGCGCCAGCTACTGGCAGCGGGTACGGCGCATCACCCTGCCGCTGACGGCGAAGACCATCCTGCTGGTCACGCTGGTCAGCGCCATCGGCTCGCTGCTCGCCTTCGACCAGTTCTACATCATGACCGCCGGCCAGCCGCACAACCAGACCACCACCGCCGTGCTCCTCATCTATCTCAATTCCTTCCCGTACCTGAAGCTCGGCTACGGCTCGGCGCTGTCGCTGATCCTGGCCGCGATCATCCTGACCTGCACGATTTTCCAGATCGTGCTGACACGCAGGAGCCACGGATGAGCGCGGAACGGGAGATGCGCATGAGCACCGGCTATTTCGCAAGTGCCCGGGCAATGGAAGGCGACAGGCGCGGGTTTGTCGAACGGCTGCTTGACGGCCGCGCGAAATATCTGGTCGGGGCAGCCTGCATCGCACTCTGCACGGTCATGCTGCTGCCGCTCCTCGCTTCGGTGCTGGCATCGCTAAAGTCGACGGCCGAGGCCGCCGCCGTGCCGCCGACCTATTTTCCGCACGGGCTCAGCCTCGACAGCTACCACAGGCTGTGGAACTTCCAGGCCGGCCTGCTCACCTATCTCGGCAACAGCGCGGGCGCCGCACTCCTGACCATCCTGTTCTGCCTGGGATTGACGATCCCGGCCGGCTACGCTCTGGGGCGCTTTCCCGTGCCGGGCAAGGAATTTTTCTTCCTCGTCCTGCTGCTCGGGCTGATCATCCCCTACCAGGCACTGCTGACGCCGCTGTTCTTCCTGTTCGTGCAGCTCAAGCTCCACAATTCGCTGGTCGGCCTGGCGATCGTGCACACGGCGATCCAGTTGCCGTTCAGTATCTACATCATGCGCAACGCCTTCGAAGCGGTTCCACGCGAGCTGGAAGAGGCCGCCGTGATCGACGGCTGCAATAGCTGGCAGGTGCTGGTGCGCGTGTTCCTGCCGGCAATCGTGCCGGCGATCATCACCGTCTCGCTGTTCGCCTTCATCACCTCGTGGAACGAGTTCCTCGCCGCGCTGGTGATCATGAACAAGGACACGTCCTTCACGCTGCCGCTGATCCTTGCCGCTGCGCGCCAGCAGACCAGCATCGGCGGCACCGATTGGGGCATGCTGCAGGCGGGCATCACCATCTCGGTCATCCCCTGCATCGCCTTCTACCTACTGCTGCAGAAATACTACGTCGCCGGCTTCCTCAACGGCGCCGTCAAATAGGGCCGAACGGATGGACAAAACCTTTCCGCCAGCCGCCCCGCCCGAGGAATCCAGGACACCCGTTCGTGCCGCGCCGACGATCCGCGACGTCGCCCGTATCGCCGAAGTCTCGATCGGCACCGCCTCCAAGGCGCTGAACGCCGGCGGCCGCCTCAGCCAGGAGACACGCGACAAGGTGCTGCGCGTCGCCGGCGAGATCGGATACCGGCCGAACGATCTCGCCCAGAGCCTGCACCGCGCTAAGTCGCGCACCATCGGCATCATCTCCAACGACAGCTTCGGGCGCTTCACCTTTCCGATCGTCGAGGCGTTGGAGGAGCGGCTGGCCGACGAGAAGATCGCGGTCTTCATGTGCAACGCCACCGACGATCCGGCGCGCGAGCGTCAGCATGTCGACCAGCTCCTCGGCAAACGTGTCGACGGCCTCGTTGTGACGGCGCGGCGCGCCGACAAACGGCCGCCGATCGGCCCCTTCGCCCACGGCCTGCCGACCGTCTACGTCTTCAGCCAGGCCGACGATCCGGACGCACTGTCGCTGCTACCGGACGACGAGGGCGGCGCGGTGCTGGCGATCGAGCATCTGGCAAAGCTCGGACGCAAGCGCATCGCGCACATCACCGGTCCCGAGCACTTTGAAGCCGTAAGACTGCGCAAGGCCGGCTACTTCTCCGCGCTGTCGGCGGCCGGGCTTGCCGTCATCGACGGGTTCTATCTCTCCGGCGTCTGGTCGGAAGCCTGGGGCCGCGATGCCGTCGCGCGCCTGTTGACCGGGCAAGGGCCGAAACCCGACGCCCTGTTCTGCGGCAACGACCAGATCGCGCGCGGGGCGGCCGACGCCTTGCGCGAAAGCGGGATCGAGGTGCCGTCGGAGGTGGCCATTGTCGGCTTCGACAATTGGGACGTCATGACGCTTGCCGCCCGGCCGCCGCTCACCAGCATCGACATGAACCTGAAGGCGCTGGGACGCGAGGCGGGAGAACGCCTGATCGACATGATTTCCGGAAAACGGGCGGGCGGCGTCCAGCGCCGTCCCTGCTCGCTGGTCGTGCGGGAATCGTCCGAGGGCGAAGCGGGAACGCAAAGGGAATTGGAATGAGCAAATTCGCGCCGGTGCGCTTCGTCGACGTTCATCTGGAAGGCCAATTCTGGCGCGAGCGCCTGGATACGGTGCTGGCGCGCACCATTCCCAGCCAGCACGTCCAGCTCGGACGACACGGCATACTGGAATCGCTGACGCTGCCCAACCCGCCGCCGCCGCTGCGCTTTCCACGCAACGATCATGACTTCACGGTCCAGGTGTTCTGGGATTCCGACGTCGGTAAATGGATCGAGGCCGCGTCCTACGCGCTCTCGCACCGGCGCGACGCCGACATCGAGGCCAAGATCGAGAAGATCGTCGACGATCTCGAAAAGGCCCAGGCGCCGGACGGCTACCTCAACTGCTGGTATTTGCAGCGCGAGCCCGAAAACCGCTGGACCAACATGCGGGACAACCACGAGCTCTACAATCTCGGCCACCTGATCGAGGGCGGCATCGCCTATTTCCTGGCGACCGAACGGCGCCGCCTGCTCGACATCCTCGAACGCTATGTCGAGCACGTGCGCGCGACGTTCGGGCCCAATGCCGGCCAGAAGCGCGGCTATTGCGGCCATCAGGAGATCGAACTGGCGCTGATCCGCCTCTACCATCTCACCGGTGAGCGCAAGCATCTCGATCTTGCAGCGTATTTCATCGACGAGCGCGGGCGGCAGCCGCATTATTTCGACCAGGAGGCCGCTGCGCGCGGCGACGATCCGAGGGATTTCTGGGCGAAGAGCTATGAATACAACCAGTCGCATCGCCCGGTGCGCGAGCAGGACAAGGTGGTCGGCCACGCGGTCAGGGCCATGTACATGTATTCGGCGATGGCAGACCTTGCCGCCGAATTGCACGACGACAGCCTGAAGCGCGCCTGCGAGGTGCTGTGGGCCGACGTCATGAGTTCCAAGATCTACATCACCTCCGGTCTCGGCCCGGCCGCCGCCAACGAGGGTTTCACGGAAGACTACGACCTGCCCAACGACACCGCCTATGCCGAGACTTGCGCCTCTGTCGCGCTGATCTTCTGGGCGCAGCGCATGCTGCATCTCGACCTCGACGGCAAATACGCCGACGTGCTGGAGCAGGCGCTGTTCAACAATGCGCTTGGCGGCCTGTCGCGTGACGGCGAGCATTATTTCTACTCCAACCCGCTCGACAGCGACGGACGCCACAGCCGCTGGGCCTGGCATACCTGCCCGTGCTGCACGATGAATGCGTCGCGCCTTGTCGCCTCGGTCGGCGGCTATTTCGTCTCCCACAGCGACGAGGCGATCGCCTTCCACCTCTATGGCGGCATCTCGACCGAGGTGGCGCTCAAATCCGGCAAGGTCGGCCTACGCGAGGTCAGTTCCTATCCCTGGTCGGGCGATATCCGCATCGAAGTCTCGCCGGAAAGCCCGGCGGAATTCGCGCTTAAACTGCGCATTCCCGGCTGGGCGCACGGCGCCAAGGCGTCGGTCAACGGCGAGCCGGTCGCGACCGAGCTTTCGACCGTCAAGGGTTATCTCACTGTCCTGCGCCGCTGGCAGGCGGGCGACGTCGTCGATCTTCATCTGCCGATGCCGGCCGAACGCATCTACGCCCATCCGTCCGTGCGCATGGATATCGGGCGCGTGGCGCTGAAGCGCGGACCGCTGGTCTATTGCGTCGAGGAGACCGACAATCCCGGCGGGCCGGTGCAGCGCCTGCGATTGCCGCGGCAGTCCCATGTCGAGGTCCGGCAGCGCGGCGACCTCTTCGACGGCGTCGTCATGCTTGCGGCCGAGGCGACCCGGCTGCAGGACGATGGCTGGGGTGATAGGCTCTACCGGACCGAACCGCCTGCGGAGGACCCGGTCAAGCTTGCAGCCCTGCCCTATTATCTCTGGAACAACCGGGAAAAGGGCTCGATGACGGTCTGGCTGGTCGAGAAATGAACATTCAGCCGCAGATGGCCCGGCACGGGCGGGAGCGCGACGTGCACCACGTTGAAATGCGCGGCGTTAACAAGCGCTTCGGCGAATTCACCGCCATCCACGATCTCGATCTTTCCGTCGGCAAGGGAGAGTTCTGCGCCCTGCTCGGTCCGTCCGGCTGCGGCAAGTCGACGATCCTGCGCATGATCGCCGGGCTGGAGGCCGTCAATTCCGGCTCGGTCTTCATCAGCGGCGTCAACGTCACCAGAATGCATCCGGCCAAACGCCATATCGCCATGGTGTTCCAGTCCTATGCACTCTACCCCCATCTGACCGTGCGCCAGAACATCGCTTTTTCCCTCTCGGTTGCCGGCGCTTCGCGCGAGGTGCAGGCCAAACGCGCCGACGAGATCGCCGGCCTGCTTCAGCTCGGCCACCTGATGGATCGCAAACCCGCGCAGCTCTCCGGCGGACAGCGCCAGCGCGTCGCCATCGGCCGGGCCCTGGTGCGCGAGCCGGAAGTTTTCCTGTTCGACGAGCCGCTTTCCAACCTCGACGCCATGCTCCGCGTGCAGATGCGCATCGAACTGGCGAAGCTGCACAAGACGCTCGGCGCCACCATGATCTACGTCACCCACGACCAGGTCGAGGCGATGACGCTTGCCGACCGCATCGTCGTACTCGACCGCGGCGTGGTCGCGCAGGTCGGCGCTCCGCTGGAGCTCTATGCAAAACCGGCCAACAAGTTCGTGGCGTCCTTCATCGGCGCGCCGACCATGAATTTCCTCGCGATAACGCCGACAGCTTACGCTGGACGCGCCGTCACGCTTGCCTTCGACAGCGCCAGTGCTTCGGCCTCGCCGGGTTTGACGGTGCAGGCCCGCAACGTACCGGACGCCTCGTCGCCGCCCACGGAAATCGGCATCCGCCCGGAGCACATCGCCATCACCAACCCCTCGGACCGCCGCGCGCAGATTTCCGGCACGGTGCAGTTGGTGGAACGGCTGGGCAATCTGACGATCGTCTACCTGTCGACGGCGGCCGGGCAGATCGTCGCGGAAGGCAGCGGTGAACTTGACGTCAAGGTCGATGAAAATGTCGGTCTCGTCATCGACACGGCCCGCACCCATCTGTTCGGCACAGACGGCGCCGCGCTGTAATCCGGGTTTTTTGAGCAAAGCTCCGGTTAACGGCCAAGCGCCAAACCACAAACGCCCCGCAGGTCAGCCTGCGGAGCGTTCGAGAGACGCGCGGCGTGAAAAGCCGGAAACGGCCCGCGCGCTCGGCGGCCTGAGCCGGCCCGGCTTCCGGCCCTGCCCCGGGGCCGGAAAGCGCATGTCACATCTTCGGCAGCAGCACGGCGTCTATGACGTGGATGACGCCGTTCGACTGCTCGACATTGGCGATCGTGACGTTGGCGACGTTGCCGTTCTCGTCCTCGATGGTGATCTTGTCGCCCTGGTACTTGGCGGTCCAGGTGCAGCCGCCGACGGTCTTCACCGGATGCGCGCCCTTGTCGTCGTCGACCATCTTCATGATGTCGGCCGACAGCGCCTTGGCGGCGACCACGTGGCAGGTCAGGATCTTGGTCAGCTTGTCCTTGTTCTCGGGCTTGAGCAGCGTCTCGACCGTGCCGGCCGGCAGCGCGGCGAAGGCCTCGTTGGTGGGGGCGAGCACGGTGAACGGCCCGGCGCCCTGCAAGGTCTCGACCAGGCCCGCGGCCTTGACGGCGGCCACCAGCGTGGTGTGGTCCTTGGAGTTGACGGCGTTCTCGACGATGTTCTTGTCGGCATACATCGGCGCGCCGCCGACCATCGGGTTGCCGGCATAGGCGAGGGAGGCGGCCGACAGAGCGAGGGCGCCGGCGACGAGAGCAGTGAACTTGCGCATTTGAGGGTTCTCCTTGGGTGTTTCCCGTTGTCGGGAGGCATTGGGAGACACGCGGTCGGTTGCGCATAAGTTTCAGATTTTTTTGACTTTTTTGCCGCGACCAGGGGCGCATGAGAAACAGTTACGAGGCGCCGTGGCGCGAAGTTTCACCGCCGTCAAATTAGACGCCGATCGGATACGGGCCGGATGAATATCGGGGCTGATGTTTTGACCGGCAGGGCGGAGTTCAGCCGGCAGCTACAGCCGGAACAGATCGCCCACGGACACGACCGGCCCTGTCGGCTGGCCGGTGGGCGAACCGCCTGCCGGCTCCAGGCTGATGGCGAGCTTGACGCCGGCGGTCAGCTTGCCCGCGAAGGCGGGATCGACGGGAAGACGGACCGCCTGGCCGGAAGGAATGACCCCCATCGAGACGGGTATGTTGCCGCCCTCGATCGTCCACAACTGAAAATCCTTGCCCGCCGCCCTTTCGCCCGAAACGTGGCTGAGGCTGACCTCGCCGGCCGACGGATCGTAGACGGCGAGATAGCGCACGTCGCTGCCGTCGGCGACGAGCGAGGCGACCAGTTGGCCCCGCGGCTCTCCGACCGGCGCCCCCATATAGGGGATCGCCACCGCAAGCAGCAGCGCGGCGACCGCGGCCGCGGCAAGGCCGCGCCAGAATGTCAGGCTCGACCAGAAACTGGAAGGCCTTGCCGCCGCGGCCGGCTGCTGCGAGAACAGCCGCCGGTCGATCGCCGCCTTGACCGAGGCGGGCGGCTCGACCGGCGCATAGGCCGAAGCCATCGGCGCGAAATGACCTTCCCATCGCTCGACCGCATGCAAAAAATCCGGCTCGGCCCCGATGCGGCGCGCAGCGGCCGCGCGCTCCTCCACCGGCAAGACGCCAAGGACGAATTCGGCGGCGACCAGATCGTCGCCGCCTTCGTCGGGCCTATGGTCGTCGGCGATGCTCATCGCTCAAGACATTCCCGCAGTTTCAGCAGGCTGCGGCGCAGCCAGGTCCGCATCGTGTTCAGCGGCACGCGGTAGCGCTCCGCCAGTTCGGCATAGCTCTCGCCGCGCAGATAGGCGCCGCGCACAGCCTCCGCCCGGTCCTTTTCCAACTCGTCAAGGCAAAGATGGATTCGCTGTGTCTCGCCGCCCGCCGCGACCGCCGCTTCGGGATCCGGCGCGGGATCGGCAATATCGAGCGCCTCGTCGATGTCGACAGTGGCCCGCCGGCGCTGGCGGACGCGGTCGATCGCGTGGTTGCGCGCCACCGCCACCAGCCATGAGATCGGACTCAAGTCGGACACGGCGAAACGATCCGCTTTCATCCAGATCTTCACGAACACTTCCTGTAGAGCCTCCTCGGCCTCGGCGCGGTCGTTCAAGACACGCAGGCAGACGCCGAAAAGTTTCGCACTGGTATGCCGGTAGAGCAGGTCGAAGGCCGCGCGGTCCTTCATCGAAGTGCGCACGATCAGCTTGACGATATCCTGCGGGCCAGCCGACCCTGCCGGGGTCTGGCTGCCGGTGGCAAAGGCTGACGTCCTAGGTTCCATCCCTGGGGAAGACTACCACGAATCGGAGCGGCCTTCAGCACGAACCCGCGAGCGGGCTATGCAAGGCCACCTGTTGTTTCTTACGATACGCTGCAGCCACTCCGCCGGATTGGCCATTTCTCCGGAAAATTCAGTCCCGGATCGAAAAAGGGCCTCGCAACCGCGATTTTCGAGAACCCGTCCTTGCCCGGCAACGTCAGGCAAACCATCTCTACCGAGATCTCCAGACGTGGGGACATCGTCATGATCGCCGGCCAGCTCGCCCTCATCATCGCCGCCGTGTTTTTCGGCGCCGCAATCTATATCAACGCCGCCGAGCATCCGGCCCGGCTCGAGCTCGACGACCGGTCGGTGCTTACGCAATGGAAGCCTGCCTACAAGCGTGGATTTGCCATGCAGGCGTCACTGGCGATCGCCGGCTTCCTGCTCGGCCTTCTCGCCTGGTGGCAGACCGGCTTGTGGCTGTGGCTGGCCGGCGCAATCGTGCTCGTCGCCAACTGGCCTTATACGATGATCGGCATCATGCCGACCAACAGCCGGCTGATGGCGACGGACCTCGACAGAGCCGGGCCGGAGAGCCGCGCGCTGCTGCAGAAATGGGCGAGGCTGCATGCAGTGCGCACCGCGCTGGGCTTCCTCGCCACCGTCATCTTCCTGACAGCATCGCTCCGCTAAGCGGGTTGGGGCGGCTTCGCCGAGGGACGGCCCGGCCGATGCAATTCGATTGTCTTCCCGTCGGGCGGGGCGCGACTGTCTGCGCCGTCCCTCACCTGCTTGGAAGCCGGAAATCGGCATGATGTCGAAACGGTGGCGCAGACTGCTCTCGGCATTTGCCCGTCCCCGGCTTTCCCGCTAAGACGCCGGCCGAGCAAACGCTTCTCAGGACACGCCAAAACCATGGACATCGCCGAATCCGCCGCCGCCCAGGCCGCCCTGCTGTCGAGCGCCCTGCCCTACATGCAGCGCTACGAGAACAAGACCGTGGTGGTGAAATATGGCGGCCACGCGATGGGCAACGCGGCGCTCGGCCAGGCTTTCGCCCGCGACATCGCGCTCCTGAAACAGTCCGGCGTCAACCCGATCGTCGTGCATGGCGGCGGCCCGCAGATCGGCGCGATGCTCTCCAAGATGGGCATCGAATCGAAATTCGAGGGCGGCCTGCGCGTCACCGACCAGAAGACGGTCGAGATCGTCGAGATGGTGCTGGCCGGCTCGATCAACAAGGAGATCGTCGCGCTGATCAATGCCGAGGGCGAATGGGCGATCGGCCTGTGCGGCAAGGACGGGAACATGGTGTTCGCCGAGAAGGCCCACAAGACCATCAAGGACCCGGACTCCAACATCGAGCGCGTGCTCGATCTCGGCTTCGTCGGCGAACCGGTCGAGGTCGACCGCACCCTGCTCGACCTCTTGGCGCGCTCCGAGATGATCCCGGTCATCGCGCCGGTGGCGCCCGGCCGCGACGGCCATACCTACAACATCAACGCCGACACCTTCGCAGGCGCCATCGCCGGCGCGCTGGAGGCCAAACGCCTGCTGTTCCTGACCGACGTTCCCGGCGTGCTCGACGGCGACAAGAAGTTGATCGACGAGCTCTCGGTAACCCAGGCCAAGGCGCTGATCGCGGACGGCACGATCTCCGGCGGCATGATCCCGAAGGTCGAGACCTGCATCGAAGCGATCGAGCGGGGCGTCGAGGGCGTCGTCATCCTCAACGGCAACACGCCGCATGCGGTGCTGCTGGAACTCTTCACCGAGCATGGTGCCGGCACGCTGATCGTGCCGTGAGGTGAAGTCGAATGCCCGTCGTCTTTCGCCACAAGGGCTTTCGTTCCACTTCTTTTCCAACGAAGGCTATCCTCGGGAACCGGCACATGTGCATGTCACCGAGGACGGCATAGATGCCAAATTTTGGCTTTGGCCCGACGTCGTGGTAGCCTACAACGATGGCTTCAGCGCCAGGACGCTGCGCGAACTGACTGAGGTCATCACAAATCGACGCGCCGAGATTGCGAATGTCTGGAACGAATTCTTCGGTGAAGGCGACTAAGGTCTGGTTCGACGCCGACAGCCTTTGGCTCGATCTTTCGGATGGCCGTACCTTGAGTGTTCCGCTTGTGTGGTTTCCGCGTCTGTTGCGGGCCTCGCCGGATCAGCGGGAGCAATTCACCATCAGCACGCGCGGCCTGCATTGGGAAGAACTGGACGAAGATATCTCCGTCGAAGGGCTTCTGGCCGGTCGTGGCGATCAGACGCGTCCGAAGCCAAGGGCCACGGAGGCGGCCTGAGGCCAGCCCCGGCGATCTCCAGCCGACCGCCCTATGCAGCGGGTTGACGAGAACGGCCCGCTTGTAACGAATCCGGTGGAATCCTGACACCGTCTCGCGATATAGCCGCCACAATCCACGCGCGGCGGCGGACATGACGTCCGGCCTTCGCGGCCAGCGGCCGCCGTCACTTAAGAACAAGTCCCGGAAAGGAACTCATTCATGAACGTCAGGCAGGAAACGCAGGAGCTTCTCGGCCGCATGGGCGTGCCGGCCGGCCGTCTGTCGGGCGGCGACCTCGTCGTGCGCAGCCCGGTGACGGGCGAGAAGATCGCCGCGCTGAAGAGCATTTCGGCGGCCGATGCGGCAAACGCAATAGAGGCGGCGGACAAGGCCTTCCGCGTCTGGCGCAACGTGCCGGCGCCGAAGCGCGGCGAACTGGTGCGGCTGCTGGGCGAGGAACTACGCGCCCACAAGGCCGATCTCGGCCGGCTGGTCTCCATCGAGGTCGGCAAGATCCCGTCCGAGGGTCTCGGCGAAGTCCAGGAGATGATCGACATCTGCGACTTCGCAGTCGGCCTGTCGCGCCAACTCTACGGCCTCACCATCGCCACGGAGCGTCCCGGCCACCGCATGATGGAGACCTGGCATCCGCTCGGCGTCGTCGGCGTCATCTCGGCCTTCAACTTCCCGGTCGCCGTGTGGTCGTGGAACGCGGCGCTGGCGTTTGTCTGCGGCAATTCCGTCGTGTGGAAGCCTTCGGAAAAAACGCCGCTGACGGCGCTCGCCTGCGAAGCCATCTTTGCACGCGCCGTCGCCCGTTTTGGCGACGCGCCGGAGGGCCTGCTGAAGGTGCTGATCGGCGACCGCGCCGTCGGCGAGGTTCTGGTCGACCATCCCAAGGTGCCGCTGGTATCAGCGACCGGCTCCACCCGCATGGGCCGCGACGTCGGCCCACGCCTGGCCAAGCGCTTCGCCCGCGCCATCCTCGAACTCGGCGGCAACAATGCCGGCATCGTCTGCCCTTCGGCCGATCTCGACATGGCGCTGCGGGCCATCGCCTTCGGCGCCATGGGCACGGCCGGCCAGCGCTGCACGACGCTGCGCCGCCTGTTCGTGCATGAAAGCGTCTACGACCAGCTCGTGCCGCGCCTGCGCAAGGCTTATGAGAGCGTCTCGGTCGGCAGCCCGCTGGAGACATCGGCGCTGGTCGGACCGCTGATCGACAAGGCGGCTTACAGTGGCATGACCAGGGCGCTGGAGGCGGCGAAGGCCGAAGGCGGCAAGATCACCGGCGGCGCCCGGGTCGAGAATGGACACGCCGAGGCCTATTACGTCCGCCCGGCGCTGGTCGAGATGCCGAAGCAGGCCGGACCGGTGCTGGAAGAAACTTTTGCGCCGATCCTGTACGTGATGAAATATTCCGACTTCGACGCCGTGCTTGCCGACCACAACGCCGTCGGCGCCGGCCTGTCGTCGTCGATCTTCACCCGTGACCTTATGGAGTCGGAGCGCTTCCTGTCGGTCGAAGGTTCCGACTGCGGCATCGCCAACGTCAACATCGGCACGTCGGGCGCCGAGATCGGCGGCGCCTTCGGTGGCGAGAAGGAGACGGGCGGCGGCCGCGAGAGCGGCTCGGATGCCTGGAAGGCCTATATGCGCCGCGCCACCAACACGGTGAACTATTCGAAGGCACTGCCCTTGGCGCAGGGCGTGTCGTTCGACATCGACTGAGCGGAACAGCGGTTTCGACGACAGATCGGGAGGCGGCTTGCCTGCCTCTCGATGTCCACTGTCCCCCTCGCAAGACAAAGGACTGCCGATGAACAAGGTGATAATTGCACCCTCGATCCTTTCGGCCGATTTTTCCCGCCTCGGCGACGAGGTCGAGACGGTGGCGAGGGCCGGCGCCGACTGGGTGCATCTCGACGTGATGGACGGCCATTTCGTGCCCAACATCACCTTCGGGCCGCCCGTGGTGAAGGCGATCCGCAACCGCACCGACAAGGTGTTCGACTGCCATCTGATGATTTCGCCCGCCGATCCCTACATCGCCGCCTTCGCCGACGCCGGCGCCGATTTCATCACCGTGCATGCCGAGGCCGGCCCGCATCTCCACCGCTCGCTGCAGACGGTCAGGAATCTCGACAAGAAGGCGGGCGTGTCGCTCAATCCGGCGACGCCGGTGGCGGCGATCGAGAACGTGCTCGACCAGCTCGATTTGATCCTTGTCATGACCGTCAATCCGGGTTTCGGCGGGCAAGCGTTCATTCCGGAAATGCTGGACAAGATCGCAAAAGTGAAGGCGCTGGTGGGACGGCGGCCGATCCACATCGAGGTCGACGGCGGGATCGCGCCCGACACCGCGCCACTGGTGGCAAAAGCCGGCGCTGATGTGCTGGTCGCAGGCTCCGCTGTCTTCAAGGGAAATTCCGAGGCCGCCTACCGTGCCAACATCGAGGCCATCCGCAGCGCCGCTGACGGGGTGGCGTAACGCGTCTTTGCCCAACGGCCAGCGACGGCTACGCGCCGGCCGAAAAGACCTGTTCTCCGCCGATCCAGACGCGGCGGACATCGAGACCGTCCGAAAGCGCCACCATATCGGCGCGCGAGCCCGCAACCAGCCGTCCGTGCCGGGCAAGCCCCATTGCCTCGGCCGGATAGAGCGAGGCCATGCGCAGCGCCTCGCCGAGCTCCAGGCGGATTTGCCGGTGCATGAAGCGCACCGCCGAGATCATGTCGAGATCGGCGCCGGCGAGCGTGCCGTCGGCCAGTGTCAGGCGGCCGTTCTCGCGACGGACGGTGCGGCCGTTCAGCGTGAATGATTTCATGTCGGTGCCGATCGTCGCCATGGCGTCGGTCACGAGGAAAATTTTCGCCGGACCGGTCTTGGCCCGCATTGCTATGCCGATCGTCGCCGGGTCGACATGGATGCCGTCGGCGATCAGCCCGGCCCACAATCCGCCATTGTCGATGACCGCGCCGGCAAGTCCCGCCTCGCGGTTGCCGATCTGGCTCATGGCGTTGAACAGGTGCGTGGCCATCGTCGCGCCCGCCGCCGCACAGGCCGTGGCGACGGCATAGGTCGTGTCGGAATGGCCCAAGCTGACGACCACGCCAGCCTTGGACAATGCCGTCATCCGCTCCGGCGTCACCGATTCCGGCGCGACGGTGGTCAGCAGCGACGGCAGGCGATTCCGCGCTTCGATCAGGAACGCCTGGTCCGCATCCTCCATCGGCCGGATCAGTTTCGGATCATGTGCGCCTTTTCGAGCCAGCGACAGATGCGGCCCCTCCAGATGCAGGCCGGCAAAGCCGGGGACGTGCGCGCCCGCCGCCCCGACGCCGGACTCGACGGTGCGGGCGGTTATTTCCGGCGTGTCGGTGATCAGCGTCGGCAGCAGCGCGGTGGTGCCGAAGGGCGCATGCGCGGCGCATATCGTGCGGATCGTCTCGACGTCCTGCCGGTCGTTCAGCATCACGCCGCCGCCGCCATTGACCTGCAGGTCGACGAAGCCGGGGACAAGCATGCCATTCTGCTCGGTGACCGGCGTTCCGGCAGGAATGTCGCCGCGCGGCACGATCGCCTCGACGCCATCGCCGCGCACCAGCAGCGCGGCGTCGCGATGCCAGATCACGCTGTCGAAAATCCTCGGGGCCGCCAGTGCGAAAGATGACATCAGCGGGTTTCCGTCACCTTGCGCAGATTACGTGGCTCGTCCGGATTGAGGCCGCGATACCGCGCGAACGCCTCGACGAAAGCGTAGAAGGACACGATCAGCGGCAGCGGATCGGTCAGCGGATGGCCGGTCGCCACATGCGGCAGTTTTCGCGCCTGGCCGGTGCGCTGCGTCGTGGCGAAGACGGCGGCGCCCTTGGCTGCAAGCGCATCCGCCGTCTCGGCCACGGAGGCCTCCGAGGCGTCCCGCGCCGCCAATGCCAGCACCGGAAAGCCAGGCCCGACCAGCGCTAGCGGGCCGTGCATCACCTCCGCTGCGCTGTAGGCCTCGGCATGCATGCCGCAGGTCTCCTTGAATTTCAGCGCCGCTTCGCTGGCGATGGCATAGGAGGGCCCGCGTCCGAGGATGAACAGCGACTGCTCATCCTCCAGCGCCTCGGCGATCTCCATCCAGTCGCAGCCGACCGCCGCGCGCAACTGCTCCGGCAGATTGCTCAGCGCGGCCAGCAGCCCGACATCCTCGGTGCAATGCGCCATCAGAGCCAGGCCGGCCACCGCGGAATTCACAAAACTCTTGGTCGCCGCGACACTGCGCTCGAGCCCGGCAAGGATGTCGATCGGATAGTCGGCCGATCTGGCCAGCGGCGAATCCGGCGTGTTGGTCAGCGCCACCGTCAGCGCCCCGCCGGCCTTCGCCTGCTTCGACATGGCGACGATGTCCGGGCTTTTGCCGGATTGCGAGATCGATAGGCAGACCGTGCCGGCGAGCCGCAGTTTCGCGCCGTAGATCGAGGCGATGGACGGGCCGACCGAAGCGACCGGAATGCCGGCGGTCAGTTCGATAGCATATTTCAGGAATGACGCGGCGTGGTCGGAGGAACCGCGCGCCACGGTGATGACGAAATGCGGATTGCGCCGCCTGATGTCGGCGCCGGCGTCGGCCAAAATCTTGCCGCTGCCGTCGAGCAGCCGCGTCACCGCATCCGGTATCTCCTCAACCTCGCGGCGCATATGGGTCAGATCGGTCATGGGCCTACCCCATCTTCTGTGCCGCCGATCCTGAGTTCGGCGACAAAATCGTATGTATCGCCGCGATAGATCGAACGTGTGAACTCTACCACCTTGCCGGTCGCGAGGTAGGAGATCCGCTCGATGTGGAGCCCGGCGGCTCCCGTCGGCACATCGAGTAGTCGTGCGTCGACCGCACCCAGATTGGCCGCCGAGATGCGCTGCACGGCGCGCACCGGCCGGCTGCCGGTCTTTTCCAGCGCGGCATAGAGCGAAGAGCCAACCGTCATCGGGTCGGGCAGAACCGCCGCCGACAGCGAGGCACGCTCGATCGCCAGCGGCGTGCCGTCGGCGATGCGCAGCCGGCTGACGCGCGAAACCGATTCCTTCGACGACAGGCCCAGCACCATCATCTCGTCGGGCGAGGGCGCATAGATGCCCCGCTCCAGCCATTCGGAACGCAACGTCATGCCGCGCCGCGCCATGTCCTCGGTGAAGGAGGTGAGCAGCGACAGCGACTGCTCCACCCGCTCCACCGGCCGCGCCACGAAGGTGCCGGAGCCGTGCCGCTGCACCAGCAGCCCGCCCTTGACTAGATCCTGCACCGCCTTGCGCACCGTGACGCGCGAGATGCCGGCTCTTGCGGCGAGGTCGCGTTCGGAGGGCAGCGCGTCGCCCGGACGGATCACGCCTTCCTGCACGGCGTCCTCGATCGAGCGCTTGAGCTTCAAGTAGAGCGGCGCGCCGTTCTGGCCCGCCTCCCTGACCGCCCCCAGAATGCGCTCGGCGAGGTCAGCCATGCGACGCCCCGCTCGACGCGAACCGGCGGGCCGCCATCGACACCGCACCGCCGAGTGCATCCTGCAGGGGCTCGCGCAGCCGCACCCGATATTCCGCCGAAAGCCGCTTCGCATAAAGCGCCGCCAGCCCGCCCAGCAGACAGAGCGCCTCGCCCTCCCTGAGGTCGAGCACGCGAAGCGACGCCTCGACGTCAGCCACGGCGCGCTCCAATATGAACTGCGCCACCGCGTCGCCCTTTTCGGCATGCTCGAACACCATCGGCGCGAAGCCGCCGAAGTCGCCGGGTTTTGCATTGGTGGTGAACTCGACCACATCCTGCGGATTGTCGCGAAAGACGGCGAGCAGCGCCTTCGTCAGCGGCGAAGCCGGTCGGATGCCGTCATAAGCGAGCAGGGTCTGTTCCAGCAGGTCGCGGCCGATGCGCGCGCCACTGCCCTGGTCGCCAATGAGAAAACCCCAGCCGCCGACAGTGGTTACCACGCCGGCGCGGCGCAGCATATAGGCGGTGCCGGTGCCGAGGATGACGATGGCGCCGTTGTCGGGTCCGAGTGCCCCTTCCAGCGCGATCGCCGCGTCGCTCTCGACAATGCTGCGGCTGAAGGGCAGGATGGCTTCGAGTTGCTGGGTGTAGGTGCCGACATTGCTGCCGGCCAGCCCCAGCAGCGCCGGCGTTTTGACTATCAGGTCGGGGTCGAGGCCGGCTTCCGCAAAGGCCAGCCGGGCGGCCTCGACGATGCTGGCCCGGGCGCGCGTCAGATCGGTGCGGATGTTGGCCGCGCCGCTCTTTGCCCGACCCAGAATGCGCCCTTCGGCTGTCGCGACCGCCGCCCGGCAACTCGTGCCGCCGCCATCTATGCCCAATACCAGATTCACGCGGATGCTCCTCTGAGGCTATGATACCAATAAAATACCAATATCCAAGCGTTAATTTTCGTGGGCAATCCATTTTTCCTCAAATCTCTGTAATTTAATCGATTTGCGACCTAGGCAGCATGGAAGTCGAAAATTCCGTTAACGACCGCTGGACAAGTGGTATTTTTTTGGTATTGTCCCGGCATCGGAGGAGAATTGATGGCGCTGACCGGCACCGAGGCAGTGAACGCGAATGCGAAGGGGCTCGACCTGCAGTCGCCCGCCGCGATCCTGCGCCTGTTGGCGGATGCCCAGGTCGAAGCCGCCAGGAGCGTGCAGGCCGCCATCCACGAGATCGCCCAGGCCGCCGAACTGGCCGCGCAACGGCTCGCCACGGGCGGGCGGCTGTTCTATGCCGCGGCCGGCAGCTCGGCCTTGATGGCGCTTGCCGACGCGCTGGAGCTGCCCGGCACCTATGGCATTTCGCATGAACGCGTGGTCGTGCTGATCGCCGGCGGCAAGGAAGCCTTCGTCGACCTGCCGGGCGCGCCGGAGGACGATGCCGCGCAGGCCGCGAAAGAGGTCGCCGACAACGGCATGACGGCCGGCGACTGCCTGATCGCGCTGTCGGCCAGCGGCACGACCCCCTATGCGCTCGGCGCGCTGGAGGAAGCGTCAAGACGCGGCGCCGCCACGATCGGCGTCGCCAACAATGCCGGTACGCCGCTCGTCACCCGCGCCAATGTCGGCATCGTACTCGCCACGCCCCCCGAAATCGTCGCCGGTTCGACCCGCATGGGGGCGGGCACGGCGCAAAAAATCGCGCTCAACATGTTTTCCACGCTGGTCGCCGTGCATCTTGGCCATGTGCATGACGGCTACATGGTCAATCTCAGAATCGACAACCAGAAACTGCGCGACCGCGCGGCGCGCATCGTTTCCTCCATCGCCGGCTGCTCGCGCGACGACGCGGAGCGCTTCCTTGAAAGGAGCGGCGGCTCGGTAAAGACGGCGATCCTGCTCGCCGCCGGCGTCCGCGACGCCGGCGCGGCGAAGAACCTTCTGGAGAGTTCCGGCCAAAAGCTGCGGCCGGCGCTCGCCAGTCTTGAAGAGGGGAGCAGGGGCTCTCGTCAAAATCGAACCTGAAACAGGTCAAAACAGGGAGACTACACATGCAAACGAGACTTTTGACGGCGCTCCTGCTCGGCTCCACCGTACTCGGCTCGGCCGGGGCGGCGTTCGCGCAGGACAAGACGCTCACCATCGAGAGCTGGCGCAACGACGACCTCGCCATCTGGCAGGAGAAGCTGATCCCGGCCTTCGAGAAGGCCAATCCCGGCATCAAGGTGGTGTTCGCGCCGTCGGCGCCGACCGAATACAACGCCGCCCTCAACGCCAAGCTCGATGCCGGTTCGGCGGGCGACCTCATCACCTGCCGTCCCTTCGACGCCTCGCTCGACCTCTACACCAAGGGCCATCTCGCCGACCTGACTTCGCTGCCCGGCATGGAGAATTTCTCCGACGTCGCCAAGTCGGCCTGGCAGACCGACGACGGCAAGGCCACCTTCTGCGTGCCGATGGCGTCCGTCATCCACGGCTTCATCTATAACAAGGAAGCCTTCGACAAGCTCGGCATCACCCCGCCGGCGACCGAGGCGGATTTCTTCGCCGCCCTCGACAAGATCAAGGCCGACGGCACCTACATCCCGATGGCGATGGGCACCAAGGACCTCTGGGAAGCCGCAACCATGGGCTACCAGAACATCGGCCCGAACTACTGGAAGGGCGAGGAAGGCCGGGTGGCGCTGATCAAGGGCGAGCAGAAGCTGACCGACCCGCAATGGGTCGAGCCCTATGCGACGCTTGCCAAGTGGAAGGACTATCTCGGCGACGGTTTCGAGGCGCAGACCTATCCGGACAGCCAGAACCTGTTCACGCTCGGCCGCGCCGCCATCTATCCGGCCGGCTCGTGGGAGATCTCCGGCTTCAACACCCAGGCGCAGTTCAAGATGGGCGCGTTCGCGCCGCCGGTGAAGAACGCCGGCGACACCTGCTATATCTCCGACCACACCGACATCGCCGTCGGCCTCAACGCCAAGAGCCCGAACGCCGACGCGGCAAAAACCTTCCTGTCGTGGGTGGCCTCGCCGGAATTCGCCACCATCTACGCCAACGCGCTGCCGGGCTTCTTCAGCCTGAACAACGCCCCGGTGAAGATGGAGGACCCGCTGGCGCAGGAATTCGTCTCCTGGCGCGATAAGTGCAAGCCGACGATCCGCTCGACCTACCAGATCCTGTCGCGCGGCACGCCGAACCTGGAGAACGAGACCTGGGTCGAGTCCGCCAACGTCATCAACGGCACCGACACGCCGCAGGTGGCCGGCGAGAAGCTGCAGAAGGGCCTCGACGCCTGGTACAAGCCGGCGAAGTGATGCGCCGACGCTGACCCTCCCCCTTGAGGGGAGGGTCGCGGAGAAAACCGAGCGGTACGCGAGGTTTTTGAAGCGGGATGGGGGCCGGGACGCAGTGCTCCGACGCAAAGCGGCGTTGGAGTTTGGCCGCGGCAACCCCACCCCGTCTTACGGTCTCCGCTTCGCTTCGACCGCTCGACGACCCTCCCCACAAGGGGGAGGGTTATGCCGGCCGCGTTGCCGGCGCCTTGCCGCGACCGAAAGGCGGCAGCAGATTGCGTCAATCGCCTGCAACGTCTTTGCCGGAACCGCCATGTCCCTCGACGATCAGCCAATCAAAAGACCCTTCCGCTGGCACATCGTTGTGTTCCTGGCGCCTGCGTTCTTCGTCTACACGGCGTTCATGATCGTGCCGCTCTTCGGCACGCTGCAGCTCTCGCTGTTCCGCCGCGTCGACCAGCAGTCGGTCTATGTGGGGCTCGACAATTTCCGCATGCTGTTCGGCGACCCGCGCTGGTCCGTGAATTTCTGGAACGCGCTGTGGAACAATGTCTGGTTCTTCATCATCCACATGCTGGTGCAGAACCCGATCGGCGTGCTTCTCGCCGCGCTGCTGTCCAGCCCGAAACTGCGTTTTCGCGCCTTCTACCGCACCGCGATCTTCATCCCGACAATCCTGTCCTTCGTCATCGTCGGTTTCGTCTGGAAGCTGATCCTGTCGCCGCTCTGGGGCGTGGCGCCCAACCTGCTCGACCTTGTCGGCCTGAAGAGCCTGTTCACGCCCTGGCTCGGCAAGGAGGAATACGCGCTCACCACCCTGTCGCTGATCTCGGTCTGGCAGTTCGTCGGCATCCCGATGATGCTGATCTACGCAGCACTTCTGTCGATCCCCGACGAAGTGATCGAGGCGGCCGAATGCGACGGCATCACCGGGCTTTCGCAGTTCTGGAAGATCAAGCTGCCGCTGATCCTGCCGTCGATCGGCATCATCTCGATCCTCACCTTCGTCGGCAATTTCAACGCCTTCGACCTGATCTACACGGCGCAGGGCGCGCTGGCCGGGCCGAATTTCTCGACCGACATTCTTGGCACCTTCCTCTACCGCGCCTTTTTCGGCTTCCAGCTCCAACTCGGCGACCCCAACATGGGCGCGGCCATCGCAACCATGATGTTCTTCATCATCCTGGCCGGCGTCTGCGTCTATCTGTTCACGATCCAGACCCGGCTGCGGCGGTATCAGTTCTGAGAGGATGACGACATGAGCCGCGCCACCTCCTCCCCTGCCCGCCTGATCGGCGCCCATGCCGTGCTGATCGCCTACACGGTCATCGCGCTGTTTCCGGTGCTGCTGATCGTCATGAACTCGTTCAAGGCGCGCAACGCCATCTTCCGCTCGCCGCTCACTCCCCCGACGCCGGAAACCTTCGACCCCGTCGGCTACACCACCGTCATGGCGCAGGGCGATTTCCTGCTCTATTTCCAGAACAGCCTGGTCGTCACCGTCGGCTCGCTGTTCTTCGTCATCCTGTTCGGTGCGATGGCGGCCTTCGCGCTGTCGGAGTACCGGTTCCGCGGCAACACGCTGACCGGCCTCTACCTCGCGCTCGGCATCATGATCCCGATCCGGCTGGGCACGGTGGCCATCCTGCAATTGATGGTGGCGAGCGGCCTGGTCAATACGCTGACGGCGCTGATCCTCGTCTACACCGCGCAGGGCCTGCCGCTCTGCATCTTCATCCTGTCGGAATTCATGAAGACGGTCTCCGACGATCTGAAGAACGCCGGCCGCATCGATGGGCTGTCGGAATACCGCATCTTCTTCCGCCTCGTGCTGCCGCTGGTGCGTCCGGCGATCGCCACGGTCGCGGTGTTCACCATGATCCCGATCTGGAACGACCTGTGGTTTCCGCTGATCCTGGCGCCGTCGGAAGGCACCAAGACCGTGACGCTCGGCGCGCAGATCTTCATCGGCCAGTTCGTCACCAACTGGAACGCGGTGCTGGCGGCGCTGTCGCTCGCCATCCTGCCGGTGCTTGTCCTCTATCTGATCTTCTCGCGGCAGCTTATCCGCGGCATCACCTCGGGAGCGGTGAAGTGACCCCGCAAGAACCCCTTCGCGTCGTCGTCGCCGGGCTGGGCAATATGGGCCGCAGCCATGCGCTGGCCTATGCCACCAACCCCGGCTTCGAGATCGCGGCGCTGATCAACCGTTCCGATGTCGCGCTGCCCGGACCGCTTGTGGGCCGCCGGATCGGGCGATCCTTCGAGGATGCGATCCGCGAGGAAAAGCCCGACGTCGCCTCGATCAACACCTATTCCGACAGCCATGCCAACTATGCTGTTCTGGCGCTGGAGGCCGGCTGCCACGTCTTCGTCGAAAAACCGTTGGCGACCACGGTGGCCGATGCGCGCCGCGTGGTGGACGCGGCCAAGGTCAACGGCCGCAAGGTCGTCATCGGCTACATATTGCGCCATCACCCTTCCTGGATGCGGCTGATCGCCGAGGCGCGCAAGCTTGGCGGCCCCTATGTCTTCCGCATGAACCTCAACCAGCAGTCTTCCGGCGCGACCTGGGAAACCCACAAGCAACTGATGAAGACGACCTCGCCGATCGTCGACTGCGGCGTGCATTACCTCGACGTGATGTGCCAGATCACCGATGCGAGGCCGGTCGAGGTGCGCGGCATGGGCGTGCGGCTGAGCGACGAGGTCGACCCCGGCATGTACAATTACGGCCATCTGCAGGTCCTGTTCGAGGACGGCTCGGTCGGCTGGTACGAGGCCGGCTGGGGGCCGATGATCTCGGAGACCGCCTTCTTCGTGAAGGACGTTATGTCGCCACGCGGCTGCGTGTCGATCGTCATGGCCGAAGGTGTTCGCTCGGACGACATCGACACCCACACCAAGACTTCGACCATTCGCCTCCATAGCGCCGAGCGGGGACCGGACGGCAGGTTCGCCAGGCCGGACGAGTTGCTGTCGATGCAAGGCGAGCCCGGCCATCAGGAGCTTTGCGATTTCGAACAGGCTTTTCTGCTGAAGGCCATCCGCGAGGACCTCGATCTGACGCAACACATGGACGATGCGGTCAAGTCGCTGGCGGTCTGTCTGGCGGCCGACGAGAGCGTGCGGACCGGCGTCGCCGTCAAACTCTAACGAACGGGAACTGCGCCTTGGGCTCTCTCAGAATAGAGAATGTGCAAAAATCCTTCGGCAAGGTCGAGGTGCTGAAAGGCATCGACCTCGCGGTCGAGGACGGTGAATTTGTCGTCTTCGTCGGGCCGTCCGGTTGCGGCAAATCCACCCTGCTGCGCGTGATTGCCGGACTGGAGGACGCGACCTCCGGCAAGGTGCTGATCGACGGCGTCAACGTGGTCGCGACACCGCCGGCAAAGCGCGGCATCGCCATGGTGTTCCAGACCTACGCGCTCTATCCGCATCTCACTGTGCGCGACAACATGGGGCTCGGGCTGAAGCAGGCGGGCACGCCTGCCGCCGAGATCGACAAGCGCATCGGCATCGCGTCGTCCATGCTGTCGCTCGAACCCTATCTGAAGCGCCGCCCGGCGGAGCTTTCCGGCGGCCAGCGCCAGCGCGTCGCCATCGGCCGCGCCGTGGTGCGCGAGCCGAAGCTTTTCCTGTTCGACGAGCCGCTGTCGAACCTCGATGCGGCGCTGCGCGTCAACACGCGCCTGGAGATCGCCCAGCTCCACCGCCGGCTGAAGGCGACGATGATCTACGTCACCCACGACCAGGTCGAGGCGATGACGCTGGCCGACAAGATCGTGGTGCTCAACGCCGGCAAGATCGAACAGGTCGGCGCGCCGATGGAGCTCTACAACAATCCGGCCAACGAATTCGTCGCCGGTTTCATCGGCTCGCCGAAGATGAATTTTGTTGACGGCGCGCGGCTGGGCGAGGCGCAGGCCAAGACGATCGGCGTCAGGCCGGAGCACCTGTCCGTCAGCGCGACATCGGGCGCCTGGAAAGGCACGGTCGTGCATGCCGAGCATCTCGGCGCCGACACCAATCTCTATCTCGACTGCGAGAAGGCCGGGCTGGTCACGGCGCGCATTTTCGGCGTCTACAACGCCGAGCCCGGCGCCACGCTGTACGCCACGCCCGATCCGACAAAAACCTACCGCTTCGATGCAGAGGGGCGGACCATCCGTTAAGGCCGTTCACCCCACCTGGCTTGCTTCACTCGGTGGTCCGAAGGGCCGGACGGGGTGAGCCGGTCAATCATCGATCACGTCCGGTCGCGCGGGTTCCATACCTCCGATCCGAGCTGCTGGCCGCCGAGGCCGACCCAGCTTCCCGACAGAGCGCCGTTCGGCCCGACTTGGTAGACGGCGATGCCCGGTCCTCCACCCTGCGGCTGGTACACCACCGCAAAGCCGCCGTCGCGCAGGATGCCGGTGCCGCGGTGCTGCTGGTTGCCGATCTTCCACAGCACCTGATAGGTCTCGTCGCTCTTCACGACAGTCACCTCGCCCCGATAGATGCCGCCGCCGCCGGGATTGCTGCCCTCGACCGTGTAGCTGCCGGCGATGTCCTGCGCCCACAGGCTGGCGACGGAAGACAGGAGCAGGCCGGTCGTCAGTATCGCAATCCGCTTCATCGCAGGCTCCTTCGCGATCTCATGTCAATCCGAGCTGTTCGAACACCGGCAGGCGCTTCTCCTGGAACGTCGCATGGCGCGTGCGCAGCTCTTCGAGATTCTGCTCCGGCGTCTCGATCGCCACGCCGTCGCGCAGCAGCCGCTGGCCGAGCGCGGAAAGAACCTGCCAGACGAAGGTCGGCGCATCGGGATGCTTGTTCAGCCGCGCCAGCAGGAACAGTTGCTCGAAACGGTCGACGCCGACGCCCCCGCCGGTCACCGGCGAGGCCAGCGCCTGGACGTCGGCCGAATGCCGCGCATTCTCCATCACCGCTCGGTTGAAGCGGCGGGTCGCTTCGCGGCGCTTGCCGTCGTTCTTGTCGTCGAGGCAGGGCTGCACATGACCCGAACCCACCAGCACCAGCAGCGCCTGAATGCTGCGCGCCCAGCCCAGCTCGGCGACCGCCGGAATGGACTGCATCGACTTCAGCGTCCTAGGGCCCGTGGCGAGCGCGTCGAGGAACGGACCGTAGACCTCCGGCTGCATCGCCGCCTCGCCCAGCCCGCCCGTCACCTTGGTCGGCGCGTCGGCGCGGTTGATCGACAGCGCAAAGCGCATCTCCTGCCAGCGCTCGCGTGCTGCGAACAGGCCGAGC
Source organism: Mesorhizobium sp. LHD-90 (assembly GCF_030929505.1). Taxonomy (GTDB): domain Bacteria; phylum Pseudomonadota; class Alphaproteobacteria; order Rhizobiales; family Rhizobiaceae; genus Kumtagia. The sequence continues at coordinate 21,333 of NZ_JAVFVV010000010.1, read as the reverse complement.
GGCACGCCGCCCTTGATGAAGATGTCGCGCCGGAACTGCTGGTTGACGATATAGTCGCGTGTGGTTTCGCGCAGCGCGACGTCCTCGATCTCGTTGAGGAAGTTGCGCTGCGCCTCGGTCATGTTGAGCGCGTCGACATGGTCGAGCAGATGCGCTGAGCCCAAAAAGGTCAGTTTTGCCTCGGCAAATTCGGCGGTGACGTCCATGTGGTAGAAGGGATGCCAGTCTTCGTTCAGGAATTCATGGATGAGATAGTTCTTGTTCTGTGTCTTGAACTTTTCCAGCCGCTCGGCGACGCCGGGGCTCGCAGCGAAATACCGAGCATTGGCTTCCTTCAGTTTGCCGAGCATCTCCAGCGCCCGGTTGAGCCGGGTGAACGCGGCGTCGTGGTGGAGCGAGCCGAACTCCATCATCAGCCGACGAAGCGGCGAGGCGGACGCCCAGCCAGGCATGCAGTTGTAAGACACATAGGCCAGCCCGCCCGGCTTCAGGTGTCTTGCGATGAAGGCGACGATGGTGCGCCGGTTCTCCTCGCTGATCCAGGACAGGATGCCGTGCAGGGCGATGATGTCGAATTGCGGCAGGCTTGGTTCATTGAGGAAATCGGCGAAGCTGGAATCGAAGAAATGCACGTTCTTCGAACCCGCCGCCGCGGCAAGCGTGCGCGCCTCGACGATATGGGCGGGGTTGAAGTCTGTCGCATAGAACTGGCTGTGCGGGTTCGCCGCCGCCAGAACGTTGGTGGAAACGCCGCGGCCGCATCCGAGTTCGCACATGGTCAGCGGCGCTGTCGCCTGGGTCGTGAGCACCGATTTTCCCAGCGCCGCAAGCTCGAGCATGGCGGGTGTGAGTTCGCGGTAGAAGCCGGCCGTATAGGCGACCTCGGAAATATATCCGGACGTCCAGGAACTCATGACCGGCCTGTTCTCCCCCGCTTTTCGGCGATGTGCCGGTAGACGTAGCCGGTCCCGGTTGAAAAAGAAATGGGGGCCGCAGCCCCCGATTTCAGTCTTTCCGGCGGAACTGCACCCGAAAGTGTTTCCCGCTTCCTGTTTTATCCCAAAGCCGCAACTGCTCCGGCCGGTCGCAGCCTGCTTTTATCTTGGCGCCTACTGCGCCATGGCGCTTTGGCTGATGCGTCTGGCGAGATGGTCGCCGAGCCGGCAGCTCAGCGCCACGATCGTGGTCGTCGGGTTGCACTGGCCGGATGTCGCGAAGACCGACGAGCCGCCGACATAGAGGTTGGCCACGCCGTGCACCTGCTGGTTGCGGTCGACGACGCTCTTCGACAGGTCGTCGCCCATGCGGGTTCCGCCCATATGGTGGTGGCCGGCGAGCTCCTGGTCGTCCGGATAGGGTTGGTTGTTCAGCACCCAGTCCTCGATCCGCACCCGGCCGTAATCCTTCTCGGCCAGCGTCTTGCCGAACAGGCGCAGCCCCTGCAGCAGCGTGCGGTGTTCCAGCTCGCTCTTCTTCCAGTGCAGTTCGATGCGCGGGATGCCGAGCGCGTCCTTCTCCGTCGCCGACAGTGCGACGAAATTGTCGGCGCGCGGCGCCTGCTCCCAGCCCATCACCAGTTGCGCTGCGCAGCGCAGATTGCCGCCGATCCCCTCCGACACCCATTCGGCGGTTTCCGGCGCGACGCAGGCGAGTTCTGCGACCAGCCATTTCGCCCCATGATAGGGCATCTTGATGAAACGGATGCCGAAATTCATGATCTGCTCGCGCTGCATCGCTTCCAGCGACGGCGAGAAGAAGGCTTCCGAAACGTCGTCCATCTCGAACTGGTCCGGGTTGTCCATCAGCGCGTTGCCGCCCTGGAACTGCGGATGCTCCATCCAGTATTTGCCGAGCGCCTCGGCATGCGGCACGACTCCGCCGTTGGACTGTTCATTCGACCACAAAAGCAGGCGCGAATTCTCCAGCCCGCCGGTGCAGGGCACGTAATAATCCGCTACAGCGACGCCCTGGTCCTTGCCCGCCGACCAGACATGCGCGCCGGTGACCTTGGTGCCGTCACCCTCCAGCCTTGTCACGTAGGTGTCCAGCACCAGCGCGATGTTCTTGCTCTGCTCGATCTCGGACCGGTATTTCTCGCCGAAGCGCACCGCCGGGCTCTTGATCAACTGCACCCAGCGTATGTCGTCGGAAATCCAGACGTCGTCCCGGAATGGGACAAGGTCGAGAATGTCGTGCACCTCTTCGAGATAAGGCTCGATGTCGGTGCGGCGGATCGGCCAGCCGGTGTCGGGAACCCAGGCCTTCGGCTCGAAGTCGACTGCATCCATGACCCTGCACCAGCCCGCCCAGTGATTGGAGCAGCCGCCGAGATAACGCAGTCGGGTCACGTCGAGATCGAAATAGTAGTCGCCCACGGTCTTACCCTTGTAGAAATCCTGCGACTCCTCGGTGAAATCGGCCTTGCCCGCCTCGAAGATCGCCACCGGGATGCCGGCGCCGGCCAGCTTGCGGGCGATCGTCACGCCGGCCGGGCCCGAACCGATCAGAATCACCTTGGGCGTGAAGCCCGAGGCGCGAAAGCCCTCGAAATTGTCGAAGATCATGCCAGTTCGCTCCTCTTCAGGATCCAGCCATTGACCTCGACCAGTTCGTCGGCCGGCTGTTTCCTGGAGGGAGCGGCATGTGCCGCGAACAGCGCGAAGGCGGGGATCGACAGCAGCGCCTGGAGGATCGTGCGACGCGTCGCGCGAGGCGTGGTGTTGGTGGGGGCCATAAGTCTCGCTCCGGTATCGTTACGCCGTGCCCCAAATTTTCGGGACACCTGCTGAGAAAAGCGAAATGCGTGCCACAGCACACCGATCGGTTGCAAATAGCCGCTAGCCGACTGCAATCAGCGTTAATATTCCGCAAACGATCAGCACGCAGCCGGCGATCTCCAGCCGGTTGATCCGCTCCTTGAAGAAGAACACCGACGAGGCGAAGGTGAAGATCATCTCGACCTGCGCCAGCGCCTTCACCACCGCCGCCTGCTGCAGGGTCATCGCCGTGAACCAGCCGAAGGATGCCGACGCTCCGACCAGCCCGACGAACAGCGCCGGCTTCCAGGCTTTGGCGATGCGGCCGAGTTCGGAGCGGTCGCGCGAAAGCATCCAGACCAGCATCACCACCGTCTGGAAGACGATCACAACGACAAGCGTATAGGCGGCCTGCATGATGAAGTTCGGGCCGCCGAGCGACAGCGACGCGGCGCGATAGGCGACGGCCGAAACGCCGAAGGCCGTACCGGAGGCCAGGCCGATCAGCGCGTTGCGGGCGAACATCGAGGTGACCAGCGTGCGCAGGCTCAGCGCCGTGTGAGCCACCGAAATCAGCATGACGCCGAAGACGCTGATGGCGATGGCCAGAAGCACGCCGGCCGTGACGCGCTCGCCGAGGAAGAGCAGCCCGAACAGCGCGGCCTGCGCCGGCTCGGTGCGCGAATAGGCGGTGCCGACCGCGAAATTGCGGAAGGAGAACAGATGGACCAGCAGGAAGGTGGCGACGATCTGCCCGACGCCGCCAAGCACCGCCCAGGCGAAGAAGGCCAGATTCGGCGCCGGCAACGGATGGCCGAAACCGAAATGCAACAGGCAGACGAAACCGAGAGCGAAGGGCACGCCAAAACCGAAGCGCACGAAGGTGGCGCCCGTCGTGCCCATCACGCCTTTGAGATGTTTCTGCGCAGCCGAGCGGAGATTCTGCAGAAACGCCGCGCCGATGGTGATCGGGATCCAGAGTTCCATCATGCCGGCACGCCATCTTCCTTCAGATCATGCGCTTTAGGCGATCGAGACAGTGCGGCGCAACAGATGCTATCGGCTGGACCAAGAGCAAAAGGCGCGATGCCTACGCTCCTTCAAACCGGACCGTCCGTCCGGTCGCGCGTGGCCTTGATCTGAAAGGCTGGCGGGACAGTGCCTCGTCAATTCCCCAGCTTCAAGGAATCTGTTCAGCGCACAAAGCTCAATGCTCGTCCCCGCACAGGTCGTGATTGGCGAGAGCGCGGATGACGTAGCAATCCCGCACCTGATCGACATGGCAGTGCGTGGTGATCCGCTCCAGCTCCTGTTCCAGCCGCTGCAGTTTTTCGATCTTCTGACGCACCGCCTGCAACTGTTCGGCGGCGATGCGGTCGGCCCGCGCGCAGGGTCGATCCGGATGGGCGCTGAGTTCGATCAACTCGCGGATCGCGTCGATCGTCAGCCCGAGGTCGCGGGCATGGCGGATGAAGGAGAGCCGGTCGCGTTCCTCGGATCCATATCGACGCTGGTTGCCCTCCGAGCGCTCGGCCGCCGTCATCAGCCCCATCTGCTCGTAATAGCGGATGGTCGGGATTTTTACGCCCGTGCGCCGGGACAGTTCGCCGATGGTCAGCATCGCGGCCTCCAGAAACTCCAGTGGCTATAGATATGACACGATGCGGTCGCGGGCAACGTTGCCACTGGCAGGAGCCTACCTCACTTCAGCCCGCGCCATCCGAGCAACCGCATGGCGTTGGCTGTGACCAGAACGGTGGCGCCGGTGTCGGCGAGGATCGCCGGCCACAGGCCGGTGATGCCTGCGATCGTCGTCACCAAAAACACCGCCTTCAGGCCCAGCGAGATCGCGATGTTCTGGCGGATATTGGCCATCGTCGCGCGCGACAGGGCGACCATCGACGCTACGTCCCTGACGCGGGCGTTGAGCGCCGCCGCGTCGGCGGTCTCCAGCGCCACATCGGTGCCGCCGCCCATGGCGATGCCGATGTCGGCGGCGGCCAGCGCCGGCGCGTCATTGATGCCGTCTCCGACCTTAGCGACCACCTCGCCGGCCTTGCGCAACTCGCCGACGATGCGCTGCTTGTCCTGCGGCAGCAATTCGGCGCGCGGCTCCATGCCCAGTTTTTGGGCTATCGCGGCCGCCGTGCGGCGGTTGTCGCCGGTGAGCATCACCGCCGATATGCCGAGTTCCTTCAGCGCCGCGATGCCGGCAACCGCATCCTCGCGCGGCTCGTCGCGCATGGCGATCAGCCCGGCGATGCGATTGCCCTCCAGCAGCACGGATACCGTCTTGCCTTCGTCGTTGAGGGCCGCGACGCGGTTCTTCAATTCGTCCGGCAACGGCGTCCGCTTGCCGGCCGCCTGCGGCGAGCCAAGAAAAAGCGCCGCCCCGCCGGCCCGGCCGGTCACGCCCTCACCACCAATGGCGCGCGCATTTTCCGCCGCGCGCGGGTCGATGCCAAGCCGTTTCGCCTCGGCAAGGATCGCCAGCGCCAGCGGATGGCTGGAGCCGACCTCGAGTGCCGCCGCCCGCTCCAGCACCTCCGCCTCGCTGCCTGAAACGGCAACGATGTCGGTGACCACCGGCTTGCCGGCGGTCAGCGTGCCGGTCTTGTCGAAGGCGACCTTCGTCACCTTGCCGAGCGTCTCCAGCACCGCGCCGCCCTTCATCAGCAGGCCGCGGCGGGCGCCGGCCGACAGGCTGGCTGCAATCGCCGCCGGCGTCGAGATGACCAGCGCGCACGGGCAGCCGATCAGCAGGATCGCCAGGCCTTTGTAGACCCACTCGTCCCACGCGCCGCCCATCGCCAGCGGCGGAACAATGGCGACGAGCGCCGCCACCACCATGACGCCCGGCGTGTAATATCGCGAAAAACTGTCGATGAAGCGCTCGGTCGGCGCCTTCGATTCCTGCGCCTGCTCGACCAGTTGGATGATGCGCGAGATCGTGTTGTCCCGCGCCGCCGCGCTCACCCGCACGCGGATCGCCGCGTCCTGGTTGATCGTGCCGGCGCGCACCGTATCGCCCGGCACCATGCGTTTCGGCACGGACTCGCCGGTCACCGGCGATTCGTCGACCGAGGTCTCGCCTGAAAGGATCTCGCCATCGGCGGGCACGCGGTCGCCGGGGCGGACCAGGATCACCGCGCCGACCGCGAGGCTTTCGGCCGGCACTTCCGTGGTGCGCCCGTCATTCTCCAGAAACGCCGTCTTCGGCACGAGGGACGCCAGCGCCCGGATGCCGGCGCGCGCCCGGCCGGCGGCGACGCCCTCTAGCAGTTCCCCGACAAGGAACAGAAACACCACCGCCGCCGCTTCCTCGCCGGCGCCGATGACCACCGCGCCGATTGCCGCCACCGTCATCAGCGTCTCGATGGTGAAGGGCATGCCGTTCAGCGCGGCCATGATGGCGCGCCGCGCGATCGGGATCAGGCCGACCGCCATCGCGGCGATGAACAGGATCGTGTCGTATTGCGGAAAGATTTGCCCGACGAGATAGGCAGCCGCAAGCGCCGCGCCGCAGGCGATGGTCAGTCGGGCCTTGGCGGTTTTCCACCACGGGTCTTCCGAGGGGCCGTGATCGTGGCCATGCAGGCCCGCGGCGGCATCCGTCTCGGCCACAGATGCACCCTGGCCGTTTTGATCGTGATCGTGGGAACGGCCGTGCTGGTGATCATGAGCATGGCCGTCGCCATGCTTGTGAACGTGCGGATGATCGTGACGATGCGCATGGCTGTGGTCGCCGTGATCGTGGCAGCAATCGCAGCCATGCTCGACGGCGGGCGCCGGCGCCTGGTAGGCCGGCAAGGCAGCGACCTTGTAGCCGAGGCTGGTCACCTTGCGCGCCAGCGCCTCGAGGTCGGTCCCTGCGCGGTGGCCGACGGTCATGGTGCCGGCCGTCACCGAAACCGACACGTCCTCGACGCCATCGATCCGCCGCGCCGCCTTGTCGATCTTGGCCGCGCAAGCCGCGCAATCCATGCCCTCGACGCGGAAACGGCTGCTCGTGGCGATTTCATTCATGACATTGCTCTCGCATAACGTGTCGGAGCATACCTAATTCCTCTAGCAGCTAGAGCTACAAGAGGCTTTTTGTTAATTTTTCGCGTCGGCTGCCTGATATCTTTGCTGGCACTTACCCCCACCCCTAACCCCTCCCCACAAGGGGGACTGGCTGGCATCTCCGCAAAGCGCCAATCGTCGACGGTTTCGTGTGGCATAGCGGCCGCAAAGTCCCCCTCCCCCTTGTGGGGAGGGGTTAGGGGTGGGGGTAAAGCGGTTCGTCAGCCTATAGCATCATCGCCGCCGCCTTCTCCCCGATCATCACAGCCGGCGCATGGGTGTTGCCCGACACGATGGTCGGCATGACGGAGCAGTCGGCCACCCGGATCCCCTCGAAACCGCGCAGTTTCAGGTCGGGACTCACCACGGCCGCGGCGTCGGTGCCCATCCTTGTGGTGCCGACCGGATGGAAGATAGTGGTGGCGATGTCGCCCGCCGCCTTCGCAAGCTCTTCCGGCTCGGTGATTTCGGCGCCAGGCTTGAACTCCTCCGGCCGGTAGCGGCGCATGCGCTCCGTCGCCATCAGCCGGCGCGCGATGCGGATCGAATCGGCCGCCACCGCGCGGTCTTCCTCAGTCGACAGATAGTTCGGCGCGATGTCGGGGTGTTTTTGCGAATCCGCCGAGGCGATCCGCACAAAGCCGCGCGACTGCGGCCTCAGATTGCACACCGAGACGGTGACCGCCGGAAACGGATGCAGCGGCTCGCCGAACTTCTCCAGCGACAGCGGCTGCACGTGGAACTCGATGTTGGGCGTCTCGAAACGCGCGTCGGAGCGCATGAAGATGCCGAGCTGGCTCGGCGCCATCGACATCGGCCCGGTGCGGCGCAGCGCGTATTCCAGCGCGATCATCGCCTTGCCGGTCAGTCTTGCCTGCCGCTCGTTGAGCGTGCCGGCGCCGCTGATGCGGAAGGCGGTGCGTATCTGCAGATGGTCCTGAAGGTTCTCACCGACGCCGGCCACGTCCGCCACCACCGGAATGCCGTGCCGGTTGAGCAGATCGGCCGGCCCCACGCCGGAGAGCTGCAAGAGCTGCGGCGTGCCGATTGCGCCCGCCGACAGCAGCAACTCGCCGCCGACGCCGACCCGCGCCGGCTTGCCGGCCAGCCACAGTTCCAGCCCGGCGGCGCGTTTTCCCTCGAACAGGATGCGCTCGACATGCGCCCCGGTCATCACCGTCAGGTTCTTGCGATGCCGCACAGGCCGCAGGAAGGCGCGCACGGCGTTGAAACGGAAACCGGCCTTCTGGTTCACCTCGAAATAGGACGAGCCGAAATTGTCGCCGGCGTTGAAATCGTCGACCTTGGGCACGCCGAGTTCCTCGGCTGCCTCGCGCACCGCGTCGAGGATCGGCCAGGACAGCCGCTGGCGCTCGACCCGCAGTTCCCCGCCCTGCCCGTGAAACGGTCCGGAAAAACGCTGATGGTCCTCGGATTTGCGAAACAGCGGCAGCACGTCGTCCCAGCCCCAGCCGGGATTGCCGAGCTGGCGCCAGTGGTCGTAGTCGGCCGCCTGGCCGCGCATGTAGATCATGCCGTTGATCGACGAGCAGCCGCCCATCACCTTGCCGCGCGGATAGGCGAGCTTGCGGCCGTTCAAGCCGGGCTCGGCGACCGTGCTGAATCCCCAGTCGGTGCGCGGATTGCCCATGCAATAGAGATAGCCGACCGGAATGTGGATCCAGTGGTAGTTGTCCGAGCCGCCCGCCTCCAGCAGCAGCACGCGTTTTCCCGGCGCCGTACTCAGCCGGTTGGCGAGCACGCAGCCGGCAGAGCCGGCCCCGACGATGACATAGTCGTAGGACCCAAGATCAATTCTCTCCGTCACCGGAACCGCGTCTCCTTCCCATAGGCCGCCCAGCGTTCCGGCAGCATTTCGGCGAGGTCACGATAGAGCCGGTAGCGTGCATCGGAAAGCGTTTTCCGCTCGGGCCGCGGCTCATACGCCGTCCTCACCCGCACCATGCCAGCCACGCCCGTTTCGAGGTCGGGAAAGATTCCGGCGGCGACGCCGCCGGCAATCGCCGCGCCGAGCGCGCCGGTCTCGCTGCAATCGGCGACCGTCACCTTGAGGTCGAGTTGGTCGGCGAACATCTGGCACCAGACCGCGCTGCGCGAGCCGCCGCCGGAAAGGCTGGCCTTGTCGAAGCGGGCGCCGGCGGCGCGCAACCGATCGATGTGACGCCTGTGCTCGAAAATCACGCCCTCATAGATCGCGTGGAGCATGGCGGCCTTGCCGTGCCAGCCCGACAGGCCGACGAAAGCGCCGCGCGCATTGGGATGCGTCGCAGAGCCGTAGAGGAACGGCAGGAATATTGGCAGTTCTGCTGCCGGCTCCACCGAGGCGACCAGCGCGTTGCAGCGCTCGTAGGCCTCCGCGCCGTGCCCATCGGCGAATTCGCGCACGAACCATTCGAGGCTGACCGCCGAGGTCGCACTGGATTCGATCGAGACATAGCGTCCCGCCCGCCACGTCGAGGCATGGAAGATGCGGTCGTCCACCAGCGGGGCCTCGAGGATGACCTGGTTGATGCCCCATGTGCCGGCGACGATCGCCGCCTCGCCGGGAAAAATCGTGCCGGCGCCGATCATCGAGGCGATCACGTCGAAGAAGCCGGCCGCCACCGGCGTGCCTTCCGCCAGCCTGGTCAATGCCGCCGCCTCCCGGGTGACACGACCGGCGATCCGGTCGGACTGCACGAGATCTGGCAGCAGGCCGAGCGCCTCGCCTATGCCGTAGCCCTCCAGCAAGGCCGGGTCGTACCGCCGCTCGGGCAGAAGCAGCAACCCGCAGCCACTCATGTCGGAAAAATCGCTGACGCGCTCGCCGGTCAGCAAGAAGGTCAGCGCGTCCTTGCACAGGAACGCCGTGCCCGCCTGCGCAAAGATCTCCGGCCGGTGCCGCTTGATCCACGCCAGCAAGGTCGCGGTTTGCGACGGCCAGGGTTTTTGCAGGCATTGGGCGTAAAGCCGATCGCCCCGCCCGTCGGCGCGCAGTTCCGTCGCCAGCCCGGCGGCGCGCGTATCGAGCGACTGGATGCCGAGCAGCGGCTGGTTCTGCTTGTCGAGCAGGTAGAGCCCGTTGCCATGGCCGGCGGTGCCGACCGCCGCCACGTCTTCTCCGCTTGCTCCAGCCTCCTTCAGGCATCGCGCGATCACATCCGCCGCACCGCGCCACAATTCGGCGATGTCGCGCTCGACATGCCCCGGCTCCGGCTGCCGCGAGCGGCCTTCCGCCGAGGCCGCGCCGACGACCTTGCCCTTGAGATCGAACAGCACGGCCTTGACCACCGTGTTGCCCGCGTCGAGGCCGAGGAGGAATTTTGTCATGCCGAATAAATCCGCCACGCTTCGGCGTCGTCGACGCCGTCATGGATCATCGCCATCAGCGCGCGCACCACGCGCGCCGGGTCGGCGTGCTGGTAGATGTTGCGGCCATAGACCATGCCGTGCGCACCCTGCTGCATCAGAGCGTAAGAGTTGGCGAACACCTGCCGCAAATCGGCCTTGCCGCCGCCGCGCACCAGCACCGGGCAGCGCGCCGCCTCGACGACGCGATGGAAATCCTGGGGGTCGGTGGTCGGGTCGGCCTTGACGATGTCGGCGCCTATCTCGCGCGCCAACCGCACCAACGTGACGATTTTTTCCGCGTCGCCGTCGACTAGGTAGCCGCCGCGCTCGCTGTTGGGCTGCATCACCAGCGGCTCGATCATCAGCGGCATGCCGTATTTTTCGCAGTCCTGGCCGACGCGGGAAATATTCTCGACGCATTGTTTGAACAGGCCGGGCTCGTCCGGCAGCATGAACAGATTGACCACGACGCAGGCGGCATCCATGCGCAGCGCCGGCGCGATCGGGTCGTGGGCGTTCTGCAATACGGCCCACATATCGCGATGCCGCGTGCGGTTATACGGGTTGCCCATGTCGATGCGCATCACCAGCGCGGGTTTTGCCTTGCCCGGCAGGTCCTGCAAAAGGTCGGCCTGCCCGAAATTCATCTGGATGGCGTCCGGCCCGGCCTCGGCCAGCAGCCGCACCACCTTGCCCATGTCCTCCAGCCCGTCCAAGAAGGACGGCTCGTTGCAGACGCCGTGGTCGATTGCGACGTCAAGACATCTGCCGTTTCCGAACAGCCGGTTCATGCGGACTTTTTTCGACTGGTACATTTTCTTTCCCATGGTTGCGGCGTTCGAGCGTATCTTTGTCGACGCCGTGGAATTTTTCGAGATGGTCGAGCAACGCCTCGATCTCGTCGCGGCGGCGCTGCTCTGACCAGCCGAACTTCGCCGCCATGACGCCGGCGATCTCCTCGACCGCGTCGAGCGACAGTTCACCCCTGAGCGCCATCGCCGTGCGGCGCAGCACGAGATCGGCAAGCGTCTCGACATGTTCATAAGCAGCCAGCCACACGAGCTCGCCTCGGCCGTAGGCCGGCAGACTGGCGAGCGGCTCGTCGCCCTGCCTGCCGATATCGTCGGCCATGGCCGCCGCCCTGGTCCCGTAGCGGTCGAGCAGGATCGAGACACCCTCCGCCGTCAGTCCGCTGCGCGCTGCAATATCGGTAACCCATCTCTTACGCTCTACGCCATCCCTCGGGAAACCCGTGCCGCCGCCGATCTTCAGATCCTGTGTGGAGACTATGCGCTTGCGCCCCAGCCTTTCGAGCACGAGGTCCGCCGCCTGCTCGCCGAACGCGCGAAACGTCGTCCATTTTCCGCCGACAAGGCTGAGCACCGGCGGCTCGCCAGCCCGCTCCGGCAGCCATTCGCATTGATGGTCGCGCGAGATTTCCGCATTCACGCCCGCATTGCTGCGCGGCAGCGGCCGCACGCCGGCGAAGCGGAAGACGATCTCCTCCGGCGCGATGCGGATGCCCGGAAACACCTCGCGGACCGATGCGAGAATATAGTCGGCCTCATCAGCCTCGCAGCGCACACCCTCCGGCGTCTCGACGCTGATATCGGTGGAGCCGGCCAGCACCTGGCCGAGATGCACGAACAGGATGCAGACCCGGCCCTCGCGATTGGCGAAATACACCATGTTATCGCCCAGCGCGTTGCGCAGCGCGTCATTGTCGATGACCAGATGCGAGCCCTTCGTCCCGCCGATCAGCGGCGCCGGGTCTTTTGCGATCAGGCCGTTGGTGATGTCGATCCAGGCGCCGGTGGCGTTGACCACGATGTCGGGGCGGATGGTGAAACGCTCGCCAGAGAGCCTGTCGGTAAGTGTTGCCGCATAATCCGAAAACCCATCAAAACCCACATGGTTGAGCGCCACCGCCTGCGGGTCGGCGGCTTCCGTATCCAGCACCATCTCCACGCCCAGCCGTTCCGGATAGGCGATCTTCGCGTCGTAGTAGACCGCGCCGAACGCCATTTGCGAGTCGAGCGCCGGCCAGCGGTCGCGAAGCGCGCGGCGGCCGAAGAAGCGGTGGCGCGGCACCGCCTTGCCGGCACCGGAATAGAGATCGTAGAGCGTCAGGCCGAGTTTGACGATCATCGCACCGCGCGGTCCTGGTTTCGGCTTGCCACCGAGGAATCGCCTCGCCGCTGAAAACATGCCGGAAAACCGGTCAGCGAGCGGGATCAGCGTCGGCAGCGGCGAAACCATGTGCGGCGCATTCGTAAGCAGACGGTTACGCTCTTTCAGCGATTCCTTGACCAATGCGAACTCGCCATTCTCCATGTAGCGCAGGCCGCCATGGATCATGCGCGACGGCGCCGCGCTCGCCCCGCTCATGAAGTCGCCGCGCTCGACCAGTATCGCGTCGACGCCCTGCAGCGCCAGCTCCCGCCAGGCGCTGATGCCGTTGATGCCGCCACCGACCACCAGCACGGAGACGCGCTCCATGCGGCGCAGCCGGTCCAGCCTTTCGGTGCGCGTCCCACTCATGCTCGTGGCGCCCGCCGCCTCAGCCGTCGATGCCGGCAAGATGTTTTGCGATCGCCGCGTCGATCAGGGCGATCTCGTCGGCCGACAGCGACAGCCTTCCGGCCACCGCGTTCTCCGCCGCCTGCTCCGGATTGCGTGCGCCGCACAGCGCGTAGGTGATGCCCGGCCGGGCGACCGTCCAGGCAATGACCACCTGCGCCGGCGTCGCCTGTTTTGCCGCAACGATCGGTTCGATCTCGTTCATGAAGGCTGCGACCCGTTCGAGACTGGCCGGCGAGAAACGCGGATCGTCCTTGCGCTGATCGTCGCCCTCGAAGACGCGGCCGGGTCCGATCTTGCCCGAAAGCAGGCCGAGCGCCAGCGACGAATAGCTCAGCACCGACACGCCATTGGCACGGCAAAGGGGCAGAAGGTCATGCTCCAGACCCCTGTCGGTCATGCTGAAGCGCTCCTGGATCGCGTCGATCTGCCCCAAACCCATGTATTCCTTCAATGTTCCGGGCATGACGTTGCTGACGCCGACCGCCCGGATCTTGCCCTGCCGCTTCAAATCGAGCAGTGCGCCCATCGTCTCCGAGACCGGAATTGTCGCGTCTTGCCAATGGGTTATGTAAAGATCGATATAGTCGGTGCGCAGCCGGCGCAGGCTCTGCTCGACCTCGAAAAAGATCGAGTCGCGGCCGAGATAACGATGCACACGCTTGCCGTGCTCGTCGAAAAAATGCGTGCCCTTGTCGGTGTGCCAGACCAGCCCGCATTTGGTGGCGACCACCACCTCGCCGCGCCGGCCGGCAATCGCCTCGCCGACGATTTCCTCTGCCTTTCCAAGCCCATAGGCCGGCGCCGTGTCGATCAGCGTGACGCCCTCGTCGATCGCGGCGCGGATCGCCTTCACCGATTGCGCCTCGTCGGTGCCGCCCCACATCCAGCCGCCCATCGCCCAGGTGCCTTGCCCGATGGTGGAGGCCATGATGCCGGAACCGCCCAACGGACGGGAAACAATTTCGTTCTTTTTCAATATCTTACCCTTTCAGAATATCGACAACGCGGGCCGCCGTTGCCTCGTCGGTCGCCAGCGCATCGAGGAAACCACCACGCAGCACGCTGGCGATGGGCTCCGCCTTGCGCTGGCCCGACGAGATGCCCACGGTCAGCGGAATCGCGCGGAATTCCTCCAGCGACAGGCCAACCACCCGCTCATTCAATTCGTAGTCGCAGAGCGTTCCGGACCGGTCGAGCAGGTGTGCGACAAGCTCGCCGGCGGCGCCGGTCTTGGAGAGATCGGCACTGCCCGTCGCCGACGGCCGAAGGCTGTAATAGGTTGAAATCTCGGAGATAACCGAGCCGATGCCGACCACGGCGATGGCCGCGTCCCGCGCCCGCGCCAGCACCTCGCGCACCGAATGCATGGAGCGGATCACGTCGCGCTCCTGCTTCGTATCGGCAAAGACCGGCGCATGGATCTGGAACGCCCTGCCCTGCAGCCGGTTCGCCATCTGCGCGGCGAGATGATTGACATCGGTGAAATGCTTGCCCTGCACGCCGCCGGTCGCCGGCACAACCGTCACGTCATAGGCGCGCGAGGGGGCGAGCGCATTGATCACCGCGCTGACGCCGCGCCCGCCGGAAACGCAGACCGTGTCGCCATCCCTGAGATTCGCCAGCAGAAATTCGGCCGCCGCCTTGCCGGCGGTGGTGAGGTTCACCTCCTCCAGCTCGGAAACCGACGGCGTGACGATCGCCTCGCGCAGGCCGCCGGCCTCGACCAGTTGCTGCTCCAGTTCGAACAGCGACTGGAACGGCGACTTCACCGAAATCTGCACGAAGCCGCGCTCGTGGCCTTCCTTGACCAGCCGGTTGACTGTCGGATGCGAGATACCGGTGCGCTTGGCGATCTCGGCCTGGCTCAGGCCCTCGACGTAATGCATGACCAGCACGCGATGGATCTTGCGCACGCGCTCATAGTCGTCGATCTGGTCCGTAGCCCCCATGGGCTTCAACTTAACGACCGGCACGGGCAGCCGCCATCTTGTTCTTGTGCAGGACATGGTCGAAGGCCACGGCGGCAAGCAGGATCAGGCCGCGTATCGTGTCCTGCCAGTAGGGCGAGACATCGAGCAGGATCAACGAACTGGAGACGACCGACAACAGCGCCATGCCGAGGATGGCGCCGAGGATGGTGCCTGAGCCGCCATTGAGGCTGGCGCCGCCGATCACCGCGGCTGCGATGATGTTCAGCTCCATGCCGAGACCGAAGGTCGGTGTCGCCGCGCCGAAGCGCGCCATGTAGATGACCCCCGCCAGTCCGGCCAGCGTCGAGCACAGAACGATGCAGAAGAATTTTACGCGGTCGGTGCGGACGCCGGAGTAGGCCGCCGCCTTCTCGTTGCTGCCGGTGTAAAACACTTTTCGGAACACCGTTGCCCTGCGCAGCAAGAGATCGAAGAGCGCGACGACGGCGACGAACAGGATGATGACGAAGGGAACGCCGTAGACCGTGCCCTGGCCGATGAACTTGAAGGACGGCGGCAGCGAGAACAGCGACAGCGGCGTGCCGCCGGTGATCGCCAGGCACAGCCCGCGTACGATCACCATGAAAGCCAGCGAGACGATGAAGGAATGCAGTCCGATTTTTGTCACGCACAGCGCCATCAGCACGCCGACGCCCGCCGACGCCAGGATCGCCAGGCCGCTCGCCGACCACGGATCGAGTCCAGAAAGGAAGAAGAAACCGCCGACCACCATGGAGAAACAGACGACCGAGCCTACGGACAGGTCGATGGCGCCGACGATCAGCAGGATGGTCATGCCGACGACGACGATGCCTTCGACGGAAAAGGACATTAGCATCGCCCGGAAATTCGTCCAGGTGAGGAAATAGGGCGAGGCGAAACTCATCACCACGCAGAGCGCAAGGATGATGAGCACAAGGCCGAGCTCGCGCATGTTGCCGATGCCGCGCAGCATCGACGGGCGGCGTGGCGCGGCCGCCTGACTGCCCTTGCCGGTTCCGATGTCGCTCATGACAGTCATGCCCTCTGCCTTTCCGCCGGCGCCAGGCCGGAGGCCAGGCGGATGATGTTTTCCTCGGTCATGTCAGCGCCCTTGACCTCGCCGGCGATGCGCCCCTCATGGATGACGATCACCCGGTCGCAGAGGCCGATCAGTTCCGGCAGTTCGGAGGAGATCGCGACGATGCCTGTGCCGCTGTTGGCGAGGTCGCGCAGGATGCGGTGGATTTCCGCCTTGGCCCCGACATCGACGCCGCGTGTCGGCTCGTCGAGCAGGATCACCTTCGGGTCGACCGACAGCATCTTTGCGATCGCCACCTTCTGCTGGTTGCCGCCCGAGAGGGTCGAGACGGGATCGTCGATGGACCCGCGCTTGAGGTTGAGCGCGTCGCCAAGCCGGCTCGCCTGTTCCCGCTCGCGGCCGCGGTCGATGAACCCGTAGGCGGTAGAGACCTGCTCGGCCCGCAGCGCCGAGACGTTCGCGGCGATCGGCAGGTCGAGGAAAACGCCCGCGCCCTTGCGGTCCTCCGAAAGGTACACGATGCCGTTGGCGATGCTGTCGGCATAGCCGCGCGGGGTGACGTCCTTGCCGGCCAGCGTGACACGCCCGGACACCGTCGGGCGCAGCCCGCAAATCCCGAGCGCGATCTCGGTGCGGCCGGCGCCGATCAGGCCGGCGATGCCGAGGATTTCCTTCTCGCGCAGGTCGAAGGAAATGTCACGAAACCGTTCGCCGTCGCTCAGCCCCTCGACCGACAGCAGCACCGGGGCATCGGCGCTTGCCGGGTTCTTTTCCGGATGGAGGTCGCCGAGATGCCGGCCGACCATGCGGCCGACGACGGCCTCCGGCGTCATGCCCGAAATCTCCTCGGTGCAGACGTAACGGCCGTCGCGCAGGATGGTGATGCGGTCGCAGTTTCCGAAAATCTCGGCCATGCGGTGGCTGATGTAGATGATGCTGATGCCCCCGCGCTTCAGCTCGGCCATGATGGCGAACAGCTTTCCGGCCTCGCGCTCGGTCAGCGCGGCGGTCGGTTCGTCCAGGATCAGCACGGAACAGTCCAACGTCAGCGCCTTGGCTATCTCGACGATCTGCTGCTCGGCAATGGACAGGCTCTCGACCGGCAGGTCGGGGTCGATGTCGCCCAGCGTGGCGAGCACTGTGCGCGCCTTGTCGCGAAGTTCGGCATAATTCATGAACAGGGCCCGCCGCCGGTTGGTGGTGGCCATGAAAATGTTCTCGGCGACCGAAATGTCGGCGCAAAGCGCGATTTCCTGGTGCACGAAGCCGATGCCGAGTTCCTGCGCCTTTTCCGGCGACGTCATCTCGGCCTTGCGGCCGCCGACGAATATCTCGCCGCGATCCGGCCGGAGGATGCCGTCGACGATGTTCATCAGCGTCGACTTGCCGGCGCCGTTCTCGCCGGCAATCGCATGGATCTCGCCCTTGCGCAGGCCGAAACTGACGTCCTTCAACGCCTGGATCGGGCCGAACGCCTTCGAGACGCCCCTGACTTCGAGTGCGAGGGTTTCGTGCATGACGGATTGCCGGTTGTTTTTTGGGAACAGGCCGGGCGGCGCAGGCCGCCCGGCCACAGGGAGGAGGAAGCTTACTCCTCGATGCCCTTGGTGCCGCGCCGCTTCAGATAGGCGTCCCAATAAAAATCGTCGGCATTGTCCTTGGTGACCACGGCAAAGCCGTTGTCGACGAAGGGCACGCCCATCGGGTTGTAGGCGGAGCGCTTCCAGTCGTTCATCGGATCGATCAGGTCGGGATGGGCGGCGTTGAACAGCAGCATGAAGCCCATATAGCCCTGGATGCCCTGGTTCGGATTGACCGCGCCGAACACCTGGCCGGCCTTGATCATGTCAAGGATCTTGCCGTTGACGTCGGCGTTCATGATCTTGATCTTGCCGCCGAGTTCCTGTGCCGCCTGGGCCGCGCCGAGCGCCGAATTGGCCTCCGGCATGAACAGGGCGCCGAGGTTCGGATTGGCCTGCGCCATCGACAGCACCGCCTGATAGGCTTTTGTCGGATCCTGGTTGGTGGCGGCGCGGCCGACCAGCTTGATGTCCGGATATTTTTCGGTCATCCGGGCGATGAAGGCGACGACGCGCTTGTCGTGGTTGTCCTGGCCGGGATTCTCCAGAATGCCGTATTCGCCCTTGCCGCCCAGCGCCTCGGCGATCACGTCGGCCGCGTAGGAGCCTTCCTTGTTGTTGTCCGAGGTGACGTAGGAGGCGCGCTTGCTGTTCGGCGAATCGGCCGCGAAGGTCACGATGGACACGCCGGAATCGACGGCCCGGTTGATCGGCTCGATGAACGGATCGGAGTTCATCGGGTGGACGAGGATGCCCGCCGGCTGCTTGGCCAGCGCCTGGTCGAAGCTGGCGATCTGTTTGGTCACGTCATATTCGGGCGTGCCGGTGTAGGCGGTCTTGCAGCCCATCGCCTGGGCGGCCTGCTTGAACGCCTCGTAGACGGGGAACCAGTATTCCACGCCCGAGACCATGACGTTCATCACATAGGTCTCGCCTTCCTTGCACTGATACTTGCTTTCCGCCTGCGCGGCGGTGGCGGCCAGCATCGACACGCCGGCGGCAAGGCCCAACAACAGTTTCTTCATGCGATCGTTCTCCTCCGATGGCGGCGGACGGAGCCCTCCCGGTCCGCCTAGGGTCATTGTTTGAAATAAATTTCATACTATGACATCTATTTCATGGAGGTCCTATCCGTGGATCGGCGGCTTGTCAACAGCCGCTTTTTCGAGGCTGGTTTTCGGGCAGAGTTGGCGCTTGCGCGGCTATTGATCGGCAGGCGGGCGAACCGGCGGCAGATGGCGTTACGAGACGAGCCGCGCGGTCGGGTTCGTCGGTCCGCCGGTGGGAACCGAGAGCCGCGAGCCGACTTCAGGCCCGCCCGGCAGGTGAAACGGGCGGGGTCGAAAATCACCTCTTTGAGCGCGGCTTCCGATCGCCTAGAAAGGCCGTCTGAAAAGCGTCTTGCCTGCCTCACGCGGCGGCGCGGGCGGCAATCCGGGCAAGGTCCCGACAGCAAAGGAACGGTGCCATGAAATTTTTCGTCGATACGGCCGACGTCAAGGAGATCCGCGAACTCAACGATCTCGGCCTGTTGGACGGCGTCACCACCAATCCGTCGCTGATCCTGAAATCCGGCGGCAAGATCGCCGACGTCACCAGGGAGATCTGCGACATCGTCGCCGGCCCGGTCTCGGCGGAAGTGGTCGCCACCGAATATTCGGAGATGATTGAGCAAGCCAAGGTCCTTGCCAAGATCGCCGACAATGTCTGCATCAAGGTGCCGCTGACGCTCGATGGCCTGAGGGCCTGCAAGACCATCCGCACCGAGATGAACCGCATGGTCAACGTCACCCTGTGCTTCTCGGCCAATCAGGCGCTTCTCGCAGCCAAGGCCGGCGCGTCGTTCATCTCGCCCTTCGTCGGCCGCATCGACGACACCGGCTCGGACGGCATGGAGCTGATCTCCGAGATCCGCACCATCTACGACAACTACGACTTCAAGACCGAGATCCTCACCGCCTCGGTGCGCACCGTGAACCACGTCAAGCAGGCGGCCCTTATCGGCGCCGACGTGATCACAGCGCCGCCGGCGACACTGCGCGCGCTGGTCAAGCATCCGCTCACCGACAAGGGGCTGGAAATGTTCCTCGCCGACTGGGCCAAGACCGGCCAGAAGATCGGCTGATCTTTTTTGCTCCCCGCGCCGGCCAATGCGGCCGGCGCCCCTTTTCCGTGCGGTCGGCGCCCGCCTACTTTTCGGACGCTGTCAGGTAGTCCAGCAGGGCGACGGCGTTGTTGTGCTCGTCGTCATGCGCCGCGTAGAGCAGCGTCACCTTGTCCTTGCCTGCGATGGCCTGCCGAAGCGTCTCCACCGCCTCGGCATTGCGGTCGAGTTCATCACTGTACCGCCGGCGAAACTCCTGCCATTTCTCAGGATCATGGCCGAACCAGCGGCGCAGCTCCGTGCTCGGCGCAATCTCCTTCAGCCACAGCTCGATCGCGGCGTCGGCCTTGGCGAGGCCCCGCGGCCAAAGCCGGTCGACAAGGATGCGGAAACCGTCTTCGCTCGACGGCGGCTCATACGCCCGTTTCAGATGGAGCATTCGGTCAACTCTCGTTCACCAGCATCACTCAAACCTTGCGCGCCCGAAAACAGCGCCGTGTAAGGCCACGAACAGCCCGTGCGTCCCAGCGCTTCCGGCGCTCAAATCTCGTCCAGGTCATCAAACACATGTAGGGCAATGCGCTCCTTCATGTGCTCCCATGCGTACTTCATCGGGACCATGTTCTTGAACACAAGATGCCCCTCAACGTCGAGCGCTCCATCCGCCTTCAGATATCGGGCGAGTGTACTGGACTCTCTGGCAATCAGATCGATGCGATTCAGGTGCTTAAGGAGCAGGTCAGGCTTCCCATCGGGCCGCGATAGTCCACGGAAATCTGACAACTGCTCCGCTATCTCACCTTCAGTTTTGCGGAACTGAACATCCTTGCATTCAATCAACAGGACGCGAGCCGACCCAGATCGCGATGCCAGGACATCAACATCGCCATAGTCGCGATCATACCCCTTGCCGAGCAATTTTGTAACCGCGACTTCCGTCTCCGTTTTCCAACCTAACTCTTTGAGTCGTTCTGCTACTTCGCTAGCAAAAGCTGAGCCCTGTCGGCGTCGCGAACCACCTGCCCATTTCTTCATGGCCGGCGACAACTGCCATATCGGAAAATCACCTCGATGATAGTTGGCAAACATGTAGACGAACGCGTCTCTGACAACTCCCGGAGCAACAAGGAATCTCGGGTCGGGGTCATTGTCGTCGATCTGGATCAAGGGTTTTCGCAACACCGAAAGTCGCCGACGAAAACGCCACGGAAAAAGATCCTTGGCGTCGAAACCGTCAGGAACTTCTCGCCAGGACGAGCGGCCCTTGAATGTCAGGAACTCCACCAGATTCTCGACTTCCGATCGATCCAGATCGACTCCGTGCAATTGCGCGTGCAACAGGTCTTCGCGGCGAAGTTCGAGAACCGCGCGCCGTTCCCGGATGCCCATATTTTCGATGAAATCGACAAACTTGCGTAGCGTATCGACCGACGCTCCGAATTGCTCCTCTATCGCGGCGAGAAAATTGGGTTCAAGTTCAAGGCTCTCTGTTTCCTGGAATTCAGGCTCCTTCAAGTTGAGTGCGTAGTCTCGCACGCTTCTGTCTATCGTGGATCGGGTCGTTGCTCGCCCGAATGGTTGCAGGACGGTCTCCTGAAACGAAATGTTGGCGTGCACGTCTCCGAGAGGAGTGATCTGAATCCGAGGCTCCATCGCATCCCAACGGATCGCATCCGACCAGCCGCCCATACCACCGATCATCATGATGGTTGCCATCATGCGGGATACATCGAGGCGGCCAGCCTCGGCACCGCCCAAAGTCGGGCATTCGCAAATCGCAAATTTGACCTGCCCCCGGTAATTTCCTCCAGTTGAGATTAGAGTCCGGCCCTTGTTTGAAGGACGGACTGATGAAGAGAAAGCGGTTTACGGAAGAGCAGATCATTGCGGTTTTGCGCGAGCA
>NZ_JAVFVV010000009.1 GCF_030929505.1 Mesorhizobium sp. LHD-90 | reverse complement strand
AGGCTGGTCCGCAAAACCGCCTTGCAACCCAAACCAGCCGGCGCTTTTGCGGACCAGCAACGGGGAGAACTGTAACCCATGTATCCGGTCCATTCTGTTACCCATCCATCGGCTGGACAGCCCGAAGGGCCGGTGAGGGGGGACGTGCGACAGCCACCCTTCCCTACGCATCGGCTTCCAGCTCCGCCTTGCGACGCGCGACCGCCGCTCGCAATTCGGCCAGTGACTCGACCACCTGCGTGCGCTCGAAACTTTTCAGCCGCTCGGTGTTGTCGAGGTCGATCTTGCGCGGATAGACCTTTACCAGCCCGTGCGGGGCCATGGTCTCCAGTTCCGGCGCGGTGTCGCAGGCAAAGACGATCGACGGCACGCGGCATTTTCCCGCCTGCGCGAAGACGTTGGTGGCGAGCGTATCGGAAATGCCCCAGACGCATTTCGCCACCGTGTTGGAGCTAGCCGGCGCCACCACCACCGTGTGGTAGACGCCGTGATAGAACTCGCCGACCGGAATGGCGCTTGCCGTCTTGTCGTGCAGCACCCGCATCGTCTCGGGAAAATCCAGCTTCAGCTTGTACATGCGCAGGACTTCGTTCGCGGCCTTCGACACGAACACGTCGCAATGCTCCAGCTCCCGGATCATCTGGAAGCTCTCGGTGAAAAAGTGGCCGGAGCCGGTCAGCACCCAGGCCCAGCGGGGGGTATGCAGTTTGGTCATGCTCCTAAGCTGTCCTGCGAAGCTGGCCGGAGGCAAGAGCGACCAAAGTGCCGGGCAGTCTGCTCGACGCCAAATCCGGTCCAGCGGCGGCGGCATCGCACGGGCCGGCAAGCCGCAGCGCGACAGTTTTCGGCAATATGGAAGGCAGCGCCGTGTCGACCACACCGCGCTGCGACAGGCCGGCGACGTCATCGTCTGTGGAAAAATCATCCGTCTGCTTGATCAGCAGCAGCGTCTCGACACCAAGCCGCCCGGCGAGCCAGGCCGCAAGCGAGTCCGAAGTGACGTCCCAGGATTGCGGGATCTCCGGCGCCGAAAACGCCAGATCCGACGGCAGCCAGACCGGAACTTGCCCGTCCACCAGCGCCGCCTCGATGTCGGCGATAGAACGAGCCGCGACGAAGCGCGAATGACGATCGAGGATGACCTGCCCGAACTGATCCATGGCAAGAATCGCCATCTTGTGAGCGGCCGAATCCGAGAAGCGAAGGCGCGGCTGCGCCTCCCGAACCATATCGGCAAACGGCCCACCGCCAGGCACGACAACGAGAGGTGTGGTGCTTCCCGCCAGCGCCGCAATCCAGATGTCTAGTTCCGCCGCGCGCGAGGTGCTGCCGCCAAGCTTGACGACCAGTGGCCTCACTGGCCGAGGCCCTTCTGGTTGATGCCGGAGAAGTTCTTGTCGTCGGCGGCGGATGTCCCTCCTGGCGATTGGCTGGAAGTCTGCTGCTTCGCCCGCTTGCGCTCGATCTCGACGCCGACGCCGCCCGGCCCGAGTTCAAGCTTCTGCACGCTGACAGTCACCCGCACGACGCGCGGGTCTTCCAGCACATGCGCCGCCACCTGCTCGGCCAGCGCCTCGCTCAGCTCCACATGGCCGCGCGCCACGATGGTGCGGATGCCGTCCATGATGATGTCGTAGGAGACGATATGGCGCATGTCCTCGGGATTGCTGGTGATGCGCTGCACCTCGGCGGTCACGTCGAACCGCACCTTTTGCGTGTGGCCGTGCTCGAAGCTGTAGGCGCCGATCTGCACCGGCAGTACGAAGTCGCGCACGAAAATCTTGTCGGTGCCGAGCGCCGGATCTCCCGCGCCGGGCGAATAGCCGCGTGCCGCGAGCAGCCGATAGTCCACCGTGGCCGAGCGGTCGAACTGCCGCTCCTCCGGGATCAGCGCGCGGATGCCCGCCACCGCCTCGACGTCGATCGCAGCCGTGCGCTCGGAGCGGTCGCACAGCGCGCCGCGGAAGCCGAGGAAATCCGGGCCGAAAGGCAGCAGGCGAGGAATGTCTGGCGCTTCCAGCGAGCCGGCAAGACCGGCTTTCAGCCGGTGGCGGCGTGCCTCGGCGATGAAGGCCGGGATGCGCTCGGGTGGCAAATGATCAAGCAGCCGACCCTCCCCCTTGCCGGCCGTGTCCATCATCACGGCAAAAAAGCCGCTCTGGGCGAAGACCGGCAACAGCCCGAAATCCGGCTGACGGTCGGCAAACAATACGGCCACCAGTTTTGTTCGCCGCGCGACCGGCGCCAGTGAACGCGCGCAGGCCTCCGCCTCCTCTCCGGGAAAGAAGCCGACCTTCACATAGCTGACGCCCGTCGCGGCGATCTCCTCGGCCTTGGTGCGGATCGTGCGGGGATGCATCGGCAGGTCGCCGCAAACCGCGCTGGTCTCGGCGCGCGCGCCGACAGCGGCGACGGTCTTGCGGATCTCGTCGATCGCCACCGCTCCGAGCGCGCCTGCCTTCGGGTCCTTCAGGTCAATGATGTCCGCCCCGCCCGAGATGGCGATCTCGGCTTCAGCCGTGCCGGTGATGCTGGCCAGCATCTTTGTCATTTCGTAAGCGTCTCCAGCCTGGGCGACAGTACGTTGCGATACAGATAGCTGATCGCACGCCGCCAGGATTCGTCGGTGTTGCCGCGCATGTCGACGACCGCGCTGGTCAACGGCTTGCCGTCCTTTGCGTCATGCACGCGAACGTTCATGCTCAACACCAGTTCCGACACTTTGAAGACGACGCCTGTCACCGCATAGTCGGCGCCGAGCTCGCGCGCAAACTCGTCGGCGCAATCGCCGCAGGATTGCAGATTGGCGGCCGCCGCCTTCTCCGCAACCGGGGCGATGTCCACGACCTCGAAACCCGATTTGACCATCAGTTCGCGCAAGCTCTGGGTAACCTCGGCCAACCGCTTCTGTTCGGCCTCGCGCTTGTCCGGCGCGCCGGGCACGACGTCACCCTGCTGCAACTCGAACGGGAACACCGCCGCCTTGCCGGCTGCCTCTGCGCCCGTCACCGCGGCGATGACGAAAGCTGCCGCAAAAAGTGAAGTTTTGGGGGTTGCGATTGTATGAAGCTTGGATAAGGTCACGGCGGCACCGAAATTTCGCAACGTTTTGCCCCGCTTAGGCGGGGCGGCGGAGCGCGCGGAGAAGAGCGCGTAGATATGAAGAGCATGGTGCCGAACACTCTCGCGGTCTTCATCGGCCTTTTTTTGGCCAGCGTCAACGTATGCGCTGTCGCAGCCCAGGAGGCCGCGCCGCAGCCCAAGGCGGAAGCACCGGCAAAGAAACCTGAAAAGCCGACGGTCGACATAAAGCTGGGCTATCTCAGAGCCTACGAGCCGCAACTGGCGCTGTCGGTGCTGGACGTGGCGCCGCGCGACGAGGGTGTGGCCGGCGCCAACGTCGCCATCAACGACAACAACACCACCGGCAAATTCCTCAACCAGAAGTTCACGCTCGACGTCACCGAGGTGAAGCTCGATGCCGATGTCGTTCCGGTGTTCAACGAAATGGTCGCCAAGGGCGACCGTTACGTGCTCGCAGACCTGTCGGCGAAGCAGCTTCTGTCGATCGCCGACATCGCCCGCGACAATGGCGTGCTGCTGTTCAACGTCGGCGCCACCGACGACAGCCTGCGTGAGGAGGATTGCCGCATCAACGTGTTCCACACGGCGCCGACCCGCAGCATGCTGGCCGACGGGCTGGCGCAATACCTGATCTGGAAGCAGTGGCGCAAATGGGTTCTGGTCTACGGCTCGCATGAACGCGACCAGTTGTTCGCCGAGGCGCTGCGCCGTTCCGCCACCCGCTTCGGCGGCGAGATTCTTGCCGAGAAGGAATTCAAGGACACCGGCACGGCACGCCGCACCGATTCCGGCGTGGTGCAGATCCAGCGGCAATTGCCCGTCTTCATGCAGGATCTGCCTGACCACGAGGTGGTTCTGGTCGCCGACGAAAGCGAGGTGTTCGGAACCTATGTGCCGTTCCGCACCTGGATCCCACGGCCGGTGGCCGGCACGGCCGGATTGACCCCGTCTGGCTGGCATCCGGCCAGCGAGCAATGGGGCGGCACGCAGATCCAGAACCGTTTCGCCAAGACCAGTGGCCGGCGCATGCTGTCCAAGGACATGGCCGCCTGGACGGCGGTGCGCATCATCGGCGACGCCGCCACCCGCACGCAAAGCGCAGACGAGAAGGCGATCGAAGCCTTCATCCGCGACGACAAATTCTCCATCGCGGCCTTCAAGGGCCAGAAGCTGACGTTCCGCAAATGGAACTGGCAGTTGCGCCAGCCGATTTTTTTGGGCGACGGCCGGTCGGTGGTATCCACGTCACCGCAGGAGGGTTTTCTGCACCAGTTTTCCGAACTCGACACGCTGGGCGTCGACCAGCCCGAAACCAAATGCGTGCTGAAATAACAACGACTAACGGGAGGAATTTGATGCGAAAACACGTTTCCGCCCTCGCCCTTGTGGCGGGGCTGGGATTTCTGGCCAGTCCGGCCTTCGCCTACACGGTGTACGTCTCCAACGAGAAGGACAACACCGTCACCATCCTCGACTCGGCCACCATGCAGGTGACGAAGACCATCAATGTCGGCCAGCGCCCGCGCGGCATCACCATCTCGCATGACGGAAAGTTCGTCTATCTGTGCGCCAGCGACGACGACACGATCGAGGTGATCGACACGGCGACGCTGCAGATCGTCGACACGCTGCCGTCCGGCCCCGACCCGGAACTTTTCGTGCTCTCGCCCGACGGCAAGACGCTCTACGTCGCCAATGAGGACGACAACCTCGTCACCGTCATCGACATCGAGAGCAAGGGCGTGCTGGCCGAGATCCCGGTCGGCGTCGAGCCGGAGGGCATGGGCATCAGCCCGGACGGCAAGACCATGGTCAACACGTCGGAAACGACGAACATGGCGCATTTCATCGACACCGCCACGCATGAGATCACCGACAACGTGCTGGTGGATTCGCGCCCGCGCTTCGTCGAATTCACGCCCGACGGCAAGGAAGCCTGGGTGAGCGCCGAGATCGGCGGCACGGTGTCGGTCATCGACAACGCGACGCGCGAGGTGAAGCACAAGATCACCTTCGAAATCCCCGGCCTGCGCGCCGAAGCGATCCAGCCGGTCGGCGTGCGTATCACCGCCGATGGCAAGAAGGCCTATGTGGCGCTCGGCCCGGCCAACCGCGTCGCCGTCATCGACACCGCGACTTACGAGGTCCAGAAATACGTGCTGGTCGGCCAGCGCGTCTGGCAGCTCGCCTTCACGCCGGACCAGAAGACCATCATCAGCACCAACGGCGTGTCCAACGACATCACCTTCATCGACGTGGCCACCGACGAGCCGGTGCAGTCGGTGACGGTGGGGGCGCTGCCGTGGGGCGTCGTCGTTTCCCCGAACTGACCAAAAGAATCAGGCAAACCTAAGAAGGGTAGGAAATCATGAGAAAATTCCGGGCAATCGCGTTCGCGTCGCTGATCGGACTGGCTTTCGCGCACGGGCAGGTGTGGGCGCAGGACGCCGACGACGATGACGACGACAAGCCGGCCGCCACCGAGCAGGCCGCCCCGGCCGCTGCCGAAAAGCCGACGCGCGCCAGCAAGGACGTGCCGGAACTGATCCTCGGCACCAAGGAAGACCAGTTCACGGCCAACCAGAAGGATTTCGAGCTGATCGCCGGCCAGGGCTACCGCTGGAAGATCACGGCGGCGGGTGGGCTCGAATACAAGTTCCACACCGACCTGTTCCGCAATGTCTGGAACAACCAGATCGTCATCAACGATCTCGAGGTGCACATGAACGGCGCGCCGGCCTGGCTGGAGTTCGATGCCGACGGCACGATCCAGGTGCAGTTCACCACGATCAGGCCGGGCGTCTACACCTGGTCGGTGCCGGACCTCGCCGACAAGGGCATGAAGGGCACCATCACCATAAAGTAGGAACTGGCATGAGCCTCCCGCCGCGCTAGTTTGGACTGCGCGGCTGGAGGACGCACACATGCAGCAGATGACCGTCCTCGATCAGACAAACGGCACAGCGGCGCTCGACGTCGCCGCCGTCAGCCATTCCTATGGACCGAAGAAGGCGCTGGACACCGTCTCCTTCGCCATCGCGCCCGGCACCTTCACGGTGCTGCTCGGCCTTAACGGCGCTGGCAAAACGACGCTGTTCTCGCTGATCAGCCATCTCTACGACACGCGCCAGGGCTCGATCCGCATTTTCGGCCATGACGTGACCCGCGCCTCCGGCGAAGCGCTGCGGCGACTCGGCATCGTCTTCCAGGCGCGCACACTCGACCTCGACCTCAGCGTCCACCAGAACCTCTCCTACCATGCCTCGCTGCACGGCATCGGAGCGCGCGAGGCGCGAAAGCGCATCGCCGCGGTGCTGGAAACCGTCGACATGGCGGGCCGCCTGAACGACAAGGCGCGCAGCCTGTCGGGCGGCCAGATGCGGCGGGTCGAGATCGCCCGCGCCCTGCTGCACCGGCCGCACCTGCTACTGCTTGACGAGGCGACGGTGGGATTGGATGTCCAGTCCCGCGCGGGTATCCTCGCCGACATCCGGCGACTGGTACGCAGCGAAGGCATCAGCGCCTTCTGGGCCACCCATCTGATCGACGAGGTCGAGGACAGCGACCATGTCGTGGTGCTTGCCGAGGGCACGGTGGTGGCCGACGGCGTCGTGTCGGACGTGGTTCGCGCGGCCAACGCGAACAACATCGGCGAGGCGTTTTCGAAACTGGTGCGCAAGGCGCCCGCCGCGCAGGGGGCCACGGCATGAACTCGCCGGTGCAAGGCAAATCCATCGGCGCCAGCGCCACGCCCATCGCCGCGCCCGACTTCGGCCTCTACAATTATCTCGTCTGCCTGAAAGGCGTGCTGGTGCGCGAGGGGTTGCGCTTCCTCAACCAGCGCGAACGTTTCATCTCCTCGCTGGTCAGACCGCTGCTGTGGCTGTTCATCTTCGCCGCGGGTTTCCGCCAGGTGCTCGGCGTGTCGATCATCCCGCCTTACAAAACCTACGTGCTCTACGAGGTCTATATCACGCCCGGCTTGTGCGGCATGATCCTGCTGTTTTCCGGCATGCAGTCGTCTCTGTCGATGGTCTACGACCGCGAAATGGGCAATATGCGCACGCTGCTGGTCAGTCCCTTTCCACGCTGGTTCCTGCTGGTGTCGAAACTGCTCGCCGGCGTCGTCGTATCCATCGCCCAGGTCTACGTCTTCCTCGCGATCGCCTGGTTCTGGGACGTGAAGGCGCCGCCCGTCGGCTATCTGATGGTGCTGCCGGCGCTGTTCCTGGCCGGGCTGATGCTCGGCGCGCTCGGCCTTTTGCTGTCGTCTCTCATCAAGCAGCTCGAAAATTTCGCCGGGGTCATGAACTTCGTGATCTTCCCGATGTATTTCGCCTCGCCGGCGCTCTACCCGCTGTGGCGCGTGCAGGAATCCAGTCCCCTGCTCCACAAGATCTGCCAGCTCAACCCGTTCACCTACGCGGTCGAGCTGATCCGCTTCGCCTTCTACGGGCAGATCGAGTGGACGTCGTTGGCGGTGGTGATTGGCTTCACGGCGATCTTCCTCGCCGCGGCGATCATCGCCTACGACCCGTCGCGCGGGCTGGTCATCCGCAAACAGGATGCTGGAGGAAACGGCTGATGGGAAAAGCTGCCATGTTGCGCGCCGTCGCCGCCGCCTTGCTCACCGGCTGTCTCGCGACGCCGTCGCATGCCGCCCAGAACCAGGACCCCGACTGGCCCTGCATCCAGCGAAAAGTGCCGGAACTGTCGCCCGCCCAGATCTGGAACGGACCCGAGCTGCCGGCGACTGCCGCCGACTGGTCGAAGGATACGGACATTCCAGAGCTGGTGCGCGAACTGGCGGCGCGGCGCGTGCCGATCGCCAAGGCCGAGAAGGAGATCCGGGATTTTGCCGCGGCCCTGCCGAAGGACAAGGCCGGCGAGCAACTGGCAAAACTGTTCCAGGGGCTGTTCGACCATATGAACAGCGAGCGCTCGCAGGTGATGTCGGGCATAGGCCGCTACGCGCGCAACCAGGTGCTGCTGGCCGAACGCCTGCGCAAGGAGGGTTCCGAGGTCGACGCGCTCAGCGCCAAGCCCGACGCCGATCATGCCGCTGTGGCGCGGCTGACCGACCGGCTGGTCTTCGAGACCCGCATCTTCGAGGAACGCGTGCAGTCGCTGACCTATGTCTGCGAGGTGCCGACGCTGATCGAGCAGCGGCTCTACGCGCTGGCCAAGGTGGTGGCGGAGGAGATGAAAAAGGGGCAGTAGGGCAGTAGGGCAGTAGGGCAGTAGGGCAGTAGAAAGGGATCGCGATTTCGCGAGGCCGTCAACGGATCGCAGCGACAGCGCTCCTTTGGACGAGTTTCAAGACCAATGCCGGGAGCGGACATCCCTACTGCCCTACTGCCCTACTGCCCTACTGCCCTACTGCCCTACTGCCCTACTGCTTCCGAATACAATTTCCCCAGCAGCGGCAGATACATCGCGCCCTTGCGCATCAAGAAATCGTGGAACGTCTGCATGGCCGGCGAGATCGCCCGGTCGGCGCGCATCACGGCGAACCATTGCCGGCGGATCGGCATGCCAACCACGTCGAGCACCACCAGCCGGCCCCATTCCACCTCGGCCGCGATGGTGTGGGCGGAGATGAAGGCGATGCCGAGCCCGGCCATGACCGCCTGCTTGATGGTTTCGTTGGAGCCCATCTCGACGCCGAGATCGTCGATGCGGCCGGGGATCTCGCTGAAAAATATCTCCAGCGAGATGCGCGTGCCGGAACCGGGCTCGCGGATGAGAAAATGTTCTTCCGCGATGCGTTCCTTGGGGATCTCGCGCGTCGTGGCCAGCGGATGGTCGGGCGGCGCGACGATCACCAGCGGATGGTCGCCGAAAGCGGAGGCGCGCACCGGCACGTCCTTGGTCGGACGGCCCATCAGCACCACGTCGACATCGTGATTCTTCAGGCTGGCGATGGTCTCGGCGCGGTTGCCGATCAGCAGACGCATGTCGATGTCGGGATATTCCTTCATGAAGGCCGCCATCAGCCGCGGCGCGAAATATTTGGCGGTAGAGACCACGCCCAACCGCAGGCTGCCGGCGCGCAGTCCCTTTATCGCGTCGATCTGGTCCGCCAGCATTCGCAGCCGCTCGTCGATCACCCGCGCGGTCTCGACGAAGGCCAGTCCTGCGGCGGTGGGACGCATGCCGTCGCCGGTGCGGTCGAACAGCGCCAGCCCCGCCTCCTCCTCGACCTGACGCAACTGGATCGTCACGGCTGGCGGCGACAGACCCAAGACATTGGCGGCATTGATGATTTTTCCGCCAGAAACGATCGCCTGGATGGCTCGGAACTGCTTCAGGGTCAGGTTGCGCATGGCCAAGAATAAAGGATTTTTAGCTTCAAAGTAAAGTTATTAAAGTTTACTTATCGGCGCGTGACTGCTGTCATCCACATGCCGGCCAAGAGGAGGCCCGGCGGTCCGGGAGGACAATCATGACAGCGGCGACGCTCGACGCGTTTCTTAATTCCTATGC
The DNA here is from genome assembly GCF_030929505.1 of Mesorhizobium sp. LHD-90. Lineage (GTDB taxonomy): Bacteria > Pseudomonadota > Alphaproteobacteria > Rhizobiales > Rhizobiaceae > Kumtagia. Next base: position 280,180 of record NZ_JAVFVV010000009.1, on the reverse strand, counting down.
GGGAACCGATAGCCCGATCCGTTCGGCGGTGGCCGAGACGGTCCGGCAGTTGGTGCAGGCAGCGACTTTAGTGCGCGGCACGATCAACCAGGGCGTGCTCGGCCATGCCTTCGCCGGCACGCGCGGCAGCGCCAATGCCGGCGGCGACGAGCAGAAGGATCTGGACGTCTTCGCCGACGACATCTTTCTCGCGGCCATGCGTCACGCGCCCGTGGCGCTCTATGCCTCGGAGGAGCTGGACCAGCCGGTGCTGCTCGACCGCGAGGCGCCGCTTGCCATCGCCATCGACCCGCTCGACGGCTCCTCCAACATCGACGTCAACGTCTCGATCGGAACGATTTTTTCGCTCCTCCCTGCGACTGGCGCGCCGGACCAAAATCCGGCCGCCTCTTTTTTCCAGGCGGGATCGAACCAGCTCGCGGCCGGCTTCTTCATCTACGGCCCGCAATTCGCGCTGGTGCTGACGCTGGGCAGCGGCACCCACATCTTCGTCCCCTCGCCCCGGCTCGGCACCTTCGTGCAGGCCTATGAGAGCCGGACGATCCCGGAGCGCACGCAGGAATTCGCCATCAACGCGGCCAACTACCGGCACTGGGACGAGGCGGTGCGGCTCTATGTCGACGACTGCCTGAAGGGCAGCGAGGGCCCGCGCGACAAGGACTTCAACATGCGCTGGATCGCCTCGCTGGTGGCCGATTGCTACCGCATCCTGATGCGCGGCGGCGTCTATCTCTATCCCGGTGACCGCCGCAAGGGTTATGGCCATGGCCGGCTGCGGCTGGTCTACGAGGCCAACCCGATCGCCCTGCTGGTCGAGCAGGCCGGAGGCGCCGCCTCCGACACGGTCAGCCGCATCCTCGATGTCGTGCCGCACGGCCTGCACCAGCGCACGCCGCTGGTGTTCGGCTCGGAGCGCGAGGTGAAGCGCATCGGCCGCTACCACACCGAGCCGTCGAGCATCGGCGAACGCGCGCCGCTGTTCGGCAATCGCGGCCTGTTCCGCGCCTGAGGACCGGTCCCATGTCGGCAAAACACCCCATCATCTCGATCACCGGCTCGTCCGGCGCAGGCACCACGTCAGTGAAGCGTATCTTCGAGCAGATATTCCGCCGCGAGAAGATCGAGGCGGCGTTCATCGAGGGCGACGCCTTCCACCGCTACGACCGCACCGGCATGAAGGAGAAGGTCGCGGAGGAAGAGGCGAAGGGCAATCCCAACTTCACCCATTTCAACGCCGAGGCCAACGAACTCGCCGTCCTGGAAAGCGTGTTCGAGGAATATGGCCGGCGCGGGTCGGGCAAGACGCGGAGTTACGTGCACGACGAGGACGAGGCGAAAATTTTCGGCTCGCCGCCCGGCACCTTCACCGACTGGCGCGAGTTCGAGCCGAGCGACCTGCTGTTCTACGAAGGCCTGCACGGCTGCGCCGTGACCGGCGAGATCGACCTGGCCAAGCACGCCGACCTGAAGATTGGCGTCGTCCCGGTCATCAATCTCGAATGGATCCAGAAAATCCATCGCGACCGGGCGACGCGCGGTTACTCCACGGAAGCGGTGGTCGACGTGATCCTCAGGCGCATGCCGGACTATGTCCGCTACATCGTTCCGCAATTCGCGCTGACCAACATCAACTTTCAGCGCGTGCCGATCGTCGACACGTCGAACCCGTTCATCGCGCGCTGGATCCCGACGCCGGACGAGTCGATGCTGGTCATCCGCTTCGCCAATCCGCGCGGCATCGATTTTCCCTACCTGCTGTCGATGATCCACGACTCGTTCATGTCCCGGCCGAATTCCATCGTCGTGCCCGGCAACAAGCTGGATCTGGCCATGCAGCTCATCCTGACGCCGCTGATCCTGCAGCTCATCGAGCGCAAGCGTCGGGTGTCGTGAGGGGATGATGATGTTGTTGTTTTTGCTGAAGGTTTTGACCCCCACCCCTAACCCCTCCCCACAAGGGGGAGGGGGACCAGGTCGCCGCATTCCGAGCCACAACCTTTGGAGGCTGGTGCCAGTGAGCGCTGCCGCAAAGTCCCCCTCCCCCTTGTGGGGAGGGGTTAGGGGTGGGGGTGCCTTCACTCACGACCGCCACTTTGGGAGGAACTCATGAGCCAGGCCGCGATCAAGCAAGCCGCCGCGCCCGCTGTCTCCGAACGCGACATGGCCAACGCCATCCGGGCGCTCGCCATGGATGCTGTGCAGAAGGCGAATTCCGGACACCCCGGCATGCCGATGGGCATGGCCGATGTCGCGACCGTGCTGTTCAACCGCTTCATCACCATCGACCCGTCGCGGCCAGACTGGCCCGACCGCGACCGCTTCGTGCTGTCTGCCGGCCACGGCTCGATGCTGCAATACGCGCTGCACTACCTCATCGGCTACGAGGACATGCCGATTGAGCAGATCAAAAGCTTTCGCCAGTTCGGCAGCCGCACCGCCGGCCATCCGGAATTCGGCCATGCGCTGGGCATCGAAACGACCACCGGGCCGCTCGGCCAAGGCATCTCCACCGCCGTCGGCATGGCGTTGGCGGAGCGTATGCTGGCCGCCCGCCACGGCACCGACCTCGTCGACCATTTCACCTATGTGATCGCCGGCGACGGCTGCCTGCAGGAAGGCATCTCGCACGAGGCGATCGACCTCGCCGGCCATCTTGGTCTTTCCCGGCTGATCGTGTTCTGGGACGACAATTCGATTTCCATCGACGGTCCGACCTCCCTCTCCACGTCGATGGACCAGCCGGCCCGCTTCCGGGCGGCCGGCTGGGCGGTTTTTGCGGTCGACGGCCACGACGCGGAAGCGGTGGCCGAGGCGATCGAAAAGGCGCGGCGCTCGGAAAAGCCCTCGCTGATCGCCTGCAAGACAGTCATCGGCAAGGGCGCGCCCACCTTGCAGGGCACCGAAAAGACCCATGGCGCGCCGCTCGGCGACGCCGAGATCGCCGCCACCCGCGAAAATATCGGCTGGGCGCATGCGCCGTTCGAGGTGCCCGAAGAAATCCTCGCCGCCTGGCGCGAGGTCGCCACGCGCGGCCGGGCCGCGCGGCGCGCCTGGGAGCATCGGCTGGCGGCCTCGCCGCAGGCAAAAGCCTTCGAGGAGGCCATCGCCGCAAAACTACCCGACAGTCTGGTCGAAGCGTTGACTGCCTTCCGCAAGGAACATGTCGAGAAGACAACAAAGGTCGCGACGCGAAAGGCGTCGGAAATGGCGCTGGGCGTCATCAATGCCGCGACCGAGCTGACCGTCGGCGGCTCGGCCGACCTCACCCATTCCAACCTGACGCTGACCAAGGGTCTGGGCCGCATAGCGCCAAACGACTACGCCGGCCGCTACATCCATTACGGCATCCGCGAGCACGGCATGGCGGCGGCGATGAACGGCATCGCGCTGCATGGCGGCTTCATTCCCTATGGCGGCACGTTCCTGTGCTTCACCGACTATGCGCGCGGCGCGATGCGCCTGTCGGCGCTGATGGGCCAGCGCGTCATCTATGTGGTGACCCACGACTCCATCGGCCTCGGCGAGGACGGCCCGACGCACCAGCCGGTCGAGCACCTGGCAATGCTGCGGGCGACGCCAAACATCGACGTCTTCCGCCCCTGCGACATCGTCGAGACCGCCGAATGCTGGGAACTGGCGCTGCAATCGGAAAACCGGCCGAGCGTGCTGGTGCTGTCGCGCCAGAACCTGCCGATGCTGCGATTGGCGCATACGGCGGAGAACCGTTCGGCGCGCGGCGCCTACCTTTTGCGCGAGCCCGACGGCCGGCGCGACCTGACGCTGATCGCCACCGGCTCCGAGGTCGAGATCGCGGTCGCGGCTGCCGAGATCCTCCAGGCCGATCACGGCCTCGCGGCGGCGGTCGTGTCGATGCCGTGCTGGGAACTATTCGAGGAGCAGGACGACGACTATCGCAGCGCCGTGCTGGGCGACGCTCCGCGCGTCGCGGTGGAAGCCGCCGCGCGCATGGGCTGGGACCGCTGGATCGGCGAGAGTGGCGCCTTCGTCGGCATGACCGGTTTCGGCGCCAGCGCGCCGGCCCCCGACCTCTACAAACATTTCGGCATCACGCCCGAGGCGGTCGCCGAAACCGCCCTGAAGCTCATCTGAGGAGACCTGCCATGTACGGTGGCGAAACTGGAATTGGACGCCCTTCCCCGAAGCAGCCCGCCAAGCCGGACGGCGAGCGCAAGGAGGTCGGCAAGCCGGGCGACCAGGCAACGCAGAACACAAATTCGAACGGAAGGGGCTGACCTGACATGGCCAAGATAACGCTGCGCCAGTTGCTCGACCACGCCGCCGAACATGGTTACGGCGTGCCGGCCTTCAACATCAACAACATGGAACAGGGCCTCGCCATCATGGAGGCGGCGAAAGCCTGCGACGCGCCGGTCATCATCCAGGCGTCGCGCGGCGCCCGTTCCTACGCCAACGACATCATGCTGTCGAAGATGATGGACGCGCTGGTCGACATCTATCCGTCGATTCCGCTCTGCATCCACCAGGACCACGGCAACAACGAAGCCACTTGCATGTCGGCCATCCGCCACGGTTTCACGTCCGTGATGATGGACGGCTCGCTGGAAGCCGACGCCAAGACGCCGGCGAGCTACGATTACAATGTCGCCGTCACCGAGCGCGTGGCACGCATGGCGCACTGGGTTGGCGCGTCGGTCGAGGGAGAACTCGGCGTGCTGGGTTCGCTGGAAAGCGGCCATGGCGAGGCCGAGGACGGCCACGGCGCGGAAGGCGCGCTGTCGCACGACCAGTTGCTCACCGATCCCGACCAGGCCGTCGATTTCGTGCTCGCTACCCGCGTCGACGCACTGGCGATCGCCTGCGGCACCTCGCACGGCGCCTACAAGTTCACGCGCAAACCCGATGGCGACATCCTGGCCATGCGCGTGATCGAGGAGATCCACGAAAAGCTGCCAAACACGCATCTGGTCATGCACGGCTCCTCGTCGGTACCGCAGGAGCTGCAGGACGTCATCAACCGCTATGGCGGCGAGATGCCCCAGACCTATGGCGTGCCGGTGGACGAGATCGTGCGCGGCATCCGCCACGGCGTGCGCAAGGTCAACATCGACACCGACTGCCGCATGGCCATGACAGGCCAGTTCCGCAAGATCGCATCCGAGACTCCCAAGGAATTCGACCCGCGCAAATTCCTGAAACCGGCGATGGACGCCATGCGCGACCTCTGCCGCGACCGGTTCGAACGCTTCGGCACGGCCGGCAATGCTTCGAAGATCAAGGTGATCCCGCTCGACGAGATGGCGAAACGCTACGCCGCCGGGAAGCTCGACCCGCTGATCGCCACCGCCAAAGCCGCCTGACAAGCGGTCCCACAAAAAGGAAAGGACCCCGAGCAATGGCCAAGTCAATGACCGTGACAGGCGCCGCCCGCTACAGATCCGGCGTCATGGAATACAAGAAGATGGGCTATTGGGAGCCCGACTACGAGCCGAAGGACACCGACGTCATCGCGCTTTTCCGCATCACCCCGCAGGACGGCGTGGACGAGATCGAGGCCGCCGCCGCCGTCGCCGGCGAAAGCTCCACCGCCACCTGGACGGTGGTGTGGACCGATCGCCTCACCGCCAAGGAAAAATACCGCGCAAAGGCCTACCGGGTCGACGCGGTGCCCAACGCGCCCGGCCAGTTCTTCGCCTATATCGCCTATGACCTCGACCTGTTCGAGCCGGGCTCGATCGCCAATCTGGCGGCATCGATCATCGGCAACGTTTTCGGCTTCAAGCCACTGAAGGCGTTGCGGCTTGAGGACATGCGCCTGCCCGTCGCCTATGTGAAGACGTTCCAGGGGCCGGCCACCGGCATCGTGGTCGAGCGTGAGCGCCTCGACAAGTTCGGCCGTCCGCTGCTCGGCGCCACCGTCAAGCCGAAACTCGGCCTGTCCGGCCGCAACTACGGCCGCGTGGTCTATGAGGCTCTGAAGGGCGGGCTCGACTTCACCAAGGACGACGAGAACATCAACTCGCAGCCCTTCATGCATTGGCGCGACCGTTTCCTGTGGTGCATGGAAGCCGTCAACAAGGCGCAGGCCGAGACCGGCGAGATCAAGGGCACCTATCTCAACGTCACCGCCGGCACGATGGAAGAGATGTACAACCGCGCCAACTTCGCCAAGGAACTCGGCTCCAACATCGTCATGATCGACCTGGTCATCGGCTACACGGCGATCCAGTCGATGGCCCATTGGGCGCGACAGAACGACATGATCCTGCATCTTCACCGCGCCGGCCACTCGACCTATACAAGGCAGAAGGGACACGGTGTGTCGTTCCGCGTCATCGCCAAGTGGATGCGGCTCGCCGGCGTCGACCACATCCATGCCGGCACCGTGGTCGGCAAGCTGGAGGGCGACCCGGCGACGACCAAGGGTTATTACGATGTCTGCCGCGAGGACTTTAACCCGATGCGGCTGGAGAACGGCATCTTCTTCGACCAGCACTGGGCCTCGCTCAACAAGCTGATGCCGGTGGCCTCGGGCGGCATCCATGCCGGCCAGATGCACCAGTTGATCGACCTGCTCGGCGAGGACACCGTGCTGCAGTTCGGCGGCGGCACCATCGGCCACCCGATGGGCATCGCGGCCGGCGCCACCGCCAACCGCGTCGCGCTGGAAGCCATGATCTTCGCGCGCAACGCCGGTCGCGACTACGTCCGCGAGGGACCGGAGATCCTTGCGGAAGCCGCCCGCCACTGCCTGCCGCTGAAGCAGGCGCTGGATATCTGGAAGGACGTGACCTTCAACTACGCCTCCACCGACTCGCCGGACTTCGTGCCGGTGGCGACGGCGGCGGAGTAGCGCCGACGCTTACCCTCCCCCTTGTGGGGAGGGTCGACCGCGCAGCGGTCGGGGTGGGGGTAAAATGCCTGAGATGATTACCCCCACCCCGTCTCCTGAATTTCGCTGCGCTCAGTTCATTCGCCGACCCTCCCCACAAGGGGGAGGGTGAGCGGCGCAACCAGGAGCAACCACCATGCGCATCACCCAGGGAGCATTTTCGTTCCTGCCCGACCTGACCGACGACCAGATCCGCTCGCAGGTCCAATACTGCATCGACAATGGCTGGGCGGTCAGCCTCGAATTCACCGACGACCCGCACCCGCGCAACACCTACTGGGACATGTGGGGCCACCCGATGTTCGACAATCCGGATGCCGCCGCACTCCTGCTGGAGCTGCGGGAATGCCGGAAAGTCTATGGCGACCGCTACATCCGCGTCGTCGCCTTCGACGCCACTCATGGCTGGGAGTCGGTTAAGCTGTCGCTCATCGTCAATCGCCCGGCCGAAGAACCCGGCTTCCGCCTGTCGCGGCAGGAAGGCGCCGGCCGGCTGGTGCATTATACGACGACGCCCTACGCGGCAGATCGGCCGGCGGGGAATAGGTATGCGAGCTAGCGCCCACCCTCCCCCTTGTGGGGAGGGTCGACCGCGCAGCGGTTGGGGTGGGGGTACCGCGTTCTATCGACACCCCCACCCCGTCTCAGAGTTTTCGCTTCGCTCAATCTCTTCGCCAACCCTCCCCACAAGGGGGAGGGTGAAGGAGTTGCCATGTCCGCCCTTGCCGAAGCAGCGCCTCCAACTGCCGAAATCCCCGCCGCCGTCGACTTGCGCGAGGAATTTGAATCCTCTGGCGTCAAGGACGTGCTGGCCGAGCTCGACCGCGACCTGATCGGGCTCGCGCCGGTAAAAAAGCGCATTCGCGAAACCGCCGCCCTGCTGCTGGTCGAGCGGGCGCGAAAACGCATGGGGCTCGCCCACGAGACGCCGACGCTGCACATGTCCTTCACCGGCAATCCCGGCACCGGCAAGACCACCGTGGCCATGCGCATGGCCGACCTGCTGCACCGGCTGGGTTATATCCGAAAGGGCCACCTCGTCTCGGTGACGCGCGACGATCTCGTTGGCCAGTATATCGGCCACACCGCGCCGAAGACCAAGGAGATCCTGAAGAAGGCGATGGGCGGCGTGCTATTCATCGACGAGGCCTATTACCTCTACCGGCCGGAAAACGAGCGCGACTATGGCCAAGAGGCGATCGAGATTCTATTGCAGGTGATGGAGAACCAGCGCGACGACCTGGTGGTTATCCTCGCCGGCTACGCGCAGCGCATGGACCGCTTCTTCGAGAGCAATCCAGGCTTCCGCTCGCGCATTGCGCATCACATCGACTTTCCGGACTATACCGACGACGAGCTGTTCCGCATCGCCGAGACAATGCTCGGCCAGCAGAACTACCATCTCGACAATCCAGCCGCCGAGGCCATGACCGCCTATATCGCAAAACGCCGCGGGCAACCGCATTTCGCCAATGCCCGCTCGATCCGCAACGCGCTCGACAGGGCGCGGTTGAGGCAGGCGAACCGCCTGTTCGAGACCGCGACGGGGCCGCTCGATGCCGAGGCGCTGTCGACAATCTCGGCGGAAGACATAAAAGCAAGCAGGGTGTTTTCCATGCCCGGCAACAAGGCATCCGGCCTTGGGAAAGGTGACCAATGAAGACGATCATCGCCCCATCCATCCTGTCGGCGGACTTCTCCCGCCTCGGCGACGAGGTGGAAACGGTGGTGGCGGCCGGCGCCGACTGGGTGCATCTCGACGTCATGGACGGCCATTTCGTGCCCAACATTACTTTCGGTCCACCGATAGTGAAGGCGATCCGCAACCGCACCGACAAGGTGTTCGACTGCCATCTGATGATCTCGCCGGCCGACCCGTACATCGCCGCCTTCGCCGACGCCGGAGCCGACATCATCACCGTGCATGCCGAGGCCGGCCCGCACCTCCACCGCTCGCTGCAGACGGTGAAAAGCCTCGGCAAGAAGGCGGGCGTGTCGCTCAACCCGGCGACGCCGGTGGCGGCGATCGAGAACGTGCTCGACCAGCTCGACCTGATCCTGGTGATGACCGTCAATCCCGGTTTTGGAGGCCAGGCGTTCATTCCGGAAATGCTGGACAAGATCGCAAAAGTGAAGGCGCTGGTGGGACGGCGGCCTATCCACATCGAGGTCGACGGCGGCATCGCGCCCGACACCGCGCCGCTGGTGGCGAAAGCCGGCGCAGACGTGCTGGTCGCCGGCTCGGCGGTGTTCAAGGGCGGCTCTGAGGCCGCCTACCGCGCCAACATCGAGGCCATCCGCAGCGCCGCTGACGGGGTTTTGAGCAAGGCGGCGTGAATATAATTGGCACGGACAGCTATTGGGAGGGAATTCATGGACGCCAGCACGCCGAAGCCGCCACGGATGCCCAAAGCCATCCTGTTCGATCTCGACGGTACGCTGGTCGACTCCGCGCCGGATATAGCGGCCGCCGTCAACGAACTGCTCGCCGCCTCCCGCCTGCCACCGCTGTCCGTTGCACAGGTAACGGGGATGATCGGCGGCGGTGTACGCAAGCTGGTGGAGCGGGCCTTCGCCGCCTCGCGCGCGCCGCTCGCTGGCGAGGCGCTCGACCGGGCGGAGCGCGACATGGCGCCGATCTACCTGCGTCATCTCACCCGCCTCACGCGGCTGCTGCCCGGTGCGCGCGAGGCAATCGTGCATTTTTCAGGCGCAGGCATCCCGATGGCGGTGGCCACCAACAAGCCGCAGGTGGCTGCACGCACCATCCTGCTGCATTTCGGCCTGTTCGAGCGGCTTGGTGCGCTGGTCGGCGGCGACGCAGTCACGCACAAGAAGCCGGCGCCGGACGCATTGCTCGCGGCGCTGGAAAAGCTCGGCGTCGCGCCTGCCGACGCGCTGATGGTCGGGGACAGCATCTCGGACGTGAAGGCCGCCCGCGCCGCCGGCATGCCGGTGGCGCTTATCCGCGGCGGCTACACGGAGACGCCGGTTGAGGAGCTTGGCGCAGATCTTGTCTGCGACTCCCTGCTCGACCTGCCGGCGGCGCTGGAGCGGCCGGCGGTGGCGGCGTGAGGCCGCCTCAAGGATACTGCTTCAGATAGGCGATGACGTTGGCGATGTCGGCGTCGTCCTTGAGGCCAGGAAAGGCCATCTTGGTGCCCTTCACCATGGCTTTCGGGTTCTTCAGATATTCGGTCAGCTTGGCGTCGTCCCAGACCAGGCCGCCCTCGCCCGCCGCGATCATGGCCGGCGAGAACTTGAAGCCGGCATGAGTGCCGGCCTTGCGGCCGATCAGGCCCTTCAGGCCAGGACCGACCTTGTTCTGGTCGGCATCGGCGACGTGGCAGGCCTTGCATTTGGCGAAAACCTTTTCACCGGCGGCGGCGTCCTGCGCCGATGCCTGGCCGGTCGCCAGTGCCAGCAGCGAACCGGCGATCAAAACTGCGGTGAAGCGCATGGCATTTCCTCGTTGATCCTCAAAGTGCCCTGAGTGACCCGCGTCGAAGCTAGATGCGGCCTGCCATAAGTCAACCGTACAAAGGTCCAGTATGCCCGCTCGCGCCGGCACACGACGAGCGCGCCTCGCGACGCTTGCCATCGTGTTGACGCTTCGCGGCCGAACGCGTAGCCTTTCGCGGGCTTTCCCCTCGGGCACCTGTGGGAAGCACGGCTGGTCGTGTGACTCCGCATTGCGGGCTGCGGCCGCGGCGGGGCGTGCGATTGCGCGGCGGGAGGTGCTGCAATGGATCTTGTCGATCTCGTGCTGACGGTCTGTCTGATCGCCCAGCCGAATGTCTGCCACGACGAACACCTCTATTTCGAGCGGCGCGGCGGCCTGACGCAGTGCACCTTCCTGGCGCCGCCAGAGATCGCGAAATGGTCCGAACAGCACCCAAAGCTCAAGGTCGTACGCTGGAAATGCGTCTTCCCCGACCAGGGCAAGGATATCTGATGCCTCCGCTGCCCGGCGCCACGATGCCGTCGCGGCGCCATCTGCTCCATCTTGCCGCGCTCGGCACGGTCGCGCTCGCCTGCCCTCCGGCGCGAAAGGCCTTCGCCTCCGTGCCCGAAATCCGCGTCGGCGTGCTGAAGTTCGGCACGGTCAGTTGGGAACTGGACACGATCAAGCACCATGGCCTCGACGCCGCCAGCGGCGTCGAGCTTGCAGTGACATCGTTTGCCGGCGAGGACGCCACCAACGTCGCCTTGCTGGCGGGCGAGATCGACGTCATCGTGTCTGACTGGCTGTGGGTGTCGCGGCTGCGCTCGGAAGGCTCGGACCTGACGCTCGCCCCCTATTCCACCGCCGTCGGCGCGATCATGGTAAAGCAGGACTCGCCGATCAAAACCCTTGCCGGTCTTGCGGGCAAAAGGCTCGGCGTCGCCGGCGGGCCGCTCGACAAGAGCTGGCTGCTGCTCCAGGCGCTGGCGAAGCGCGACCACGGTCTCGACCTCGCATCTGCCGCCGATGTCGCCTATGGCGCGCCGCCACTGATGTCGGAGAAGGCGATGTCCGGCGAGTTCGATGCCGTGCTCAACTTCTGGCATTTCTGCGCGCGACTGGAGGCGAAAGGGTTCCACCGGCTCGCCGGTGCCAACGACGCGGCGCTGGCGCTCGGAGCGTCGGGACCGGTGTCGGCGCTCGGCTACGTGTTCCACGAAGAATGGGCGTCCGCCAATGAAGCGGCGGTGCGCGGGTTCCTGAAAGCATCGGCGGCCGCCAAGACGCTGATGAAAAATTCCGACGCGGAATGGCTGCGGCTGGCGCCGCTCGTGCGCGCCGAGGGGAAGGAACTGGAGACGCTGCGCGACCGTTATCGCGAGGGCATCCCGGCCCGATCCGCAACAGAGGAGGCCGCGGACGCCGAAAAACTCTACGCGGTGCTGGCGGAGATCGGCGGCGAAAGACTGGTCGGCGGCGCGAATGAGATGGCGCCCGGCACCTACTGGACGGGCCTGACGCAATGAGCGCCGGTGAAACCGGCCAGGCCCCCGACACCCGGAAGGGAGCCGCCTCCGGCGTAACGTCCGCCAACGCGGACCGGCGAAATCCCTCCGCCGCGCTGGTGCCGACGCTGACCGTCGCCGCCTCCCTTCTCGGCCTCGGGCTGATCTGGGCGTTCGCTGCGGCGCTCTGGCCGAGCCGCGCCTTCCCCACGCCCGCCGCGGTCTGGCAGGTGTTCTTGCACGACATGGCGACGGGCGAACTGCCCTTTCATCTTGGCATGACGCTGCTGCGCGTCGCGGCAGCCTTCATCGTCGCCATGGTGGTCGGCACCGTCATCGGCATCCTGCTCGGCAGCGACCGCCGCGCCGACCGCTTTTTCAATCCGTGGGTCGTCCTGTTCCTCAACGTGCCGGCGCTGGTGGTCATCGTGCTCGCTTACATCTGGTTCGGCCTCAACGAGGTGGCGGCGATCGGCGCGGTGGCGGTCAACAAGATCCCCAACGTCGTCGTCACGCTGCGGGAGGGCACGCGGGCGCTCGACCCGCGCTACGCCGAGATGGCGGCAGTCTACCGCTTCGGCCCGCTGGAACGCGTGCGACACGTCCTTTTGCCGCAACTGCAGCCCTATATCGCGGCCGCCTCGCGCTCCGGCATCGCGCTGATCTGGAAGATCGTGCTGGTCGTCGAACTGCTCGGCCGCTCCAACGGCGTCGGTTTCCAGATCTATCTCTACTTCCAGCTCTTCGACGTCGCGGCCATCCTGGCCTACACGCTGGCCTTCGTGGCGATCATGCTGCTCATCGAACTCGCTTTGGTGCAGCCGCTTGAACGGCATGCGACCCGTTGGCGCCGGCGGCCGGCTTAGGGTCTGTCGAGATTCAGGTTAGGGCGAGTCGAAAATGGCGGATTTCGAGAACCGGAACGGAGTGTACGTTCCGCTACATGAGTACCGGAAGCGCAGACAGCCACCATTTGCAGACCGCCATGGCCTGGATATCAACAGACCCTAGAGCAATGTCCATGATCCATGCGAGCCGGGACGCGGACGACGAGATGGACGGCCAGCCTTCGGCTGGCGCAAGATCGTCGCTTGGCGTCGACATTTCCGAAAAGACGTTTTTGTCCGCCGACGGCGTACCACTGCCGGCGCTGCGCGATCTCGCCTTCGAGGTACGCGCCGGCGAGTTCGCCTGCCTGCTCGGCCCGTCCGGCTGCGGCAAGACCACGACCTTGCGCATCCTGCTCGGGCTCGACCGCGATTTTTCAGGCGCCATCCGCCTGCCGGAGGGCGGCTGCATCGCTGCCGTATTCCAGGAGCCGACGCTGCTGCCGTGGCGCAGCGTCGAGGACAATGTGCGGCTCGCGCTGCCGAAGCCGCTGCGCGGCAAGGACCTGACCCCGCTGTTCGAAACCCTCGGGCTTGCGGCGATGCGTAAGCTCTTTCCGAGCGAACTATCGCTCGGGCTGGCGCGGCGAGCCGCGCTGGCGCGCGCCTTCGCCACCGAACCCGACATATTGTTCCTCGACGAACCCTTCGTGTCGCTCGACGAGCCGACCGCCGAGCGGCTGCGCCATCTCTTGCTGTCGGTCTGGTCCGAGCGGCCGACGACGGCGCTGATGGTCACCCACAATCTGCGCGAGGCGCTGACGCTGTCGGACCGCATCATCGTGCTGTCTGAGCGCCCGGCGCATGTGATCGGCTATTTCGACGTGCGCCTGCCGCGAAACTATCGCAATCCGACGGTGATGACCGACCTCGTGCGGTCGTTCTATGAAAAATTTCCAGAAAGGGCGTGATGCGCACCGCCCGTATAGATCCGCATCGCCGGAACATGCTCGGCGGCTTTGCCTGCCTCGCCGCCGGCGCCCTTCTGCCGCCCTGCTGCCTGAGCAACACGGCTCGCGCGGCCGGCGCCGAACTCGCGCTGGTCGAACTCGGCGACGGCGTCTTTACCGTGCAGGGTGTTGACGAACTGACGACGCCGGAAAACCGCGGCGCCATCGCCAACCTTGGCGTGGTGGTCGGCGTCGACGCCGTGGCGGTGATCGACAGCGGCGGCAGCCTTGCCGAAGGCGAGGCGCTGCTCAAGGCGATCAAGGGCGTCACCGCAAAACCGGTGCGCTACCTGATCAACACCCACATGCATCCCGACCACATTTTTGGCAACGCCGCCTTCCGCCCGACAGGAGCGACCGTGGTTGGCCACCAGAACCTCCCGGCGGCACTTGAGGCGCGCGGCGCCTTCTATCTGCAAAGCTTTCGCGAGCAGCTCGGCGAAAAGCTGATGCAAGGCATCGAGATCATCCCGCCGGCGCTGCTGGTGAAAGACCGGCTGGAGCTCGACCTCGGCGGGCGAAAGCTGGAGCTGCGCGCCTGGGAGGCCGCGCATACCGACAACGACCTCACGGTGCTCGACACCCGCACCGGCGCGCTGTTCGCCGGCGACCTCGTCTTTTTGAATCACCTGCCGACGCTGGACGGCTCGCTGCTCGGCTGGATGCGCCAGCTTGATGCGCTCGCCGCCATCGGCGCCAAAACCGTCGTGTCCGGCCACGGCCCGGCGCCATTCGGCTGGCCGCAGGCGCTCGACGCCGAACGCCGCTATTTCGAGGTTTTGGCCACCGACCTGCGCAAGGCGATCAAGGACGGCGTGCCGCTGGCCGAGGCCGTCGAGACGGCCGGACTTTCCGAGCGCGCCAACTGGGCGTTGTTCGACGACTACAACGGCCGCAACGCCACGGCCGCCTATGCGGAGTTGGAGTGGGAGTGAGATAGCGGCCGTTAGAGCGCTGCGTCTCGACCCAAACACCGCGTCAGCCCCACCAAAAGATGGTCGCGACGATGACATAGAGTCCAACGAGCGCCGCGCCGTCAACGATGTCCGCGCGGCCGTCCACGGTCACCACTGTGACCACGAGCACCGAGAGGAAGAGCGCGGCCGCGAGAATCGGCGGGATGGCCAGGGTGAACGGTGTGCTGCCGAACGCGAAGCTGACGAGAATCAGGATCGGGATCAGCGCCACCGCGACCTGAAGCGCACTGTTGAGCACCACGCTCACCGCAAGATCCGCCTTGCCCTCTGCCGCGAGCCGAATGCCGACGACGTTCTCGACCGCGTTGCCGGCAATGGCGACGACGACGAGGCCTGCGAAGGCTTGGCTGATGCCGAGCGCCTCGATCGCCGGCTCGAGGGCTTCGACGAACCAGTCCGACACCAGCACGGCCGCGACCCCGCAAACCACCAGAACACCAATGGCCGTAGCGAGCGGCCAAGCGCGGGAACGCTTGCGCGCCTCGGCGGGCACCATCCGCTGGCCTGCGGTCAGCATCGTCCACGTCTGGACCGCCAGCACGAGCAGCAAGATGATCGCGCACACCACCGCCAGCGGCTGCTCATGCGCGCCCGCCGGAAGATGCAACTCATGTGCGAGCGTCGGCAGGACCAGCGCGCAGACCGCCAGCAAGAGCAGGATCGCGATCATGCGCGGGCTCCTCGCCTCGAACACCAGCAGTTGGCGCCTGGCGCCACCCACCAGGAAGGCAAGCCCAAGGACCAGGAGCGCATTGGCGAGGATAGAGCCGATCAACGAGGCCTGGACCACTGCGACGAGGCCCGCCTGCAGCGCGAAGATTGCCACGAACAACTCGGGCAGGTTGCCCACGGCCGACTGCACGATACCCGTCGCCGCAGGCCCGAGATGGTTGCCCAACTGATCTGTTGCTTCGCTGATCACATGTGCGACGCCCGCCAGCGCAAGCGCACAGGCGGCAAATTTCAGAGTCGGCCCCGCACTCGCGAAATGCAACGCAGCGGCAAGTCCCACGAGGCCCGCCGACACGGCCATGGCCATCTGTTCTTTTCGCTCGATCGATGCAAACATTCGCCTTCTCCCTCCGGAGCGCCGCACCGCGAGAATGCGGCCGGCCAGCATATCAAGGCGCTTGGTTTCGGATCCAACGTCCGCCGCCGCCAGATCAAACAATCGTGACGTGCAAGCTCGCGCCGCCCAGGCACGTTTGATATGAAACTCGGCGGGCGAGCCTCGAAGGACGCACGATCTGAGCTACTTCCCCGCCACCCCCTCTGCCTCATACACCGCTTCGCCGTCGATCAGCGTCACCAGCACCTTGCCGGACGCAATCTCTGTGGCCGGTATCTTGGTCACGTCGCGGTCGAGCACCACGACATCGGCGCGCTTGCCGACCGTCAGCGTGCCGGAGTCGGTCTCGTCGAAGGCAGCATAGGCGGCGTTCACCGTATAGGCGCGCAGCATGTCCATGACGTCCAGTTTATGTTGCGGCGTCAGCACCTTGCCGTTCGGATCGGCGATGTCCTGGCGGGTCACGCCGGTCTGGATCGCCTCAAGCGGGTTCATCGACGAAACGCTCCAGTCGCTGGAGCCGACGATGGTCGCGCCCGCCTTCTTCAGCGCGCCGAACGGATAGAGCCATTCGGACCGTTCCGGCCCGATCTTCGGCTGCGTCAGGTCGACGATGTAGGTGTCCGGATAGACCCACAGCGCCTGGATGTTGGCGACCACGCCGAGTTCCTTGAAGCGCTCGATGTCGGCCGGATCGATCAGCTCCAGATGGGTGATCTGGTGGCGGCTGTCGCGCTTGCCGTTGGCCTTTTCGACCGCCTCGAAGGCGTCGAGCGCCATGCGCACGGCGCGGTCGCCGATGGCGTGCGCGTGCAGTTGCAGGTGGACGCGGTCCGCGGCGATCGCAATGCCGTTGAGTATCTCGGGCGTGAACAGCGCGTCGCCGGCCGAATTCGAGCCGACATAGGCCTCCAGTAGCGCCGCGGTGCCGGTCTCGATCACCCCGTCGACGAAGAGTTTGACCGACGTCACTTCAAGATGCGGCGAGGTGTACTGGTTCTTCAGTTTTTGCACGCGGTAGACGCCGTCGGGCCCTTCTTCCGCGTCGATCTTCACCGCCGCCTCGACCCTGAGCTTGAGTTTGTCCTCGGCGTCGGCGCGCTGGTAACCCTTCAGCATCCACTCTTCCGTCGAAGGGTCGATGATGGCCGTGATGCCAAAACTCATCGCCTCGGCCTGGCCTTTCGCCAGGCCGGCGTCGACCTGCGCGTCCGGATATTCCGGCAACAGCGAGGACACCAGGCTCATGGCGTTCTCGCGCAGCAGGCCGGTCGGATTGCCCTGCGTATCGCGCTCGATGCGTCCGCCTTCTGGGTCTTTCGTGCTGGCGTCGATGCCGGCTAGCTTCAGCGCCGCCGAGTTCGCCCAGCCCGAATGGCCGTCGACATCGTCGAAATAGGCAAGCCGGTCGCCGGTGATCGCGTCCAGCGCCTTGGCCGAGGGCTCCTTGTAGACGCCGACACTCCAGCCGCCGCCGCGCAGCCAGACGTCCTTCGGCAATTTCGCCATGGCCGGCTCGATCGCGGCGCGCAGCCCCGCTTCATCCGAAACATCCGTGAGGCTGATATCCTCGGCCTGCGTGGCGCTCCAGATCAGATGGTTGTGGTCGTCCTGGAAACCGGGCAGCACCAGCGCGCCGGCCGGCAGGTCGTAGACCTTCGCGCCTTTAAGATACGGCTCGATGTCGGCGTCCGACCCCACCGCCGCGATTTTTCCCTCGACCAGCGCGATCGCCTGCGCCTCGGGTTTGGCGCCGTCCATGGTAAGCACACGCGCACCGCGCAGCACCACGGTCTGCCCGTCCGCCATCGCACCCGTCGCGCCGAGCGGCACGGCGAGCAAGGCCGCAAGCACGCTGATCCTTTTTGGCTTCTTGAACACGGCCGTCCTCCCTTGTTCCGTGCATCGGACAAAGGTCGCAAGCCGCGCGCGAGGCGTCAAGGAGGGCGGCATCTTCCGAAACGGGGGCGTCACGCCGCTTCTGCGTCCATCTCACGCACCGCTGATTTGCCAATCACCCCGCCGAGGCATAATATCTCTCCCAGCCTGGGCACCACCTCTCTCCCGGTGGAGGCATTGATGCGATTTCACACTCTCGCGGACCGGCGTTCCGGCTCCCGCTGGCTTTCCCTGCTTGCGGCGATCGTGCTGGCGTTCGCCGGCCTGTCCGGCAAGGCCGCTGCCCAGCAGACCATGGCGTCGTCGGAAAAAATCTGGACCGGCCTGAAGGGCGACGTGTTCGGCGACCGCACCATCCTGGCCGACACCGGGCTGGTGCGCATCGAGGCGCCGAAGCGCGCGCAGGACGCCGCCCTCGTGCCGGTCGACATCTATATCGACCCGGCCAAGGCGCCGGACGGGGTCAAGGGCGTCACCATGATCATCGACGTCAACCCCGCCCCGGTGGCGGCGACCTTCACCTTCGGTAAAGACGCCGGCGTCACGCATCTGTCGACCCGGGTGCGCGTCGACGACTATTCGTGGATCCGCGCCATCGCCGAGACCGGCAGCGGCGAACTGCATATGACGCAGACTTTCGTAAAAGCCTCCGGCGGCTGCTCGGCGCCCGCGGTCAAAAATTCCAAGGACGCGCTGGCCTCGATGGGGCAGATGAAGCTGCGCCAGTTCCCGGCCGAGGAAACCATGTCGAAGGCCGAGGAACTGCAACTGATGATCCGCCATCCCAACAATTCGGGGCTGCAGCGCGACCCGCTGACGCAATATTTCATCCCCGCGCATTTCGTCCAGAAGCTGACGATCTCGCAGGCCGACAGGCCGATCCTGTCGATGGAAGGCGGCATCTCGATCTCGGAGGATCCCAACTTCCGCTTCGACTTCGACGTCCAGGGAACTGGCGACATCCGCGTCGAGGCGGTCGACACCGACGGAAAAGTTTTCAAGGACGAATGGCCGCTGGAAGCGACGGGGCTGTGAGTGGCATCAACGTCAAGGTATGACGGCGAATTGCCCCTCTCTTGGATTTTATACGACTTGGCGTCGCTTCTTCCTCACCTATCGGCTCGGCGCTCCGCCAAGATCGTGAAAATCCATTCTCCCCCGCAAGAGGGGAGATAGGAACTGCCGTGATCTCACCATTAGTCGCCAAGGTTGGAGACTAGCGGATACGGCGACGCGCGATATCTCTCCCCTCGCGGGAGAGAAAGCGATTTCAACATCTTAGCTGGAGCAGGGCGAAGCCCGTCAGCGACAGCTAAGTGTTAGAAATCGCAAGTGAGGGGATCGCGACCCACCCGATTTGGTATCGCTTATGTCGCGGTTGCGGCCTCAAAAACACCGCACATCCGCTTCGGCCTGCGCCCGGCGCAGCGCCGAGCCCGCGGTCTTGGCCGGCGCGCTCTCGCGAAACAGCCCGCTGGCCTCGCCGTTCAGTTGCGCCATGCGCCGGAACGTCTCGGCCCTCTCATAGTCATCGTAGGGCATGATCGAGGCGATCACGTCGATCGAGCAGGAGCAGCGTTCCAGCGAATCGCGCGTCTGGCCGTTGGACTGCATGCAACCCAGGACGTAATCGGCAAGCGCGGTGGTCGGATAGTCGCCGGCGGCGTTGGCCGGAAGGGCGCCCGCGATGCCCGCGGCGAGACAGAACATCAGGCGGAACGGTCTTGCTCGCCAGCGCATGGAAAACTCCTCCGCTTCGGCCATCTCCCCAGGCGGCGCGGCGCCGGGCGGAACAGGCCGGATTCTATAGCCGGCGCGGGCGGATTGCCAACCGTTTTGCCCGCACCGAAGGCTCCGGCCCGATGATGTGGTGCAGATAGGACGAAAGGCTATAGGACCAAAGGAGGATTGGCAGACAGGCCGACTTTTCGCCCCGCAACGGATTTGAAGACCCTGTTGCGAAGAGCTCGCGGCCACGCGCCTCGATACAGTTCAAATCTTCGACGAAAAATCCCGCGCCCCGTCAGGCAATGGCAAGAACTCGATCGTCCACCTTGCGGTGCGATAGTTTCGGAACCGGGCGAGCGATGCCTGATTTTGACTTCCTCTATACGTCTGGAACCCACTCACGGGAAAGCAATACCGGAGATTTGAACAATTTTAGATTTTATTCGATCTATATTGCGCTGCACAAAAATGATATCTTGCATTGCACCATCCGCAGGGGCTTTTTGCTTGCCTGCCTCGGTCAAATGACATAGGTTTTCCCTGTTTCCGGCTTCAAGGGCGTCACCGTCTAAAGGGAGCGGCGACAGTCTTTCGTAGGCCAAGTGAGGTGGGCGGTAACGGTGCCCTCCGCTCATCTGGCTTAGGTCGTGACACGCTGCCGGAAATACTTCCCACCACATGAATCGCTTGGGCAAGCCCTTGTGGGCAAGACAATTGATTCCTGATTGTGAACCC
Source organism: Mesorhizobium sp. LHD-90 (assembly GCF_030929505.1). Taxonomy (GTDB): domain Bacteria; phylum Pseudomonadota; class Alphaproteobacteria; order Rhizobiales; family Rhizobiaceae; genus Kumtagia. Next base: position 260,114 of record NZ_JAVFVV010000009.1, on the reverse strand, counting down.
CGGGAGGATATTCGATGCGTGTACTCAAGAAGGCCACCCTCATTCCATTGACCGCGGCGCTGCTGACCGGCGCCTCGGCCTATGGAGCGTGGGCGAACGACGACTTGCAGAAGCTTGCCTCTGACCCCAAGAACTGGGCGATGCCGACAGGCGATTATGCCAATACCCGTTACTCGAAGCTGAACCAGATCACCAAAGACAACGTCAAGAACCTCCAGGTCAAATGGACGTTCTCGACCGGCGTCCTGCGCGGCCACGAGGGCGGCCCGCTGGTCATCGGCGACGTCATGTATGTCCACACCCCGTTCCCGAACATCGTCTACGCCCTCGATCTCAAGAACGACGGCAAGATCCTCTGGAAATACGAGCCCAAGCAGGATCCGAACGTCATCCCGATCATGTGCTGCGACACGGTCAACCGCGGCGTGGCCTATGGCGACGGCAAGATCATCCTCAACCAGGCCGACACAATGCTGACGGCACTGGACGCCAAGACCGGCAAGGTCGCGTGGTCGATCAAGAACGGCGACCAGATCGACGGCGGCAAGGGCGAATCCTCGACCCACGCTCCGATCGTGGTGAAGGACAAGGTGATCGTCGGTATCTCCGGCGGCGAGTTCGGCGTGCGCGGCTGGGTCGCGGCCTACAATCTGGCCGACGGCAAGCAGGTGTGGCGCGGCTACTCGATGGGCCCGGACTCCGACACGCTTCTCGACCCCGAGAAGACCATGGCGCTCGGCAAGCCGGTCGGCAAGGACTCGGGCATCAGCACCTGGGAAGGCGAGCAGTGGAAGACCGGCGGCGGTGCCACCTGGGGCTGGTACGCCTATGATCCCAAGTCCAACCTGGTGTTCTACGGCTCGGGCAACCCGTCGACCTGGAACCCCGTGCAGCGGCCCGGCGACAACAAGTGGTCGATGACCATCTTCGCCCGCGACGCGGACACCGGTGTTGCCAAGTGGGTCTACCAGATGACCCCGCACGACGAGTGGGACTATGACGGCGTCAACGAGATGATCCTCGTCGACGGCATGGACGTGGGCGGCGCCAAGCACGACGTTCTGGTCCACTTCGACCGCAACGGCTTCGCCTACACCATGGACCGCAACTCCGGCGAGCTGCTCGTCGCCAAGCCCTACGATCCAAAGGTCAACTGGGCGACCGAAGTCGTGATGGACAAGAACAGCGACCAATATGGCCGCCCGCAGGTCGTCGCGAAATACTCGACCCAGCAGAACGGCGAGGACGTCAACACCACCGGCGTCTGCCCGGCGGCGTTGGGAACCAAGGACCAGCAGCCGGCGGCCTATTCGCCGAAGACCGGCCTGTTCTACGTGCCGACCAACCATGTCTGCATGGACTACGAGCCCTACCGCGTCAGCTACACCGCCGGCCAGCCCTATGTGGGCGCCACCGTGTCGATGTATCCGGCGCCCGACAGCCATGGCGGCATGGGCAACTTCATCGCCTGGGACGCCGCCAAGGGTGAGATCGTCTGGTCGAAGCCCGAGCAGTTCTCGGTATGGTCCGGCGCACTGGCGACCGATGGCGACATCGTCTTCTACGGAACGCTGGAAGGCTACATCAAGGCGATCGATAAGGACGGCAACGAACTCTACAAGTTCAAGACCCCGTCCGGCATCATCGGCAACGTCAACACCTACGAACATGGCGGCAAGCAGTATATCGCCGTGCTGTCGGGTGTCGGCGGCTGGGCCGGCATCGGTCTCGCCGGCGGCCTGCTCGCTCCGGAGAACGCGGCGGCATGGCACGGCGCGGTCGACCAGGGCCGTGAGCAGGGCGACGAAGCGCAGGTGGTCGGCACCGCCGGCCTGGGCGCGGTGGGCGGCTATGCCGGTCTTGCCGAGTACACGACGCTGGGCGGCCAGCTCACCGTCTTCGGTCTTCCGGAGTGATCTCCGGGAACCATGAACTGGCCCGCGCCTTCTAGGCTATAGGCCACGAAAACGGAGCCCGGCCCGACACGATCCCCGGTCGGGCTCCAGATTTCGCCACCCACAACGAACTGTCACCGCCGCATTGCGACAGCAGAGCTGTGTCCGTGGCGAACGAAGGAAGAGGTCCATAATGAAGTTTCGCACTACGATGTCGCTGCTTGTCTTGCTCGCCCTGTCTTCGGCCGGCCCTGCCTTCGCGCAGAGCGCCAGCGAGCCGGACAGCAAGGAGAAGGCTGCGGCGGCGAGCGACGACGGCGGCAAATACATGGACGCCGACGGCAACCCCACCTTCAAGATTCAGGACGACGGCACGGTCGACTGGTATACGTTCAGCGGCTACCGGCGCTTCAATTCCGATTGCCATGTCTGCCACGGGCCGGACGGCGTCGGCTCCACCTATGCGCCAGCCCTTGTCGACTCCATCAAGACCATGGACTACGGCACCTTCCTGTCGATCGTCGCGGAGGGCCGCAAGAACCTCGGCGCCGGCAAGGAAAGCGTCATGCCCGCGTTCGGCGACAACAAGAACGTCTATTGCTACATGGATGACCTCTACGTCTATCTGCGCGCCCGCGCCGTCGGCGACTTGCCGCGCGGCCGGCCGGCCAAGAAGGCCGACAAGCCGGCGGCCGCCAAGGAGCACGAAGCTTCGTGCATGGGCGGCTGACATGAGTGTTCGCGGCGCCCCACGGCTTTTCGCCTCGCTGGTGCTCTGCGGCGCGCTTGCGCTGCCGTCCGCCGCCTTGGCCCAGAGCGCCGGCGTCGGCGCCGCCGGCGAGTTGGTCGATCCGGACGTTCTGCGGGTCTGCGCCGACCCCTCCAACATGCCCTTCACCGACGAGAGCGGAGAAGGATTTGAGAACAAGCTGGCGGAGCTGGTCGCCGAAAAGACCGGCCGCAAGTCCGTCTCCTACACCTGGTTCCCGATGGTGATGGGGTTCGTGCGCAATACGCTGCGCGCCAACCGCTGCGACATCATCATGGGCTACGCCCAGGGCGACGAACTGGTGCAGAACACCAACGCCTATTACCGCTCCGCCTATGTGCTGCTCTACAAACGAGGCTCCGGTCTCGACGGCGTCGAGACGATTGAGGACCCCAAACTGGCCGACAAGCGGATCGGCGTGGTGCAGAGCACCCCGCCGTCGTCCAACATGGCCAAGGCCAATCTGATGAAGAAGGCCAAGGTCTACGGGCTGATGGTCGATACCCGCTTCACAGCCTCGCCTGCCGAGCTGATGGTCAAGGACATCTTGTCCGGCGAGATCGACGCGGCGGTGGTGTGGGGCCCGATGGGCGGCTACTACGCGAAATCCAATGCCGACATCGCCGTGGTGCCGCTCACCAGGGACAAGGCGGGCTCGCGCATGACCTATCGCATCACCATGGGCGTGCGGCCTTCCGACCAGGAATGGAAACGCACGCTCAACCGGCTGATCAAGGACAACCAGGCCGAGATCAACAAGATCCTGCTCGGCTATGGCGTGCCGCTGATCGACGAACAGGACAAACCGATCACGCAATAGATGCGGCGGACCGATCGGCATGGACAGAAGGAGGAAGAAGGCAAGACAGGCATTTTCGATCCTGATGGCCGCGCTGCTTTGTTCCGCCTTGCCGGCATCCGCCGGAGCGGTGGAAGAACCCGCCGGCTACCGGATGGAAAACTACCGGGCGCCCGTGCCGGAAACGCTGAAAGGCGCCAGGGTCGTGACCACGCAGGAAGCCGAGGCGCTGTGGCGGCAGAAGACGGCGATTTTCATCGACGTCATGCCCGACGCGCCGAAGCCGGCCAACCTGCCGAAAGGCACGATCTGGAAGGACAAGGAACGGCGCGACATACCGGGCAGCATCTGGCTAGCCAATGTCGGCTACGGCGAGATCAACGCGGAGACGGCCGCCTATTTCAAGGCGGGCATCGAAGCCCAGATCGGATCCGACAAGAAAAGGCCGATCCTGTTCTACTGCATGACCGACTGCTGGATGTCGTGGAACGCGGCGAAGCGGGCGGTGGAATGGGGCTTCGGCGGGGTGCTCTGGTATCCGCCGGGCTCCGATGGATGGGAAAAGACCGGACTGCCGCTTGAGAAAAGTCGGCCATGGGAGGCGAAGAAATAAAACTCGACTGAGACACGCCACATTTGTATGTTTTCGTATTGTCCAAGAACCTTCTTATTTGTTTGTCCATTTTCGACTGATGGACGTGTCGTCGCGTAACGGTGCCTCGCGGCGGCAATGATGGCGAAATCCGGCCGAAAGGGCCGGGAAAACAGGAGGAACGCATGAAGAAAAGCTGGAAGAAGCCTACGATGTGCCAGGTCGCGGCCGGCATGGAAATCTCGCGGTATCTGCCTGCCGAGATCGCTCCCAAGAAGTAGGCGACCGCGGCGGCGCGCGGCCCTGCCAGCAGGGCGCGCGCCGCATACCGCATTCTCGAGTTCGAGCTCGCGGCCCGTTCGCGAGACAGGTGAGTGTTGGCCTGGCCACAAACTGCAAACGGATCGCGGCCATGCGCCTGAAAATCGTCGGATCGGCGGCGGGCGGCGGTTTCCCGCAATGGAACTGCAATTTTCGGCTGAGCCGCGCCGCGCGCGCCGGCGAGCCGGGATTTCTGTCCCGCACCCAATCCAGCCTGGCAGCCTCCGCCGACGGTTCCGGCTGGGTTCTGTTCAACGCCTCGCCCGACATCCGCCAGCAGATCGCCGCGACGCCGGAACTGCAGCCTGCGCCGGACGCGCCGCTGCGCTCCACGCCGATCCGCGCCGTGGTGCTCACCAATGCCGATGTCGACCATGTCGCCGGCCTGCTCAGCCTGCGCGAGCGCGAGCCGTTCGCCATCTACGCCAGCCGGCGGGTGCTTGACGTGCTGGCCGCCAATTCCATCTTCAACGTGCTCGACCCCGCGCTGGTGCCGCGCCGGCTGCTGCCGCCCGGCGAGACCGTAGCCATCCGCGACGCGCAAAACCGCGAGACCGGCGTGTCCGCCGAGAGCTTTTCCGTGCCCGGCAAGATCGCGCTCTACCTGGAAGATTCCAGCCGCCCGGACGCCGATTTCGGCTCCGAGGCCGGCGACACGATCGGCGTGCGCATTGCCGCCGGCGCCGGCCGTTCCGCCTTCTACGTGCCCGGCTGCGCCCGCATAGACGAGCGCTTGCGCGGGCGGCTCGACGGCGCCGCCTGCCTGCTCTTCGACGGCACCGTCTTCACCGACGACGAGATGATTTCGGCCGGCGTCGGCCAGAAGACCGGGCGGCGCATGGGCCATCTCGCCATGTGGGGCGAGAACGGCTCGGTGGCCGGGCTCTCCGGCCTGAAGATCGGCCGTCGCGTCTTCGTCCACATCAACAACACCAACCCTGTCCTCGACGACACCTCGCCGGAGCGCGCCGCGCTGCGCGCCGCCGGTTGGGACGTCGCCCATGACGGCATGGAGATCGTGCTGTGACCAATTTGCACGAGAAACGCGCGAAGCGGAGGTCCGCATGAACGTCATGACAGTCGGCATCGCCCCCCGCAGCTTCCACGACGCCGCCAAGGACGGCCTGTCGCCCGCCCAACTGGAGGCCGTGCTGCGCAAGGTGGGCGCCGAGCGCTACCACAACCGCCACCCCTTCCATCACAAGATGACCTCCGGCGCGCTGTCGAAACTGGAGATGCGGGCCTGGGCGCTCAACCGCTACTGCTACCAGGCGGTGATCCCGCGCAAGGACGCCACCATCCTGGCCCGCGCCGAGGACCCCGCCTTCCGCGCCGAGTGGCGAAAACGCATCGAGGACCATGACGGCGACGACGGCTGGAGCGGCGGCATCGCCCGCTGGCTTTATCTCGCCACCTCGCTTGGGCTCGACGCGGAAGCCGTGAAGAGCGAGCGGCTCGCCTTGCCCGCCACGCGCTTCGCCGTCGGCGCCTATCTCTCCTTCTGCGCCAACCGCACGCTCCTGGAAGCGGTCGCCTCGTCGCTGACCGAGCTGTTTTCCCCCGTCATCATCGGCGAGCGCGTGCCGGCGATGCTGGCGAAATACGACTACATCACCGAGGACACGCTGGCTTATTTCAAGAAGCGCCCCGAGCAGGCGTCGCGCGATTCCGACTTCGCGCTCGCCTATGTGATGCGCCACGCCGACACGCCCGAGCGCCAGCAAAGCGTGATCGACGCGCTGGTGTTCAAATGTGATATCCTCTGGGCCATGCTCGATGCGCTGGAACACGCCTATGGCGGCGCCGGCCACATCCCGCCCGGCGCCTATCGGGAGGACGGCGCATGACGGTCGCCTTCACACCCCCGCCTTCACCGGCCACCCTGCCCCGCGCCCGCGCCCTCGTCTCGCCCCACTCCATCCCCGCCCTGCCGCGCCACGTCCGCATCCAGTACGACCCGGTGCGCCAGGCCGATGCCGTGCTTGCGCCCGAAAAAGTGTTCTGGCCGAACGACATCAGCCTCGACATTTTGCGCCGCTGCGACGGCAGCGCTACAGTCTCGCAGATCGTCGCCGGCCTCGCCGCCGAATATGACGCGCCGGAAGCGGACGTCGCGGCCGACGTCGAAACCTTCCTGCAGGAATGGTCCGACAAACTGCTGGTGAAGCTATGACCGAACTGCTGCCCCCGATCGGCATGCTGGCGGAACTCACCCACCGCTGCCCGCTGCAATGCCCCTATTGCTCCAACCCGACCGAGCTTTTGAAAGCCAACCGCGAGCTCGACACCGAGACCTGGGCCTGGCTGTTCCGCCAGGCCGCCGATCTCGGCGTGCTCCAGGTGCATCTCTCCGGCGGCGAGCCGACGCTGCGCCGCGACCTCGAACAACTCGTCTCCGGCCTTGCCGGGCGCGGCGTCTACACCAACCTGATCACCGCCGGCGTCGGCATCGCCGAGGGCCGCATCGAGGCGCTGGCCGAGGCCGGGCTCGACCATCTGCAATTGAGTTTTCAGGGCGCGCGGCCGACTACCACCGAGCTCGTCTCCAACCATGCCGGCAGCCACGAGAAGAAGCTGGAGACGGCGCGCCGGGCGCGCGCCGCCGGCCTGCCGCTCACCGTCAACGCGCCGATCCACCGCCACAACATCGAGGAAGTGCCGGCCTTCATCGAGCTGGCGCTGTCGCTCGGGGCCGAACGGCTTGAGATCGCCAATGTGCAATATGCCGGCTGGGCGCTGGTCAACCGTGACGCCCTCATGCCCGACCGGGCGACGGTAGAGCGGCAGGCGGAGATCGTCGAGGAAGCGCGCGAAAGGCTGACGGGCATCCTCAATATCGACTTCGTCACGCCCGACTATTTCGCCACCTACCCGAAACCCTGCATGGGCGGCTGGGCGCGCGACGCCTTCATGGTGGCGCCGGACGGCACGGTGCTGCCCTGCCATGCCGCAGCCTCGATCCCGCAGCTCACCTTCGAAAAATTCGGCGACCGCACGCTGGCCGAAATCTGGCGCGATTCGCCGGCCTTCAACGCGTTCCGCGGCACCGACTGGATGCAGGCGCCCTGCAGAAGCTGCGAGCGGCGCGAGATCGACTGGGGCGGCTGCCGCTGCCAGGCAATGGCGATCGCCGGCGACGCCGCCGCCACCGACCCGGCCTGCGCGAAATCCCCGCTTCACGCCCGCATGGCAAAACTGATCGAGGAGGCGCAGGCCAGCGCCGCCGGACACGACCGCGCCGAACCCTTCGTCTACCGCCGCATCGGAGCCATGGCGCGACTGAGGGAGTTGGTGGAGTGAGGGCGTTCCGGCAAAAATGCGCTCGCCCAAGCCCCAACTCGCCCCAGTTCAGCCCGCCTTCTGTACCGGAGGCGGCGTCCATGAGCCGTCCATGACCGGCGCTTGCGGCCAATAGGCGCGCACGTAGAGCGAGAAGTCGCCCTTGGGCGCCGGCAGCCAATTGGCGCGCTGCACCGCGTCCGCAGGCTCATCGGCCTGGACGTAGACCGTCAGCGAGCCGTCTGCGGCTAGACTTAAATCCTTGTTCTTGGTGCCGACCGAGAAGCGGTTGATCGGGTTGGCGATGAAGAAGTGGTGCTCGTTGTAGATCGAGAGCGACCAGAAGCCGTTCACGGGCGGCGTTCCGTCCTTCGGAAACGTCACCGTGTACCGGTTGTCACTGTTCAACCGTTCGCCCGAGGCATCGAGGTCCTGATAGAAATACTTCGTCTCGTCGGGCGAGTTGACGAGGATGTTCGACTTTGCAACGGCGGTGCGCGTAAAGTAGTCCGTTCCGAACGCGGACTCGTTGGAGATCGTGCTCCAGTGGTGCGGCAGTTGCTGGCCATAGTTGCGGAACTGGAACAGCGGGTTCACCAGCTTTTCTTCCGCGTCCTTGGCCGCCTCGATCATCCCCTGCTTCATTTGCGGATTATCCTTGGCGGCCGCGAGCACCGCGAGTACCTGCGCGTAGCGCGCCTCCTCGCCGGGCAGCGGCGGCGCATCGGCCAGCACAGCCGGCAACTCGTCGAAGAATTTTTCGGGAAACACCCACCGCGTTTCCTCTTCGCCGGGCGGGGCGCCGGGAACTTTTGGCAGCTTGCTCCACTCGATACGTTTCATCCGTCCGTCATAGTCGGCGAGCGGATACATCATGATTCCAGTCAGGACATCCTGAATCGCCCGCTTGTCTTCCGGCGTGTCCTCCTGGGCGATACGTGGTGCGGCCAGACCGGTGTTACTCGACGACCGGAAGACGCGCGTGATTCCCTTAGGCACCTCATCATGCCAGTCAGGCCCGACAAGAAGGTAGAAGCCGGGAGTGCTGCCGTGCATCTTGCCGAGCTGGGCGAAGCTGTCGGTGCGCAGGTCGACGATCTGATAGACCCAGAACCGGTCGCCGAAATCCGGCACCTGGATGACGACAGGGGAAACATCCAGCGCGAGCAACCCGAGACCGTAAACGACGTCCTGGTTGGGACAGGCGACATTGCGCTCTTCCGGATTGACATAGTCCGTGAGCATGGTGAGTTCATTGAGCGGCGCCTCGAGCAGCGGGCCGCTGTACCTATGTTCCTTGAACTTCGAGAACGCCAGCCGGCGGTTGTACATGTTGACCAGCGGCCAGGCCCAGAAGAAGGCATCGCGCGCGACGTGGTCGGCATAAGCCTCCGTGATCTTGACGCGCGCATCCGGCCCGGGCCGCAGCGCCCGGCCCCAATCGGGCGAGGGCGGCAACGGTTGCGGGTTGAGCTCCGACGCCTCAGCCGTACCGACGCCGCCGCTGGCGTCGACCGCCGAAGCTGCTGCAAGCGTCGCGGCGGCGAGCAACATGTCTCGACGGTTAAGGCTGGGATTGCTGGTCATGGCTTGCTCCTTCCGCTAGTTCATCTTCTCGACGTCGGGAAGCGTCCAGGCCTTCTTCTCAAAAAGCGCCTGGGTCGGCGAGTAGAGCCGGAACAGCAGCTCGAAGCCGCGCTGCGGGTCGGTCGGGACCCAGTTCGACTCCTTTCCTTCCGGCGCCTTGGGGCCGAAAAAGATGTCCGTCGATCCATCGGGGTTCGTCTGCACTTCCGCGGTATTCGACGCGCGGCTGGCACGGTCCATGTTCTTGACCAGTGCATGCGTCTCCCGATCGTAGACGGTCACCGACCAGTACAGTTCCACAGGCACGTTCGGCGGCACGTGCAGTCGGTAGCTCTTGTCGCCGGCCAGCGGTTCGCCATCCTTGTCCTTGTTCGCGATGAGGTAGGTCTGTGCGGTGCCGAGGCGCTTTATTCCGATATAGCCCATGCTGTAGGTGAGGGCGCGATAGTCGACCGGGTAAATGTCCGTCTCGGCGTATCCCGAGGATCCAGCCTTGACGAGATCGGGAAAGGCCGGCACGGCCCAATGCGCCGTGGGGAAGAACGGCGGATAGCCGGCCTCATACATGTGATCGAGGAAGGCTCTCGCTTCGGTTGCCGCGGCATTCAGGATCGCAGTCGTTTCGGCATCGGGAGCGAAAGGCTTGCCCTTCTCTATCCCGATGGACTTGAGCTGATCGATTATCGCCTTGTCGCGCGTCAGCCACGGCTCACTTTGCACGATGCGATCCAGCGACTGGAAGAAGCGCATGTCGTAGGGAATGGTCGAGTCGTAGAGAACGTCCGTCGCGTCGGTGTATTTCGTCTCGGGAGGACTTGCCGCCTGTGAGAGCGGATAGACCTTGAGCCGCTTCCCGTAGGCCACCGCATTGGCGATGTCCGCATCGCCATGACTCGCGAGGTTCGAGCGGAACAGCGCATAACCGGCGAAGGTCTCGGATTGGACGGCGATGTATCCGTCGGGCACACTCTCTTCATAGCCTGGCGGCAGAATCAGGTACTTGCCGCCAGCGCCCTTGTCCGCGCCATAGGGTCCCGCGTCTTCGAGTGGCATCTGCCAGACGGTGTCGATATTGGCGGCGAACGAGCCTCCGTCGGCCGGCGGAACGTCGATCACGATCGGCCCCGCTTCCTTCGTGTCGAAGAAAATCATCAAATAGATCGCATCGGGATTGGGTGTGAGCGTCTGGTTGTGCCAGTCGACCGGACGGGACCAATATGTGACCTGGTTCACCTTGCCCTCGGTCTTGGTCAGCATCTCCCGCAACATGAGATCGTAGTTGACCGCAGGCATGCCCCAGATGACCGCCTCGACGGCGCGGCGCTCGATGGCCCGCTTCTGCAGTTCGGCGGGAGAAAAGTCTTGTGCGTGTAGGAGCCCGGAAGCCATCACGAGAGCCGCCGCAGCCAGGATCAGTCGCCACATCGCATCCTCCCGGTGTCGATCGCTACGCGATCATGGCGGGAAGGCTCGGCGGAAGCAAGCGCGCAACCGTTACGCAGAAATATAGCGCCGCGATATAGGCGCAGTGTACGGCTTACTTGCCGCGCAATATCGACATTAAATCCAGACTGTAGGGAAACGCTTCTCTCATGCAAAGGACACCATCCGAATCCTTTATCGGTAGCGCTCGATAATCATGGACGTTCTAAGCCTGCGACCTGCGAGGAACGATATTTTTGTGCGTAGCGTCCAACTTGAGTTTCACACAATCTCGGTCAGCATTCGAGGCTCAAACCTGGCCTCTGGCTCAATCCGCAAAAGCTGCCTTACTCCCTCTCCACCATTGCATCCGCAAAGGCCAGCGCGTCGCGGTTCATCGCCACATTGTGCACCTTGAAAATCAGCGCACCCTTAATCCGCAGGATGACGCTGGTGGCGACGGTGCCGGTATCCTGCGCCAGCCGATCGGCGCCGGCCACGTGGCGGATAAGGACAATATCATTACAGATTTCCTAGCGTAATAGCTCACCCTCAAGTAACGTCGGCTGGGCATTGTCCCGGCTTCGCGAAGCAATTTCAAGCTTGAGGCTCAAGACATGTCTTGAAACAAGGAGCGATATACGATGATGACATATCACTCGAAGGGCATGCTGCTAACGCTTGCGATCGTTGGCTGCGTTGTAGCTCGGAGCGGGAACGCGGCAGAAGAACCCCGCCTCGGAACTATCGTTCCCGAGGGCGAAATGACCATCTTTTGTCAGAAGGCGGTCGCGGCGAAATTTGAAGTGCAGCCCGAGGACATTACGACCGATCCGCCAATTCGACGTGGAGGAAAGCTTCTGGTGTTGGGCACTGTGGATAGCGAAAACGACGACCGCGATACCGGCTTCGATTGCCGGTTCGAAGAGAACGGAGCCTATCTCGGCACAATTGGCGCCCCCGCCGATTGACAGTCGGGAGGCGAATCTCTGGCGGTATTGTCGCCATCTATCGTCGCAGCATGACTGCCGGCAAAACTTGGGGAACATCAAAGCGGCTTTGGAGATGGCCGCTGATCTCCACCTGCTACCAACTCTTCAGGGTCGGGTTATCCCGACCTGAGACGCCTCTTCTTTACCTGAAAGGCTGGCCCTCTCCACCATCGCATCCGCAAATGCCAGCGCATCGCGGTTCATCGCCACATTGTGCACCCTGAAAATCAGCGCGCCCTTCATCCGCAGGATGACGCTGGTGGCAACGGTGCCGGTGTCCTGCGCCAACCGGTCGCCGCCGGCCACATGGCGGATCATGCGCTTGCGCGAGGTGCCGACCAGCAACGGAAAGCCCAGCGTTTTCAGCTCGCCGAACCGCGCCATGACTTGCAGGTTCTCCTCATAGTCCTTGGCGAAACCGAAACCGGGGTCGAGCACGATGCGGTCGTTCGCAATGCCCGCCGCCGCCGCGATCGCGAGCGAGCGTTTCAGGAAAACAAACTGGTCCTCGATCGGGTCCGGCAGCTTTTCGCGGTCGCGGCCGGTATGCATGATGACCAGCCCAGCCCCGGTGTCGGCCGCGACTTTTGCGATGTCCGGCTCGCGCTGCAGCCCGTGCACGTCGTTGACGATGTGGGCGCCGGCCGCCACCGCCAGCCGCGCCGTTTCGGCCCTGTAGGTGTCGACCGAGATCAAAAACCCTTCTCCGGCCAGCGCCTCGATGACCGGAAGAATGCGCGCCTGCTCCCGCTCAGGCGACACCGGCGTGGCGTTCGGCCTGGTCGACTCGCCGCCGACGTCGACGATCGCCGCGCCCTCGCCGATCATCCTTTTCGCCTGCTCGATCGCCAGCTCCGGCCGGTCGAATTCACCCCCGTCCGAAAAACTGTCCGGCGTCACATTGAGGATGCCCATCAGGATCGATTTTTCGCCGATGTCGAGGTGTCGTCCGTGGGCAAGCTGCCAGATCGTCATTGCAAGATTTCCGTCAAACGACATTTACGCGGGGCGGTGTCCGGGCCGTCAGGGCGAAACGCGGCGGCACGCATGGCCGGACTTTCGCCCCTTTCGGCAGGTTCCCGAGCTCCAAAGTCAGGTTCCTGAGCCTCATTGTCAGGTCCGTCAAGATATTTCGTCGCTTCTCGACAATCAAACCCTTGATAAATATGGATTTTCCGGACCTGACATTTATTTTGGACGCGATCCAGGCGAAACCGCCTGAATTCGCTAAGTCCCTGACAATTCTCCACTTTCCGTGACGCCGCAGGCCCCGGCCGTCTTCTTCGAGACGAGGCCACGGGTCTTCTGGTCGAAACGCCGCCATGGCCGCCCCTACCCCTTGCGCCGCCATGTTTCCGGCTCGACGGCGCGTTTTTCTTCCGCCGCCTTGTACGCCGCCTCCACCAGGGCAAAAGTCTTCAGATTATCCTCTCCGGAGGTATCCGCCGGCACCCCGCGTTTCAGGCAATCGAGAAAATGCTGGCAGGCATTGAAGGCGCCTTCCTGGCTGGCGTGCCAGGGCTCGCTGGTCCATGCGCGCAGCGGAGAACCGATCGATTCTTCAAGCACTTGGCCGCCGCTGGTGACCGACATGCGCAGCCCGATATTGACGACGATCGCGCCATTCTCGCCCTCGATTTCGAGCAGGGTTTCGGGAAACGGGTCCGGCAGTTTGCGCGAGCCGTAGGTGCATTCGACGACGCTGACCGCGTCGTTTTCGTGGCGCAGCATCATTGTCGCGGTCTCCTCGGCCCTGACCTTCGGGTTGCGGCGCTGCGTCTCGCAGGAGAGATGCCTGACCTCACCCACGAAATAGCGTGCAAGATCAAGCACATGGATGCCGACATCGGCGATCGCCAGGCGCTCCTCGTCGTAGAAATAGGGCTGCGTCCTGTAGACGTCATAGCCGGTGCGGAAGTTGATGCGCGCCCAGGTCGGCTGGCCGATGGCGCCGCTGTCGATCACCCGGCGCACATGCCGCATCGGCGTCTGGAAGCGGAAATTCTCGTGCACGGCCAACCAGATACCGGCTTTTGCCGCGGCGTCGACGATCGCCACGCAATCGCCCCAGCTCGGCGCGAAGGGCTTCTGGACGATGGTCGCGATGCCCCGCCCGATCGACAATTCGCAAAGCGCCCGGTGCGTCTCATGGCGGGTGACGATGTCGACCAGGTCCAGTTTTTCGGCGTCGAACATTCCTGCCGCATCGGTATAGAATGGAACCCCGAAATTCCGCCCCGCAGCCTCGGCCTTGGCCGGGTCGACGTCGCAGACGGCGGCAAGAACCGCGCCGCTCGATTTCAATTCCTCCCATGAATTCAAATGGTTCTGCGCATAGAAGCCGCAGCCGACGACACCGACGCGAATGGTCATTTGTTCCCTATCCCGCAACGATTGGAGTTTTCAGCACGCCGATAACGGCCGCCTCGATCTCTACCACGCCGCCGGCTTTCATGAATACCCGCGGCTTCGCCGGCGGCCAATCGGCCCGCGGGCCAACTCAGGCGGAAGTCATGATCAACGGCTTTTCCGGCGTGCGCACCATGCCGGCGGAGAAGCGGCGTTCGAGATAACCCGCATAGAGCGATAGCGGCCAGCATAGGGAAAAGTAGATCAGCGACGCCGTGCCAAACACCCAGACCGGCTCGAATGTGACGGTGTTGACCTGCACCGAGGCGCGGGCGACCTCGGTCAGGCCAATCAGCGAAGCGACCGAGGTCGATTTCACGATCTGCACCATGAAACCCACGGTCGGCGGCAGCATCAGCCGCACCGCCTGCGGCACGATCACCAGCCGAAGCGTGCGGACGAAACGGAAGCCGAGCGCAGTCGAAGCCTCCCACTGGCCTTTCGGGATCGCCTCGATGGCGCCGCGAAAAATCTCGCCGAAGAAGGCGCCGCCATTGAGTGTGAAGGTCAGCGCCGCGGCGGTCCAGGGGTCTGGCCGGTAGCCGAGCAGCGACGAGCCGTAATAGGCCATGAACAGTTGGATGAGCAGCGGCGTGCCCATGAAGAACTGGATGTAGGCACCAGCCAGCCAGCGCAGGATTTTCGATGGGGCGACGCGGATGGCGGCGACCACCATGCCCAGCACGCCGCCACCGACGAACGCGACGAGGGCCAGCAGGATCGTCCAGCGGGCGGCCATGAGGATGAACCAGAACTCGTTCGGGCCGAATTCGCGCAGGCTCATTGCTTCCACCTGAACAGCAGGCGGCCGAGGCCGGCAAGCAGCAGGCTCGCCGCCTGGACGACGACGAAATAGATGACGGCAACGAGGATGTAGACCTCGAAGCTGCGAAAGGTCTGCATCACCAGGTTGTTGGCGATGGCGGTAAGCTCCTCGGCGGCGATGGCGCCGACGATGGACGTGCCCATCAGTTGCAGGATGAACTGCGCCGACAGCGACGGATAGACGGCGCGCACGGCCGGGACGAGCACCACATGCCGGATGATGCGGTAGGAACTCAGCCCCAGCGACTTGGCCGCCTCGATCTGGCCGGCGGGAATGGACTCGACGCCGGCCCGCAGGATTTCCGTCGCATAGGCGCCGAGATGGATCGACAGCGCAATCACCGCCGACGTGCCCGGCGTGAACTTGAAGCCGATCAGCGGCAGCGAGAAGAACACGATGTAGAGCTGGATCAGCAGCGGCGTGTTGCGGATCAGCTCGACATAGGCGGCGATTGCCGCCGACAGCCAGCGCGGACCGAAGCCGCGGCCAACCGCGCCGAGAATGCCGATCATCGTGCCGAACAGGATCGACAGCACCGCGTATTGGAGGGTCTGCACGAGCCCCCACAGCAGCCTGTCGAGATGCACCAGAACGGGGCCGAATTGCAGGGCGGTCGTCATGGACATCCGTCGCGTGGCAATGAAAGCCGGGGCCGTCGGGGGCCCCGGCGATAAGGCTAACAGCAATCCGATCAGAAAACCGGCAGCGCCGGAAGCGGCTGGTTGCGGTATTTCATCGACAGGTTTTCCAGCGTGCCATCGGTCTTCAGCGTGAACAGCCAGGTGTTGATCCACTGGCGCAGATTGTCGTTGCCCTTGGCGACGCCGATCCCGAAATAGAAGGTCTTCAGAATGTACTTCTGCTCGAAATCGTCGCCGTTCTGCGCCTTCTTCAGGTAGATCTCGCCGTAGTCGCCGCCGCCCATCGCGTCGATTTGGCCGGACACCATGGCCTGCAGCAGCGAGGAATAGTCGTCGAAACGCAGGATCTCGATGCCGGGGTTGGTTTCCGCCGCCTTGGTCAGCAGGCCGTCCTCGCCGGTGCCGCGGGTGAGGCCGACCTTCTTGCCGACCAGGTCCTCCGGCCCCTTGATGGCTGTGCCTTTCGGCGCGATCACCACCGCCGACTGCCCGGCGTAAGGAATCGAATAGTCGATCTGGATGGCGCGGGCCGCGGTGATCGAGAAGATCGAGACGACGGCATCGACCTGTTTGGTGAGCAGCGACGGGATGCGGCCGGGCGAGGTGACCGTGACGAACTCGACCGGCACGCCGAGCGCCTCGCCCATCTTGTTGGCGACCTCGATGTCGAAGCCGGTCGGCTTCAGATCCTTGTCCAGGAAACCGTAGGGCGGCGTGGTGGTGTCGATGGCGACGATGAGCTTGCCGCGCGAGATGATCTCGTCGACCGTTTGCGCATAGGCCGGCGAAACAAGCGATGCCGCCGCGCACACGACAAGGGCCCCGAGCATCACGCCCAGCGAACCCCACTTCGATAGAATCCTCATGAACTCCTCCCGATGCATGTGACGCGCCGATCGCCCCCAACCCGAAAAAGCGGCGCGCGACATCGCGTTTCAGCCCGCCGGTCCGATATGGGCGCTTCGCTCTCCGCAAGCGCGATAAAGCCGTTCCTCCCGCTTTATAAAAACTATGCTATTATAATCTAATGGCCTTGTCCACGCGCGGCGCTACCGATATTGGCGATTGTTAACAAAAAACATTGCCAGCGGCCAGGGCGCCGATTGCGAAACCAGGCCGTCATACTATAATGCTATTATAACAGTCTTCGCCGGCCCGTCGGACACGGCCACGATCAGGTGGGGAAATGACCCGTTCAAGCAGCGCCGTCGCCGGCCCCGTTCACGCGGGGCGCAATCTGGACATCCCGCTCCTGCTACGCCTCTACGAGCAGATGGTGCTGCTCAGGCGCTTCGAGAGTGTCGCGCAGACCGCCTGCCGCAAGGGCGAGACACCCGGTTTCCTGCATCTCTATATTGGCGAGGAGGCAACGGCCGTCGGCGCCTGCGCGCACCTGCGGCCCACCGACTGGGTTACCTCGACGCATCGCGGCCATGGCCATGCGCTGGCCAAGGGTATGCATCCAAACATCCTGATGGCCGAGTTGTTCGGCAAGCGCGACGGCTGCTGCGGCGGGCGCGGCGGCACCATGCATCTCTACGACCGCTCGGTCGGCTTGTTCGGCACCAACGGCATCGTCGCCGCCGGCATCAGCCATGCGACAGGCGTCGGCATTAGCGCTCGCGCCCAGGGCCGCGACGACATCGGCGTCGCCTTCTTCGGCGACGGCGCGACCAACCATGCCGGCTTCCATGAATCGCTGAACTTCGCCGGCATCCAGCGCGCGCCGGCGGTGTTCGTCTGCGAGAACAATCTTTACGCGACCGCCACGCCGCTGAAGACCGCCACGCTCAACCCCGAGATCGCGACGCGCGCCGCCGCCTACGGCATTCCCGGCGTCGCGGTCGATGGTAACGACGTGCTGGCGATGTATGATGCGATGCGCGACGCGGTGTATCGGGCGCGGCGCGGCGACGGGCCGACGCTGATCGAAGCAAAGACCTACCGCACCGTTGGCCACCACGAGGGCGACCATGTCACCGGGACCTACCGCACCCAGGCGGAAGTTGACGAATGGCTGGGCCGCGACCCGGTGACCACCTTCCGCAAGAAGCTGCTGGAGGAATTCGAGGCGGCCGCCGCCGCCGAACTCGACGCCATCGACGAGCGGATCGAGAAGATCGTGCAGGAGGCGCTGGAGTTCGCGCGGCGCTCGCCCGAGCCGGATTCGGCGACCGCGTTCCATCACGTCTTCGCCGAGCCGCTCAACCCGCCCGACGCTCTGGCGGCAAAGCCGAAGACCGGCGGCCCGGTGACCAGCTGGCTCGACGCGGTGCGCGATGGCATCGCGGAAGAGATGCGCCGCGACCAGGCGATCCTGTATTTCGGCGAAGGCACTGGCGAGCGCGGCGGCACGTTCGCCCACACCAAGGGACTGTGGGCGGAGTTCGGCCCCAATCGCATGGTCGACACGCCGATCTCCGAGCAGGGTTTTACGGGTGCCGCCGTCGGCGCCTCGGCCACCGGCGCGCGAACGGTCGCCGATTTGATGTTCGCCGATTTCATGTTCGAGGCCGGCGGACAGATCGTGCTTCAGGCGGCGAAACTGCGCTACATGTCGAACAACCAGATGAACGCGCCGATGGTGGTGCGTGTCGGCGCCGGCGCGGTGCGCAGCGCCGGCCCGCATCATTCGGGCGCCTACCACCCCGTCTGGGCGCATGTGCCCGGCCTCATCGTCTGCGTGCCGTCGACGCCGGCCGACGCCAAGGGCCTGATGAAGACGGCGCTGCGGGCTTCCGACCCGGTGATGATGATGGAGATGAAGGCGCTATTCGCCACCAAGGGCGAGGTGCCGGAAGGCGAGCATCTGGTGCCGTTCGGCGTGGCGCGGATTGCCCGCAGCGGCAAGGACATCACTATTGTCTCCGCCGGACAGCTCGTGCACCGCAGCCTGGAGGCGGCGGAAACGCTTGCAGCGCAAGGCATTGAGGCGGAAGTCATCGATTTGAGGACGATCGTGCCGCTCGACGTCAAGACGGTGGCCGAGAGCGTCGCCAAGACGCACCGGCTGCTGATCGTCGACGAGGGCTGGGCGATGTGCGGCGTCGGGGCCGAGCTGGGCCAGGCGATGAACGAGATCGCCTTCGACGAGCTCGACGCGCCGGTCGCCCGGCTGCACACCGAGCCGGTTTCGCATCCGCTGGCCCCCTCGCTCGAGCGCATGATGCTGGTCGATGCGGCGAAGATCGTGGCGGCGGCCAAGGATGTCCTGGCCGGCCGTGCGCCGGTGCCGTGGCACTGGCGCTATCCGGGCCTCGCGGCGGCTGCGACTGCCGCGGCTTCTTCGGCCCCCGCCCCGGCGGCTGCGGCGAACACCAACCTCCCGGCACCCGCGCCAGCCGCAACACCAGCGCCGGGCGCAGCGGCAGGCAATGGCGGCGAGCCGATCACCATGCCGTTCGGCGACCTGACGGTCAGCGAAGGCACCATCATCCGCTGGGCCAAGGCCGAAGGCGAGGTCGTGAAGGCCGGCGAACTGGTGGCCGAGATCGAGACCGACAAAGCGGTGGTCGAGATCGAGGCGCCAGCGGCCGGCAAGCTCGCCATAGAACAAGCCGTCGGCACGGTGGTGCCGATGGGCGGCCGCATCGGCGCCGTGCGCTGACAGGCGTGACCATGACGATCGCCGTTGCTCCCGCGCCTTCCTCTGGCCGCATTCACGCCACGCCCTATGCCCGGCGGCTGGCACGCGAACGAAACCTGCCGCTTTCGGCGATTGCCGGCAGCGGCCCGAACGGCCGCATCACCGCGATCGACCTCGTCAATTTCCGGCAGGCTGCGGAACCTGCCGCGCAGCCCCTCGCCGCCGTGGCAACATCGCCGTCGGTGCCGTCGGCGCCCGACCTCACATCGCAGCAGGCGGCAACGATTGCGCAGCAGGCGGCTGGCAAAGCCGCGCCGACAGCCATCGCGGCCCGCGTCGATTTCGCGGCGCTCGACGCGCTGCTTGAGAGAATTGCGGAACTGAGGCCCGGCGTCGGGCGCGAGGACGTCTGCCTGCGCGCCGCCGCCCTGGCGCTTGGCGATGCCAGGGCGATGCGGCCGGCCAATACGATCCTGCTGCTGACCGCGCCGGACGGCCGGCAGGCCCTGAAGGGCCTCGCCGAGACTTCTCTGGGCGCCATCCCGAAACTGCGCCAAGGCGACGCCACGGCGGACGAGGCTGGCCTGGCGATCTCCTTCATCGGCCGCGCCGGCGTCAGGCCCGTCGCGGCGCAGCTTGTTGGTGCGCCGGCGCGGCTGGTGGTCGGCGCCGTCGAGAAGGACGGCGGCGCCGAATGCCTGCTGAGCTACGACGCCGACACCGTGCCGGACGACAAGGCGGAGGAATTTCTGGTTGGATTCCGCGACCTTGTGGAGACGCCGCTGCGCCTTCTGGTCTAGAAGGGGCGCGGCGAAACTCCACGGGAGGATAATGAATGGCGATCGAACCGATCGAAGGGTTTTTGTGTTCGGCAGCCGAGCTTTCGGCCTATGTAAGCGCGCTGCTGAAGGCCGGCGGCGCCAACGCTGAAAGCGCCGAGGCGGTGGCGCGGGCCGTCGTAGATGCCTCGTCGCGCGGGGTGGACACGCATGGCGTGCGGCTCGTGCCCTGGTACATGCAGATGCTGGAGGGCGGCCGCATCAACAAGACCCCAAAGGTCGCCTTCACGAAAAAAGCCTCGGCGGTCGGCCATGTCGATGCGGATGACGGGTTCGGCCATCTGGCCTCGTTCCGCGCCATCGAGGAAGGCATCGCGCTGGCGAAGGATAGCGGCGTTGCGGCGGTGACGGTGGGACGCTCGACACACCACGGCGCTTCCGGTGTGTATTCGCTGGCGGCCGCGCGTGCCGGCTTCGTGGCCATCAGCACGACCCATGCGGATCCCGCCGTTGTGCCGTTCGGCGGCACAAAGCCGTTTTATGGCACCAATCCGATTGCCTTCGCCGTGCCAGCGCCTGGCGAAGAACCGATGCTGCTCGACATGGCGACAAGCTCGATCCCCTACAACCGCATCTTCCTGCGCCGCGCCACCGGCACGCCTCTGCCGCCCGAAGTCGCGATGACCGCCGATGGTGTGCCGACCACCGATCCGTTCCAGGCGGCCGCCGTGCTACCGGTGGGCGGCGCCGGCTTCGGCTACAAGGGCGCCGGCCTGGCGGCGATGGTCGACATATTGTGCTCGGCATTTTCCGGCATGGGCCACGGTTTTACCATCCCGCCGCTGGCCGGCGACGATTACAGCAGGCCGATCCCGATCGGCCATTTCTTCCTGATCCTGAACCCCGCCATTTTCCAGGCGCTGGCCGCTTTCGACAGCCGCGTCGGCGCTTTCTTGAACGATCTGCGGGCGCAACCGGCGCAGCCCGGCCAGAAAGTGATGGCGCCGGGCGACGTGGAAAAAGCCGAGGCTGCGCGACGTGCAAGAAACGGCATTCCAATAGACCGGACGACATGGGCATCGCTGGCCGAATACGCCGGCCGCTACGACCGCAAGGTTCCAGATGCCCGGGAAACTTCCAGCGGTGCGGGGGCGAAGGCATGAACATCGATCTCGACGGTAAGGTGGCGCTTGTCGGAGGCGCCGAAGGCGTTCTTGCCCCGGCGATACACCAAACGCTTGCCGCCAATGGCGCGAAGGTCGTCGATATCGATCCGGCGAAGCCAGATGCGCCCTACGACGAGGGCGACCCGTTCGTGCTCGTCCTGATCAGCCAGGGCGCCAACGGCCTGCCCGAGGCGGACACGGACAGCGGGAGCGAACGCCGGGATTTCGCCTGCGCGATCAGGCACCTGGCCCCGCGCGTGAAGCGGGTCGTGCTGGTGTTTTCGTCGGCCGGCCTTGTGCCGGTAAAAGGTTTCGCCGAGTTTTCGGCGGACCAGGCGGCGCTGGCTTCAATGACCCGAACGCTGGCGATGGAACTCGGGCCGTCCGTGGCCGTCAATGCGGTGTCGGTCGGAGCCTACGAGGCCGGCGGCGACGTGCGCACGGCGCGTTTCCTCACCCATACGGGCGTCAAGCGGCCGGCCACCTTGAGCGAGATCACGGCGGCGATGCTGTTCCTGGCCGATCCCGACAATGGGTACATGACCGGACACACGTTGAATGTCGATGGCGGCTGGGCGGCGGGCTATGCACGGAATTTTTGAGGACATGACCTTGGTGGCCTTCGTTCAGGAAAGGGTCGAGCATGCGCGCTGATCTTTCGGGGCAGGTCGTCTTCATCACTGGTGCGGCAGGCGGAATCGGCCGCGCAACCGCGCATCGGCTGGCCGCAAACGGCGCGTCGATCGTCGTCGCCGACATAGACGCGGACGGCGCCGGGCGCGTCGCCGCCGAGTTGCCCAGCGCGCTCGCGGTATCGATGGACGTGCGCCGCGCCGAGGACGCGAAGCGCGCCGTCGACGCGACGCTGGAGAAATTCGGCAGGATCGACGTCCTGATCAACAATGCCGGCGTCAACTCGATGAAGGAACGAGTCAACATCGACAAATTCTCGGAGGATGAATGGCGCCGCATCGTCGGCATCGACCTCGACGGTCTCTATGTCGTGAGCCATGCCGCTCTGCAGCCGATGGTGGCGCACGGGCACGGCCGGATCGTCAATATCGCGTCCGTGATCGGCGTTGCGGGGTTTCGGCTGCAAAGCGCCTTCAGCGCGGCCAAGGCAGGCATGATCCACCTCACCCGTTCCATGGCGCTGGAACTCGGACCGAAGGGAATCCTGGTCAATTCGCTGGCCCCCGGCTCGGTGCTGACCGAGGGCACCAAGCAGCTATTTTATGGTGACGACGGCACGTTCCGGGCTCAGATGGCCGGCTTCATGAGCCACATACCGCTCGGCCGGCCGGCGCATGTCGAAGAGATCGCCGAGGGTATCCTGTTCCTCTGCGCGCCGGAAAATTCCTACATGACCGGCCACCTTATGATGGTCGATGGCGGCTGGACGGCGGGGTTCATGTTTTGAGAGTGCTGCGCCCACCTCCCCCTGAGGGGAGGTGAACGCCGCACCCTTCGCCTACCGCCCGTAGGACGACGCCCGCGTCTCGACGGGCACCGGCTCTTTGCCCTGATACTCCCGCCATTCCTTCATCATCTGAACAATGCCCAGGCGATAGAAATAAAGCTCGCTGCCGGAAGCGATCATCGAGAATCCCTCGTCGAAAAGTTCAAGGCTGCTGCGGCCGACGCGCGGCACGGTGGCAAGCGGCTTTCCCGCCTCGCGGGCTGCCGCCATCGCCCGACGGATCTGGCGGTCAACTTCCGGCGCGCCGGTCTGGTTGGGGAAGCCTATGCTGCCGGACAGGTCCGTCGGCCCGATGAAGATGACGTCTACTCCCTCGACACCGGCGATCTCGCGTGCATTCTCGACGCCCATGCCGGTTTCGATCTGCACGACGATCAGCAGATTGTCGTCGGCCTCCTCATAGTAGCGTGGGTAGAGGCCAAAACTCGAGGCGCGCGCCGCGTCCCAGGCGTTGCCACGCTTGCCGCGCGGCGGAAAACGCACCGCCTCGACGATGGCGCGGGCCTGCGCCGCACTTTCCACCATCGGCACCAGCAGCGCGTCGCAGCCTGCCTCGACCAACCGGCGCAGGTAGACTGGATTGTCGGAGGGTACGCGAATAACCATGGTGGTGTCGGTGCAGGCGGCCGCCCGCATCATATCGACGGCGTGCTGCAGTTCGCCCGCCCCATGCTCCTCGTCCATGATGATGAAGTCGAAACCGGCTACCGCCGCCATCTCCGCGAAGGTCGGACAAGCGCTTTGCAACCAGGTGCCGATGGATTTCTCGCCAGCGAGAACACGGGCCTTCAGGCGATTGGGGCGAAACATTCTTTTGGTCCTCGGAGTGAGATCAGGATGAGCGATTGGCGGCGAAACGGGCGAGTTTTGCCTGAAAGCCGGGTCGGTCGAGCACTTGCCGGTTGACGACATTGTCGGGAACGAGGCCATGCGCGGCGCGCAAGATTCCGTTCGACACCGAAACCATGGTCAGGCGCGCGGCGTCACGCGTCGACGGCAGCCAGTGCGGCGTCAGGATAACGTTTTCGAACTTCGTCAGCGGGTGGTCGGGCGGGATTGGCTCGTGCTCGAACACGTCGAGCCCGGCGCCGGCGATCAGGCCATCACGCAGCGCCTCGACCAGTTCGGGCTCGCGCACGATCTCGCCGCGCGCGACATTGATGAAATAGGCGCTGCGTTTCATGCGACGGAAGTCGGCCATGCCGATGGTGCCGCGCGTCGAGGCGTCGAGCCGGTTGTGCAGGCTGACGAAGTCGGAGCGTTCCAGCAGCTCATCCAGCGACGGCACCAGCGTCACGCCGAGCGCGGTGGCTTCCTGTCGGTCGGCGCGCGGCGAAAAGGCGATGATCTCCATGCCCCACGGCCGCATCAGCCGCGCCAATTCACGACCGCTGGCGCCGAGCCCGACGATGCCCAGCATTTTTCCGGGCAGGTCGATGCCCATGGTCCGCGGCTGCAGATCCCAGTGTCCACGATGCACCAGCCGCTCCTGTTCGGTCAGGCGTTTTGCCAGCGCCAGGACGAACAGGAAGGCAGAGGAGGCCGTCGCATGGGCCAGCGTGTCTGGCGCGTTGAACACCGCCACGTCATTCTCGGTGCAGGCGGCAAGGTCGATCTTGTCGATGCCGGCCCCTGCCCTGCCGATGACAGTCAGCCGCTCGGCGCCGTTGGCGAAGGCCGACGCCCTGACCCACGGCCGGAAGATGACGATCGCCTCGGAGCGGGCCACCTGTTCCGGCGTGACTTCCAGCGAATAGAGGCGGTCCCAATAGCCGGTGTCGCCGGGCTGGGGGCTCTGCTCGGTTAGGAAACCCTGCGAGATGAATGATTTGCCGGCGTAGAGATCGAGCGCGATGTCGGGCACGGTGAGCTTTCCGTGGTCGTCCAGATAGTCGCCGGTGTAGTTGACGGTGAAGAGGGTCATGCAGCGCGCTCATTGACGAATGGGCGCAACGCTGGCGCCCCCCTCCCCCTTGTGGGGAGGGGTAAGGGGTGGGGGTGCTGCCGCACACTCCCGATCCGATTACCAAGCAACTCGGGCGCAGGCCGAGCCTGTCTCGACCCCCACCCCTTACCCCTCCCCACAAGGGGGAGGGGGGCGCCAGCGTCACGCCTATCCATCACCACACCTTCAAACTCTCTTCCGTGGTCGTCTCGATCCGCGCATTCGGCCGCGCGAACAAATCATCGCGCAGCTTCGTGCCCAGACCCGGCTTGTCGGGCAACACGAGATTGCCCTCGACCACCTGGATGCGGTCCTCGACCACGTCGTCGTACCAGCCGTCGATGTAGCCGCGCACGGTTTCCATGATCAGGCCGTTCGGCGCGTTGAGCATCATGTGGGTGGCGGCCCACAGCGCCACCGGGCCGATCGTGTCGTGGCAGGTGAAGGGCAGCATCGCCGTGTCGGCCATGGCCGCCACCTTGCGGCCCTCGGTCAGGCCGCCGCCCCAAGAGAGGTCCATCATGACGATGTCGGTGGCCGCCTTCTCGATCCAGGGGCGGAAGCCGAAGCGGGTGAAGACGCGCTCGCTCTGGCAGATCGGCACGCTGGTCTCGGCCTTCAGCCGCACGAAGGCGTCGACATTGTCGGGCGGCATGATTTCCTCCAGCCACATCACGTCGAACGGTTCGAGCGCTTTTGCGATCTTCACCGACGACGGCAGGTCCCAGCGGCAATGGCCCTCGATGGCGATCTGCATCCTGTCACCGACGATGCGGCGGATGTCCTCGACGATGGCGACGCCGGCCTTCAAATCGTCGTTGGAGATGCCAAGCCCGCGCGTGCCGGCGGCGGTCCTGGCGCCCCACACCATGGTGTCGCCGCGCTCGTTGCCGGGGCCGCCGAGCCCGGTGCCGAACTGGTCGAACGGCCAGATCTTCATGGCTGATATGCCCTGCTTCAGCAGGTCCTGCGCCAGTTCGCCGGCCTTGCCGGTCAGCCATGCGTCGAGGTCGCCCGCATGCCGGCCCGAACCGACGCAGGTGTTGTAGACGCGGATGCGATCGCGGCTGCGGCCGCCAAGCAGCGTATGGATCGGCAGGCCGGCGATCTGGCCGAGCAGGTCCCACAGCGCCACGTCGAGCGCCGAGATAGCGCGCATCTCCGCGCCCATGACGCCGCAGAAATTGGTCAGCGCGAACATGTTCTGCCAATGGTTCTCGATGTCGCGCGGGTCGCGGCCGATCAGCAACGGCGCGTAGACGTCATGCACGATCGAGGCCACCGCGCGTGGCAGGTAATAGGTCTCGCCGATACCGGAGAGGCCGGTATCGGTATGGACGCGGACCCACAGGTTGTTGGGCAGCGCCTGCCGCGCCTTTGGGTTCTGCTTCTGCCATTCAGCCGCCGGCAGCGCCTCGAACCAGATCGTTTCGATCTTCGTGATCTTCATGTCTTCTCCCCCTCCCGCAGCCCTAGCCCTTCACCGAGCCGGCGGTCAGGCCGCGCAGCACGTGCCGCTGTATCGCCATGTAGAAAAGCACGGGCAGCACCGAAAACACCACGCCGGCAGCCATCAGCATGAACAGCGGCGTGTCGAGCTGCGTCATCAGCGTCGCGATGCCGAGCGACGCCGTGTAGAGATCATTGTCGATGATCAGCGTGGAGGCGAACAGATATTCGTTCCAACTGGCGAAGAAGGCGATGACGCTGACCGCGACGAGGCCGGGTTTTGCCAGCGGCAGGTAGACGCGCGGCAGCACCGAAAGCCGGTTGCAGCCGTCGATCAGCGCCGCCTCCACGACCTCCTTCGGCACAGCGTCGAAGGCGCTTTTCAGCACCCAGGCGCAGAGCGGCACGACGAAGGCGACATGCAGAAGTGCCAGAGCCAGCAGGCTATCCGTCCAGGCGAGGCTGCGGTAGAGCGCCAGCACCGGCGCCACGACGATCGCCGCTGGCATGATCTGGGTGAACAGCAGGAGCAGGCCGAAGGCGGAACGACCGCGCCAGTTGAGGCCCGACAGCGCGTAAGACGCGGGGATAACGAAGGCCAGCGTGACGGCGACGACAAGTGCCGCCACGAAGGTCGAGTTCACCAGCCAGTGCGCGATCGGCTTCTCGCGGAAAAGCTGGGCGTAGGCATCCCAGTTGAAGCCTTTTGGAAAGAGCGGCGGCGGATAGGACAGGGAAAACTCTGTCGGCTGGATTGCGGAGAGCAGCATCCAATAGACCGGGAAGAAGACCACCGCGCAGACAAGGATCAGGGTGGCTATGCGGAGCCATTCGGCTGCTCGCGAACCCACCGCGCCCTGCTGAGAGAGTTCGGTAGCCGTCATCTCGGCGACCGGAATTGGCTGATGACATTCCGCCCCCTCCACCACGCTTCGCGTGGTCCCCCTCCCCCGTGAACGGGGGAGGATCCGCGTTGATGGCGGCCGCGACCTTGGATCCTCCCCTGCGAAGCGGGGGACGGGGACCGCCGAAGGCGGTGGAGGGGGCATATGACGTTAGCCACGCTCATTCTTCCCTCGCCAGCCGCCGCTGGATAATGACAAACGCGATCGTTGCCAGCGCCGAGATTAGAAATCCGATGACGGCAAAAGCGCCGGCGTAGCCGAAATTGTAGAAGCGGAAGGCCTGCAGGTAGATGGCGACCGCCAGAGTGGTCGTGGCGTCGACCGGCCCGCCTCCGGTGATCAGCCAGATCAGGGTGAATTGCTGGGTCGAGAAGATGAAGGCGAGCACGGCCAGCAGCGCGATGGTGTCGCGGATGTCGGGCAGCGTAACATGGAAGAACTGGCCGATCGGTCCCGCTCCGTCGACCCGCGCCGCATCATAGAGTTCGTCGGAGACATTCTGCAGGGCGGCCAGCAGCACCAGCGAATAGAAGGGAAACCCCTTCCACACTGTCACGATGATGATGGTCGCCATGGCCAGCGTCGGATCGAGCAGCCATTGCTGGTTGTCGCCCACCCAGGGCAGCAAGCGCGCCAGCCGGTTGAAGACGCCGAAGGTGGGATCAAGCATCAGTACGAAGGTGATGGCGACCGGTACGTCGGGGATCGCCCAGGGAACGGTGAGGATGGAACGAACGACACCGCGTCCGCGAAAACTCCAGTTCATCAGAAGAGCGACTGCGAGTGCGACGAGGAGGATGATCACGTCGACGAACAGCACATAGATGAAAGTCGCCTTCAGCATCTGCCAGAAGGCCGGGTCGGCGACCATGAAGCGGAAATTGTCGAGGCCGAGATCGCCGGCTGGCCCTTCGAGGCTGAACAGGCTGCCGCGGACGATGGGATAGAGGATGAAGACGCATTCCAGCGCGAGCGCCGGTAAGATGAGCAGGTAAGGCAGTGCCTTACCGTCGACGAGCGAGCGACGAGAGGTATCGGCGGGGGAGATGGTGGCGACTGACACGCGGGTCTCGGTCAACCGACGCGACAAAGATCGATGGGCGACACAGCGGAACGCCTGCGCTCTACGTTGCCCCCCTCTGTCCTACCGGACATCTCCCCCACAAGGGGGGAGATTGGCTGCTTCGTCGCCTGAGACCATCGCGTGTCGTCGACGATTGACGAAATTAGAACCGCCGGCCCGATCTCCCCCCTCGTGGGGGAGATGTCCGGCAGGACAGAGGGGGGCAACGTAGAGAGCATGTGGTTCAAGCTGCCCCGCTCGGACGACGAAATCAAATCCGCGCCGCCAGCGCTTCCAGTTGCTTCTGCGCCGCGTCCATCGCATCCTTCACCGTGCCGCCCGGCTGCAGAGCGCGCTGGAAATTCTGCATGATGATGCGACCGAACTGGTCGTCGACATAGGCGAAGTCGCCCATGACATCGATCGGCGAGACCTGTTTCGCTTCGTTGTAGCCGGTGACCCAGGGTTTGTCGGCGAGGAAGGTTTTGAACTTTTCCGACTTCGCCGCGAGGTCGTAGGGCGGGATGACGTAGAGGTTGGTCTCCATCAGGTCGGCCATCACGTCCGGCGACATGGCGAACTTTATGAATTCCATCGCGCCGTCCAAATTCTTCGAGGAATTCAGCGCGATCAGCGGATGGATGCGGTCGAGCGAGCGCTTGCTTGCCCATGGCGGCGCGGCCGACAGCAGGTTCGGGTAGATGTCGGGGTTGGTGGCGCGCAGCACGACCACCGTCGGGTTGACGCCGAACGCCTGGGCGACGCGCCCGTCGGCGGCGAGCTTCATGATCGCGCCTTGCGCCGTGCCCTGCGGCACGCCGGCCTCATAGAGCGCCTTCCACAGTTCCAGGCCCTTGACCGTCTCGGGCGAATTGGCGAGCGGCGTCTTGCCCTCCGCCCATTTGCCGTCGAAGGGCAGGCAGAAATTCTGGAGCTGGAACCACCACTCGCCGCCATCGGCGATGGTGTTGGTCAGCGCAATGCCGAACTGCTCCGGCCGCTTGGTCAGCTTCGCCGTGGTCTC
Source organism: Mesorhizobium sp. LHD-90 (assembly GCF_030929505.1). Lineage (GTDB taxonomy): Bacteria > Pseudomonadota > Alphaproteobacteria > Rhizobiales > Rhizobiaceae > Kumtagia. Next base: position 231,185 of record NZ_JAVFVV010000009.1, on the reverse strand, counting down.
CACCCATTCGTCGGCGGAGGTCGCGGGCTTCACGCCGGCGTCGGCGAACAGTTTTTTGTTGTAGACGAGGGCAAAATTCACGTCGATCGCCGACAGGCCGTAGAGCTTTCCGTCCTGCTTCAGGAATTCATGGCCGCCGCTTGGCGTGATGCCGAGTTCGGCGACGATCGGATCGAGCGGCTCGGCCAGCTTGAATTTGCGGATGGTCTGGGCGGCGAGGTCGGGCATCGCCATCAGCACGTCGGCGTCGATGCCTCCGGCCTGCGCCTGGATGACGACATTCGACGCAAACTGGCTCGCGGGCCAGCCGGTCCACTCGACCAGATATTTCGACTGCGACCGGTTGAACTTGTCGAAAAGGGCATTCCAGCCCTCCTTCTCGCCCGGCTGGAACTGCTCCCAGCTCATCACCTTTAGGACCGCCCGGTCCTGCGCGAAAACGCGCCGGGAGGGGACGATCGCCGTCGCGCCGAGCACGGCCGCGCCAGCCATGAAACCCCGCCGCGACAGGCTTGGATTGAAGACCGCGATGCCGCGATCACCGCGCGAAGACTTCGGCATGCCACTCCTCCCTGGCTTGCCCGGCAGCGTCACAAGACCCGTTGCGCCGGGAACTGTTTATTGTTTACAATCCGAGCGTAGAGTCTGGAATGGGCATGTGTCAAGGCAAGACCGATCAGGACGGGGACGAAACGCGGCCGCTGGCGTGCAGGCTGGCGAGCAGACGGTCCTTGGCGCGGTTGATGTGGGTTTCGATGGTCTCCTGCGCGATTGCCGTGTCGCCGCCGCGGATCACGTCGAGCAGCAGCATATGATCGCGGTGCCAACTGTCGAGATAATCGTCAGGCAGCGCATCGCGCAGCATCAGGAACATCATCAGTTGCGAGCGCAGCGTCTCCCAGGTGCGGTAGAGCCGCCGGTTGCCGGAAGCGCGGAAGATCGCGTCGTGGAACTCGATGTCGAGGTCTGCCACCAGCCGCCGGGAGACGTCCGCCCGAGGCGTCGCGCGGAAACGCTCGAGCACCGCCTCGATCTCTGCCAGTTCCTTCGCGCCTGCCTTGCGGCTCGCCTGCTCGATCGCCAGCCGCTCAAGCGCCAGCCGCAGGCTGTAGATGTCCTCGACGTCGTCTTGCGAGACCTCGCCGACGGTGGCGCCGCGATGCGGCTCGTGGACGACCAGGCCCTCCTGCTGGAGCCGAAAGATGGCCTGCCGCACCGGGCCGCGGCTCACCTTCAGCGACGCCGCCAGATCCTCCTCGATCAGCCGCGCACCCGGCCGGATCTTTCCGGACAGGATAGCGTCGCGGATGGCGTCCACCACGTCGTCGGTGAGGACGCGGCGAGGCGTCGGCGAAAGGTCGTAGGAATCGTCGCTCATCGTCAATTGGATACAATCAACGGGAAACATCCGCCAGCTTCCGCTGCTGGCCGTGCAAGCAGAGAGGGTTCATGCACATCCTGAAAGTAAACACCTACGCACCGGACACGGCGCTCTACCAGGCGTTCGGGCCGGACGTGGTCTTCGACATCCACCGTTCGAGCGCGGAGGCGACCGAACCGCCGTCGCTGGAGCGCTGCCGGGCCGCCGACGCGGTCATCAACTGCGCGGCGACCTTGCAGATCGGCGTTCCCGTCGAGGCGTTCGAGCGCTGCAAGATCGTGGTGCGCGAGGGCGTCGGCTACGACACGCTCGACCTCGCCGGCTGGGGCGCGCGCGGCGTGCCGGTCTGCAACGTGCCCGATTACGGCACGACCGAAGTCGCCGACCATGCGCTCGGTCTGCTGCTGTCGCTGACGCGCGGCACGACCAGCTACCAGGAAGCGGTGCGCGACCGCACCGACGGCTGGCACTATGCCGCGGCGCCCCTGGTGCGCCGCCTGCGCGGCCAGACTTTTGCCGTGCTCGGGCTCGGCCGCATCGGGCTGGCGACGGCGCGCCGCGCCGCCGCCTTCGACATGAAGGTGATCTTCTACGATCCGTACCTGCCGAACGGCGCGGAACTCGCCGTCGGCTACGAGCGCGTGCGCAGCCTCGACGAGGTGATGGCGCGGGCCGACATCTTGTCCGTGCATACGCCGCTGACCGAGGAGACGCGCGGCATGGTCGGCGCGGCCGCGCTCGCCAAAGCCAAGCCGGAACTGATCGTCATCAACACGGCGCGCGGACCGATCGTCGACCTCGACGCGCTGGCGGAGGCGCTGAAGGCCGGCCGCATTGCGGGCGCAGGTCTCGACGTGCTGCCACGCGAGCCGGCCGATCCCGACCATCCGCTGATCAAGGCGTTTCGGGCGCGCGAGCCATGGACCGAGGGCAAGCTGTCGCTCACCCCGCACTCCGCCTTCTACAGCCCTTCGGCGCTGGAAGACATGCAGCGCAAGGCGATCGAGGTCATCGTCACCTATCTGCGCGAAGGCGTGTTGATGAACTGTGTCAACCAGGAGTTCTTGCGGACAAAACCACAGGCGTCCTAGCTGCCAAATCCGGCGTCGAGGTGCCATATTTCGCGCCGCCGGCCAAATTCGGTACCCACAACAGCCGGACGATCTTGCCTTTTCGCGCGTTTCGCTCAAACAGGTGCTGGCAAGCCGCAAGGCTTCACGGAACCAGTAAATGCGCGATTCGAACTCGCTCCTCGAGCTTTTCCCAAAACGCGCCCTCGCGCGCGAAGGCGGACCGCTCTATCGGCAGCTCGCCGATATATTGCGCAGGCCGATCAGCGACGGCGTGCTGGCGGTCGGCGAGGAACTGCCGAAGGAGGCCAGCATCGCCGAACATTTCGGCGTCAGCCTGATTACGGTCCGCCACGCGCTGCGCGATCTCGAGGGCAACGGTCTGATCCGCAAGCGCTCGGCCAAGCCGGCGGTGGTGGCCGCGCGCGAGACCGAGACCGGTCCCGTCTGGCACATGGCGAACTTCACCGACATCGCCGCCTTCGCGCGTGATGCCTCGCTCGACGTGCTCTCCTACCGCCGCGAAACCTCTTCCCTGCTCCAGCACTATCTCGGCGCCCGCAAGGGCGAAGCCGGCTACTGCCTGCGTTCGGTGCTTAAGGCGGGCGACGAGAAGAAAGCCTACGTCACCACCTATTTCCCCGCCGAGATCGGCGAGAGGCTCAGCCGCCGCGATTTCACCGACGTGCTGATCTTCGACACGGTGCAGCGCAAGTTCGGACTGCGGCTGGCGGTAGCGCATATGACCGTGCGCGCCGAGGTGGCGGACGAATCCATGGCCGAGGCGCTCGACGTCGAACCGGGTTCGGCGCTGCTGACGGTCGAGATGCTCTACCAGGCGTCTGACGGCCGCAATGTCGAACTGTCGGTGGCGCGCCACCCCGCCGACCGGTTTTCAATCACCTACGACGCACCGAACGATCGCGGCTGATGCCTTCTGCGCACGCCCGCGCGGATGGCCTGTAAACCCCGCGGGGCTCTCGCTATGGTGTCATGAAGCAGGACACGGCGATGGCGGACAAACCCGACAATGGCGACAGGAAGGCGGGCGAACGGCTCGGCGTGCGCGAGATCGCCAAGCGTGTGGGCGTCGCGCCGATGACGGTGTCGCGTGTGTTGTCCAATCCCGACATGGTCTCGGCCGAGACGCGCTCGAAGGTGATGCAGGCGATCGAGGAAGCCGGCTTCGTGCCCAACCGGCTGGCCTCCTCCATGCGCGGCAACGGCCGCATGATCGGCACGGTCGTCCCGCCGCTGATCAATTCAGGCATCGCCGAACAGGTGCAGGGCATGTCGGACGAGTGCCACGAAGGCGGCTACTCCATGCTGCTGGTGCAGGGCGAATTCACGCAGGATGCCGAGGAAAAGGCGATCCGCACCCTGCTCGGCTGGCGCCCGTCCGGCATGATCCTGCAAAGTTTCGTGCAGAGCGAGACGGCCCGGGCGCTGTTGCTCTCCAGCGGCGCGCCGGTGGTGGAGATTTCGGAGATCAAGGGCCGAAAGCCGCTGGACATGGTGGTCGGCGTCTCCAACTTCGAGACCGCCTATGCGATGACCATGCATCTCGCAGCCAAGGGTTACAAGCGCATCGGTTTCGTCTCGACGCCGATCCATGGCAACGACCGCCTGCAACAGCGCCGCACCGGCTATCACGCCGCGCTCGCCGAACTCGGTTTTGAGAACCACAGCGACATGGAGGTCGAGGTGCCGATCACGGCCCAGGGCGGCGCCGAGGCGCTGATCGCCCTCACCGACCGGCACGCCGACATCGACGCCATCTTCTTTTCCAGCGACACGCTGGCCGTCGGCGCCATCCAGGAATGCCACCGGCGGCGCTGGCCGGTGCCGGAGCGCATCGCCATCGCCGGCTACGGCGACATGGATTTGGCCGCGCAGCTCGTGCCGTCGCTGACTACCGTAAAGGTCAACCGCTACGAGATGGGCCGCCGCGCCGTGCGGCAACTGCTGGCGCGGCTATCCGGCGACGCAAAAGTGCCGACGATCACCAGCCTCGGCTTCGAAATCGTGGATCGGGAGAGTGCATGAGATAGGTGGGGCCCGGTGCTTGCCGTGCGTCCTTCGAGGCTCGCCCGCGAAAGCTACTTTCATTTTTTCAACGTTTTGCGGGCTCGCACCTCAGGATGAGGGAGGTGGTGCCTGCAACGCCAATCGCCAAAGCTGAACAGTTTTCCGAAGTGCTGGCGAGTGTCCGGTGTCTGCCCGCGAGTAGTCGCGCTTCTATCGGTGAGTATTCAATGTCAACAGTGACGGTGAGCGTTGCAGCCACGACCTTCCTCATCCTGAGGTGCGAGCCCGCAAAGCGTTGATAATGTAAATAAAAACTTTCCGCGGGCGAGCCTCGAAGGACGCACCCGACACACCTCACCCCTTCCTCGTCCCCAATCTCTTCTCCCAGCCCTCTGCATGCACGTTGAGATAGGCATGCGGGTCGTAGGGGTGCTCTCTGATGACGTCGAGGTTGAGATCGATGCCCAAGCCCGGCGCGTCGGGCAGCGACAGATGCCCGTTCGACGGATCGACCGTCGGATGCCAGGTCACCAGGTCGCGCGTCCACGGGTCGTTGAAGGCGTCGAAATGTTCCTGGATCAGGAAATTCGGAACCGCCGCGGCCAGTTGCAGGCAGACGGCCGTCGCCACCGGACCGCCGCTCTGGTGCGGCGCGATGTGACTGCCATGGGCGAAGGCCAGGTTCGCGACCTGCATCGACGGCCCGATGCCGCCGAGTGACATCGGCTCCGGCTGGAAAATGTTCACGCCGCCGCCGGCGGCCAGGCTGTAGAACTGGCCGACCGTGTCGTACATCTCGCCGGTCGCCACCGGGATCGGCGAGCGATGCGCCACCGCGTGAACCGTCTCCTGCCGGTCGCGCGAGGTCGGCTCCTCCCACCAGTAGATGTCGAGGTCGGCGAATTTCTGCGCCGCCTGCAAGGCGGCGATCTCGGTGAAACGCGCATGCACGTCGATCAGGATGCGCGTGTCCGCAGGCAGTTTGTCGCGCAGCGTCCGGCATATCTCATAGGAAAGATCCAGCTCTTCCCGCGAGATGAAACCCTGCGCCGTGCCGAACGGGTCGAGCTTGAACGCCTTGAACCCCTTCGCCAGCACGACCTTCGCTGCTTCGAGAAAAGTTTCGGGGGTGCGCTCGGTGCGATACCAGCCATTGGCGTAACCCAGAACCGTGTCGCGCACCTGCCCGCCCAGCAACTGGTGGACCGGCACGCCGAGGTTCTTGCCCAGAATGTCCCAGCAGGCGACCTCGATCGCCGCGATCACCGTGCGGTGGATGTGGCCGCCGTCGAGCGAGACGCTGTCCAGCATGCGCTTCGCCAGCGCGTGGATGCGGCGCGGGTCCTGGCCGATCGCCAGATGTTTCAGTTCATGCACGCCGGCTTCCGTCGTCTTGATGAAGCCGTTGAGCGTGCCCTCGCCGATGCCGTGGATGCCCTTGTCGGTGTGCACCTTAACGAACAGCCAGTTCTTCCAGCCGGCGCCGACGGTAAAGGTTTCGATCTCGGTGATTTTCATATCGAACCCTACAGCAATCCGGTGATGGTCGCGACCATCGCCTCCGTCGTCAGCCCGTAACGCGCCTGCAAAGTCGGCACCGAACCGCATTCGATAAACCGGTCCGGCAGGCCGATCCGCGTCACTTTTCGCGACACACCCGCATCGAACAGCGTCTCGACCACTAGGCTACCTAAACCGCCGACAACGACATGGTTTTCCGCCGTCACCACATGGCCGACGCCGGCCGCGAAGTCCGCGACCGCGTCTGCGTCGAAGGGTTTAATAGTCGGCACATGAAGCACGCCGACCGACACGCCGCGGCCTGCCAACCCCTCGGCGGCGTCGAGCGCGCGCTCGGTCATGAAACCGGTCGAGACTATGCCGACATCCGTGCCCTCGCGCAGCTTTCGCGCCTTGCCGATCTCGAACTTTTGGCCCGGCTCCAGCACCACCGGCACGACGCCGCGCAGCAGGCGCATATAGACCGGACCGGGATGGTCGGCGATCGCCTCGGTCGCGGCCTCGATCTCCACCGCATCGCAGGGATCGATGACCGTGAGGCCGGGGATCATGCGCATCAGCGCCAGATCCTCGATGGCCTGGTGGGTGCCGCCGTAGCCAGTGGTCAGGCCCGGCAGGCCGGCGATGATTTTTACGTTCAGATTCGAATGGGCGAGCGCGATGGCGATGAAATCGAAAGCGCGCCGGCTGGCGAAGACGCCATAGGTCGTGGCGAAAGGCGTCAGCCCGGTGCGCGCCAGGCCGGCCGCGACCGCGACCAGGTTCTGCTCGGCCATACCGACATTGAAGAAGCGTTGCGGGAACGCGTCGCGAAACGGCAGGATGTCCGTGTATTTGCCGAGATCGGCGGTGAGGCCGACGATCTCCGGCCGCGCCGCGCCCAGCCGCGCCAGCGCACGGCCGAACGGCGCCTCGACCGTCGGACGCTCGCGCGCCACCGCCTCGTTCTCGCCCATGGCGAGCGTGCGGCCCGCCTCCATCGGTCTGCCGCTCATGCCGTTCCTCCCTCGCTTTTCTCGAAGGCTGCGATGATGCCGTCCCATTCGGACACGTCGACGCGGAAGAAGTGCGATTTCTCGCTGATCTCGATGCGCGGCACGCCCTTGCCGGGCAGCGTGCGCAGCACGATCGCCTTGGGTTTGCCGTTCTTTTCGCGCGCACCAGCGAGCGCGGCGACGACCGCCTGCATGTCGTTGCCGTCGATCTCGACCGTTTCCCAGCCGAAGGCGCGCCATTTGTCGGCGACCGGCTCCATGTCGAGCACCACCGGACCATCGGCCTGGATGCCGTTGCAGTCGATCAGGGCGACGAGGCGGTCCAGCCGGAAATGGCTGGCCGACATCGCCGCCTCCCAGGTCGAGCCTTCCTGCATCTCGCCGTCCGACAGTTCGACGAAGACACGTGCGTCCGACCGGTGGACGCCGAGGCCGAGCGCCTGGCCGACCCCCTGCCCCAGCCCGTGGCCGAGCGAGCCGCCGATCATTTCGACGCCGGGCGTGGTGTCCAGCGTCGACATCTCCAGCCGGCTGTCGTCGGCGCCATAAGTCGGCAGTTCCTCGACCGGGATGATGCCGGCCTCGGCGAGTGCCGCCCACAGCGCAATGGAATAGTGGCCGGTCGACAGGAGAAAACGGTCGCGGTCGGCCCAGCCGAGGTTTTCGGGATCGTAGCGCAGTTCATGAAAATAGAGCGCCGCCAGCAGATCGGCGATGCCGAGGCCCTGGCCGATGTAACCGGCGCCCTGGCCACGCGCCATGGTCAGCATGTGGCGGCGCAGGTTTGTCGCCTTGCGCCGGAGCACGGCGACATCGGCCTCGCCGGAGGGAGAATTCCGCAGCATTTTTTCGTCAGTCCTTGTCCAGGCCGCCGGACATGTTCAGCCGTTCGGCGGTCATGTAAGCGGGGGCATCGAGCGCCAGCCAGACCACCGCCTCGGCGACTTCCGCGATCTCGGCGCGGCGGCCGAGCGGGATGCGCCGCGTGCGCTCGTCGAGGAAGGCCTGGATGTCGTCGCGGCCGTTGACACGGGCGAGGTCGATCTCGGTCGAGCGCTGCATCTCGGTGTCCATCATGCCGGGCGCAACACTGTTGACCAGCACGCCATAGGGCGCCAGCGCCACGGCGGCGGCGCGGGTGATGGAATCGACGCCGGCCTTGCTGGCGGTGTAGGCCGCATAGTCCGGCAGTGCCATGCGCGAGCCCGGCGAGGTGATGTTGACGATGCGGCCAGAACGCTGGTCGCGCATGACGCGCCCCGCCGCCTTGCAGGCCATGGCGAGCGCGGTGACGTTGAGCGCCAGCGTGCGGGTCCAGGCCTTGTGGGTGGCTTCCAGGAACGGCTCGATCACGCCGTAGCCGGCATTGTTGACGAGGATGTCGATGCCACCCCAGCGGTCGACAACCTTTTGCACCGCCGCTTCCGGCGCGCCTTCCAGCGTGAAATCTCCGACGATTTCTTCCGCCTCGACGCCCTGCTCGCGGACCATGCGCGCCGTTTCAGCGGTACCTACGGCGTTGATGTCGGCGACGGCCACGTTGCAGCCGCGCGCCGCAAGCTGCACCGCCACCTCGCGGCCAAGGCCGCCGGCCGCGCCGGTCACCAGCGCACGGCCGCGCACGCCAAAGTCATTTCCAGTGGACAAGAAAGCGCCCTCCCGGTAGCTTTTTTTATTTCTGATACCGGTACCATATCAACCTGTCAACGATCTGATTTGATGGCATCCGCGGCGATGTGCATCCTGATATGTGCGCGACACCGCAGAGCGTTTTGCTCCCCATCAACCGGTCCGGACGACTAACGATCCCATGCCGCGGGCAGCCGAAATCCCACCCATCGGTCCCGCAACACCAGCGCACGGTAATTTTTCGTCGCCAAAATACATGACGGTAAAGTTATAATAGCATTATACCTTGACTTTCCCGCGACACGCCAGCACGCTTCATCGTCCGCGGGCGCCGCATGGGAGTCGAGACTGATGTGCGTTCGGCCCGGCGAAATTGACTTTGGCTACTGGTACCGGTAACAATACCAAGGCATTGCCTGACAAGGCGGCGCAGTCCGCCGGGGCAAGCGAGGAAACGCAGGAGGAGAACCATGCGATTGAAGAATCTGTGCGCCGGTCTTGTGGCGCTCGCGGCTGCAGCCGCGGCCATCGGCACGGCGCCGGCGGTGGCGCAGGACAAGAAACCCTACGTCATCTACCTCTCGAACAATTTCGTCGGTAACGACTGGCGCCAGCAGATGCAGCGCGTCGCCCAGGTGTCGGTCGACAAGGGTCCGCTGAAGGGCCGGGTGGAGCTGCACATCGAGGTTGCCGAAGGCACCGTGCAGGCGCAGATCAACTCGCTGAACAACATCATCCGCGCCAAGCCGGACGCCATCCTCGTCGATGCCGCTTCCGACTCCGCGCTCAACCCGACCATCAAGAAGGCCTGCGACGCCGGCATCGTCGTCATCAGCTTCGACCAGGTGGTGACGGAACCCTGCGCGCTGACGCTGGCCTCCAACTGGGAGCGCATCCCCGCCGTCATGGCCGAGTGGATGGCCGTGCAACTCGGCGGCAAGGGTAACGTGCTGCTCGACCGCGGCCTGGCCGGCGCGCCGATCTCGGCGCAGTTGCAAGAAGGCTACCAGAAGGTGCTCGCTAACTATCCCGACATCAAGGTGGTCGGCGAATACAATGGCGAATACGCGCTCGGGCCGGAGCAGGCCGGCGTGGCCGCGCTGCTCGCCGCCAATCCGCAGGTCGACGGCATTTTGACCCAGGGCTACGGCTCCGGCGCGATCCAGGCGCTGAAGGATGCGGGCCGGCCGATGGTCCCGGTGGTCGGCTTCTCCTACAATGTCGCGGCGCTGACCTGCGTCGAAAGCGGCGCCAAGTGCATCCTCGGCTCGAACCCGGCCTATCTTTCCTCCGAGGCGATCAAGCTCGCCGTCGAAATCCTCGACACCGGCAAGAAGCCCGAAAAACGCTCGATCGAGATCGAGGGCGACTTCGTCACCACGACGCCGTTCGAGAGCAAGCTGTTCCCCGGCACGAAGATGCAGACCATCGAGGTCGGCAAGAACGCCTTCCCCGACCAGGCGCCGGGCCTGACGCTGCCGATCACGCCGGACTGGGTGGAGATCACCGCCGCGGAAGCAGCCGGGACGAAATAATTCGGTTGTAGACAAAAAACCTCCCGGCACGACAATGCCGGGAGGTTTTTCGCAGCGCCGCATCCGTTCGGGCACAGTCATGGACCTCGTCGTCGCCACCGGTCTCACCAAGCGTTACGGCGGCATCGTCGCGCTGAGCGAGGCCGAGTTCAGTGCCCGTGCCGGCGAAGTGCACGCGCTTCTCGGCGAAAACGGCGCCGGCAAAAGCACCTTCATCCAGATCCTGTCCGGCGCGGCGCGCCACGACGGCGGCTCAATCCTCGTCGACGGCCAGGATTTTCGCCCGGCCAATCCCGACGCCGCGCAGGCGCGCGGCATCGCCGCGGTGTTCCAGGAACTGTCGCTCATCCCCGACCTCAGCGTCGAGCAGAACATCTGGTTCCGCCGCGAGCCGCGCACGTTGATCGGCACGGTCGACCGCACCGCACTGCGGCGCAAGACACTGGAGCTGCTCCATAAATATGACTTTCCAGCGATTCGTCCCGACCGGGAACTGCGCCGCCTGACGCTGGCCGAACGGCAGATCGTCGAGGTCGCGAAAGGCCTCGCCAAGGAGCCGCGCGTGCTGATCCTCGACGAGGCGACGTCCGCCCTGCCCGCGCGCGAGGCCGAGTGGCTGCTGAAGCTGACGCGGCGGCTGGCGGCCGAGGGCCGTCTGGTCATCTTCATCTCGCACCGCATGGCGGAGGTGCGCGCCATCGCCGACCGCCTCACGATTTTCCGCAACGGCCGCACCGTCGCCGCGCACGACGCCGGCGCGGTCTCGGACGGCGAGATCGTCACCCAGATGATCGGCCGCAATCTTGACCGCCTCTATCCGGAGCGCTTGCCAACCGCCACGGACCGCGTCGCGCTCCGCGTCGACGGGCTGTCGAGCGGGCGGCTGTCCGGCGTCGGCTTTTCGCTGCGCGAAGGCGAGGTTCTAGGCGTCGGCGGCCTGCAAGGCCACGGCCAGCGCGAGTTGTTCCAGGCGCTGTTCGGCGCCGCTAAGGCAAGCGGCGGCATCGAACTCTGGGGCAAGCCCGCCTCGATCAGCAATCCGCGCGCCGCGCTCACCGGCCGCGACGGCATCGCGCTGGTGCCGGAAGACCGGCGCGGCCAGGGCCTGCTGCTGACCAAGAGCGTGCGCGAGAATTTGACGCTGGCCGTCATCAAGCGCTTCACCGACAAGGGTTTTCTCAGCGCGCGCAAGGAAGAGGCGCTGGTCAAGGAGATGGTCAACTTCCTGCGCATCAAGACGCAGACGCCCGAGCAACTGGCCGGCACGCTTTCGGGCGGCAACCAGCAGAAGGTGATCTTCGGAAAAATGCTGCTCACCGAGGCGCGCGTGCTGCTGCTGTTCGACCCGACGCGCGGCGTCGACGTCGGCACCAAGGGCGAGATTTTTCAACTGATGCGCGACCTCGCGGCCAAGGGTTATGCGATCCTGTTTCACTCCAGCGACATGCCGGAATTGGTTCATGTCGCCGACCGCGTCATGGTCATGCGCAACGGCCGCATCGCAGCCACGCTGGAAGGCGAGCGCATCTCCGAGGAAGGCATTTTGGGCGCTGCCATGCTCGAGAGCGAGGCGGCGTGATGGTGCTCGCCGAGAAAGCGCCCCCGCACGGCGGCACCCACGGTTCGACCAGGGACTGGCGTGGCTGGGCGCTTGACCGCGCGCCGTTCCTCGTCGCGTGCCTGATGCTTCTGGTCATCGTCGGCGTCTACGGCTCCTACCAGACCGGCGTGTTCACACTCGACGAACTCAACCTCGACACGTCAGCCGCCATGACGCTGATGCTGGCCGCCACCGGCCAGACCATCGTGCTTTTGCGCGGCGGCATCGATCTTTCCATCGGCGGCATGATCAGCCTCGGCACGGTGATCGCGGCGACGCGCTTCACCGACGACCCGGCCACCGTGCTGTTCTGGTCGCTGTTCGTGCTGGCGCTGGGCGCGGCCATCGGCGCGCTGAACGGACTGCTGATCTCGGTGCTAAAACTGCAGCCCTTCCTGGTCACGCTGGCGACCTGGTCAATCCTCAACGGCACGGCGATGATCATCCTGCCGACCGATGGCGGCAGCGTGCCGGGCTGGTGGCTTGGTTTCGGCTATTTGACCCTGTTCGGCCTTTCCAGCCCGGTCTGGATGCTGCTTGCGCTCCTCCTGTTCTGGTGGTGGTTCCGCTGGACACGCCTCGGCATCACCATCCAGGCGACCGGCTCAAACGAGAAATCGGCTTTTCTCTCCGGCGTCTCGATCACCCGCGTCAACGTCTTGACCTACGGCCTCTCCGGCCTGTTCGCGGCTGGAGCCGCGCTCTACCTCACCACCCAGACCGGTGCCGGCTCGCCCACCATCGGCAAGGATTATATCCTGCCCTCGGTCGCTGCGGCCGTCATCGGCGGCGTCAGCCTGTTCGGCGGGCGCGGGCACCTGGCCGGCACGCTGGTCGGCGCCTTCATCCTCACGCTCATCGGCAACCTCGTGTTCGTGCTGAAAATCTCCAGCTACTGGCAGCCGGTGGCCTCCGGCGTCATCCTGCTGCTTTCGGTGCTGGCAAGCTCGCTTGCTGAAAAAGCGGCGCGTGGGAGGTCGGCATGAACGCGTTTCTCGCGCGCAACCGGCTGATCCTGCTCGCCTATGCCGGCATGGTGCTGCTGCTCGTCGTCACCGCGCTGTTCTCGCCGGGTTTCCTGTCGGCCTCCAACATGCGCTCGACGGTGGTGCTCGCCGCCTTCGTCGGCATCGTCGCGCTCGGCCAGACTTTTGTCATCGTCGGTGGCGGCATCGACCTGTCGGTGCCGTGGGTGCTGAATTCGGCGGCGATCATCATGGCACTGCTCTGCGCCGGCCAGGATCTTCCACTGATCTGGGTGGCGCCGCTGGTGCTGGCCGGTGGCGCCACCATCGGCCTGATCAACGGCCTCGGCGTGGCGCAGTTCGGCGTGCCGCCGATCATCATGACGCTCGCCACCAACGTCATCCTGCAAGGTCTGATCCTGGTCGTCACCGGCGGCTCGCCCAGCCCCGCCGCGCCCTCCGTCATCAAATTCCTGTCCGTGGGCAGGATCGGAGGGATACCAGTCATCGCCCTGATCTGGCTGGCGCTGACGCTGATCGCCACGCTGCTGCTTTCCAAGGCGGCGTTCGGCCGCCACCTCTACGCGCTCGGCACCAGCGCCACCGTCGCCGAATTCTCAGGCGTGCCGACGGCGCGCACCACCGTGCTCACCTATGTCATTTCCGGCACCACGGCGGCGCTCGCCGGCATGCTGCTCACCGGCTATTCGGGCGTCGCCTATCTCGGCATGGGCGACGCCTACCTGTTCACCTCCATCGCCGCGGTGGCGATCGGCGGCGCGTCGATCCTGGGCGGCAGCGGCCACTATCTCGGCACGGTGGCCGGCGCCATGGTGCTGACCATCCTGACCGGGCTGCTGCCGGCGCTCAACCTGTCTAGCGGCGCGCTGCTGGTCGTCTACGGCGCGGTCATCCTGATCACCGTTTCGCTCGGCAGCGAGGCTTTCGCCGGCCTCGCCAGCACGCTGCGCAGATCCACACGCAAGACCTGAGAGGCTGAACCATGGTCGAGATCACCTGCGTCGTCGACGCCAAAGCCGAACTCGGCGAAGGCACGCTGTGGGACCCGAAGGCCGGCGTGCTGTGGTGGATCGACATCTGGAGCAGGCACATCCACCGCTACGATCCGGCGACGGGCAAGAACGACACATTCGAGGCGCCAAATTATCTCGGCTGCCTCGGCCTGCGCGAGAAGGGCGGGCTGGTGCTCACCATGGCCAATGGCTTTCACTTCTTCGACCCCGAGACCGGCGCCTTCGAGGCGATCACTGATCCGGAAGCCGCCATGCCGGACACCCGCTTCAACGACGGCAAGCCCGACCGGCAGGGCCGCTTCTGGTCGGGCTCGATGTTCGAGGTGCCGGGCCGCAAGGTCGAGTTCGTCGGCTCGCTCTACCGCATGGACCCCGACCTCTCGGTGCATAAAATGATCGAGGGCGTCGGCTGCTCGAACGGACTGGCGTTCAGCCCCGACAGCAAGACCATGTACTTTTCCGACAGCCATTCCGGTCGCGTAGATGCCTACGATTTCGACGCCGCCACCGGCGACATCGAGAACCGCCGCACCTTCATTGACATGACGGTCACCGGCGGCGTGGCCGACGGCGCGACGGTCGACGCCGAGGGCTGCTATTGGGTCACCATCCCGGTCACAGCCAAGGTCTGCCGCTACGATCCCGACGGCAGACTGATGCAGACCGTCGTGCTGCCGACCGACCTGCCGACCTGCTGCGAGTTCGGTGGAAAGGACCTCGACGTGCTCTACGTCACGACAGCCGTGCTGAAACGGCCCGCCGAACACTTCGCCGGTCAGAAGAATCCCGGCGGCCTGTTCGCGCTCGATGTCGGCGTGAAGGGACTGACGTTGCCGGCATTCAAGGGGTGAGGTTGTCAGCTTCCTCGTAAGACGGCGGAGCCGGACCTGTCCGGCCCGGCTCCAGCCAGCGGGAAAGACCTACTTCTGCAGCACTTCCGAAACAAACTGCTGGATGAAATAACCCTTGTAAGCGCCGGGCAGCCACGGCCGGCCGTTCTTCTGGCGCTGGTCTTCCGGGATCAGCGCATTCTCGCCCGAAACGTCGACGCGCGCGAGATAGCTGCCGATGGTGGCGTTGAGTTTTTTCTGCACCTCGGGCTCGATGAGATAGGCGATGAACAGCATCGCCGCCGCCTTATGTTTTGCGTTGGCGGGAATGCCGAGGCTGTCGCCGCCGCCCGGCATGCCGAGCGCCGGCACGTAGAGTTTTGCGCGCTTGAACAACGTGCCCTTGGACAGCGAGACCGCGGTGTCGTCGTCCCAGGCGGCGGCCATCAGCACCTCGCCCTGGTTCACGCGGTCGATGGAATCGTTGTTCGACGCGGTAATGGTGAACTTGTCTTCGTTGGCGTTGAACCACTCCCAGACCTTGCCCCAGTCGGCGACCTTCTCCTCCTTCATCTCGGTGTCGCTGGCATATTTATCCTGGTCGCCCAAAATGTTGACAATCGCCGCCTGCACGAAAGCCTGGCCGGAGCCGCCCTTTGACGGATCGTTGAAAGCGAACTGCGCGGGGTTAGCGTCCAGCCAGGCGGTGAATTCGGCCCAGGTCTGCGGCGGGGCCGGCACTTTTTCCGGGTCGTAAACGAAGCCCGTCTGGTTGCGGTAGACCGGGACGAGATAGCCGTTGGTCGCGTAGCCTTCCTGCTCCTTGGAAAGGGCCGGATCGAGCTTGTCCGAGCCGGGGATAACGCCGACTAGCGGCCCGTAGAGCGCCTTGGCATCGAGCAGCGATTTCAATTCGACGCCGCCGATCAGCAGCGCGTCGATGCTGCCCTCCGCGCTCGGCGCTTCCGACACCACCTTGCCGATGGTGGCGGTGCGGTCGCCGGTGACGACGTCGACCTTGATGCCGTATTTGGCCTCGAAATCCTTGGCGGCGGTGCGCCAGAATTCCTCGCCCCACCAGGCGTAGAAGGTGGCCTGTCCCTCCGCCTTGGCCGCCTCGACAACCTTGTCCCATGGCATTTTCAGCAGATCGTCCGCGGCGGAAGCCGGCTGGTAAGCGCCCAAAAGACCGGCGAGCCCCATGATCGCGGATAGGAATACACGTCTGGTCGTCATGACATTCGTCTCCCTGGTTGCGGTCGGCGCCTCGGCGCGTCCCGATGTCAAAGTTTTCCGAAAGCCGACGAGAGATATTCCGTCTTCAAATAGCGTTCGGCGATGAGAAGAAGCGCGATGCTGGGCACCATCAGCACGATGGACACCACGGCGGCGTTGGTGCGCACAAAATGGTAGCCGAGATAGTCGAACAGCACCGTCGGTATGGTCTGGAAGGTCGGCGTGCCGATCACGAAGGTGAGGTTGAATTCCTCCAGGCTGGTGATGAAGGTGAACACCGACCCAGCCATCAGGCCGGGCAGCACCATCGGCACCAGTATGTGGCGCACCAGTTCCAGCCGACCGGCGCCAAGATTTCGCGCCGCATCGATCACGTCCTGCGGGATCGCCTCGAAGGCTGTGGCCAGGATCCGCAGCATATAGGGCATCGACAGCAGCGTGTGGCCGAGCACGAGCCCGAGAAAGGTCTGCGCCAGCCCGAAAGCATAGAAGGTGCGGCTCAGGAACATGGCGATCACCATGGCCGGCAGCACGATCGGCAGCAGGATCAGCAGCCGCAGGGCCTCCTTGCCGCGAAACGACAGCCGGCCGATCGCATAGGCGGTCGGCAGCGACAGTATGAAGGACAGGATGGTGACCACTGGCGCCAGGACAAAACTGGTGACGATCGCCTTGCCGATCTCGGAGAAAGTGAAGACATATTCCCACTGCGCCAGCGAGAAACTCGGCGGCAGCACGGCCGGCGGCGACCACGGGTCGTCCGGGTTCACCAGCGACCACATCACCGCCATAAACAGCGGCACCGCCGTCCAGACCAGCAGCAGTGCCACGCTCAGGCCGACGAGGAACCCCTTCAGGCCGATCCTCCGGCGTATATGCGGCGGCGGGATTGCGAGAGCCATGTCGGTCATTGGCCGATCTCGGCGACGGCGCGGGCGGCGCGCGCATAGATGGCGACGAACAGCAGCGAGGCGAAGGTGATGACCACGCCGATGCAGGCGGCCGAGCCCCATTGCTGCAGCGTGAAGGCTTCCGTGTACATCAATACCGACAGCGACGAGGGATAGACCGGGCCGGCCACCTTGGTGATCGCGTAGTCGCCGAAGGTCAGGATGAACACCAGCACCACGGCGATCAGGATGCCCGGCGCCGACAGCGGCAGGATGATGTGGCGTATCACCCGCCAGGGGCTGGCGCCGAGATTGCGGGCCGCGTCCTCGATGTCGGTCTGGATCGATTCCAGCGTCGCCGCCAGGATCAGCAACTGGAACGGCAGATTCTTCCAGATCTGGATGATGAGCACGTTCCAGCCGAACTTGTCGTTCAGCATGCGCAACGGGCGGTCGATGATGCCGAGGCCGAGCAGCGTGCTGTTGAGAATACCGTGGAAGGCCAGAACGTTGAGGATCAGGAAGGCCGCGACGAGCGCCGGCACGAACAGCGGTATCTTTATGATCGAGCCGATCAACTGCGTGCCGTAGCGGCGACGGCGCAGGAACAGCGCCAGCGGATAGGAAAAGACCAGCGTGCCGAAGGCGCTGCCGACGCCGACCTTCAGCGAGAACAGGAAGGAATCGACGAAGGTGCGGTCGGCCAGCGAAAACCAATGCTCGAAGGTCAGTTTCGATTCGCCGACCAGCGAATAGAGCCCGACGCTCTGCAGCACGGTCATGGCGATAGCGGCCGCGAGAAACAGGAAGATAAAGCCGGCACCCGGCAGGATCAGCAGGAGAAGCGTGAGCCGATCGGTCCGCATGGCGCTCACGCGACCACCCGGATGCGGTCCGAGGGAACCGCGAAATCGAGCAGGTCGCCCTCGCGCCCCCTAAAGCCGGTATCGACCTGAGCGCGCAACTGCTGCCCGGCAACGTCGAGCACGAGTTCGGTGAAGCTGCCGCAGAAGACCACGCCACGCACCCTGGCGCCAACGATGTTGGCTTCCGCGCCGGGGGCGGCGACGCGCATGTCTTCCGGGCGCCAGCTTATCTTCACCGGGCCGCTGCCGAGTTTCCGTTCCGGCCCCACCGAAAACCGGCCGATCGGCGTGGTCACGAGATGGTCCCCCGCCGCCGTTCCGGAGACGATGTTGGCCGCGCCGAGAAAATCGGCGACAAAGCTGGTCAGCGGCTGCCGGTAAAGCGCTTCCGGCGCGCCCACCTGCTCGATGCGGCCCTTGTTCATCACCACGACGCGGTCGGAAATCGCCAGCGCCTCGACCTGGTCGTGGGTGACATAGAGTGTTGTGACGCCCAGCCTTTTCTGCAATTCGCGGATTTCCAGCCGCACTTTTTCGCGCAGTTTTGCGTCGAGGTTGGACAGCGGTTCGTCAAAGAGAAGGATGTCAGGCTGGGTGACGATGGCGCGCGCCAGCGCCACCCGCTGCTGCTGGCCACCGGAAAGCTGTCCGGGACGGCGCGCCTCGAGACCGCGCAGGCTGACCGTGTCGATCGCCTCGCCGATGCGCCGCATCTGCTCAGCCGCCGGAATTTTGCGCATTTTCAGGCCGAAGGCGATGTTCTCGGCGACCGTCATATGCGGGAACAGCGCGTAACTCTGGAACACCATGGCGGTGTTGCGCCGGTGCGGCGGCACGTCGTTCATGCGCCTCTCGCCAAACAATATGTCGCCGCTGTCGGGCGCCATGAAACCCGCGACCATGCGCAGCGTCGTCGTCTTGCCGCAGCCCGACGGCCCCAGCAGCGTCACCAGTTCGCCCTTGGCTATGTCGAGATCGACGCCGTCCACGGCGGTGAACCCGCCATAGTGGCGGACCACGTTGCGAAGGCGAAGGCCGCTCACGGCTGGAAAACCGGCCTTGCCGGGATGCAAAAACGAGCAAGGGCAGACACCTTGCCCGCCACGGCCGTCGCCGCAGCCACGCCATCATGCCGCATGCAAAAGTCCTCAGAGAGTGGAGGATCGCCCTCGATCTATTTTGGACTTACCACATACAATGTTGACCTTGCAACATTTGTGACAGGCGTATCAGGCGGGTCGCCAGCCGCTGCACGCGTCACTCCCGCGAAAACACTCCCCCCTCGCCCAAGTGCATGTTGGTCATCGTCCGCTCCGCCGAGGTCAGCCGCCAGTTCAGCATTTTTTGCGCATATTTCAGCATCACGGATGCATAGGCGGTATCGGTCGCCAGATTTTTCGTCTCGTGCGTATCGGCCTCGAGGTCGAACAGCAGCGGCGGCAAGGCCGCGAAATGTATGTATTTGAACCGCTTGTCGCGAACCACCGCGTAGCAGCACTGGTCCGAATTGATGCCGAGCATGGTTTCCGGCCGCTGCAGCCGCACGTCGCGAAAATCCTGCTCGAAATAGACCGCATCGCGCCAGTCCGTCGGCTCCTCGCCGCGCAGGAACGGCATCAGCGAAGCGCCATCACAGGTGCGCGGAACCTTGAGACCGATCCAGTCGAGCACGGTCGGCATGATGTCGATCGCCTGCGTCAGTGCCTCTACCTGGGTGCCCCGCGTGACATCCGCCGCGGGGCGCGGATCGCGGATGACCAGCGGCAGGTGGAACGACTGGTCGAAATAAATCTCCTTGCCCCAGACGAAATGCTCGCCCAGCATCTCGGCGTGGTCGCTGGTAACGATGATCAGCGTGCGGTCGTACTGCCCGGTCGCCTTCAAATGCGCGACGATGCGGCCGAGATGGAAGTCGACCTCGTTGACCAGCCCGTAATAGGTCGCCCGCATCTGGCGGATTTCCAGTTCGTCGGTGGTCACGATGTTGAGCGGCGTATGCTCGTCATAGGCGCCGACGCGGTTCAGCCGGCTGATCTCGTAGGCCAGCATCGGATGCTGCGCCGCTTCCGCCTCGTGGGTCGCGGCCCGATGCGGGAATTCCACCTCGGCCGGATGCACTGCATCATTGTAGGGCACAGGGGCGATCAGCGGCGGATGCGGCCGAAAGAACACGAAATGCGCAAACCAGGGTTTCTGCTCGCGCACCAGCAGCCATTTCAGGAACTCGTCGGTGAGATAGGCGGTCTCGCTTTCCTCCGCCGGAAACTCCGTCGGGATGTAACGAAACCCGCGATCCGCCGGCTTTTCAAAACCCTTCTTTGGACGAAACACGTCGTCGCGGCCGTTGGGGAAATCGTAGCCGTTCTTGATCAACTCGGCGACCCAGTCGCCCATGTCCTCGGGCAGGTGCAGCGGCGCGCGGAATCCTGGCAGCACACCCTCGTCATAGGCGGTCAGCGCCGGATCGTTCGGGTGTTTTCCGCGCGGATCGACCGAGTTGTCGGTGTAGCCGAACAGCGACGGGTCGTAGCCCGCCTTGCGCGCCTCCAGCGCGATGTTGGTGTGGCGGGCATCCAGCGGCGTGCCGTTTTTGCCCGACCGATGGTTCATCAGGTAGAGGCCGGTCAGTAGGCTGGTGCGCGACGGGCCGCAGGGCGTGCATTGGCCGAAATGGTTGCGGAACAGCACACCCTCGCGCGCCAGCGCGTCGAGGTTCGGCGTTTTGACGTTCGGATGCCCGAGCGCGGAGATGCAGTCTGCCCGCCACTGGTCGGCGCAGATCAGAAGAATGTTCGGCTTTTCGCTCATGTCGTCCCTTGTTCTTCCCGGCCGCCGCGCCATCGCCTGGACCGCGCCGCGCAATGGTGCCCTGCCCTCATGTCAGGCATGATGCAACGGCCTAATGTCCACAATCAAATTGCGCTGATTGCGCCCTCCAGCCTGCCGGCATTCGCCGCGAGGTCGAGGAACGTATAGCGGTTGCGGATTTCGCGGCACCTCAGCAACGCGCCGTCGTAGAATTTGCGCGGAAGATGGATCGCTTCCGGCGTCAGGTCGGCGCCCGCCGCCTTCAGCACACCCGTCAGATAAGACGATTTCAGCAACACGCCGGCGATACGTTCGCGCATGTCGTGCCAACGCTCGGCGAGCCGCGCGTTCAGCGCTTCCGCCTTGCGGGTGTCGATGCGTTTTCCCTGGAATTCGGCCCAGCACGAGGCCCCGAGCTCGTCACCATAGCGTGCCTTGAAACCAGCCTCGGTCTCGGTGTCCGGCCAGATCACCGGCGTCTCGTCAAGCATGCGCTCCTGCAGGCGCACCATCGACAGCGTCGTCACCCCGACCTGCTCGCCATGGTAGATCAGCGGGCGGTTCCCGTCGGCGAACATGTCGATATAGTGGCTGATCAGGTGCTCGCCCTGCGAGGCCGGCTGGCTGTTGCCGACGATCGCCGTACCAAAACCGGCCAGCACCAGCGTATTCACCAGCCGCTCCATGACCTCAAGATCACCCGCCATAAGTGCTGCGGCATTGTCGAACAGCGGACCCTCGTCATCCTCCAGCAATTCATAAGGCAGTTCGCGGAACGGCAGGCCGTGCAGCAGGTGCGCCAGCAGCCAGTCGGCTTCCGCCGTGGTGCGGCACAGGCTGTCGCCCAGCCCGGCGCGGATCAGCCGGGCGGGCGCCGCCGACAGCACGGCGAGATCGAAGAACGCCCCGGCCGGCGCCTGCGCCGGCAGCGACATCTTGTGCCCGTGCTGGGTGATCGCCGCGTTGACCGATGTGTAGCCGTTCATCGACGGCGCGGTGGCAAACACCGCATAGGGTTTTCGATCCTGCGCGCTGGCATATTTGCACACGTCGTTGATGGTGCCGGAGCCAACCGCGACGATCGCATCGGCGCCCGCCGTCTCGCGCCGGATCTTTTCGGCGCTCGCGTCGTCCGGATAGGGCGGCTCGGGAAAGACTATGCTCTGCACCGCGTGCCGGCCGTCGAGCGCCTGTTCCACCCGTTTGCCGAGAACGGCGTGCGTCGTGCGGTCGCTGACCACGGCGACCTTTTTTCCGAAGCCAAGCGCCGCGACAAGGTCGCCTTCCATGCCGGCCAGCGACGGTTTGATCACCAGCGACTTCGTCGCCACGCCTATCGCCTTTCCGGTATCACGGTCGACATAGGTTCCCGCGAGCAGCCGCTCGATCTTCTTTGCCCCGTCCATGATGGTCCCCGCCCCTCAGCAGCAGCTTGGCATGATGCGGCGTGCCCCGTCGTCGCCCTGCCCGTAACTCTTGAATCGCTCCGCCACCCGCGCGATTTCCTCGTCGGGCAACACGTAGGGCACGCCGACCTGCAAGGCGTGCCAGTATTGGCAGGCGAGCGCCTCGATCTCGACGGCCAGCCAGGCGGCCCGTTTCAGGTTGGGCCCGACCGCGACCATGCCGTGATTGGCGAGAAGGCAGGCAAACCGGTCCTGAAGCGCACCGAGGATCAGGTCGGCAAGCTCCTGCGTGCCCCAGGTCACGTAGGGCACGCAAGGCACGGTCGGCCCGCCGGCCACGGCCATCATGTAATGCACCGCCGGGATTTCGCGCCGCAGCATCGACAGCGAGGTGCAATAGCGCGAATGCAGGTGGATGACGGCGCCTACCTCCGGCTTTTTCTCCATGATGTCGCGGTGAAAGCGCCATTCGGTCGACGGCTTGCGCACGCCGTCATGCGAGGCGTCGATGTGCATGGTGACGATGTCTTCCGGCACCATCTCCGGATAGGGCACGCCGGAGGGCGTGATCAGAAATCCCTCCGCGACACGCACGCTGATATTGCCCGCCGTGCCCTGGTTGATGCCGCGGTCGACCATGAAGTTGCAGACCGAAATCATCTCCTGGCGAATTTCCAGATGTCTCATTGTCAGGCTGTCTCCGGTAGCCGATTTCGGCGGAAAGGCGGGGCGGGTTCGACGGCGTCCGCCTCGCACCTGACGGACGCCATCCTCAACGAGTGGGTACTACCACACAATATGTTGAACTTACAACATTTCATTGCGCGAAGGTTTGACATTTTTGAACATTTTCAAGCTTCCAAAAGTCGGTCAGCCGGCACCGAGACGCGGCGGCGAGGCGGACGTTGCAGCGTTCCGCCGATCGTCATGACCTCCGACAGGTTCGGCCCTCACCGCCACCCCTTGGAGCGGGCCAGCGCCTCGGCGAAGCGGTCGCGCAGGGCGGTGGTCGCGCCGGCCTCCACTTCCGGATGAGCCGTCGCCTGCAAACCGGAAACGGTCAAGGGCTCGGACGGATCGCGCTTGCTCGCAATCGCCTGGGCGAGATGCGCGGCACCCAGAGCAGTCACCTCCGCCTCGCCCCGCCCGATCAGCGGCCGCTGGCAAATGTCGGCGAGGAATTGCATGAAGTAGCCTGAGCGTGTCAGCCCGCCGTCGACCGAGATCGCTGTACCGGCGGCAAAGCCCAGAGTATCGACGACCTCGGCGATCCGAAAGGCCACGCCTTCCAGCACCGCCTTGATCATGTCCTCTCGGCTGGTGGCGGTGTCCATGCCGATGAACAGCCCGGCCGCGCTCCTGTCCCAGTGCGGACAGGCGAGGCCCGCCAGCGCCGGCACGAAAAACACCTGGCGGCTCGCCGCGCTTGGCCCCGACAGCGCGTCGATCTCGCCAAGGCCGCCGAGCAGACCGATCCGCATCAGCCATTCGACGGCTGCCGCCGCCGTATAGACGCCACCGTCCGCCGCATAGGCGCGGCCATTCGCGGTCGGCCATGCGGCCGTCGGGACGATGCCCTCGCCCAGCCCGGCAGGCCGCTCGAAGCCGGTGAGCATCAGCGCGAAGGCGCCGGTGCCGATCGTGACCTTGCCGTCGCCGGGAGACCGGCAGCCATGACCATAGAGCGCCGCGACCTGGTCGACGACGGAGGCGAGCAGCGGCAGCGGCCCGGACGGCGTCGCGACAGTGCCGATCGGCTCCTCCCCCGAGACGATCTCCGGCAGCAATTCCATGGGAACGCCGAACAGATCGCAAAGCGCCCGGTCCCAGGCGCATGTGCCGAGATTCATCAGCGACGTGCGCGAGGCGGTGGTGACGTCGGTGACGTAGCGCCCCGTCAGCCGCTCGATAAAAAAACTGTCGGACGTGCCGAGGCCCAGCCGGCCGCGCCGCGCCAGTTCGGAGGCGCCGTCGACATGATCGAGCATCCAGCGCAGCTTGCTGGCCGAAAAATACGGATCGAGCGGCAGGCCGCTCAGCGCGCGCACCGCTTCGGCCTTGCCGTCCGCCGCCAGAGATTCGATCCTGGCCGCGGTGCGCTGGTCCTGCCAGACGATGGCATTGGCCAGCGGCGCACCGCCGGCGCGATCCCAGGCAACCACGGTCTCGCCCTGGTTGGCGAGCGCAATGCCTTGCGCACCCCTCGCCGCGCCTTCTTCGATCAGAGTGCGTACATTCTCCAGCAGTTCGGTCGCGTCATGCTCCACCCAGCCGGGACACGGCAGGATTTGGCGGTGCCGGACAGCGCCGACGATCTCCTCCTCGCCTCCTTCGGCGACAAGCAGCCCTTTGGTCGACGTCGTTCCCTGGTCGACGGAGACGATTTTCATGGCTGCGCCTCGAAGCCCATGCGGAGTTCGCCGACCTTTTCGAGATCTGGAAATTTTGGATCGAGCACGATCCGACGTTCCGGCATGATTTTCATCGTAACCGATCGCCAAACGATCATGCCATCGGCGGAAAGCGTGAAGCGGCCGCGCGCCGCCGCCTTCACCCGCACCGCCAGCCGTAGCGGGCCAAGCGCCGGCCCCGGCACGGTCAGGCAGGATGGCGTCGAAAAGGCAACCAATCCATCGGTCCGGATCGGCACGCGCCGTTCCCCGAGCGGCGCGCCGCCAGAATGATCGTCGGCGATGGCCTGTCCCGCCAGCGCCCCCTCGCGCGCCGACCAGGCAGCGGTCTCGACCGGTCGCAGTACATTGCCGGCGGCATAAAACCCGGGTTCGGCGAGCCGCCAGAACTGGTCGACGGCCGGTCCGCGCGTGCCGGCGTCACGCAGATCCGGCCGGCGGCCGAGCAACGAGGCTTCGGGCGTAAAACATCCGGTGAAGATAACGGCGTCACAGGCTACATCCTCGCTCCGGCCGGATGCGTCGTCGATCGTGACGGACGCCATCCGCCCGGCATCGTGGGGCGTCGCGTTGATGCGAATGACATGCGAACGGTAACGGATGGGCGTACCGAGCACGGCGCGGGCGAACAGGTCGGCGGGCCGCCGCGCGACGATGCGCTCGCCCGGTTCGATCATGGCAACCGCCCTGACGCCGGCTTCGCGCAGGCTGAGCAGCGCTGAGAACGAGACAAGCTCCGTGCCGACGATCAGCGGCCGGCGAAACGGCAGGCCTTTACCCTCGGAAAGGACGCGCTGGAGTGCGCCGGTGGTCAAGATGTTGCGCGGGCGGTCGCCGGAAACCAGCCGGGCGGCGCGCGGCGTCTCGCGGATGCCGGTCGCCAGCAGCAGGCTTTTCGGCCGCAGGACGATTTCGCCGCGTTCGCTGGACAGCGTCGTTTCCAGGCCCGGCCCCAGCGCGGTCACCGTGGTCGCGTTGGAGATCATGGCGGGGTCGACCATCGACCGCAGTCTTGCGGCATAGGCCGGGCCGGACATCGGCCTGTAGAAATCCGCCAGCCCGAAGGTCGGATGCGGACAGAAGCGCGGAATGCCGCCGGCCTCGGTCTCGCGGTCGACCACCAGGATATTGTCGATGCCGAGGCGCGCGAGTTCACGTGCGGCCGAGAGGCCGGCAGGTCCGGCGCCAACGACCAGGACTTCCGGTTCGCGGTTCATGCCGCGACGTCGGCCGCGGCCGTATCGAGCAGATGCGGCGCCAGCCGGGCGAGCGCGCCGCTGCATCCAAAACCCTGGCAGCGCCCCATGGCGATGCGGGTGCGGCGCTTCAGCCCGCCCAGCGTGCCCGCAGGTGCCAGACCGGCAAGTGCGGCCTCGACCTCGCGCTCCGTCACCCATTCGCAATGGCAGACGATGGGGGAGCGATCCGGCTGGCGATAAGGCCGTGGCAGGGCTTCGGAGATCGCCGGCATTTTCGGCCAGTCGAGATCGTCGTCCGACGGCGCTTCGCGTGTCTCGCCGAGCACGTCGGAGCCCTGGCCGGCAACCCACTCGCCAATGCCGAGCGACGCCGAAAGCCCGGTCGAACGGATGCCGCCCACCGTGATCCAGCCATTCTCGGCATCGACCTTGAGCACGTAGTCGCGATGCTCGGTGGCTGGCCGCAAGGCGGCGAACGTCGCGGTTATGGTCTGCCCGGCGAGGTCGGGCAGCATCGCCTCGCCTTCCGCGATGATGCGCCTCAGAACCGCCTCCTCGCAGGCCGCATGGATGCGGTCGTCCTGGTCCTCGGCGGTCGGTCCGAGCAGCAGATTGCCGAAGACAGTGCGGGTGAGCAGCACGCCCTTGGTGCGCTCGGTCGGCACGCGCAGGATGATGGCATTAACGAGATCGTGGGCAGGCTTGTCGTAAACCACGAACTGGCCTTTTCGCGGCTTGATGGTGAAGCCCGGCAGACGGCCGGCCAGAAGCTCAATGTAGTCGCCAAAGAGACCTGCGGCGTTGACCACCAGCCGCGCCGCGACTTCGCCCCTAGCTGTTTCGACGCGCCATACGCCCTGCTTGCGCGAAAGGCCCGTCACCTGTGCGCCGGTCAAAAGCTCGGCGCCATGCATCATCGCCTGCCTTATGTAGCCCAGCGGCGCGCTCCACGGATCGATGATCGCTTCCTCCGGCACATCGACCGCGCCAAGCGCCTTAAGCGACAGAAAAGGCTCCCGCCGACGCAACGCCGCCTGGCCGACCACCGAAGCGGCGACGCCATTCGCATCCGCGTGGGCGGCGATCCCGTCGAGCCTTGCCAGTTGCTCCTCATCCCAGGCGACGACCAGCGCCGCCGTCTCTACCAGCGGCAGGTTCATGCGCCAGTGGATCCGCCGATAGGTCGCACAGCCCGCCTTGATGAGTTTCAGTTCCGCGCTGCCCGCCGGCTCGTCGAAACCGGTATGCAGTAGCGCGCTGTTGCCCTTGCTGGCGCCTTCCAGAATATCGCCGCCCTTCTCCAGAACGATCGCCTTCCAGCCGCGAATCGCGAAAGAACGCGCTATGGCGCAGCCGACGACACCGGCGCCGACGATGGCGACGTCGTAAGCGGTCTTACCGGTGTTCGCGTGGGCGGCGGGAGGAACGGAAGCGGCTTGGGAAGGCATGGGAAAATACGCGCTGCGTTTGACCGAACGGTCATTTTTATGTCACACAGTGACCGAACAGGCAATGGTGGTTTTGCAACATGAAGCCGGAAGAACGCCGCGAACGAATGGCCCTGCTGGTCAAGGAAGCGACCAGGATCAGCGTCGACGAGTTGGCCGCGCTGCTCGAAACGTCCCGCGAAACGGTACGGCGCGACCTGACGCTGCTGTCCGAACAGGGGCTGCTGCGGAAAGTGCATGGCGGCGCGGTGTACACGCAGACAGCTCAGGAAAGCCCGCTCGGCGACCGGCGCGCAGCGGCGCGCGCCGAGAAGATCGCCATCGGCCGGACCGCAGCCGGATTGTTCCGGCAAGGCGACAGCCTGCTGATCGACGCGGGCTCGACCACCGCCTATTTCGCGGAAGCGTTGAAGAATTCCGGCAGTTTCACGGTCATCACCAACTCCACCGTGGTGGCCGCGGAGATGTGGTCGTCCCCCTCGCCCAGCGAGGTCTATCTGCTTGGCGGCCGCTATTTCGGCGGCGGGCATGAGGTGCTGGGGTCGCTGGTCGTCGACCAGATCCAGCGCCTGCACACCGACCACGCGGTGCTTACCGTCGGCGCCGTCGACCAGGGCGGCACCTTCATGGACTTCAATGCCGACGAGGCTTTCATCGCGCGGGCGATGATCGCCAGCGCCCGCCGCGTCACCGTGCTGGCCGACAGCAGCAAGCTCGGCAGGCACGCCTTGTTCCAGGTCTGCAAGGCAGATCGGGTGCATCGCCTGGTGACCGAGCGCGCGCCGGACGATGCCGTCGAGAACGCACTCCGGGCGGCCGGCGTGGAAATTATCATAGCAGACCCAGCCCAAAGCACGATCCGATGACGTCTTCATGACATTTCATGTGGCGGGTTCAACAAATTTATGCCCGACCAGGCATTCTTGCGATTGACACGATGACCATTTAGTCATTCTATTTCTCCATTCTCGCAATCTGGCGTTCAACGCCGTAACCGGGGGAGTGGAAGCATGACGCTTTTTGACAAGCGAAGGGCCGCGCTCGGCATCTCCGTCCTTTCTCTGGCCTTGCTGAGTTCCGTGGCAGCATTCGCGGCCGCATGCCCGACCGTCGCCGACCCGCAAAATTTGAAGGGAGCGTTTCCACAGCAGGTCGAGATTGACGAGGCCGCCGCCGCTGGCGTCAGCCTGACGCTCACCGAAAACCCGCTGTTCGCGGAGGATGTCAAAACCGGCAAATTGAAGCCGGTGGGCGAGCGCCTGCCCGAACAGCCGCTGGTCGTCCTGCCCTATGTCGAATGCGGCAAATATGGCGGCACGATCGAAGGTACGTCGCGCGCGCCGACCTCCGGAACCTCCGACATATTGAGCTGGCGGCAGGCGGTGCTGGTGCGCATCTCCGACGATCTGCAGACCATCGTGCCGAACGTCGCGCGCTCCTGGAAATGGGCCGACGACCACAAGTCGATCACCTTCGAGTTGCGCAAGGGCCACAAATGGTCGGACGGCACGCCGTTCGGCGCCGACGACGTGGTCTTCTTCTTCGAGGACATTATCCAGAACAAGGACCTGAGCCCCGAGACGACCACCGAATGGGGCGTCAACGTGCATGCGAAAAAGATCGACGACCAGCATGTCGAGGTGTCGTTCGACGAGCCGTTCCCCGGCTTCCTCACCTACATGGCCACCAACGGCTCGTATTTCAGTACCTTCGCGCCGGCGCATTTCTTCAAGAAATTCATGCCGAAATACAATCCGAAGGCGAACGAAGAGGCCAAGGCCGCCGGCTTCGAGGATTGGAAGAAGTGGTTTGCCAACTACTACAACAAGTACCATGACGATGCGTCGATCTCGGCCGCCGCGCTCGAGGTGCCTACGCTGGAAGCCCATGTCATCGAGATCGCGCCGGACACCCAGCAGCGCCTGCTGAAGGCCAATCCCTACTACTTCAAGGTCGATAGCTCGGGGCAGCAGCTCCCCTACATCGACCGGGTGCGCGAGCGCTTCCTCAACGCCGACCTGCAGGTGCTGGCGATCCTCAACGGCGAGGTCGACTTCAAGGCGCAGGGCAACGAACTCAGTTCCTATCCGACCTTCAAGGAGAACGAGGCGAAGGGCGGCTTCGCGGTGCTTCTGCCGCCCGGCTCGATCGGCAACGCGCTGGCCTTCAACATCACTCATGTCGATCCGAAGCTCAGGGCCGTCTATGGCGACCTGCGCTTCCGCCAGGCGATCAGCCACGCGATCAATCGCGAGGAGATGAACCAGGTCCTGTATTTCGGCCTCGGAAAACCCAGCCAGGCATTGCCGGCTCAGCTCTCCTTCGCCACCGAGGCCGACGCCAACTTTATGATCGACTACGACGTCGCAAAGGCGAACGCCCTGCTCGACGAAATGGGCATGAAGCGCGGCGAAGACGGCATGCGCAGCTTCCCGGACGGCTCGCCCTTCACCATCCTGTGGGAGTATTCGAGCCAGTTCGCCAACGCCGAATTCGTCAAGCTGATGACCGACTACCTCAAGGCGGTCGGCCTGAACGTCAATCCGAAGGAACTGACCAGCGAGGCGACGCGCGAGAACGCCAGGACAAGCCGCTCCGACATCAACATGGAGTGGGACGTTCCCTACGAGCCGACGCTCATTGCCAATATCGGCCTCTACGTTCCCTACTACTCCGACCTTTCGCCGCTGTTCGGCGTGCAGTGGCGCGAATGGGACATGACCGGCGGCACGAAGGGCGAAGAACCGCCGGCCTGGGCCAAGCGCATGTATGAGATCGCGCGCGAATGGAAGACGGTGCTTCCGGGCACGGATCGCTATGTGGAACTCGGCAAGGAACTGATCAAGCTCAATCTCGAGAACATGACGATCATTGGCACGATCGGCGAGCTTCCAAAACCGGTCGTCGTCAGCAACCGCCTCAAGAACGTCAAGACCGACATGAAGACGGTGCACTACAACTTCGGTTATCTTTATCCCTACCAGCCGGACACCTGGTTCAAGGAATAGTCCTAGAATCCGGCCGAGCGGCAGTCTCGCTCGGACCCAAAGTCAGATCCACGACAGGCAGGGAGCGCGATGATCTCGTTTCTGTCACGCCGGCTTGCCTACATGGCGGCGACGCTGCTGCTCGTCTCCTTCGCCTCCTTCGTCATCATCCAGGCCGCGCCCGGCGACTATGCCGAGATCGTCGCGGCCAAGAAGGCGGCGACGGGCGCCATCATCAGCGCGGCGGACGTGCAGGCGGTGCGCGTCGAACTCGGCCTCGACAAGCCCTGGCACGAGCAATACTGGCGCTGGCTCTCCGGGGCGGTGCAGGGCGATTTCGGCTTCAGTTGGGCGTGGCGGCGTCCGGTCGGCGAGGTCATCGCCGAGCGCATGCCGCTGACGCTGGCGATCGCCTTCTCCACCCTGCTTTTCATGTATGCGGTGTCGATCCCGATCGGCATCTATTCGGCGGTTCATCGCTATTCCTTCGGCGACCATGCCTCGTCGCTGATCGGTTATCTCGGACTTGCCATCCCGAATTTCCTGCTGGCGCTGGTGCTGATGTATCTCGGCCAGAAATATTTCGGGCAGAGCGTCGGCGGCCTGTTCTCGCCGGAATTCGCCAACGCGCCTTGGAGCTGGGCGCGGGTAAAGGATTTCCTCGCCCATCTGGTCATCCCGGTGCTGGTGCTCGGCACCGCCGGCACCGCCTATCTGATCCGCTCGATGCGCGCCGCCGTGCTCGACGAACTCGACAAGATGTATGTGCTCGCCGCCAAGGCGAGCGGCCTGTCGCCGATGCAACTGCTCATCCGCTATCCCGTCCGCATGGCGCTCAATCCGATCGCCGCGACGCTCGGCTGGCGGCTGACCTACGTCATCTCGGGCGCGCCGATCGTCGGCTATGTTTTGGCGCTGCCCGACACCGGCCCGCTCTTCCTCAACGCGCTGCTCAACCAGGATATGTACCTCGCCGGCGCGCTCATCTTCCTCTATTGCCTGCTCACGATCATCGGCACCTTCGTGTCGGACCTGCTGCTCGTGCTGCTCGATCCGCGCATCCGGCTGGAGTGACGGCGATGTCCCTGCTCGAAAGCCTCGCGCCGTCGCGTTTCCTGTTCCGCCGCAAGCGCTACCGTCCCGATCTCGCCAGCCAGTGGCAGTTGATGTGGTGGAAGTTCCGCCGCCACAAGATGGCGATGGTCGGCATGGCGCTGCTCGGCGTTTTCCTGGCCATGACGCTGTTCGCCGAGACGATCAGCCCCTACCCGCCCGGCCAGCGCAATCCGAGCTATGTCGCCGGGCCGCCGATGCTGCCGCGGATGATCGACGAGACCGGCGCCGTCCATCTGCGTCCCTTCGTCTATGGCAGCAAGGCTGTGCGCGACATGGTCACGCTGCGCATGACGCACCAGGCCGACATCTCGCAGAAATGGCCGATCCGCTTCTTCGTGCGCGGCACGCCCTACCGGCTGTTCGGCATCATCCCGACCGACATTCATCTGTTCGGCACGGACGAAGGTTTTGTCCACCTGTTCGGCACGGATTTTACCGGGCTCGACCTGTTCTCGCGAACCGTGCATGCAACGCGCGCCTCGCTCGGCGTGGCGCTGGTCGGCGTCACCGTTTCCTTCATCCTCGGCGCCGCGATCGGCGGCATCGCCGGCTATTTCGGCGGGTGGATCGACAATTTCATCATGCGGCTGATCGAGTTCATCCGCTCCATCCCCACGCTGCCGCTGTGGCTGGCGCTGGCGGCGCTGATGCCGCGCGACTGGGGGCCGCTCGCTACCTATCTCGCCATCACCACGATCCTGGCGCTGCTCGGTTGGACATGGCTGGCCCGCACCGTACGCAGCAAGCTGCTCGCCACCCGCCACGAGGATTTCGTGCTCGCCGCGCGGCTCTCCGGCTGCTCGGACGCGCGCATCATCCGCCGCCATTTGCTGCCGTCCTTCCTCAGCTACCTGATCGTCGATGCCTCGATCGCGTTTCCGGAAATCCTGCTGGCGGAAACCTCGCTCTCCTTCCTCGGCCTTGGCCTGCGCGAGCCCGTCGAAAGCTGGGGCGTGCTGCTTTTCGCCGCGCAAAGCATCCGCGCCATCGACCAGGCGCCGTGGCTGATGATCCCCGGCGTCTTCGTCATCATCGCCGTGCTCGCCTTCAACTTCGTCGGCGACGGCCTGCGCGATGCCGCCGACCCCTATTCGAAATCATGATGATCGCACCCATCGACACTCCAGTTCTTTCCGTGCGCGGCCTGTCGATCGCGCTGGACACGCGCGACGGCCATGCCGTGCCGATCACCCAGGACGTGTCATTCGACATCGCGCGCGGTGAGGTGCTGGCGCTGGTCGGCGAAAGCGGCTCGGGCAAGAGCGTGACGGCGCTTGCGCTGATGCAACTGCTCGGCGCCAACCTGAAGGTGGCGCGCGGCGAGATCGCTTTGCACACCCAAGACGGTTTCCGTGCCGACGTGGCGAAGCTGGGTGCACGCGGCAAAGGCATCGAGGCGATCCGCGGCGCGCGCATGGGCATGATCTTCCAGGAGCCGATGAGTTCCTTCTCGCCCATCCACACGATCGGCCAGCAGATCGCCGAGGTCGTGACCGTACATGAGGACGTCGGCCGCAAGGCGGCCCGCGCCCGGGCCGCCGAACTGCTCGGCAAGGTCGGCATCCCCGATCCCGTCGGGGCGCTCGACCGATACCCGTCGGAATTCTCCGGAGGCATGCGCCAGCGCGCCATGATCGCCCGGGCGCTCATCTGCGGACCGAGCCTGCTCATCGCCGACGAGCCGACCACCGCGCTCGACGTCACCATCCAGGGCCAGATCCTCGAACTGCTGCGCAGCCTGCAGCGCGACCTCGGCATGGCGATCCTGTTCATCACCCACGATCTCGGCATCGTCGCCCAGATGGCCGACCGGGTGGCCGTCATGTATTCCGGCCGCATCATCGAGAGCGCCCCGGTGCGCGACATCTTTCGCAGGCCCGCGCATCCCTACACGCGGGCTTTGCTCGACGCGGTTCCGCGCCTCGGCGACATCGATCGCGGCCGGCGCATCCGTCCGATCGCCGGCTCGGTGCCAAACATATTCGACGTGCCGCCCGGCTGCCGCTTTCATCCGCGCTGTCCGGTCGCCGTGCTGCCGCGCTGCGCCGAGTTGCAGCCGCCGCGTTATGCCAGCGGCCGCCACGAGGTCGAATGTGTCCATGGCGAGAAGGTTTTGGCATGACGACTGAAACTGCTTCGAGGCCACAGGCTGCCGAAGGACCTTCGGCGACAGCCCTGCTGACGGTGAAAAACCTGTCGGTACGCTTCCCCACCCGCACCAAAGGCTTCTTCGCAAAACCGGCCGGCTATGTCAGCGCGGTCGACCACGTGTCGTTCGAGATCGCGCGCGGCGAGACGCTCGGCCTGGTCGGCGAAAGCGGCTCCGGCAAGACGACGCTCGGGCTGGCGGTGCTGCGCGGCGTCGAACCGACCGCCGGCACGGTCGAACTGGCCGCGGGTGGCGGCACGCTTGCCGTCACCAGCCTCGACAAGCAGGCGCTGCGCCGCTCGCGCCACCACATGCAGATGATCTTTCAGGACCCCTACGCGTCGCTGAATCCACGCATGACGGTGCGTGACATCGTCTCCGAGCCGCTGATCGCCGGCGCGGGTGACTGGGGCCGGCTGTCGCGCAGGCAGATCGACGACCGCGTGCTAGACATCGCTGTGAAATGCGGCCTGTCGAAGGACCAGTTGAAGCGTTTCCCGCACGCCTTCTCCGGCGGCCAGCGCCAGCGCATCGCCATTGCCCGCGCGCTGGTGCTCAATCCGGCGCTGGTGGTCTGCGACGAGCCGATCTCCTCGCTCGACGTGTCGATCCAGGCGCAAATTCTCAACCTTCTCGCCGACCTTCAGGAAAGCCTGGGGCTCACCTACCTGTTCATCGCCCACGACCTCGCCGCCGTCGCCTATGTCTGCAACCGCGTCGCGGTCATGTATCTCGGCAAGATCGTCGAAGTCGGTACCACTCGCCAGGTCTATTACAAGCCAAAGCATCCCTACACCGAGGCGCTGATGTCGGCGGTGCCGGAACCCGACCCGGACGCTCCGCGCCGGCCGATCCTGCTCACCGGCGAGCGCCCCGACCCGGCCAACCCGCCCTCCGGCTGCCGTTTCCGAACACGCTGCATCTACGCCACCGCGCTCTGCGCCGAGCGTGTACCCCCGCTTCGCGACTTGGCCGACGGCCACATGGTCGCCTGCCATCATGCTGACCAGTTGAAACTTCGCGGTGCGCTGGATTTCGCGGGGTCGGAGCGGCAGGAGGCGACTGATGATCGTTTTTGATCGGCAGGGCTGCCTCGCCAACGGCACATCTCAAACCGCTAACAGCGTGGCAATCGCAAATGGGCATCGTCGTATTTCGTCCAACACCCCTCATCCGACCTCGCTTCGCTCGGCTACCTTCTCCCACAAGGGGAGAAGGGGGAGTTCGGCCGCTTCGCTTCTGCAAATCTCCAACGTTGGCGATTGGCGGCGAGGCTACCGCGAAACATCCCCTTCTCCCCTTGTGGGAGAAGGGGGCCGAGCGAAGCGAGGTCGGATGAGGGGTGTTGGACGGAATACGACGACGACCATCTGCGGTTGCTCCGCTAGACGGTGAACACTTGTAGCAAATCCCTCACCGCCCCGCGAACACGTGCAACTCCGACCCCACCTGCTGCATCGCCTCGCGGAACCCGGCCGGCGGCTCGGCATCGGTGACGATGTCGGAAATGTCGCCGAGCTTGCAGACGCGCTGCAGGCTGGCGCGGCCGAACTTGTCGTGGGTGACGACCAGCACCGTCGACATGGCCTGGTCGATCATCGCCCGCTTCACGGCGACCGCCCCGGAAATCATGTCGTTCGGTCCGTCCACCGTTATGCCGGACGCCCCGATGATGGCGACGTCGGCATTGTAGCGGCTGACATATTCGACCGTGTCCTCGCCAAGCACGCTGCCCTCGCGATTGTCGTAAGTGCCAGGGCAAAGGATGACGCGGAAGGTGGGGTTGCCGCCGGAGACCGAGGCTATGCCGGTCGAATTGGTGATAATCGTCAGGTCGCGGCTGAACTGCGCCAGGTTGCGCGCCGCCTCGTAGGTGGTCGAGCCGCCGT
Source organism: Mesorhizobium sp. LHD-90 (assembly GCF_030929505.1). Lineage (GTDB taxonomy): Bacteria > Pseudomonadota > Alphaproteobacteria > Rhizobiales > Rhizobiaceae > Kumtagia. The sequence goes on along the minus strand of NZ_JAVFVV010000009.1, from coordinate 196,192 downwards.
CGATCATCACGATCTGGCCCTTCTCGACCAGCCCGACCGTGCCGCGGCCGATGCGCGCGCGCTCATCGACCAGCGTCAGGCCGCGTTCGGAGATCGCCGGCTCGCTGGTCACCAGCGAGATGGTGGCGCCGCCATAGGTGCGGTTGATCAGCCCGGCGTCGCCAAGTTCGATCAGGTCGCGGCGGATGGTCTCGCCGGCGACGCCGATCCGCTTGGCGAGTTTCGAGATGCGGATGGCGGCCGAGGTTCTTATCTCGGAAAGGATGAGCTCGTGCCTTTCCTTCTTGGTCAGCCTGCCGTTGTCCATTCCTACCCCTTTGCCGCGATCAGCATGTCCGCGAGTTCGGCGAATCCGTCAGCGCCTCGACCTTTAGCCACATACGCCGGCGGCGCGGGCAAATCAGCCCCGAAATCAAGCACATTAGCTACACCGACGCTGTTGGGGAAGAAGCCGAACATGGGGGAATCGTTGGGACTGTCGCCAGCGAAGACGATCCGGTCACGATCTTGGTCGATATCGATGCCGAAACACTCGCGCAGGAACAGCCGGCTGGTCGACAATTTGTCGTATCCGCCGAACCAACCGTTGACGTGGATCGACGAGACTTTTGCGGTGGCGCCGAAGCGCTCGAAGATGCCGACGATCCTTTTGACGTCCGCCTTGGCCAGCGGCGGCACATCCTCGCAGAAGTCGATGGCGAGATCGGCCTCGCGGTAAGCCTGATCGGCTGCCACTGCCGCGCCGGGCACTTCCGCCAGGACCGCATCGCGGATCTGCGCCAGAAGCGCCGCATCGCACCGACGCTCGTCAAAACTCTTGGCGTAGTGGCGGGTGAGCCGCCTGCTCTCGTCTTCGTAGCGGAAGAAGAATGCGCCGTTTTCGCCCACCACCCCGTCCACCGGCCATTGCCGGGCGATCAGGTCGCACCAGCCGGCGGGCCGGCCGGTCACCGGGGCAACAATAAAACCCGCCTGCTTCAGCCGCTCCAGCGCGCAATAGGCTTTTGCCGGCAGCCGGCCGTGCTCGGTCAGCGTGTCGTCGATGTCGGTCAGCACCACCGAAATCTTCCGCCGCTCCTCCATCGGCATCCCGGCGAGCGGCCGCATGTCACGCGCCTTCCGCGTAGAGCGGCGCCAGCGCCTCGAACAGGGTGCGGTAGCGGCGATAGCAGCGGTCGTAGAGGTCGGCGCGCGCCGGGTCGGGCATGATGGTGTCCAGCGTGCGCGGTACCGCCGCCGCGGCTTCTGCGACGCTGGCCGCGCCACCCACCGCGACGCTCGCCAGGATGGCGGCGCCGATCGGCGAGGTGTCGGCGGCGTTCAGCACCTCAACCGGCCGGCGGCTGACGTCGGCGCGGATCTGCGCCCAGATGCGGCTCTTGGCGCCGCCGCCGCACAGGCGGATGCGGCCGGCCCCGACGCCCATCGCCTCCAGCCGGTCGACCACGTCGCGCATGGCGAAGGCGCAGCCTTCCAGCAAGGCGCGGGCGCAGGCGGCCCGGCCGTGGGCGGGCGTCAGCCCGTAGAAGGCGCCGCGCGCGCCTTCTATCCATCGCGGGGCCATCGCGCCGTTGAGCGCCGGCAGGAACAACAGGTCGCCGCTTCCGGGCGCAGCGCTCGCAGCCAATGCCGAAAGCTCGGCCGGCGTACCGGCGCTGAAGGTCGACAGGAACCAGGTGACCGCGCCACCGGCCAGCCAGCCCGGATTGCCGAGATAGAAGCGGCCGCCGACATAACCGTGGGTCTGGAGCAGGCCCTCGCCGTCCAGCCTGGGATCATCCGACACCGCGCCGATGACTTCTCCCGTGCCGAGGCTCACCGACACCGTGCCCGGCTCGACCACGCCGGCGCCGATTGCGTTGGTGAAATCGTCGCCGGTGCCGACCGCCACCGTGATGCCTTCCGGCAGCCCGGTGAGGTCCGCGCCAGCCCTCGACAGCATGCCGGCCGCCGAAGACGCCTCGCCAATCGCCGGCATCTTTTCCCGATCAACGTCGAACAGGTCGAGCAGGTCGTCGGCATAACCTCGCTCCTTGAGGCCGTAGAGCATGGTCGTCGAGGCCAGCCCATGGTCCATCATCGCTTCGCCGCACAATCTCTGCAGCATGTACGACACCGGTTGGTGCCACATGCGGCAGGCCGCCGTCTCCGGCAGGTTTTGCTTCATCCAGCGAATCTTGGCAGCCATATGCGAGGCGTCGAGCACCAGCCCGGTCCGCTCTCGGATGTGACCGGCATCGATGCCGGCTACCTCCGCCACCGCGCGCCGGTCCATCCAGATGATGCAGGGCGCCAGCGCGCGGCCATCGCCGTTCACCGGCACGCAGCCGTCGAGCTGGCCGCTGACGGCGATGCCCTTGATGTCGCGCGGCTTCAGCTTGCTCGCCTCCAGCGCCTTGCGGATCGCCGGCCGCAGCGCGCCGAGCCAGAGCGCTGGATCCTGTTCCGCCCATCCTGGCGCCGGGAAGCTCGGCTGGTAGCTCACGCCCGCCTCGCCGCGCAGCCTGAAATCGCCGTCGACGACGACCGCCTTCAGGCTCTGCGTACCGAGATCGACGCCGACGACCGCCACGCTCAGGCGCTCTCGCAGTCGGCGAGAACGTCGCGGAGCTGCGAGATGATCGAGCCCTTCGACGGCGAGTAGGAGCCGTTGAACACCGCCGTGCCGATGGTGAAGGCGTCCGCGCCCGCCGCCTTGACCGCCCTGATCCGCTCCGCCGAGGTGACGGCACCGGCGACGATCAGATACTTTTCCGGCCCCAGCCCCTTTCGGGCGGCGCGCACCAGGTCGATCGGCTCGGCTTCTGTCGCGCGATATGCAAGGATGTCGCAGCCGGCACAACCCTTGCCGACAAATCCCCGGCAATCCGCTTCCACATCGGCCGCCGTGCCGCCGAGTTTCGTCGGATGGCCGGCCGGCTTGCCGGGGAAGGGAAAATAGCTGGTCCCGCTGCCGCCGAGGATTTCCAGGATTTCGTCCACCTGCGTGCCGCCGAGCAGCCGCTGCACACCGAGCTCGCGGGCGATGCGCGCAGATTGCAGGCAGGCCTCCGGCGTGGTCGAGACCACCTCCATGTAAGAGACCGCGCCGGCCCGGTGGATGTCCGCGACCAGCGTCTTCAGCACAGAGGGCGGCACGCCGATATCCTTGAAGCCGACATGCTTCAGGCCGACCGGCTCGATCAGCCTCATCAGGTCGAGGCTGTCCTCTACCGTGCGGTCGTCGCGCGTCAGCATGAATATGAAATCCATCACGATCCGGCACCCTGCATTCTTTTCGGTTGCGCGTCCATTCCGGCCCGCTGAGACGGTCATAACACCGTTCCACAGAAATTTGCAAGTTGCCACATTTTTGTTTGCGACATGGCACATTCTATGCCACAAAGCCATCAGCCAAGGGGAACAATCGGGAGATCGTCATGAAGACTTTTGCAGGTCGCCTCATCATGGGAGGCATCGCCTCAGTCCTGTTGCAGGTTGCGCAGGCTGGGGCATGGACACTGGAAGAAGCCGCCAAGCCCTATAGCGGTGCCACCGTCCGCGTCGTCGGCGAGGCGCTGCCGCCGCTGGAGGCGCTGGCGAAGCTGGCGCCACAGTTCGAGCAGGCCACCGGCATCGACGTCGAAGTCGAGATGTACGAGCACTCGGAAGCGGTCAACAAGGTGCAGCTCGACCTCAACTCCAGGCGCGGCCGCTACGACGTCATCATCCAGCCGCATCGCGAACTCGGCAAGTTCGCCACCAACGGCCATTTGCTCGACCTTGCCGGCTTCATGAACGACGCCGCCCTGCGCGACCCGACCTTCAAACCGGAAGAGCAGCTCTACGAGAAGCCGTGGAAGGAGATCTCCTGGTACGACGGCAAGATGTACGGTTTCCCGTTCACCGTTCTCAACCTTTTCATGTGGTATCGCACCGACCTGCTCTCCGATCCCAAGGAGATGGAAGGTTTCAAGGCAAAATACGGCTACGACCTCGCCCCCGCCCAGAACTGGGACCAGTATCGCGATATCGCCGAATGGTTTTATCGGCCCGACCAGGGCCTCTACGGCACCGCGCTGCAGGCCAAGCGCCACGAGGCGCTGTGGTATGAATGGCTGAACTTCCTCTATTCCTTCGGCGGCGATGTGCTCGACGTGAAGAGCGGTTCCGAATGCGGCCCGGTCATCGTCAACAGCCCGCAAGCCGTTGCTGCGCTTGACTACTACAAGAGCCTGCTCGCCTATTCGCCGCCGGACAGCCTGAACTATTTCTGGGACGACGTGATGGCCCTCATGCAGCAGGGCAAGGTCGCCGAGCTGATCATGTGGAACGACGCCACCTACGCCGTCGCCGTCGACGAGACCGCCTCGACGGTGGTCGGCAAGGTCGGCTTCGACATCACCCCGCAGGGCGAAGGCGGCAAGGTCGGCCAGATCGAAGGCTGGTCCTATCTTGTGCCGACCTATTCGAAGAACCAGCAGGCGGCCTTCCTGTTCATGCAGTGGATGATGGGCTACGACCGCCAGTTGGAGCAGCATCTCAATGGCGGCGCCACCGGTCGGCCCGACGTCTACGCCGCGGCCGAAGTGCAGAAGCTGCCCTACTCCAACGCCTCGATGGCCGCGCACGAGGCCGGCAGGCCGAAGGCGACGCTGCCGCAATCCTCCGAGATGACCGACATCCTGGTGCGCGAGCTTTCCTCCTCGCTCACCGGGGAGAAGAGCTCCAAGGCCGCACTCGACACGGCGGCCACGGAAATCTCGAAACTTCTCGGCTCCTGCGCGCCGATGAGCTATCCGGCACTATAGGCTCGTCAGGCAGCGCGACGGCCGCCTTTTTGGGGCGGCCGTCTGTCTTAGGCACCCCCTCACCGGCCCTTCGGGCCACCTCTCCCCCCTAAGAGGGGTAGAGGAAAGGCGCTGCCGCGATGCCGGCGCTTCTGCAGCCTGGTTTCCTCTACCCCTCTTAGGGGGGAGAGGTGGCCCGAAGGGCCGGAGTGGGGGTGCTTTATCGGCCAAGATGACTCCCTATGATATTGCACCTTTCTTGAGAGCCGGTTTGCCCATGACCGCCAGCACCCGTGGAACGCTCCTGCTCGACCGCGGCGTCGGACCGCTGCTGGTCCTGCCTGCGACGCTGCTTGTCGTCGTGTTCCTCGTCGGCCCGTTCTATTACATGATGTACACGGCGCTGACCGATCTCAGCTTCGCCGACGCCAGCCGCAACGGCAACTTCGTCGGCCTCGACAATTTTCGCAAATTGATGCGCGACGACCCGCTGTTCTGGGACTCGTTCCTGCTCACGCTGAGGTTCGTCGTGCTCGCCGTCTCGATCGAATTCGTGCTTGGCTTCGCGCTCGCCTTCCTGATCTTCAGATTTGTCGCCCGCCAGCGGCTGCTGACCACGCTGCTGCTCATCCCGATGATGATCGCTCCCGTTGCCGTCGGCCTGATCTGGCGCCTGCTGCTGCAGGGCGATTTCGGCATGGTCACCTATTACATGCGCAAGGTCGGCCTGCTGTCGCAGAACGCCGCCGTGCTGTCGTCGCCGGACCTCGTCTTCCCGGCCATCGTCGCCATCGACGTCTGGCAGTGGACGCCCTTCGTCACGCTGGTCATGCTGGCCGGGCTGATGAGTCTGCCGCGCTCGCCCATCGAGGCGGCGATGATGGACGGCGCCGGCCCGGTCCGCGTCTTCCTCGACGTCATGCTGCCGCTGCTGAAGCCCATCATCGCGCTGGTGCTTTTGCTGCGCGGCATCGACGCCTTCAAGGAATTCGACAAGGTGTTCATCATGACCGGCGGCGGGCCGGGCACGCTGACCGAACTCGTCTCCATCTATGCCTACCGCGTCAACTTCCGGAACTGGGACCTCGGCTACGGCGCGGCGGTGGCCTTCATGGTCTATCTGGTCGTGCTGATCCTCTGCTCGATCTTTTACAAGGCGATCTACTGGTCGGCCAACAGGCCGGCGCCGCTCGGAGGGCATGGCTGATGGATCGCCCGGCAAGCCGTCCGTGGGTCGCCTTCGCCTGGGCCGTTCTGGCCGTCGCGGTGGTGGTTGCGCTCACCCCCTACCTCTGGATCGTGCTGGCGTCGTTCAAGAACCGGGTCGACCTGTTCGCCTCGATTCCCAAATGGACGTTCACGCCGACGCTCGCCAACTATCCCGCCGTCTTCATCGGCAAGGACTACTGGCCGCTCGCCATAAACTCGCTGGTCATCTCTACGTCCTCGACCGCGCTCTGCATCGCCATCGGCGCGCCGGCGGCCTATGTCTTCGCCCGTATGGATTTTCCGGGCAAGGAAGACCTGTTCTTCTTTTTCCTGACGACCCGCATGGCGCCGCCGATCTCGATCGCCGTGCCGCTGTTCCTGTTCTTCACCGCGCTCGGGCTGATCGACACGATCTATGCCGTGGTCATCGCCCACACCTCCTTCAACCTGTCGCTGGTGGTGTGGATGATGCGCGGCTTCTTCGCCGACATCCCGAGAGAGATCGACGAGGCGGCGGTCATGGACGGGCGCTCGCGGCTCGGCGCCTTCCTGTTCATCGTCGTGCCGCTCGCCGCCCCCGGCCTCGCCGCCACGGCTGTGCTGTGCTTCATCCTGTCCTGGAACGAGTTCCTCTACGCCTTCATCCTGGTCGCCTTCGAGGGCCGGCCGCTGACCGTGGGCATTCCCGGCCTGGTGACGCCGCACGGCACGCTATGGGGCCAGGTGGCGGCGGTCGCGATCGTCGCCACGCTGCCGATCGTCGTCTTCACCTTCATCGTTCAGCGGCAACTGGTCCGCGGACTGACATTTGGCGCCGTCAAGGGCTGATCGTGCATGGACATCGTTTTCGAGGGCATATCGAAGGTATTTCCGGACGGCACCGCTGCCCTGCACGGGCTTGATCTCGCCTTCGAGACCGGCGAGTTCATCGTGCTGCTCGGGCCGTCCGGTTCCGGCAAGACCACGGCCTGCCGGGTGCTGGCCGGACTGGAGAACCCGACCGGCGGCCGCATCCTGGTCGGAGGGCGCGACATCACCGCCCTGCCGCCACGCCTGCGCGGCATCGGCATGGTGTTCCAGAACTACGCGCTCTACAGCCACAAGACGGTTTTCGAGAACATCGCCTACCCGCTGCGCGTGCGAAAAATCCCGCGCGCCGAGATCGAGCGCAGCGTCAAGGCCATGGCCGACCTGCTGCAGATCGGCCGCTACCTCAACCGGAAGCCCGGCCAGCTCTCCGGCGGCCAGGCGCAGCGCGTGGCGGTCGCCCGCGCGCTGGTCTGGCAGCCAGACATCTGCCTGATGGACGAGCCGCTCTCCAACCTCGACGCGCTGCTACGGCTGCACATGCGCACCGAATTGAAGCGCCTGCACCGCGAGTTGCGAAAAACCTTTGTGTTCGTCACCCACGACCAGGAAGAGGCGATGACGCTCGCCACCCGCGTCGCCGTCCTGCGCGACGGCGAGTTGGTCCAGTTCGACACGCCGCAGACTGTCTACCGCAAGCCTGCCAGCCGCTTCGTCGCCGAGTTCATGGGCCGGCCGGCGATGAATACTTTTGACGGCGCCGTGGCCGGAGGCAATTTCAGGGCAGCCGGCTTCGACCTGCCCGTGACCGGATTGCCGGACGGCCCGATCACGCTCGGCATAAGGCCGGAGCAGATCGAGCTGGTCGACGCCTCGGCTGCGGATGCCGTCGTCTTCGAGGTGGACGTGGTCGACCATGTCGAGCCGGACATGCTCATCTTCGCACGGCGCGGCGCGAGCGGCCTGATCGTGCGCACCCCCAACGGCACGCGCGGCCCCGAGCACGGCGCGCTGCTGCATTTGCGTTTCCCGTCGGGCGCCATGCATGCCTTCGACGCCAAGACCGGACAGCGTCTTTGATGGGCTCGCTGCTGACCTTCCTGCCGGTCCCGGCCGCCGCCCTGTTCGCCTGGGCGTTTCAACGCTTCAACCGCCGCCGAAAATGGTTCACTGTCGGCGAGCTGATCTTCTGGGACATCGTCGTGCTGGTCGTCCTGCAGCTTGTCTGGCTGATCTGGTTCTGAGCGGACGCATGCTCCGGCTTGTCCGGCATCAGGGGCGCCCTCATCGTACTGCCAGCATCAGGTGGACCAGTACCGACGGCTGCCGACAAGCTCCACGACAGAGCATTTCCGATGAATGCGAAACGCCGTCACGCGAACGCGAAATGCCCACTTGTGAAGCGCGAAGTCCCAAAAATCGGCGCGGAATGAAGCCAATCGCGCTACCTTCGATGTCCCATCCCATTAAGCCTCTGAAATCGCTCGATATTCAGGACTTCACAGACTTGAGTTTTCGTGCAGTTTCACACCGGCCGATAGACTTTCTCGGCCGTGTTCCCGAAAATATTCTCCTGATCTTTCAAGCTCTTGCGCGCCGCCGCCGCGCGATGCGCGGCGATCAGCTCGGCATGGCTGGTCCACAATTTCTCGATCGGGAAATTCGAGCCGAACATCAGCCTGTCGCTGCCCAGGATCTCGATCGCCGCGTCGTAAATCAGCGCGATCAGCTCCGGGTCGTTGCGATGCACGAACGTGCCCAGGCCGGACAATTTCGCGAATAAATTTGGGGCCTTAGCTAGCGTCCGCAGACCTTGCTTCCATTCCTCTATCGTCTTTTCGTCGCTTGCCGTCAGCATGCCGGCATGGGTCAGAATGAAGTCGGTTTGCGGATTCTCTCCAACCAGTTGCAACCCGTCCTTCATCTGCGCCGGAAACAGTTGCAGGTCGAAGGAAAGGCCGTAATCCTTTAACCGGGCTACGTTTTTCCGAACCGTCGGGTCGATCACCTGGTCGGCTGATCCGGCGAAACGGAAGGCTGGTGTCTCGTGCCAATGCAGTTGCATCCGCACCCCGCGCAAAAGCGGATATTTGATCAGCCGGTCGATCTGCGGCCGGACGTCGTCGACGGTAAAATCCGCATATCCGACAATGGCATGCGGCCATCCGCTGCGCTCCGCCGTCTCGCTCAGGAAAGCAACTTCCTTCTCGAAATCCTCCTTGGCCCAATTGGTCTGGACGTACACCGCCTTCCCGACGCCGGACCCCTCCTGGTCGGCCAGAAACTCCTCGATCGGATAGTCCCGCCGGATCGGTTCGTAGGGCCCGAAGATGCGCGGAACCATCGGCCCGACCAGCCACGGCTGGTCCTTTTGCCGCCAGATGTGGAAGTGAGAATCGATGGCTTTCCGCATGGTTACGCTCTTTTGTTCCACAAATGTTCCGCCCTCGGCGCAGGCCGGGCAAGGGCCAGAATGAACTTTGTCAGAGCCGCGATTGACGAGCCATCGACCAGATCGTCGAGAACCGGCAAAATCGCTTTCAGGGCTGCGGTTTGTGGCCGGAACCTTAAGTCGCCGGCGAGTGGTGTCGCCAGCGACAGCCGCCAGGCGCGCGCCGAAAGCCGGCGTATCGCCGTCTCCATCTCGGCATGGTCTCCCCGCTCCAGCCCGTCCGACAAGATCACCACCGCCGCCCCTCGCGCGAACGCCGAAAACCTTGGCACCGCCAAAAAAGCCAATAAAACCGGGCCGATACGCGTGCCGCCGTCCCAATCTTCCGCCAGCGCCGAGGCGCGGGCTAGCGCCTGTTCTCGGTCGCGGATGCGCAGAGGCGAGGTGATCCGGGTGAGCCTTGTGCCGAAGGTGAAGATTTCCGCGCCCGCCGCATGCACGGCAGCATGCGCCAGCCGCAGATAGTCCTCGGTCCAGAGCTTCATCGAGCCGGAAATATCGATAAGGATCAAAAGTTTGCGAGGCACGAGCTGCCGCTTGCGAAACAATGGTATCGGGACGTCGCCGTCCGCCTGCACGATCTCGCGCAGCGAGCGCCGCAGATCCAATTTTCCGCGCGCATGGGTGCGCACGTTGCGAAACGACCGCCGCACCGGCAGCACCGCCGGCAGTTCGCGGCGGAAGCTCGCAAGCGCATCCTCGGTATTTCTCCGGAAATCGCGCAGCCCGAGCCTTTCGGCGGCTGAGGCGCTTTCGCCGCTCTCGTCGTCCCGGCGGATGTCGACCTCCTGCCGCTGATCGCCGCCATCGTCCTTGATGCCGGTTTCTTCCTCCCCGTCGACTTCGATAAAATTCTCGACCTCGCCATGAAAAAAGGCGCGAAAGTGCGCGTCGAACTCGCCACGCCGGTCCGGCGGCGGAGCCAAGGTCGCATAGGCCGCCTCGCGGATGTCGTTCATCGAACGGGGACCGAGAAGGGCGACAGCCTGCATGAAACTGGTCACCTGCCCCGGCGAGATGGCGAAGCCGAAACCGCGCAAATGGCGCGCAAAGCCGAGGAACGGCGCGGCGGCACATGGCAGCGTCGAAGTGCGCGGTGCCATGCCGTTCACCCCAGCGCCTCCTCGACGATCCTGCCTAGTTCGGGCGCGATGTAGGAAAGATCCTCCTCGTCCTTGATCAGCACACCGATGGCGCGGCGGAAGGCGAGCGGCCAGGGACTTCCGGTTTTTTCCAGCATGGTCGCAGCGTTGGCCCATTCGACCGCCTCGGCGATGCCGGGCGGTTTTGCCAGCGGGTGGGCGCGGATGCCGCCGACCGCCTTGGCCACCGCGTGCGCCGTGGCCTCGGCGACGTCGCCGGCACGTAGCATGATGATCGCCGCCTCTCGGCTTGCGTCGGGATAGGCGATCCAGTGATAGACGCAGCGGCGGCGCAGCGCTTCCGCAAGTTCGCGCGTGCGGTTTGAGGTCAGCACGACGATCGGCTGGCTGGCGGCGGTCAGCGTGCCGCGCTCCGGAATGCTGATCTGGAAATCCGACAGAAATTCGAGCAGCAGCGCCTCAAACTCGTGATCGGAGCGGTCGATCTCATCGACTAGCAGCACGCGCCGCTCGGGCGCGCGCAGCACCCGCAGCAGCGGCCGGTCGATCAGGAAACGGTCGTCATAGATATCGATCTCCTGGTCGCCGGCGTGGCGGATGGCAAGCAATTGCCGCTGATAGTTCCACTCGTAGAGCGCATGCGCGGCGTCGATGCCCTCGTAGCATTGCAGCCGCACGAGATCGCGCCCGAGCACGGCGGCGATGGCCTTGGCGGCCTCCGTCTTGCCAATGCCCGGCGCCCCCTCCAAGAGCAGCGGCTTTCCCAAGCGGATCGCCAGGAACACCGCGGTGGCAAGACCTTCGTCGGCGATGTAGCGGGCATCTTCCAGTGCCGCCGCGATGGCTTCCGGCGAGGCTGCGATCTGTTCGGCGGATGCGCTCATCGGACCTTGCTTCGGGCTACGCCGCCCGCTGTTCCTTCAGCGCCCTGAGAATCCGCTCGGGCGTGATCGGCAGCATGTCGATGCGCACGCCGACGGCGTCGAATACCGCGTTGGCCACCGCCGGGATCTGCGGGTTGGCACACATTTCGCCCGGTCCCTTGGCACCGTACGGACCGTCGGCCGCCGGCCGCTCCAGCACGATGATCTCGGTATCCGCGAGATCGCCCGGTCCCGGCATCAGATATTCGTTGAAGTCCGTGCCACCGTGCTCGCGGCTGGGATAATAGGGTTCGGTCGTCTCGTAGAGCGCATGCGAAATGCCCATCCACGAGCCGCCGACAAGCTGCTGCTCGACCATTTTTGGATTCAGCGCGCGGCCGATCTCAAAAACGTTCTTCACCGAAACGACCGTCACCTCGCCCGTCTCGTCGTCCACCTCGACATCGACCACCGTGCAGGCATGAGCGTAGCAGGTGGACGGTTTCATCGCGCCGGTTTCCACCTCCGGATAGGAGCGCGGGACCAAAAACATGCCGCGCCCGGAGATCGAGCGCCCGAGCTTGAAATGCGCCGTGAGCGCGGTGTCGAAGATCGAGATGGATTTCTGCGGCGCGCCCTTCACGTGGATGTTGCCGGTGCCGTCTGTCTCAAGGTCGGAGGCGTTCACCTCCAGCGCTTCCGCCGCGACTTCCAGCATCACCTGCCGCGCCTCGCGCGCCGCCTGCACTACCGCATTGCCGATGCGATGTGTGCCGCGCGAGGCGAAGGTGCCCATGCAGTGCGGACCGGTGTCGGTGTCGGCGGTGTCGATGATCACCTGCTCAGTCGGCACGCCGATCGTCTCGGCGCAGATCTGCGCCATCACCTGCTTCAGCCCCTGCCCCAGGTCGACGGAGGACAGCGTCACCATGAAATTGCCGGTCGGCGTCGAATGCACAAGCGCCTGGCTGGGATCGCCGCCAAGGTTCATGCCGGTGGGATAATTGATCGCCGCCACGCCGCGGCCACGCCGGATCGCCATCGCTCAGCCTCCCTTGTACGAGGACATTTGCAGGTATTTTTCCGCGACCGGCCAGTTTGCCGCGCGCGACGCTTCCTGCATGCACTCGATCAGCGCGGCACCCGTCGTCGGCTGGCGATGCGCCTTCATGTCGCCGTCGCGATAGGCGTTGACAAAGCGGAATTCGAGCGGATCCATGCCGATCAGCCGCGCCAGCTTGTCCATCTGCACCTCCAGCGCAAAGTCGGCGATGGTTACGCCGAAGCCGCGCATGGCCGAGGACGGCGTGCGGTTGGTGTAGACGCAGTAGGTGTCGATCCAGACATTCGGCACCGTGTAGGGGCCGGGATAATGCGCAGCACCTTTCTGCGCGCCGTAGGGCGAGTGCCGCGAATAGGCGCCGGCGTCGGTGTAGCCGGTCACCTTGCGGGCGACGATTCGCCCATCCTTCATCACGCCGTCCTTGATGATGATCTTTTCGGCTGCGCGCGGCGACGAAATCTGCATCTCCTCGTAACGCCCATAGATGAAGGAGACCGGCCGGCCCGTAAGCCTTGCGGCAAGAATGGCAATCGGCTCGACGATGACGTCGACCTTGCCGCCGAAACCGCCACCCACCGTGCCGCCGACCATATGCAGCTTGTGGCCCGGCATCTGCAGGATGATCGAGGTGTTGTCGAGCGTGAAGAACATTGCCTGCGTGTTGGTGTGGCAGGTGAAGCGGTCGTTGCCTTCCGGCATGACGACGCAGCCGGTGGTCTCGGTCGGCGCCTGCTCGATCGGCGACGACGCATAGGTCTGCTCGAGGACGTGGTCGGCTTCGGCAAACCCTTTTTCGATGTCGCCGAACCGGACCTTGCGGTGATCGCCGCTGTCGTAGAGATAAAAATTGCCGGGATGAAATTCGTTGACCAGCGGCGCGCCGGGCTTCAGCGCCTCCTCCATGTCGAAGACTGCCGGCAAGACCTCGTAGTCGACCTTGACCTTGTCGACCGCCTCCTGCGCCGCGCGCTCGGTCTCGGCGACGACTGCCACCACCGCCTCGCCCTTCCAGCGCACCTTGTCCTCGGCCAGCACGTATTCGTCTTCCGGCCCCACCTGGATGAGGATCAGGATGGTGTAGAGATTGTGCGGAATGTCCTTGGCCGTCAGCACCCTGACCACGCCCGGGTGCTTTAGCGCCTCCGACGTGTCGATGCCTTTGATGCGCGCATGGTGATGCGGACTGCGCACCATCTTCAGATGCAGCAGCCCCGGAAAGGTACGGTCGGCGAAATAGGCGGTCTTGCCGGTGACATGGCCCGGCGCGTCGGAACGCGGCCGGCTCTGGCCGATCTCGTGCAAATCGTCCTTGCGCTCGTCGGCGAAGTAGTTTTTGCGCAGTTCCATTGCGGAAAACTCCTCAGGCCGCGTGATGCGAATTGGAGCGCGCCGCCGAAAGGATCGCGCGGATGATCGGTTCGTAGCCGGTACAGCGGCAGATGTTGCCCGAAATGGCGTCGACCACTTCCTCGCGTGTCGGGTTTGGCACGCGGTCGAGCAGCGCCTTGGCGGCCATGATCATGCCCGGCGTGCAGAAGCCGCATTGCGTGGCGAACCCCTCCTGGAAGGCGCGCTGCAACGGGTGCAGCACGCCGCCCTCCGCCAGTCCGGCCGTGGTGGTGACGCTCGCGCCTTCACAGGTCTCGGCAAGCGTGAGACAGGACAGCCTGAGTTCGCCGTCGACCAGCACCGAGCAGGTGCCGCATGTACCCTGGTGGCAGCCGCCCTTCGGCGAGGTGTCGCCGAGTTTTTCGCGCAGCACTTTCAGAAGCGTCGAGCCGCTCTCGACGAACTCGGCCTTCTCGTCGCCGTTGAGCACGAACTGGATGGGTACCTTCGCCATTCTTTTTTCCTCCCGCGCCACTCCCATGCGGGCGGCGCTCCTCCGGCGATTCCCTTTAGGCCCGTCGATTTCGGACAGGCTTTACGACAGCAGCAGCCGGCCGAGATGCACCGGCAGAACCTCGGCGCGATACCAGGCGCTGGCGATGGCATCGGTGATCGGCGCGGTGCCCTCGCCAGCGACGGCGAGCGCCGGCGCGATGCCCTCCGCAGTGCGTTGACGACCGACCAGCGCCTGCTCGGCAGCAGCCGCCCGCATCGGCCGGTTGGCCATGCAGCCCAGCGCGATGCGCGCGGCGCGGATGGTGCCGTCGCTCGCCTCGTCGAGTAAAACCGCGATACTCAGCACCGACACGCCCTTCGGCTTGACCCTCGCTACCTTGACGAAGCGGAATTTTTTCGGCTCCGGCACGTCGAAACGCACCGCGCTGACGATGCGGCCAGCCGCGGCGTCCCGGGCCTTCAAGAAGGCGTCGATCGGCGTCGCCTGGTCGCCCTCCAGAACCTCGGCGTCCAGCGCCAGCAGCGCCACAGCAAAATCGCCATATGGCGCCGGCGCGAACAGATTGCCGCCGACGGTCGCCATGTTGCGGATTGCCGGCCCGCCGACGGCGCGCGCCGCCGGTGCAATAGCGGCGAGATCAGGATGGCGCGCGATTGTCGACATGGTCACCGAGGCGCCGATAGTCGCCCGGCCGCCCTCGACAGAAATCGAGAACAGGGCCGGATCGGTCGAGCGGACAAAGGTGGTGAGTGACACGTCGCCTTCATTGGCGGCGCGCACGACCAGCGTGCCGCCGCCGAGATAACGCGCACCGGCGGCTTTCAGCGCCGCGTCCGCGTCGTTCAGAGTCGCAAATGTCTTGAGTGCAAGCGGCATCGTTTCCTCCCCGAGCCGGCCGCGAAAACGTCAGCCGTTGCCGGCGAAATGGTTCTTCAGCGCATTGAACCCGCCCTGGAAGACGTTTTCACCCATGCCCTTGGCGATATCGTCCGCCTTGTCGGCCGGCGCGTCGAACTCCGCCGTCCAGACCGCGTAGGTGCGGTCGCCATCTGTGACGCGCTCCAGCCTCAGCGTCGACGTATGGCTCGAGATGGGGGCGGGATGGCCGATGATCGAATAGGTGGTCAAATGATCGCCGTCCGAGAACGCGACGAGTTTTTCGCGGATGGTCGCCCCCGAGGCAACCTTGAAGTTGCGCACGGCGCCGATGTCGGTCGCCGCCTTGCCGTCCTCGATATGGCTCTCGACCATGCGCGGATGCCAGGCGGGCAGGCCGTTGAAGTCGCGGATGCGCGCCCAGACCTTTTCCACCGGCGCGTCGATGACACTCGAAATCCTGACTTTCGCCATGCGGCGCTCCTCCCAGATTGCACGTTGGGGAGGAGGTTATGCCTGATGATCAGCCTGCGCTTATCAATCAGTCTTGGGCGCTTATCGATGCGTCTGAAAAACGCGCATGCGACCGGAATGCTACGCCGTCGCCCGCGCCGCCTCGCGATAGAGCGTCGGCGGCACGCCGGCATGGTCGCGGAAAAAGCGAGTGAAATTGCCCTGCGAGGTAAAGCCGAGGTTGCAGGCGACGGAGGTCAGCGAATCCTGCGACTGGAGCTGTTTCAGCGCCTCCTCCATGCGCAAAGTGTTCCAGTAGACATTGGGTGTCAGATTGGTCTGCTCCTTGAACAGCGCGAAGAAATGCGGACGAGACAGGCCGACGCTCCTCGCCACATCATCGAAGCAGATGCGCTCGCAGACGTTGGTTTTCATCAACTCGATGGCCTTGCGCACGCGGTGGTCCAGCAAGGCGCCCGCGCCGGCCGGCACCTTGCGGGGCCGCGCCATGTCGGCGGCGTCGATCAGGCTGTCCACCAGCCGCTCGGTCTCGTAGCTCGCCAATTCGTCGCCGGCGCCGTCGTTGAGTTCGTCGTAGAGGCTCACCGCCGCGCGGTAGAGCCAGCCGTCGAGCGGCAGTGCAGGCATGGCGAACAGCGGCACCTTCGGCGGCAATCCCAATCGGCGGCGCGCCCAGTCGGGATCGATGTAGAAGGCGAGGAAACGGCCCGGCGCGCCGCCATCCGACAGCGCGTGGCTGTGCGGTTGGAACGAATTGATGCAGGCGGCCATGCCGGCGCCGAGGCTCACAACGTCGCCGCCGATCGTCATCTCGCCGGCGACGCCGTCCAGCCAGATGATGATGTGAGCCTCGGCATGGGCATGGGTGACGAAATTGCTGCTGACGTTCAGCATGGAGACATGGCCGAACGTGCCCCGGAAGAGCCTGATCGAGCTCGACATCATTTCCTCCCAGAGCTTCGTTTCATCCGATGCGTGGCTCTGATTTCTTTTTGCCGCAAATCTTGATGCCGCTCGGAGGGACCGTCAAGAGCGCCGTGCGCTTGTCGCGCCGCCCGCCACTCGAAGATGACCCTGCGGAAATCTTTGTGCAGCGCAGCACATTTTACCCCTTGCGTGTTTAGTAAATTCTGCTTCAACTAAACAAAATTACTCAACACGCCGTGATGCGTGTGGGCGCCCTCGGGAGGGGCGGACTGGTCTTTTTTGAGACCGTCATCCGGACGGTTTCGTTAATGGGAGGTAGGCATGAAATCGACATTGAAAGTGTCGCTCGGCCTGGCTACGGGGCTTGCCGCCTCGACGGCCATGACGGGCGTTTCGCAGGCCGAGGACTTGACGCTCTGCTGGGCCGCCTGGGACCCGGCGAATGCCCTCGTCGAACTGTCCAAGGATTTTACCGCGCAGACCGGCATCGGCATGAAATTCGAGTTCGTGCCATGGACGAACTACGCCGACCGCTTCCTCAACGAACTCAACTCCAAGGGCAAGCTCTGCGACCTGATCATCGGCGACAGCCAGTGGATCGGCGGCTCCGCCGAGAACGGCCATTACGTCAAGCTCAACGATTTCTTCGACAAGGAAGGGATCAAGATGAGCGATTTCGTCGACGCCACCGTCGTCGGCTATTCGCAGTGGCCAAAGAACACGCCGAATTACTGGTCGCTGCCGGCCTTTGGCGATGTGGTTGGCTGGACCTATCGCAAGGACTGGTTCGCCAAGCCGGAACTTCAGGCCGCATTCAAGGAAAAATACGGTCGTGATCTGGCCGTGCCCGCGACCTTTGCCGAGTTGAAGGACATTGCGGAATTCTTCCAGGGCCGCGAGGTCGACGGCAAGAAGGTCTACGGCGCCTCGATCTATACCGAGCGCGGCTCCGAGGGCGTCACCATGGGCGTCATGGACGTGCTCTATTCCTTCGGCTTCAAATACGAGAACCCGGACAAGCCCTACGAGATGGAAGGTTTTGTCAATTCCGAGAAATCGGTGAAGGGCCTCGAATTCTACAAGGCGCTCTATGACTGCTGCACGCCTCCCGGCGCCTCCAATAGCTACATGGGCGAAGGCATCGACTCCTTCAAATCCGGCCAGGTGGCGTTGCACATGAACTTCGCCTTCACATGGCCGGGCCTGCAGAAGGACGAGATGGTGGGCGGCGAGAAAGTGGGCTTCTTCGCCAATCCAGCGGGTCCGGACGGCGAGAAGCTCGCCCAGCTCGGCGGCCAGGGCATCTCGGTCGTTTCCTACTCAGATAAGCAGGACGCCGCGCTGCAGTACATCAAGTGGTTCGCAACGGCCGATGTGCAGAAAAAGTGGTGGTCGCTCGGCGGCTTCTCCTGTTTGAAGGCTGTCGTGGAAGACCCTGGCTTCGCGGCCAGCCAGCCCTATGCGCAGACTTTCCTAGACTCCATGGCGATCGTGAAGGATTTCTGGGCCGAGCCCAGCTACGCCTCGCTGCTCCAGGCCTCGCAGAAGCGCTTCCATGACTACGTCGTCGCCGGCCAGGGCACGGCCAAGGAAGCGCTCGACGGCCTGGTCAAGGACTGGACCGAAGTGTTCGAAGACGACGGCAAGATGTAACCGCGTCCTCCCAACTCCGCCCCGCGCCGTGTTAGTCTGGCGCGGGACGGAGACCGCTCATCATGCAAGACCTGCCCGCCGGAAAGCCCGTCGTGACCGACACCCACCCTTCCCTACTGGATCGGACCATGGAGGCCGCCGCCCGGGCAACGCCGGAGCCGCTGGCCAATACGGTCCGTGGGCTGTCCGACCGGATGGTCGCCTGGCTGTTCATCGCGCCGACCATCCTGCTGCTGCTCGCCATTAACATCTTTCCGCTGATCTGGGCGATCCAGCTCTCCTTCACCAACTACCGGGCCAACCGCCCCAACGAGGTGGTGAAGAACATCGGCCTGCAGAATTATGAGCGCATCCTGACCGACACCGATACCTGGATCGCGATGCAGACCACCGCGCATTTCGTCTTCTGGACGATCCTTTTGCAGACACTGATCGGCTTCACGCTGGCCTACCTGATCGACCGCAAGTTCCGCGGTCACGCCTTCTGGACGACCATCATCCTCGTGCCGATGATGCTGTCGCCGGCGGTGGTCGGCAATTTCTGGCGTTTCCTCTACGAGCCGCAGATCGGCCTTTTCACCTACATCGTGTCCTTCTTCACCGGCATCGCGACCACCGACATTCTGATGCTTTCCAATGTGAAGCTGGCGCCTTGGTCGATCATCATCGTCGATACCTGGATGTGGACGCCCTACGTCATGCTGATCTGCCTCGCCGGGCTGCGCTCCATTCCCGACTACATCTATGAGGCGGCCGAAGTCGACCGCGCGTCGAACTGGCGGCAGTTCTGGTCGATCACCCTGCCGATGGCGCTACCCTTCATCATGCTCGCGGTGCTGTTCCGCGGCATCGAGAATTTCAAGATGTTCGACATGGTGAACCTCTTGACCGGCGGCGGGCCGGGATCGACCACCGAGGTCGCCTCGATCACGCTGAAGCGCGAAGCCTTCGAGAAATGGCGCACCGGCTTCTCGTCCGCCTTCGCCATCATCCTGTTCGTCGCCGTCTTCGGGCTGGCCAACATCTACGTGAAAGTCCTGAACCGGGTGAAGAGCCGATGAGCGCCGCCGCCCATTCCGTCGTCGAGCCGAGCACGACGTCCAAGCGCGTCGCCGCCACGCTGGTGATCGTCTATGCGGTCGTGTCGATGATCCCGCTGTTCTGGATCTTCGCCACCAGCTTCAAGACGCCGCCGGATTCGATCGCCTACCCGCCGAAGGTGGTCTTCACGCCGTCGATCGAGGGCTATTGCAACCTGTTCACGACGCGGACAAGGCAGACGGCCGAATATATCAACTCGCTGCCGCCGGCGACGAGTTTTTGCGACGAGACCACACGCAAGCGCAACATGGTGATCGCCGGCCCGTCGAATTTTTTGCCGCGTTTCCTGAACTCGATCGTCATAGCCTTCGGCTCGACCTTCCTTGCCGTGTTCCTCGGCACGCTGGCCGCCTATGGTTTTTCGCGCTTCAAGGTTCCGCTGGCCGACGATTTGCTGTTCTTCATCCTGTCGACGCGCTTCATGCCGCCGATCGCCGTCGCCATCCCGATCTACCTCATGTACCGCGAGATCGGCCTCTCCGACACGGCGCTCGGCATGATCCTGCTCTACACCGCCGTCAACGTGTCGCTCGCGGTGTGGCTGCTCAAGGGTTTCATCGACGAGATCCCGCGCGAATACGAGGAGGCCGCGATGATCGACGGCTACACGCGGCTGCAGGCCTTCTGGCGCGTGGTGCTGCCGCAGGCCACGACCGGCATCGCCGCCACCGCCATCTTCTGCCTGATCTTCGCCTGGAACGAATACGCGTTCGCCGCGCTGCTTACCTCCGGCACGGCGCAGACCGCCCCGCCCTTCATCCCGACCATCATCGGCGAAGGCGGGCAGGACTGGCCGGCCGTGGCCGCCGGCACGACGATCTTCCTCGTGCCGATCCTGGTCTTCACCATCCTTTTGCGGAAGCAATTGCTGCGCGGGATAACCTTCGGGGCGGTGCGGAAATGAGCGCAGTCACGACAAAGAAACGCCGCTCGGCTTGGCCCCGCATTTTACGGAGGGGCCTGCTCGAAAACATCGCGACCGTGGTGATCGGGCTCGGCTTCCTGATGCTGTTCCAGCCCTTCGCGATCACGCTCTACACCTGGTCGTTCGTCACCATGCTCGCCGGCACCGTCATGTTCATCGTCGTCTCGAAATTCCCGGAATAGGACGATGGCCGAAATCCGCGTGCAGAACCTTCGCAAGGAATTCGGATCGTTCATCGCGGTCCAGGATTCCAACTTCGTCGTCGAGGACGGCGAATTCTTCGTCATGCTCGGGCCGTCGGGCTGCGGCAAGACCACGACGCTACGTATGATCGCCGGGCTCGAACTGCCGACCGGCGGGCAGATCCTGCTTGACGGCGAGGACGTCACCATGCTGCGCGCCCGCGAGCGCGATATCGCCTTCGTGTTCCAGCTTTTCGCGCTCTATCCGCATATGAACGTCAGGAAAAACATAGGCTTCCCGCTGCTTGCTCAGGGCATGCCAAAGGCCGAAATCCGCCAGCGCGTCGAGGAGACGGCCAAACTGCTGCGCATCGACCATCTGCTCGACCGGCCGGTGTCGGGACTGGCCGGCGGCGACCGCCAGCGCGTGGCGCTCGGCCGTGCCATCGTGCGGCGGCCGAAATGTTTCCTCATGGACGAGCCGCTCGGCACGCTCGACAGCGAATTCCGCGACGTGATGGTCCACGAGTTGCGCGAGTTGCACAACCGCATCCGCGCCACCACCGTCTACGTTACGCACGACCAGTTGGAAGCCATGTCGATGGCCGATAAGATTGCTGTGATGAATCAAGGCTTTATCGAGCAGTTTGGCACACCGAAGGAGATCTACGACCGGCCCGCATCGATGTTTGTCGCCGACTTCATCGGTTCGCCGCCCATGAACTTCCTGAAATTCGAAAGCGGGCTGCGCAGGGGGACGAAGGAAATCGTCGTGCAGGGCGCGACCGTTTCGGTGCCTGAAATCTGCGAGGACTTTTCTTCGGCGGAGTTCGCGCTCGGCGTCCGGCCGGAACACATCCGTTTCGACGATGCCTCAAAACTCCGCGGCGCGATCTACGGCACCGAATATCTCGGCACGACGCAGATCGTGGCGGTCGAGACGGCCGGCGGAATGGTCAAGGCGCGTGTGCCGGCGGAGATCCAGCTGCGGACCGGCGAGCCGGTGGGACTGGCCTTCAACGCGGTGCGGGTTTCACTGTTCGAGCGGCAATCCGGCCGCGCCGTCCGCACCGGACTGCATGAGGGGGCGGCGCATGGCTGATATATCGCTGCGCAGCGTCACGAAACGCTTCGGCGAGACCGAGGCCGTCTCCGAACTCAACCTCCACATCGCCAATGGCGAGTTCGTCGTGCTGCTCGGTCCGACCGGCGCTGGCAAGACGACGACGCTGCGGCTCATCGCTGGGCTGGAGCGGCCCGAACAAGGTTCAATCGTGATCGCCGGGCGCGACGTCACCAAACTGGAGCCGGCGGTGCGCGACGTCGCCTTCGTCTTCCAGCAATACTCGCTTTATCCGCATCTTACCGTCTACGAGAACCTCGCCTTCCCGCTACGCTCGCCGACGCGGAAGCGATCCGAGGCCGAGATCAAGGCGCGCGTCGCCGAGATCGCCAGACTGGTTCGCATCGACCACAAGCTGGAGAACAAGTCGACGCGGCTGTCCGGCGGCGAGATGCAGCGCGTCGCCATCGGCCGGGCACTGGTGCGGCGGCCCGCCATCTACCTGATGGACGAGCCGCTTTCCTCGCTCGACGCAAAACTGCGCGCCGACCTGCGGCTGGAACTGAAACGCATCCAGACGGAACTGGGCTCCACCCTGCTCTACGTCACCCACGACCAGATCGAGGCGATGACCATGGCCGACCGCATCGGTATTCTGGCTGAGGGGCAGCTGGTGCAGATCGGCACGCCGCGCGAAATCTACACCCAGCCCGCCAACCTGCATGTCGCGGCGCGGCTCGGGCAGCCGGCGATCAACCTGCTGCCGGCCGGCCTGCTGCCGGACGCCGCGCCGGCGGGAACCAAGACGGTCGGCGCGCGCACCGAGCACCTGACGATCGAAAAAGTGGCGAACGGCCACGCCGACGGCACAGTCGACTGGATCGAGCATCTCGGCGACCAGAACCACCTGCATCTGACCGTCGGCGACCGCAAACTGGTGACCTTGACGGACCCCGACACAGCCTTCCAGAAGGGCGACCGCGTGACCGTGCGGTTCCGCGCGCCGCTTTATTTCGACGGTGCGGGCAACAGGATCGGGGGATGAGTGTGGATGAGACCATGAGCAGGATCGACCTCTCAGCCCTGATCGCGGCCGTCGCGGACACGGTGTCGGCGCATGCCGAGGAACTGACTGCGCTCGACCAGGCGATCGGCGACGGCGACCACGGCCTCAACATGAAGCGCGGCTTCGAGGCGGTGCGCGCCGAGAGCGTGGCGCTTGCCGAAAAACCTCTGCCCGATGCGCTGAAAGCCATTGGCACGAAGCTGGTCATGACCGTTGGCGGCGCGTCCGGTCCGCTGTTCGGCACGCTGTTCCTCACCCTCGGCAAGGAACTGCCCACCGAGCCCGACCGCACCGAACTGGCCGCGGCCTTCGGCAAGGCCGTCGATGCGGTGGCGGCGCGCGGAAAATCGCAGGCGGGGCAAAAGACCATGCTCGACGTGCTCTATCCCGTGCAGGCAGCACTTGCCGCAGGCCGGACCGGCGCCGAAATCGCCGACGCGGCGGACACGGCCGCCGAAGCCACCAAGCCGCTGAAGGCGATCCGCGGCCGTGCGTCCTTCCTCGGCGATCGCTCGATCGGCCATGTCGACCCCGGCGCGCGTTCCTCGGCGCTGATCGTGCGCGCCATCACCAAAACCCTGGAGCGCGGCTGATGAAAAATGTCGGCATCGTCATCGTCTCGCATTCGGCCAAGGTCGCCGAAGGCACCGCCGACATGGTGCGCCAGATGGTGGGCGACGAGGTGCCGCTCGCCTGGTGCGGCGGTAATCCGGAGGGCGGGCTCGGCACCAGCGTGGAAGCGATCATGCAGGCCATCGACCGCGCCTGGTCGGAAGCCGGCGTCGCCATCCTGGTCGATCTCGGCGGCGCCGAGACCAACAGCGAGATGGCGATCGAAATGATTGGCGAACCTAGGGCGAATCGGATCGTTGTCTGCAACGCGCCGATCGTCGAGGGCGCGGTGATGGCTGCGACGGAGGCTTCGGGAGGAGCGTCGCTTAGGGAAGTCGTGGCGACGGCGCACGAACTGGCGCCGGCTTGAATGGATCGGAATTTTTGATGACGGCGCTCGCACAAAAAGCGGTTGAGATCACGCATGAGGTCGGCCTGCATGCCCGACCCTCGGTGAAGTTCACGAAACTGGCGAAGTCGTTCCCCGCCGCGATCGAGATGGCGCTGGCGCCGGAGGGGCCGTGGTTCGACGCCAAGAGCATCGTCAAGGTGATGGCGGCGAAGGCGCCCAAAGGCACAGTGCTCCACCTGCGCGCCAGCGGCGATGAGGCGGAACTCGCAGTGGACGCGCTGGTCGCGCTGGTCGAGCGCGATTTCGACGAGGCCGACGCCCATGTCCGGACCGCATAGGCTCACCGGAATCCCCGCTTCGCACGGCTATGCGAAAGGCCCGATGGTGGGCCTGGACGCCGGAACGAAAGCCTATGCCGCCAAGGGGTCGCCTGCTGCGGAG
This sequence comes from Mesorhizobium sp. LHD-90, assembly GCF_030929505.1. GTDB lineage: Bacteria > Pseudomonadota > Alphaproteobacteria > Rhizobiales > Rhizobiaceae > Kumtagia. The sequence goes on along the minus strand of NZ_JAVFVV010000009.1, from coordinate 172,408 downwards.
GCACGCGCGCTCGCTATCGCCATCGAGGGCGCATCCGAGCAACTGGCTGCGCTCGCTACGCAAATGCTTGGCGAGGCGGCCGACATGCTGGAGTTCCAGCTTGCCATGCTCGCCGACGAATCGCTCGCCGCACCCGCCTTCGCCGCGATCGAGGACGGCGCGCTCGCCGACCGGGCATGGCTTGATGCGCTAGACGTCGAGATCGCCGGCTACGAGGCCTCCGAGGACGATTATTTCCGCGCCCGCTCCGCCGACCTGAGGGACATCCGCCAGCAGGTGCTCGATGTGCTGGCGCCGGCGGGCGATCTCGCGGTCCCGTCCGGTGCGATCCTGGTGGGCGACGACATCGCCCCGACGCGTTTTCTCGCGGTCGACTGGTCGCAAGGCGGCGGCATCGCGTTGGCGAAAGGCAGTTCGGCAAGCCATGTCGCCATGCTGGCCCGGGCGCGCGGCGTGCCGATGGTGGTCGGCCTCGGGCCGGTGCCGAGCGATTTCGATCTTCCCGTCTTTCTCGACGCGGAGCACGGCCACGTCCTGCTCGGTCCGGGCGACGAGGCCGAGGCGCTTTTCCACCGGGCGGCGGAGGCTTTCGCGGCGCGCTGGCGCGCTGCGGAGGAAAACTCGGCGAAGCCAGCCGCGACCGCCGACGGAACGCCGGTGCGCGTGCTGATCAACGTCGCCGACCCATCCGACGTCGAACGCATCGACGTCGCCACCTGCGACGGCATCGGGCTGATGCGCACGGAATTCCTGTTCGGCAAGTCGGAAGGGCTGCCGGACGAGGAGACGCAGTACCGCGCCTACCGAAAAGTGCTGGAATGGGCGGCCGGCGAGCCGGTCACGATCCGCACCGTCGATGCCGGCGGCGACAAGCCGGTGCCGGGTTACACGGTGGAAGAAGGCAATCCGTTCCTCGGCCTGCGCGGTATCCGCTTGTCGCTGGCGCGGCCGGAAATCTTTCGCGTGCAGATACGCGCGCTGCTGCGAGCCGCCGTCCACGCCAACCTGAAGGTCATGTTTCCGATGATCTCGGTGCCGGAGGAATACACCCTTGCCGCCGCGCTTTTCGCGGAGGAGGCGGACCGTCTGGCCAAGGCCGGGATCGAGTACGCCATGCCGCCGCTCGGCATCATGGTCGAGGTGCCATCGGTGGCAATCGCGCCGGAGCTTTTCAGCGATGTCGCCTTCTTCTCCATCGGCTCCAACGATCTCACCCAGTACGTTATGGCAGCGGCGCGCGACAACACGGCGGTGGCGGCGCTCAATTCCGTGCATAATCCGGCGGTGCTGCGGCTGATCGCTTCCGTAGCAGCCTTCGGGCAAAAAGACGGCATTCCGGTCAGCCTGTGCGGCGACGCCGGCGGCGATCCAGCCGCCATTCCCGCCCTGCTGGAAGCCGGCCTGCGCGACCTCTCGGTCGTGCCCGCGCAGCTGGCGCTCGCCAAGACGGCGGTTGCCGGTGTTTCCCTCTGACAATGGCGAAGCGACCGCAGCCCGAGCCGAAGGACGCCGAGGCGGCGATCCGCGCCTACAAGACCATTTTGTCCACCGTCATCGACCAGCGCCCGTCCGGCACACGACAACGGCTGGCCGATACGCTCGGCAAACACCGCAGCTTCGTCACCCAGATCACCAGCCCAACCTATTCGACGCCGATCCCGTCGAAACATCTGCAGGCGATCTTTTCCGTCTGCCATTTCAGCGGCCAGGAACGCGACGCCTTTCTCGCGGCCTATCACGCCGCGCATCCCGGGAAAGCGTCCCACGATTCCGGCCTGCGGCGCAGCCGCCACATCTCGCTGGTCGTGCCCGACCTCGGCGACGACAGGCAGAACGCCGCACTCGACCGCGCCATCAACGAGTTCATCCACAAGATTACCAGCATCGCCGGCAAGAGCGGTTAGCGCAGCCGAAACCAGACCGTCGCAGGCCCGGCAACCGGAGGAGGAAAAAATGAAAAAATTCATCAACGCGGTCGACACGGTGCTCACCGAGAGCCTCGACGGGTTCGCCGCCGCGCATTCCGACATTCTTTCGCTGGGCGGCGGGCACAAATTCATCCGGCGCAAGGCGCTGAAGCCCGGCAAGGTGGCGCTGATCTCCGGCGGCGGCTCCGGCCACGAGCCGCTGCATGGAGGGCTGGTCGGGTTCGGCATGCTCGACGCGGCCTGCCCCGGCCAGGTCTTCACCTCGCCGACCCCCGACCAGATGATGGAGGCGGCCGCCGAGGTGAACACCGGCGCCGGCTGCCTGTTCATCGTCAAGAATTACGAGGGTGACGTGATGAACTTCGACATGGCGGCGGAAATGTCGGAAGGCGTCATGCAGGTCGTCACCAATGACGACGTGGCGGTGGAGGATTCGCTCTACACGACCGGGCGGCGCGGGGTCGCCGGCACGCTTGTGGTGGAAAAGATCGTCGGCGCGGCGGCCGAGGAAGGCCGGGCGCTGAAGGACCTCAAGGAGCTCGGCGACCGGGTCAACCGGGCGACGCGATCGATGGGGGTGGCGCTGACCTCCTGCACCGTGCCCGCCGCCGGCAAGCCCAACTTCGAGATCGGCGACGACGAGATGGAATTCGGCGTCGGCATCCATGGCGAGCCCGGCCGCCGCCGCGCGAAAGTCGCTTCCGCCGACGCTATCGCCGAAGAAATCTGCGAAGCCATCGCCGGTGATCTCGGCGCGGCCGCCAGGGGCAACGCGCTGCTCTTCGTCAACGGCTTCGGCGGCACGCCATCGATGGAGCTTTATCTCATGTACAACAGCGCGCGCCGGCAGTTCGAGAAACGCGGCATTACCATCGCGCGCTCGCTGGTCGGTTCCTACGTGACCTCGCTCGACATGGCCGGCTGCTCGATCACGCTGTCGATGCTGGACGACGAGGCGGCGCGCCTATGGGACGCGCCGGTGCATACGGCAGCGTTGCGCTGGGGCATGTGAGGACCACGCTGCCAAGCCTGACGGCACGCCGCGAAGCGACGCTCGCTTTGCTCGTGCTCCGACGAGGTGCTGATCGCGCGACAAGGCAAACAGTATTTCGGCCGCCCCACGCAGGATGACGGCAATGCCGAAGCGGCCGGGCATCCGGACGCAAAACTTGATGGAAGCGCTTTCCAGCGCAAGCGGACGCCGCATGAACAGTCATCGGAGAACGTCGCTCGCGACCTTGGGCATGCCCTTCGGCCTCATCAGCCGTTTCTGCGCCGCAATACGAAACGGCGCGTTGGGTGCGCCGTACCCCGCATAGTCTCCTCGCCGTTCCACGATCTCGACGATGAAGCCCTCCGCGAAGGTCGGCGCATAGAGCTGGAAGAATTCGCCCCTGTCGTCGCGGTCGTAGAGGATGTTGGCGGCGCGCAGCCGGTCGGCGGCTTCCGGCTCAAGGCCGAAGCGGGCCTCCACGTCGTCATAGTAGTTGGGGGATATTTCGAGGGGTTTGAACCCGTTCGCCCGCAGCCGCCCGGCGGCCGCGAAAATGTCGTCGGTCGCCAGCGCCAGATGCTGGACGCCGGACCCGAAGGTTTCGGCGATGAAGTGGCCCGCCAGCGTCCTGCGGCTTTCGGCGCCGTTCAGCGTGAGGCGGAAGCGCTTGTCCAGGCCTTCGATCACCTGGCTGCGCACGAGGCCGGCCGGATCGACGACGTCGACCATCGGCGTCTTCGTCGTGCGAAAGATCGAGACATAAAACAGCAGCCAGCTTGGCATTTCCTCCTGGCTCATCGTCTGCCCGACATGGTCGATGCGGGTGAGGCCGACACCTTTGGCGGCGCTTGCCGCCGCGAGCGGCGTGAAGTCGATGTCCCACACCTTCGCCAGGTCGGTCTTGCCGTCGAGGAAATAGATCAGCCCTCCGCCGACGCCGCGGATGGCGGGAATCGACAACTGGCCGGGGCCGACCTGCTGGTCGAACATCTCCGCTCCCAACGCCGTCGCCCGTGCCATGGTCGCTGCGGCGTCCTCGACCTTCAGGCCGATCGCATAGGCCGACATGCCGTGAACCACGAAGGAGGAATGCGCGAAACCCTGTCGATCAGTGTTGACGACGATGTTGATGTCGCCCTGCCGATAGAGTGCGACATCCTTTGAGACATGCCGTCCCGCCTCGACGAAGCCGAGCGTGCCCAGCAGCGATCCCAGTTCGGCGGCTCCCCGGCGATCGGCCGCGAATTCGATGAACTCGACCCCTTCGACGCCGATCCGGTCCGGCATCGCCGGAATGACCACGTCGAGCGCCGGCTCCTCGCGTCGCACCTGGTCCATCAGCCATACCAGCGAACGCCTGCCGTCGGCCGAAATCGCCTTGGCGGAGCCGCCGCGGAACTGGTCGTTGAAGATCTCCAGCGACAGGTAGCCGTCATAGCCGGTCGCCGCCACGGCTTGCATGAATTCCCTGACCGGCAGGTCGCCTTCGCCAGGCATGTTGCGGAAGTGACGGCTCCAATAGAGCAGGTCCATCTCAATCAGCGGCGCGTCGGCGAGCTGGACGATGAAGATCTTGTCGGACGGGATCGAGCGTATGGAGGCGAGATCGATCCTGCGCGCCAGCGTGTGGAAGGAATCGAGGATCAGCCCGATGTTGGGGTGGTCGGCGCGGCGCACGATTTCCCATGCGTCGCGATGGTCGTTGACGTGGCGGCCCCAGGCCAGCGCCTCGTAGCCGACGCGCAATCCGCGGCTGGCGGCGCGTTCGCCGAGTTCATGGAAGTCGGCGGCGGCACGGTCGACCCCGCCGAGCGATACCGGCGACACCGAGGAGCAGACCAGCATCAGGTCGGTTCCGAGTTCCTGCATCACGTCGAACTTGCGTTCGGCCCGGTCGAAAGCCCGGCTGCGTTGCGGCTCGGGCAGGCCCTCGAAGTCCCGGAACGGCTGGTAGAGCGTGATCGTCAGTCCCGCGTCGCGGGCCATGCGCCCGACATCGCGGGGCGAGCCGTCGAACGCCAGGAAATCATTCTCGAATATCTCGACGCCGTCGAAACCGGCCGCTGAAATGGCGCTAAGCTTCTCCGCGAGATCGCCGGCGATCGACACAGTCGCGATAGAGGTTTTCACCGGAGCTCCTCCGCTCAGCCGCCATGTACGAACCAGTTCGTACAATCCTAGAGCAAGGCGCGCGGACGGGCAAGCACGGCCGGATAGCCTGTCAGGGCAACCGCTCGAACCCTTGACCGGGCTAGACGAGCAACAGGAGCGAATACCGCATCGCCCGCTGGTGGCAGGCACAAGCTTCATCGCCGCCACGCCACGAAAAATCCGCGCCGGCGTCGATCCTTCGGGTTTTTTGATCCGGGGCCGCGCGTCAGGACGTGTCAGGGTTTTCCAGCGCGTAGACGGCCAGCGCGTGGGCGTGCGCCAAAATCTCGTCGATCTCGCGGATGTTGCGCGGATGAGTGGCTGTCGGATCGTAGCGCGACAGCCGGCCGCCGGGCGGACGCCCGCGCCGCAGCGGCGAGACGCGGCGAGGCCGCCACGCCTCGCGGCCTTGTTGGTCTTGCGCGCCCATAGCGCGGGCGCGGGCTTGCCTCGCCTGCGCGGCGTCGTCGCGCCGCGCTTTCCAGCGGGCGAACCGCCTGGCCTGGCCCGGCAGGTCGTCCAGTGCCCGACCCAGCGCCTCCAGCCGCAGGGCCAGCCGCGATGCATTGACGGGATCGTCGGGCGATGGCGGGGCAGGCAAGGGACGGAGTTGCGCGCCGAAATCGAGCCCCGAGATGCGCGGCACGCTTTTGGTTTTCGGCCGGATGGGATGGCTCCAGGGCCGTGGCATGCGCAACGGATCGAGCAGCGGCAGGTTGATGCTGCGCGGTGTCGACCAAGTACGTTTCTTCGGCCCGACCGGCATGAAGGCGCGGGGTCCCCGCCGGATCGCGGCTTCTTTGGGTTTTCGCGGGCGCAATGGCGGCAAGGTCACGACGAGGCCCCGCGCCGCCGCGATGATCAGCCGCCGCGCCGTGGATTCGGCCGGACGCAGCAGTTTGAGGATAGCGCGGTAGAGATGGCGGGGAAGGGTAAGTGCCGATGTAAGTGCCGGGGACAGTTTACTTTTTTCCGCCTGCGCCTCGTTCTGAGCTGCCGCGTCCTTCTGCGGAAACAAAGTAAACTGTCCCCCAGCAGTTTGTCCCCCAGCACCCAGTCCGAGCCCAAAACCCAGTTCGGCCATCCCGACAAGCATGGCCAGCAAGCGCTTCAGCGCCTGCCAGTTCTTGTCGATCGCCGCAGTCGCGCCCATCACCGCCCTCCTTCAAGGCGGCGCGATCATCGCACCGATCAGTGAATAAGTAAATAGTCCTAGGAACATATCCCTCTTGACGCTACTGTGAAGGCCGTCTTTGGCGAGAACGCCACTGCAATTTCCGCTTTGCGCGGACATTCGAGTCCTGCCTAAGCACTGCAACTTCAAGCGATTGCCCTGGATACGCTATTCGGCCGGCGCCTCTCCCCTGGCGACGAAGCGCAGCATCATCTCGACGGTGTTTTGCTTGAGGCGCTCCAGTTGCGCCGGGGCGCCGAAATCGCGCCCGAAGATCATCGAGAACGTGGCCCGGTTGGAGACGTTGAAAAAACACAGCGCGCTGACCTGCCAGTGCAGTTCGACCGGGTCGAGCCCCGGCCGGAAGATACCGTCCTCCACACCGCGCGAATAGATGCGCGAGATATGGTCGATGGCCGTCACGTTGAGCGCGCGGATCGCTTCCGACTGTTTGAGATACTGGCCGTGGTGGATGTTCTCGATCATCACCATCCGGATGAACTCCTCGTGCCGGTGATGATGGTCAAAGGTGAACTCGACCAGGCGGGTCAGGGCCGCGACAGGGGAAAGACCTTCGATGTCGAGATGGGCTTCCCCCTCGCGCACCTGGCGGTAGGCATCCTCGAGCGCGCGCAGGTAGAGGCCTTCCTTGTCGCCGAAATAATAATAGATCATGCGCTTGCTGAATCGCGTCCGCGCCGCGATCTCGTCGATGCGCGCGCCCGACAGCCCGTTGAGGGCAAACTCCTTGGATGCGATCTCCAGGATGTTGCGGCGCGTCCCTTCCGGGTCCGGAACGCGCGCCGCGCCGGCATCCGGCTTCGATTTATCAGTCTTGGCGACAGTCATGAACTTTCCAACTCCTCCGGCCGCGCGGGCAATTGACTGTACTATCTAGTTCGTACATCATTCCGACATCGGGTGCATCTGTTTAGAGCAGTTTGCATTCATGTCGACCCATTCTGCCGGCGACGGTTTGGGCCAAGGTCGAGGGCTTCGTCGCAGGTCGGGCTGGTGGCCCGGACAAGACGAAGCCCGATGGATTTGGCCCAAACCGGCCCGGCCCTCCGGGTTTCCGTTTGGCGGGCGCCCACGTCGTCGGATGGACTTGGCCGTGCCACCAGCACGACCCGCGCCATCCTCCTCGTGGATCGCCTCGCCAAACGAGAAACAGAATGAGCCGACCTGAGTGCAAACTGCTCTAACGGCGGCATCCGCGCGAACACAAGTGCGGTCCGGCGGACCGCGTGCGAACCCTGGACCGGTTCGCTTTGGGAGGAACCTGGCGCAGATGGCCGACAAGCTTGTCGACCTGTTCCGTCGCATCGCGGCCGGGCATCGCGGAACGGCCGTATCCGGCCGTGAGCACGTGGTCGTCGGTCTCGTCGGCCGCGGCATCCAATCCTCCCGCACGCCCGGCATGCACGAGCGCGAAGCGCAGCGCCTGGGCATCGGCTATTCCTATCGCCTGCTCGATTTCGACGGGTTGGCGCTGCCGGATGAAGCGATCGGCGACGTGGTCGCGGCGGCGCAGGCCACCGGCTTCCAGGGGCTCAACGTTACCCACCCGTTCAAGCAGGCCGTCATGCCCGCGTTGGACGGCCTGTCGCCGGAAGCGCGGGCGATCGGCGCGGTCAATACGATCGTGTTCGCGGACGGGCGCAAACAGGGCCACAACACCGACGCCTGGGGTTTTGCCGAGAGTTTTCGCGAGGCGATGGCCGGCGCCCCGTTGGAGAGGGTGGCGATGTTCGGCGCCGGCGGCGCGGGGGCGGCGGTCGCCTATGCGTTGATGGAACTCGGCGTGCGCGACCTTGTCGTCGTCGACAGCGATGCGTCGCGGGCCGACGATCTCGCGCAACGGATGACGGCGCGCTTTCCGCGCCGGGTCCGCACGGAGAGGGACGCGGCGGGGGCCGTCGCGGCGGTGGACGGCATAGTCAACGCCACTCCGGTCGGCATGGCGAAATATCCCGGCACGCCGTTCGACACGGCCCTGCTCACGCCGGAAAAATGGGTTGCCGACATCATTTATTTCCCGGCCGAAACCGAACTGCTGCGCGCGGCCCGTGCCGTCGGATGCCGAACGCTGCCGGGCATCGGCATGGCGATCGGCCAGGCCGTCCGCGCCTTCGAACTGTTCACCGGCCGGAAGGCCGACCGGCGCGCGATGGCGGACCATTTCGAGGCGGCGGCATGAACGTGCATGCGGCCGGATACCACATCGAATGTGCCGTGCCGAGCCACGACCGGCTGGGCGAGACGCCGCTGTGGTGCGACCGCACCCGGAAGCTCTGGTGGATCGACATCGAGGAACCGAAGCTGCAGTCCTTCGACCCGGCGACCGGAGCGCACGAACGGACACCGCTGCCGGGAATTTTTGCCGGCACGCAGGCGCTGACCAAAGCCGGCGACCGGCTGCTGGCCGAGGACTTGACGCTCTACGCCCGCGACGCCGACACCGGCTACCGCTGCGATCTGCTCTCGCTGGAGCGCGGGTCCGACAACCGTCTGAACGACGGCAGGGTCGATGCGCAGGGCCGCTTCTGGGTCGGCACGATGGACAACGGCCTGTCCTTGCCGAACGGATCGCTCTACCGCGTCGATCCGGAGGGCACGGCGACACGGATGGAGACGGACATCGTCGTCTCCAACGGCATCGCTTTCGCGCCCGACGGTCGCACGCTCTATTTCACCGACACGCGCCGCTACACAAGCTACGCCTACGATCTCGATCCCGATGACGGAGCGATCAGCAACAGGCGGATTTTTGCCGACTACAGCGCGACCGGCGACCGTCCGGACGGCGCCTGCGTCGACGTCGACGGTTGTATCTGGGCGGCCTTCTTCGCCGGAGGCCGCATCGTCCGCTACCGTCCGGATGGGCGCGTCGACCGGACGATCGCCGTGCCGGTGAGCAATCCGACGTGCCTCTGCTTCGGCGGGCCCGGGTTGAAAACGCTCTACGTGACCACCGCCCGGAAATTCCTGAGCGAGTCACAACTGGCGGCGCAGCCGCTCGCCGGCGCGCTGCTCGCCATAGACGGCGTCGGGCAAGGCTTGCCGGAGCACCGCTTCGGATGACGGAAGCATTCTGGAGGAATTCATGACTTCATTCACGAGACGTACCTTGCTGGCAGGCGCCGCGGCCCTGGGCATGCTTGCGGCCGCGGGCCAGGCGATGGCCGAACCGATCAAGCTGCGCTTCGCCGACTCGACCACCGCCGACGCTCCGCGCTCGGTCGCGCTGGTCGACATCTTCGCCAAGCAGATCGGCGACGACTTCGTCTTCGAGCCGTACTTCGGTTCGACGCTCTACAAGCAGGGCACGGAGATCGTCGCGGTGCAGCGCGGCAACCTCGAGATGGCGCTGATGCCGCCGTCCGACTTCGCCAAGCAGGTTCCCGCCTTCTCGATCCTGACTGCCGCCTACCTTGTGCGCGACGCCGCCCACATGAAGGCGATCTTCGACAGCGAGATCGGCGACGAGTTCAAGAAGATGGCGCGCGACGAGATGGGCGTCGTCGTGCTGGCGCCGGCCTATTACGGCGCGCGCCACGTCAACCTCAAGGGCGACAAGAAGATCAACACGCCGGAAGACCTGGCCGGCGTGAAGTTGCGCATGCCCGGCGGCGAGGCCTGGCAGTTCCTGGGCGAGTCGATCGGCGCCAACCCGGTCGCGATGGACTATGCCGAGGTCTACACGGGGCTTCAGACCGGCGCGATCGACGGCCAGGACAACCCGCTGCCCAACAACAAGCTGATGAAGTTCCACGAGGTGACGAACCAGATCGCGCTCACCGGCCACAATGTCGGCTTCGGGCTGCTGATGATCAACGCCAAGGTGTTCGACGCCTTGACGCCGGACCAGCAGAAGAAGATCCGGGACGCCGCCGACGCGGCCTTCGAATGGAGCAACGCCGAATACCTCAAGCAGGAGGCGGAGCTGATCGACTTCTTCAAGGGCGCCGGGCTGGACGTCTATACGCCCGATGTCGACGCATTCCGGGCCTATTCGAACGAGAAGTATCTGGCTTCTCCGCTTTCAAAGGACTGGCCGGAAGGAATGGTGGAACGGATCAACGCCCTCTGAGAAGCGGGCGCCGGCCACCTGGAAGTTGCAACAGGGAGGAAATGAAACCATGAGCTTCGAAACGACACGCCGCCGGCTGCTGATCGGCGCCGGCATGCTCGCCATGGCGATGGCCGCGCCGGCCTTCGCCCAGGACAAGCCCAAGCTGCGCTTCTCCGCGGTGTTCTCCGAGCAGGACATCCGCGCCGAAATGATGAAGATGTTCGCCGACGCCACGAAGGACGACTTCGTCTTCGAGGGCTACTACGGCGGCAATCTGTTCAAGCAGGGCACCGAGCTGGTCGCGCTGCAGCGCGGCAACCTCGAGATGGGCAACATCGCCCCGCAGGACATCTCCAAGCAGGTTCCGGCCTGGTCCATCGTCACCGCCGGCTACCTATTCCGCGACGCGGCGCACCTCAAGGCGTTCTTCGCCAGCGAGGCCGGCGCGGAGCTGAAGAAGATGGCCGAGGACCAGCTCGGCATCAAGGTTCTTGGCCCGACCTACTTCGGCGTGCGCCAGGTCGGGCTGAAGCCGGACAAGGAGATCAAGACACCCGCCGACCTGGCCGGCGTGAAGCTGCGCATGCCTGGCGGCGACGCCTGGCAGTTCCTCGGCACCGCGCTCGGCGCCAACCCGACGCCGATGGCCTATGCCGAGGTCTACACCGGCCTGCAGACGGGAGCCATCGACGGCCAGGACAATCCGCTGCCCAACGTCGAGAACATGAAGTTCTACGAGGTCATGTCGCAGATCGTGCTGACCTCTCATCTGGTCGGCTTCGATCTCCTGGTCGTCTCCAAGAAGGCATGGGACGAGATGGGCGCGGAGAAGCAGGCGAAGGTGCAGGCAGCGGCCGACGCGGCGATCGACTTCTCGACCGAGAAACACCTGGCGCGCGAGAAGGAACTCGTCGAGACCTTCAAGGGCAAGGGTCTGAAGATCTACGAGCCCGACGTCGCGGCCTTCCGCAAGCATGTGCAGGAGCAGTACCTCGCCTCCGACCTGGCCAAGGCGTGGCCGGCGGGCATGATCGACAAGATCAACGCACTGTGAGCCGAGGAGGGCCGGACGGCGGACCGTCCGGCCCTCCTTTCCGGAACGCAAGCATGGGATAGCTCCGGCTGGCGCCCCGGCGCCGGCCCGGGCAGCGGTGACTTCCCAGGAGGATGACGATGGACCCAAGACTGCGCAGGGCCAGCGACTGGCTATACCGGCGCGCGGAAAACGTGCTGGCGGCGATGCTGGCGGTGATGTTCTTCGCTTTCCTGCTGCAGATCCTGTTCCGCTACGTGCTGAACTGGCCGACCGGCTGGACCAACGAGATCAGCGCCATCCTCTGGATCTGGATCGTGCTCTGGGGAGCCGCCTTCGTGTTGACCGAGCAGGAGGAGATGCGTTTCGATCTCATCTACGCCTCGGTCGGCGCGCGTACCCGTAGCGTCATGTTCCTGATCTGCGCCGCCTCGCTGATCTTCCTCTACGGGATCTCCTTTCCGGCCGTGCTGGACTACGTCACCTTCATGAAGGTCGAGAAGAGCGCCTACCTGAAGATCCGCTTCGACTGGCTGTTCTCGATCTACATCGTCTTCGTCGTCGCCATCATCGTGCGCTACCTGTGGCTCTCCTGGCGGGTTCTGCGCGGTTCCGCGCCTGAAGAATTCGATCCCACCAAGGCAGGATCAGGCGTATGAGCTTCGCCAGCCCGTTCTCAATCTCCATCGTCGCGATCACGGCGCTCGCCCTGCTTGGCCTGCCGGTCGGGCACGCCATGATCGCCGGATCGATCCTCTACCTGCTGATGGCGGGCCTCGACATGGGCACCGCCGCCGAGCAGTTCCTCAACGGGATGTATTCGAACTACATCATCCTTGCCGTGCCGCTCTTCATCCTGGCCGCCGAACTGATGAACATCGGCTCGATGACGGAGCGGCTGATGACGTTCTGCAATGCGATCGTCGGACGTTTCCGCGGCGGGCTGGCGCAGGTCAACGTGCTGCAGTCGATCATCTTCGCCGGCATGAGCGGTTCGGCCATCGCGGACGCCGCCGGTTCCGGCAAGATCATGCAGAACATGATGACGGCCGACGGCAAGTACCCCGCAAGCTACGCGGCGGCCTTGACGGCGGCGACGGCGGTCATCGGGCCGATCATCCCGCCGTCGATCCCGATGATCATCTACGCGCTCGTTTCGGATGCCTCGATCGGCTACCTGTTCCTCGGCGGCGTGATCCCCGGCCTCTTGATGGCGCTGCTTCAGATGGTTCTGGTCGCCATCCACGCGCGCACCCGCAACTTTCCGGTCGAGCCGCCGACGCCGCTGCGCGAGATCCCCGGCATCACCTGGCGGGCCCTGCCGGCGCTGCTGATGCCGGTGGTCCTGCTGGGCGGAATCTATTCGGGCGTAACCACGCCGACGGAGGCCGCCGCGGTCGCGGCAGCCTATGCGCTGTTCATCTCGGTCGTGCTCTACCGGAGCGTCAGTTTCCTGGATTTCTACAAATCGGTGCTGGCGAGCGCCCGCACGACGGCCTCGATCGGCATGCTGATCGCCGGCGCGCTGGTGTTCAACTACGTCGTGACCGTCGAGAACATCCCGCACTCGCTCAGCGTGATCCTGACGAGCTGGGATCTCTCGTCGACCGGCTTCCTGATCCTCGTCAACATCATCCTGCTGCTGCTCGGCTGCGTGCTGGAGGGGACGACGATCATCCTTGTCATCCTGCCGGTGTTCATCCCGACAGCCAACGCGCTCGGCATCGACCTCGTCCATTTCGGGGTGATGTGCGTCGTCAACATCATGCTCGGCCTGGTGACTCCGCCTTATGGGCTGCTGCTGTTCATCATGACCCGCATCGCCAACGTGCCTCTGTGGGACATCGTGCGCGACGTGCTGCCGTTCCTCTACGTGATGATCCTGTCGCTGGTCGTGATCACCTTCTTCCCGGAAGTGGTGCTGTGGCTGCCGCGCCTTTTCGGTTACCAGGGCTGACGGAGGCCAGATGACCAAGCCGATCTTCGTCCTCAACGGGCCCAACCTCAATCGCCTCGGCAAGCGCGAACCCGAGATCTACGGCACGACGACGCTTGCGGAAATCGAGGCGATGTGCCGCCAGGCGGCGGGAGACAGGCCAATCCGCTTCCACCAGTCGAACGCCGAACATCAGCTTGTCGACTGGGTACATGAGGCGATCGACGAGGGCTCCGGCATCCTGATCAATCCGGCGGGACTGAGTTTCCGGTCCATCCCGCTTCTCGACGCGCTCAAGATGTTCCCCGGCCCGATCGTCGAGTTCCACATTTCCAACATACACCGCCGCGAGGAGATCTATCATAAGTCTCTGGTTTCGACGGTGGCCACGGCGGTTCTGGCGGGGCTTGGGCCAGGCGGCTATGCGCTAGCCATCAAATGGCTTCTCGACCAGATGCGCGAGTAGATGTTGCATCCAGGCTACCGACCGGCGTAGCGTCCCGATACCAGCCGGACATTGCTCCAATTGGCTGACTTTTCGACTCAAGACGAGGCCATCCAGCGGCCCCGTGGGACAGCGACATGGCCCGCCTTGCGGGCAGGCGGCCTTGCGCTGCCAGATAGTTTACGCATGTAAAAAATAGAGTTGACGAAGATTAAGAATATTGCAATCCTCATTCTCGGGGACGGCCTGCCTTGGCCTTGTTCCTATGGTTTTCACTCGGGAGGAGAACTGCAAATGGAGCGTCGCTCATTCGTTAAATTTATGGGAGCCGCCGGCCTTGCCGCGCCGGCGATTCTGACCGCGGGACGGGCTTCGGCCCAGGACAAGCCGACGATCGCCCTGATCCCCGGCCTGACCGCCGACGGCTTCTACGTCACCATGCACAAGGGCGCCCAGGCCGCGGCCGAGGCGGTCGGCGCGCAACTGATCTATCAGGGCGCGGCGGAATGGAACGTGTCGCTCCAGGTGCCGATCCTGGAAGCGGTCATCGCCAAGAAGCCTGCCGCCATCCTGATCGCGCCCAACGACAAGACCCAGATGATCGAGCCGCTGCGCAAGGCGCACGAAGCGGGCATCGCGGTCGTCTGCGTCGACACCTTCATCGGCAACGGCGTGTTCCAGACCGGCGCCGGCGACGCCGATTTCCCGATTTCCTATGTCGCCTCCGACAACGTGCTCGGCGGCCGCATGGCGGCGCGCGCGCTCGCAACGGCGATCGGCGAGAAGGGCAAGGTCTACGTCTCCAACGTCAAGCCGGGCATCTCGACCACCGACCAGCGTGAGGAAGGCTTCAAGTTGGAAATGGCCCAGCACAAGGACATCGAGATCCTGGAGACGCAGTTCAACGACGACGACGCCAACAAGGCGGCCGCGCAGTTCCAGGCCGTGCTCGGCCGCGTGCCCGACCTCGCCGGCGTGTTCGGCGCGAACCTGTTCTCGGCCGGCGGCACCGCCAACGGCGCCAAGCAGGCGGGCGTCGCCGGCAAGGTCAAGATGGCCGGTTTCGATGCGCCGGAATCGATCGTCGAGCAGCTCAAGGACGGAACCTTCGAGCTGACCATCGCCCAGCATCCGGCGGAAATCGGCTATTTCGGCTTCATGGCCGGCTACGCCCATGCCACCGGCAATCCGGTCCCGACGCATATCGGCACGGGCTTCACCGTCATGACGGCGGCCAACATCGACGATCCGAACGTCAACCGGTATCTCTACAAGAGCGAGTAGGACCGGGAATGGTCCTTGACCCGGTCGCCGCCAACAGCGGCGGCCGGAGCTTTTGAGACGGGGAGGATTATGGCGACCGCAACGACATTGGCCGGCACGGGCGTGCCGTTGACCCGCTGGCGAAGGATTTTGCTCGTCATCGCCGAGCAGCGCGCCTGGATCTTCCTGGCTGTCCTCGTGCTGTTCTTCGAGATCTGGTCGCAGATCGCCTACGGCGCGACCTTCCTCTTCAACACCTACAATTTGCGCGCCATCTCTGTCGCCGCGGCGGCGCCATTGATCCTGGCGCTGGGCCAGACCTTCGTCATCATCTCCGCCGGCATCGACCTGTCGCTGGGCTTCGTGATGGGGTTCGCGTCGGTGATCGCCGCCCACACCGCGAACTGGGCCGCCCAGCAACTGGGGCTGCCGCCACTCGCCGCAATGCTCGTTGGCGTTTCGGCCGGTGTCGGCATGGCGGCGATCCCGGGACTCGTCAACGGCTGGCTGATCGCGTTTCTCAAGGTGCCGCCGTTCATCGGCACGCTCGGCATGTACGGCGTGGCGCGCGGCGCCGCCTACCTGATCGCCGGCGGCATGACCATCGCCATATCCAACCGCTGGTACTCGTCGGTCGGCAACGACCGGGTGCTCGGACTGCCGGTCCTCGTGATATTGGCGGTGATCTGCTGCCTCGTTCTGCACTACATCCTGTCGCAGACCCGTTTCGGCCAGCACACCTACGCGCTCGGCGCCAGCAAGGCCGCCGCCAGCCGTGCCGGCATCAACGTCAAGCGGCTGACGATCAAGATTTATGTCCTGTCGGCGGTGATGGCCGGCATCGCAGGCGTCCTATACACCGGCCGCTTCTCGGCCGGCGCGCCACAGGCCGGCGAACCGCTCCTGCTGCTCTCGATTGCCGCGGTGGTGATCGGCGGCGCCAGCCTTTTCGGAGGCTCGGGCACTATCTGGGGCACCGTCGCCGGCGCGCTGGTGATCGCGGTCATCGACTACGGACTTGTCTTCGTCAACGTGGAGCCGTTCTGGCAGTTCATCGCAGTCGGTCTCGTCATCATCATCTCGGTTCTGGTAGACCAGGCGCAGCGGCGGTTCATTGGAGGGCGGCAGGTTGAGTGAACAGGCTCCCATTCTTTCGGTCCGCAACGTCTCCAAACATTTTGGCGGCGTGCAGGCCCTGAACCGCGTCTCGCTCGATGTACTCCCGGGCGAGGTCGTTGCGCTGGCCGGCGACAACGGCGCCGGCAAGTCCACCGTGATCAAGGCGATCTCGGGCGTCTTCGGCTACGAGGAGGGCGACATACTGCTCGACGGCAAGCGGGTGGCATTCTCGACCCCCGAGGAGGCCCGCGACAACGGCATCGAGACGATCTACCAGGACCTCGCGCTCGCCGACAATCTGTCTATCGGCGCCAACATCTTCCTGGGCCGCGAGCCGATGACAAAACTGTTCGGCTTCCTGCCGATCCTCGATCGCAAGAAGATGGCCGAGGCGGCGCGCGAGACGATGCATCGCCTCGACTTCCACGTCGACCGGCTCGATGCGCCTGTGGCGGCGTTCTCGGGCGGGCAAAGGCAGGCGGTGGCGATCGGCCGGGCGATGTACTGGAATGCGCGCCTGGTGATCATGGACGAGCCGACGGCGGCGCTTGGCGTGCCCGAGCAGCGCAAGGTCATGTCGCTGATCCAGTCGCTGAAGGCCGCGGGCAAGGGGGTCATCTTCATCTCGCACAATCTGCGCGACATTTTTGAGGTCGCCGACCGCATCGTGGTGTTCCGGCGCGGCGAGAATGCCGGCGAGCGCATACCGACGGAGACGACGGGCGACGAGATCGTCAGGCTGATGGTCGGAAAATAGGCGCGGGCCTCGGCGGACGCGCCCGTTCCGCGGTTCAGATATCCTGGTTCTGGGGCAGGATTACCAGGTCGCGGATGGTGACGTTGGCCGGTCGCGTCAGCATGTATAGGATCGCGTCGGCCACGTCTTCCGAGCGAAGCCCTTCATGCGCCTCGGCCTTGGCTTCGATCGCGGCCGGATCGTGGTAGCCCCACAGCTCGTTGAGCACGACGCCGGGCGCCACCGCTCCGACGCGGATGTTGTGCGGAGCCACCTGCCTGCGCAATCCGTGCACGAAGGACTGGATCGCATGTTTGGAGGCCGAATAGACCGGTTCCCAATGAAGGGCCTGATGCCCGGAAATCGACGAGGTAACGATCACGTCGCCGCTTCTGCGCGCGATCATGCCCGGCAGGACGGCACGTACCAGCCGAAACACGCTGTTGACGTTGACGGACAACATTGTGTCCCATGCGTCCGCGTCGCCGTCGACGACATCTCCCGGGATGTAGAGCCCGGCATTTGCAAGCAGGATGTCGATCCGGCCGAAGCGGGCGAGGGCGTCGGCGACGACCCGATCGACATCGGCCGAGCGTGAAAGGTCCGCCGGCAGGACCAACGCCTTGCCGCCGGCATTTGCCGCCACCGCCTCCAGGCGGTCCGCCGAGCGCCCAACCAGTACCAGATCCGCTCCTTCCTCGGCGAGCGCCAGTGCGGCGGCGCGCCCGATGCCCGAACTGGCGCCAGTGACGAGCGCAACCTTCCCTGAAACCGATTGATGCATGTCTGACTCCCCTCTCGATCTCGCCCCCGATCCATACCTGCCGTCTGGCCGGCGAACGTCGCGTCAGGCCGACTTGCGCAGCACCAGCGCACCGGCCAGCAGGATCTTTTGGCCGCCGGCAACCTGATCGTCGCCGGCGATATGATCCAGCAGCATGCGGACGGCGACCCGTCCCATCTCGTCGCAGTCCTGCGCGACCGTCGTCAGCGGCGGCGCCGTGTAGGCGCTGAATCGCTGGTTGTCATGGCCGGCGACGCGGTAGTCGCAGTCCGGACCGTAGCCGACCTTCAGCCCCGCCTCGTACATGGCAGCAAGCACGCCGAGGGCCATGCGATCGTTGGGGCAGAGCACGGTGCGGGTGGCAAAACCGCCCTCGCGCAGGATGCGCGCGGTCTCTTCGAACGCCACCCTCTCGAAATCCCAGTCCGACGCCGGCACGCCGGCATAGCACGGCTCCAGCCCGAGCCGATCCATCGTGGCGGTATAGGCGGCGCGCCGGTCGGAGGAATTCCTGTTGGTGCGGGGCATTTCCAGATAGGTCGGCGGCTCGCCCGACCGGCACAGATATTCGGTGATGAGCGGAATGGTCTGATGGTTGTCGGTGCCGACGAAGGGACCGTCTTCATCGAGCGGAGCATCGACGAAGATCAAGGGCGTCTCGCGCGCCAGGCTCTTCAACTGTGCACGGTGCGACGTCTCGCCCAGCGGCGCGATAAGGGCTCCAGCGACGTTGAGCGCGGTGATCGTCTCGATGGCGCGCGCCTCGATCTCCGGGCGCCCGTTGGAACTCAGCACCAGGGCAAGGTAGCCCGCATTGGTCGCCTCGGTCTCCACGCGCTGCGCCAGCGTCATGTAGAACGGGTCGGTGGGATCGGGGATGATCAATCCGATGATCTTGGACCTGCGCCGGTTCAGGTTCACGGCGAAGAGGTTCGGCCGGAATCCCGATTTCTTGAGGACGGCCTCGATCCTGGCCCGCGTCTTGGGGCGGACGGACATCGGATCCTGGAAGAATTTCGAAACGGTCGGCCGCGACAGGCCGACCGCCTGCGCAAACTCTTCCATCGTGCCGATCTTCTTCGATTGCAAGGCTTGGATTCCGGCTGTCCCATCTGACTAACAGTCGCCTCGTAAGTTTACAACGGTCAGAATAAATTTACGGGTGTAAACTTTAAGGTTACCTCGGCGCATTTTCTGCCGCGGCCGGTTCCTGCTGCCGTCAGCTTGCAGCCACCTCACCCATACAAGCAAAACGATAGTCGTCGAGTGCGCGCTGAACCGCGGCCACCAGCAGACTCTCGGGATCGAGCGCCCTGCCCGCGAAATCCGAGAACGCGGGGAGATGCTGCCGCATCAGCGTCGCCGGAACGTTCCTACCGCGCAAGGCGTCGAGCAACCGCGCAACCGCGGCCTCCGCCTCGGGCTGGTTCCAATAGTAACGGATACGGTCGGAATAGGAATAATGGCGCTGCAACCGCCGTTCGCCCGGCGGACCGTGATAGTGCCCCTGCCAATGGCCGGGCAGAGCCAGCATCAGCCGCTCCATGGCATGATACAGCGGACGCTCGCCATAGTCCGGCACAAGGTCGGAAGCCACGAGATCCAACCCATACAGCGCCTCGCGCAGCACGAAGGTCAGTTCCGGCCCGACCTTGAGGATCGGAAAGCCGTCCTCGACGAGCTGGCGGAGCGGCGCACGGCCCTGGTAGTCGGTCGAATGCGCCTCGTAGACGAATTGCGGGACCGCATCGAGCAGGCGCGTCAGGCCGGACGCCTTGGCGCGGTCGTAAAGCACGACGTTCTCGTTGCCGAACTCGACGCCGGGTTGCACGGCGAGCGCGATGACCCGTGAGAACGCCTGGTGCAAACCGTTTTCGACAAAGATCGTGCGATGGATCTCGATCGTCCGCCGCGCCGCGGCCGGGCCGGTCGGTTCAAGCGCGCCGATCGCATGGTCGGCGCCGCCGGGCGGAGGCACTTCGGTACCGATGATGTAGACCGGCATCGGCCCACCGGTCGAAGCCGCTGCGTCCTCGGCTGCCCGAGCCAGGCGCGCGGCACGCGTGGCGGTGGTGGCGTCGTCGAGTGCGGCCGGCTCGCCGGCGCAGCCCATCGAGGCGTCGAGATGGATTTTTCGGAAACCCGCCGCGACATAGGCGGCCACCATGGCTTCAGCCTTCTCCAGGGCGCTGTCGGCGCTTTCCTTGCGCCACGGATTCGGACCGAGATGGTCGCCGCCAAAAATGATGCGCTCGCCCGGCAGTCGCTCCTCCGTCGCGATGCGGTTGACCAGCGCGACGAAATCCGCCGGCTGCATGCCGGTATAGCCGCCAAACTGGTTGACCTGGTTGCAGGTCGCCTCGATCAGCAGCGTGTCGTCATGTTTCGCGGCATTGCGGGCCGCAGCGCGGATCACCAGCGGATGCGCGGAACAGACCGAGACAATTCCCTTCGGCGAGCCGTTGCGGCGCGAGGCGGCAAGGTCCATCAGAATTTTCATGCGCCGCGCCTCGGCGTGGTCGCGATGAATGCGTCGAGTTGTTGCCGCGAACCGGCGCCTTCCATGGGGCCAAGCACCGCGACGTTGCGCGCGCCGGCGGCGTTGGCGTAGTCCAGCGCGATCGCCGCCGGCATGCCAAGCCGCCGGCAGGCGACATAGGCGCCGCCGAAACAGTCGCCGGCCCCCGTCGGGTCGACCTCGTCCACCACGAAGGCCGGGCAATCGACGCGAAAACCGTCGGCGCCGAAGAAGGTCGAGCCGGCCTCGCCGCGTTTCAGTACGATCTCCGTGGCATGCTTGGCGAACAGGGCCGCCGTTGCAGCCGCCTCGCCGTCGGCCCGCGCGGCAACGAACAGCTCGTCGCCGGAGGGCAGCAGCAGGTCGGCAACTTCGATCAGTCTCGCGAACCGCTCCTCGGTCTGCCCGCCAAGCAGTTCCTTGCGCAGGTTCGGATCGAGCGAGATGCTGCCGCCGCGCCGCTTGATAACGCCGATGGCGTGCTCGAGGATCGCCCAGACTTCGGGAATGGCCAGCGCCGTGCCCATGACATGCAAATGGCCGGCGCGCGCGATCATGGTTTTGGCTTCAGCCGTCAACGCCAGAAGCCCCGCCGCGGATTTGGCGATGTTGTAGACGAAGTCGCGCGAGCCGTCGGCGCGGTAGCGGACGAAGGCGCTACCGGTCGGATAGTCGGGATTTACGGAGATCGCCGAGACATCGGCGCCGTCGGCGCGCAGCCGCTCGACGTTGAGGCGGCCGAAATCGTCGTCGCCGACCGAGGCGATTATGCCCGCCGCCCCGCCGATCTTTGCGCATTGGTCGATGAAGATCGCCGGCGCGCCGCTGGGAAAGGGACCGACCAGGTTGATCGGCTCGAGAAAGCCGTTGCCGCGTGTGCGGGCCATGATCTCCACCAGAATCTCGCCAACCACGATGGTGGGCCCGAGCGCATCGGGCGCCAGCCTGGTCCGGGTGTCGATCGACTCTGCGGGCATCGCCAAGAACTCTGTTGCTGAACGCCGGCGTGGCGGTGACGGTTATTGGAGGGACTCGACCCAGTCCATCAGCCCGGGAAGGTCCAACGGCCGCGTCGTGTCTACCCTAAACAGCGGCCAGGCGCCAAGCGGGGCGGCGCGGCCGGCGAGTTCGATCAGTTCGGGCACGTAGGACTCGCCGAGATGGCCGGCATGGCGCTTCGACAGCCTGGACCCGTAGCGTTTTCCGATCACAGCCGGCGGCGCGTGGCACCAGACCTCGGCGACGCGGGATATTTTTGCCTTCTCCAGATGGGTGTTCAGCACATCGGTCGGCTGGAAGCCGAACCAGGCGTCGACCACGGCCGTGCTGCCTTCCGGAAAATCGCCGATGAGGGCAAAGATCGCCTGATAGCTGGCCTTGCCGAGCAGGCGGTTGTAGTCGCGGTCGCCGGTTCCGAGATGCGCGAACAACGCCTCCTTGACCGTGTCGAGCGTGAGCAGCGGCCAGCCGCCGGCCTGCGCCAGAACGCGGGCGACGCTGCTCTTTCCCGATGCCGGCACACCGTTGACCAGAAGCACGCGCTTCATCGGCTCATCCTTGCCGGCTCAGCGCCGCCAGGCCGGCGCCGATGACGCCGGCGCGGTCGCCCAGCGCCGCCGGCACGACGGGGCAGCGATACCACACCGCTTCGTCTGGAATCTGCGCCAGGGCCTCGTGCATCGCGGCACCCAGGCCGCCGCCTAGAACGACCATTTCGGGATCGAAGGCGGCGATCGCCGTATCGATGGCGAACCGCATCGGCCCGGCCCAGGCGGCCAGCACCGACCCGGCAGCCGCGGACGCATTGCGGGACTCTTCGAGCAGCTTGTCCACGGAGGTCGCCGCTGGCAGCCCCGCCGCAGCCAGATGGCCGGCCAGGGCGGTGCCGGAACTGGTCGTCTCGACGCAGCCGCGCCGTCCGCACAGACAGCGCGCACCGTTACTGTCGACGGTCAGGTGCCCGAGCTGGCCGGCGGCCGCCCTGCCCCGCAAGATCCTGCCGTCAGCAAGGACGGCGCCGCCGATGCCGGTGCCGATGGTGAACATCACCGCCGTTCCGGCCGACCGCGCAGCGCCGATGGCATGTTCGGCGTAAAGCGCCATGTTGCCGTCATTGTCGAGCACGACCGGCCGCCCGAAGGTTTTCGCAAGGATACTGCCTAGGTCAATGGATGAGAGATCGACGTAGCCGCCGGACATCATGCGGTTGCGGCTGATATCGACGCGTCCCGGCACACCGATGCCGACCGCTTCCACCGTCGCATCGTCGAGGGCGTGGACGAGGTCTTCGATCTGCGCGCAGACCAAATCCGGCGCGCCAGCCGTCGGCTGTTCCAGCCGGACCAGCACCTGACCGGCCGCATCGACCCGCGCGACGCGGACGCGGGTTCCGCCGACGTCGACGCCGATGGCGGTGGCCATATGGATCAGGCGGCCGCGCCGAGCGGCAGGTTGCGGGGATAGCGATCCAGCACAGCCTGGATCTGCCTGAGCCGCGGCACCGCCCGGCTGACCAGCAACTCGCGCTGGCGGTCGCGGTCGAGCGAAACACAATCCTTCCACAACGCGCGGCCGGCGATGACGCCCGCCGCGCCGTTCGCCATGGCGACCTCGACCTGGCCGAGAAAGGTCTCGTGGTCCACGCCCGCCGACAGCACCGACCACGGCACAGCGCCGCACATGGCGGTGATCGCCGCGCAGGACTCCGCGCTGCCGGGATAAGGTAGCTTCAGCACTTTTGCGCCGGCATCGAGGCAAAGGCGCGTACCGCCCTCGATCAGCGCCGGGAACTTTTCCGCATAGGCCGCCTTGTCCTCGCCCGGCAGTGCATAGGTCAAAAACTCCACCACCAGCAGCAGATCCTCGCGGGCGAAATCGGCGATGCACTGCTCGATGATCGCCATGTTGTGGCGATTGGCTTCCGGCCGGTCGGCGCGCAGATAGACCATGATCTTGCCGCCGGTGCCGCCCAACTCGCGGACGCGCCGCGCGGTCAGGCCGGGTGTCAGCCGCGACTGCCAGAAACCGTTGTCGTCGGTGTCGTAACCGGATGCGTCGAGGCCGATCAGCAGCGCCACGTCGCGCAGCAGCACGCCCTCGTCGACGACGCGCGGCACGGCGCAGACCGCATCCAGCAATATGCAGGGCGCATGGCTGGCGAGATAGCGCACCACGTCGGCCTTGGTGTCGCCCAGCATGCCGTCGGTGATTTTCGCCTCTTCCTCCGGCGTCGCGGCGAGCAGCTTGCGGATGCCGCCGCGCTGGTCGCAGGCGATCGCCATGATCAAACCATTGGCGCCGCAAATCTGCTGGTAGCCGCGTCGTTCGGAGGTGGTCATTTCGGACATGGCGGCATTCCAATTGAGGTGTCGGCAGGGCCGCGATAAGCCGTGCGGGCCCATTGCGGCAAGCGGGCGGATATTCCAGTAAAAATTTACTCGTGTCAATATTGAAATCGCCGTGCGTAAAGTTTATCCGACGCCAAGCGACCTGTCACGGCTGGTGGCGCGCGCAGGAATGTCCCCGCGACGGCAGCACGGCGTTCGGGCGCCCATAGGCGAGGTTTCCCGGACGTAACCAAATTTTACATGCGACAAGAATTTGCGCTACCTACCAGATGTGTCGAAATTCGCCGTAAGAGTTTGGCCTTGCGGCGCGTCGTCGACGCGCCGTATCTGATCGGACATTGCTCTAAGGACCGACCATGATCAAAAAAGACGAACGCCGTCTGCGCGTGGGCGTGCTGGGCGCCGGGCCGATCGCCCAGTTCGCGCATTTCGAATCCTGCACCAAGGCCAGGAATGCCGACCTCTATGCCATCTGCGATGTCGCGCCCGATCTGCTCCAGCGCATGGGCGCCGCCTGGGAGCCGCAAAAGCTCCATGACGACTACGACAGGATGCTGGCCGATCCGGAGTTGGACGCGGTGATCGTCGCCACCTCCGACGCCTATCACGTGCCGATGTCGATCAAGGCGCTGGAGGCGGGCAAACATGTGCTGTGCGAGAAGCCGATCGGCGTCTCCGTCGAGGAAGGCCAACAACTCGCGGAGGCGGTGAGGCGCACCGGAAAGATCCTGCAGGTCGGCCATATGAAACGCTTCGACCAGCCGATCGAGGCGGCGCGCGATTTTGTCCGCGACGAGATCGGCGAGGTGCTGGCGCTGAAGGCGTGGTATTGCGATTCCACCCACCGCTATACCAATACCGACGCCGTGCAGCCGCTGCCGGTCACCAGCAAGCTGGCCAGAAAACCGTCCGGCAACCCGAAGGCGGATCTGCGGCAATATTTCATGCTGGCGCACGGCTCGCATCTGGTCGACACGGCGCGCTTCCTGTGCGGCGACATCGTCGCCGTGCGTGCCCGCCTCGCCGAGCGCTTCGGCGCCTATTGCTGGTTCGTCGAGACGGAATTCGCCTCGGGCGCGCTCGGCCATCTCGACCTGACGGTGGCGGTGCGCATGGACTGGCACGAGGGTTTTCAGCTCTACGGCGAGAACGGGTCGGTGATCGCGAAAACGTTCAATCCCTGGTTCTTCCGCTCGAGCGAGGTCGAGATTTTCCACGAGAAGGACGCGACCGTGCGAAAACCGCTCGGCGCCGACGGGCATTTTTATCGCCGCCAGCTCGAGGGTTTTGCCGACACGGTGCTGACAGGCGCGCCGATGCGCGGCGCCGACGTCGAGGATGGCATCGCCTCGATCCGCGCCATGGTGGCGATCGCCCGCTCGGTGGAAAGCGGCGAGCGGGTCGAGCTCGCCTCGGTGACGGGCGCGGTCTGATGCAGATCGGGATTTTCGCCAAGACGTTTCCAGGCACCGACCCCACCGGCGTGCTCGCGGCGGTGCGCAAGGCGGGTTATGCGACCACGCAGTTCAATCTCGCCTGCGCCGGCCTGCCGTCGATGCCGGAGGCGGTGCCGGCGGAAACGATCGCCGCGATAGCGGCAGCGGCAAAGGCATCCGGCGTGTCGCTGGCGGCGCTGTCCGGCACCTACAACATGGCCCATCCCGATAAGGTTGTCCGGGACGACGGAATGCACCGGCTGGGCGTGGTGATCGAGGTCGCGGCGACGCTGTCGATACCGCTGGTCACGCTGTGCACCGGCACCCGCGATCCCGACGACCAGTGGGCGCACCATCCCGGCAACGCCGATCCTTCCGCCTGGGCCGACATGGCCGGCGAGATGGAAAAGGCGCTGGAGCTCGCCGAACGCTGTCATGTCGACCTCGGCATCGAGCCGGAACAGGCGAACGTCGTCACCTCGGCCGCCGACGCCATGCGCTTGATCGCCGAGATGGGATCTTCCCGGCTAAAGATCGTGCTCGACCCGGCCAACCTGTTCGAGCAGGCGACGCCCGGTCAGGCCCGCGTCATCGTCGCGGACGCGGTCGAGCGCAGCGCCGGCCATGTCGCCATGGCGCATGCCAAGGACCGGCACGCCGACGGCCGCTTCGCCACGGCCGGCCAGGGCGTCGTCGATTTTTCCGATTTCGCCGCCCGGCTGAAGAAAACTGGCTTCGATGGTCCGCTGGTCACCCACGGTCTCTCGTCCGAGGAGGCGCCCGGTGTAGCCCGATTCCTGACGGGGCTGATGCGATGACCGTAGCCACGCTCGGCCGCGACGATGCCGCGCTAAAAATCTTCGACACCGGGCAAGGCCCGGCGGTGGTGTTCCAGCACGGCCTGGGCGGCGACGAGGCGCAGGTGGCGCAGACATTTCCGGCATCGCTCCCCTGCCGGCGGCTGACGCTGGAATGCCGGGGTCATGGCGGCTCCAACCTGGGAAGCAAGCGCCCCTTCTCCTTCGCCCTGTTCGCCAACGACATCGTTGCCGCCGCCGATCGGGCCGGCATCGGGCGCTTTGTCGCCGGCGGCATTTCGATGGGTGCGGCGCTGGCGCTGCGGCTTGCCGCCCGCCATCCGGATCGCATCGGTGGCCTGATCTTGGTGCGTCCCGCCTGGACATTTTGTTCCGCCCCCGAAAACCTCGCGCCGATCGGCGAAGTCGCGCGGCTGATCAAGAACCATCCGCTCGCCGAGGCGCGAACCACCTTCGAGTGGTCGAACACGGCAGCACGGCTGAAAGCCGAAGCCCCGGACAACCTGAACTCGCTGCTCGGCTATTTCGACCGGCCCGACATTTTTCGGTTCGCCGAGGTACTGGCGGATATTTCCAGCGACGGACCGGGCACCTCCGAAGCCGAAGCTGCCGCGCTCGCCATTCCGACGCTGGTGATCGGCAACGAGATGGACGCCATCCATCCGCTGCCCATGGCGCGGACACTCGCCGCAGCCATTCCCGGCGCCGCCTTCCGCAAAATCACGCCCAAGGCCGGCGACAAGGACCGCCATTTCGCCGAGGTGCAGGCGGCGATCGCCGCCTTCCTGAACAGCCATTTCGACATCCCCAACGGTGCATCCTCATGACGACCAAACCCCTTTCCGGCCGCGCCGCGATCGCCGCCCTGCCCCGCGACCGGCTGCTCGGCGAGTTCTCGCTGTGGTCGGCCGACCTCGCCAACATGGAACGCGACCTCAAGCGCATCGAAGATCATGTCGATCTGCATCATATCGACGTCGCCGACGCCCGCTTCACCCCGGGTTTCCTGTTCTTTCCCGATTTCGTCGCGCGCATCGCCAAACTGACCGACAAGCCGATTCATGTTCATCTGATGGTCGAGAAGGAGATCGTCGAGGAACAGACGCGCCAGTTCATCGAGGCCGGCGCCGACCTGATCAGCGTCCACGCCGAGAACGGCGAGACCGGCCTGCGCGCGGTCAGGCTGGCGCATGAGCTCGGCGCCGAGGCCGGCGTGGTGCTGCGGCTGGAAACGCCGGTGGCCGCGGCCGCGCCGTTCATCCCGCATGTCGCCTTCTTCACGCTGCTCGGCACCTCGATCGGCGTCAAGGGCCAGAGCCTGTCCGACCAGGCCTGCCCGCGCCTCGCCGAAGCGCGCGCGCTGATGCGGCAGGCCGGCCGCGAACAAGACATCGTGCTGGCGGCCGATGGCGGCATCCGCCACGAGACGGTGCCGCGCCTGCGCGCCGCCGGCGCCGAGACCGTGGTGCTGGGCTCGCTGGCCTTCGGCGATCCCGATCTCGCCCAGCGCATCGCCTGGCTGCACGGGCTGGAGGTCGCAGCCTGATGGCAAAAGTCGCCCTCGCCTTCGATCTCGGCGGCACGGAGTTGCGCGGCCCGGCTCGGCGGCAATGCCGGGCTCATCGGCGCCGCCAGCCTGATTCTTTGGGAAGGCGAGCCCGGCGCGCCGATTGCGATCGCGCAGGACGAGGACACATCCGACCGCTCCGTTTCCGGCGAAGCACTCCACGGCTGAGCGCGCGCTGCGCAGCCCTGCGAAAATCCTACGGAGCTGTCGAGATCATCAAGAGTCAGTTCTGGACAAGCCAATCTGTCACGCCATACACCGGCATCTGCCGGACGTGTCATGGCGTCGGAGCTGGGCTTGCCTCGGCTGCCGCGGCTCACCTCCTCCGGCGTTTTGCCGCCAATCGGCATACGGGCCCGGGCCCTTGATCGGACCAGAGAGCAGGAGACGAGCGACGATGCATCTTTCCATGTGGGCCTATCCCTGGGACATCCAGGACCAGGGGATCGAACGCACCGTCGCCGACCTCTCCGCCCGCGCCGGACTGAACACAATCAGCCTCGCCACCTCCTACCATGCGGGCCGCTTCCTCCAGCCGCGCAGCCCTTCCCAGAAGGCGTACTTTCCGGAGGACGGCACGGTCTACTATCGCCCGGACGAGGCGCGCTGGACCGGCAAGGAGATCCGCCCGCTGATGGCGCGGAACGTGGCCGAGCGCGGCGACATGCTGGACCTGCTTGTGCGCCAGCGCGAAGCCGGCGGCGTGAAGGTTTCGTGCTGGACGGTGTGCCTGCACAACACCCGGCTCGGCATGCTTCATCCCGGTCATGTGACGCGCAACGCCTTCGGCAATCCGAACTATTACAACCTCTGCCCTTCCAGCCCGGCCTCGCGCGACTACGTCGTGACCATGGTGGAGGAGGTGACCCGCCGCTACCGGCCCGACATGCTGGAGCTCGAAAGCCCGAACTTCATGGGTTTCGCGCATGAGTTCCACCACGAGAAGGACGGCGTCGGCATGCTGGCCGAGGACGATTTTCTGCTTTCGCTCTGCTTCTGTCCTCACTGCATGGCACGCGCCCGGCAGGCAGGTGTCGACGCCGAGGCGGCGCGCAAAATTGTCGCGGAGCTGATCGCCGCCATGTGCGAACGCGAGGTGCCGCAGGCGCAGTTCCCGGATTTTCCCATGGCGGGCATCGGCGCATTCAGCCGCCACGCCGCTCTCCACGACTTTCTCATCTGGCGCACCGAGCCGGTGACCAGCCTGATCGGCGAGATCCGCGAGCGCGCCGACCCCGCCACACGCATCGTCCTGATCGACCTCAAGGACGGCTGGCTGGGCGGTGTCGACCTCGAGGCCGTCGGCGCATTGTGCGACGGCGCGATCCTGTGCTGCTACTTCATGCAGCCGGACGCCGTCGACGCGCTGATGCGGGAAGGGCGGGCAGCACTGGGACCCGACAAGTACCTGGGCGCCGGGTTCCGCGTGTTCTATCCGGAGTTCCACTCCGGCGGCGAACTGGCCGCGCGAGCCCGCGCCGCCGTCGCGGCGGGGGCGGACGGCATCAACTTCTACAATTACGGACTGATCCCGCAAAAGCGGCTGGACTGGGTGCGCAAGGCGGTCGACGGCCTGCCGGTCACTTGAGCGCCACGAATTCTTTCGTACTCACTTGGTGGCGCCAAGCAGGTAGCCTCCGTCCCAGTGCCAGATCTGCTTGTCATCGACCGTCACCTTGACGACCGCCTGGAACCCGGCGAGCGTCCCGCTGCCGGCATGGAACGCACAGGTTCCGAGCGGCGGGCTGGCCGTGTCGTAGGTGACGCAGTACCCGACCGCCGAGTCGCCGTTTCCGACGGCGATGACCGCCGTGCTGCTGCCGAAATTGGGATTGCTTGTCACCGGCCCATAGTAGAGGATCTTGGTGCCCACCGGGATCGCCGCGAGATTCGATTCCGTAATGGTGCAGAAGCTCGGGGTATCGCCGGTGTACTGGCTGCATTCCTTGGAGATCTTCAGCGGTTGCATAACCGGCGCAGCGGACGACACAGATGTTAGCGTCAGGATGGCGCCAGCCAACAGGATCAAAGGTCTGCTCATGGCCTACTCCTTACGGTCAATTTAACATTTGATGTTCTACCCGCTATCTCTTTTCGTCGCAATTGTTTGCTTCCAATCTGCTTTCAATCTTCTTGCCAAGGGGTTGCCGTCTACCTCGCCGCTTCCATCGTCTGCGCGTGCCGGTATTACACGGCCGCCGCCCGCAAGATGTCGGAACCAAGGGCCATTTCATCGCCGCCTCGCTCGAGACGCCGCTGGCAAAAGCGGCAGTGCGGATTTCGCAGATCGGAGCCGTCCGCCAGATCGAAGCGCCAACTGCCGGCTTGACTAAACATCGGCCGCACGACAAATTGCTAGGATGTCAGACCAATTTCTTGCGTAGCGCCGTGCGTGCGGATGACGAGCCATCGTCGATGCAGGATGCGCGCGTGGCGATCACGCCGCTTCCCTCAATCGACCGCGGCAAGCAGGTCATGCATGCGCTGGCAGACTATGTCGATCGCGCCGCTTTGAAGGCCGGCGACAGGCTGCCGACCGAGCGCGAGCTGATGGCGGCGCTGTCTGTAGGCCGCTCGACCATCCGCGAGGCCCTCGGCCGTTTCGAGGCACTCGGCGTGACCGAGACCCGCAAGGGCAGCGGCACCTATCTCTTGAAGCCGATCTCGGCTGGCACGATCCACATGCCGCTTTCCTTCGACGCAGCCGAGTTGCGCGATGCGCTTTTGCAGACGCTGGAGGTGCGGCGCGGCATCGAAGCCGAGGCGAGCATGGTCGCGGCGCGGCGACGCACCAGGGCCGACATCGGAACGATCGAGGAAAAGCTCGACGAGATGGAGCGCGTGCACCTCGCCAAGGGCACGTCGGGGCCGGAAGACCTCGCCTTCCACCTCGCCATCTACGACGCCACCCACAACCCGCTGTTCCGGCAGTTTCTGGAGCAGATGCGTGGATTGTTCGAGCGCTTCTGGGACCATCCGTTCGACCGGATCGATTTCGCACGCCGCTCCTTCCCGTACCACCGCGAACTGTTCGACGCGATCGTCGCGCAGGACGCGGAGCTGGCGCGGGCGAAGACGCTGGAGATCCTGCGCGTCGTCGAGGAGGATATCGTGGAAATGTCGAAATGAACGACAGGGCCGACTTCTTCGACGAGGCCTCGCTGATCGGCGCGCATGACGAGGGCAACGCCTTCGACGCGGTGGTGCCGCCGATCGTGCAGACCTCGCTGTTCACCTTCAAGGACTATGACGAGATGCTCGCCACCTATCGCGGCGAGAAGGTGCGCCCGACCTACACGCGCGGACTGAACCCGACCGTGCGCATGTTCGAGGAGATGCTGGCGAAACTGGAAGGCGGCGAGGACGCCATCGGTTTTGCCAGCGGCATGTCGGCGATCTCCTCCGCCGTGCTTTCCTTCGTCGAGCCGGGCGACCGCATCGTCGCGGTGAAGCACGTTTACCCGGACGCCTTCCGGCTGTTCGGCACGCTGCTGAAACGCATGCGCGTCGAGGTGACCTATGTCGACGGCCGCGACGAAGAGGCGGTCGCCAGAGCGCTGCCCGGCGCAAAGCTGTTTTACATGGAGAGCCCGACAAGCTGGGTGATGGAGGCGCACGATGTCGGCGCACTGGCCGCGCTGGCGAAAGCGCAGGGCATCCCGAGCATCATCGACAACAGTTGGGCAAGCCCGATCTTCCAGCGGCCGCTGACGCTCGGTGTCGATATGGTCGTGCACTCGGCCTCGAAATATCTCGGCGGCCACAGCGACGTCGTTGCCGGCGTGGTGGCCGGCTCGAAGGAACTCGTCGGCCGCATCCGCGCCGAGGCGTACCCCTATCTCGGCGGCAAGCTGTCGCCGTTCGACGCCTGGCTGCTGATCCGCGGCCTGCGCACGCTGCCGGTGCGCATGCGCGCCCACCAGGCTGCCGGGCTCACGGTCGCCAAGCGCCTCGCCGAGCATCCGCTGGTCGAAAAGATCTGCCATCCGGGCCTCGCCAACCGGCTGCCACCGGGGCTCACCGGCACGTCCGGCCTGTTTTCTTTCATCTTCCGCGAAGGCGTCGACATCCGCGGCTTCGCCGACCGCCTGAACCTGTTCAAGCTCGGCGTCTCCTGGGGCGGCCACGAGAGCCTGGTCGTGCCCGGCGAGGTGGTGCTGCAGCAGAAAGCCCAACCCAATTCCGCGATGGCGTTCGGCGTCCATCCGCGGTCCGTGCGTCTCCATGTCGGCCTCGAGGGAACCGAGGCGTTGTGGAGTGACCTGGAAGCGGCGATCGCGGCCGCTTCTTCCAACGACAAGAAATGAGCAACCGACAATGAGCAACCGACAAAGGGAACGGAAATGAAAAAGCTCCTGCTCGCCGCAATCGCCACCGCGCTGATGTCGACGACCGCGCTTGCCGACACGACGCTGAAGCTGGTCGAGGTGATCACCAGCCCCGAGCGCACCGAGACGCTGAAGTCGATCGTCGGAAAGTTCGAGGCCGCCAACCCCGGCACCAAGGTCGAGATCATCTCGTTGCCGTGGGGCGAGGCGTTCCAGAAATTCGCCACCATGGTGTCGGCCGGCGAACTGCCGGATGTCATGGAGATGCCCGACACCTGGCTGTCGCTATCCGCCAACAACGGCCTGCTCGAGAGTCTCGAGCCGTATCTGGCCAAATGGGAACATACTGCGGGCCTGACCGAGCGCGCGCTGGAACTCGGCCGCGACGTCAACGACACCGCCTACATGCTGCCCTACGGCTTCTATCTCCGGGCGATGTTCTACAACAAGAAGCTGTTCCAGGAGGCCGGCGTCGCCGAGCCGCCGAAGACGATGGACGAGTTCGTGGCGGCTTCCGAAAAGGTCGCCAAGCTGCCGGGCAAATACGGCTACTGCCTGCGCGGCGGGCCGGGCGGCCTCAACGGCTGGGTAATGTTCGGCGCGACCATGGCCGGCTCCAACAAGTTCTTCAACGACGACGGCGCCTCGACCATGAACAGCGAGGGCTGGGTGAAGGGCCTGACCTGGGTGATCGACCTCTACAAGAACGGGCTGGCGCCGAAGGACAGCGTCAATTGGGGCTTTAACGAGATCGTCGCCGGCTTCTACACCGGCACCTGCGCCATGCTCGACCAGGACCCGGACGCGCTGATCGCCATCGCCCAACGCATGAAGCCGGAGGATTTCGGCGTCACCAAGATGCCGAAAGGTCCGGGCGGCAAGGCCTTCACCACCATCGGCTTCGCCGGCTGGTCGATGATGGCGGCGAGCCAGAACAAGGACCTCTCCTGGAAGCTGATCGAGACGCTCGAGGGGCCGGAAGGCAACGTCGAGTGGAACAAGCGCACCGGCGCCCTGCCCGTGCACAAGTCGGCCGAGAAGGACCCGTTCTACGCCGGCGACCAGTTCAAGGGCTGGTTCGAGGAACTGGCCGATCCGGACATCGTGCTGACCGTGATGCCGACCTATCTGGAGGAATTCGCCTTCTTCAAGGACTCGCTCGCCATCAAGACCACGCAGCAGGCGCTGCTCGGCGACATCACGCCCCAGCAACTGGCCGACCAGTGGGCCGAGTACCTGACCAAGGCGCAGCAGAAGTTCCTGGCCAAGAAGCCTTAGCCGCGGCGGACCGCGCTGCAGCCGGAGCCGTCCGCCGTCATGGCGGGCGGCTCCGGCTGATCGCCCGCCGGCCGATCAATCCTTGAGACGAAGCTTCACCCGATGGCCATCGCCACCGCGAGCCTTTCACCGCCGCCCGGTCGGTCGCTTTTCGACCGGATGGCGCGGCGCGCCGAGCCCTACCTCTACGCAGCGCCAGCGCTCATCCTGATCGTCACGATCATGCTGGTGCCGCTGGCGCTCGGCCTGTCCTACGCTTTTCGCGACGTGCAGCTCTTGAAACCATTCTCCGGCGGTTTCGTCGGACTCGACCATTTTCGTACCCTCTACGGCGACGACAATTTCTACCGGGCGCTGCGCAACACGCTGTGGTGGACCGGCGCGTCGGTGTTCCTGCAATTCGCGTTCGGGCTGATCCTGGCGCTGCTGCTCGACAAACCGTTCGCCGGCCGCGCGCTGGTGCAGGCGCTCGTATTCCTGCCCTGGGCCGTTCCGACCTTCCTCACAGGCCTCAATTGGGCATGGCTGTTCAACCCGGTGATCGGGCCGCTGCCGCACTGGTTCTACGCACTGGGGCTGATGAGCGAACCGGCCAACATCCTCTCCGATCCGCGGCTGGCCATGTGGGGGCCGATCGCCGCCAATGTCTGGTGGGGCATCCCGTTCTTCGCCATCACCATGCTGGCCGCGCTGCAGGCGATCCCGCGGGATCTCTATGAGGCCGCGGCGATCGACGGCGCGGGCGCGGTGCGCCGCTTCACCTCGATCACCCTGCCCTTCCTGGCGCCGACCATCGCCATCACGGTTCTGTTGCGCACGGTCTGGATATCCAACTTCGCCGACCTGATCATCGTTATGACCAATGGCGGGCCGGCCGACCGCACGCAGATCGTGGCGAGCTACATCTTCACGCAGGCCTTCAAGGCGCTCGACTTCGGCTATGCCTCGGCGATCGCGCTGGTGCTGCTGGTGCTGCTGCTCGCCTATTCGATGCTGATCATCATCCTGCGCCAGATGATGATGGACCGGGGGTGACGCTCTTGAACGCCTCGCTCCTCGGCACCGTGCTGCACCGTCTCGCGATCCTGGCCTATGTGGTGTTCGCGCTTTTCCCGCTGTTCTGGCTGCTGAAGGTCTCGGTCACGCCGAACGACCTGCTCTATTCGGAAGGCATAAGGCTGTGGCCATCGCGCACCGGCTTCGAGCATTTCAATTTCGTGCTGGCACACAGTTCCTTCCCGATCTTCTTCCGCAACAGCCTGATAGTGGCCGGCACCACCGCCTTCATCGTGACGGTGCTTGCCTCGCTCTCCGGCTACGCGCTGTCTCGCTTCAATTTTCGCGGCAAATACTGGCTGGTGGCGCTGCTCTTGCTCACGCAGATGTTCCCGCTGGTGATGCTGGTCGCGCCGATCTTCAAGATGCTCTCGCCGCTGGGGCTCACCAACAGTTTGACCGGCTTGATCATCGTCTACACGGCTTTCAACATCCCCTTCGCGACTTTCCTGATGCAGTCCTTCTTCGACGGCATCCCGAAAGATCTGGAGGAAGCTGCCAAGATCGACGGCGCCACGCAGTTCATGGCGTTCCGCCAGATCATCCTGCCGCTGACCCTGCCCGGCATCGCGGCGACGCTGGGCTTCGTCTTCACCGCGGCCTGGAGCGAGTTGCTCTTCGCACTGATGCTGATCTCCGGCAACGACGCCGCCACCTTCCCGGTCGGTCTGCTCACCTTCGTGTCGAAATTCTCGGTCGATTTCGGGCAGATGATGGCGGCCGGCGTGCTGGCGCTGATCCCGGCCTGCCTCTTCTTCCTGTTCATCCAGCGCTATCTCGTCCAGGGCCTCACGGCCGGCGCTGTGAAAGGCTGACGCTCATGGCATCCATCGACATCAGCAATGTGCGCAAGGACTTCGGCATCGTCCAGGTGCTGCACGGCGTCGACCTAGCAATCGGCGACGGCGAGTTCGTCGTGCTGGTTGGGCCGTCCGGCTGCGGCAAGTCAACGCTGCTGCGCATGATCGCCGGGCTGGAGGAGGTTACGGCCGGAGAGATCAGGATCGACGGCGCGCGCGTCAACGAGCGCGCGCCCAAGGACCGCGACATCGCCATGGTGTTCCAGTCCTATGCGCTCTACCCGCACATGAACGTCGCGCAGAACATGAGTTACAGCCTTCGGCTGAGGAAAGCCGCGAAAGACAAGATCGAAGCGGCAGTCAGCAATGCTGCCGGCAAGCTCGGGCTGCAACCGCTGCTCGAAAGGCGGCCGAAGGCGCTGTCCGGTGGCCAGCGCCAGCGCGTCGCCATGGGCCGGGCCATCGTGCGGCAGCCGAAAGCCTTCCTGTTCGACGAGCCATTGTCGAACCTCGACGCGCGGCTGCGCGAGCAGATGCGAGCCGAGATCAAGAAGCTGCACAAGGACCTCGGCGCGACCTCGATCTACGTCACGCACGACCAGATCGAGGCGATGACGCTGGCCGACCGCATCGTCGCCATGCATGCCGGCGTGGTGCAGCAGGTCGGCAGCCCGCTGGAGCTCTACGACCGCCCGGCCAATCTGTTCGTGGCTGGCTTTATCGGCTCGCCGGCAATGAATTTTCTCTCGGCGCGCTACGAAGCCAGAGACGGCAAAGGCGCCGCACGGCTGTCGGACGGCACGCTGATCGAATTGCCTGCGACTTACCTGATCGAGGAAGGCGCACCGATTACGCTCGGCATCCGGCCGGAGCATGTCGCGATGGTGCCGGCCACGCCGGGCGGCCTGCAAGCGACGGTGGACCTGATCGAGCCGACCGGCTTCGGCATCATCCTGCATCTCGGCCTGCACGGGCTGCCGTTCAACGTCTTCACCCTCGATCGCGAGGCGCTGATGGCTGGCCCCACGGTGACGGTTTCTTTCCCACAGCAGCACCTGCACGTGTTCGACCATCAAGGAAACCGCGCAACGCAATAAGTCTTGGGGCGATGTCGCCTTGCTCCCCAGGGAGGCGCGATAGGTCGGAAATTGATCCGACGCCTGCCGTTCACCTGAAAATGGACGGGCACCATGCCTATATCCCGGGAAAGCCAATAGCGAGGAGAGACATATGACTGTCACGAGCGAACGCGCAGTGCTTGCCGGCGGCTGCTTTTGGGGCATGCAGGACCTGATCCGCCGCTATCCCGGAGTGATTTCGACTCGCGTCGGCTACACAGGCGGCGACGTGCCGAACGCCACCTATCGCAACCACGGCAGCCACGCCGAGGCAATCGAGATCGTGTTCGATCCGAAAAGGATCAACTACCGCGACCTGCTGGAATTCTTCTTCCAGATTCACGATC
This sequence comes from Mesorhizobium sp. LHD-90, assembly GCF_030929505.1. Lineage (GTDB taxonomy): Bacteria > Pseudomonadota > Alphaproteobacteria > Rhizobiales > Rhizobiaceae > Kumtagia. Next base: position 136,157 of record NZ_JAVFVV010000009.1, on the reverse strand, counting down.
CGACGACACGCAATCGCCAGGGCAACGATGTCGGCGCAAGCTACCGCTCGGCAATCTTCCATACGAACGAAGAGCAAAAACGCGTCGCGGAAGACGCCATCGCCGATGTCGACGCCTCAGGCATCTGGCCCGGCAAGGTGGTGACCGAGGTGACGCCGGCCAGCGATTTCTGGGAAGCCGAGCCGGAGCACCAGGACTATCTGGAGCGATATCCCAATGGCTATACCTGCCATTTCCCACGGCCGAACTGGAAGCTGCCAAAGCGCGCGGAAATCCGCCGCGCCGTGTGATCGTGTCCGCTGATCCTGGCGGCGTTTGGCAGACATGAGGTCCGCCGCCGCGGCGTCACCGGCGCCGCGGCGGCACGCATCAACCGTCTTCGAAAACTCCCCAGACAAAAAGTCTTTCGATTTGCGCGGCGGCGGATCATTCTGCTGTCCCGATGACGGCAGCGCGGCATCGTCGACCGGGCCAGACGAGCAGCGTCGCCATGATGGGTGGGCGACGAGCCGGGAGAATAAACGCGAGAGGCAATTCCTTCGAGCACTCGAACGCGCCGGGGCGCCAGTCCACTCCCTGCTGGCGCACCGTCCTTTCGAACCAAGGGGGTTGGGAGGGAATCATCCATGGACCTGTTCAGACTGGATGGCGATGTTGCGCTGGTTACCGGCGCCGGCAGCGGCATCGGCCAAGCGATCGCAATCGGGCTCGCGGAAGCCGGAGCCGACGTCGCCTGTTTTGGCCATCCCTCGAAAGGTGGACTTGACGAGACGGCGGCAAGCATCGCCGCGCTTGGCCGCAAGGCGCTTGCGATTACCGGCTCGGTGACTTCGGAGGTCGATCTCGCAGACGCCGTCGAGCGCATCGAAAAGGAACTTGGCGCGCTGACAGTCGCCGTCAACAATGCCGGCATAGGCGGAGCGCACGCCGCCGAATCCATGCCGCGCGAAACCTGGGAACAGCTCTACGAGATCAATGTCAGCGGCGTCTTCCTCTCGTGCCAGGCGGAGGCGCGCGTCATGCTGCCACGCCGCAAAGGCTCGATCGTCAACGTCGCCTCGATGTCCGGCAGCATCGTCAATCGCGGCTTGCTACAGGCCCACTACAACTCGTCCAAGGCGGCGGTGATCCACATGTCGAAGAGCCTGGCGATGGAGTGGTCGGGCCGCGGCCTGCGCGTCAATGTACTCAGCCCGGGCTACACGCTCACGCCGATGAACCGCCGGCCGGAAGTGGCCGAGCAGGTGAAGATTTTCGAGCGCGACACACCGATGGGCAGAATGGCAACGCCGGAGGAGATGGTCGGTCCGACCGTCTTCCTCGCGAGCCGCGCAGCATCTTTCGTGACCGGCATCGATCTCATAGCCGATGGCGGGTTCGTCTGCTGGTAGCGGACGCACCACTGAGAAAGGAAGCATTTCGGAGGGGTTGTCGTCTTGCCGGCCAGCGGTGATGCCGCCAACATCACCGCTCAGACCGCCGATAGCCGACACGTCTCAGGGCTAGGCCCTTGGCATTCCGTCGGCTTCGCTGCCGCCGCCGTCAGTTGCCTTCGAGCGAAAGTCCCCTCGCCCGATCGCGCAACTGCGACAGCAGTTCGCCGCGCCGCGCCTCCGGCGTGTCGACCGGCAGCACCAGGCATAGTGTCCGCGTTATCGCGCCGGACCGGTCGCGAATGGGCGCGGCCATGCACCAGGTGAAGCGGTCGGCGAGCGCCGACGTCTCGCTGAAGCCTTGCGCCCGCGACGTTGCGATGTCGGCCAGGAAACCAGCCTCGGAGATCACGCGGCCGTCGGGCAGGCGGTAGTCCTGCTTCGGCACGAAGGCGCGCACTTCCTCGTCGCTCATGTGGCCGAGCAGCAAGCGGCCCGAAGCCGTCCACGGGATCGGCACCTCGACGCCAACATCGCTGGAGATGCGGAACGGACCCGGCGAGTCGCGGCAGTCGAGCACGACATATTTGTTGCCGCGCAGACCGCAGAGCTGCACCGTTTCGCCGGTCTCCGACGCCATGGCGTCCATCGTCTCGATGATGCGGCGGTAATGTGCGTTGTGGTGGCTGTAAGCCCAGCCGAACAGATGCATGGCGCGGCCGAAATAGACATGGCCATCCGAACCGACGGTCTCCAGCATCTCGGCATCGAGCAGGCTGTTGACGATCTCGTAGGTGGTGGAGCGCGGCGCGTTGATCATCTTGGCGATGTCGCCGACGCGCGCCGGCGAACGATGCTTGAGCAGGGCCTCGAGCAGCATGATGACCCGGTCGATGCCGCGCTTGCGCTCGCCGCCGCGTGCCTCGCGGCCGGCATCGGGCTCGCCGAGTGCGATCGTGTCCTTCGTCATGAAATCCTGCTCGCCGCATTCATTTTTCCGGCTCCTCGTCTCAAGGCGCTTGAAAACTGTCAAGACCGGGTCTAGCATCCATTTTGTCCGATATACAGACACATTGTCTGAAATATTGGACAAAAACAAGCCCTGGCGCAAGCAGGCCCAGACGAGATCGAGGCGATTTCCGCGACACGGAAACCGGCGGATTTATTGTCGGGATGGCGCGCGCCGCGCTGCAACTGAAAAAGGGGAACAACAGTCATGACGAGAGCATCGATTTTCGCATCCGCCAGTGCCCTTTGCCTCGGCCTTCTGCTGAGCATCGGCGCCGGCTCGCAGGCCGAAGCGGCCGCAAAATGCATCAAGGGCGATCGCAAGGCGCCCTATACGATCGGCTGGGCCAACATCTATTCCGTGCCGACCTGGATGAAGCAGACGCAGGGAACGATCGAGGCGCAGGTCGAGGAACTGAAAAAGAAGGGCCTGGTTGATAAGCTCGTCGTCACCGACGCGCAGGGCGACGCCAACACGCAGATCCAGCAGATCCAGTCGATGATCGATTCCGACGTCGACGCCATCATCCTGATCGCCGGCTCCTCGTCCGCGCCGGCGCGCGTGCTAGCCGACGCCTGCGCGAAGGGCATCGCGATCATCAACTTCGACAGCCTAGTCGACACCGACGACGTCACCGCCAAGGTCAACACGGACTCCGCCCAGTGGGGCGAGCAGGCCGCGAAATTCCTGATCGATTCCATGGGCGGCAAGGGCAAGATCCTTGTGCTGAACGGCCCGGCCGGCATCTCGGTCAGCGACGACCGCCGCAAGGGCGCCCAGCCCGTGCTGGACGCCAACAAGGACAACGTCACCGTTCTCGCCGAGACGAACACACCCTACAACGTCGCGCCGGCGCAGGAAGCGGTCACCAGCCTGCTCTTCGCCAATCCGGAGATCGACGGCATCCTGTCGCTGGGCGGGGCGCTTTCGGCGGGCGCCGTGCTGGCGCTCGACAAGCAGGGTCGCGAGCAGGTGCCGATTTCTGGCGAGAATGCCCGGCAGTTCCTGGAACTGTGGAAGGAGAAGGGGCTGAAGTCCTGGGCGACGATGCAGCCGAACTGGCTCGGCGCCTTCGCGACCTACGTCGCCGTACAGGCGCTCGAAGGCAAGGACGTGCCGGCCTTCGTGAAGGTCCCGCTGCCGGTCATCGACAACTCCAACATCGACGAATATCTGGCCCGCGCCAAGGATTTCCCGGCGGACGGCTACATCTACTCGCCTTACGACCAGGCCCTGTTCGACAAGCTGCTCGCGCAGCAATAATCGCAAGGGCCGAACCCAAGTGACGGATGCGGCACCGGTCCTGGCTGCCCGCGGGGTGTCGAAGTCTTTCTTCGGCAACCCCGTGCTGCGCGACGTCTCCATCGCCCTCCTGCCTGGCCGCGTGCATGCGCTGCTCGGTGAGAACGGCGCCGGCAAGTCGACGCTGATCAACATTCTGTCTGGCGCCTTGCCGGCGGATGGCGGCAGCGTCGAGATCGACGGGCGCGCGGCGGCGCGGATAACGCCGCCGGAGGCGCGGCAAGCCGGGATTGCGGTGGTCCAGCAGGAACTCAGCCTTACCGCCAGCCTGTCCATCGCCGAGAACATCGGGCTCGGCGACTATCCGCGCCGTTTCGGCATGATCGACTACCGGGCGTTGGCCGACAGAGCCAAGTCCGTCTGTGCGCTGGTGGGGCTGGACGAGGCGCTGTCGACCCCGGTTGGCACGCTCCCGCTCGGCCGCCGGCAGATGGTCGAGATCGCCAAGGCACTCTACCGCAAGCCTCGGGCGCTGATCCTGGACGAGCCGACGTCGTCGCTATCGGCCACCGAGACCGCCATCCTCACCGCACTGCTCGTCAGGCTCAGGGCGGAGGGGGTTGCGATCCTCTACATCTCGCACCGGCTGAACGAGGTGATGGCGCTCTGCCAGCACGTCACGGTGCTGAAAGACGGCGGTGTCACCGCCGACCGACCGCTCGCCGGAACCGACGCGGACGGGCTGGTGCGCCTGATGGTCGGACGCGACCCCGGCGACCTGTTTCCACGCTGGCAACGTTCGCCATCGGCAAGCGACGTCGTTTCAGTGAACGGCTTCTCGGCCGGTCTCGCGCGTGACATCGATCTCGACATCCGCACCGGAGAGGTGCTGGGCATAGGCGGGCTGGTCGGGCAAGGTCAGGAAGACCTGCTGCTCGGGATATACGGGGCCATTCCCGCGAAGGCCACTACAGCAAGTGTCAACGGCGCCCCGGCGCTGCCTTCCAGCCCGCCGAAGGCGAATGCGCTCGGTCTTGCCTATGTGCCCGCCGACCGCAAGCGCGAGGGCCTGCATCTCATCCATTCGATCGCGACCAACCTGCTGCTGCCGGCCTTCGCCCGACTGCCGGCGCTGACGTTGCGCCACCGTTCCGCCGAGCGCGAGACGGTGCGCGAACTCGCCGCCCGCTTCGCCATCAAGGGCGATCCCGCGCGGCAGGCACAGGCCTTGTCGGGCGGCAACCAGCAGAAGGTGGCGCTGGCGAAATGGATGCCGCACGACCCGCTGGTGCTGCTGCTCAACGATCCGACCCGAGGCGTCGATGTCGAGACCAAGCGCGAGATCTACATCATGCTGCGCCAGTTCGCGGCGGCGGGAAAGGCCGTGGTGCTCTTGAGTTCGGACACGCCGGAACTGGTCCATGTCTGCGACCGCGTCGCGGTCATGCGCGAAGGCCGGCTGGTCGCCATGCTGGACCACGGCGAACTGAGCGAGGAGGCGATCGTCGCGGCCGCCGTCGGCGCCGAAAGGCGGAGGCAAGCCGCATGAGCGCGACCACCGATACCGAGGGCGGGCGGACGATCCCGCTCTACTGGCCGGTGCAGGCAAACCGCAATGCCGGCCTGGGCGGCCTGTTCGTCGTGGTGCTGCTGTTCGCCATAGCCTATGGCGTGCTGTTCCCCGGCCTGTTCACGCTTTCCGGCTTTTCCAAATTCACCCAAAGCTGGTTTCCCCTGGCGCTGGTCGCGATGGCGCAGGCGCTGCTGATGCTGACGGGCGGCATCAGCCTGGCGATCGGCGCCACCGTCAGTCTTGGCGCGGTGATCGCGGCGACGACCATGTCGGGTCCGCTCGGCGTTGCCGGCGGCAGCGTAGTGGTCGCTCTCGCTGGCCTGGGGTTCGGCGCAGCAACTGGCTTGATCGTGGTCAAGCTCAGATTGCCGGCGATCGTGGTCACGCTGGCCGGCTCCTTCATCGTCGGCGGCGCCGCCCTGCTTATCCTGCCGCGGCCGGGCGGCGCGGTTCCCGGCTGGTTGTCGGACCTGCTCGCCGGCAACACGCCGACGGCATTCGTCCTGCTCCTGGCCGTCGCGCTCCTGTGGAAGCTCTATCTAGCGACGCCGCTGGGGCTCGGGCTCTACGCGGCGGGCGATAATCCGGTCGGAGCCTATCGTTCCGGCGTGCCCGTCGACGCAGCGCGCATCGCCGCCTATGCGATCAGCGGCCTGTTGTCGACCGGCGCCGGGCTGTTCGTCGCCGCCCAGACGGGCTCGGGCGATCCGGTAATCGGCACTGCGTTCACGCTGAACTCCATCGCGGCGGCCGTGCTCGGCGGCATCGGTTTCCTCGGCGGTCAGGGCACGATGCGCGGCGCGATCGCAGGCAGCCTGCTGCTCAGCCTGATGATCAGCGTCATGTTCTTTCTCGGCTTCACACCGGTCGCGCAATATGTCGCGCAGGGCCTGATCATCATCGGCGCGGTGGCGTTGCCGCAATTGCGGAGGCTGAAACGATGAGCGCTGCCGGTTCCGTCATGCCGCGCGTGTCGGCGATCCTGCGCAGCAGGCCGTTCCTGACGGTTGCCGTCGTGGCGGCGGTCTGGATCGTCGCCGGCGTCACCATGCGCGGCTTCGGGGCCTTCGGCCATCTGCGCTACCTGGTCGAACTCGCAGCGGTGATCGGCCTTGTCGCGGCGGGGCAGACGTTCGTTGTCGTCGCCGGCGGCATCGATCTGTCGGTGGCGGCGATCGTCACGGTCAGTGCCGTCGCCCTGCCGCTCCTGTCGTTGCCCGGCGATCCAACCGGGATGTCGGCAGTGCTGGCAACGCTCGCATTGTCAACGGCGATCGGGCTCGCCAACGGGCTCGGCGTCGCCTTCCTGCGCGTCCACCCGATGATCATGACGCTCGCCATGGCGACCTTCCTGCAGGGATTGCTCATCCTCATCGCCGGCGGCACGGCGATCAGCCTCGACAACCCGCTGGTCACCTGGCTCGGCAATGCGCGGCCGGCGGGAATTCCGGTCGGCATACTGCTATGGCTCGCCATCTCGGCAGCAGTGCTCGTGGTCATGCACGCGACTGCGTTCGGCGCGCGCATCTTCGCGCTCGGTGCAAACCCGCTCGCCGCGGCGCTTTCGGGGGTGCCGGTCAACGCCACGACGATCGCTGTCTACGGCATAAGCGGCTTCACGGCGGGACTGGCCGGCGTGCTGGTGCTCGGCATGAACGGGCAAGGTTACGTCGGCATCGGCGACCCGTATCTGCTTGCCTCGATCGCTGCCGTCGTGCTCGGCGGCACCTCGATTCTCGGCGGCCTCGGAACCTATGCCGGAACCATGCCCGGCGCGCTGCTGCTCGTGACCATCACGGCGCTGATCACCGTGGTCAACGCGTCGCCGGGCTGGCGCAGCATCCTGTTCGGGTCCCTGATCCTCGGGCTGCTGCTCCTGTCCGGCAGAGAATCAGCCCGCCGATGAAAGCGCATCCAGGCGATAGATCCGTTTGGCCGTGCCGAAGAACAGCGCGCCCTGCTCGTCCCCGGACAGAGGCGAGGCGATGGTTTTGAAACTGTCATACACGTCGTCGAAGGAAGCATGCAGCCGCGCGACCGGAAAGTCGCTGGCGAACATCGCCCGGTCAGACCCGAAGCAGTCGATGCAATGCATGACGACCGGCGTCAGGCTGCCGAGGCTCCAGTCATGATCGTAGGCGACAAGGTCGGAGACCTTCACCGCGACATTTTCCCGGCGCGCGAGTTCCCTCAGGCCGTCCCGCCAGCGCCGCATGCCTTCCGCGTCGCGATCGATCGGGCTGCCGCAATGATTGAGGACGAACTGCTGCTCGGGGAAGTCCGCCGCGAGCCGCGCCGCGCCGGCAAGCTGACGCGGAAACACCATAAGGTCAAAGACCAGATCGTGCTGCCGAAGGTGCGCCAGGCCCGCCCGCCATGCGGGCTCATCCATGATGCCATCGCGCGCGGCGAAGCGCCGGGCGGGATCGGGGTCCCAGCTCAATATGTCGCGAATGCCCACGACGCGATCGAAGGCGGCCTGCGCCTCGACAAGGGCGGGCGCGTCGGGCGACGCCAGCGGCACCTGAGCGACATAGCGCGCGGCAACCCCGTCCGCCTTGTCGAGGGTTTCCAGCCAGCGCGTTTCGCCAAGGCAGTCGTCGCTTGCCCAGCCCGCCTCGACATGCACGGTGGCGACCACGTTGTGGCGTGCGGCATCGTGCAGATAGTCGCGCGGCAGGTAGTCCTGGCGGAGCGGGGCGAGGTCGCCGAGCCCGCCGCGCTCGGCGGCCGCCGCGCTCAGCCAGGGATGCCGGCCGAGCCGCAGGTCCCACAGATGATGATGAGCGTCGATGATCGGGCCGGAATAGGTGGTCACGGGAAATCCTCGCCGATGGTTGCGGACAGACTTTCGCGCAGGCTGCCGGCTGCCCGGGCGTGCGAAGAGATAACATCGGACGATTGGCTTTCCGAGCCGTTTCCCCGACTGGCCTCATCGAAAGAAAAACGGAAAGGTTCCCTTATGATAAAATACTACCAGTCGGGCCCGCGCATGTCGCAGGCGGTGGCCTATGGCGGCCTCGTGCACATCGCCGGACAAGTTGCCAACGACCGCAAGGCCGGCATCGAGGCGCAGACCAGGGATGTGCTGGCCAAGATCGAAGCGCTGCTGGCGGAGGCTGGCACCAGCAAGTCGAAGCTGGTCGCGGTCAACGTCTTCCTGCCGCAGATCGGCGACTTCGAGGCCATGAACCGCGTCTACGACGCCTGGGTCGACCCCGAGCGGGTGCCGGCGCGCGCCTGCGTCGAGGCGCGGCTGGCCGATCCCGACCTGCGCATCGAGATCACTGCCGTGGCGGCGGTCTGAGCGCCATGCACACAGGGCTCGTCCATCGGCTGGATCTCGAACGCGACGGCAAGGTGCTCGACTATCTGAGCATACCGTTCTCGATCGACCGCTCCCCCTATTTCCAGGTGAAAGTGCCGATCTGTGTCGTCCGCAATGGGGATGGCCCGTCTGTGCTGCTGATGGCCGGCAATCATGGCGACGAGTATGAGGGCGAACTGGCGCTGGCGCGGCTGATCCGCCACCTCGACCCCGCCAAAATCCGGGGGCGCGTCACCATCCTGCCCATGGCGAACGCGCCGGCCGTGATGGCAGCAAGGCGCCGCTCGCCGCTCGACGACGGCAATCTGAACCGCGCTTTCCCCGGCGACGCCAAGGGTCGCCCCACCAGCCGGCTGGCCTGCTTTCTGGAGAATGAACTCTTTCCGCGGCACGACGTCGTCTTCGACATCCACTCCGGCGGAACGTCGATGGAGCATTTGCCGGTTGCCCTTATCGAGCGGGACGAGGATGCCGGCCGCCATCAACGCACGATGGCGCTGATGAAGGCGCTCGGCATGCCGCATGGGTTCGTCGCCGACAACGGCGCGGCAGCCCCGACATCGCTTGGCGCCGCCCGGCGCGCCGGTGTCATCGGGCTGAGCGGGGAGTTCGGCGGCGGCGGCACGGCGACCGTGGACAGCATGGCGATCACCGCGCGCACCATCGACAACCTGCTCGTGGCCCTGGGTATCGTCGAAGGACCGGTGCTCGGCGAACGCCAATCCGCTTCCGGACCGATGCGGATGATGTCACTGACCCGGCACAGCCAGGGAATCTACGCCACGCGCCGCGGCTGGTTCGAACCCGCCGTGCGGCTCGGCGACCTGGTTGCCGCCGGCCAACTCGCGGGCTGGTACCATGACCTCGAACGGCTGGATGTCGCGGAGGAGGAGCTGCGTTTCGCCGAACCGGGCATCGTCATTTCGCGGCGCCTTCACACGATGTGCGAAGCGGGCGACTGTCTCATTCAGGCGGCAGAACTGGTGGACGAGACCTGACCGCAATGGGTACCGAGTCGACCGGCTCACGCGCTTCCGGAAAGCCCATGTCACCGCTTTGGCCACGTCTCCGCAGAGGCCGTGATTGATCAGGATCAAAGCGGCTCGCGCGATTCTCGAATAGCTCTCGGCAGTATCGGACGCGACGATGCGGCCGGGGGGAGCATCCATGACGCAGGGCCTCGGCAATGACAGGGAGACTAGCATAGTCATGAGGTGCCATGACATGCAGCTCCTGCTTTGCGACGAGTTGGAAGCGCTGGCGGACCGCCTTCCGTCCGGCGCCGACCGTCAGCATTGCCTGCATCTGGCGCGCGCGGTCTATCCGCTTGTCGTGTCCACGCACGAGATCGAGGAGGCGCTGCTCTTCGACCCGCTAGGCTCCCTCGCCGGGCGCGTGCCCGACGTGCCGGCGACACTGGAACGGCTTCGTTTCGAGCACCAATCCGACCTTTGCTTCGCGGAGGAGATCCACGACGCACTGCTCGCCTTCGGACGCGGCGAGCCCGTGATGACGGCGGACGCCGTCGGCTACTTGCTGCGAGCCTTCTTTGAAGGCGTCAGGCGGCACGTGGCATTCGAGAAGGAAATCCTTGTTCCTCTGCTGGCGCTGGTCCGCCCGGTCAGCCGCAGCGCTTCCTGAGCCGCTCCAGATCGGCCACCTCCACGCGTGTCACCGCGGTGATCGCGATGACCTTGTCCGCGCGAAGTCTGGACAATTGCCTCGAGACCGTCTCGAGCGTCAGCCCAAGGAAGTCGGCGATGTCTCCGCGCGTCAGCGGCAGGTCGAACTTGCGACCCTTGGCGTTTGCGTCTGCCGAGGGATCGAGGTGGGTCGCGATGAGGTACAGGAAGCTTGCGACCTTCTCCGCCGCGGTCTTCCGTCCAAGCGTGACCATCCATTCGCGTGCTTCGTCGAGTTCCCGGAGCGTCTGCTGCATCAGCCGGTGCTCCAGCCTGGGATTGGCGGCCACAAGCCGCTCCAGCGCGCCCTTCGGCACGCGGCAGAGATCCACCTCCGACGCGGCCTCGGCGGTCACCGCGCTCTCCCGAGCGAAGAGACGGCCAAGGAAGTCGGGAGCGAACTGAAGTCCGACGATCTGCTGGCGGCCGTCTTCCAGCACCTTGGTGAGCTTGACGACCCCTCGCATGACGTTCGCATAGGATTCGGTCGGCTCGCTCTCGGCAGCGAGTTCGTCGCCGGCCGCGTGCCGGACGATGCGCGTATGGCGCGATAGCGCGACGAGTTCGGCCGAATCGAGCGCGCCACACATGCCCTTGTGCCGGGCGTCACAACTCCGGCAGAGCACGGGAATGTCGGAGTTGTGAATGTCCTTGCGGTCGGTATCCATGGTGCTGCCGTCAATATCGGACACTGCGACCGAGAACGCCAGCGCAGGCGGCCGGGATACGACCTCGCATATTGCCGCATGGAGACCACGGGAAACACGGCGGCCAGCGAGATGCTGGTGCGGCGGCTTTTGATCCTGATCAAGGCCATTCCGTCCGCCAACGGATAAGGCTTCCGCATGGAGCTTTACATGGGTCGCAAAATCCTCGCACGGCGCTCGGCGCGGGCTGGACGCATACTAGGTCCCGGCCCTGCTGTTCCTCGAGCACGAGGCGCCGACCATGCCGCAGTTGTCAGCCTTGTAGCCGTCTGCCGTGGACGTGGCCTGGCAACCTGCCGAAGCGAGCAAGGCGGCTGCAATGAGCAGCAGGATGGATTTGGACATATCGAGCTCCTTTTCAGTCGTCTCGCCATTGCAACCTATGACGGCAACCCTCGCACTTCCAGTCCGATTCTCCAGGGAAGCGGATGCACTGTGTTCGCTTCTTCAACCCTGCCAATTAACATAGAAATCCGCAGGGTTCGAAAAGACCTTGATTATGTTCACGAACGCGGTAGCGTTTCTACAACGCTCCAGATTGACGGTGCGTCCGTATGTCCAAGGCACATGAGGTGGTCATGACCCAGGACAGCCAGCAGGCGCTTTCCCGCGCGGCACGCGCGAAGGCAAGGCGACGGGAACTGCTGGCCTTCTTCATCCTCGCATTCGGCATATGGCCCGTCGTCGCGGTCGGCGTCGTCGGCGGCTATGGTTTCCTTGTCTGGATGTACCAGATCGTGTTCGGGCCGCCTGGCCCGCCGGGAGGTTGAACCGATGCGGGATGTTCCGAACATCGACCGGCGGTCTGTCCTCAAGGGCCGTGTTCACGTTCCACACCACATTTCGAGCGCCGTGGTCGTCGCGCTTCCCGCGCGAAGGGACGAGATCGGCGGCCGTCTCGCCGCGATGCCTGGCGTGGAGGTTCACGCGGGGGACGGCAGCCGGATCGTCGTCACCATCGAAGGTCCGAGCAGCGGTATGCTGGGAGAAACATTGACCACCATCTCGATGATGGACGGCGTGATCTCGGCCAACATGGTCTTCGAGCACATCGAGCAAGGGGAGGATCTGGAGCCATGACGGCAAAGATCAACCGTCGCGATCTGCTGAAGGCGCATGCGGCGTCGCTCGCCGCGGCGTCGGCGGGAATAGCGCTTCCCGCCAGCGCGCAGCCGGTTCCCGGCGGGGTCGAGGCGCTGGAGATCAAGTGGTCCAAAGCGCCTTGCCGCTTCTGCGGCACCGGCTGCGGCGTGATGGTCGGGGTGAAGGACGGCCACGTCGTCGCCACCCACGGCGACATGCAGGCGGAGGTCAACCGCGGCCTCAACTGCGTGAAGGGCTATTTCCTCTCCAAGATCATGTATGGCGAGGACCGCCTGACCACGCCGCTCATGCGCAAGCGGAACGGCGCCTACGACAAGGACGGGGAGTTCGAGCCGGTCTCCTGGGACGAGGCCTTCGATCTCATGGCCGAGAAGTGCAAGGCGGTGCTCCGGGAAAAGGGTCCGGAGGCCGTTGGGATGTTCGGCTCCGGCCAGTGGACGATTTTCGAGGGTTATGCGGCCACCAAGCTGATGCGAGGCGGCTTCCGGTCGAACAACCTCGATCCCAACGCGCGCCACTGCATGGCGTCCGCCGCGGTCGCCTTCATGCGCACCTTCGGCATGGACGAGCCGATGGGCTGCTACGACGACTTCGAGCATGCGGACGCGTTCGTGCTGTGGGGGTCGAACATGGCGGAGATGCATCCGATCCTGTGGACGCGCGTGGCGGACCGCAGGCTCGGCCATCCGCACGTGCGCTGCGCGGTGCTTTCGACCTTCACGCACCGGTCGATGGATCTCGCCGACATCCCGGTCGTCTTCAAGCCGGGCACGGACCTGGCGATCCTGAACTACATCGCCAACCACATCATCCAGACCGGCCGTGTCAACGAAGCCTTCGTGCGCGACCATGCGGTGTTCATGAGCGGCGCGACCGACATCGGCTACGGGCTCAGGCCCGACAATCCCGTCGAGATGGCGGCGAAAGGCGCGGCCGACCCGGGAAAAACGGAACCGATCGACTTCGAAGCATTCAAGACGATGGTTGCGGACTATACGCTCGACATGGTCTCGAAACTGTCCGGGGTCGAGCCCGCGTTCCTCGAGGAATTGGCGGAGCTCTACGCCAATCCGGACGTCAAGGTGATGTCGCTCTGGACCATGGGCTTCAACCAGCACGTCCGCGGCGTGTGGGCCAACCAGATGGTCTACAATCTCCACCTCCTGACCGGGAAGATATCGGAGCCGGGCAACAGCCCGTTCTCGCTGACCGGGCAGCCGTCGGCCTGCGGAACCGCGCGCGAGGTCGGCACTTTCGCCCATCGCCTTCCGGCGGACATGGTGGTCACAAACCCCGAGCACCGGAAGCACGCCGAGGAGATCTGGCGGCTGCCACATGGGCTGCTGCCGGAAAAGCCCGGCTTCCACGCCGTCGAGCAGGACCGCATGCTGAAGGACGGCAAGCTCAACTTCTACTGGGTCCAGGTCAACAACAACGTTCAGGCCGCGCCCAACAACAGCAACGAGACCTATCCGGGCTACCGCAACCCCGACAACTTCATCGTGGTCTCCGATGCTTATCCGACCGTCACCGCGCTTTCGGCGGACGTGATCCTGCCCGCGGCCATGTGGGTGGAGAAGGAGGGGGCTTACGGCAACGCCGAACGCCGGACGCATGTCTGGCATCAACTGGTGAACGCGCCCGGCGAGGCGCGCTCCGACCTTTGGCAGCTCGTCGAGTTCTCGAAACGCTTTACGACGGAAGAGGTCTGGCCAGCCGACCTCCTGAACGCCAATCCGAATTACAAGGGCAAGACCCTGTTCGACGTGCTGTTCCGGAACGGCAAGGTCGACCGCTTCCCGCTCGCCGACCTCGACGGCGAGTACGAGAACCGGGAATCGCGCGAATTCGGCTTCTATCTCCAGAAGGGCCTTTTCGAGGAATATGCGGAGTTCGGCCGCGGCCACGGTCACGACCTCGCGCCTTACGACGTCTATCATCAGGTGCGGGGGCTTCGCTGGCCTGTCGTCGACGGCAAGGAGACGAAGTGGCGCTACCGCGAGGGGCTCGATCCCTACGTGAAGCCTGGCGAGGGTGTGAAGTTCTACGGCAGGCCGGACGGCAAGGCTGTCATTCTCGCCGTGCCCTACGAACCGCCCGCGGAGTCGCCGGATGAAGAATACGACGTCTGGCTGGTGACCGGACGGGTGCTCGAGCACTGGCACTCCGGGTCGATGACCATGCGCGTTCCCGAACTCTACAGGGCGTTCCCGGGCGCGGTGTGCTTCATGAATGCCGACGACGCGCGGCGACGCAGGATCAACCAGGGAGCCGAGGTCCGCGTCGTCTCGCGGCGCGGCGAGATCAGGGTCCGCGTCGAAACCCGGGGACGCAACCGAATGCCGCGCGGCGTTGTGTTCGTGCCCTGGTTCGACGCCAGCAAGCTCATCAACAAGGTTACCCTCGACGCCACCGATCCCATCTCCAAGCAGACGGATTTCAAGAAATGCGCGGTCAAGGTCGTCCCCGTCTGACGCGCCGGACGCGCGTCGCGCTCGTCGCCGGGGCGCTGTTCGTCATTGGCACGGCGGCGCTGGCGCAGATGTCGGCTGAGATCGTCCCGCCGCTCACCGGGGCGGAGCAGCCCATGGAGGACCTTCCGGCCGTCCCGACGCCAAAGTGGACGGTCGACGATATCAGACAGATGCGCGCCTATCCCGATCAGCCGCCCGTCATCCCGCATTCGATCGAAGGCTACCAGCTTTCCGTCAACACGAACCGGTGCCTGTCTTGCCACAAGCGCGAGTTCACGCAAGGGTCGGGCGCCCCGATGATCAGCGTCACGCACTACGCCACCCGCGAGGGACAGATGCTGGCCGACGTCTCGCCCCGGCGCTATTTCTGCACCGCCTGCCACGTGCCGCAGGCCGCCGCCCCGCCGCTCGTCGGCAACACCTTCACCGACATGAGCAAGCTGGGCGTCGGCCACGCGGGAGACCAGTAGGATGTGGTCACGCATCAAGGCCGTGGCTCTCTGGGCGTGGCGCATCCTGACGACTCCCGCCGCGACTCTCAGCCTGGGCTTCCTGACGCTTGGCGGCTTCGTCGGCGGCGTGATGTTCTGGGGTGCGTTCAACACCGCCCTGGAACTGACCAACACCGAGCAGTTCTGCATCTCCTGCCACGAGATGGAGGCGAACGTTTACGAGGAACTCACCCGCACCGTTCATTTCTCCAACCGTTCCGGCGTGAGGGCGTCGTGCCCGGACTGTCACGTCCCGCACGAATGGACCGACAAGATCGCCCGCAAGATGCAGGCATCCAAGGAAGTCTGGGGCAAGATCTTCGGCACCATCAACACGCGCCGAAAATTCCTCGACCACCGGCTGGAACTGGCGCAGCACGAATGGGCGCGGCTGAAGGCGAATGACAGCCTCGAATGCCGCAACTGCCACTCGTCGGTAGCGATGGACCTGTCCAAGCAGACAGAGCGCGCGGCCACGATCCACACGCGTTACCTGTTGCCGGGCGAGGCGACCTGCATCGACTGCCACAAGGGCATCGCCCACGAGCTTCCGAACATGGAGGGCGTCGATCCCGGCTGGAAGGTGCCGCCAGAGTTTCAAGGCAAGGAACTGCCGGCGGCGTCGGTGTTCGATCGCCTGGAGATGTATGCAGGGACGCACATGACCGGCCCGGCGATCGAAGAGCAGCCTCGAGGCTCCGATTGATCCTTGTGCATTTTGATCTGGATCAAGATTTCGCGGGTGGGCGAGGCGTAGGGCTGTCTTCAGCCAGGCTCTTGGGGTCCAGGGGTCTCTCGGGCGGACAGGTCACATTGCACCGTTCCGGCCTGACCGGCGGAATTGCTTGAAATGCCACGCGTTTCGGCGAAGATAGCCCTATCGTGCGCGGTGCCTGGAGGGGAATGAATGATCGCAAACCTTACGTCCTCTGAGCGGCAGCAGGCTTTCGTGCTCGCGGTGGGCGTCGTTCTCGCAGGCGGCGCGATGACCATACTGGGTCGCTCCGACACGCTCGGCGTGCACGGCGCGATCGTCATGCTTTTCGCGGGCGTCGTGCTCTACCTGATCATGTCCTCTTTCTACGACCCTGAACCCGTCGAGGACCGCGAATCCTCCTACTACGACGACCCCATCAAGGCCGGCATCGTGCTGTCCATGGCCTGGGCGGTGTTCGGCATGTTCATGGGTGTGTGGGTGGCCGCGCAACTGGCGTGGCCGGACCTCGCATTCGACGCAGCGTGGTCCAGCTTCGGCAGGCTTCGCCCGACGCATACGACAGGTGTGATCTTCGGGTTCGGTGGCAACGCCCTCATCGCCACCTCCTTCCACGTCGTCCAGCGCACGTCGCGCGCACGCCTGGCAGGCCAGGTCAGCCCGTGGTTCGTGCTTCTCGGCTACAATTTGTTCTGCGTGCTGGCGGTTTCCGGCTACCTGCTCGGGGTGACCCAATCGAAGGAATATGCCGAGGCCGAGTGGTACGCCGACCTCTGGCTGGTGATCGTCTGGGTCACCTACTTCGTCCTGTACCTCCGCACCATCGCGCGGCGGAAGGAGCCGCACATCTACGTCGCCAACTGGTATTTCATGGCGTTCATCCTGGTCGTGGCGATCCTCCATATCGTCAACAACCTTGCCCTTCCTGTCTCGTGGGGGCATGCCAAGAGCTATACGATCTGGCCCGGCGTGCAGGACGCGATGGTCCAGTGGTGGTACGGCCACAACGCTGTCGCCTTCTTCCTGACGGCTGGTTTCCTCGGCATGCTCTACTACTACCTGCCGGTCAGGGCGCAGAGGCCGATCTTTTCCTACCGGCTGTCGATCCTGAGCTTCTGGGGCATCACCTTCTTCTACATGTGGGCCGGTTCGCACCACCTGCACTACACGGCGCTGCCGCACTGGGTGCAGACGCTCGGCATGACGTTCTCGGTCATGCTGCTGGTTCCCTCATGGGCCTCGGCCGGCAACGCCCTTCTGACGCTCAACGGCGCCTGGCACCGGGTCCGCGACGACGCCACGCTGCGCTTCATGATGGCCGCGGCCGTCTTTTACGGGCTCTCGACATTCGAGGGCTCCTTCATGGCGATCCGGCCCGTCAATTCGCTCAGCCACTACACGGACTGGACGGTCGGCCACGTCCATGCCGGGGCGCTCGGCTGGGTGGCGCTGATCACCTTCGGCTCGCTCTACACGCTGGTGCCGGCCCTGTGGAAGCGCGAGCGGATGTACTCGGCAGCGCTGATTGAGGTCCACTTCTGGCTCGCGATCGCCGGGACGCTGATCTACGTCTTCGCGATGTGGAACTCCGGCATCATCCAGGGGCTGATGTGGCGGACCTACACGGAGGACGGCGCGCTGGCCTATTCCTTCGTCGACTCGCTGGTGGCGATGTACCCTTACTACATCGCCCGCGCCTTCGGCGGACTGCTCTTCCTGATCGGGGCGATCGTCGGCTGCTACAACATCTGGATGACGGTCCGGGCCGTTCCGGTGGCTGCGGCGCGTGCGGCGGACGTGCCGGTCACACCAGTTGCCGTGCCGGGGGAATGACGAGATGGCCGATACTTACCACCGCAAGCTCGAGCGTTCCGCGATCGGCCTCGTCATCGCGATCATCGCGGCGGCCAGCGTCGGCGGCATCGTCGAGATCGCGCCCCTCTTCACCATCGACGAAACGGTCGAGCAGGCTCCGGACATGCGGGTTTACACGCCGCTGGAACTGGCCGGGCGTAACATCTACGTCCGCGAGGGCTGCTATGCGTGCCACAGCCAGATGATACGGACGCTTCGGGACGAGGTGGAGCGCTATGGCCCGTTCTCGCTGGCGGTCGAATCCCAATACGACCGGCCGATGCTTTGGGGATCCAAGCGGACCGGACCCGACCTGGCGCGCGTGGGCGGCAAATATTCGGACTTCTGGCATGTCGCCCACCTGACCAATCCGCGCGACGTCGTCCCGGAATCGAACATGCCCGCCTATCGCTGGCTTGCCCGCACCACGCTGAAGACGGACGACCTTCCGCAGCATCTGGCGGCCCAGCGCGCGCTCGGCGTGCCCTACACGGAGGAGATGGTGGAGAACGCCGCCCGCGACGCCTATGGGCAAGCGACGCCCGACACCGATTTCGCGGCCGGCGTGACCGAACGCTACGGAGACAAGACCCAGGTGAGCGCCTTCGACGGCGTGACCACGCACGTCACCGAAATGGACGCGCTGGTGGCCTATCTCCAGGTGCTGGGCCGGCTGACTGGAGCCGCCTTCGAGGGCACGGCGGCTCCCGAGGAAAAGCCGGATCCGGAAGGCTGAGGAGGAGCGGTGATGGATTTCGACCACCAGGCCGTTGTCGCCTTCTCCAAGAGCTGGGGCCTGTTCTACCTGATGGCGCTGGCGCTCGGCGTGCTCGTCTACACCTTCTGGCCGTCGAACCGTAAGCGGTTCGACCGGGCCAAGCACAGCATCCTCGATCGGGACGACAGGCCATGGCAGAAGTAGAACGCGATTCCGTCAGCGGCCGCGAGACCACGGGCCATGAGTGGAACGGCATCAAGGAACTGGACACGCCCGTCCCGCGCGGCGTTCTGATGTTCCTCATCGTCACGCATATCTGGGCGATCGTCTGGTGGTTCCTCGTGCCCGCCTGGCCACTGGGAACCACCTATACGAGGGGTTTTCTCTGGACCGACCAGAGAACGACGGTCGAGGCGCAGGTCGTCGAGGGCCAGCAGGAGCGCGCCGCGTGGATGGCGCGCATCGAGACTGAACCCTACAATGCCATCATGGCCGACGAAGCGCTGATGCAGACGGTCCGCCACACCGGGCGGCAACTGTTCGGCGACAATTGCGCCGCCTGCCACGGACGCGACGGCAAGGGCCGCGCGAACTATCCCGACCTGACTGACGGCGACTGGCTGTGGGGCGGCAGCCCCGAACTGATCGAGCAGACATTGCGCGTCGGCATCAACACGGCTCATCCGGACAGCCGCATCGCTCAGATGCCGGCTTTCGGCCGCGACCAGATGCTCGAGCGCGAACAGGTGCGCAGCGTGGCGGCCTACGTCTATTCGCTGACCCACCCCGACTATTCGACGCCGCAAAACATCGACCGCGTCAACGCCGGGCGGGAAGTATTTGTCACGACCTGCGCAACCTGCCACGGCGAGAATGCCGCGGGCAACCTGGAGGTCGGCGCTCCGAACCTGACCGATGCCCATTGGGTCTACGGCGGAGACCTCGATACCATCATCGCCTCCGTGCATGGCGGCCGGCAGGGCCACATGCCGACCTGGGACGAGCGGCTGACCAAGGCCGAGATCAGGACGCTCGCGCTCTACGTTCACGACCTCGGGGCACAGCAGCCATGAGCGGACGCGGGCGAACGCGCCTCCCCGGCGGATGGCTTGCCTGGCTGCTGATCCCGGCGGGTCTGCTGCTGTTCGCCGCAGGCAACGCGCATCTCGTCTATGTGGCGTTCCAGTCGCAACCGGACTGCGTCGCGCATGTGAAGGACGCTGGCGACGGCGGCGGCTACCGCGCCGCCAAGTCGGCATGCTGAAGGAGAAGGACATGGGCGAGACCGACAAGCCGTACTGGCTGCTCAGCGAAACCTCCGGCATCGGCGAGACGCGCGACCCGCGGCTCCAGCGCAACCTGCCGCTGCTGGAGGGCTTCCGCTGGCTTTCCGCCGGCTGGCGGGATTTCTGGACCCACCCGTCCTCCAGCATCGCCTACGGCCTTGGTGTGTTCGTGCTGTCGGCCGCTTTCGTCTGGACGCTTGTCGGGTTCGGGCGCGACTACATCCTCTTCCCGGCCCTGGCCGGGTTCCTGATCGTGGCCCCGTTCCTGGCGATCGGGCTCTACGAGAAGAGCCGGGCGATCGGCGAGGGCAGGCAGATCGGCCTTGGCGTGATGCTCAGGGTGCGTCCGCGCGCCGGCGCGCAGGTCTTCTTCACGGGCCTGCTCCTTTGCATGCTGATGCTGCTGTGGACGCGCGCGGCTGTGCTGCTGTGGGCGCTGTTCTTCGGCGTGACCGCGTTCCCCGGCCTCGACCACGTTGTCGGCGTCCTGTTCGGCACCGTCTACGGCTGGACGATGGTGATCGTCGGAACCGCGATCGGCGGGCTGTTCGCCGCCTTCGCCTTCGCCATCAGCGTCTTCGCGGTTCCCATGCTGCTCGACCGACGCGTCGACGCGTTCACCGCCATGGGCACGAGCATGAAGCTGGTGTGGAACAACCTGCCGCCGATGATCGCCTGGGGGGCCATGGTGCTCGTGCTCTTCGGTGTCTGCGTTGTGACCGGGCTCATCGGCATGATCGTCATCTTCCCGTTGCTGGGACACGCGACATGGCATGCCTACAAGGCCATGGCCCTTCCGGAGGGCTGATCGATGAGCTGCTGCGCGCCGGGAACGGAATCCGCCCTGCTGATCGGGCCCGGGCGCGAGATCGCTCCGCAGGAGGTCATTCTGGCGAGCCGAGACCTCGGCGACGGCACGTTCCAGACGGACCTTTCCGTGCCCCAGGCGCACTGCGCGGGATGCATCGGCGCGATCGAAGGCGCGCTCGGCCGGCTTGACGGCGTTCTCTCCGCGCGGGTGAACCTCACCGCCAGGCGCGTCGCAGTGAAATGGCGGCAGGACGGCGCCGTGCCGCCGATGATCGAGGCGCTGCGGCGGGCGGGATACGAGGCGACCCTGGCGGAGCCCGATACCGGGCGCGGCGATCCGGAGATGGGACGGCTGTTGCGCGCGACGGCCGTCGCCGGCTTTGCGGCGATGAACATCATGATGCTGTCGGTTTCGGTCTGGTCCGGTTCGGATGCCGCGACGCGGCATGCGTTCCATCTGATTTCCGCCGCGCTGGCGCTGCCGACCCTGGCCTATTCGGGCCGGATCTTCTTCGCTTCCGCATGGAGCGCGCTGCGGGCCGGGCGGACGAACATGGACGTACCGATCAGCGTAGGCGTGCTGCTGGCTTTCGCCCTCAGCACCTACGACACCTTTGCCGGCGGGCCGCATGCCTATTTCGACGCGGTGACATCGCTACTGTTCTTCCTGCTGGCTGGGCGCGCGGCCGACCAGGCGATGCGCGGCCGCGCCCGCGAGGCGGTAAGGTCGCTCGCCCGGATGATGCCGCGGGGCGCCACAGTCCTGACGCCGGAGGGCGGCCGCGAATACCGCGAGACATCCTCGATCCGGAAAGGCGAGATCGTCCTCGTGTTTGCCGGAGAACGGGTGCCGGCCGACGGCACCGTGGTGTCGGGAACCGCCTCGCTCGACCTCTCCGTGGTCACGGGCGAGTCCGCTCCGGAGCCGGCCGGACCGGGAGCCGTCGTCCTCTCGGGCGCCCTCAACCTCGACGGGCCGCTGACCGTGCGCGTGGACCGCCCGCAGAACGACTCGTTCCTCGCCGACATGATGAGGCTGATGGAAGCCGCGGAAGGCGGCCGCGCCCGCTACCGCCGCATCGCCGACCGTGCCGCCGCGCTCTATTCGCCCGTTGTGCATCTGGTCGCATTGGCGACCTTTGCCGGCTGGATGATGGCCACCGGTGACCTGCACCATTCGCTAACAGTGGCGATCGCCGTGCTTATCATCACCTGCCCGTGCGCGCTCGGCCTCGCCGTCCCCATGGTCCAGGCGGTCGCGGCGCGGCGGCTGTTCGCTCTCGGCATGACGCTGAAGGACGGCGCGGCCCTGGAAAGGCTCGCCGAAGCCGACCACGTGGCGCTGGACAAGACGGGCACCCTGACCTCCGGACTGACGAAAGTGGCGTCCTTCACGGTGCCGGACGATGAGATCGAAGCGGCCTCCGCGCTTGCGCGGTTCTCCCGGCATCCGGCCTCGCGAGCGGTGGCCGCACTGCGCCCGGCCGGGCAGCTTGCAGTGGAGCATCTTCGCGAGGAACCCGGAAGCGGCATCGAAGGCACGGTCGGCGGCCGCGTCTACAGGCTCGGCCGCCGGTCCTGGGTCGGCGCCCGCTCCGCCGCGGGTTCCGCGTCGGCCGAGACATGGCTCTCGGTCGACGGCCGCGTCCTCGGCGCGTTCCGGATTTCCGACAGCCTGCGTCCGGGAGCCGCCGCCGCGACAAGGCGCCTGCGCGGCCTCGGCCTCGGCGTCGAGATTTTGTCCGGAGACGCGGAAGCGGAGGTGAGGAAGGTGGGCGGCATTGTCGGCGTGGAAGCCGCCGCCGCCGGGATGCTTCCTCGCGACAAGGTCGCGCGGCTGGAAGCCCTCCACGCCGAGGGACGTAAGGTCCTGATGGTCGGGGACGGCCTCAACGACGCGCCGGCGCTCGGCGCGGCTTACGTGTCGATGGCTCCTTCCTCGGCTGCGGATGTCGGGCGCAACGCGGCCGATCTGGTATTCCTCGGCTCCAGCCTGGAAAGCGTCCCGGAGGCGATCGCCATCGCGCGCAAGGCCAAGCGGCTTGTCAGGCAGAACATCGCGCTCTCGATCGCCTATAACGCGCTCGCGCTTCCGCTCGCAATTGCCGGTCACATCACGCCGCTGGTCGCGGCGGTCGCCATGTCCACGTCGTCGATCCTCGTCGTCGCCAACGCGCTGCGTCTTTCGGCTTCCGTCAAGGTTTTGGAACCGGCACGCGGGTCGGAGACCCCCATGCGCCTTGCGGAGGCAGGCGTCGGTACGCAGTTCGCTGGGAGAGCCGCATGAGCTTGCTGGCGTGGCTCGTCCCGGTGGCGCTCGGCATGGGGCTGGTCGGACTGATCGCCTTTCTGTGGTCCATGAAAAGCGGGCAGCTAGAGGATCTGGACGGGGCTGCCGAACGTGTGCTTCTCAACGAAGCGGCGGACGCCCCGCTGCCGGGTCCGGAACGGTCGCGGCGCAAGCGGCATTGAAAACGGAAGGGAATGGAACATGGGCGAGACCGCCGACAGAAAGTTCGACTGGGTCGCGGGGCTGGCGTTGGCGTCCGGAGCCGCGGTGATGGTTCCGAGCCTTGCCGCGCTTGCCATCGCGCTGATCGCGGTAGTCGCCGTGTTCTTTTAGAGCCCCGCATCCATGCACCGGTGAAAAAATCTTCCTTCCGTTGATGACGGGCAAGCGGCGGTAGAAAACATCAGGTGGACCGCGCACCGGCAAAAGAAAACCGCATCGCTGAACCGAACGGTGGCCGGCGGATGGAGTTGGACTAGCGTCCGAGGCGGACATCGCGTTGCCAATGGCACATGGACTGGCTAGGCTGCCTGTTCCCAGCGGCCGGCTAAAAATGTCCATCGAGGAAAGTCGCCCCAAGGTCAATGAGAGCCGTCGCTTCGGCGATTTTTTCGCGCTCCTGAAACCGCGGGTCATGGCCTTGGCTGTCTTCACGGCTTTCGTCGGCTTGATGGCGGCACCAGGCGCGACCGATCCGGCGACCGCCATCGTCGCCCTCGCGACCATTTCGGCAGGAGCCGGAGCGGCCGCTGCCCTCAACATGTGGTACGACGCGGACATCGACGCTGTGATGTCGCGCACATGTCACAGGCCGATCCCGTCCGGCCGGGTCATCGCGAACGAGGCAGTCGCTCTCGGACTGCTGCTCTCCGTTCTGTCCGTCGCGACGCTCGGTATTCTGGTGAACTGGCTCGCAGCCGCGCTGCTCGCCTTCACCATCTTCTTCTACGTGGTTGTCTACACGATGTGGCTGAAGCGCTCGACGCCGCAGAACATCGTCATAGGCGGGGCTGCAGGCGCACTGCCGCCGGTCATCGGCTGGGCGGCCGCGTCCAATCAGATCGGCGTCGAGAGCCTCGTCCTCTTCCTGATCACCTTCTTGTGGACGCCGCCGCATTTCTGGGCGCTCGCACTGTTCAAGGTCGGCGACTACGGCAAGGCCGGCATTCCCATGATGCCGAACGTCGCCGGCGAGCTTTCGACCCGCAGACAGATCTTCGTCTATTCGCTGGTGCTCGCTCCCGTCGGCCTGCTTCCGTGGGCGTCCGGCTTCGCGACCGGGGTCTATGGCGTGGTATCGGCAGGCCTCGGCGTCGGGTTCATCTGGTACGCCTGGAAGCTGCTTGCCAGCCGCAGCGACGACAAGAACCCGGCCAGGGCGCTGTTCGCCTACTCGATCCTCTATCTGTTCGCGATCTTTGCCACGCTCCTCATCGACATCGTCGTGACGCGCGCGGTGACGGCCATGGGAAGCTAACATGTGGCGTGGCTGGAATTGGCAGTCCGTTGTGGGCAAATCCTGCGAATGGGAGTATGTTGGTGAGGCAAAAGGTCGCGGTCGTAAGCGTGGCCCGACACGCTGAGCGATATTGCGAGCCGCGGCCAACTGGACCTGGTCTGGAAGGAGTCGTCAATGGCAAGCTTTCACGTGATTGCAGGCGCCAACGAAGCGCAGGAACATATCCGCGTGCGGAAGATCGGCGTTCACGACCTGGTCGATGCCCTACGGCGTGGCATCGACGATTTCATGGTCAAACCGTCTCACCTCGTCTTCCTTTGCCTGATCTATCCTATCGTCGGGGTTTTCCTCGCTGCGTGGACATCAGGCAACAACGCGTTGCCGCTGCTGTTTCCGCTGGTGTCGGGATTTGCACTCATCGGCCCGTTCGCGGCTATCGGTCTCTACGAGATCAGTCGCAGGCGGGAGCTTGGCATGGACGCGTCATGGCGGCACGCGTTCGATATCCGGCATTCACCGGCGCTGCCGGCGATAGCGGCGGTCGGAGGCATGCTCTTTGTCATCTTCCTGGCGTGGCTGCTGACGGCGCAGGCCTTCTACCAGAACCTGTTCGGCCGCATACCGCCGGAGTCCATCGCTGACTTTGTCAGGGAGATCTATTCCACCGAACGCGGCTGGACACTCATCATCGTTGGTCATGCCATCGGCTTCGTCTTCGCCGTGGTGGTGCTATGCACGACGGTCATAGCGTTTCCGTTGCTGCTCGATCGCGACGTCGGCGCCTATGAGGCCGTCCACGCCTCCGTGCGAGCTGTTCTGGCGAATCCGGTCACGATGGCGATTTGGGGCCTCATGGTCACGATAGGCCTGATGATCGGTTCGCTGCCGCTATTTGCCGGACTGGCGGTCGTGCTTCCCGTTTTCGGCCACGCCACTTGGCACCTCTACAGGAAAGTGATCGAACCGGAGCCGTCTGCCTGACGGCGGCACTGCGTATCCGAACCGGCAAATCGAAAGATGCCGGTTCGGGTTCTGCTACTGTGCCCGATGACTGAAACGGGCCAGTCGGGCGTCCTTGGTCAGGTTGCGGAAGTCCCGACCGGTAACGTGCACGAGCGTCTTGTGGTCGCCGCCCTCGAAATAGATATCGGCGAGATCGCCGAAGCTTTCATCGAGGACCACCGGGACACCATAGGCGGCTCCGATGGGCGGGATGGCGCCGATTTCGCAATCCTCGAACAGCAAACCGGCCTCGTCCTCGGAGGCGAGTCCGAGGCGCTTGTCCATTATGTCCTGCAGTTTCCCCAACTCGACCCTGTGCGTGCTGGGCACCACCGCTAGCGCGTAGCCGAGTTCGTGATGGACAACCACGGTCTTGGCCAATGTGCTTCCCGGCACATGTGCCGCTATCGCCGACTGCCGGCTGGTAGAGGTGCGCTGATGCCGCAGGGTGTCATAAGAAACCCCGGCGCTTTCGATGTAGTCTTTCAGTCTGGTTGCGATCGTCATCTCAGGCGTCCTTTGCTGGCTTGCATGACGCTATGGAAGCGAAGCGTTCATTCTGCTCCACTCGATTTCGAAGTCAACGCATTATCACGAAAGGATGTCGCGGCCGGAAATGTCCGGTCACGGCGAGACTGGTGGCCGGCAGGCGGTCAGGGGTTGGCGCCGAAGAAAGTCAGCCTTGTCAGAAGCGTGTATTCGGATTCGATGGCCATGATCCAGACGAACACCAGCACCGCGACCGGTGGGACAAGAATCGCATAGACCATGGCCAGCCGCTCCCAGGCCATGTGCATGAAAACGGCAACGATCAGGCCGGCCTTCAACACCATAAAGATCAGGATCAGGGTCCAGCGCAGGTATCCCTGCACATGGAAGTAGTCGACCATGTAGGAGCCGGCGCTCAGGATGAAGAGCCAGACCCAGACGACCATATAGAGCTTGATCGGGTGCTCCTGGTGGGTGTCCGCATGAGGCGCGGCGGTCGCGGGCGCATCATGCCCATGCAGGGCGGTGATCCCGTTGGCGGTCGCTTCAGACATGTCCCTTCCTCACCACAGATAAAAGAACGCGAAAATGAACACCCAGACCAGGTCGACGAAGTGCCAGTACAGACCCATGATCTCGACGCTTTCGTAGTTGCCCTTCCGGCTCGTGAAGAAGCCGCGCCTTCCGGTGTCGTAGTCGCCGCGCCAGACCTTTCGCGCGATGATGAGCAGGAAGATCACGCCAAAGGTGACATGTGTGCCGTGGAAGCCGGTGATCATGAAGAAGGAGGAGCCGAACTGCGCTGCGCCCCACGGATTGCCCCAGGGCCGCACGCCCTCCGAAATCAGCTTCGTCCATTCGAAAGCCTGCATGCCGACGAAGGTCGCGCCGAGGACTGCGGTCAGCAACATCAGGATCGCCGTCTTGCGGCGGTCGCGGCGGTAGCCGAAATTGACCGCCATCGCCATGGTGCCACTGGAGGAGATCAGCACGAAGGTCATGATGGCGATCAGGATCAACGGGATATTCTGGCCGCCGATATGCAGCGCAAACACCTCGCTCGGATTGGGCCACGGCACTTTCGTGGACATGCGGGCGGTCATGTAGGAGAGCAGGAAGCAGCCGAATATGAAGGTGTCGGACAACAGGAAGATCCACATCATGGCCTTCCCCCAGGAGACGTTCTTGAACGCCCGCTGGTCGGAGGACCAATCCGCGGCGACGCCGCGCAGGCCTTCAGGCCTTGGGATGCCTGTGTGGGTCACGGTCGTCTCGGCCATCCGCTTCCTCCTTCAGGTCAGCAACTGGCGGCAGAGGTCGATGAAATCGTTGGCCCATCCGGCGAGCAGCACGAGCAGCGCCAGCCAGACCAGCAGCAGGAAATGCCAATACATGGCGCAGAGCTCGACGCGTTGGCCAAGCCGGGCGGATGCGCCTTCGCGCCAGGCGCCGGCGGTCGTCCAGCCGAGCGCCACCAGGCCGCCGACGATATGCAGCGCGTGCATTCCGGTGAGCAGATAGAAGAAGCTGGTTGCCGGGTTGCCTGCCAGAAAATACCCTCCGTCGGCGAGCGTCCGCCAGGCCGTCAACTGTCCGGCGAGAAAGGCGAGCGCCGTGAGCCCGCCCGTGACGAGCGCCAAGCGTAGCATCTCCCGCTGGCCGCGACGTGCCGCGACGACGGCGACATGCAGGGCGACGCTGCTCAGGATCAGGATCGCGGTGTTGAGCCATAATACGCCGGGTATGGGCGGCGCGCGCCAGTCGGACAGCTCCATGCGCATGAAATAGGCGCTCGCGAACAGTGCGAAGAGACAACCGACGACGGCAAGAAACACGCCGAGCCCGAGCTTGGCGGTCGGGATGCCGGTGGATTCGAGACCCGGCAGCACGCCGGCCGCGCCCGGCTCGAGCCACGGCTTCGACATCAACCGCTGCTGCGCCAGCCACCAGAAGGAGATGCCGGCAATCACCAGGATGAAGACGATGACGACGCTCATGCCGGCGCCGCCTTCCCGGGCCACGGGTCGTTCTGCGCGATGAAATCCTGCGGCGCGCCGGGCACGCTGTAGTCATAGGCCCAGCGATAGACCAGCGGTACCTGCTTGCCCCAGTTGCCGTGCGGCGGCGGCGTGGTCGGCGTCTGCCATTCCAGGCTGGTGGCGCGCCACGGATTGCCGCCGGCGTCGCGACCGTAGCGCAGGCTCCATAACATATTGAAAAGGAACACCAGTTGGGCGAAGCCGACGATGAGGGCGGCGACGGTGATGAAGGCGTTCAGCGTGTGGACCGAGTCGGGGATGAAGGCGGTTTCGCCGAGCTCGGGATAACGCCGCGGCACGCCCACCAGGCCGACATAGTGCATCGGGAAGAATATCGCATAGGCGCCGACGAAGGTGACCCAGAAGTGGAACTGGCCCATCCACTCGCTGAACATGCGGCCGGTGATCTTCGGATACCAGTGGTAGATCGCGCCGAACACCACCATGATCGGCGCGACGCCCATCACCATGTGGAAATGCGCCACCACGAACATGGTATCCGACAGCGGCACGTCAACCACGACGTTGCCGAGGAACAGGCCGGTCAGCCCGCCATTGACGAAGGTGACGATGAAGGCGAGCGCGAACAGCATCGGGATGGTCAGGTGGATGTCGCCGCGCCACAGCGTCAGCACCCAATTGTAGACCTTGATCGCCGTCGGGATGGCGATGATCAGCGTCGTTGTGGCAAAGAAGAAGCCGAACCACGGATGCATGCCCGAGACATACATGTGGTGCGCCCAGACGATGAAGGACAGCGCACCGATGCCGACGATCGCCCACACCATCATGCGGTAGCCGAAGATGTTCTTGCGCGCATGCGTGCTGATCAGGTCCGACACGATGCCGAAGGCCGGCAGGGCGACGATATAGACCTCGGGGTGACCGAAGAACCAGAACAGGTGCTGGAACAGGATCGGACTGCCGCCGCCGTAGGAGAGTTGCTCGCCCATCTCGACCAGCGCCGGCATGAAGAAGCTGGTGCCGAGCAGGCGGTCGAACAGCATCATGACGCAGGCGACAAACAGCGCCGGAAAGGCGAGCAGCGCCATGACGGTGGCGGTGAAGATGCCCCAGACGGTCAGCGGCATGCGCATCAGCGTCATGCCGCGGGTACGCCCCTGCAGCACCGTCACCACATAGTTCAGGCCGCCCATGGTGAAGCCGATGATGAACAGGATCAGCGAAGCCAGCATCAGCAGGATGCCGGCCTGCTGGCCGCCCGGAGTGCCGGAAAGGATCGCCTGCGGCGGATAGAGCGTCCAACCGGCGCCGGTCGGGCCTCCGGGCGCGAAGAAGCTCGCCACCAGCACCAGCACCGCGAGCAGGTAGATCCAGTAGGAGAGCATGTTGACATAGGGGAACACCATGTCCCGGGCGCCGACCATGAGCGGGATCAGGTAGTTGCCGAAGCCGCCGAGGAAGAGCGCGGTGAGCAGGTAGATCACCATGATCATGCCGTGCATGGTGACGAACTGGTAATAGGCCTCGGGCGTGATGAAGTCGAAGGTGCCGGGGAAGCCGAGCTGCAGGCGCATCAGCCAGGACAGCACCAGCGCCACCATGCCGATCGCCATCGCCGTGCCGGCATACTGGATGGCGATGACCTTGGCGTCCTGCGAGAAGACGTAGGTCGTCCACCAGCTATGGGGGTGATAGAGCTCGACATCGGGGACTTCCGCGGGCGCGATCGCGTCGGCTGCGCGGGGCGTGATATCGACCATCACGTCACCTCCTCATCCTCCGGCGCGGCCCGAGGCGGCCCGGGCCGCGTCACATGTAGAATTCCGTTATGCCGCCTCCCTGCTCATGGCTGCACCATCTCCGCCGCGCCCACCTTCTCGGGAGCGGTGAGCTGGGCAAAGGTCGACTGTTCCTGCAGCCAGGCCTGGTAGTCCTGCTCCGTGTCGACGGCGACCACGCCGCGCATGAAACCGTGACCCGTGCCGCAGAGTTCGGCGCACAGCACCTCGAAGCTGCCGGTGCGGGTCGGCGTGAACCAGAAATAGGTGACGGAGCCCGGGATCATGTCCATCTTGGCGCGAAACTCGGGCACATAGAAGTCGTGCAGCACGTCGATCGAGCGCAGCAGCATCTTGACCGGCTTGCCGATGGGCAGATGCAGGTCGGCGGCCTCGACGACGACGTCATCCTGGCCATTCGGATCCTCGGGATTGACCCCCAGCGGGTTTTCCGCGCTGATCAGCCGGCTGTCGGAGGTGCCGAGCTTGCCGTCGGCGCCGGGCAGGCGGTAGCTCCACTGCCACTGCTGGGCGATCACCTCGACGTCGGTCGCGTCGTCCGGAACGGTGATGAACTGGCTCCAGACATAAAGACCTGGGGCGAGCATCGCCGCCACGCCTATCCCGGTGACGACCGTCAGCCAGGTCTCCAGCCGCTTGCTCTCCGGCTCGTAATGCGCCTTGGAGCCCTCCTTGTGGCGGAAGCGCCAAACGCAATAGGCCATGAACAGGACGACGGCGGCGAAGACGACGCCCGTTATCCAGAAGGTGATGACGAGGGTGTGGTCGATATAATCCCAATTGGACGCGATAGGCGTCCACCACCATGGGCTCAGCGCGTGAAAGAGCACGGAGCCCACGACGACAAGAACGAGTACTAGCGCGATCGCCATACCCTTGTTCCTCCGACATTCGGAGCGCTGATTCCCTCCCCGCCCGGAACGTCGATCGTCATCATGCGCGATTTTTGATTGCAAATTCCTGCGTCAGAACGTCGCGGCCGTTCGATCGTCCAGGATCATCATAAGGCAGGGCCGGACCGGATGCGCGAAATCGGTGCATCAGAAGCGGTAGGCAAGCCGTGCGCTGGCGGTTTGGCTCAGGAAGGATTCTCCGATGTCGGCCGTATATCCTGCCTTCACGTCGAAGCCGCTGCCGCTGTAGAGCTGCAGGCCAAGGTCGATGCGCCCCAGAAGCTCCGGCGTCTCCAGTTGGTCGGTGAAGGTTCCATTGTCGGAGGTTGCGCTGGCGAAGCGCCCGTCGACCGTGCGTGTGTTGTCCGGCAGGTAGCTGACGCCAATGGCGGCGTAGGGCCTGAGCGTCGTCTGTGCGTCGAGATCGATGCGGCCTCCGAACTCCGTCATCAGTGAGAGCCTGACATTGGTCTTGCTGCTGCCGTCCAGATCCAGTGCATAGAGCGGGGATCCCGACTCTTCGACCGACGACAGATCGGTGTACACCACGTCGAGATCGCCATAGGGACGGGCATACCAGTCGCCGAATGTGAATTGGTAGCCGACGCGCAGCCGTGCCCCCCCGAGGAAGATGCTCGGATCGCTCTCCAGCGGGTAAGTGAAGCCCGGCAGGTTGACCTGGCGGTTCACGTCGAACGCGCCATGGGCCAGCGCAACCGAAGCGGCGAAGAGCCACGGGCCCGGCGTGTGCTTCAGCGAGATGGATCCGTCGAAGGTATCGCCGTCGCCGGAGGAGCCGCCGTCCATCGCCGCCGAGCTGTGCCCGTAGGCAAAAGAGCCGCCGAGATACAAGTCGGGAGCGATCGCATGCTGGGCGCCGATGCGGTAGGTCGTGCTCGATACGTCGTAGCCCTGTATGTCGCCGGTCGCATCCTGTTCGCTCCAGCGCCCCGTGACCTCCAGCCAGAGGCAGTCGTCTTCCTTGAGCAGCACGTTCCGGTCGGCGAAAACGGGGCAGCTCATCGAGGAACCCAGGATCGCCCCCGCCGAGTTGACCAATGCAAGCGACTGCGCGTGGATGTCCTTGCTCGAATATTCGTCCAACGCCGCCGCGTAGCTTCCAGAATCGACGATCTGAGACAGGTTGGCGAAATGCGTGGCGAAGCCCGTATCGGCATTTTCCCACGCCCGGGCAAAGTGGTCGGCGAGCGAAGCCTGGCTGGCGGTCAGGGACACGCCGCCCGGATTGAAATTGGAGCGCGGCGTGAGCGTGAGCGTGTTGCCGGACTGTGCGGTATCCCAATGGAACACCAGCGAATCCAACCCCTCGACCGTGGAGTCGAGATTTCCGGCGGTCACCACCGACACCGAGCCGGGCAGCAGCGTGATCGCGGTCGGCGCAACGACGCCATCGATCGAGGCGCTGCCGTCGACCTTGAGGTGGCTCACGGCGCCGTTGAGGGAATCGATGGTCACGCCGAGTTGGCCATCGTCGGTCTGGGTGAAATCGCCGGCTATACTGGTGACGCGTGCCTCGCCGGGCATGCCGACATTCACCACCCCGCTGTTGAACAGCGTCCCCTGCATCACGGCGCCGGCATGATAGGTGCCGTGATTGTCCATGGTCAGTACGCTCGAGGGGCTGGCAGCGGACACCGCATCCGAATCGGTCGAGCCATGGATCGAACCGGTGATCGTGCCGGTGTTGGTAATGGTCACTGTCCCAGACGTGGTCCCAGACGTGGCCGTGACGGCCGTGCCATCCGTTCCGTCCACGGTGGTGACCGTTCCGCTGACTTTGAGCTGATTGGACGAGCCGCCGTCGAACCAAATGCCGGCAGCGCCGGTGCCACTCCCGCCGGTTACGGTGCCATCCACCGTGACGATGATCTGCCCGTTCGTCCCGTAACCCTGGCTTTGCGCGAAAACGCCGATGCCGTTCTCACCGGTAGCCGACACCGTGCTACCCGCGTCCACCCACGCCGTGACGGCACCGCCGCTGCCGCAAGTCCCGATGCAGTCGCCGAGAACAACCTGGGAGGAGCCGGCAAACATCGAGTCGTCGTCGATGACCAGCCCGCCGCCGCCGCCGATACTCTGCGCCAGGATGCCGACCGCCCCCGCGCCGCTCACCGCAATGCTGCCACCGCCGCCGGCATAGACGTACACGAGTTCTCCGCCACTTCCGCTTCCCTGGTTCAGGCCCAGGTTGACCCCGTCCGAGGAGGTCGTCAGCGCAGGACTATCGTTGCTCGCATCCGCCACGCGAACGAGACCGCCGCCGCCGCCGATCGACTGCGCGACAATGCCATGCGCTGCTATGCCTTCCGTGGCGATCGTGACGTTGGTGGCGAAGACTTGTACGGTTCCGCCGTCACCGCTCCCCGCCGTGCCGCCGAGTTCTGTCGTCACGGTCTCCGCGCTCGGTTGAACGGTCACGAGGCCGCCGCCGCCGCCGATCGACTGCGCAACGATGCCGAAGGCGAAATCGCCGCCCGTCGAGATGTCGAGCGTGTTGTCGACGCTGAAGTAATTCTCCTCAAGCGTCACGTCGCCGCCGTCGCCACCCACGGCCGAACTGCCGCCCGCGGTGAGGGACAACGTCTTGTCGGACATCAGGAACGAGGGAATGAAGAGGCTGCTGCCCGCGCCTGCGATGCCGCCGCCGCCGCCCACGGACTGCAGGATGATGCCGTCGGCCGCGTCGCCGGTGGTGATGACATGGGTGCCGCTGGCGTTCCCGTAATTCAGCGTCACCAACTGACCATCGCCGCCCCCGCCGCCGCTGCCGCCATCGGAACCGCCCACGGAAATCAGGCCCGCCGCACTGTCGGAGCCGTCGGCGCCCATGCCGCCGCCGCCGCCGATGCTCTGCGCGACCACGGCCGCCGCCGCGTAGCCGGCCGTGCCGATTGCCGTGTCGCCCTCGTCCAGATGGACGGTCACGTCACCGCCGTCACCACCGGCGCCACCGCTGCCTCCCAGGGCCACGTCGGCGTTGATGGTGATTTCGGGAATTCCGCCCGTGCCGCTTGCGGCGGCGGTGCCGCCCTTGCCACCACCGCCGCCGATCGATTGCGCCACGATGCCGTTGGCCCAGTCGCCCGCTGTGGTGATAAGGGCGGAGAGGTCGACCGCAACGGTGCCGCCGATGCCGCCAGCGCCGCCCGAGCCGCCTATCGTAAGCGAGAAAGTGGCATCGACCGTCGGAAGCGACGGGTCTCCGCCTTCGAAGTAGTTCTGGAGAAAATTGGCGACTTCGCTAGCGCCTTCGCGCGCCGCAAGGCCGGGCACGATCGGATTGTCGGCCGACGCTTCGGCGCCGGCCGAGCCGCTGAGCCCGCCGCCGCCGCCGATCGACTGCGCCAGCACGCCGGTCGCGTCGCCGCCATGGGTCGCGATAGCGGCCGCGACCGTGACCGAAACGTCGCCGCCGGCGCCGCCGCCGGCGCCAGTGGTGCCCATCTCGATGTTCAGTCCGGGCTTGTAGTCCTGGCCGCCTGCCTTGAAGCTCTGGGCAACGCTGACGGAGCCGCCCTGGGACGTGCCGCCGCCGCCGCCGACCGACTGCGCCAGCATGCCCACGGAACCCGAGCCATAGGTCGTGATGCCGTTTCCGGCAAAAAGATAGGCCTCCACCTGGTCGCCATCGCCGCCGCTTCCCCCGGCCGAGCCCTGGACAACGCCGATCGACGTGGTGGTGCCGGTTCCGAAGGACTGCGTATTGCCGCTGCCATATCCGGCATCGCCGCCGCCGCCGCCGATGGATTGCGCTGTCACGCCGTTCGAATAGTCGCCATAGGTGACGATGGTGGTCGCGGCGCTGCCGGCCGGATCCTGCGAGGGGGTACCGTCCGCTGTTATCGTGCCGCCGAGCGCCACCAGCACCTCGCCGCCATTGCCGGCGACACCGCCAGCGCCACCCGTCGTGAAGGTTGCCGTGACGGCGAGCGACGTGGTGCCCTCGTCCTCGTCGCCATATCCAATCACGGTGGCGAGCGCAGAGGCATTGCCACCGACGCCACCGCCGCCGCCGACGCTCTGCGCCAGCACGGCCGTGGATCCCTGGCCGCTGGTGACGATCGCGCTGCCGTCCGACAGGGCGAACTGAGCCGTCCCGCCAACGCCGCCGCCGCCGCCCGTCCCGCCGACCGCGGAGCCCGCGGCAACACCGACCTCGACATCCTCCGACACCGGGATCGCGATCGCGACCGCCTCGGCGGTCGCCGAGCCGCCGAACCCGCCGCCGCCGCCGACGCTCTGCACCACGACGCCGTAGCTGTTGACCGGAAGGGTGTTGCAGTACGACGACGAGGTGCAGGAACCTTGACCCGTCGCGATCAGGCTGCCGCCCGAAACGGTAGCCGCCGCCGTGTAGGCGCGGCCGCCGTCGCCGCCGCTGCCGCCGACCGATACCGCATAGGCGACACCCGGGCCGACCGACGTGGCAAGTGCCTGGCCGCCGACGCCGCCACCGCCGCCGATCGACTGCACCAGAAGGCCGGCCGAGGTCGACCCGCTGGTCACGATCGTCGTCCCGTCAGCGCTGATCGTGGCATCGCCGCCGACGCCGCCGCTGCCGCCGCTGCCGCCGATGGCGACAGACGTGAACAGCCCATCGCTGCTGGCGTTGCCGGCGTTGCCGCCGCCGCCGCCGATCGACTGCATGATGACGGCCGCCGAGGAGTCGCCCTGCGTGACGATCTGCGTGCCGGCGCCGAGCGTTGCCGTGACCGTCCCGCCGTCGCCGCCGGCGCCGCCGCTGCCGCCCACGCTGGCGACGATGCCCGAGGCACCGCCTCCGTCGCCGCCGCCGCCGCCGATGGACTGGCCCAGCACCCCGGTTGCGGAGATGCCGGTCGTCACGATGCTGCCGCCGTCCGACGTGAAGGTGACGCTGTTGCCGTCGGCCGCAAGCGGATTGGTGTCGGCGTTGCCGCCGACCGAGTCGAACAGGCCGCTGGCCTGCCCGCCGGCGCCGCCGCTGCCGCCGATCGATTGCAGCAGGATGCCCTGCGCATTCGATCCGCTGGTGGCGATCGAGCCGTCATTCGTCACGCTGACGGCGCCCACCACGCCGGCCGAGGCGCCCGTGCCGCCGCTGCTGTGGATAGGGGACCACGCTGTGCCTCCCGAGCCTCCCGAGCCGGCGAGCGATTGCACGAGGATGCCGCGGGCCGTATCGCCGGCCGTGGTGATCGCGCCGTCGTTCTCCACCGTCACGCTCCCGGCGGTGCCGCCGGCGCCACCGCCGCCGCCAGCCGTGGTCCCCCGGCTGGTGACCGAGCCGCCATTGCCGCCGCCGCCGCTGATGGTCTGCGCCAGGATTCCCGTTGCTTCCGTCCCCTGCGTGGATATTCCCGAAGCGCTGTCGAGCGTGACCGTCACGTTGCCGGTATCGCCGCCGGCGCCACCGCCTCCGCCCTGTCCGTCGCGGCCGCCGACGACCGAGCCTCCCTCCGCACCCGTGCCTCCGTCGGACAGGGCGACAATGCCGGGAGAAGAGGTTCCCTGCGTGGCGATGGAAGCGGACGTCAGCGTGACGTTGACGGCGCCGCCGGTTCCACCGGAACCGCCGTCCGAGGCGGTGCCTTTGAAGAATTCGACCTGGCCGCCGCCGCCGGTGCCGCCGTCACCGCCGATGCTGGCCGCATAGATGCCAGGCGAGTTATCGCCCGCCGTCGACGCCGTGACCAGGTTCTGGCCCGTGCCGCTCAGCGTGACGCCGACCTGCCCGAGGACGGCGCCGCCGCCGCCGCCCACGCCCGACGTGCCGCCGTCGACGGTGTTGTCGTCGCCGCCGTCACCACCTGTCCCGCCCAGCATCAGCGCCTGGATGGCCGCCGACTGGCCGCCGGTGGTCGACACCAAGACCGGAAGCGACGACGCGGTGACCGTGATCAGGCTGCTCGTGCCAGCAACGACCTGCCCGCCATAGCCGCCGTTCTCGCCCCCGTGGCTTCCCGTCACGCTACAGCCGCTGCCCTCCTGGCAGCCGCCGTCCCCGCCCTCCCCGGCCAGCATGATGGCCGAAAGGCCAGGCAGCATGTCGCCAGTCGTTCCGACACTTGCATCGGTGACCGAGATCTGTGCCGTCCCGGTCAGGCCCGCGCCAAAACCGCCGCTGTAATATTCGTCGCCCGCTCCCGCCCCGCCGTTGCCGCCAATCACCGCCGCCAGGACGCCGGCGCTGGGCGCACTGGAGCTTGGCGGCGTGCCGCTCACATTGACGGTCACATCGCCGCCCTCAACGAGCGTGACCGACGCCGAACCGCCGCTGCCGCCGGTACCGCCGCCGCCGTCATCGTTGCTGCCGCCATTGCCACCCACGGACGTTGCCTCGATGCCGGAGACGCCGTTGTTGGTGCTCCCTACATCCTGCCAGGTCCAGGTGACGTCCACCGCCGCCGAGTTGACGATCGAGGCCGCGCCCGCGGACCCGCCCTGTTCGCTCGGGCCACCTTCGCCACCAAACGAAACCGCCTGGATGCCGGCAAAACCCTGCTGTCCGGACAGTGTAGCGGTGATCGCGCCGCTGTTGGTGACCGAAGCACCCGTGGAGGCTCCAGTCGATGCGCCGCCCTGGTCCGTTGCCCAGATGGCGGCTCCGCCCCATGCTTGGACACCCGACAGGTTCATGTCGATCGCGGCGGAGTTTGTGAGGGTTACGCCGTTCTCGGAGGAGCCGCTCTCAGCGGCCGACTGCAGCACGTAGATGCCGAAAACATAGCTGTCCACCACCGTCGCCGTGCCCGGCGTAAGGCCGATCGCGCCCTGATTGGATATGCTCAGTCCGTAGGTGTCGCCATTGCTGGCCCCTCCCAGGTAGAGCCCAGTGGCAGTGGCGGACAATGCGGCGAGGCCCCAGGCGCCGGCGGGCTCCGACGACGATGTGATGTTGATGCCGCCGAGGTTCGTGACGGACATGCCCTGCTGCTGCAAAATGCTGTCAATATCTTCGACGACGCTGACCGGGGAGGTATAGGGTCCCGCGGGTATGCTGCAGCTATAGACGCTGTTCTGGACGCTGCAGTAGTTTTCCTGCGCCAGGGCCTGGCCGGGGGCGGCGAGCCAGGCCGCGGCGGCGAGCAGTCCGACGATCAGGCTGCGGCGCTCGCTTCCGATGCAAACGTTGCGGATGGATACCGGCTCGGCCACGTCTACCCCCGTCGACTTGCATCTGCGCGACTCGGCGGCCGGCCGCGCGCAAAAGTTGTCGCGCACGCCCCGCCTTTGTCGTAACCTACCCACAACCGTGGATGGTTGATTCTGGTGGGTGATCATGTGATGCAATCCGTGGAACCTGCAATTACCCCAAAGAGTAAGCACGGTGACGCTGATCTCGCGCACCAGATCGTGGCCCTCTACGAGGCCGAGCCCGATCTCATCGACCTTCCAGCGGCCCTCTTCGGCGGAGTTGGACACCTGACCGACGCAGACGTCGTGACCTATTCCGAGTTGCATCACGCAACCGGAGAGGTCCGCTCGGTCATGTCCGTGGAGGACGACCCCTCGCGGCGCGCCAAGGCGATGGCCGCCTTCGCCCGTCACATGCACAGCCATGCCTTCTGGCGCAGCGATCCGACCTTCTTCGGCGAGCGGGCGCTCCGCGAGTCGGACTTCTTCAGCGACGAGGAATTCCTCACCCTGCCGATCGCCCGGGACGTGTTCCTGCCCTCCAACGCACGGCGCGTGATATCGATCGTCATCCAGCACGAGGATTACGTGCTGACCGTCGCCGGGCATCGGGTGGTCGGCCGCCCGCCATTCAGCGACGAGCAACGCGACCGGCTGGAGGCCTTCCGGCCGCACGTCCTGCGCAGCTATCGGCAGGCGCGGGAGCGCACCCTCGCCAGGCTGACGCCCATCGACCGTCTGCGCATCGCCTTTCCCGCGTTGACGCCCCGCCAGCTCGAAGTCGGCTCCTGGATCGCGCAGGGCAAGTCGAACGAGGACATCGCGACGATCCTCGATGTCGGGGTCGACACCATCAAGGCGCATGTCAAGGCGATCCATGCCAAGGTCGGCGCCAATGGACGACTTGCCATCGCCGTCATCGCCCATACGATCCCGCCCTTCGCCCGCATGCCGCCGCTATGGCGGATCGGCCAGGACGTCTGGGCCGGGGCCCGGCCCGGTTCGCCGAACCATGTGTCAGCGCCGATGTGAACTGGCATTTGCATCAACGATCAGGGGAGCGGGAAAAGTTGGGAGGCAAGCAGCCAATGAGTGTCTCTTCCGAAAAGGGTTCCGGCTACGCCAAGTTTCTTTACCCCACCTTCCCCGTTCCCCGCGACCACACCCATCTTGACGGGATGCGAGAACAAAGCGAAAACATTCGAAATGGGTTGGGGAGGCAGCGCTTGCCTGAGCACATTGCGAATGACCCGGCGGATCTTTTTCGCCATGTGAGCGCCGAGAAGGCCGCCTTCTACCGATGCATCATGGATGTGTTCGCGGCGGCCAAGCGGCAATACCGTCTGCAGTTGAGGCCGGACGACGTGCTTGCCGAGGCCCGATGGCCGGATGGGCCGCCGCGCATCGAGGAAGTCAATGTGGCGCTCGGCCAGCTTGCGGAATGGGGAAACCTCGAATCGCATCCGGACACCGCGCGGGTTTCCAGCCTCAGCGACTTCTATCGCGCCCGCTTCCTCTACCGGCTGTCGCAGGGTGGCGAGGCGGTGGAATCGGCACTGGCGGTGTTCGTGCAGACCTTGCAACGGCGCGCCGAACTGCAAACCGTGGCGCTCGAGGACATAGCGAGCCGGTTGCAGGCCCTTCAGGCGCTGGCTGGCGCTGCGGAGCCCGACGTGGCCAAGATCCACGAAACGCTGCGGGATCTCGTGCGCGTCTTCGAAGGCCTGGCCGAGAACGCCCAGGCCTTCATGGCCGGGGTCGCGCGCAGCATCGAGCTGCAGCAGGCCGAAGCAGGCGCGGTCGCGAACTACAAGAAGCGGCTGATCGACTATCTGGAACGCTTCATGGGCGATCTGGTGCGCCGCTCCGACACCATCGCGCGCCTCATTACCGCCCTGGAACCGAGCATCGACGCCCTGCTGGGCCAGGTGGCCGAGCGTGAATCGCGCGATGCGGCTCCCGGCGGCGCGCGGGACCAGTCCGATGCGCGCGACCGCGCCCTGCAAGCCTGGCGCGAGCGATGGAAGGGCCTGCGCGGCTGGTTCCTCAGCACCGGCCACGAGCCGCCGCAAGCCGAACTGCTGCGGGCGCGGGCACGGTCGGCAATCCCGCAGCTCCTGGCCGCGATCGCAGCCCTCAACGAGCGGCGCAGCGGCCGCAGCGATCGCTCGGCCGATTTCCGCCTGCTCGCCGGCTGGTTCGCCGCTTGCGCCGACAATGGCGAGGCGCATCGGCTGGCGCGCGCCGCCTTCGCCCTCAA
This sequence comes from Mesorhizobium sp. LHD-90, assembly GCF_030929505.1. Classification (GTDB taxonomy): domain Bacteria; phylum Pseudomonadota; class Alphaproteobacteria; order Rhizobiales; family Rhizobiaceae; genus Kumtagia. Next base: position 96,459 of record NZ_JAVFVV010000009.1, on the reverse strand, counting down.
TCCGGCGCGGCATTTCTCGCTCAACGCCGACGCGGACGCGGAATTGCCGGCCAGCACCTCCTGGGCCGATGCCGCGCCGCTCCGGATTCATCCGCGTTTGCGCGAATACGGCGAAGCCGCGGCGCGCGGACCGCCGCCCCGCGTGCGCGACCGCGCCGAGGACCGCGCGTTTCTGGCGCTGCAGTTCGCGGAAGAATCTCTGCAAGTGGAAGCGGCGCGCAAGCGGCTCGCCACCAGCCACCCCGCGCGGCTTTCGGATCTGGGCGAACTGGACACGCATACCTTCGGCCTGTTTCTGGGGCTGCTCGGAGAAGCGCTGAGCGAGCAGGCCGGGCCGGAAGCCCCGGTTGAACGGCAGACGGGCGACGGCCTGCTGCACATTCACCTGAGGCCGCTTGCCCGTGACAGCCACGCCAGGATCGATACGCCGCATGGCGTCTTTGCCGGGCGCGACCACCTGATCACCATCACGCCCTTGCAGGACGGCCGATGAAAGCGGCAAACAAATCAAACGACGGCCGCGCCATCGGCCTGCAGCAGCAGCGCTTTCAGCGCGAGGAGTTTCGCGCCTGCGTGCGCGCGCTGCTGATGACACCCTTGATGAGCCCGGCGGACGAGGATTTCGCCGCCGTGCGCCGGCAGGCCGAAGCATTGCGCGAATGGTTTTCACGCGAAACGGGCTGGATATTGCAGGTCGAGCGCGAGGGCGCGCGCCTCTACAAGCGTCCGGGAAACCTGACCGACGCGATGCGCGGGCTTCCCGGCTACGACCGTCGCCGCTACGTGCTGCTTTGCCTCGCCTGCGCGGTGCTCGAACGCGCCGACCCGCAGATCACCTTGCGGCTGCTGGGCGAGCGGCTGCTGGAACTCGCCGCCGAGCCGGCGCTCGACTTCACCTTCACGCTCGAGGCGCAACACGAGCGGCGCGAACTCGTTTCGGTGTGCCGCACATTGCTGAGCCTCGGGGTGCTGCACCGCGTCGCCGGCGACGAGGAGACGTTCGTGCAGGCCGGAGGCGATCAGGCCGATGCGCTCTACGACGTGCAGCGCCGCATGCTCGCCGGCATGCTGGCGGCGGTGCGTGGCCCATCCACATGGACACAGGAAGAAGCCCCCGCCACGCTCGAAGCGCGGCTGCGCGCCATGGTCGACGAACACGTGGCGGACAGCGAGGAGGGACGGCGCGCGGCGTTGCGCCACCAGCTAGCGCGCCGGCTTCTCGACGACCCGGTCGTCTATGTCGAAACGCTGGATCCGGAAGCCCGCGTCTATTTTCTCAACCAGCGCGGAACGATGGCCGCCCGCCTGTGCGACGCCACCGGCCTGGTGGCGGAACAGCGCGCGGAGGGTTTGGCGCTGGTCGACGAAGGCGGCCTGCTGACCGATGTGGCGATGCCCGCCGAAGGCACCGACGCCCATGTGACGCTGCTCGTCGCCGAGCATCTGGCCGCCGGCCAGAGGCAGCGGCGAAAGGACGGCGCCGACGCGGCCCAGGCTCCCGTCATGCGGGAGCACGACATCGCCGACTTCCTGCACGAGGCCAAAGGCACGTATGGACGTTACTGGCGTAAATCCGCGCGCGAGCCCGGCGCCGAACGCGAGCTCGCGGCAATCGCCATCGATCGGCTGGAAAAGCTGCAACTGGCGGTGCGAAAAGCCGGCGCCGTGCATCCGCTGCCGGCACTCGCCCGCTTTGCCCTGGGCGAGGCCGAAATCCGCGAAACCCGCAATGCGCCCGCCCCGGCCACCGGCTCTCTGTTCGGACCGACATGAACGACCGCTTCACCCTGTTCGCTTCGCCATTGGAAAAACCCGCTCTGCCGACACCGACGCGGCAGCGCTGGCAACCTCTGCTTCTGGGCCTGGTGGAACTCTTCCACTACGACAGCGAGGAATTCTGGTTCCGCGACGGTCATCTTTTGCTGCGCGGCAACAACGGTACCGGCAAGTCCAAGGTGCTGTCGCTGACGCTGCCGCTCCTGCTCGACGCGCAGTTCAAGCCCTCGCGCATCGAGCCCGACGGCGACGCGGGCAAGAAGATGGCCTGGAACCTGCTGATGAACAGCTACGACCGGCGCATCGGCTATGCGTGGATCGAGTTCGGCCGCATCGCCGAAGACGGCACGCCACGTTTTCTCTCGCTTGGCGCCGGGCTGTCGGCGACAGCCGCGCGCCCGCAGGTCGACAGTTGGTTCTTCCTGCTGGAGCACGCCGACGCCGCGCCGCGCATCAACCAGGACCTGTGGCTGACGAGCGCACAGCGGGTGGTGCTGACCAAGGAGCGCCTGCGCGATGCGCTCGATGGCCGCGGCCAGGTGTTCGACACCGCCGCCAGCTATCGCCGCGCAGTCGACGAGCGCCTGTTCCATCTGGGCGCCAAGCGCTACGACGCGCTGATGGATACGCTGATCCAGCTTCGCCAGCCGCAGCTCTCCAGGAAACCCGACGAAACCGCGCTGTCGAACGCGCTGACCGAGGCCCTGCCGCCGCTGGCGCCCGAACTGCTCGGCGACGTCGCCGAGGCGCTCGGGCAACTCGAGGAAGACCGCCGGCAGCTCGACGAGTATCAGGCGCTGGCCAAGGCCGTCAGCCGCTTCGAGGAGCGCTATCGCGTCTATGCCGGCACGCAGACCCGCCGGCAGGCGCGCCTGCTGCGCCAGGCCCAGACGGAGTTCGACAATGCGAGCCGGGCGCGTGGCGAAGCTCAGGCCCGGTTCGACGATGCGCAAGCGCGGGAAGGGCTCGCCCAGACGGCCCATGACGACTCCGAAATTACGCTGGCGCGCGGGCGGGCGCGGCTCGACGCCTTGCGCTCCGATCCGACGATGCAGGACGCCAACCGCCTCGAAAGCGCCGAGAAGGAGATGGCGGCGCGCCGGCAAGCGATGCAGAAAGCCGCGGCGGCGGTCGAGCAGGCAGGCCGGCGGCTGGGAGTGAGCACCGAGGAAACCGCGAGCACCGCCCGGCGCGCCGAACAGGCGGAACGCGCCCTGGCCGAGCTACGCCGGCAAAGTGCCGTTCATGCCGACGCGGCAGGTATCGCCGGCCAGCACACCGCAAGTCCGCTTGCCGCATTGGAGGCTTCCGCGCTGGTCGAGTTGACGCAGCACCTCTTCGACAGAGCCTGCGGCGAGCTTCGCAATCTCGTTGCCGGCCGGCGCGAGCAGATCGCTCTTTTGCGTCGCCGACACGGCGAAATGGCGCGAGCCGAGGCGGATTATGTGCGCCGGCGCGAAACCCGGGACGAGCGGCAGGTCGAAGCCGAACAGGTTGCCGAGCGCCGCACGCAGGCCGATGCCGAGGTCGAACGGCAAGGCCGGGATCTGGCGGAAAGCTGGGATCGCCATTTCATCGGCCTGAAGCAACTGCAAGTCGATGCAGACTCCAGGTTCGCGGCCCTGACAGCCCTGGCGGAGTGGGCGGCGGCGCTGCAAGGCGACAATCCTGCCCGGCGTCTGCTTCAATCGGCGCATGAAACGGCCAGCTTCGCGCTGACCCAGCGTCGCGCGGCGCTCGACACTCAACGGCAGGCGCTGGAGACGGAACGCGGGAGCCTCGAAGACGAACGTCGGCGCCTGGAGGCCGGCGACGACATCGCGCCGCCCCTGCCCTACACGCGCGACGCCTCCGTCCGGGACGCGCGTCAGGGCGCTCCATTCTGGCAAGTGGTGGATTTTCGCGACGCGGTGGCCGCCCCGCAGCGCGCCGGCCTCGAAGCCGCCCTTGAAGCCGCCGGGCTGCTCGATGCCTGGATCTCGCCGGACGGGCGACTTCAGGCCGGCGACGATGGCGCGCCGCTCTACGACACGCAGGCGCTGGCACGGCAAAACTCTTCTCCATCGCTTGCCAAGTTTCTGGAAGTCACCGTGCCGGCCGGCTGCACCGTATCGGCCGATATCGTCGCGCGCGTGCTGTCCGGCATCGCCTGCGCGGATGACGACCCGGTCGACACCGAGGCCTGGATCGCCGTTGACGGCCGCTTTCGTCTCGGCGCGCTCACCGGCGCCTGGGGCAAGCCGGCGGCGGTCTATATCGGCCACGCCGCCCGCGAGGCCGCCCGCACACGGCGGTTGGCCGAGATCGCCGATCGCCTGGCGCAGCTTTCCGGCGAATTGGCCGCCGTGCAGGAGATGGCGACGCAACTCGCGCTGGATCGCGGGCAGGCCGACGAAGAATGGCGCAAGGCGCCCGCCGACGAGGCTCTCCGCGACGCGCATCTAGCCGCTGCCGCCAGTGCCCGCGCGGCGCGTCTCGCCAGTGAAAGGCTGGCCGAAGCGGATATAAGGTGCCGCGAGGCCGAACAGGCGCTCAAGGCCGTGCGAGAGCAGTGTGCCGCGGATGCGGCCGACCTGCGGCTACCCGAAACGCCCGAGGCGCTGCCCGCCGTCGAAACGGAACTGGATCATTATCGCGACACGCAGGTCCGGCTCGGGCAATCCGCCCACGAGCTGCGCCTGGCGCTGCCCGAATGGCAGCGCCAGCTTGCCAGGGAGACCGAGGCGCGGAGCGACCTTCAGCAGCGCGAGCAGGAGTCCGCGGCGGCCCGCGTCGAAGCGGAAGAGGCCCTTGCCCGGCTCGAAGTGCTGCGCGACATGGTCGGCGCCAAGGTTGAGGCGTTGCAGCGGCAGCTCGCCGAAGCACGTGTCGCGGTCGAAGCCGGCGACGTCGCGCTGAAGCTCGCCGGTGACGCCCTGCGCAAGGCGGGCGAGGCGCGGGCGGTGGCGAACCAGCAGGCCGAGACCGCGACCAGCGTCTTGCAGGAGCGCGGCGAGGCGCGCGCCCAGGCGATCTCCAAATTGCAGCAGTTTGCCGGAACCGGCCTGCTGTCGGCGGCGCTGCCGCGTGTCGAACTGCCGGACATGGATGGCCAATGGACGATTGATCCGGCGCTGACGCTGGCCCGGCGGGCGGAGCAGGAACTGTCGAGCCTCAAGGACGACGACGACACATGGGCACGCGTGCAGCGGCAGATCGCCGAGGAACTGACCGAGCTGCAGCGCGCGCTCGGCGCGCTGGGCCACCAGGCCCAGGCTGACCCCAGCGATTGGGGGTTCAGCGTCGACATCATCTACCAGAACCGGCGCGAGCGGCCGGACCGCCTCGCCGGGCGGCTCGCCGAAGAGATATCTCAACGCAGCGAACTGCTGACCGCCAACGAGCGGACCGTTCTGGAGAACCATCTGCAGGCCGAGATCGCCGCTGAAATCCAGCGTCTGCTGCAGGCCGCCGAACGGCAGGTCGACGCCATCAACAGGGAGCTGCACAAGCGCCCGACCTCGACCGGCGTGCGCTATCGGCTGCTTTGGCAGCCACTGTCCGAGGAGGAAGGCGCGCCGGTGGGTCTCGACGTGGCGCGCAAGCGCCTGCTCAACACCAGTTCGGATCTCTGGTCGGCGGAGGACCGGCGCGTCGTCGGAGCCATGCTGCAGCAGCGCATCTCGGCCGAGCGGGAGCGCGCCGATTCCAGCAGCGGCACGGACAGCGGCACCCTGCTCGACCAACTCGCCCGCGCCCTGGACTATCGCCACTGGCACCGTTTTCGCGTCGAGCGCTGGCAGGATGGCCAATGGCGCAAGCTTTCCGGCCCGGCGTCGAGCGGCGAGCGGGCGCTCGGCCTGACGGTGCCGCTGTTCGCCGCGGTCGCCAGTTTCTACAGCCAGGGCAGCTATGCGCTCGCGCCGCGGCTGATGCTGCTCGACGAAGCCTTCGCCGGCATCGACGACACGGCGCGCGCGCATTGCATGGGGCTGATCCGCGAGTTCGACCTGGACTTCGTCATCACCAGCGAGCGCGAGTGGGCCTGCTACGCCGAACTGCCGGGCGTCGCCATCTGCCAGTTGCAGCGGCGTGAAGGCATCGATGCCGTGTTCGTGTCGCGGTGGAGCTGGGACGGCCGGGAAAAGACGTCCGAGGCCGATCCCGATCGCCGATTTGCGCCGGCATGAACGAGCAGGCCGATCCGCGACTGCAACGCCTGCTCGGCGGCGAGCATCTCGCCGCGCTGCGCAAGCGGCTGCGCCAGCGTTTCGAGCGCGCGCCGCTCGACGAGGCCGTCGAAACCATTCGTATCGGCGAACTCAGCGCGGAGGAACATGCAGCACTCGCCTCGCTGCTCGGCCGCCCGCAGCGGCGTTCCCGATCCTTGCGGATCGACATCAGCCGCATCGACGCCGACCTGCGGCGCGCCGGGCTCGCCACGTCCCTGCGCGAGGCCCTGGAGAAGCTCGACGGTCCCATCCCTCACCTGGCCAGGGCGCGCCTGCGGCTGCAAACGCTGTGGTCGGGCGTCATCGACAGGTGCGGCCACCCCGCATTGGCCGGCCTGCTTGGGACGCCGTCGGGTGTCGGCCTGCTCAAGCGGCTCGCCCGGCAGGAGCCGGCGGAGGCGGCGCGGCTCTGCCGGCAAGCCGAAGATGTGCTGCGGCACCTGCCGGCAAACGGCATCACGCGTTCGCAACTGGCCGCAGACGTGCTGGGCGATGCCCACGCGCTCGACAATGGCCGAAGGGTCGCGGCGCTCGTGCTGGCGGTGTGGCGCCGGACCACTGCGGTTGACGACGCCGCGCCCGTCATCGACGACGATGGTGGTACAGTGCGGGAATCCGGAGACGGCGTCGATCCTGAACCGGCTGGCAGCGCCGAGCGGGCGCGCGATACGTGGGCCAGAGCAGGCGTCCTGGTCAACGAGCTGGCGCGCCCGGCCCTGTTCCTGAACCTGCCGACAAGCGGGGCCGAAGGCGGTCGCTGGCCCGCGGGCGAACCCGCCTATGCGTCGTTGCGATCGCTACTGCGCTCGCCGCCGCGATGGGATGCGGCAGGCCGCGACGTTTATGTGTGCGAAAATCCCAATCTGCTCGCCATCGCAGCGGACCGGTGGGGCGCCGGCTGCGCCCCGTTGGTCTGCACCGATGGCATGCCCGCCGCCGCGCAACGGTGTCTCCTGTCGCAGCTTGCACAGGCGGACGCGCGGCTTCGTTATCACGGCGATTTCGACTGGCCCGGACTGCGTATCGGCAATCACGTCATGCGCGAACATGGCGCGCAGCCGTGGCGCTTCGGCGCCGTCGACTATCTTGCCGCTGCGCGGACGGCGCCGAGCCCGGCCCGCGCGCTCGCAGGGAACCCGGTCGAAGCATCATGGGACGGAGCGCTGACGCTGGCCATGATCGAGCATCGCGTGGCCATCGCCGAGGAGGCTCTGGCCGTCTCGTTGTTGCAGGATCTCGACGATCGATAACCCCGGTGCTCGGCACGTTTCCGTCAGGTCGACCGGCTTGGAGGCGCGTATGCAAGGGCCTGGGAGCGTCGACGTGGGACAAAGGAGAAAGCCCACCGGACTCACGCGCTATTGCCGCCGTTTGTACCCTCACTCCCACTCGATCGTGCCGGGCGGCTTGCTGGTCACGTCGTAGACGACCCGGTTGATGCCGCGCACCTCGTTGATGATGCGCGTCGCCGTCGCGCCCAGGAAACCCATGTCGTAGTGGTAAAAATCCGCCGTCATGCCGTCGACCGAGGTCACGGCGCGCAGCGCGCAGACGAACTCATACGTCCGCCCGTCGCCCATGACGCCTACGGTCTGCACGGGCAGCAGCACGGCAAAAGCCTGCCAGATGGCGTCGTAGAGGCCAGCCTTGCGGATCTCGTCGAGATAGATCGCGTCGGCCTCGCGCAGGATGTCCAGCTTCTCGCGCGTCAAGCCGCCGGGGCAGCGGATGGCCAGCCCCGGCCCCGGGAACGGATGGCGGCCGATGAAACTTTCTGGCAGGCCGAGTTCCTTGCCGAGTGCCCGCACCTCGTCCTTGAACAGTTCGCGCAGCGGCTCCACCAGCTTCATGTTCATGCGGTCCGGCAGGCCGCCGACGTTGTGGTGGCTCTTGATGGTCACCGACGGTCCGCCGGAAAACGACACGCTCTCGATCACGTCGGGATAGAGCGTGCCCTGCGCCAAAAAGTCGGCGCCGCCCAGCTTCTTCGCCTCCTCCTCGAACACTTCGATGAACAGCCGGCCGATGGTTTTTCGCTTCTTCTCGGGGTCGCTCTCGCCTTCCAGGGCGGAGATGAAACGGTCGGCGGCGTCGACCAGGATCAGCGGCAGGTTGTAGTGCTCGCGGAACATCGAAACGACGCTCTTCGCCTCGTCCTTGCGCATCAGCCCGTGGTCGACCAGGATGCAGGTCAACTGGTCGCCCACCGCCTCGTGGATCAGCAGCGCCGCGACGGAGGAATCGACGCCGCCCGACAGCGCGCAGATCACCTTGCCCTTGCCGACTTTTTCGCGGATGTCAGCCACCGCCTTGTCACGATAGGCAGACATCGTCCAGTCGCCTTCGATGCCGGCAACGCCGTGGACGAAGTTGCGCAGCAGCTTTGCCCCGTCCGGCGTGTGCACCACCTCGGGGTGGAACATCAGCCCGTACATCTTCTTCTCGACATTGCCGAAGACGGCGAAGGGCGCGCCTTCCGAGCGGCCAAAAATCTGGAACCCTTCGGGCAGCGAGATCACCCGGTCGCCATGGCTCATCCACACCTGGTGGCGCTGGCCGGTCGCCCACAATCCTTCGAACAGCGGGCAGTCCTTCTCGACCTCGACAAAGGCGCGGCCGAACTCGCGATGGTCCGACGCCTCGGCCACGCCGCCCATCTGCACGCACATCGCCATCTGGCCGTAGCAGATGCCGAGCACCGGAATGCCAGCCTCGAAGACGATCTGCGGAGCGCGCGGCGAGCCCGCCTCATGGGTGGAGGCCGGGCCGCCGGACAGGATCACCGCTTTCGGATTGATGCGCCGGAACGCCGCCTCGGCAGACTGGAACGGCACGACCTCGGAATGAACCCCTGCCTCGCGCACCCGCCGCGCGATGAGCTGGGTGACCTGGCTGCCGAAATCGACGATGAGGACGGTGTCGGTGTTCTTCATGGCGGGCATTTAGAGAAGAAGTCGAGTCGGCGCAATGGGTTGGCGACGGCGGCGAACAGACCGATTCAACCTCTTCCCAAACCGGTTGATCGCCTTCACAAACTGATTCAACGGTTCGGATCGCGCGCCCGCAGGTTCGCCGGCTTTCAGAGCCTGACCGTGCCGTCCATGATCGCCCGCTCCAGCAGGCCCACCGCTTCAGCAAGCTTCTCGTCGATGACATGCAGATATTCGGTCCAGTCGCCGACATGGCGAAGCTCCGCCTTGCCGTCGGAAATGCCGCGCAGCGCCACCAGCGGCAGGCAAAACATCTGGCAGGCGCGCAGCACGGCAAAGGTCTCCATCTCCACCATGTCCTCGGCGACCGTGTCATAGGCCGCGCCGGAGATGATCATGCCGCCGGTCGACAGCGTCGCCTCGCGGATGCCGGGGATCCTGTGCGGCAGCGGAACCGTCGCCGGCAGGTCGAGAAACGGCGTCGTGCCTTTCTCGAACCCCAGCGGCGAGGCATCCATGTCGCGATAGGTCACGGAGACCGCCTGGTAGATTTCGGTCTGCTCCAGCGAGCGGCTGCCGGCCGATCCCAGCGAAACGACGAGATCAGGCAGCGATTTTTGCGCCTCCAGTCTGGCCAGCGCCACGCCCATGGCAAGTGCCGCCTCCACCGGGCCGACGCCGGTCATCAGCGGCTTGAACAGCCGCTTGAGATGCGGCCCGTATTCGGCGTCCGCCGCCATGGCGAACAGGATTTTTTTGCCCGCGATCGTCTCGATCATACCGCCGCCCCTCTAGCGCCGTTGTCGTGAATCGGACTCTTGTCCGGCGCAACTCTTGTCGGCGGCGGGCAGAAAAGGCAACGGGCCACGGGCAGCAAAGCCATCCGGACGGGAATGCGGCGGAAACCGCCGGTCAGACGCTGGGGGCGGCGCCCGACAGCATAAACGCCGCCAGCACGACGGCAACCGACGCCACCGCCGGATAGAGCACCAGCAGCACGGTCAGCGCGGCGCCGCCAAGATTGCCGCCCTCGCCGCCGATGTCGAAGCCGCCGTGCCTGTCGGCCACCCTGCGCGCGCGCCCTGCCGAAGCCGCGAGGCTCGACGGCGCCGGGGTGTTTTTGACGAGGGCGGTCATGGTCTTGGCTTTCGGGTTGTGCGATTGCGCCGGTTTCTGACAGGCGCCGGTATCCGGCTCATGCCGCACAACCCTCGCCCATGTTTCGACATAGTTTCGGATGGGCGCGAAATAAGGGCCGGTTTGTGGCGGCCGGGCGGAATGATCGCGGCATGACCCGCCGCAATGGTTAACGGGCAAAATGCCGACCTCCCCTCCCCCTTGAGGGGGTGAGGAATGGTCCGCGAAGCGGACGAAAAGCCAACGATTTGGCTTTTCGAATGACGAACGCCCGGAGCCCTAGCGGAGGGCTGACCCGCGAAGCGGCCGGGAGGGGTCGCCGCGGCCAAACGCCAACGTCGCCTTGCGTCGGAGCACTTCCGCACGTACCCCTCCCCCGGCCTTCGGCCGGACCCTCCCCTCAAGGGGGAGGGAAAACGCGCAGCCCCAAACCCTTGCCGCACCCGGCGCCATCCGCTAGGACGGCGGCGCCGCAAAGACCCCGAAAAGACGAAGCGAAAACTGCCATGACCAACTCGGAAAAGACGAAGGCGCGCCTGCCGCGCGGGTTTGCCGACCGCTTTCCCGACGACATCCGCGCCGTCGAGGAGATGATGGCGAAGATCCGCGCCGTCTACGAACTCTACGGGTTCGAGCCGTTCGACCAGCCGTTGATCGAATACACCGACGCGCTCGGCAAATTCCTGCCCGACCAGGACCGGCCCAACGAGGGCGTTTTTTCGTTCCAGGACGACGACGAGCAATGGCTGTCGCTGCGCTACGACCTCACCGCGCCGATGGCGCGTTTCGTGGCGGAGAATTTCGAAAAACTGCCGAAACCGTTCCGGTCGTATCGCTCCGGCTGGGTGTTCCGCAACGAGAAGCCGGGGCCGGGCCGGTTCCGCCAGTTCATGCAGTTCGACGCCGACACGGTCGGTACGCCGGGGGTGGCCGCCGACGCCGAGATGGCGATGATGATGGCCGACGTGATGGAGGCGCTGGGCATTGCGCGCGGCGACTATGTCATCCGCGTCAACAACCGCAAAGTGCTGGACGGCGTGCTGGAGGCGATCGGCCTCGGCGGTGCGGAGAATGCCGGCCGGCGGCTCATCGTGCTCCGCGCCATCGACAAGCTGGACAAGTTCGGCGCCGAAGGCGTGCGCCTGCTGCTCGGCCCCGGCCGCTGGGACGGCGGCAAGGAAGGCGAAGGCGATTTCACCAAGGGCGCGGGGTTGGGTGAGGAGCAGATAGCAACAATAGAAGCAACAGTTCTCTTCTTTGCGACGGGTGCTCGTTTTACGAAGTCCAAAACCCCGGCGCTCGAAGATGACATCGTACTCGACGATCGTCCTAGAGATGATCCTAACACGCTCAGGTTGAACAACCGCGATCTGGTTGACATGATCCGCAATCGCGGAGCGCAGAATTCGATTGGACAACAAGCAGCCGATGAGCTCGAGGCGATCGCAGGCCTTTTAGAGGCATCAGGTTACGGCACGAAGCGTGTGCAGATCGACCCCTCCGTCGTGCGCGGCCTCGAATATTACACCGGCCCGGTCTTCGAGGCCGAACTGCTGGCCGAAATCCCCAACGAGGACGGCCAGGTCGTGCGTTTCGGCTCGGTCGGCGGCGGCGGGCGTTATGACGGCCTGGTGTCGCGTTTCCGCGGCGAGCCGGTGCCGGCCACCGGTTTCTCCATCGGCGTTTCCCGCCTGATGACGGCGCTGAAGAATCTCGGCAAGCTCGACACGTCCAACGTCGTCGGCCCGGTCGTCGTGCTGGTCATGGATCGCGACACAACAAGCCTCGGCCGCTACCAGAAGATGGTGGCCTCGCTGCGCCAGGCCGGCATCCGCGCCGAAATGTATCTCGGCGGCTCAGGCATGAAGCCGCAGATGAAATACGCCGACCGGCGCGGCGCGCCCTGCGTCGTCATCCAGGGCGGCGACGAGCGGGCAAAAGGCGAAGTGCAGATCAAGGACATGGCGCTCGGCGAGCAATTGTCGAAGGAGATCACCGACAACGCCGCCTGGCGCGAGGGCCGCCCGGCGCAGTTTTCGGTGCCGGAGGCCGAACTGGTCGAGGCGGTGCGAAAAGTGCTCGATGCGCAGGCGAAAGACAGGACGCAAGGGTGAGCGCCGTACGTTGCCCCCCTCTGTCCTGCCGGACATCTCCCCCACAAGGGGGGAGATTGGCCGGCAGCCTTGCCTTCGCCAATCGTCAACGTTGCAGGAAGAGCGGCAGAGCCGAAGCCGCCGATCTCCCCCCTTGTGGGGGAGATGTCCGGCAGGACAGAGGGGGGCAACGTAGAGCGCCAACGCCTCCCCTCCCCCTTGAGGGGAGGGTGCCGCCGAAGGCGGCGGGTGGGGTCGCCTCGGCAGTGCTCGACACCTTTTTTGACACCGCAAGATCAGGTCGGCTCGCTGCCGCTTTGCCCCCCTCTGGCCGCTTCGCGGCCATCTCCCCCTCAAGGGGGGAGAGGACGTCGGCGCCATGACCACCCTCCCCTCCGACATCAAAACCCTGTTCGCCTCCCGCAGCGCCGACCTCGTCGAGGTGGCGGTGCTGCAGCCGGCCGATCCGTTCCTCGACATGGCCGGCGAGGACCTGCGCCGCCGCATCTTCTTGACCGAAAGCGAGACCGGCGAGCAGCTTTGCCTCAGGCCGGAATTCACCATCCCCGTCTGCCTCGACCATATCCGCACCCAATCCGGCACGCCGCGCCGCTACGCCTATCTCGGCGAGGTTTTCCGCCAGCGCCGCGAAGGCCGGGCGGAATTTTTCCAGGCCGGCATCGAGGATCTGGGCGACACGGATATCGCGTTCGCCGACGCAAGGCTGATCGCCGACGCCCACGCGCTGCTCGAATTGGCGCTCCCGAAAACCCCAAAGACCGTGACGCTGGGCGACCAGGCGGTGTTCGAGGCGGTGCTGGCCGCGCTCGGCCTGCCGCGTGGCTGGCAGAAGCGGCTGGCGCGCGCCTTCGGCGCGCCGGAACAGCTTGCCGCGGCGCTCGACGACCTGGCCAACCCGCAGCGCAAGCGCGGCCTCGGCCAGCCGGCGGCGCGGCTGGTGGCGGCGCGCGACCGCGCAGCGCTTTCCGCCCATATCGGCCAGACCATGGAAGAACACGGCCTGGCGCCGTCCGCCGGCCGCACGCCCGACGACATCGCGCGGCGCCTGATCGAGAAGGCTGAGCTCGGCGCGGTGCGCCTGTCGGAAGAGGCCTTCGCCGCGCTGAAGACGTTTTTGGCGATCCGCGTGCCGCTTGCCGAAGCGACCGAGACGCTGGCGCGTTTCGCCGACGAGGCCGAGCTTTACCTCGACACGGCGCTCGACCTGTTCAAGGCGCGCGCAAAAACCGTGGAAGCGCAAGCGATCGGCGACGTCACCTACGACGCCGGCTTCGGACGCCCGCTCGATTACTACACCGGCATGGTGTTCGAGATCGCCGCCCCGGGTGCCGCCCAGCCGCTCGCCGGTGGCGGCCGCTACGACCGCCTGCTCACCTTGCTCGGTGCCGCCGAGCCGATCCCGGGCGTTGGCTTTTCCGTCTGGCTCGACCGCATCGAGGCGCTGCGCGAGGGCTCGGCATGACGCTCACCCTCGCAATCCCCTCGAAGGGCCGGCTGCGCGAGCAGGCGCTGGAACTGCTGGCCGCCGCCGGCCTTGCCGTCAGCCTGCCCGGCGACGAGCGCAAATACCGGGCGCGCGTCGAGGGCCGCGACGACATCGAGATCGCTTTCCTGTCAGCCTCGGAGATCGCCGGCGAACTCGGCCAGGGCAATGTCGACCTCGGCATCACCGGCGAGGATCTTGTGCGCGAGAGCCGCGCCGACTGGGACGCGCGCATGGAGATCGCCGCACGGCTCGGCTTCGGCCATGCTGACGTGGTGGTGGCGGTGCCCGAAGTCTGGCTGGACGTCGACACCATGGCCGATCTCGACGACGTCGCCGCCGATTTCCGCCAGCGTCACGGCCGGCGGCTCAGGATCGCCACCAAATACTGGCGGGTCACCCAGCAGTTCTTCTCGCAAAAACACGGCATCCAGGTCTACCGCATCGTCGAAAGCCTTGGCGCCACCGAGGGCGCGCCGGCCGCCGGGTCTGCCGACGTGATCGTCGACATCACCTCGACCGGCTCGACCTTGCGCGCCAACCACCTGAAAATCCTGTCCGACGGGGTAGTCCTGCGCTCCGAGGCCTGCCTCGTTGCCTCGCGGCGCAAGCGAGACGCAGCGGATCAGGCCGCGCTGGCGGAGATAGCCGGGAGGGTGAGAAATGTCGCCGGCCCGAAGCAATGAGGTCCGATCACGACATCACCGTTTCCCGCAATGCGCGCAGGATGCCGGCGAGCTCGCGGCATTCCTCCTGCCGGGGGCTGTTCCGGCGCCACGCCAGCGCGATCTCGCGCGAGGGCATCGGCTCGGCGAAAGGCACGATCTTGAGATCGCGGATGACGCGGCTGGATTCGGCCGCCATTTCCGGAATGAGCGTGACGCCAAGGCCGTGGCCGACCATCTGCAACAGCGTCGTCAGGCTGGTCGCGCCATAGCTGGAAAGAGCCGTCGGCCGCACGGTGCCGCAGATTTGCAGCGCCTGGTCGCGCAGGCAGTGGCCTTCCTCCAGCAGCATCAGCCGCTCCAGCGCCGGACTCTCCGGCGGCACCGGCGGGGCGACGAAATCCGCGTCCTGCTCCGGTACCGCAAGAAAGAAGCGGTCGTCGAACAGCGTCTCCGTCACCAGTCCCGGATGATCGAGCGGCAGCGCGGCGACAAATCCGTCGATGCGGCCGGCGGCGGTCTCGGTCACCAGCGACATGGTCACCGCCTCGCGCAGCTCCAACTGGAGCTCGGGAAAGCGTGCTTTGAGTTCCGGCAGCACCTGCGGCAGCAGATAAGGCGCCACCGTCGGGATCATGCCCAGCCGGAAGCGGCCCTGCATGGTGCGCCGGCCGCGCCTGGCGACGGCTTCGACCTCGCGTATCTGCGCCAGGATCGATTCGATGCGCGGCTGCAAGGCTGCCGCCTCCTCGGTCAGCCGCACCAAGCGCCCGCCGCGTTCGAACAGGCGGCAGCCCAGCCGCTCCTCCAACTCGGCGATCTGCGCCGACAGCGCCGGCTGCGTCACGCCTGCAAGTTCGGCGGCGCGGCCGAAATGCAATGTCTGGGCCAGCGCGTCGAAATACAGCATCTGGCGGATGGTCAGGTTTGTCATAACCAAAACCTATCGCAAAAATCAGGAAAGGCAATTTGTCATTATCGACGGAAGGTCGTAGTCTGGAATTGTTCCAGATTGCTCGGCCTTCCCCGCCCGGCGTCTGGTCGATCATTTCAGCAAGAACCCACCAAGACGAGGGAGGCAGGAGAAAGCCATGGACGCGAAGACGGATGACAAAGGCCCCGGCAAGTGCCCGGTGGATCACGGCCCCAGGACCAACCGCGAGTGGTGGCCCAGGCAGCTCAACGTCGATGTCCTCCACCAGCATTCCTCGCTCTCCAACCCGCTGGGCGAGGCGTTCGACTATGCCGAGGAGTTCAAGAAGCTCGACTTTGAGGCGCTGAAGAACGATCTGCGCAAGCTGATGACCGACTCGCAGGACTGGTGGCCGGCGGACTTCGGCCATTATGGCCCGCAGTTCATCCGCATGTCCTGGCATGCCGCCGGCACCTATCGCCTTGCCGATGGCCGCGGCGGCGGCGGACGTGGCCAGCAGCGCTTCGCGCCGCTCAACAGCTGGCCGGACAACGTCAACATCGACAAGTCGCGCCGCCTCCTCTGGCCGATCAAGCAGAAGTACGGCAAGGGCATTTCCTGGGCCGACCTGCTCATCCTGACCGGCAACGTGGCGCTCGAGACCATGGGCTTCCGCACCTTTGGCTTCGCGGCCGGGCGCGCGGACACCTGGGAACCCGATCAGGACATCAACTGGGGCGATGAGGGCGCGTGGCTCGCCCATCGCAAGCTGGAGCAGTTCGCCAGCCCGCTCGGCGCCACCGAAATGGGCCTCATCTACGTCAACCCCGAGGGACCGAACGCCAGCGGCGACCCGCTCGAGGCGGCCGCCTTCATCCGCGAGACATTCGCGCGCATGGCCATGAACGATGAGGAAACCGTCGCGCTCATCGCCGGCGGCCATACGTTCGGCAAGACGCACGGCGCGAGCGAAACGTCGTTCGTCGGTGTCGTTCCAGAGGATGCAGACGTCGAGGCGCAAGGCCTGGGCTGGATCAGCAGCTATGGCACCGGCCACGGCGGCGACACGATCAGCAGCGGCATCGAGGTGACCTGGACGCAGTTGCCCACCCAGTGGACCAACCTCTTCTTCGAGAACCTGTTCAAGTATGAGTGGGTGCAGACGCGCAGCCCCGCTGGCGCGATCCAGTGGGAGGCCAAGGACGGGCCGGAGGATGTTCCGCTCGCGCAGGACAAGTCGAAGAAGCAGAAGCCGCGTATGCTGACGACCGACCTGTCCCTGCGCTTCGATCCGATCTACGAGAAGATCTCGCGCCGCTTCCTGCAGAACCCGCAGGCTTTCGCCGAGGCCTTTGCCCGTGCCTGGTTCAAGCTCACCCATCGCGATCTCGGGCCGCGCTCGCGCTATCTCGGCCCGGAAGTGCCGAAGGAAGTGCTGATCTGGCAGGATCCGGTGCCGGCCGTCGACCATCCGCTGGTCAACGCCGCCGACGTTGCCGCGCTCAAGGCAAAAGTGCTGGAATCGGGCCTGACCGTGTCCGAACTGGTCGGCACGGCCTGGGCTTCGGCCTCGACCTTCCGCGGCGGCGACAAGCGTGGCGGCGCCAACGGCGCGCGCATCCGCCTGGCGCCGCAGAAGGATTGGGAGGTCAATAGCCCCGACCAGCTCGCCAAGGTTCTCAAGACGCTCGAGCGCATCCGGTTCGAGTTCGGCCAGGAGGCGACAGGCGGCAAGAAGATCTCGCTCGCCGACCTGATCGTGCTGGCCGGCAATGCCGGCGTCGAGCAGGCGGCGAAGGCTGCCGGCCATGACGTGACGGTTCCGTTCTCGCCGGGCCGCACCGACGCCTCGCAGGACCAGACCGACGTCCATGCGTTCGACGTCATGGAGCCGCAGGCGGACGGCTTCCGCAACTACCAGACGGCTACGCTCAGGGTGCCCGCCGAGGTGGCCCTGATCGACAAGGCGCAGTTGCTGACGCTGACCGCACCTGAACTTACCGTTCTGATCGGCGGCCTGCGCGCCATCAACATCAACGCCGATGGCTCTACGCACGGCGTGTTGACCGACCGGCCGGGTGCCCTGACGACAGACTTCTTCGTCAACCTGCTCGACATGGGCACACAGTGGAAGGCGGTCTCGGAAGCCAAGGACCTGTTCGAAGGAACCGACCGCAAGACCGGCCAGCTGAAGTGGCTCGGCACCCGCGTCGACCTCGTCTTCGGCTCGAACTCGCAGTTGCGAGCGCTGGCCGAGGTCTACGCCGAGAGCGACGCGAAGGGGAAGTTCGTCAAGGATTTCGTGGCGGCCTGGACCAAGGTGATGAACGCCGACCGCTTCGATCTCGGCACAGAATCGCTGCGGGAAGCCGCGTAGTCCGGCCAACCGCCGAAACGAGGTCGAACGAAGATGGAAGGGCCGGGGCAAGTCTCCGGCCTTTCTGCTTTCGGGTCAGCCTTGAAGCAGGCATTCGGCTAGCCTACAATCTAGCCAGATGGAGAGTTCCATGGGCAAGGTCTGGACGCTTCAGGACGCCAAGAACAGGTTTTCCGCCGTGGTCGAGGCCGCGCAACGCGGCGAGCCGCAGCACGTCACCAAGCGCGGCGTCGACGCTGTGGTGGTGCTGTCGGCGGAGGAATACGAGCGGCTGTTGCACAGAACCCCGAAGCCAAAGAAGACGTTTATCGAGCACATTCTTAGTGCCCCAAAACTTCCGGAAGGCATGGAGGATGTCTTCGACGATCGCGACCAATACCCGTCCGAATACCGCGACATCGATCTCGACTGAGCCATGTTCTTGATCGATACGATGGTTTTGTCGGAGAGCTTCAAGGCTCGTCCGCATCCAGACGTAATTTCGTGGATGAGATCGGTTCCGGATCGACCGATCTTCATCAGCGTTGTCGCTGTCGGCGAGATTTCGCGCGGCGTTCGAAAGCTGGAGCAGCAAGATCCGAACCGTGCCGCCGGCTATCGTGACTGGCTGGAAACCATTTTGGAAGACTACGACGGTCGCATACTGCCGATTGCAGTCGGTACCATGCGGGTGTGGGGGCCGCTGACATACGACTTGCGTCATACAAATCCCGACCTCCTCATCGCCGCCACCGCGCTCGAACACGATCTGACGCTCGTCACCCGCAATGTCCGGCACTTCGAGCCGACCGGCGTCAAGCTCTTCAATCCTTATGAACAGCCGACCTGACATTCACCGGGACCACATGACATCCGAAAACTTCGTGCTGCGCCGTGCAACCGCCGCGGATATCCCCTTCATCATGGCGACCGAGCGGCTGGAAGGCTACGAAAAACTGGTCGGCCGCTGGGAAGCGGATGCCCATGCAGCGGCGTTCGCCGATGCCGCCTACCGCTATTTCATCGGCGAGATCGCCGACCGGCCGATCGGCTTCGCCCTGTTGCGCGACTGGGCCACGCCGGCAAGGGTCACCTGCATCAAGCGGCTGGCGGTGGCCGAACCGGGGCAAGGCCGAGGCTCCCTTATCCTGCGCCACGCGATCGACGCCGTGTTCGAGCAGACCGATACGCACCGGCTGTGGATCGGCGCATTCCCGGAAAATCTGCGCGCCCGCAAGGCCTACCGCAATGCGGGTTTCGAGGAGGAAGGCGTGGCGCGCGGCAGCGCCTATTTCGGCGGCGTCTTTCGCGACGAGACGATCCTGTCCATCCTGCGGCCCGAGTGGAACGCGCGGCGGGCAGGCGGCGGCTTGTGAAACCGCCCTGCCCTCGCTAACAAGCACCCGTTCGGGTTGGCCGAAAACGGGATACCGATATGCGACTGGGTGGAAGGCTGGCTGCGGCCATCGAGGTTCTGGACGACATCGAGCGTCGGCACAGGCCGGCAGCCGATGCGCTGAAGGACTGGGGCCTGTCGCACCGTTTTGCCGGCGCCGGTGACCGCGGCGCGATCGGCAACATCGTCTACGACGCGCTGCGGCGAAAGCGTTCGGCCGCCTGGCTGTTCGGCACAGACACCGCGCGCGCTCTCGCCTTCGGCGCGCTGCTGCTCGAATGGGGCGAGACCGCCGAAAAGCTCAACCGCGCCCTCGACGGCGACCGTTTCGCACCGCCGCCTCTGGACGCCACCGAACTCGCCGCCTTGAAGGCCAACGGCCTCGACGACGCCCCGCCGGCCATCCGCGCCGACTGCCCGGACTGGTGCGCCCCGCTGCTCGAGCGCAGCTTTGGCGATGCCTGGGTGGAGGAGGCGCGCGCGCTGGCCGGCCGGCCGCCACTCGACCTGCGGGTCAACACGCTCGCCGCGAAAGCTGACCGGGTTCTCGCCGAACTCGACCAGACGGCTGCCTCGGTTACCACGCTCGCGCCGCACGGCTTGCGCGTCCCGCCCATCGAGGGCGACGGCCGCCATCCCAACGTGCAGGCCGAGCCGGCCTTCCAGAAAGGCTGGTTCGAGGTGCAGGACGAAGGCTCGCAGGTGGCTGCCGAACTCGCCGGCGCAAAACCCGGCATGCAGGTGCTCGACCTCTGCGCCGGGGCCGGCGGCAAGACGCTGGCGCTCGCGGCGGCGATGGAGAACAAGGGCCAGATCTTTGCCTATGACGCCGAGAAGGCGCGGCTCGCCCCTATCTTCGACCGCATCCGCCGCGCCGGCGTCCGCAACGTCCAGGTGCTCTCCAAACCGGCGGAAGTGGCCAGGCTTGCCGGCCAGATGGATCTCGTGCTGATCGACGCGCCCTGTACCGGCAGCGGCACCTGGCGGCGCCGGCCGGACGCAAAATGGCGGCTGACCCAGCGCCAGCTCGAAGTACGCATCGGCGAGCAGGCGCGGATTCTGGAACACGCCAAGGCCTATCTCAAGCCTGGCGGGCATCTGGCCTACATCACCTGTTCGGTTTTCCGCGAGGAGAACCACGACCAGGTCGCCCGTTTCCTCGACGCCGATCCGGCGTTCTCGCCGGTCGATCACGAGGCGCTGTTCGCAGGGCGGTTTCCGGGAAAATCGGCCGCCGCCCGGATCGAGAAGGAAGGCGGCATCGTGCTCTCGCCGCTCCGCAGCGGCACCGACGGCTTCTATTTCGCCATGCTCCGCCGCGCCGGCTGAACCTCGGAGCGTGTCTCATCCATGCTGCGACGCAGCAAAATGATTTGCCTGCCCGTCACTGCTTTGTCATAAGCGAGGTCAGGAGGCGAAGGCGATGTCGGCAAAGATTGTTCCCAATGCGGATTTCGAGGAGCGCGTGCGCGCTTCCTTCGCGCGGCAGAAAGTCATGACGACGATGCGCGCCGAGCTCACCAGCGTGACGCCGGGCATCGTCGAGATCGAGATGCCTTTTTCCGACGAACTCACGCAGCAGCACGGTTTTTTGCATGCCGGCATCATTTCCGCCGCGCTCGACTCGGCCTGCGGCTACGCCGCCTTCTCGCTGATGCCGGAAAACGCCGCGGTGCTCACCATCGAGTTCAAGGTCAATCTGCTGGCGCCCGGCAGGGGCGAGCGTTTCCTGTTCCGCGGGTCGGTGACCAAACCCGGCCGCACCATCATCGTGGCGGACGGCCAGGCCTATGCGTTTGCCGCCGACGGCGAGGCGAAACTGATTGCCACCATGACCGGCACGATGATGACTGTCACCGGGCGGCAGGGCATCGAAGGCTAGACATGCCTGGCCGGCCGATCGCCGGCAGATGCGGTTCGGAGAGCTTCGTGGGACTGACGCACTTCGATCAATTGCGTTGCTTTTGCTTTTCTCGTTGAATGCGCCGGGGGACATGAGGACACGATGACCAGCGCGCCAGATCCGGCCGCGTCCGCGCACGTCTATCCGACCAGGCCGGTGCGCATAATCGAGCCGTTCGGGGCAGGCGGCGGGCCCGATCTCTTGGCCCGTGCGCTGGCCCCAAAACTTTCGTCGCTGTGGGGTCAACCGGTAACGGTCGAGAACCTCCCGGGTGCGGGTGCCACTGCGGCTCCTGCACTGGTGGCGAAGTCGCCAGCCGACGGTCACACGCTGCTGATAAGCACAAGTGCCCAGGCATACGGTGCAGCGCTCCTCAAGGACCTCCCGTATGACCCGTTGAACGACTTCACCCCGATCATTCCGCTCACCAGGCAAGGCTACGTGCTCGTCACGGGCAGGGCGACTGGCGTCACCACCGTCGGCGGGCTCATTGCGGCGGCGAGGGCGGGCGAACTCAGGTTTGGATCCACCGGCATAGGCACCGGCACACATGTCGGAGTCGAGAAGTTCAATCAAGCGGCGGCAATCAAGGCGCTGCATCTTCCTCCCTCGCCGAACGATTCGAACGCCGATACGATCGCCAACGCGATAGCGGGGCGCTTCACGTACTATCTGGTGCCGATCTCTCTCGCCCTGTCGCACATTCGCGACGGCACGCTCGTTGCGCTGGGGGTGAGCACCGCGCGGCGCTCAACCTTGCTCCCTGAGGTGCCGACAATCGCGGAGGCGGGCGTCGCCGGATTCGACTTTCCGATCTGGTACGGGATGTGGGTGTCGGCTGGCACTCCGGCCGGCGTGGTTGACAAGCTTGCGTACGACATCGGGCGCGTGCTCGCCGGGCCGGACCTGCGCGAATGGATCGCCAAACACGGGGGCGAGCCAATGAGCATGACGCAGCCCGAGTTTGAGCGCTTCGTGGAAAGCGAGAGTGAAGGCGCGGCGCGCCTCATGAAAGCCGCCAGCGTCAAGCCCTCATCGCCGACGGTCTGAGGAACTGGCGGCGCGCAATCGGGCCGAACCCAATGCAGGCATCCCAGACTCGCAAGGGAAACCCAAGCCGGAAACTTATGTCGGGTCGGCAGGATCGATGCCGTAACGATGACGAAGCGTTCCGGCGGACCCGACAAAACGCACGGCGGCGATCTGAAAACGGGGGATGGAATTTTCGCTGCACCGGAAAAC
The DNA here is from genome assembly GCF_030929505.1 of Mesorhizobium sp. LHD-90. Classification (GTDB taxonomy): domain Bacteria; phylum Pseudomonadota; class Alphaproteobacteria; order Rhizobiales; family Rhizobiaceae; genus Kumtagia. The sequence continues at coordinate 74,333 of NZ_JAVFVV010000009.1, read as the reverse complement.
TGTCCAGAATGTCGGGCTGCATAAGCCGCCAAGCCATTGCTTTTGCTGATCCAACCTTCTTCCGCCCGAAGCGCGAAACGCCAGCGCACAAGATTCTTATCCCCCTCCCCAAGACCTGCCTCATACTCATCGGCCGGACGAGGTGGCGAAGGGAATTGGCAATGGACGGGAGTGGGGCAATCGAGAAGAATCGGGAGGCGCTGAAGCGCATCCTGTTGATGCTCGTGTCCATCGCCGGCTTTGCCGACGGTGGGTCGACCCTGCCGCGCCAGCTTCATCGCGCCATCTTGCGGCTGCTGCGTCCGGCCGAATCCGCGGCGCGGCGCCTCATCATCGCGGCGGCGCGCGGGATCGTGGTGACCCTGCCGCCGGTTCGCCCGCGAAAGCCAAAACCCGTTACCAACGAGGCCGTGCTGCGCAGCCTCGGCATCGCCGTCACAATGTCGCACGACGACATCAGGCGCGCCGCCGCGGCCAAGAGAGCCGCCGCCAAACGCGCCGCCCGCCCGCGTACAACAAACCTGTCGCTGCTCGATCCGCTGAAACACCCCTTCCGCGTCCGGCGCCGTTATGTGCCGGCGCATGCCGTGCCGCGAATCTCGGGGCTCGATTCCAGCTCGCCGTACCGCCCGCTGCCACCAAGACCATCGCCCGACGACGCAGTCGACGCGTCGCGCCTCGGCCAGCGGCTGGAGGCGCTGGCCGCAGCACTCGACGACCTGCCGGGCCAGGCACAACGGTTCGCCCGCTGGAAGGCGCGCCACGAGGCAGCGCTCGCGCGAGACAGGCAAGCCCGCGCCGCCGCGGTCGCGCAAGGCAGGCAGGCCGCGATCCGCTTCCGCCGCCTCTCGCCGCTGCGGCGCGGGCGTCCGCCCGGCGGCCGGCTGTCCCGCTACGATCCGACCGCCACTCATCCCCGCAACATCCGCGAGGTCGACGAGATTCTGGCGCACGCCCACGCGCTGGCCGTCTACGCGCTGGAATGTCCCGACACGTCATGACCGCGCGTGCGTCGCACCCCCCTAACCCCTCCCCACAAGGGGGAAGGGGACAAGCTGGCATGTCCGCTCGGCGCAGACCTTCGATGGTCTCACTCGGCATGGCGGCCGCAAAGTCCCCCTCCCCCTTGTGGGGGTCCGAAGGACGGGCGAGACGCGTGGCTCGCCCCGGCAGGGTAAGGGGTGGGGGTAAAATCACGAGCAAAAGAGCGACGGCCTTCGCGGTTTTTCCGCAGTCCGGCGGCGATCCTTGCTGTCTGCAACGACCTTGCGCATGGCGAGGTCGGCAAAACCTTTGTTAGGTCACGGCCTCCCGCGCAACGCGGGCCGCTTGAAGCCCGCCCTCATCTCCTCGATCGGCGCGCGGCAGTGGCAGCCCTCGATATGGTCGTTGACCAGGCCCATCGCCTGCATGAAGGCGTAGACGGTCGTCGGCCCGACAAAGGTCCAGCCGCGTTTCTTCAATTCCTTCGATATTTTCGCGGAAACCTCGGTCTTCGGCATAGCGACGACCGCCGCATGATCCACCTTCGCCGGGCGCTGCCCGGCCTGTGGCTCGAACTGCCAGAACCATGCCGCGAGCGACCCCGCCTCCGCAATCAGTTCCCTGGCGCGGCGGGCGTTGTTGATGGTCGATTCGATCTTGCCGCGATGGCGCACGATGCCGGCGTCCTTGAGCAGCCGTTCGACATCGGCCTTGCCGAATTCTGCGATCCGGTCGAAATCGAAGCCGGCGAAGGCGGCGCGAAAATTCTCGCGTTTGCGCAGGATGGTCAGCCATGACAGGCCGGACTGGAAACCCTCCAGGCAGATCTTTTCGAAAAGCCGGCGGTCGTCGGTCACGGGGCGGCCCCATTCCCGGTCGTGGTAGCGCCGGTAGTCGTCGAGTTCGCCCGCCCAGGCGCAGCGGATCACGCCGTCCGATCCCTCCAGCAGTCCCGTCATACCCGCCCTCTCCTTGCAGAAACCTGATCGTTAACGCGGTTTTTGCCCGCATTGACCGGGCCTTTACCAAGCCGCTGAACCGGCCGGTAACCACACTGAAAGGTTTAGGGAAATCCCGGCGTTTTAGCCAACCCGATTCACTTTTCGGTTTCCGCTTGCCGTCACGCTCCTGACATGACGGGCAGACAGGCCCGCCGTGTCACCGTTGAGTTCTTTCGTTTGACGAGTACGCGTATGATGAACAGCAGGATCGTTCTCTTGACTTCGGCCTTGCTGCTCGGCCTCGCGGCTGTGCCCGCCGCCGGGCAGAGCCGCTACGGCGAGCGCCCGCCGGTGGTGGTCAGCCCCGACCTTTCGGCCCCTTGGGTCATGCAGCTCGGCAACCAGCCAGGGCGCAGGATCGTACGCGGCGAGGCCGACTACGGCGTGCGTGTGCAGCCCGGCGCGCGCCGCGTGATGCGCGCCGAGCCGCCGGTGCAGCGCCGCGTCGTGCGCCGCCAGGGCCTCAATATCTTCGGCACCGACGAGGTGCGCACCGCCGCCGTGCCTGCGCCGCGCCGCAAACAGATGCAGCCGCAGATGGACCCGATCTACCTGCCGCAGCAGGTCGAGTACACCGGCTCCGAGAAGCCCGGCACCATCGTCATCGATACGAGTTCGAAATTTCTCTACCTCGTGCAGGCCGGCGGAAAGGCCCGCCGCTACGGCGTCGGCGTCGGCCAGGAAGGCATGGTGTGGACGGGCACGCAGAAGATCTCGCGCAAGGCTGTATGGCCCGACTGGCGTCCACCCTCGGAAATGATCGTGCGCGAGCGCGCCAAGGGCCGCCATCTGCCCACCTACATGGCAGGCGGTCCGGAAAATCCGCTCGGTGCGCGCGCACTCTATCTCGGCTCGACGCTCTACCGCATTCACGGCACCAACGCACCGTGGACGATCGGCACCAACGTCTCGTCGGGCTGCATCAGGCTGCGCAACGAGGACGTGGTCGACCTCTACGAACGTGTCGGCGTCGGCACCAGGGTGGTCGTCATATAGCGGACCGGGGAGACCGCGCTCGCGGGGGCGGCGCGGCAAGGAAGCGGTGGGGGCCGCTTCCTTCGACCGGGGGCAAGGGCAGCGCGGGCAACCGCGCTGCCCTTTCGTTTTGCTGCGACTGTTCGCCGACATGGTGCAGCCAGATGATCGCCGGCTACCCTTGGCAAGATGACGTGCGCGGCCGAATCGGCCAGTCTCGCGGTTTCCAAAGCATGACGAGACTATGCTCGAAACTGCCCTTTATCTGCCGGTGAAACGTTTCCTCGAAGGCTTCGGCTATTCGGTCAAGGGCGAGGTCGGCGGCTGCGACCTGGTGGCGCTCGGCCCCGACACGCCGCCAGTGGTCGTCGTGTGCGAGTTGAAGCTGCAATTCAACCTCGAACTGGTGCTGCAGGGTGTCGACCGTGCCGCCGCCAGCGACGAAGTGTGGTTGGCGGCGCGTCTGTCGACGCGCGGCAAGGGACGCGAGGCCGACCGGCGTTTCCGCAATCTGTGCCGGCGGCTCGGCTTCGGCCTGCTTGGCGTCACCGCTGATGGCGAGGTCCAACTCCTGCTCAGCCCGGCCGCCTTGCCGCCGCGTCGCGATCCGCGGCGACGCTCGCGACTGGTCGACGAACATCGCCGCCGCCAGGGCGATCCGGCGACCGGCGGCGGCTCGCGCGCGCCGATCATGACTGCCTACCGCCAGCAGGCGCTGGCCTGTGCCGCGGCCCTCGCCGAAGGGCCGAAGCGGCCGCGCGACCTGAGGCCCGGCGCACCGAAGGCCGCTTCGATCTTGCGCCGCAATGTCTACGGCTGGTTCTTGCGGGAGCAACGAGGCGTCTACGATCTCACCGAGACCGGACGGCAGGCGTTGGAGCGCTGGCCGCAACAAGCGGCTATGAGCGAGGCGCCCTCCCCGACCGGCTCTGCGTAGAGCGTCGGATTACTGTGCTGTCGCGTGCGGCGGCGCAATGCCTTTGGGCTTCGGCCCCCCATAAGCCCAGTCGAGCAGCGCCACCGTATGCACCACGGGCAGCTTCGCCGTGCTGGCGATCTGCGTGATGCAGCCGATGTTGCCGGTGGCGACGAGCGCGGCGCCGGTCGCTTCGATGTTCTTTACCTTGCGGTCGCGTAGTCTTGCCGAAATCTCCGGCTGCAAAATGTTGTAGGTGCCGGCCGAACCGCAGCACAGATGGCCCTCGCGCGGTTCCTTCACGACAAAACCGGCGCGCGCCAGCAGTTCCTTCGGCTGCCGCGTGATCTTTTGGCCGTGCTGCATAGAGCAGGCGGAATGATAGGCCACCGTCAGGCAGGGCTTGACTGACGGCTCCGGCAGGTCGAGCGTCGCCAGAAATTCGGTGATGTCCTTGGCGAGTGCCGAAACCCTTGCCGCCTTCTCCGCATAGGCCGGATCGAACCGCAACATGAAGCCATAGTCCTTGATTGTCGTGCCGCAGCCGGACGCCGTGATCACAATCGCGTCTAGCCCGCCCTGTTCGATCTGCCGCACCCAGGCGTCGACGTTTTTACGCGCAGCGGCAAGCGCGGCATCTTCCTTGCCCATGTGGTGGACCAGCGCGCCGCAGCAGCCCTCTCCCTCCGGCACCACGACCTCGACGCCCAGCCGGTTCAGCAGGCGGACCGTCGCCTCGTTGATGCCGGGCTCCAGCACGGATTGCGCGCAGCCGGTGAGCAGCGCCACCCTGCCCCGCCTTTCGCCATTGGCTACGTGGCGACCCGGCCGCGACACCGGCGAAGCCGCCGGCACGGAGGCTGGCGCAAGTTTCAGCATCGCGGTCAGCGGCTTCAGCGCCGACATGCCGGCCAGAAGGCCGGCGAAGGGCCGTCCCAGCTTCGCCAGCGACAGCGCCGCGCGAAACCGTCGGGGATAGGGCAAGGTGAAGGCCAGAACCTGCCGGATCAGCCGGTCGACAAGCGGCCGCTTGTAGGTCTGCTCGATATGGGCGCGGGCATGGTCGACCAAATGCATGTAGTTCACGCCCGACGGGCAGGTCGTCATGCAAGAGAGGCACGACAGGCAGCGATCGATATGGGTGACGATCTCCTTGTCCGCCGGACGGCCGTTCTCCAGCATGTCCTTGATCAGGTAGATTCTTCCGCGCGGGGAATCCAGCTCGTTGCCGAGCGTCACATAGGTCGGGCAGGTCGCGGTGCAGAACCCGCAATGCACGCATTTGCGCAGGATCTTTTCCGATTCCGCGACATGCGGATCGGCGAGTTGGGTGGGGGAGAAGGTTGTTTGCATCAGGACTTCTTTTCGGGCGTGCTTGAGGACGCTCCAATGTGAAAGAATGTGCCAGCCGACACGGCTCGGATCGCGTCGGCAATCATTGGAACGAGCTTCAAAACGTCGATGCGGGTGTTGGTCGGAAGCACCACGATCGCGATCCGCTTGCCGCGAAGGTTCTGCTGGAACTGCATGCGCTTGTCGTTGGTGACAAGTACCTCGAACCCTTGCTTCTCGATCTCATTGAGCAAGTTGCCATTGCTCAACTGCTTCCAGCCATTCGGAAATGCTGACGCATCGAGTCCCAGCGCACGAAGTTTGCCTGCAAGCGTCTTCGGTACGCCCTCATCAAGAATAACTCGCTTCATGCAGCGTTTCGCTGAAAGCGTTCGGACGCAAGCATGATCGCGGCTTCCGCCCGTTCGCGACCAATACCGGGAAAGTCTTCGAGGATTTCGTCAAGCGACGAACCGGCCGCGAGGTTAGCGAAGAGAGCATCCACCGGAATGCGCGTTCCCTTGAACACCAGCGCGCCGCTGACGACATCCGGCTTCGATTCAAACAGATCGGCTTCGGTCACGGGAGCCATGGGACTTCTCCAGATCAAACATTGCGCATTCTACCCCATCCGTCCCGGGTTGAGGATGTTTTGCGGATCGAACTGTTCCTTTAGCCGCACCGACAGCGCAGCCAACGCCGGCGGCTGCGGCTCGAAGACCGGGATGGCCGCACGGTCGGCAACGCTGGCGCGCACCAGCGTCGCATGGCCGCCGCCGAATTTTTTGATCAGTCCCCGCAGCAATTCGGCTTCCGGCTCGCCTTCCATGCGTAGCCAGGCCAGCCCGCCGGCCCAGTCGTAAAAGACCTCGACCGCTGCCGCCATGCGCAGCGCCATGATCGCCTTGTGTGCTTCGCTCGGCGCCATCGACATGCGCCAGACGGGTTTTTGACTGCCGTCGGCGAAGGGCAGGCAGTCGCGAACCGCGCGCCAGAGCGCTTTCGACCTGTCGCCTGAAATCTCGTCGAAGCGTGCGTCACCGCCGAACGCCTCGCGCAGATGTTTCACGCGGTAATCGACCGACGGGCCAAAACCCTCGATGCGCAGCAACGTGGCTGCGCCGCCTGCAAGCGCGCCCTCGCCGACCTGCGCGGCAACCATTTCCGGAAGATGCGCGGCGCCGGAAACTTCCGCGGAAGATCCCATGGCGAGCGCCATCGCCGCCACCGCCGCGTCGTCGTAGAGACCGGGCAGCACCAGCGTCGTCTCGGTCTCCGCCGCCGGCAGCACCTTGAAGGTCACGTCGGTCGCCACCGCCAGCGTGCCCCACGACCCCGCCATGACTTTCGACAGATCGTAGCCGGTGACGTTCTTGACCACGCGCCCGCCCGACTTGAACGCCTCACCGCGCCCCGAGACGGCGTGGATGCCGAGGATATGGTCGCGCGCCGCGCCCGCCCTGATGCGTCGCGGGCCGGAAAGGTTCGCCGCCAGCGTGCCGCCGATCGTGCCGCGCCCCGCCGCGCCACCCAGCAACGGGCCGAAATCCATCGGCTCGAAGGCGAGTTCCTGGCCGCGTTCGGCCAGCATCTTCTCGATCTCGGAGAGCGGCGTGCCGGCCCTGGCCGACAGAACCAATTCCTCCGGCTCATAGAGCGTCACGCCCCTCAGCTTCGACAGGTCGAGCGCGTGTTCGGTCTGTGGCGGTCGGCCGATGCCCCGCTTTGAGCCGTGGCCGAGGATTTCCAGCGGGGCGTTTTCCGAAACCGCCCATTGGACAGCGGACAGGACTTCGTCGGCGGAGGTGGGGATGAAGGTGGTCAGGGATGGCTCATTTCATCGAAACGCCGCGATAGAGGTCGGCGAGGCGGCAGGAGAACCCGAATTCCGGCAGGTCGATCAGATCGCCGGCCGAACGGTAGACATGACCCTTCCAGCCATCGGCGCGGGACCACACCTCAACGGCAAAATCCTTCTGCGACAGGATCAGAATGTACTGGCAGTCGGGTGCGTCGGCGTAGATCTCCCGCTTGCGGCTGATATGTTCGCGGGTGTTGGAGTCCGACAAGACCTCAGCGGCGAGGAAGAAGCGGGTGCAGTAAACCACGTTCTCCACCTCGAAATCGACCACCGCCACATCCGTGACCAACCGCGTGTTCGGATGGCTTTCGACCCTGACGGCGACCTCATGCATCGCAACGACATCGGGACGATGGATTTCAAGACAAGCGTTAAGACGCTGGATCAAATTTAGCCCAATCCGCTGATGCGGAAGCATGGCTGGCGACATCATGAGAAACGGCACTCCGTCGATCAGTTGCCAGCGTTCCCCGCGCGGGCGGTCTTCGATGAACTCGAGGAATTGCTCCGCAGTGAGTTTGCCGGGAGGCGGGGCGATGTGGGTGTTCATGTCAGTGCGTTCCTGCCTTTAGGCAGAAAGCCTACCACAATGGGGGTCCAGTCCCAACTCGCGGAAGAATGAACGGCCGCACGCGGAGGTACTGAGAAGAACTCGCGGGTTGAACTCTTCGTAGAGCCAATCATGAACAAGCAACACCTCCTGTCCCCAGCCCGCTCGAGCTCTCCCGAGAGGGGCCAGGGCTTTTCAGGCGTGCGAGCACCGACTCTCCCCTCCGAGACAGCCGATAGCCGACATCGAGGCTTTCGGTCAGGCCGAGTTCCTTCAGCTTGCGAACGTCCTGCTTGAACTTCAGTTTCTCGACCCGGAGCGCCGTTGCCAATCCGCTGGCGGCGACCATTGGCTTCGCGGCGATCAGTCGCAAGATCGACGGGAAATAGCCGGGCGCGGCCTTTTCCCAGCGCTCGAACCGGGATCGGATGTCGGCCCATTCCTGCTCGGACGGCTCGGCCGTTTCCCGCCTCGCCACGCGCTCGTCCGGCTCGATGCCATCGAGCGCAATACGGTAGACGGGGTCGCCATTGTCCGGTCCGAGCGTTTTCCGCAGGGCCGCGAGCGAGGGGAAGCCGGCGGCGCAAGCATCTGCTTCGGTCAGTTCAGTTGGGCTGCATGGCGCGATCATGCCGATCCGGACTGCGCCGGCCACCGAGCGCAATCGTCCGCCGGCTTTTACCGTCGGCTGCTTCCAGCGCCGGAAGGCCAGCGTGACGGCGCCCGCCGCGATGCCGTCGAGGATGGCCTGCTTGAACAGCATGGATCCCTAAAACCTCGGAATGTCCGGGAACGGCATTTTTCCCGCATGGATATGCATCCGCCCAAGTTCGGCGCAGCGGCGTAGCTGCGGAAAGACCTTTCCCGGATTGAGCAGGTGGTTTGGATCGAAGGCGCATTTCACCCGCATCTGCTGGTCGAGATCGGCTTCCGAAAACATCTCCGGCATCAGGTCGCGCTTTTCCACTCCCACCCCGTGTTCGCCGGTCAAGACGCCGCCGACTTTGACGCACAGCCGCAATATGTCCGCGCCAAACCCTTCCGCCTTTTCCAGTTCGCCCGGCTTGTTGGCGTCGTAGAGGATCAGCGGATGCAGATTGCCGTCGCCGGCATGAAAGACATTGGCGACGCGCAGTCCGTATTGCTCCGAAAGCGAGCGCATGCCGGCTAGCACCTTCGGCAGTTCCTTGCGCGGGATCGTGCCGTCCATGCAGTAATAGTCCGGCGAGATGCGGCCAACGGCAGGGAACGCGGCCTTGCGGCCGGCCCAAAAGGACAGCCGCTCCTGGTCGGAAGTCGAGATGCGGCAGGTGGTCGAGTCGTTGCGCAGTGCGATCGCCTCGACCAGCCCGATCAGGTGATCGACCTCGACGCCAGGCCCGTCCAACTCGACGATCAGCAGCGCCTCGCATTCCAACGGATAGCCGGCATGGACGAAATCCTCGGCGGCGTGGATGGCCGGCCGGTCCATCATCTCCATGCCGCCGGGAATGATGCCGGCGCCGATGATGTCGGCGACGCATTGCCCGCCCTGCTCGCTGGTCGGAAAACCGATCAGCAGGGCGCGCGCCGTCTCCGGCTTCTTTAATATGCGCACCGTTACCTCAGTGACGACACCCAATAGCCCCTCTGACCCGGTCATGACGCCGAGCAGGTCGTAACCTTCCGAATCCAGATGCTTTCCGCCCAGCCGCACGACCTCGCCATTCATCAGCACCATCTCGATGCCAAGCACGTTGTTGGCCGTCAGTCCGTATTTCAGGCAATGTACGCCGCCGGAATTTTCGGCGACATTGCCGCCGATCGAGCAGGCGATCTGCGAGGACGGATCGGGCGCGTAATAAAAGCCGTCGTCTTCGACAGCGCGGGTGATGCCGAGATTGGTCACGCCCGGCTGCGCCACCACGACGCGATTCATATAGTCGATTTCGAGGATCTCGTTGAAACGGCTCATCACCAGCAGGACGGCGTCCTCCAGCGGCAGCGCGCCGCCGGACAGCGACGTTCCCGAGCCGCGCGGCACGACGCGGATGTCGCGTTCGTCGCAATATTTGAGAATCTTCGAGACTTGCCGCGTGGTCTCCGGAAGCACGACCACCAGCGGAAGCTGGCGATAGGCGGTCAGCCCGTCGCTCTCGAAAGCACGCATCTCGTTGACCGCATCGACCACGCCCTCGCCCGGCACGATCTGCCGCATGTCGGCAATGATCTCGGCGCGGCGGCGCAACGTCGCGGCATCGGGAGTCGGCATGGCTAGTCCGGACATGGCTTTGCGCAGCCTTGGTGAGCGAGTGGTAAAAATCTTTTACCAACAATTCAGGCCTACGGCAAGCAACGAAATCGGCTTGATATGCATGTTTTTTCAAATACTTAGCGTTTTGTTGCGCCTTCATGCTCGCTGTGTGACCGACGGATTCGGCGTACGGCCCACCACACCGCAAGGATGGCGATCGGCACGGAGGCAGCGGTGACCAGTTCCGGCTTCAGTTCCATGCCGAAGATGGAGAAACCCTTGGCCAGGTAGCCGACCAGGCCGACGACGTAATAGGAGACGGCGGCGACCGACAGGCCCTCGACGGTCTGCTGGAGGCGGAGCTGCAATTTGGCGCGGTCGTTCATCGAGGCGAGCAGCGCGCGGTTCTGCGCCTCGACCTCGACGTCCACCCAGGTGCGCAGCAGGGTCGTGGCGCGGCTGAGCTTTTCCGAAAGGTTTTCTTGCCGGCTCTCGACCGATTGGCAGGTGCGCATGGCCGGCGCGAGGCGCCGCTGCAGAAAACCCTTCCAGGTCTCGCCGCCGGCGATCGCCTCCTCGCCGAGTGCCTCCAGCCGCTCCCGGACGATGACGTCATAGGCGCGGCTGGCGCCGAAACGGTAGAGGCTGGAGGCCGCGTCAGCCTCCAGCTCGGCGGCAAGCTCCGTCAGCTCGGCGAGAAGGTCCTGGCTGTTGCGGCGCGGGCTGGCCCTCATCTCGGCGGTGATGGCGGCCAGCCGGTCCTCGATGCGCCGCACCCGCGCCGACAGCGATTGCGCCAGCGGCAGGCCGAGCAAGGCCAGCGTCCGGTAGGTTTCGATCTCGATGAGGCGCTGCGCCAGGGCGCCGCTGCGCGCCGGCGTAAGCCCTTGATCGAGAACGACGATCCGCGTCAGGCCGTCACGGTCCTGGCGAAAGTCGGTGGCGATCGCCGCGTTGCCGCCTTCGACCGTGGAATAGCAAAGCGCCGACGGATCGAAAGCGCCGGCAAGCGCCTCGCCGGCGCCAGTCCAGGCGCGGAGCTCCAGGCGAAGGCCGGAAATCACGGTGCCGGGCGGCGAAAACCCATTGCCGAAAGGCATGTCCTCCGGCTGGCGGCCGTTCTCGTCGAGCGGCCCTTCCCATAGATAGGTCGAGAATTCGGTATGACGCTCCCAGCGCAGCGTGCCCTGGCCCCAGTTCATGGTGTAGTGCCGCGCCTGCCGGTCGGGCGCGGCGACGCCGAGACGCCGCGAAAGCTCGCACAGCACGGCATGGTCGACCGCAAAACCGCCTTCGGTCATGAAGGCGAGCTGGATCAGAACGCGCGGATGCGCCAGCATCGGATGCGGGCGGGCGTGCACCTCGCCGAGGGCGACCGCGCGGTCGCGATGCGCGGGGAAACCCATTACCGTCCCGGCCAGGGGCGAGGCAAAATCTGGTTCGGGTTCGTCGGCCACAGTCGCATCCACCGCCTGAGAACAGCCTGTTATGACGGCCAGCCGAGGCGAAGCCAACTGCCAACCATGGCGCGGCGAGCAATATTCTTTTCGCGCCGCAACATTAGACATCGAAAATGAACCTAAGCCTCTGCATCCGCAGAATTTTCCGGCAGCGCGCGCCAGTCGATGCTTGCCTGTGCGATAAGGCAGAACGTTTGCAAAAAGACCGCGTGAAGTCCGGAAAATCCAGCAAATGCAATGGGTTGGTGAAGCGCCCCAGGAATTCGACCGCAACGGACTTCAAAAACGTCCTGAAAAATCGACCGCACCGGCCGTTTTGGGGACATGCGGTTTACAAAAATCGACATTCGTCTTCACCGCTCCGCCATGTCGCCGGCATGTTCTTCGGTCTATTGTCGGCGGCAAGGTGGATAGACGTGCTGCCTTGCCGCCGGTCAGCTCTTCCAAACTGGATAATTTGTTTGACCAGTTGCGAGGCATTCTCCTATTCTCGGCGCGGCTGCTGAACGGGAACCGCTTTGGGCGAAATCTTTTCCAGGATCGTGCATTCTCGAACCGCCGACGAGGTGGTTTTGCAGATCGAGCGCCTGATCCTCGAGGGCGTGCTCGGCAGCGGCGACCGGCTGCCGGGAGAGCGAGAGCTGGCGCGCCAGTTCGACGTATCGCGGCCGGTCCTGCGGGATGCATTGAAGATCGTCGAAGCTCGCGGGCTGGTCGCCACGCGCCATGGCGGCGGCACCCATGTGGCCGACGTGGTGGGCCAGGTCTTCGCCCCTCCCGTGGCGGAACTCATCGTGTCGCACACCAGGGCGCGCGCGGACTATCTGGAATACCGGCGCGAGTTGGAAGGGATCGCCGCCGAATACGCGGCGCGGCGGGCGACGGCGGACGACCATGCGCTGCTGGAGGGCATCATGGAGCGCATGACCGCGGCGCACGGGCGCAGCGATTTTCAGGAAGAGGCGGAGATCGACGTCGAGTTCCACAACGCCATCGGCGAATGCGCGCACAACATCGTGCTGCTGCACACGCTGCGCTCCTGCTACCGGCTGTTATCCGACGGCGTGTTCGAGAACCGGCTGATCGTCTTCACCATGGTCGATGCGCGCGAAAAGCTGCTTGCCCAGCATCGGGCAATCCACGCGGCGGTCGTCAACGGCGATCCGGCGGCGGCACGGCAAGCCGCGATGGACCACATCGGCTTCATCGAGCAGGCAATGACGCAGGCCGAGCGCACCGGCGAATGGCAGCGGGTTTCGAAGCTGAGACTGAGCAGGCGGCTAGACGCCGACGGCAAACGGGCGCAGAGAGCCGGCTGACCAGCCTGCATCGATCGAGCCGCACCCTGACCAACCAGCCCGACACATCGGCGATGCCAACGTCTTGCGGCCAGCACCGGCCGCGCGCCGGCCTGTTCGTGACGTGCCTCGTCGACCTGTTCCGGCCGAGCGTCGGGCTCGCGGCCGCCCGGCTTCTGGAGGCTGCGGGATGCGGGGTCGAAATCCCGCGCGCCCAGACCTGCTGCGGCCAGTCGGCTCTTGCCTCGAACGACCGGGCCGAAGCCCGGGCGGCGGCGGAAAGCACGATCGAAACCTTCGAGGGTTTCGACTACATCGTCGCGCCGTCCGCCTCCTGCGCCAGCATGCTGCGGCACCGCTATCCGACGCTGTTTGCCGGCGACGCCGCATGGGAAGCGCGCGCCAAGACCTTCGCAGCCAAGGTTCATGAGCTGGTCAGCTTTCTGACGGACGTGCTCGGCATTGAAAAGATCGCGGCGGGGCTCGACGCCTCCGCCACCTATCACGATTCCTGCGCGGGCCTGCACGCGTTCGGCATCCGGCGCCAGCCGCGCGCCCTGCTTGAATCCGTCGAAGGGTTGGACTTGATCGAGATGCGGGACGCAGGATCATGCTGCGGTTTCGGCGGATCCTTCTGCACACCTTACGCCAAGGCCTCAAAAGTGTTCGCAGAACGCAAGGTCGGCGAGATCGGCGCAACCGGCGCCGAAATCCTGCTCGCCGGCGAGCTTGGTTGCCTGATGCACATGGCCGGCCGGTTGAAACGAAACGGCTCGACGGTAGAAGTCAGGCATATCGCCGAGGTGCTGGCCGGTATGACCGACGCGCCATCGATCGGAGGAAACGACTGATGGAAGAACCGAAGAGTATCCGGCACGGCGACACCGTCCTGTCCATACTGGTCGGCGACATCACGACGCTTGATGTCGACGCCATCGTCAACGCCGCCAACAGTTCGCTGCTCGGCGGTGGTGGAGTCGATGGCGCGATCCATCGCCGCGCCGGTCCGGAGCTTGTGGCCGAATGCCGGACGCTGAACGGCTGCAAGGCCGGCGAGGCCAAGATCACGCGCGGCTACAGGCTGCCCGCGCGCCATGTCATCCACACAGTTGGCCCCGTTTGGCGCGGCGGCGAGCACGGCGAGGACGCGTTGCTGGCGGACTGCTATCGCAATTCCCTCGAACTGGCCGGAGAATTCGGGCTTGCGAGCATCGCGTTCCCGGCGATATCCACGGGGCGCTATCGCTTTCCCCAGGACCGCGCGGCCCAAATCGCTGTGACGGCGGCATGCGAAGCAGCGACGGGTTCGAGCCTGCAAAAAATCCTGTTCTGCTGCTTCGACCAGATGGCTGCCGCAGCCTATCAGGTGGCTTTCGCACGGTTGCAAAGCACTTCTAGGACCGGCGACGAGTTCTAGTCGTTGCCGGTTTGAACAAGATCGAGAAACCATTCCTTTGCGGATCAATCATGGCCGAAGGCATCCATTTCCTCGACGCGTGCGGACCGGAGGGAATCCGGCTCTACGCCATCGGCGACGTGCATGGCCGGCTCGACCTGCTCGAAAAGATGCACGCGCGCATCGCCAACGAGATTTCTCGGGACAAGGTCGCCGACTGGCGCATCATCCATCTCGGCGACTATGTCGACCGCGGCCCGAATTCACGCGGCGTCATCGACTTCCTGATCGCGGCCTGCGCGCGCGACCGGCGCATGATCACGCTCGCCGGCAACCACGACATGGGATTTCTGGAATTCCTGGTGGCGCCGGCGAAAGAATCGCTGTTCATGCAGTGCGGTGGCATCGAAACGGCGGCGTCGTACGATGTGCGGTTCGGGCGTCTTTTCCGTGATCTGGAGCGCTTCCACGCCGATCTTGCGCTGGCGATGCCGCCGGAACACGCACGCTTCATCCATTCATGCCGATTCAGCGTGTCGTTCGGCGATTTCTTCTTCTGCCATGCCGGCATCCGCCCCGGCGTGGCTCTCGACCTGCAGGACCCCGACCATCTGATCTGGATCCGCAACGAATTTCTGGATTATCCGGGCCTGCATCCGAAGGTGATCGTGCACGGCCACACCATCACCGACGAGCCGGAAGTGCTGGCCAACCGCGTCAATGTCGACACCGGCGCCTTCCGCTCCGGCGTGCTCACCGCGCTGGTGGTGGACGGCGCGCAAAAACGCCTGATCACCGCGGAAGCCTGAGTTTTTCGGAAAGCTCGGGCTGACGCCCGAACGCTCAATGCGTGGCGGCGACCACGCCGTAGCCGTCGACGACGGCCTGCTCGCTGCCGGCGTCGACCGAATAGACGCCCATCCCGAACAGGACAATGGCGACAAGCATGGCAAGGGAAAGAAGCGCGGAACGCAAGGCGGTTATCCCGGTTGGTTTCTCTTAAACTCTTAGGGGCTCACGGTTACGATTGTGTTGCCGGCCGCCTGACGCGGCGGCCTTCTAAGCCGGGCAAACGCCCAAAGCCACGCAAATATCCGCCGCCGATGCAGAGTGTTTTGGACCGTGATCTTTATGTCACGGTCGGGTCAGGGAACCTCAGATCGTCGCGACCCAGGCGCGTGCCAGCGCCAGCCCGGCGGCATCGGCGCCCGGCCCGTGGCGCGCCGCCTCCGTCTCGAAGCGGCCCGGCCAGTCCGGCTCGCGTTCGGCGATGGTACCGGCAAAAGCCTGTTTCCACTCGCGCACCAGTGTCGTGTCGGCCTCGAAATGGAACTGGATGCCGTAAGTGGCGCGGCCTATCCGGAACGCCTGGTTTTGGGCGACGCCGCTGGTCGCCAGATGCAGCGCACCATCCGGCAGCGAAAACGTATCGTCGTGCCATTGGAAGATCGAAAAATTGCGCGGCGCGTGGCTCAGCACCGGATCGGCCGCGCCCTCGTCGGTCAGGCTCACGGGACACCAGCCGAATTCGCGCGCACCGCCGATCTGGTTCGTTCCACCGAAGGCCCGGGCCAGAAGCTGGCTGCCGAGGCAGATGCCCAGCACCGCCTTGTCCTTCTTCGAGAAGTCGCGGGAGAGGTCCAGCAGCGCGGGGATGTAGGGAAAGTCGTCGTCCGCCAGCGCGTTCTGCCCGCCGCCGAGCAGCACTGCCGCGTCGTATCCGTCGGAACTGTCCGGCAATGCCTCGCCATGATGCGCGCGGCGCAGGTCGATCTCCGCGCCGGCCTCTTCCAGCGCCTTCGCCACCTGCCCCAGCCCGGTGCCTTCAAAATTCTGGACGACGAGAACCTTCATCAACGTGCCTGTTTCGGAATGCAGCCATTTTGGCGTTGGATATCATGCGGCCGGACCAGAATGAATAGACCACAACGGGACCCTGCCATGCCCTTGCAGAACCGCGTCGATCCGTTCGGCGAAATCCATGCGGTGGCCGCGCGCGGCCTGTTCACCGGAAACCGCGGCGTCATCCACGACCCGGATACGAAGACGCTGCTGAAGCGCCGCTGGACGACAAAGGCGTGGCTGATCTGCGAATGCGAATTTCGCGGCCGCAAACGCGAGGTCATGGGCCGCAACGCCCTCTCCGGCAACGCGGGCTGGACCGAACTGTTCTTCCTCGACGAGGTGACGGCGCTGGCCGCCGGCCACCGCCCCTGCTTCTACTGCCGGCGCGAGCGGGCGACGGAATTTTCCGACTGCTTTGCCGCCGGCAACGGACTGGTCCGACCTAAGGTTTTCGACATCGACGCGCGGTTGCACGGCGAAAGGCTGGCCAGCGGTGGCAAAGCGCTGCGGCTTTCGGGCGAAGATCTGGGAATCCTGCCTGACGGTGCGATGGTGGCCGACGGCGGGACAGCCTATGCCGTCCGCCACGGCCGGGCATCGCGCTGGACGTTCGATGGTTATGCGCAAGCCGTCGCGCTCGATGCGCTCGGCGCGCCGCGCCTACTCACCCCGCCGGCAACGGTCGCGGCGCTGCGGCAGGGGTACAGGCCGGCGTGGAGCGACCCGGCAGCCCGCCGATGACTGTCCTTGGCGCTTACGCGCCGTCGCCGCGCTGGATGTCCATCAGCAGGCGCTCGGTCTTGGCGTCCTCGACCCGGTTGATGAAACGCGAGGCCTCTTCCGCGTCGCGCAGCGTCTTGGTGATGGTGATCGAGGTGTGCACCAGCATGATCGCGGCCATGGCGTAAAAGCCCTTGGCGGCGAAGCTTGCCTCGAGGAAATAGATGCCGCCCGCCATCATCGCGGCGGCGACGCCGAAACTCAGCATGGTGAAGGTCTTCCAGGCGCTGGAGTCTTTTGGGGTGTAGGAATTGACAGACATTTTTCGATCCTTTCCGGTCGAGTGTTTCAGGATTTGGGGTTGAGGTTTCAATTCAGGGCCGGCGCGGTCTCACGCCGCGCCGCTCATGCGCTTGGCCAGCCGTTCGAGAACCGCATCGGCGCCGGTCTTCAGCGGCGCGCCGCAGCCAGCGGCGGCCAGTTTCTCGCTGAGGGCGGCGGGATCGCCGCTCTGCTCCATCTCGTCCAGCGCATTCGCCGCCGCGTCGATCTGGGTCTGCCGGGCGCGCAGCCGCGACAGCGTCTCCTCGGCGTCGCGCAGGCTCGACAGGGTCGAGCCGGCGCCGGTCTCGCGCAGCCGCTGCGTCGAGTCGGCCGCCGAGGCGATGCGCTGGCCGCGCTGCAGGTCGCGCAACCTGATCTCCGAGGCGGTGACGATGCGCTTCAGCCGCGCGATCTCCGTCTCGAAATTCTTCTGCGCCTGTTCGCAAGCCGCCTTTTCCGCCTCGAGCAGGCCGATCGTCTCGGCCGCCTCGCGGGCAAGCTCGTTGCGGCCCTGCTCCAGCGCCGAAACGGTTCGGGTTTCGAGATCCTCGATGCGCGCCGCCAACCTCGCATGTTGCTGGGCCTCCTGGCTGTTCTGGGCGACGGCGACGGCAATCGCCTTGCGCGCCGCGGCGATCGCCTCGGCGCAGTCCCTGATCTGCTGGCGCAGGATCACCAGCGCGTTGCGGTCGACGATGCCCTGACCGGCTTCGTACGACCGGCCCCTGGCGAGCGCGCATAACTGTTTCCACATGGTTCATTCTCCCTATGAACGTTGTTCACAAATGCAACCTACATGATCGTGAACGTTGTTCAAGATAAAAATGAACGTCGTTCAAATTTTTGGACGAGGATGGTTAATGCCCGTGCGCCGGCCCCTCGCCGCGCGGCGGCTGAGTGGAAACCCGCCGCCGGCCATGGCGGCCGGCTTCCAATGGCCGGCGCCGCCGTGCCATGGTGCCGCGCAAATCGAGGGGGACTTATGCGCGACGCGCCGAACACCTGGAACCTGCTTCGCCTGCTGGCGCTGATGCTCACGCTGCTCGCCGCCGGGCTTGCCCCTTCCGCCGCGGCCGAGCGCACCATCTATCTCACCTTCGACGACGGGCCGCTGCCGGGCACCGCCAACGTGCTCGACGTGCTGGAGAGCGAAGACGTGCCGGCGACGATGTTTCTGGTCGGCCTGCATGTCGAAGCCGGCGCCGAGCGGCGCGCTCTGCTCAAGCGGGCGAAATCCATGCCGCTGGTGACCGTCGGCAACCACAGCTACAGCCACGCCCGCAACCGCTACAAGGACTATTACTCGGACACCGAGGCGGTGGTGGCCGACATGCAGCGCGCCAACGGCGTGCTCGGGCTGACGCCGTGGGTCAATGCGCGCATGCCCGGCCGCGACGTGTTCCGGCTGCGAAAGACCTTCAAGGAGGATATTTCGGTCAACGCCGCGCAGTACGAGCGCGAGGCGGTCGACTTCGATTTCGTTTCGGCCTCCGGCTTCCTGCTCTATGGCTGGGATTTCGAATGGGTGCACAAGGACAGCGGCGAGCCGGTGCAGAGCGTCGAGCGTCTCGTCAGCGAGATCGACCATCTGTTCCGCTTCAACCGCTTCACGCGGCGCGGCAAGATGATCCTCTTGATGCACGACCAGATGTTCCAGGACCGGTTCGACGGCAAGGCGAACCTCACTGCTCTCATCCGAGCGCTGAAATCAAGCGGCTACGCCTTCGGCGATATAAGGACCTACGAACAATAGGCACGGAATGCACAAACCCGCCGGGCGCGTGAATGCGCCCGGCGGGTTTGGTCACGTCGTAAGGCGACGAGGTCGCCCGAGCGCGTCCTCAGATGAGGACGAAGTCGCTGACGCTCAGCGTGCTGACGCCGGCCAGCTTGACGACCAGCACGCTTTCATGCTCGCCGCCATTGCCGTCGGCGTCGAACCAGAGCCGGCCGGTATCGGTCTCGAACAGGAATTGCGCGCCCGCCGTCGTGGCGACGGTGCCGGTTCCCAGCACCAGCTTCAGCGCATAGTTATCGGCGAGGTCGAACCCTTCCCGCTCGATACGCAGCATGTCGGAGCCGCGGGTGAAGTCGGTGATCAGATCGCCGGAGTCGACGCCGTCCCAACCGAAGACGAAGGTGTCGTTGCCGGCGCCGCCGGTCAGCATGTCGGCGCCCTCGCCACCACGCAGCAGGTCGTTGCCGCCACGACCGTCGAGCCGGTCGCCGCCCTCGTTACCGTAGAACGCTTCATTGGCGTCGGTGCCGCGAATATCGTCATCGCGGTCGCTGCCGAAGACACGTTCGATGCTGGAGAGCCGCAGCCCCTTCGCCATGCCGGAGTTCAGGGTGTAGTCGGCGAGATCGACCCGGACCGACATGCCCGACTCGAAGTCGAAGAACAGCGTGTCCTGGCCGGCGCCGCCGGCGAACACATCCGTGCCGACGCCGTTGGTGCGGGTGAACGTGTCGTTGCCGTCGCCGCCTGAAAGCCGGTCGCTGCCCCGGCCGTCGAAAAGCTGGTCGTTGCCCGAACCGCCACTCAGCACATCGTTGCCGGCGCCGCCGTCCAGCACATCCGCGCCGGCGCCCGCGGTCACCGTGTCGCCGCCCGCGCCGCCGATGAAGTTCAGGGCTTCCATGCCTGAAAAGCCGGTCGTCGCATCGACCACGACCGTACCGGTCGAGAAGGTAAAATTGATCGCCGCGGTCGTGTCCGAGAGATCGAGGAAGACACGATCCGCGCCCGCACCGCCGGCGGCGCTGTCGCCGGCGTTGATGTGGAGCTGGTCGTTGCCCGCGCCGCCGTCCAGCACGTCGCGGACCTTGTCGGAGATGTCACCCGTTGCCCACAGCACGTCGTTGCCGTCGCCGCCGAACAGCGTATCCTTGCCGTTCCCGCCGATCAGTTCGTCGTTGCCGCCGAGCCCTGTCAGCCTGTCGTTGCCGTCATGGCCGTCGAGCACGTCGTTGAGGTTGCCGCCGGTCAGCGTGTCGTTGCCGGCGCCGGAGGTGATGTGCACGCGTTCGAAATCCACCAGCCGCACGCCGCCATTGACCAGCAGGGCGTTGGCGGAAAGCACGAAAGTCAGGTCGGCAGTGGCGCCCGAGCGGTTGATCGAGGCGAAATCGGTGCCGGTGCCGCCATTGACGCTGTAGACGCCGTAGATGCTGCCGCCGGCAGCATTCAGGTAGATGCTGTCGTTGCCATTGCCGAGCTTCACGGAGTTCTTGTCGCCGGTGGCGTGGAAGGCATCGACCTCGATCTGCACGGTGTCGTCGCCGTCGCCGGCGTCGATGGTGTTGTTGCCGGCGGCTTCCAGGATGCGGTCGTTGCCGGCGCCGCCGACGACGATGTCGTCGCCGCCGCCGGCGTCGAGGACATCGTTGCCCGTGCCGCCGGTGAGCCGGTCGTTGCCATCCCCGGAATTGAACGTCACCTGTCGCGCCGCGCTGCCGTCCAGCACGTCGTCGCCGTCGCTGGTGGTGATGGTGAAAATCTCGGCATCGGCGATCACCGAGCCGTCCGACAGCCTACCGAAGCGGCCGTCTATGGCGAAGTTGAGATCCTGGCCGACATTGGACTGGCGATCGATGACCACCTGGTCGACGCCGGCCCCGGCACGCACGCTGTCCTTGCCCTTTCCGGTGATCAGCACGTCGTCGCCATTGCCGCCGTCGAGAACGTCATTGCCGTCGCCGCCGTCGAGCATGTCGTTGCCGTCGCCGCCATAGAGGGCGTCGCCGCCCGCAAGGCCCGACAGGACGTCGTCCCCGGCGCCGGCGGTGAAGACGTCCTTGGCGCTCGATCCGGTGATCGTGTAGGCCTCGATGTTGATGAAGGTCGTACCGTCGGCCAGCGTGTTGGTGACGTTGGGGGCCTTGGCCGTGAACGTCCCCGAGAGCCCGTTGACGATCAGCCGGTCGATGCCCGTGCCGCCGTCGATCGTGTCCGGTCCGTCGCCGATCCGCAGGGTGATCGTGTCGTCACCGACGCCGCCGATGAGCGTGTCCTTGCCGGCGCCACCCTCCAGCATGTCGTTGCCGGCCGCGCCGTCCAGCTTGTCGTCGCCGCTGCCGCCGGAAACGTAGTCGTCGCCATTGCCGCCACTCGCGGCGTCGATGCCGTCGCCGCCGTCGATATAGTCGTCGCCGTCATTGCCGACCAGCCGGTCGTTGCCGGCGCCGCCGAGCAGGCTGTCGCGTCCATACCCGCCATAGAGCGTGTCGTTGCCGATGCCGCCGTCGATGGCATCGTCGCCGCCATCGCCGTATGCGGTGTCGTTGCCGTCCTCGCCCAGCAGCATGTCGAACCCGCCGCCGCCGCGCAGCACGTCATTGCCGGCGCCGCCGAACAGGGTGTCGGACCACATGCCGCCTGTGAGCTTGTCGACAAACGCCGTTCCGGTGACCATGAAATTTTCGACATCGATGAGCCGCATGCCCAGCAGCGAGACGGTCTTCACCGTGTCGGGCGCAACGAAGGTGACGCCGGCCGCCTCGTTCTCGAAACTGAAACTGATGGTGTCGAAACCGACACCGCCGTTGATCGCGTCACCCACCCCCTCGGCGAGGTCCATCAACATGATGATGTCGTCGCCGAGATCGGCCTTGATGGTGTCGGCGCCTTCCCCGCCGATCAGGAAATCGTCGCCGGATCCCCCTTCCAGGCTGTCGTTTCCGTCGCCGCCAAAGACGCTGTCGTCCTGGAAACCGCCCTTGACGCTATCCTCGCCGTCGCCGCCGTCGAGAAGATCGTCGTCGAAGCCGCCGGAAATGGTGTCGTTGCCGCCATTACCGAACAGCGTGTCGGCGCCATCCGTGCCCGGGATAGTCTCGGATTTGTCGGTACCATTGTAAAAAGCCATATGGTCAGTCCTCTGTTGCGCCGATAGGCGCCTGCCCAAGCGGGATCGACGCGCCGCCCTTCCCTCGAAGGCCGATCGCCGGTCGAATTGCCCGCGATTTCAACGATTGCGATTCACGCAACTGATACCCGCGACGCGTCTTGGCCGACGCGGACTCATCTGGAAACGATGGACAGTCACCCTATTTCAGCATACGGTGGCGTGTAGCGAAAGAAAGAACAACCGTCAATATCAATACATATGTCTGTGCAGTGAAATCGTAGTGACACGGCCCTACACCCTAAGGAAGCGCGCCGAGCAGCAAGCCGACACGAGACGGCGCATCGTCGAGGCCGCCGTGGAGCTGCACAGCAGCGTCGGCCCCGCGCAAACGACGTTCAGCATGGTGGCGGAGCGCGCGAGCGTTCAGCGGCACACGCTCTATGCCCATTTCCCCAACGAGCGGAGCCTGTTTGCTGCATCCTCCAGCCTGGCCGCCGAGCGGCATCCCGTTCCCGACGCCTCGCCCTGGCGCGCGCTAGAGGATCGGCGCGAAAGACTGACGACCGGGATCCGGGCAATCTATGACTGGTATGAACGCCAGGCTCCGCTGCTGGCACGGGTGCTGCGCGACGCCGAGCATCACGCGCTGACGCGCGATATCGCCAGGACCCAGTTCGCCCGGCCGTTTGCCGAGTGGAAAGAGGCGCTCGGGGCGGGACTGGACCACCAGCAGCGCGCCATGCTCGGCCTGGCGCTGCGGTTCTTCAGTTGGCGCTATATGAGCCGGGATGCGGGCCTCAGCCAGGACGCCGCCGTCGACATGATGGTTCTCGCCATCGATGGCGTCGGTCAGGGCGAACAGAGCCGAAGGGCTGGAGCCGAACCCGAACCGGAGGAGGCAAGGCAGGCGAGCGTCGCGTCGTCATCCGCTCTCCCTTGACCCGCTTGCCGGCCTGCCGCATTGCTCGGCGATGCGCGCCAACTACAGAATGCAGCGGCTTTTCGTTTCGGACGACCTCGCCGTCGGCGCGGCGATCGAGGCCGGGCCGCAGCACAGCCACTATCTGCTCAATGTACTGCGCATGGCCGACGGCGAGGTGCTCGTCTTCAACGGCCGTGACGGCGAGTGGCGCGCCCGCGTCCAGCCGAAATCGAAGAAGGCAGCCCTGCTGGTGCCGGTCGAGCGGACGCGCCCGCAGCCGCCGGTGCCGGACCTCGTCTATTGCTTCGCGCCGCTCAAACAGGGCCGGCTCGACTATCTCGTGCAGAAGGCGGTGGAGATGGGCGCCGGCCTGCTCCAGCCGGTCGTGACCCAGCATACGCAAGTCGCAAAACCTGGCATCGACCGCCTGCAGGCGAACGCCATCGAGGCTGCCGAGCAATGCGGCGTGCTGGCCGTGCCGCAGGTTGTCGATGCCGTGAAGTTGGACCGGCTGCTCGCCGGCTGGGAAAAAGACCGCCGCCTGATCTTTTGCGACGAGGACGCTTCGACCAACAATCCGCTGCCGGCCTTGCAGGCGATTTCGGAGACAAGGCTTGGGCTGCTGATCGGCCCGGAAGGCGGGTTTTCCGACGAGGAGCGCAAGATGCTGCGCGCCCTGCCCTTCGTCACCGCCATTCCGCTCGGGCCGCGCATCCTACGCGCCGACACGGCCGCGGTGGCGGCACTTGCGCTGGTGCAGGCGACGATCGGGGATTGGTAGTCTGCGTGCCGCTGCACGGCCGCCGGTCCAAACACCTTGACCATCGGCGCCGCCCCTCATGGCCCTGCCGGGCGGTGAGGAGCGGCGCCAATGGTCGAATGTTGCCGGCCCTTACGAGCCGTTGACGACCGCAAACACCTCGTGACCGCCGCGATAGATCATTTCCAGCGACACATAGAGGATGACGGCGAGGCCGACATAGGCGATCCAGCGGTGGCGCTGGAGAATGCGGGCGATGAAGCTCGCGGCAATGCCCATCAGCGCAATCGACAGGATGAGGCCGAACACCAGGATGCCCGGATGGTCGCGCGCGGCACCCGCGACGGCCAGCACGTTGTCGAGCGACATCGACACGTCAGCGATGACGATCTGCCAGGCGGCCTGCGCGAAGGTTTTTCGCGGCGCGCCGCCGGCGATCGTGCCGTCCTGGTTGAGATCTTTGCCTTCCAGCGCTTCGGCCCCGGCCACTTCCTCGGCATGCGAGGTACGCAGCTCGCGCCACATCTTCCAGCAGACCCAGAGCAGCAACACGCCCCCCGCCAGCAGCAGGCCGACGATCTGCAGGAGCTGCGTGGTGACGGCGGCGAAGCCGATGCGCAGCACGGTGGCGGCGATGATGCCGATCAGGATCGCCTTGGCCCGCTGCTCCTTAGGCAGGCCGGCGGCGGCCAGTCCGATGACAATCGCGTTGTCGCCGGCCAGCACCAGGTCGATCATGATGACCTGCAGAAGCGCGGACAGCGCTTCCGGTGTAAAATATTCCATCATTTGGCACCCATTTTTCGAATGGGGGTGCCGGCATGGGTGGAACGCCACGCGCGCGCGACCGCCGGAAAGCACTTTTGCGCTTCCGGCCAAAGATCACAGGCTGTCGTCAGCTAGATTCCACAAACACCAGACCCCGGTTGGACTTCCAGTCCGACATCACAGCCTTGGAAAAGCTGTCAGAGGGGCCCGGTCTGGTGGCGCTTGTGTAGCGATTGGGCGGATCGAATTCAAGGGCAGTGGCGTAGCAATAGAGTGGGCGCGCACTGCGACGCGCTTCGCCGCACCCACAGGACAGGCGCATCCGTGGGGACCGAACCGGCTGTCCATCACATGTACGCGTCCCCTGAACGGATTTTGCGCGCAATGCCTCCCGCGCAGCATCTCTGCATCAACTCTCCTGACAAATCAGTCAGGATTTTTCGCTTGATCGGCCATGGCAATTTCGGCCATCAAGCCGCGCGGCCATCCGGCCGCCGGAGAAGACCAGCATGGCCCGCGACACCACCGATTTCAGCCCTATCCAGGGCATCGACGAACTGGTCGGCTATCTCGCGGCGGGCAACAAGCCGCGCGACAAGTGGCGCATCGGCACCGAGCACGAAAAATTCGCCTTCTATGTCGACGGCAACGCGCCGGTTCCCTATGGCGGCGAGCGCGGCATCCGCGCCCTGCTGGAGGGCATGCAGCGGACCTTGGGGTGGGATCCTATCCTCGATGAAGGGCGCGTCATCGGCCTGGTCGAGCCGACCGGACAGGGCGCCATCAGCCTGGAGCCCGGCGGCCAGTTCGAGCTTTCCGGCGCGCCGCTGGAAACCATTCACCAGACCTGCCGCGAGGGCAACGCGCACCTGGCGCAATTGCGCGAGATCGCCGAACCGCTCGGCATCCGTTTCCTCGGGCTCGGCGGTAGCCCGAAATGGACGCTCGCCGAAACGCCGAAGATGCCGAAGTCGCGCTACGAGATCATGACCCGCTACATGCCGAAGGTCGGCACAAAAGGTCTCGACATGATGTACCGCACCTGCACCATCCAGGTGAATCTCGACTTCGAGTCGGAAGCCGACATGCGCCGCAAGATGCAGGTATCGCTGAAGCTGCAGCCGCTGGCCACCGCGCTGTTCGCCAACTCGCCTTTCACGGAAGGCCGGCCGAACGGTCTGAAATCCTGGCGCGGCGAGATCTGGACCGATACCGACAACCAGCGTTCCGGCCTGCTCTCCATCTGTTTTTCCGAAAATTTCGGTTTTGCCGACTATGTCGAATGGGCGCTCGACGTGCCGATGTATTTTGTCATCCGCGACGGCCGCTACCACGATATGACGCAATACACCTTCCGCCAGTTCATGGCGGGTGCGGCGCACAATTCGGTGCCGGACGGACTGCCCACCATGGGCGATTGGGCGAACCATCTCTCCACGCTGTTTCCCGACGTGCGGCTGAAGCGGTTTTTGGAAATGCGCGGCGCCGACGGCGGCCCGTGGCGGCGCATCTGCGCGCTGCCTGCCTTCTGGGTCGGGCTGCTCTATGACGAGGCCGCGCTCGACGCCGCCGAGGCGCTGACCGCCGACTGGACGTTCGAGGAGGTGCGCGACCTGCGCGCCGCCGTGCCGGCCGAGGGCATCGCCGCGACGTTCCGGGGCAAAAGCCTGCGCGAAATCGGCCGCGAGGTGCTCGACATTTCGCGCGCCGGCCTGAAAGGCCGGGGGCGGAAAAACCGCGACGGCTATGACGAGACGACATTCCTGTCGACGCTGGACGAGGTGGTGGCGCGCGGCACCACCAGCGCCGAAGAAATGCTCAACGCCTACCACACGCGCTGGGGCGGTTCGATCGAACCGGCGTTTTTGGAGTATGCGTATTAGGGCGCGACGGTTGCCGGATTCGGGACGCTCTCGACCGGTGCCGGATTTTGGTCGATTAGAGCGGCCGGAGTGATTGTGGTCGGCAACGGTTTTGAGCGCTCGCCCCTTTTGTTGCGCAACCTGTATTTGCTTTGATATTCGCGCCTCTGCTTTGCTACTTCGTACAGAACGATCCCTGAGCTTGTCCCAAGGTTCAGGCTTTCGATCATTCCGAACATCGGGATAGAGACGCACATCTCACTTCTTTCGACCGCGCGATCGCTGATGCCGGTCGCTTCGCTGCCGAACCAGACTGCGAGTTTGGTGTGGGCGGTGTAGTCGCCTTCGTGAAGGAAAATGCTGGCTTTGCCTTTCACATGCGGCGACGTGACGATCGACTTGAAACCCTTCTTTTCAAGATGGTCAAAGCACTGGTCGGTATCGTCGAAACGCCTGACGAACGTCCATTTCACCGCCGAGACAGAGGTCTTCGAGATCGATCGTTTCTCGCGCAGGTCCTGCCAGTCGTCGGGCAAGGAATGGCGAGGATCGACGACATAGACTTTCTCCACTCCCAGCGCATTCACGTTGCGGACGACCGTTCCGATGTTCTTGATATCGGTCGGATTCTCCAGCACGGCGATCAGGTTCTTGCAGCGAAACGAGCGGATTTCGTCGGCGCGCTTGCGGACGGATTTTTTGGATTCGACGATCTCTTCCATGGCCACACCCAATACTTCCGCAGGGCATGCCTGTTTTATTCAAAGGATGCAATCCCGGACGCCGCGCTCAACCGGCAGACCGAATATCCCTTCAATCGCCCGCCGAAACGATCTACGCTTCCCGACGATACTCGAGGAGGATTTTTTCATGCTCAACCTGTTCGACATGCTCAACCAATCGCAGAACGGCCAGGGCATCGACCAACTCGCCCGCCAGTTCGGCCTCTCCCAGCAGCAGGCGCAGCAGGCTGTCGAGGCGCTGATGCCCGCTTTCAGCCAGGGGCTGAAGCGCAACGCCTCCGACCCCTACGGCATCGCCGGTTTCATGACCGCTCTGGCCAGCGGCCAGCACGGCAAATATTTCGAGGACGCGCAGAACGCTTTTTCCCCGCAGGGGGTCGCCGAAGGCAACGGCATTCTGGGTCATCTCTTCGGGTCCAAGGATCTTTCCCGCGCCGTGGCGACGCAGGCCGCACAGGCCACCGGCATCGGCCAGGACGTGCTCAAGCAGATGCTGCCGGTTATCGCCTCGATGGTCATGGGCGGCCTGTTCAAGCAGTCGACCAATCAGTTGCAGGGCGCGCAGGCCGGCGGCTTCGGGGCCAGCAACCCGCTCGGCGAGATCATCGAGCAGATGATGCGCCAAGGGGGAGCATCGGGCGGCGGGCTCGGGGGCGGAGCCGCACAGCCGCGCCAGGCGCCCAACCCGCAGAATCCATTGGACAATCCGTTTGGCAAGATATTGCAGGACATGTTCGGCGGCGGCGCGCAGCAGCCGCAATCGCAGCCCGGGCAGGCGCCCGGTCCGACCGACAATCCCTTCGGAAAAATGCTGGAGGACATGCTCGGCGGCGCCCAACAGCAGCCGCAATCGCGACAGGCCCCGAACCCGATGGGCGACAATCCCTGGGGCAAGATCCTTGAGGAAATGATGCGCGGAGGCCAGGCGCAGCAGGTGCCGCAAGCCGAACCGCAGCCGGCGCCGCGCCAGCGCACCGGCCCGCAGCAGCGAGGCAATCCGGGCGGCCAGCCTAAAAATCCGTACGACGACATTTTTGGAAAAATGTTCGAGACCGGAGCAAAACAACGCGACGATTATCAGAAGGGCGTCGAGTCGATCTTCGAGCAGTTTACCAAGGGGATGGATCGGTATCAGTAAGGATCGGTTCGCTTCTAAGAAAATGCCCGGTCCGTGGGGCGGACCGGGCAGTGTGCAGGCAACCGGCAGGGGGAGCCGGGGATGGGGAGCGCCTGCTGAAGGCCTTTCAAATCCAGCGGCTCAGAGCTGTTCGGCCCGGGATTCGACGATCGAGCGCAGCCGCGTGGTCGGGTCTATCCCGAAGGGCTGCGCGACCGCCACGTGCAGGTCGGCGCGCGTAAGTCCGATGTCGCGAAGCTCGGAATCCGTCATCTCGCCGAGGCGGTAGAAGGCGCGGCGGTTTCGCCAGGTGGTGTAGAGTTGCGAAATCATGGTGAGCCCGAGCGCCTGGGTAACCGGACGCCGGGCGGCGCGCGTAGTTTCGGTGGCAAAATCAAAGGCCGCCATGACAGGTCTCCTTCGCCCGCGCGCGATCAATCCGGCGGAACCCATTTCCGTCGCGGTTGTTTTCGACCGCTTCCGTGGACACCTTCACAATTCCACAAGCACATTGATTAATCC
The DNA here is from genome assembly GCF_030929505.1 of Mesorhizobium sp. LHD-90. GTDB lineage: Bacteria > Pseudomonadota > Alphaproteobacteria > Rhizobiales > Rhizobiaceae > Kumtagia. The sequence continues at coordinate 45,894 of NZ_JAVFVV010000009.1, read as the reverse complement.
AACGAATGTTTCTAATCTTTAGGATCAACATCAGTGATGGATAGGCCCGATGAAAGCGCCACTCGACCTCGATCAGTTGCAGACCTTCATCATGATCGCCGACACCGGCAGTTTTACGCGCGCGGCGGATGAGGTCCATCGCACCCAGTCGGCCGTGTCGATGCAGATGCGGCGGCTGGAGGAACGCATCGGCAAGCCGCTATTCGAGAAGGAAGGGCGGCTCAACAAGCTGTCGGAGGAAGGCGAAAGGCTGCTGGGCTATGCGCGCCGTCTGATCCATCTCAACCGCGAGACGCTTTCGGCCTTCGACGATGCGCGGCTGGAAGGCGTCATCCGCATCGGCACGCCGGACGACTATGCCGACCGCTTCCTGCCGGAGATCATGGCGCGGTTCTCGCGTTCCAACCCCAAGGTGGAGCTTACCGTCATCTGCGAGCCGACGCCGGGGCTGGTCGAGCATATCAAGCGCGGCAATCTCGACCTGGCGCTGGTCACCCACAACGACACGCGCGGCCAATCGGAAGTGGTGCGGCGCGAGCCTCTGCTATGGGTCAGTTCCGCCAACCATGCAACGCATGAGCAGGAGGTGCTGCCGATGGCGTTCGGCCGTCCGACCTGTATCTGGCGGCGCGCCGCCTGCGACCTGCTCGACGACATGAACCGCGAATACCGCGTGTTGTTCACCAGCTTCTCGGCGACCGTGATCACCGCCGCCGTGCTCTCCGGACTGGCGATTTCGGTGCTGCCGGAATGCGCGCTCAGGCCTGGCATGCGTGTGCTCGGCGAGGCCGACGGTTTCGGCGCCCTACCCGACTGCAAGATCGGCATCATGCGCGGCCACACCACCCGTCCCGACCTCGTCGACGCGCTCGCCCGGCATATTTCCGAAAGCCTCGACAATATCTCCGTGCCGGTGGCGGAGGAGAGCGGCTCGTTCGACTTCGCGGCGATGGCATTTGCCCGCGTCAGGCGGCAGAAGCAGGGTCTCGTCCAGCCGGGTTGGTAAGCGAATCGTTCTCCACTCTGCCAACAGGCGGCGCAGACACGACCGCGCCGCCCTTGACCCCGGCACGCGAAAGCGGATCAATCGGCCCATGGACGATCTGTTGCCCGAATCGAAAACCAACGCCGCCGAATTCACCGTCAGCGAGATCTCCAACGCGCTGAAGCGCACCGTCGAGGATGCGTTCGGCAATGTGCGGGTGCGCGGCGAGATCTCCGGCTATCGCGGGCCGCATTCCTCCGGCCACGCCTATTTCAGCCTGAAGGACGACCGCGCCCGGCTGGAGGCGGTGATCTGGAAAGGCACGATGAGCCGGCTGAAATTCCGTCCCGAGGAAGGGATGGAGGTGATCGCCACCGGCAAGCTCACCACCTATCCCGGCTCGTCGAAATACCAGATCGTCATCGACAATCTGGAGCCGGCCGGCGCCGGCGCGCTGATGGCGCTGCTGGAGGAGCGCAAGCGGCGGCTGGCGGCGGAAGGCCTGTTCGACCCGGCGCGCAAGCAGTTGCTGCCCTATATGCCGCGCGTCATCGGCGTGGTGACTTCGCCGACGGGCGCGGTCATCCGCGACATCGTGCATCGCATAAAAGACCGGTTCCCGCTACATGTCGTGGTGTGGCCCGTGCGGGTGCAGGGCGATAGCTGCGCGGCCGAGGTGACGGCCGCCGTGCAAGGCTTCAACGCGCTGCCGGAAAGCGGGCCGATCCCGCGTCCCGACCTGATCATCGTTGCGCGTGGCGGCGGCAGCCTGGAAGACCTTTGGGGCTTCAACGACGAGGCGCTGGCAAGGGCCGTCGCCGCTTCCGACCTGCCGGTGATCTCCGCCGTCGGCCATGAGACCGACTGGACGCTGATCGACCTCGCCGCCGACATGCGCGCGCCGACGCCGACGGGGGCCGCGGAGATCGCCGTGCCGGTGCGCGACGAACTGGCGGCGCGGCTCGCCAATCTTGCCGCCCGGCTGCGCGGCTGCGTCACCCGCTCCACCGAACGCAAGCGAACGGCGCTGAGGGCCGCAGCACGCGCCCTGCCCTTGCCCGACCAGTTGCTGGCGCTGCCCCGCCGGCATTTCGACGAGGCGACCAGCCGGCTCGGCCGGGCGCTGACGGTAAGCACCGACCGCAAGCGGGCGCGGCTGGCGGCGATCCGGCTAACGCCGGCGACGCTTTCCAGGCGGATCGGCGAGACCAGACGGCATCTCGACCGGGATTTTTCGCGGGCCTTCGCCGCCTTCCGCGGCGTGCTGCGCCAGCGGCGGACCGATTTCGCGCGATGCGCCGCGCGGATCACGCCTGCGCCGCTCGAACGGCGCAACGGGCTTGCCCGCCAGGCGCTTTCGCGGGCCGCGCAACGCCACGACAATGCCATGGCGCTGCGGCTCGAACGCACCCGCCAGAGGCTAGGACAGGCCGAGCGACTGCTCGCGACGCTTCAGCTTTCCGACCAGGCGATCCTCGACCGTGGTTATGCACTGGTGCTGGACCGTGAGGGCGGCGTCATCCGCCGCGCGGCCGAAGTGTCGGATGGCGTGGCGCTGACCCTGCGCTTCGCCGACGGCGATGCCCATGCGGTCGCGACCGGATCGGCCGGACTAGCGGCGGAAGCGCCGGCAGCAAGGCCGCCGCGCGGCAAGGCTGCCGAGAAGAAATCGGCGCCAAGCGGGCAAGGGTCGCTGTTCTGACGCGTGCCCGCGCCATGCTCGCGCGGTGTCATGAACGTTCGAACCGATAGATCTGTCGCCGCCTCCGCCCGGAGGGCATCGCCGTTGCCGATGCCGCCGGTGCGGAAACTCGGACTTCGACCAGCGGCAGCCCGGCTTCCGGAGCTGTTGCCAAAGCTCCCGCCAGATGAATGCCGCCCGGAGAAGCAAATCCTGACGGCCGACGCCTGGGGACGGATCGTGCCACAGCCAGACATTTGGCAGGGCTTGAACGTTGGCCCTCCCGTTACTTCAAGAGCAGCAGCATTCAGTCCGGCACGACGACCAGCTTTCCGACGAATTCCTTGCGCATGAAGTCGGCCTGGGCGCGATGGAAATCGGACAGCTTGTAGACGCCGCCAACGATCGGCTTCAGCCTGCCCTCCTCGATCAGCCGCACGATCCGGCGGAAATCGCCGCGCGTGCCCTGGCTCGAGCCGTGCAGTTGCAACTGCTTGAGGTAAAGCGTCCTGAGATCGAGTTGCACGACCGGCCCGGCGATGGCGCCGGCGGTGGCATATCGCCCCTCCGGGCGCAGGATCGCCAGGAGATCGTTGAACATCGGGCCGGCAACGAGGTCGGCAACCACGTCGATCGGCAGGCCGCCTGTCGCCTTATGGACGGCAGCCGGCAAGTCGACCACGTCGCGCGGGATCGCCGCCTCCGCGCCGATGTCGAGCACCGCCCGCTCCTTGCCTCTTCCGACAACAGCGTAAGGTATGGCGCCGCGGGCGCGGGCAAGCTGGATGATGCCCGAGCCGACGCCGCCCGAAGCGCCGGTGACGAGGATGCGCTCGCCTTCTTTCAGTGCGGCGCGGACCAGCATCTGCTCGCCGGTCAGGTAGGCGCAGCAGAAGGTGGCGAGTTCGATGTCGGTGAGGGACGTCGCGACGACATGCGCGTTTTCGGCCGGCAGCGCCTGGTATTCGGCATAACCACCGTCGCGACCGTGGCCCATATAATCGATGTCGGCCAGCGAATCGTCGTCGCGGTTGTAGATCGAGAAGTCGACCATCACGCGCTCGCCGATGCGTGTTTCCGCAACTCCTGCACCCACCGCGACGATGGCGCCGACCGAATCCGCGCCCTGGATGCGCGGGAATATCAGCGTGTTGCCCTGGCGCCGCCAGGTCGATACCGCGTCCGGATCGGCTTCGGTGCCGTAGGCGCCCTGGCGCACCCAGAGGTCGGTGTTGTTCATGCCGCAGGCGGCGACGCGGATGACCACCTCGCCCGGCGCGGGCCGCGGCACAGGAACGTCGGTGCGGTATTCCAGCCTGTCCAGTCCGCCATGCCCGGTCAGCAACACGGCGGCCATCGTGTCGGGAAGCCGGCCCTTCATCCGATCAGGGCCTGTCGATGTTCAGGCTTTGAGGGCCTGCAAATGGCGCTTTTCTGCGCTTCCGATGCTCATGTACCTTCACGTACATTGCGCTTCGGTTCTCGAAAAACACCATTTTCGGCACCTCAAAGCCTGAATCTCAACAAGCCCTAGCCCAACACTGCCTTGACCGCGTCGGCGGTGGCGGCCACCACGCTGTCGGCCTCCTCGCGGGTCAGGCAGAGCGGCGGCGCGAAGCCCAAAATGTCGCCCTGCGGCATGGCGCGGCCGATGACGCCCCGCTCCAGCAGCGCGGCGGCCACCTGCGGGCCGATCTTCTTCGAAGGATCGAAGAAGGCGCGGTCGTCGCGATCCTCGACGAACTCGACAGCCGCCAGCATGCCGTCGCCGCGCACATCGCCGACGTTTTTGTGATCGCCCACGGCCTTCGCCAGCTCGGCGCGGAAATAGGCGCCGACGCTGCCGGCGTTCTCGACCAGGTTCATCTCGTCGATCAGTTCGAGATTGGCGACGCCGGCCGCCGCGCAGATCGGGTGCGCCGAATAGGTCCAGCCGTGGCCGATCGCGCCGAGCTCATCGGATCCCTTCACCAAGACCTGCCAGACCTTTTCCGAGACGATGACGCCCGACAGCGGCGCATAGGCGGAGGTCAGCCCCTTGGCGATGGTGATCAGGTCCGGCCTGATACCGTAGTGGTCGGAACCGAACATCGTGCCCAGCCGTCCGAAGCCGGTGACCACCTCGTCGGCGACCAGCAGCACGTCGTATTTGTCCAGCACCGCCTGGATCTTCTGCCAATAGCCGGCGGGCGGCGGGACGATGCCTCCGGTGCCGAGGATCGGCTCGCCGATGAAGGCCGCGACCGTATCGGGACCTTCGGCGAGGATCATTTCCTCGAGCTTGTCGGCGCAGAATTGCGAGAACTGCTCCTCGCTCTGCGAGCGGTCCTCGCGGCGGAAATAATAGGGCGCCTCGGTGTGCAGGATCGGCGCGCGCGGCAGGTCGAAGGCGTTGTGGAAGAGATGCAGGCCGGTGAGCGAGCCGGTCATCACGCCGGAGCCGTGGTAGCCGCGCCAGCGCGAGATGATCTTCTTCTTCTCCGGGCGGCCGAGCACGTTGTTGAAATACCAGATCAGCTTGATGTTGGTCTCGTTGGCGTCGGAGCCGGAGAGGCCGAAATAGACGCGGCTCATGCCTTGCGGCGCGCGGTCGATTATCATCCTGGCAAGCCGGATCGAGGCGTCGGTGCCGTGGCCGACATAGGCGTGGTAATAGGCGAGGTCCTTCGCCTGCGCGGCGATGGCGTCGGCGATCTTCTGCCGGCCGTAACCGACATTGACGCAGTAGAGGCCGGCGAAGGCGTCGAGGCTCTTGCGGCCGGTCACGTCGCTGACCCAGACGCCTTCGCCGCCGGCCATCACCCGGGTCGGCGTCTCGCCGCGCGCATGCATGCCCATATGCGTCGAGGGGTGGAAGAAGGTGTCGCGGTCCCAGGCGGTGCGTTCGTTGGACTGATCAAGCATGGCGTCTTCCTTCAGGTCATTGTGCGCGCGGATCGCGCGGTAAGGGCAGCGTTGTCCGACGGCGAACGATCACGCCGCGTCGAGGCAGAGATATTTGAGATCGGTAAAGGCTTCGAGCCCGTGACGCGAGCCCTCGCGGCCGAGGCCAGACTGTTTCACGCCGCCGAAGGGGATCGGCGCGCCGGTGATCTTGACGCGGTTGACCGCCACCATGCCGTAGTCGAGCGCCCGGCCAAGCCGCAACTGGCGTGCTCCGTTCTGCGTCACGACATAAGCGACCAGCCCGTATTCGGTGGCGTTGGCCCGCGCGATCACTTCCTCCTCGGTGTCGAACGGAGCGATGGCGGCAACGGGGCCGAACGTCTCCTCACGGAAGATCGCGGCGCTGTCGGGCACATCTGCCAGCAGCGTCGGCTGGAAGAACAGCGGGCCTGCCCGGTCCTCGCCGCCGCCCACCAGACAGGTCGCGCCTTGGGCGACGGCGTCCTCGACGTGGGCTTGCACCTTGTCGACGGCGCGCCCATGCATCAGCGGACCGATCTCGCTATCGGGGGACAAGCCCGGCCCGACCTTTAGCGCGGCGATCCTTTCGGCGAAGGCATCGCGGAAACGGGCATAGACGCCGCGCTGCACATAGATGCGATTGGCCGCCAGGCAATCCTGCCCGGACGTCGCGAACTTGGCGTCGAGCGCGATCGACACGGCGCGGTCCAGGTCGGCATCGTCGAACACGATCAGCGGCGCATGGCCGCCCAGTTCCATGACCAGGCGCTTCACCGTCGGCGCGCATTGTGCCGCGATCAGTCGGCCGATTTCCGTCGACCCGGTGAAGCTGAGCGCCCGGACGCGGGCATCCTCGCACATGCGCCCGACGATCGTCGCGGCGTCGCCGGTCAGCACGTTGAACACGCCCGCCGGCAGCCCGGCGCGCTCACCCAGCTCGGCCAGCGCCAGTGCCGAAAGCGGCGTCTCTGACGAGGGATGCGCGACGATCGTGCAGCCCGCCGCCAGCGCCGCCGCGGCCTTGCGGGTGAGCATCGCCGACGGGAAATTCCACGGCGTGACCAGGCCGGCGACGCCAACCGGTTCGCGGCGCACGATCATCTCCGCGCCGGGCAGATGGCTGGTCACGCTCTCGGCGTTCACGCGTTTGGCTTCTTCGGCGTACCATTCGACGAAGGAGGCGGCATAGTCGATCTCGCCGAGTGATTCTTTCAGCGGCTTGCCCTGTTCCAGCGTCATGATCAGCGCCAGATCGTCCCTGGCCGCGACGATCAGCTCGAACCATTTTCGCAGTATTGCAGACCGCTGCTGCGGCAAGACAGACCGCCATCTCTGAAAGGCGCTGGCGGCGGCTGCGATCGCCAGCTCCGTCTCCGCGGCGTCGAGCGCAGCGACGCAAGCGATCGTATGACCGGTCGCCGGATCGGTCACTTCGAACGATGCCGCATTGCCGCCCGCGGTCCACTTGCCGTCGACATAGGCGAGCTCGCGCAGCAGCCGGCGGTCGGACAGGCGGTCAAACGCGTTCGGCTGGCGGGCTGCGGCGAGTTGTGCGGGCATGGGCGGGCTCCTCGAAACTCCGCCAGCCTAAGGGGCAGGACGCAGATAGACGGACCAAAGGACAGCCGCGAGGCAGAAAGACCGTCCAAAATTGGCGGGGCGGGTAGAGAGATTGGCTAGGCTTGGTCGGCCGGCGCCAGCAGGGATGCGACCGGCACGGTGTCGCCCTCCTTCACCGTGCGGGTGACGATGTAGGTGAAATAGCGGTCGATGCCGATCTCGCGCTCCAGCAGGGCATCGATCAGGCGCTGGTAGGCGTCGATGTCGCGCGTCACGACTTTCAGCAGATAGTCGACGCCGCCGCCGACCGCCCAGCAGGCGACGATCTCGTCGACATCGCGTACCGCCCGCTCGAAACGGTCGAAATCGGCCTGCCGGTGGCTGCCGAGCGTCACCTCGACCATCACGGTGGCGATCGGCGCGACCACACGCAGGTCGAGCGCGGCGCGATAGCCGCGCACGACGCCGGCCTTCTCGAGCTTGCGCAGCCTCAGCCACGCCGGCGTCGGCGACAGCCCGACCTTCTCCGCCAGGGCCAGCTTGGTGATCCGGCCGTCACGCTGGATCGCGTCGAGGATCTTGAGGTCGATGGCGTCGAGTTTCACGGAGGGCATCGGGCTCGGCTGGACTTGCGTGTTCCCGACCATGACGGTCGCCATGCCCCATTGTCAATTGCACTGATTTCGATCTCTAATATGTCATGACAATGTGGCGTCCCGATCCCAGTCTAATCCGGCGGCCGGCTTACCTCTCGCTGGCCGACCAGGTGGCGCGCGCCATCCATGACGGACGGCTGCAGAACGGGGTGCGGCTGCCGCCGCACCGCAAGCTCGCCTACGAGCTCGGCCTGTCGGTGCAGACGGTGAGCCGCGCCTACGAGGAACTGATCCGGCGCGGGCTGATCTCCGGCGAGATCGGCCGCGGCAGCTTCGTCCAGACGATCAAGCGCGAGGTCGAGCCCCCCTACCTGCCGGAGCGACTCGGCGAACTGATCGACCTATCGATCCTGAAGCCGGTCTGCGAGCCGATGCATCTGGAGCGGATGAAGCAGGCGTTCGCCTGGCTGGCCGAAAATCTTCCGGCAAGCGCGGCGCTGTCGTTCCGTCCGAACGTCGTGTTTCCGCGCCATCGCGCCATCGCCGTCGAGTGGCTGAAGGCCTGCGGCCTGTCGCCTTCGCCGCAGAACGTCAGCGTCACCAACGGCGCGACCGCGGCCATGACGGTCGCCCTGATGAGCGTCGCGCCGCCCGGCTCGGCGGTGGCGACCGAGGCGATCGGCCACCACACGCTCATTCCGCTCGCAACCTATCTCGGCTTCAACCTCGCCGGCCTGCCGATCGACGACCAGGGCATCCTGCCGGAGGCGCTGGACGAGGCCTGCCGGACCACGGACATACGCGCCGTCTTCGTGCAGCCTTCTGTCATCAACCCGACCGCGACCTTGATGAACTCGGTGCGGCGCTCGGAGCTGGCGGAGGTGGCGCGCCGCCACGACATCGCGATCATCGAAGGCGACGTGCTGGGTCCGCTGGTGGAGGATCGCGCTCCGCCCATCGCCCATTTCGCGCCGGAACGGACGCTCTACTACACGAGCTTCACCAAGATCACCGTGCCCGGCTTGCGCATCGGCTACCTCGTCGCCCCGGACCGCTACGCGGCGGCGGTCGCCAACCGCCATCTGGTGTCGAACTGGATGGCGACGCCGGCTATCGCCGAAATCGCATCGAAATGGGTAGGCGACGGTACCGCCATGGAACTGGTGCGCTGGCAGCGGGGGGCGCTCAAGCGCCGCCAGGAGATCGTCGCGGAGGTGCTGGGCGGCGCAAACTTCCTGACCCATCCGCATGCGCTGCATCTCTGGCTGCCGCTGCCCGACAACCGCACCGAGGAAGGCTTCGTCGCGCAAGCGCGCCTGCAGGGCGTGGCGATTGCGCCGGGCGCCTCGTTCCGCACCTCCGACGCGCCGTGGGAGCCGGCCGTGCGCATCTCGCTGGGCTCGACCACCGAAGACGAATTGCGCTCCGGGCTCGGCGTCATCGCCAAGCTGCTGCTGGGCGACCCGGAACATCTGCTGCTCGCCATCTGAGTCCAAAGCCTGTCGGCGCCAAAACGGGCACAATCAGAATAATTGTCATGATTTAATTTTCACAATTGACATGATTTTCCAGACTCCCCATCGTTTGGGAAACCGAAAAGGACGGTCAAGGGGAACGATGACCGCACCCATCATCAAGATCGACGCGATCAGCAAGAGCTTCGGCACCTTCACGGTGCTGGACGGGCTGTCGATGCAGGTCATGCCCGGCGAGAAGCTGGCGCTGATCGGGCCGTCCGGCTCGGGCAAGACGACGATCCTGCGCATCCTGATGACGCTGGAGCGCATCGACGGCGGCCACATCGAGATCGAGGGCGAGCAGCTCTACCACATGCCGAAGAACGGCGGGCTGGCGCCGGCCGACGAGCGGCACCTGACCCGCATGCGCCAGAAGATCGGCATGGTGTTCCAGCTCTTCAACCTGTTCCCGCATATGTGCGTGCTCGACAACGTGACGCTCGCGCCGATGCTGACGAAGGGCACGCCGCGCGCCGGCGCCGAGAAGCGCGCGATGGAACTGCTCGACATGGTCGGCATGTCGGCCAAGGCAAAGGCGATGCCGGCGCAGCTTTCCGGCGGCCAGAAGCAGCGCGTGGCGATCGCCCGGGCGCTGGCCCTGTCGCCAAAGATCATGCTTTTCGACGAGGTGACCTCGGCGCTCGACCCGGAACTGGTCGAGGAGGTGCTGAACGTCATGCGCAAACTCGCGGCCGAGACCGACATGACGATGCTTCTCGTCACCCACGAGATGGGCTTTGCCCACGACTTCGCCGACCGGGTGCTGTTCTTCGACCGAGGCAAGATCGTCGAGGAGGGCAGGCCGGACGAGATCTTCAAATTCCCGAAGCAGGAGCGAACGCAGACCTTCCTGCGCAAGATCATCGCGGCCGGACATCGCGTCTGACCGCCATGCCGCGGCCGCCGGACGCCAGTCCATGCCGCTCACCACGAAAACAAACAACGGAGTTGGGAACAATGAGAAAGATCGCAGTTTTCGCCGGCGCGGCGGCCGTCGCCGTAGGCGCCGCCGCCCTCGCCTCCCTGCCCTCGTCGGCGCAGGACAATGCCAAGCTCGAGCAGTTGAAGGCGCAGGGTTTCGCCCGCGTTGCCATCGCCAACGAGCCGCCCTACACGGCGGTCGCTGCCGACGGCAAGGTGTCGGGCGCCGCTCCCGACGTGGCTCGCGAGATCTTCAAGCGCCTCGGCGTACCGGAGATCGTCGCCTCGATCTCCGAATACGGCGCGATGATCCCGGGCCTGCAGGCGGGGCGGCACGACGTGGTCACGGCCGGCCTGTTCATGAAGCCGGAGCGCTGCGCGGCGGTCGTCTATTCCGAGCCGGTGCTGTGCGACGCCGAGGCGCTGCTGGTGAAGAAGGGCAATCCCAAGGGCTTCAAGAGCTACGCTGACGTCGCCAAGGACGAAAGCGCCACCGTCGGCGCGCCGGGCGGCGGCACCGAGGAGAAGCTCGCGCTCGACGCCGGCGTGCCGCGCGACCGCGTCATCGTGGTGCCGGACGGCCAGAGCGGCCTGAAAATGGTGCAGGACGGTCGCATCGACGCCTATTCGCTGCCGGTGCTGTCGATCAACGACCTGATGAAGAAGGCCAACGACTCGAATCTCGAGGTGATCGCCCCGGTCGAGGGCGCGCCGGTCTATTGCGACGGCGCCGCCTTCAAGAAGGGCGACGAGGCGCTGCGCGACGCCTTCAACGTCGAACTGGCCAAGATGAAGGAGTCGGGCGAGTTCGCCAAGATCATCGAGCCCTACGGCTTCTCGGCCGCCGCCGCCATGTCCACCACCATGGAAAAACTCTGCGCTCCGGCGCAGTAGGCGCAGCCGTCACCCTCCCCCTTGTGGGGAGGGTCGGCGCGCAGTGCCGGGGTTGGGGGTATCGTTAATCGCAGCGCTTGATGAATTACCCCCACCCGCGCCTGCGGCGCGACCTCCCCACAAGGGGGAGGTGGACGCAGCCGCACGGGCATCGCAATCGGCAAACAGGGCGAAATGACCGACTGGTCCGGATATCTCAGCCTGATCCTGCAGGGCGCGGTCGTCACGGTGGAACTCACCGTGATGGGGTCGGTGCTTGCGCTGTTCATGGCGTTCCTGGCCGGGCTCGGCCGGGTCTCGCGCCATGCCGCGCTGCGCTGGCTGGCGACCGCCTATATCGAGTTCTTCCGCGGCACATCGATCTTCGTGCAGCTCTTCTTCGCCTATTTCGTGCTGCCGTTCGCCGGGCTGCAACTCACCCCGCTGCAGGCGGGCGTGCTGGCGCTCGGGCTGAATGTCGGCGCCTACGCGGCCGAAGTGGTGCGCGGCGCGATCCTCTCGGTCGGCCGGGAGCAATACGAGGCCTGCGTGGCGCTGAACCTGTCGCGCTGGCAATGCATGCGGCGCATCATCCTACCCCAGGCGCTCCTGGTCATGCTGCCGACCTTCGGCAACAATGCCATCGAACTGCTGAAGGCGACGTCGGTGGTTTCGCTGATCTCGCTGGCCGACATGACCTTCCAGGCCAACATCGTGCGCTCGCAGACCGGCAACACGCTGATCCCGTTCGCGACGATCCTCATCCTCTATTTCGTCTTCGCCATGATCATCGCCTTCTCGATCCGGGCGCTCGAGCGGCGCATGGCGCGCGGCCTCGACGGGGTGCGCGCATGAGAGCCGCCGGAGGAACCCGCTGATGGAGTGGGACTGGAACTTCGTCTGGCAGATCATGCCGACGCTCCTCCAGGGCGTGAAGATCACCATCCTGGCGACGCTTCTCGGCTCGGTGCTTGCGGCGATCGTCGGCCTCGGCATCGCGCTGCTGCGCCGCTCGCCGAACCGGATCGTGTCGCGAACGACAGGCTTTGTCGCGGAGTTCATCCGTGGCACGCCGCTGCTCGTCCAGCTCTATTTCATCTTCTACGTGCTGCCCGACATCGGCATCCTCTTGCCGCCGCTGCTTGCCGGCGTGATCGGCCTCGGCCTGCACTACGGCACCTACACGGCGGAGGTCTACCGCGCCGGCATCGACAACGTACCGCGCGGGCAGTGGGAGGCGGCAAAGGCCTGCAACCTCTCCGCCAGCCAGACCTGGACACGCATCATCATGCCGCAGGCGATCCCGCCGATGATCCCGGCGCTGGCCAATTATTTCATCGCCATGTTCAAGGAGACGCCGCTGCTCTCGGCGATCACCGTGCTCGAATTGATGAACCAGGCAAAAAGCGTCGCCAACACCTACTACCGCTACATCGAGCCGATCACGCTGGTCGGCGCCTTCTTCCTGGCGATCAGCCTCGTCTCGGTGGTGCTGCTGCGTTTCCTGGAGCATCGCTACGGGAGGATCGAGCGGTGACTTTCCTGTCAGGAAGAGATCGGCCGGACGGGGGCGGCGGCAGCGGCCGTTCCGCAGAACATTGGAGGCGCGCATGCTAGCTCCCGCCGACATCCGCCTGCACGCGCAAAAACCCGCGCTCGACGCTCGGCCGCTGCAAAAACGCGTCGGGCTGATCATCCTCGCCACCGACCACACGACCGAGCCGGATTTTTCGCGCATGGTCGCAAGCGAACGGGTCGGCGTCTATGTCGCACGCATTCCCTACGCGAATCCGACGACGCCGGAAAACCTGCGCAGGATGCAGCCGTCGCTGACGGCGGGCGCCGCCCTGATCCTGCCCGACGAGACCCTCGACGCCGTCTGCTATTCCTGTACGTCCGCCTCCGTCGTGATCGGCGACGCCGAGATCGAGGCGGCGATCCAGGCTGCGAAGCCCGGCGTGCCGGTGGTTACGCCGCCGCTTGCCGCCGTCGAGGGCCTGCGGGCGCTCGGCGCGCGCCGGATCAGCGTGCTGACGCCCTATACGGTCGAGACCAGCCGGCCGATGGCGGACTATTTTGCCGGCCACGGTTTCGAGATCGATCGGTTCACCTGCCTCGGTTTCGAGGACGACCGCGAGATGGCGCGCATCAAGCCGTCCGAACTGGTCCGGCTGGCCGCCGAGGTGACCGCGCCGCAATCGGACGCGCTTTTCCTGTCCTGCACGGCGCTTCGCGCCGCGTCGGCGGTTCCCGCGATCGAAGCCGCGATCGGCCGGTCGGCGGTGAGCAGCAACCAGGCGACGGTGTGGAAATGCCTGCGGCTCTGCGGCGACGAGACCGTCCGCCCGGAACTCGGCCGGCTCATGACCTTGGCGCCGGGTGCCGCATGACCGGCCCCGTCACCGTCGCGGACATCCGGGCGGCGCGCGCGCGCATCGCCGGCAGGATCGTGCGGACGGACATGGCGCCGTCCCCCGCCCTTGCGGCGATTGCCGGCGTGCCCGTGCATCTCAAGCTGGAGAGCCGGCAAACCACCGGCAGCTTCAAGCTGCGCGGAGCGTCGAACGCGATCGCATTGCTGACGGACGAGGAGAAAGCGCGCGGGGTGGTGGCGGCGTCAACCGGCAACCATGGCCGCGCGCTGGCGCATGCGGCGAAGCTGGAGGGAATGCGCGCGGTCATCTGCATCTCGCGGCTGGTGCCACAAAACAAACTCGATGAGATACGCAGCCTCGGCGCGGAAATACGCATCGTCGGCGCCAGCCAGGACGACGCGCAGGACGAAGTCGACCGGCTGGTGGCCGACGAGGGGCTGGTCATGGTGCCGCCCTTCGACCACGCTTCGGTGATCGCAGGCCAAGGCACCCTCGGGCTGGAAATGCTCGACGACGCGCCGGACGCCGCGATGGTGGTGATCCCGGTTTCGGGCGGGGGCCTCGCGGCCGGGATCGCCACCGCCGTCAAGGGCGTAAACCCGAAGACTAAGGTGATCGGCGTGTCGATGGCACGCGGCGCGGCGATGAAGGCGAGCCTCGATGGCGGCCGGCCCGTCGAGGTCGAAGAACTGCCGACACTGGCGGATTCGCTTGGCGGCGGCATCGGCCTGTCGAACCGCCTGACGTTTGCCATGTGCCGCGATCTTCTCGACGACGTCGTCCTCCTTTCCGAAGCCGAGATCGCCGCCGGCATACGCCACCTCTACGCAGTCGAGCGCGAGATCGCTGAAGGCGCGGGCGCGGTCGGTGTCGCAGCGCTGCTTACCGGCAAGATTTCTCCGTGCGGACCTGTCGTGGCGCTGGTCTCCGGCCGCAACGTCGACATGAATTTGCACCGGCAGGTGGTCAACGGCGAGCGAACCGAATTCGAGCGGCTGGATGCAATCGCGACCGGGAGGGCCGCGTGATGCCGTCGATGACCATCCTCACCGAAGCCGATCTGCGCAAAATCGTCCGGCTCGATCTCGACGCCGTGGCCTGCGTGGAAAATGCTTTCCGAGCGCTCGCCACGTTGCCGGTCGCCATGCCGCCGATTCTGAGGCTCGACATTCCGGAGCATCGCGGCGAGGTCGACGTGAAGACGGCCTATGTGCCGGGCATCGACGGTTTTGCGATCAAGATCAGCCCCGGCTTCTTCGACAATCCGAAGCTCAGCCTGCCCTCTGTCAACGGCATGATGGTGCTATTGTCGGCGAAGACGGGACTCGTCGAGGCGCTGCTGCTCGACAATGGCTACCTGACCGACATACGTACTGCGGCGGCCGGCGCGGTGGCGGCAAAACACCTGTCCCGCCCGGATTCGTCCGTGGCCGCGATCTTCGGCGCAGGCGTCCAGGCGCGGCTGCAGCTCGAGGCGCTGATGCTGGTGAGGCCGATCGCGGCCGCCAGCATCTGGGCGCGCGATCGCGCCAAGGCGGAGGCGGCGGCGGGCGAGTTGCGGGAACGGCTGGGCATCCGGGTGCAGGCGGAGCCGGATGCCGCGAAGGCCGTGGCCGGCGCCGACATCATCGTGACGACGACGCCGTCCTCCGAGCCGCTGCTGCTGCCCGGCTTCGTCGGTCCTGGACAGCATATCACCGCCATGGGGTCCGACGCCGAGCACAAGAACGAAGTCGCCCCCCCGATCCTCAAGATGGCCGACCTCTACGTCGCCGACAGCACGAGGCAGACGCGCCGCATGGGCGAACTCCATCACGCCGTCGAGGCCGGGCTGATCGGCGCCGAGGCCGAGATGGCCGAGATCGGTGAAATCATCGCCGGCACCCGCAGAGGGCGCCGCTCGCCGAGCGACCTGACCATAGCCGATCTTACCGGCACCGGCGTGCAGGACACCGCGATCGCCACGCTGGCCCGCGACCGCGCGCGGGCCGCCGGCGCCGGCACGATCTTCCAAAGCTGACCGGGCTTTCGCCCACCAAAAAGGATTCCCAACGATGGTCACGCCCAATCTGAAATTCACGCGCGCCGAATATGCGGAGCGGCTCGTCAAGACTCGCAAGGCGATGGAGGCGAAGGGCGTCGACCTGCTCATCTGCTCCGACCCGTCGAACATGAACTGGCTGACGGGTTATGATGGCTGGTCTTTCTACGTTCACCAGGCCGTGCTGGTGCCGCCGACCGGCGAGCCCATCTGGTACGGCCGCGGGCAGGACGCCAACGGCGCCAAGCGCACTGCCTATCTGGGGCACGACAACATCGTCGGTTATGCCGACCACTACGTGCAGTCAACCGAACGCCACCCGATGGATTTCCTTTCCCAGTTGATCGCCGAACGCGGCTGGGGATCGAAGCGAATCGGCGTCGAGATGGACAATTACTGGTTCTCGGCGGCTGCCTTCGCCTCGCTGCAGAAACATCTGCCCAACGCAAGATTCGTCGACGCCACGGCGCTGGTGAACTGGCAGCGCGCGGTGAAAAGCCCGAGCGAGATCGACTACATGCGCAAGGCGGCGCGCATCGTCGAGGCGATGCACCAGCGCATCGTCGACAAAATAGAGGTCGGCATGCGCAAATGCGATCTGGTCGCCGAGATCTACGATGCCGGCACGCGCGGCGTCGACGGCGTCGGCGGCGACTATCCGGCGATCGTGCCGCTGCTGCCTTCGGGCGAGGACGCGTCGGCGCCGCACCTCACCTGGGACGACAAGCCTATGAAGATAGGCGAAGGCACGTTTTTCGAAATCGCCGGCTGCTACAACCGCTATCACGTGCCGCTGTCGCGCACCGTGTTCCTCGGCAAGCCGACGCAAGCCTTCCTCGATGCCGAGAAGGCGACGCTGGAGGGTATGGAGGCGGGGCTGGCTGCCGCGAAGCCCGGCAACACCTGCGAGGACATCGCCAACGCCTTCTTCGCGGTTCTCAAAAAATACGGCATCGTCAAGGACAACCGCACCGGCTATCCGATCGGCGTCTCCTATCCGCCGGACTGGGGCGAGCGCACCATGAGCCTGCGCCCCGGCGACAGGAGCGAGCTCAAGCCCGGAATGACATTCCACTTCATGACCGGCCTGTGGCTCGAGACCATGGGGCTGGAGATCACCGAATCGATCCTGATCACTGACACCGGCGTGGAGTGCCTCGCCAGCGTGCCGCGCAAGCTGGTGGTGAAAAATTGAGGCCGACCGTCCACCCGGTCGGCAAAGTGTTCGGTTCCCGCCGGGTCCGGACGCATGACGTGAAGGACCGCGCATGATCCGCCCTAGCCCCGTCGTTCCCACCATCCCGCTCGACCGGGACGGCGTTCACCACGGCCATCTGCGCCTGCCTTACAGCCGTGACGATTCCGCCTGGGGATCGGTGATGATCCCGATCTGCGTGGTGCGCAACGGGTCCGGCCCGACGGCGCTGCTTACCGGCGCCAATCACGGCGACGAGTATGAGGGGCCGCTGGCGTTGTTCGAGCTGGCGCGGACGCTCGACCCGAAGCAGGTGTCGGGCTCCGTCGTCATCGTGCCGGCGATGAATTTTCCCGCCTTCGAGGCCGGCACGCGCACCTCGCCGATCGACAAGGGCAACATGAACCGCTCGTTTCCCGGCATGCCGGACGGCACGGTGACGCAGAAGATCGCCGACTATTTCCAGCGCGAGCTTCTGCCGCGCGCTGAAATCGTGCTCGACTTCCATTCCGGCGGCAAGACGCTCGATTTCCTGCCGTTCTGCGCCGCCCATCGGCTACCGGACGACGCGATGTCGAAACGAGCCTTCGCGGCGGTAGAAGCCTTCGGCGCGCCATGGTCGATGAAGATGACGGAGATCGACGCCGTCGGCATGTACGACACCGCGGCGGAGGAAATGGGGAAGGTCTTCATCACCACCGAATTGGGCGGCGGCGGCACGTCCCGCGCCGAGACGGTGCGAATCGCGCGGCGCGGCGCAGCCAACCTCCTCAAACATGCCGAAATCCTGCGCGGCCCCGTGGAGGCCGCACCGACACGCTGGCTCGACATGCCGGACGGCTGTTTCTCCTTCGCCGAGGATTCCGGCATGATCGAACCGGCGGTCGATCTGGGCGAGCCGATTGCCGAAGGCGACGTGCTGGCCCGCATCTGGCCAACGGGCCGTACCGGGCAACCGCCGCGGGAGATCAGGGCAAGGATATCGGGCTTGCTGATCGCCCGGCACTTTCCCGGCCTGGTGAAGGCCGGCGACTGCGTCGCAGTCGTCGGATGCCTTGCGGAGTGAGCGCATGCGGCCGAACGACTGACCTGTCGGTCATCGTTTCGCGCGCCAAGAAGCCCCTGAGGCGCCGGGAAGGACGGCTCGGACTACCACCTTCTGATGCGACGCAGGTCGACGACGCGGCCATTGTGTGCGCTCACGGCAATTTCGTATCGGTTACCGCCGCGCCGGCCGTGATAGATGAGGAACCGGCCGCGGCAATCCACGCGCCGAATATCCCGAAAACCGCGGCTGCGCAGGATTCGTTCGCCCTGCCGGCAAGTGATGGCCCTGCCACTGTTCAGGCTGCTGCCGATCGTGATGTTGACGGTGACTGCCTGCGCGGGCGTTGGCGAAGCCACGGGCACGACGAGGCTGAGGGCAAGACCAAGGCAAGCGAAGAAAAGGCGACGCATGGGATTCTCCGTGGCTACACGCACAGAGTGAAATCAATTCGCCATCGGCCGAATTGTCAAGAAAAGTCAGTGCCCGCCCTTGAATTCAGGACGGACAGACAAAATTCTGTATTCTGCGCTCCTCATTCGTTCGCACGGGGTGCAAATTCGGCTGGCGTGTGACGCACGCTGGCGTTTTTCGCCATCGCCCGGCAACAGGACGGGCACCACCGAAAACCACGATAGCGTAGGAGCAATGACGATGACCGGGATGAAACATGGAATTGCGTGCTGTCTGCTTGTCGCCGGACTTGCCGGTTGCGCCGCTACGGAGCGGGAGCAGCGGGCAGGAACCGGCGCTCTCGTAGGAGCCGGGGTGGGAGCGCTGGCCGGACAGGCGATCGGACGCGACACGCGCAGCACCGTTATAGGGGCTGGCACCGGGGCCTTGCTCGGGGCAGTCGTCGGCACGGCATCCGCCCCGCCGGATGCCCGCTATTGCCGTTACCAGCGCGCAGACGGCTCGATCTATACGGCTCGATGCTAAGGCAGCCTGCTCTGAAGTGATCGCTTAGTACGAACCCGCCGTCGGCGTGGAGCCACCTCCATGCTGACGATGCCGCCTCCGTCGCCCCGGACGGGGATGTCGACCACCTGGAGGCCTTCATCGAAGAGGCAGAGGACGGTTGCGATGCCCGCAGGCAGGCGGTCAGTATGGTCGCCGTTGCGTTGCCTCCCTTGCCCGATTGGCGCTACCGTTGAAACGTCAACCGATGCCCTTCAATTACCATGCCGGCCCTGTCGCTCGACCCGTAGAAAACGGTGTCGATGAGTTTCATCGGTGCAAACCAGTCAACGTAGTGCGGGATTGTCCATGCCCAGCCAGAGGGCTGAAAGCGAACCGGTTCCTGAAAGGTGACAACGTTCAGCAGCAGGCGAGCGCCAGGCTTATGGCAAATCGCCTTCAGGTTGCCGACATAGGCATCCTGTTCATCGGGATGAATGTGTGACGAGACGTTGAAGCTGAAGGTTATGTCGACCGCGGCCTCGACAACGTCGTCGAGCCTTTCCTTTATCGTGCCCAGGACTGGGCGCTTCCGCCGGATGACGTCATCCCCAACCAGCCTGATACCTTCGGCGATGAGATATTCGGACACGTCGATTCCAAAG
Organism: Mesorhizobium sp. LHD-90; assembly: GCF_030929505.1. Classification (GTDB taxonomy): domain Bacteria; phylum Pseudomonadota; class Alphaproteobacteria; order Rhizobiales; family Rhizobiaceae; genus Kumtagia. The sequence continues at coordinate 26,636 of NZ_JAVFVV010000009.1, read as the reverse complement.
TAGGAGCCGGGCGCCTGCCGATCGATTACATGCACACCCACGCGCAGGTTGCCGCACCCATAGTCACAAATCTTAGTCTCCGGGTTCACACCGCCGAGATCGTAGACAAGCTGGCAGTTCGCAAGCCCGTCGATTGCCCAGTTGTTGCCGTTTTTCAGCTTGGTGCCGAGAGTTGCGTGCGACGCGCCATTCTTCAGGCGCTTGGACGTCTCGATGGCGGAGAACGCCGAGAATTTTCCCCCCGGATTTCTCGCGACCCAGCGATCGAAATCCGCATCGAACTGCCGGATCTTTGTGGCCGCTTTTGATTCGTTCATTTTTTGCTCCCACCCGGCTCGCTTAAAGTCATAGCGATAGCCCCGATCGTCTTTACTCATGAATTCTGCGCGGGCGCCGCCGCGAACACAAGTGCTCCCCCTTGCGGGGCGGCTTGCCTTGGCAGGGAAGTATCGACTTAAACGCCACCTTGGCGGACGGCACCGGACGTGCCTGGCGGCACGGTTCCGATAGGCTGAATATGGCCGTGGCGCCGTTCCGTTCCATAGGAGTCCCATAACAAGCGTCGCGCCTGTCTCGCTGGCAGGTTCAGAACCCCGGCTATGTCGCCGGCCGGCACCCACCCTGGTTGTAACTAACTGAGTTTATTCAGAGAAAGAATGGTACGGTTGCTCGGGATCGAACCGAGGACCTCCGGATCCACAATCCGGCGCTCTAACCATCTGAGCTACAACCGCTCGACCGCTTTGGACATCGGGCAGCCAGGCCGCCACGGGACATCTGAAACGATGCGGGGTCAATAAGGGCAATCTCGCGGTTTTTCAAGCCGCAAAAGAAAAGGCCGGCGGGAGGAGGTGCCGGCCTTTTCCTATGTCGCGCCAGAGGGAGGAGGTTCTGGCGGCATATCCCGCGGAACAGAGGGAGGAGGAACCGCCCCGCGGGTAACTCCGGTCGCCGAAAATCAGGCGACCTTGATATCCTTGAAGGTCTTCTCGAACACGTCCTTCAGCGGCTTGGAAACGTCCTCGGCGGCCTTCGTACCGGCGGCCTGGAAATCCTTGGCCTGGGCGACAGCGGTCTCGACGCCCTTGCGGATGAAGGCGGTCTGCAACTCGATCAGCTCGGAAACCGACTTGGCGCCGACCAGCGACTCGAGATGGGCAAAGCCAAGCTCGGCATTGGCGCGCAGCGCGGCGATGGTCTTCAGCGACAGGTCGCTGCCGGCGGTCTTGGCGGTCTCGACGGTGGTCTCGAGAGCCTTCTGGGTGGTCTCGGCGCCGGTCTTCAGCTTGGCATAGGCTTCCTTCGACTGCTCGACGCCCTTCTCAGCGAAGGCGCGGAACTGGTCGGTGGCCTTGGAGGCGTCGAAGCTGGGGAACTCGACGGTGCCGGCAAATTCGGTGGGCTTGGTTGCGGTCTTGGACATATTTCCATCCTTTTCGGGGGACGGCTGAAGTTGCCGTCACGTTTCTTGCGTGATGGTCATATAGCGCAGTTTTTGCTGCATTGCAATATTTTTGTGCGTCGCAGCATAACAGACTGTGAACGAAGCGAAAATTGCTGTGAACGCACGGTCGCCGGTTAACCAAATGCCGAGAATCTCGCGCTTCAAACCAAGCTGTTTCTGGACGCGGAAGCGCCCAACTTTTATTAACAATGCATTAACCTTGGGGATTCCGCGCCGCGGAGCGTAAAAGCCACCTATGCCATCGGCCGCCTATTCGTTCATCGATGTCGCCGTCCTTGACGGGGTGCGCGAGCGATTCGCCGCGGGTGACGCCATCGTCATCCTGTCGACTGCCCTCGACGAGGTGGTCTGGGCCAACGGCCCGGGCGCGGCGCTGTTCGGCCATGCCGGCATCGAAGCCATCATCGGCGCCGACAGCGGCCTGGGTTTCGCGGCGCGGCGGCAGATCATGGCGACAAGAGGGTTTCCGCATATCGGCCGGGACCGGAGCATCCTTGTTCGTCTGGCCCGCGGCCTCGGCAGCCACGCCACGATGTTTTCGGCGAGCGCGATCGCGTTGCCGGATGGCGAGGACGCCATCATGCTGGCCGTGCCCGCCGGACTGGCAGGCGCGCCGGAGGCGGAAGTCGCGGCGCGCGCGATCGGCGGTTTTTCGCAGCCCGGCCATCTCGTCGCCTTCCTCGACGAGACAGGCGCGGTGGAAGCGGCTTCCGAGGGTTTTGTGGCGCGCGCAATCCCTGCGCCTGTGCTCGCCGCCCTCGTCCGCGACGTGACGGAAGAAAGCGACCGGCTGGTCAAGAAGATCGTTTCCGCCGGCGCTGCGAGACTGCCTGCAGGCATCGCCAGGCTGCGCGACCAGCCGGCGCGGCATTTGCTGGTCGTCATCGACGAGGCACAAGAGGCCGATCCGCAGGCCCCTTCGTCCGACGATGGCACCGCGCAGTCCACGGCTGCGGCAAGCGCCGCGCCCGAGCCTGCCGGAATGGCCGCGGATGAGCCGGAGACAATGCCGGCAGTTCGCCAAGACGACGCCGGCACGCAACCGGAAGCCGTGTCGGCGACAGCGGGTGCCGATACCTTCGCCGTTGTATCCGAAGGCGATGCCGCGACCATTGCCCCGGAGGGAGCGGTCCCGACCTCGGCCTCGCTGGAAACTGCTACGGCCGATGCGTCCGAGAATGCGGAAGCGGCAACCACGCTGGAGGTTGTTAGCGCGGAAGGGCATCCGGCCCTGCCGATGGAGGACATCGTGGGACCGCAGGGTGTCTTGCATACTGCCGCCGACGTGGCGGCGGCAGGCGGAACCGAGACCTTTTCCGCAACGCACACACAAATCGCGCCGATGGAAGCCGCCCGGCCGGCTGCGGCCCGCGCGGCTGGCCAAGCCGCGTCGCCGCCCGCACCCGCGGCTCCGAAGCAGCCCGCCAATAACGCCAGAACCGTCATCGACCGCAGCGCTCAGCCGGTACGGTTTGTCTGGAAAACCGACTCGGCCGGACGCTTCAGCGCCGTTTCGCCGGAATTCCTGGCGGCGGTGGGGGCTTTAGAAAGCGATGTGCTGGGGCGGCCGTTCGGCGCGCTGTCCGAGGCGCTTGGCCTCGATCCGCAAAAGGAGATCGCCGGCCTGCTGGAGCGCCGCGACACCTGGTCCGGGCGCCTGGTGCACTGGCCGGTGGCCGGCACCGGCCTGAAAGTGCCGGTCGATCTCGCCGCCCTGCCGGTCTATTCGCGCGATCGCACATTCGAGGGTTTTCGCGGCTTCGGGGTCGCCCGCCTCGCCGACGCGTTCGGCGATCCCGGACCAATCTTGGAAATGCCGGATGCTGCCGCATCGATCGAGACCGCGGCGGCATCCGAGACAACGGCAGCGCGGGAAAGCACGATCGAGGCCGACGTCACGGCCCCGCCGGCCGTCGAGCCTGACGTGCCGGCCGACGCGTCGGCAACGGTCGAGGCGGAACAGGATCCTGTCCGCGACGATGTGCGAAGCACCGACCCATTCCGCGGCGAAGTGCCGGCGCTCACCATCGCTCCCAAGCCGGACCGCCGTTCCTCCGACAAGATCATCCGCCTGGCGGAACACCGGCCGACGACGACGCCCGAAAAGGGATTGTCCACCGTCGAGCGCAGCGCGTTCCGCGAAATCGGTGAGCGGCTGCGCAAAGCCGGCGGCATCGAAGGCGAGACCGCCGCGAACACCCCCGACGATGCGCCACCCGAGGCCGCGAACGGCAATCAGCGGGGCGAGGAGCCCTCTGGCCGGCCCGATGTGGTTACCTTTCGCACGCAAGACGAAAGGCCTCCGGAACAGGCCGACGCGCCCGCGAGCCACACGCCCGGCGGAGCTTCACCGGCCGGCGCGCCGGTTGCAGGCCTGCCTGATGACAGGCAGTTTGTCGTCGCCTTCGCGGATCACACCCAGGCCCCGGCATCGACCGTGGAAACGCGGCCGACGGAAATCACCACCATCGGCGAGCTTGTCGCGGGGCTTGCGGGCGAGGAGGCACGGGCAGTAGTTCCCGAACCGGCCGCGCCGCATCCCGTTCTCACGACGCCGGCCGACGAGCCGCCGCACGAAACGACGACGGAGTTCGTCGAGCCGGCCGACGCAGCAAGCGAAACTGTCGAGCGAAACCATCCATCTCAGCCATACGGCTTTGCAGCAGCGGTGGCGTCGGCTCAGGAGCCGGTTTCTGGCGCAGTCGACACGGTGGTGCCTGCCGGCGAAGGAGCCGCCGAAAACGCGGCGCCGGCGGCAGATTTCCCGCATTCGCAGGTTGTCCCGCAACCGGCATGGCAGGACGCGCCGGCTGGCGACAAGCCGGTTGAGGCCGACACGTTCTCCGTCGGCGGCGACACTCACGACGCCGCGGCGCCTTCGCCGCTGGCCGCCGGCCCGACGACAGATCTGTCTGCCTCCACCCCGCTGGCGGGAAGCGCCGACTCGCCCTCCGAAATAGCCGACGCGTCGGCGTCGCAAGACACGGCTGCTTCGACGTCTGAGGAGATGCCGGCAAAGGACGAGGGGCGTTCCGCAGGCAACGAGCCGGAGCCAGAGGCCGATGTCTCGGTTTCTCGATCCGAGCCGCCGGCCCCTGCCGAGGATGCGCCGGCGACGGACGTCGGGTCGCAGGCCGCGGCGGAGCCCGCCGCGGCTTCGGAAGATCGCGCGCAGGCAACCGCGAACGCCGAGCAATCAACTCCGGTGGCCGAGCCCGCCACGCCGACGCCGTCGCCTGTGGTTGCCGCGCGCGCGGCAATCTTCGAGCTGAAAACCGGCGGCTACATGCCCTCGGCCTTCTCCCCCGCCACGACCGGCGGGAGGCGCATCCAGGACACGGCGATCCTGTCGCGCCTGCCGGTTCCGCTGCTGATCCATTCCGGCGACGTGCTGCACTACGCCAACGAAGAGTTTCTGAGCCTCACCGGCTATACGTCGCTGGACCGCTTGCGTGAGGCCGGAGGCCTCGGTGCGCTGTTTTCGAACCCCTACGACGATGCCAGAGACGAAGCCGGCCGGTCGCTGCGGCTCAAGACCGCCGACGGGCTGGAGTTCCCGATCGAGGCCATCCTGCGCTCTGTGCCGTGGGGCGGCGGCCATGCGCTGATGCTTGTCGTGCGCCGCACCGGCGACGCCGTCGAGGCCGACGATGACGAGCCGCTCCTCAATCAGCCGGACGTCGAGGCCCTGAGGGCCCGCGTCGCGGAAATGCGGGCGATCATCGACACGGCGACGGACGGCGTTATCCTGATCACCAATGACGGCATGATCCGCTCGATCAGCCGTCCGGCGGAGGCGTTGTTCGGCTTCGATTCCGACGAGATCGGCGGCAAGCCATTCACCGCGCTGTTCGCCATCGAAAGCCAGCGGGCGGCACGCGACTATCTAAACGGCCTGTCCGACCACGGCGTCGCCAGCGTGCTCAACGACGGCCGCGAAGTCATCGGCCGCGAATCCCAGGGCCGCTTCATCCCGCTGTTCATGACCATCGGCAGGCTGCCCGGCGACGGCGGCTTTTGCGCGGTGGTGCGCGACATCACCCAATGGAAGCGCGCCGAGGAGGAACTGACGCAGGCGCGCTCGCTGGCGGAGCGCGCCTCCTCGCAGAAATCGGAGTTTCTCGCCCGCATCAGCCACGAGATCCGCACGCCGCTCAACGCCATCATCGGCTTTTCCGAACTGATGATCGACGAGCGTTTCGGCTCGATCGGCAACGACCGGTACAGAGACTACCTCCGCGACATCAACCGCTCGGGCAATCACGTGCTCGAACTGGTGAACGACCTGCTCGACATCTCGAAGATCGAGGCCGGCGAGCAGGAGATGGCGCATGAGGCGGTGCCGCTCAACGAGACGCTTGCCCAGACGGTTGCGATGATGCAGCCGCAGGCCAACCGCGAGCGGGTGATCATCCGCTCCAGCTTCGCCTCGCGCTTGCCCGACGTGGTCGCCGATGCGCGCAGCGTGCGACAGATCGCGCTCAACCTGCTGTCCAACGCGGTGCGCTACACGCAGGCCGGCGGCCAGGTGATCGTCTCCACGTCCTACGAGCCTTCGGGCGACGTGGTCATGCGGGTGCGCGACACCGGCGTCGGCATGACCCAGGCGGAGATCGAGCAGGCATTGAAGCCGTTCAAGCAGATCAACGCGCTGAAACGCGCACGCGGCGACGGCACCGGCCTCGGGCTGCCCTTGACCAAGGCGATGGTGGAGGCCAACCGCGCGCGCTTCACCATCAATTCAACACCCGGCGAGGGCACTCTGGTCGAGGTGACCTTTCCGTCCACCCGCGTGCTGGCGACCTGAATTTTTCGTGAAGTTTTTTGCGGCCGGTCCGTCTCAGCGCTCACGGCAAACCCGGATCGTTTGTGTCAACTTATTGAAAAGCTGTAAGATTTCGTCCAGTTTAGAATTCTTCTAAAGTATTGATATTGTTGGTGTTTGTATTGACGGCGGGATAGAACATCGCCAATAGGTCGGATCGTTCCCGACAGGGAAACCAAGCCATTCCGACACGGGGCGAAAAACGTCGCCGAGCAGGAGAAAACGATGACCAAGGAACATTTCCGGTCGAGGATCGCGGGTTGCGCCGCCCTTGCCTTCGCAACAGTGTTTGCCGGCTCGGCTCTCGCCGACGGCACCGTCAACATCTACTCCTATCGCCAGCCCGACATCATCAAGCCGGTGCTCGACGCCTTCACCGCCGAGACCGGGATCAAGACCGAGGTGCTGTTCCTCGACAAGGGTCTCGAGGACCGCATCCTCGCCGAAGGCACGAACTCTCCCGCCGACGTGATCCTTACCGTCGACATCGCGCGGCTCACCAACGCCAAGGAAAAGGGCGTGACGCAGGCGCTGGACGACGCCACCGTCAATGGCAACCTGCCTGCCGAGTATCGCGATCCGGAAGGCCACTGGTTCGGCGTCACCAAGCGCGCCCGCGTGGTCTATGCTTCGAAGGACCGCGTGAAGGACACCGCCATCACCTATGCCGACCTGGCCGATCCCAAGTGGAAGGGCAAGATCTGCATCCGCTCGGGCCAGCATGACTACAATCTCGCCCTGTTCTCGGCGGCGATCGCCCATTGGGGCCCGGAGAAGACCGAGGAATGGATGAAGGGCGTCAAGGCCAATCTGGCGCGCAAGCCGGACGGCGGCGACCGCCCGCAGGCCAAGGCGATCTTCGCCGGCGAATGCGACATCGCGCTCGGCAACACCTATTATGTCGGCCTGATGCGCACAAATGAGAAGGACCCGGAGGAGAAGGACTGGGGCAACGCCGTCAACGTCATCTTCCCGACCTTCGAGAACGGCGGTACGCATGTGAACATTTCGGGCGCCGCACTCGCCAAGAACGCGCCGAACCGCGACAACGCCGTCAAGCTGATCCAGTTCCTGTCGAGCCACAAGGCCCAGCAGGTCTATGCGGAGCAGACCTTCGAATACCCGGTCGAGCCCGGACTTGAGCCCTCGGAAATCGTGAAGTCGTTCGGCCCGCTGAACGCCGACACGCTGCCGCTGGCCGAGATCGCCAAGAACCGCAAAGCCGCCTCCGAAATGGTCGACCGCGTCGGCCTGGACGATGGTCCGAGCAGCTAAACTGCGTTCTTTCCGGAAAGAGGCCGGGCCGCGCAAGCGGTCCGGCCTTTGCCGCTTGATGACGCCTCGATCCGAATCATGGGAATGACGGCCGCGACCGGCCTCGAACGGGTCTCGGAAGGACGGCCCGTGCGCCGCATCCGGCATCCGCTGATGCTTGCCGCCGCGCTGGCGATCTCGGCCGTGGTGTTGACGCCGATCGCGGCCCTTACCGTCATCGCGCTTTCAGGCAGCGGAGAGGACTGGCCGCATCTAGCCGCCAACGTGCTGCCCACGGCGGCTGTCACCACCGCCGCGCTGATCGCCATGGTGTCGGCCGGCACGGCGCTGATCGGCGTCACCGCCGCCTGGCTGATCGTCGCATTCGATTTCCCGCTGCGCCGGCTCGCCTCCTGGGCGCTGGTGCTGCCGCTGGCCGTACCGCCCTACCTCGCGGCCTATGCCTTCGGCGAGTTTTTCCTGTTCACCGGGCCAGTGCAGTCGGCGCTGCGCGCCATCTTCGGCTTCCATACGCCGCAGGACTACTGGTTTCCCGACCTGCGCACGACGCCTGGTGCGGCATTCGTGCTCACCTCGGTGCTCTACCCCTACGTCTACCTGACCAGCCGCTTCGTCTTTCTCATGCAGGGCCGCAACATAGGCGACGTGGCGCGCACGCTGGGCGCCGGGCCGGCGCGCGTGTTCTTCCGCGTGCTTTTGCCGGTGGCGCGACCGGCGATCGCCGCCGGCGTCGTGCTGGTGCTGATGGAGACGATCAACGACATCGGCGTCGCCGAATATCTCGGGGTACGCACGCTGACCTCGGCGATCTACACGACCTGGATCAACCGCAGCAGCCTGGAGGGCGCGGCGCAACTGGCCATGCTGATGCTGCTTGTGGTGCTGGCGCTGCTTGCCTGCGAGCAGTTCGCGCGGCGCTTGCAGCGTTTCCACAATGCCCGGGCGACACAGTTGAAGGCCCGCCCTCCCCGCACAAAACTCAAAGGTTTCAAGGGATTGACGGCGCTGGCTGCGGTTGCCGCGCCGGTGCTGCTCGGCTTCGGCGTGCCGCTCTGGGTGTTCGGGCGCTACGCCTCGCGGCGGCTGGATTATCTGATCAATGCCGACCTTGGAAAAGCCTTTCTGAACTCCGTGCTGACGGCCAGCGTCACCGCACTGCTGACCGTCTCGCTGGCACTTTTCCTGCTTTATGCGGTGAGGGTGTCGCGGTCAGCGCCAATGCGCTCCGTGGTCCGCGTCGCCTCGGTCGGCTACGCCCTGCCCGGAACGATCCTGGGTCTCGGCCTGTTGTTCTCGCTGGCGCAATTCGACAACCGCATAGACGCTATCGCACGGGAATACCTCGGCTTTTCGACCGGACTGCTGCTGACCGGATCGGCCGCGGCGGTAGTCCTCGCCTGCACGATCCGCTTCCTTGCACTGGCGGAAGGCGCGGTGCGCTCGGGCATCGAAAAACTGCCGTCCAACCTCGACGACGCGGCGCGCAGCCTGGGAAAATCGCCACTCGGCAGCGCCGTATCGATCCTCGCGCCGCTGCTGAAACCGGCCATCCTGACGGCATTGGTGCTGGTTTTCGTCGATACGGTGAAGGAGCTTTCGGCCACCATCCTGCTGAGGCCGTTCGGTTTCAACACGCTGGCGACGCTGGTCTACGAGAATGCCTCGCGGGCTGTGGTCGAGGACGGGGCGATCGCCGCGCTGCTGATCATCGCCACCGCCACGGTTCCGGTCGTGCTGTTGTCGCGGGCGCTGGCGCGCGACCAGGACGCCTTTCTTTAGACGTTGATTCTGCTTCCATATTCTTCCCGAACGGGACGCCGCGTATGAGTGTCCTGTCTTCGTACCGACGTTTTTCGCTTGCGCTCCCGCCCGGCGCGTGAAGTCGGGAAGATCGAGGGATTTCAACATCTTGTTCCGGCGGCAGCGCCGAGACCGCGCAACGGGCTTCAAAAAGACCTCGAAAAGCACCCGATTCACCTTCCTTCCGGCGTTTCCGGCTTGCCGTGGAGGCCCGTGGCATTCGTTTTCGACGTGGTCGGCAAGGGCGCGCGAACCTCACCGTCGACGTCGCCGGCGGTTTCCAGTCGGGTCCATCGCGACCGGGCGGGCAGCGCGTTAAGAAGCAAAAGAAAAAGGCGCCCTTGCGGACGCCTCAGCTTGGGATGCTGTTACAACGGGGCTTGAGCAAGCAGGAGTCCGCCGGAACTGGAGGACAGGGATCTCTCCCTCAAGTTGCAGAGACTATCGCCCACCTTTCGTTAACAAAACCTTGCCGGATCGGAAAAATGTTTACCGAAATGTTCCACCTCTGAAAACGAGGTAAATTCCGGCTTCAGCAACTGTTAACCATAGGGCATGCCGATCAGTCCCGCAGTTGCAGCAGGTCGCGGTAGAGCTCCAGCGCCTCGGGGTTGGCCAGCGCCTCCTTGTTCTTGACCGCCCGGCCATGCACGACCTCGCGCACCGCAAGCTCGGTGATCTTGCCCGATTTGGTGCGCGGAATGTCGGCGACCGCGACGATTTTTGCCGGTACGTGGCGCGGACTGGCGCCGGTTCGGATCTTGGCGCGGATGCGCTTTTCCAGATCCTCGTCGAGCGCAACGCCAAGCGCCAGGCGCACGAACAGCACCACCCGCACGTCGCCGGCGAAATCCTGGCCGATGCACAGCGCCTCGGCGATCTCCGGCAATTGCTCGACCTGGTTGTAGATCTCGGCGGTGCCGATGCGCACGCCGCCCGGATTGAGGGTGGCGTCCGAGCGGCCATGGATGATCACGCCGCCATGTTCGGTCCATTCGGCGAAGTCGCCATGGCACCAGATGTTGTCGAAGCGCTCAAAATAGGCGGCATGGTACTTTTTTCCGTCGGGATCGTTCCAGAAGCCGATCGGCATCGACGGAAACGCTTTTGTGCAGACCAGCTCGCCCTTCTCCCGCTCGATGTGCCTGCCGTCGTCGTCCCAGACATCGACGGCCATGCCGAGGCCGGCCCCCTGGATCTCGCCGACCCAGACCGGCTCGGTCGGCACGCCCAGCACGAAACAGGACACGATGTCGGTGCCGCCGGAGATCGAGGCTAGATGCACGTCCTTCTTGATGCCGTCGTAGACGAAGGCAAAATCCTCCGGCGACAGCGGCGAGCCGGTGGAAGACAGCGTGCGCACGGTGGCGAGGCTGTGGGTTTCGATGGGGCGTAGGCCCGCCTTGCGCACGGAATCGATGAATTTCGCCGAGGTGCCGAAATAGGTCATGGCCTCCTGGTCGGCATAGTCGAACAGCGCGTTGCCGTCGGGATAGAAGGGCGACCCGTCATAGAGCAGCAGCGTCGCGCCGGAAGCCAGGCCCGAGACCAGCCAGTTCCACATCATCCAGCCGCAGGTGCTGAAATAGAACAGGCGGTCGCCGTCGACGATGCCGCCATGCAGCCGGTGTTCCTTGAGGTGCTGCAGCAGCGTGCCGCCGGCCGAATGGACAATGCATTTCGGAATGCCGGTCGTGCCGGACGAAAACATGATGAACAGCGGGTGGGCGAAGGGCAGCGGCTCGAAGCCGAGCGGTCGCGCCTCGATGTTCGCGACAGCGGCAGCAATAGTGGAGGCGCCCGGAATGCTTGCCGCCGCCGTCGCGGCATTGCCGAGATAGTCGGCGATCAGCACCTTCTCCAGGCCGGGCAGCTTTGCCGCGACCGCCGCGGCCTTGGCCGAAACGTCGATGGCCTTGCCGTTGTACCAGTAGCCGTCGGGCACGATGAAGATCTTTGGCTCGATCTGGCCGAAACGGTCGAGCACGCCCTGCTCGCCGAAATCCGGCGAACACGACGACCACACGGCGCCGATCGAGGCCGTGGCGAGCACGCAGGCCACCGTGTCGGGCATGTTGGGCATCATCGCCGCGACGCGGTCGCCGGCCTTCACGCCCAGCGATCGGAAAAGCTGCTGCAGCTTCGACACCAGCGCGGCAAGCTCGTCCCAGGACAGCCGCTGCTCGGCCTTGTCCTCGCCGCGGAAGACAAGCGCATCGCCGCCGCCCTGCTTGCGCAAGAGATTTTCAGCATAGTTGAGTTTGGCGTCCGGGAAGAAGGCCGCGCCCGGCATGCGGTCGCCATCGGCCAGTCGGCGGTCACCCTTGGAACCGACGACGCCGCAAAAGTCCCAGACGAGGCTCCAAAACGCCTCGCGGTCCTCAACCGACCAGCGGTGCAGGTCGGCATAGCTCGGGAAGGCGCGGCCCGCCACTTGCTCCGCCCGCCGCGTGAACGCCGTCAGCGGCGAAGCGGCGACGCGCGCGGCGTCCGGTTTCCAGAGCGGTTGCGTCTCGGCCATGCTCATCCTCCCAGCGATGCAGCGCTTATGCATATTGCGCCGCACAAGCGCAAGAAGCAGGGTATCTGTCCGGAAGCTGACAAGGTTGAGGCCCGCGTCTGCGCGTGTGGAACATCGCGCTGCTTCACTTGAAAATATACCAATTCAGGGATATTTGGGGAAATGTCTCGACCGCCTCGGCTTGCACAATACCCGCTTCATTGGGTTGGCTCCGCCAAGGCCGATTTCATGGGGTTTCCGGAAGGGGTCCGGAGCGACATGGGATACGCTTTGGGCGTTGCGCAACTCGGCGGCAAGCACCCGAATGCCAAGCCCTGGAAAGGCGAGGGCCCCGGAGTTCTTGAAGTGGTGGAGCGCTACGATGGCGACACCTATCGGGCAGTCTATACCGTCCGTTTCGAAGGCGTCATCTATGTGCTGCACGCCTTTCAGAAGAAGTCACCTTCGGGCGTCCGAACCGCCAAGACCGATGTGGATCTGGTGAGCGAACGCTTGAAGCGAGCGAAAGCGGACTATGAGGCGAACAGGGAAGGGAGACGAGGATGAGCGATATCACTCACGGCAGCAGCAATGTCTTTGCCGATCTCGGGCTTCCCGATGCCGGGGAGCGGCAGACCAAGACGCGTCTGGCGATGGCCATCGCCGAGATCGTCCAGGCCCGCAAGCTGAAGCAGGTCGATGTCGCGTCCCTGCTCGACATACCGCAACCCAAGGTTTCGGCACTCATTAACTATCGGCTCGACGGTTTTTCCGTGGAAAGACTGATGCATTTCCTGACCGCATTGGATCAGGACATTGAAATCATGATCCGGCCGCGCAGCCACGATGCCGGCTCGATTTCGGTGCATATGGTTCGTTAGAAGGTCGCGATGACCGATGCCAGCGAGCTCCCGTGCTTTAAAATCCGTCCTCTCACGGCCGAAGAGGGTGGCGGGTATCTTATTGAATTTCCCGACTATCCGGGCTGCATCGCCGACTGCGAGACGCCGGAGGATGCGGTGCGCGAGGGGCACGACGCTTTCGTCTCCTACGCCAAGACACTCAATGAACTGGACCGGCCAACGACATTGCTGGCCGAAGGCATCGGGCGACGTATCGGCAGTTGAACCTGTCGCGCGCCGTTTGTCCCCAGGACATCGGAGCCCGGATTCCTTCCCGAACCGGCATTGGCTTCAATCCCGGCGCGTCTTGCTCTAAACCCGGCCTGACACGCTTCGCAGCGGCGCAACCGGACGGAACCATGCCAGCACGGACGATCAGGAGGAGTTTGTGGGCGCTGGCCGTCGCGGCCGTTCTCATCGCCGTCCTCGCCGTGGCGGTCCCCTACATAGCCTCCACCCGCATCGTGCGCGACCGCATCGCCGAGGAGATCGGCGCCTGGAGCGGCTACACGGTCCGGATCGAAGGCTCTCCCCGCGTCGAAGTCTGGCCGCGATTCAAAGCCGTGCTCAGGGACGTATCCTTCACGGACGTGGACGCGGCCGGCGAGCGCCCGGTCGGAACGGTCGACCGCGTCGACATCGAATTGTCGGCGCTGGCGGCGATGCGCGGCGACGCCGTGATCACTTCGGCGCGCCTGGAACGTCCGGCATTGTGGATCGGTGCGGATCCAGAACGCGGAATATGGCAAACGCTGGCTGGCAAGGGCCGCATCCGCGCGGCCATCGACAAGGCGCGAGACGCCGTGGCCAGGCAAGCCGACCCCGGCACGCCGAAACCGCCGATGCCCACCAGCCCGTTCGGCAGCATCCGCGTCGAGGACGGCAAAATCCTGCTCGACGACGGCAGCGCCGATGGCGCGCCGCTGGTCACTGGCATCGCCGGCGCGGTCGAGTGGCCGACGCTGGACGGCGCCGGCAGCGTCGAGGCGCAGGGTATCTGGCAGGGCGAGACGATCAAGGTGGTCGCCGAAAGCGCCCAGCCCATGCTGTTGTTTGCCGGGGGCAGCGCGCCGGTCACGCTGAGCGTCGTTTCGGCGCTCGGCAGCGCCTCCTTCGCCGGCGTGGCCAATCTCGCCGGCGAGGTTTTCGTCGACGGCCGGATGACGGCCGCCACGGCGTCGTTCGGAAGGCTCGCCGGATGGGCCGGCGTAGAGCCGCCAGAATGGGAAAAGCTGCAGACGGTAACAATCTCGGGCGCCGTGTCCGGCGATCCGCGCCGCCTCAAGCTCGACGGCGCCAGCTTGCAGGTGGAGGGCGGCACCGGCGCCGGCGCGGCCGAGCTGGCGACCCGGGAGGGGCGGATCGCGGTTTCCGGGTCGCTCGCCTTCGACACGCTCAACCTGGGCACGCTGTTCGAAGTGCTTCTGCCGCTTGCCACGCAGGACCGGGGCGCGCACTCGGCGCCTGCCTTGCAATGGCTTCGCGGGCTGGTGCTCGACCTCAGGCTTTCAGCGTCCAACGCGACCGCCGGACCATTCGCGATGGCGGAGGTGGCGGCCGCCGTGCGGTTGCAGGACGAGTTCGATTCCTTCGACATACTGGATGCGCGCTTGCTCGGCGGCGAGTTGGAGGCGAGGCTGCGCTTCGACCGCAAGGCCGACGGCACTGTCATGACCTTGCGGGCATCCGCCGCGCGCGTCGACGGCGAAGCCATCGGCGCCGCCCTGGGCATGACACGGCTCGTTCCGTCGGCCACCGGCTCGATGACGGTCGACATCGCCGGCCGAGGCGCCGACATCCAGTCGGCGATGAAGGACGCAAAGGGCAAATTCTCGGCGCGCTTCGGGCCAGGCACGCTGTCGGCTTTCGACCTGCCGGCCTTTCTCGACCGCAGCCGCAAAGGCGGCTTCTTTCCGCTGGACGAGGTTTCGGCCGCGAGCCTCGACATCGACGCTTTCGACATCAAGGGGACCGTCGCCGGCGGCGTCGCCAGCATCGACCAGGCGGAAGCGCGCTTCGGTCAGCGCAGGATGTGGATTTCGGGGCTGGCGTCCTACGCCGACCGTAGCCTGGCGCTGACCGGCGGCGTCGGTCCCCTGCCCGCCGGCGGCGAGCAGCCGACCGCCGACGCTGCCTTTTTCGTCGGCGGCTCGTGGAGCGCGCCGTTCATTTCGCCCGCGGCCGGCGGGAACTGAGGTTTACTTACCCACGCTGTGCGGCCTGCTCGTCGCGCGCCCGCTGTACCTCGCGGCGCTTGTTGGCGACCGAAGCGGCGATGACGCCGACCGCGACCACGGCGATCATCAGCGTGCAGGCGGCGTTGATCTCCGGCGTGACGCCGAGGCGCACCTGGGAATAGATCTTCATCGGCAGCGTGGTGGCGCCCGGCCCCGAGGTGAAGCTCGATATGACCAGGTCGTCGATGGAGAGCGTGAAGGCCAGCATCCAGCCAGAGACGATGGCCGGCAGGATCACCGGCAGGGTGATCTGGAAAAAGGTCTTTACCGGCGGCGCGCCAAGATCCATCGCCGCTTCCTCGAGCGAGCGGTCGAAGGTCATCAGCCGCGACTGCACCACCACCGCCACGAAGCACATCGAGAAGGTGATGTGGGCGAGGGTCACCGTGAGGAAGCCGCGGTCGAAGCCGACCGCCACGAACAGCAGCAGCAGCGACAGGCCGGTGATCACCTCCGGCATGACCAGCGGCGCGAACACCATGCCGGAAAACAGGATTCGCCCGCGAAACCGCGTGTAGCGGGTCAGCGCCAGCGCGGCGAGCGTGCCCAGCACGGTCGCCACCGTCGCCGAGATGACGCCGACGCGCAGCGTCACCCAGGCGGCGTCCATCAGGCCCTGATTGTGGAACAGCGACACATACCATTTTGTCGAGAAGCCGCCCCAGACGGTGACCAGCTTCGACTCGTTGAAGGAGAAGATGACGAGCAGCACGATCGGCAAATAGAGGAAGGCGAACCCCAGCACGATCGAGGCGATGTTGAAACGGCTCCAGTTCCCGCTCATCTCAACGCCCCTGTTCCTGGGCGCGCGCCTGGGCGCTCTGGAAGATCATGATGGGCACGATCAGCAGCAGCAGCAGGATCACCGCCACCGCCGACGAAACGGGCCAGTCCCGATTGTTGAAGAATTCGTTCCACAAGGTCTTGCCGATCATCAGCGTCTCCGAGCCGCCGAGCAGGTCGGGGATAACGAACTCGCCGACGGCCGGGATGAACACCAGCATGCAGCCGGCGACGACGCCCGGAAGCGACAGCGGGAAGGTGATCTTCCAGAAGGCGCTGATGGGCGGGCAGCCGAGGTCCTGCGCCGCCTCGATCAGCGAATAGTCCATCTTTTCCAGCGACGAATAGAGCGGCAGCACCATGAAGGGCAGGTAGGAATAGACGATGCCGATGAAGATCGCGATGTGGGTGTTGAGGATGATGAGCGGCTCGTCGATGATGCCCGTCGCCAGCAGCACCTGGTTGAGCAGGCCTTCCGGCTTCAATATACCGATCCAGGCGTAGACGCGGATCAGGAAGCTGGTCCAGAACGGCAGTATCACCAGCATCAGCAGGGTCGGGCGGATGGTCGTCGGCGCACGCGCCATGCCGTAGGCGATCGGATAGGCGATCAGCAGCGCCAGGAAGGTCGAGATCGCGGCGATGATGACGCTCGACACATAGGCGTTGAAATAAAGGGCATCCTCGGTCAGCCAGACATAGTTGTCGAAATTGAGCTGGCTCAGCGCGTCGAAAAAGCCGTCGACGCCGAAGACCGGCGTATAGGGCGGCATGGCGATCGCCGTCTGCGACAGCGAAATCTTGAAGACGATGGCGAAGGGGATGAGGAAGAAGAACAGCAGCCAGAGGTAAGGGACGATGATGACCAGCCGGCTGGTGATGGCGTTCAGGAGCGAGTTGGAAGTCGCTGGCGCCGGCTGAGCCGCCGCGAGGCCGGACGAAGAGGAGACCGCCGTTTCCGCCACCACCGCCTCCTAGCGCGTCAGCACGACGCCGGCGTCGGGCGCGAAGGAAACCCAGGCGCGGTCGTTCCAGGTCAGCGGGTCTTCCGTCACCCGCGAACTGTTCAGCGCACTGGCCTTGAGCACCTGCCCGTCGGCAAGCCTGACGTGGTAGACGGTCATGTCGCCGAGATAGGCGAGGTCGTAGATTTCGCCCTCCATGACATTGGCCGTGCCTTGCGCCGGCGGGCGCGACGACACCTTGATCTTCTCCGGCCGGATGGCGAAGGCGACCGTGTTGCCGGCGGCCGCGTCGCCGGCGTTCTCGACCACGATCTCAGCGCCGCTGGCGCCGGTGATCCTTGCCCGGTTTTCCGTGCGCTCCGCCACGGTGCCCTCGAGCATGTTGATGTTGCCGACGAAGCTGGCGACGTAGCGCGAACCCGGCGCCTCGTAGACTTCGGCCGGGGTCGCCACCTGCATGACCTCGCCCTTGTCCAATATGGCGATACGGTCGGCCATGGTCATCGCCTCTTCCTGGTCATGGGTGACGACGACGAAGGTGAGGCCGAGCGTCTGCTGCAGGTCCATCAGCTCGAACTGCGTCTCCTCGCGCAGCTTCTTGTCGAGCGCGCCGAGCGGCTCGTCGAGCAGCAGCACCTTTGGCCGCTTGGCCACCGAGCGGGCGAGCGCCACGCGCTGGCGCTGGCCACCGGAAAGCTGGTGCGGCTTGCGCTTGGCGAACTGCGTCAGCTTCACCAGTTTCAGCATATCGGCGACGCGCTGCTCGATGTCAGGCTTCGGCATGCCCTCCTGCTTGAGGCCGAAGGCGATGTTCTGCTCGACCGTCATGTGCGGGAACAGCGCGTAGGACTGGAACATCATGTTGACGGGGCGGCGGTAGGGCGGGATGCCGCGCAGATCCTGCCCGTCGAGCAGGATGCGGCCGGCGGTCGGCTCGTCGAAGCCGGCGAGCATCCTGAGCAGCGTCGACTTTCCGCAGCCGGACGCGCCGAGCAGCGCAAAGAATTCCTTCTCGAAGATCGACAGCGACAGATTGTTGACCGCGGTGAAATCGCCGAATTTTTTCGTGACGTTCTCGAAGGCAATATACGGCTTGGCGTTCGGATCGTTCCACGGCGCGAACGACCTGCGGATGCTGCCGAGCGAATTCATTGGTCCCTGTCCCCTTGTCCCCGACGTGAAAAGATCCCGGCGGGTGGCCGCCGGGATCTCGCCTCATTGACCGGTGACGACCTTCGTCCAGAGCCGGGTCACGACGCGCTGGCTCTTCGAATCGTAGGGCGACACGGTGAACAGCTTTTCCAGCGTCGCGGCATCGGGATAGATCGCCGGATTGTCCAGAATCTCCTTGTCGATGAATTCCTGCGAGGCCTTGTTGCCGTTGGCGAAATACACGTAGTTCGTCGCCTTCGCCGCGACTTCCGGCTTCAGGATGAAGTTGAGGAATTCGTGCGCTTCCGCAACGTGGGGAGCATCGGCCGGAATCGCCATCTGGTCGAACCACATCTCGGCGCCTTCCTTGGGCACAACATAGTCGACGACGACGCCCTGGTCGGCCTCGGCGGCGCGATCCCGCGCCTGGAAGATGTCACCCGACCAGCCGACCGCGAGACAGATGTCGCCATTGGCCAGAGCGTTGATGTATTCCGACGAGTGGAACTTGCGGATGAAGGGGCGGATCGCCAGCAGCGTCTCCTCGACCTTGGCAAGATCCTCCGCCGATGTGCTTTCCGGATCGAGACCGAGATATTTCAACGTCGTCGGAACGATATCGCTGGAAGAATCCAGCACATAGACGCCGCAATCCTTCAGCTTGGCCAGGTTCTCCGGCTTGTAGACGACGTCCCAACTGTCGATCTTGTCGACGCCGAGCGCCGCCTTCACCTTCTCGACATTGTAGCCGATGCCGACGGTGCCCCACATCCAGTTGACCGAATAGGCATTGTCGGGATCGTATTTCTGGACCCGGCTGGTCACGACGTCCCATTCGTTGACGAGGTTCGGCAGCTTCGACTTGTCGAGCTTCTGGTACACCCCAGCCGCGATCTGCCTTACCAGGAAGTTGCTGGTCGGAACGACGATGTCATAGCCGCTGCCGCCGGCAAGCAGCTTGGTTTCCAGGATCTCGTTGGAATCGAAGACGTCGTAGACGACCTTGATGCCGGTCTCCTTGGTGAAGTCGTCGATGATCGAACTATCGATGTAGTCCGACCAGTTGTAGACGTTCACAACTCTTTCCTGCGCACCGGCCCCGCCGGCGAAGGCGGCCAGCACGGCCGTCGCGGCGGACAACAACAGCGTCCTGCGGATCATGAAATTCTCCCTTTCCTGTGTTCCCTACGGGCGGCAGTATCTGCACGTTGCGCCCGGCTTTTGTGAAAGACTATTGGCATTGCCGCGGTGCGACAAGCGCAGACCGGCAAGACGGATAGCTGTCCACGGCGAGCTTTTGCGGATGACGCGAAACGATCATTCGATCGAAGCGGGCGGCGAACTGTCGGCACGTTGCGGCAGCGCTCAAATCCGAGCGTCCGCCGCCGCCATCGCGACCCAATCTTTATCGTGAAACCTGCACGGCCCTCCGCGTGGCCCGCTGCGGTGACTGGCAAGATACGCCTGCTCTCTGGTTGCCAATGAAAGCAAGGTGCGCCTTTGGCGGCAAACCTGTCAATGGGGGGCGGGAATTCCGGTGACGCCAGGCCGCGCCGGCCGGGACTGCTTGCGCAACTGCATGGCGATATGCACGAGCAGCGCGGCAAAGACCACCGCTCCGCCCAGTATCGTGCGGGCCGACGGAACCTCGCCGTGGATCAGCCACACCCAGATCGGGCCGGCGATCGTCTCGAACGTGCCGAGCAGCGCCGCCATGGAGGCCGGCACCAGCCGCGCACCGCTGGCGAACAGCGCCATGCCGAGGCCGAGATTAAGCGCGCCGAAACAGAACAGCAGGCCGAGATCGGTCCACGACACCGCCAGCCGACCCGACATCAGGAAGGCGATGGCGCAGGCGATGATGGTGCCGAGGCAGACGGCGGAGGTCATGCGGACGCCGGAGAAATGGCGGGTAATCACCGTCGCCAGCGCGAAGCAGACGGCAATCGTCATCGCCAGGATGTCGCCGACCGGCGAGATGCGGCCGTCGAACGAGCCGGAAACCATGATCGCGACGCCGGCGAGCACGGCGGCAATCGCCGCCCAGGTGGTTTTCGACACGGTGTCGCGAAACAGCAGCCATCCCAGCAGCGCCGCAAACAGTGGCACGCCGGCATTGATCAGCATGACGTTGGCAATAGTGGTGTGGGCGATGGCCAGCACAAAACAGGTCGAGGCGGAAGCGAAGCAGAGGGCGACCACGACGCCCGGAAAGCCCATGGTACGGAACTGCTGCGCGGCGCCGCGCGCGCCGTCGCGAAAAAGCAGGAAAGCGATTAGGAAAAGCGCTGCGAAGAGCGAGCGCCAGAACACGACCGTCCAACTGTCGTCGGCCTCAAGGAAACGGGCGATGGCGCCGCCGGTGCTCCAGGCGAAAGCCGACAGAAAGACCAGCAGCAGGCCGATCCGCTCCTCGCGGTCGGACGGCGCCGCGGCAGGACTTGTGGTGGTGAAATCCGTCATCGGCGGGAGAGCCCGTCGCAAAGAGCCAAGGGCAAAGCTGCCCTAGCCGGACAGCACGCCGGCTCCTGTCTCGCTAGCGGATCGCCAGCGCGAGGAAATGGTCCAGTCGGGCGATCCGCTTGGGGCAATTGCACGCTCCCGAGCGCGCGGCAAAGGGAGCGTGGTCCGGGTGGGCCCGCTGGTCGGCGTTTCCCAGCTACGCGGCGAGACTCGCGAGCTTCGCCCTCAGGGCATCGACGGTGGGTTTCAGCACGTCGCCAACGCCGGGGATCGCAAGCACCTTGTCGAAAAGCTGGTTGAGCGTCGCCATGGCCGGCTCCACCAACCCCTTGACCGCTGTCTTCTGTTCCGGCGTTGCCTGTGCCATGGAGGCGCCGATCGTGTCCAACTGCGTGGCGAACTCCTGCAACTTCGGCAAAGCCGCGTTCGCCGACGCCGCGTCCGTGACCGACTCCAACGACGTCCGCAAGGCGCCAAGGCCGTCCCCAAGCTGCTTGCCTATGTCGACGCCGCCGACGACGACGCCCTGCGCAGCGGGGGCGGTCGTTTCGACGGCCTGCTGGGCGCGATTGCCAAACAGGTACCAGAGAAGCCCCAGGATCACGAGCAGGGCGACCAGCCAGTAAAGCCACCGAGGCACGCCGGAGGCCGCCGCCTCGGCACGACGCCCCGCATCGCCGACCGTTTGGGCTGACGACGAGGCGAGCCGCCCGGCATGCTCGGCCGTATTCGCCGCGGCCCGGGTCGCGGACGCCGCGGTCGAACCCACGGCGCCACCAAGCGAGTCGAGAAGCCCGGAACGCCCCAGCAGATCGCCGAATCCGGCAGGCAGCGCCTGAGCGATGTTGCCTTTCTGGGCATTGAGCAGACTGGCAAGCCCGCTCGCGTCCAGCCTGCCCGGTCCGGCTTCCTTGCCGATCATCCCCAATACGGCCGGGGCAAGCATTCCGACAAGGGAACTGCCCTTGCCGGCGTCGAGGCCGGCAAACTTCGAGACCGCCCCTGCGAGCGCGGCCTGTCCGTCGCCGCCGAGGAGCGAACCAAGCACTTGCGATCCCTGGTCCGCGAGGGTCGACTGTCCGCCGCCGAGCATGCCGGCGAAACCGTCCAGTATGCCGGACTGATCCTTCACGGCGTCGGCCAGCTTCTGCGCACCGCTCGGTTTCGATGCCGCGCCGACCAGTCCGGCGAGCAAGGCGGGCACCGCCGCGCCGATTGCGCTCTGCGCACTGCCGCGATCCAGACCGAGGATAGCCGCGATGCGCGCGATGATGTCAGGCGTCAGGAATTGACTCACCAGTGAAACGATATTGCTAGCCATCAGGGATCCTCCTCCTTTGCTGGATGGCACCAAACCGCCGTGCCGACTTCCTCTCCCTACCCAGAAAACCGTCCCCACACGGTCATTGCAACAACGTGACGTAGCGGCACATGATGCTCCAAACGCACGCAGAACGATAGTTGGAACTGATGACACAACGACGTCCGTGGCACTTTTTCTTTCAAGGAGCGGACGCGAGGTCATACTCAGACCGCGACCCGCCGCTGGAGCGCGCCGGCAAACGGATCGACGAGTTGCGCGAAGGCCACTGGATCGTCATGCACAATGACGACCGCCACCGCGCGACCGGCCCTGCCCGAGGCCGAGCAGGAAGAACTCGCGCGGGCGCTGCCTCTCACGACGTCGAAGACTTTCGGCGGATCACACGCCACAGCCAGGCTACGGGCACAATCAGCAGGAAGCCAAATTTCTTCAGCGCGACCAGGGCGATCGCGAAGAGCCCCGCCTTCGCCGCCACCTTGCCGGCGATGAGGCCGCCGACACCCACCGCCGCGACGGTGTCAACACCCGGGACGAAATCCGAATAGCGCTTGCCGGGCGCGAAACTTGGCGTGCTCAGGACATCGGGCAGGCTGGCCTGGATTTCCGGCAACTGGTCGATCGAGGCGACGTAACCCATGATCAATACGCCTTCACGGCCTAGAAAACGCACATCGTAGTTCAACGTGTGCTTTTCGGCGTTGCCGAACTGAAGTTCCTTGGCCCAGTGCAGCCGCTTGTTCTCGGTGTCGTAAACCGGAGGCGCCGCCCAGCCGATCAGCGTGATCGGCTCGAAGCCGTCCTGCTTTCTCGTCTCGTTTTCGGTAATCGTGTCGCGGCGCATCGTGTTGAGCAGGTCGTCATAGTCGATCGACGCTGCGTCCTTGTCGTCGACATAGCCGATCTTGTCGACGCTAAGCAGCACACCCCAGCCGTCGCTCGCCAGCGGATCGTATTTGACCGGGAAGATCATACCGACGCTGCCGACAGCAGATGTAGGCGGATTGCCCCACGCTTCGGTAAGAACCGCGATGGTGTCTTCCTTGCCGAGAAAATAGAACTTGTCCCGCAAATCGAGGGAGACGCCATCAGGCAAATCTATTTTTCCAATCCTCGGTTCTATCTTGTCGAGGAAGGTCTTTCCCGCGTCATTGTACAGGGGATATTCCGGGAAAAACTCCGCTGATTTCTCGGCGTGAAGGGGAGAAACGGAAAATATCGATGATATGGCAATCGCAAACAAGTATCGTTTCATGTCTTACCCCCTGCAGCCGCGTCCTCCTCATATCTCAGGCTTCGACTGCAACGAGTCAATGATCACGTGGACGTTACTTGAGTGAGACCGCGATGCTTGATGCCGCGGCGGAAGAACTCACCGATAGTCGAACGCGCTCAAGCCCGTCACCATCTCATCGAGACCGAGCGGGCGGGTGATCGGCGGCTCGGCGCGGGAGAGGCAGCCGGTACGCTCGCACAGCCGGCATGCCGGGCCGATCGGCGTCGCGGCAACCGGACCGGGTTTGGCCGAAGCCGCGCCTGACGCGGATGCGCCGACGGCCGACGCGGCCGAACCGACGGCGGACGATCCGGCTCTCGCACCGTTGGGCAAGGCGGCAGGCAGCGCCGCGCCATAGACGACCTCGTCGCGAAAGCCGATATCGCAGCCGATAAGGATGGCGGTGCGGCGCGGCCGCTCGCCGAAGCCGCCTTGCGGGCCGTCCAGCGTGCGGGCGATCGTGAGGAACGCCGCGCCGTCCGGCATCTCGACCGCCTCAACAAGAATCTGGCCGGGCTGGGAAAAAGCCGCGTGGATCGCCAGCTTCGGGCAGCCGCCGCCGAAACGGCCGTGCGGAAAACCCGCCGCGCCGGCGCGGCGCAGCCGGTTTCCGGCGGCGTCGATCTCGCCCAAGAAAAACAGCACCCCGGCGGCGCCGGGGCGCTGCAAGGTCGTCAGACGGTTGGCCGCCTGCTCGAAGGAGACGCCGAAACGCGAACGCAGCACGTCGACATCGTAGCGGGCGCGGACGGCGGCCGTGTGGAAAGCCGCATAAGGCATCATCAGCGCGTGCGCGGCATAGCGGCCGAACTCGAAACGCGCCAGCCGCCGCGCCTCGTCCGACGACAGGTTCAGCGTTCTTGTTTCCGCGGCGACCGCCACCGACATGCGCAGCAGGCAGGCCTCTACGGCGATCTCGCGCAACTGGTCGAAGGGCGACAGGCGCTCGGAGACGAACAGGCGCTGCGAATGGCGGTCGTAGCGGCGGCGCCAATTGGGCATGACGGCGGCCGGCAGCACGCGCACGACGATGCCGTGCTCGCGCTTGAGCCACGCCTTCAGCGCGCCGGCCAGATCGTCGCCCGGATCGAGCAGCGCCGAAAACGTCTCCGCCTCGCCCTCGAGCGCGGCAAAATGGTTGGGCCGCCGCTCCAGCGCATCGCGCACCTCGTCGAGCGGCATGCGCGCGCCGGAGATCGCCGCCGCCCTGCCCTCATGCGCCATCAGCTCGTTGAGGTCGGAAAGCCTCGACGCCTGCTCCCGATAGGCGCGGTAGAGTTTGATCACGCCTGCCGCCATGTTGGGGGCAGCCTCGGCCATCTCGACCAGTTCCTGCTCGCCGGGCAGTTCGGCGGCAAGCAGCGGGTCGGCGAACACCTCGCGCAGCCCGGAAATCGAGCCGCGCGCCTCGCCTTGCAGCTCGTCGGGATCCACCTTGTAGACGGACGCGAGTTTCAGGATGAGCTGGACAGTCAGCGGCCGCTGGTTGCGTTCGATCAGGTTGAGATAGGAGGGCGAGATGCCCAGCCCCTCCGCCATCGCGGTCTGGGTCAAGCCCTTGGCGTTGCGGATGCGGCGGATGCGCGGGCCGGCGAAGATTTTCTGCTCGGGCATGGCTATCGGCCCCATCCAGCGAGCATATCCGCCCGCGGCAGAGGTTTTACAGCTTTTGACAGAGTGTTCCCGGTCATCCCGTCGCCACCGCTTTTACAACATTGACAATTTTACAGCAGCTTTCTGTCAACCTCAATACCGGTTTTCCCTTTTCCATCGGCGCTTCTGGTGAAATTCCTCGTCATATTTTGCACTGCAATGTAAATCTGACGACAGGCAAATGACGTCAATCCGACCGACCAGCCAGACACGCATTGCAAGACGGAGCAGACAATGACCGATTTTTACAACCTCGTCCCTTCCGCACCGGAAGGCCGCTTTGACGGCATCGAGCGGCCCTATTCGGCCGAGGACGTGAAGCGTCTGCGCGGCTCGGTGACCATCCGACATTCGCTGGCGGAGAACGGCGCGAACCGACTGTGGAAGCTCATCCACGAGGAGGACTTCGTCAACGCGCTGGGCGCGATGACCGGCAACCAGGCAATGCAGCAGGTGCGCGCCGGGCTGAAGGCGATCTACCTGTCCGGCTGGCAGGTCGCGGCGGATTCCAACACAGCGTCGTCCATGTATCCGGACCAGTCGCTTTATCCGGCCAACGCCGCGCCGGAGCTTTGCCGGCGCATCAACCGCACGCTGCAGCGCGCCGACCAGATCGAGACCTCGGAAGGCAACGGGCTTTCGGTCGACACCTGGTTCGCGCCGATCGTCGCCGACGCGGAAGCCGGCTTCGGCGGGCCGCTCAACGCGTTCGAGATCATGAAGGCGTTCATCGAGGCGGGCGCTGCCGGCGTCCACTACGAGGACCAGTTGGCCTCGGAGAAGAAGTGCGGCCATCTGGGTGGAAAAGTGCTGATCCCGACGGCGGCGCATATCCGCAACCTCAACGCGGCGCGGCTCGCCGCCGACGTGATGGGCACGCCGACGCTGGTGATCGCTCGCACCGATGCGGAAGCGGCAAAACTGCTGACCTCCGACATCGACGAGCGCGACCGGCCCTTCGTCGATTATGATGCGGGGCGCACCGTGGAAGGCTTCTATCAGGTCCGCAACGGCATCGAGCCGTGCATCGCGCGCGCCGTCGCCTATGCGCCGTCCTGCGACCTGATCTGGTGCGAGACGTCGAAGCCGGATCTGGCGCAGGCGAAAAAGTTTGCCGAAGGCGTGCGCCGGCATCATCCGGACAAGTTGCTCGCCTATAATTGCTCGCCGTCGTTCAACTGGAAGAAGAACCTCGACGATGCGACGATCGCCAAGTTCCAGCGCGAACTGGGGGCGATGGGCTACAAGTTCCAGTTCATCACGCTGGCCGGTTTCCACCAGCTCAATTACGGCATGTTCGAACTGGCGCGCGGCTACAAGGACCGGCAGATGGCGGCCTATTCCGAGTTGCAGGAGGCCGAATTCGCCTCCGAGGTGAACGGCTACACCGCAACGAAGCACCAGCGCGAGGTGGGCACCGGCTATTTCGACGCCGTGTCGATGGCGATCACCGGCGGAAAGTCGTCGACCACCGCCATGCATGAATCGACCGAGCACGCGCAGTTCAGGCCGGCCGCGGAATAGGCAACAGGGGACAGTTTACTTTTCCAGCGCCAACATCGCCGCGCTGCGACCCTTCTGAAAGAAAATAAACTGTCCCCGGCATCAACATCAGGAGCGAGGAGAAAGACCATGCTGGACGCAGTCGAAACCCCCACCAAGACCCCGAAGACCCGCGTCAAGGAACGCGCCGAGGAGCAGTCGAGCGCCATGTCGGCATCGCAG
Organism: Mesorhizobium sp. LHD-90; assembly: GCF_030929505.1. Classification (GTDB taxonomy): domain Bacteria; phylum Pseudomonadota; class Alphaproteobacteria; order Rhizobiales; family Rhizobiaceae; genus Kumtagia. The sequence continues at coordinate 294 of NZ_JAVFVV010000009.1, read as the reverse complement.
CAGACGGCGATCCGCATGCTGGCCAACGACCTGCACCGGCTCAACCAGTCGGTGATGAAAGCGGTCGAGGCCGGCGTCTCGGTCGAGCTGGTGCGCTCGGCCCGCCACCACGGCGGTGACGGCAACTGGGGCGACCTCCTGATCCCGGTCGTGGTGACGCAGGCGGCGCGCTAGATGTGGAGCCTCAAGAGGTTGTCCTCGGTTAGTCCGAGGCGGCTGATTGGTGTTTTGGACTTTAGGCTACCATGTGGGCGATGCCAATTGTATCGGTGAAGCCAGATGGGAAGTTCACCG
>NZ_JAVFVV010000008.1 GCF_030929505.1 Mesorhizobium sp. LHD-90 | reverse complement strand
AAGCCGCTCGTCCATGACACAAGTCTCTCGCCATCCCATCGCCGGTCCTCCCGGCGGACAAGAAAACTGTCACCCATGCTTCAGGTCCATTCTGTTACCTATCTATCAGGGTCGGACACTTCGCAGCCATCTCCCCCTCAAGGAGGGAGAAAAGGCAGCGCCATGAAACACCGCCTCTACCTTTTCGACACCACGTTGCGCGACGGCCAACAGACGCCTGGCATCGACTTTTCGGTGGAGGACAAGATCGCGATCTCGGCTATGCTCGACGAGTTCGGCGTCGACTATGTCGAGGGCGGCTATCCCGGCGCCAACCCGACCGACACGGCCTTTTTCGCGCAAAACCGAACCCGGCGCGCCAAATTCGTCGCCTTCGGCATGACCAAACGCGTCGGCGTCTCGGCCTCAAACGATCCCGGCCTCGCCGCCCTGCTGCAGGCCGAGTCGGACGCCATCTGCTTCGTCGCAAAAAGCTGGGACTATCACGTACGCTTGGCGCTCGGCTGCACCAACGAAGAAAATCTCGACGCCATTCGCGCCTCGGTCGAAGCTGCCCGCGGGGCGGGCAAGGAAGCCCTGGTCGACTGCGAGCATTTTTACGATGGTTTCAAGGCCAATCCCGACTACGCGCTGGCCTGCGCCAAAGCCGCCTTCGAGGCCGGTGCGCGCTGGGTCGTGCTGTGCGACACCAATGGCGGCACGCAGCCCTCAGAAATCCGCGATATCGTCGGCAAAGTGATCGCCGCCGGCATCCCCGGCGAAAATCTTGGCATCCACGCCCATGACGACACCGGCCAGGCGGTGGCGAATTCGCTGGCGGCGGTGGAGGCCGGCGTGCGCCAGGTGCAGGGTACGCTGAACGGCATCGGCGAGCGCTGCGGCAACGCCAATCTCGTCACGCTGATCCCGACGCTGATGCTGAAACCAGCCTATGCCGACCGCTTCGACACCGGCATTTCGGCCGAGGCGCTGGCAGGCATCTCGCGCCTGTCGCGCAATTTCGACGAGCTGCTCAACCGCGCGCCGGAGGCGCAGGCGCCCTATGTCGGCGCTTCGGCCTTCGCCACCAAGGCCGGGATCCATGCCTCGGCGCTGGTCAAGGAGCCGCAGACCTACGAGCACGTGCCGCCGGACAAGGTCGGCAACCGCAGAAAAATCATGGTGTCCGACCAGGGCGGCAAGGCGAATTTCATCGCCGAACTGAAACGGCGCGGCATCGACGTGCCGCGCGACGATTCGAGGCTGGACGCGCTGATTGCCGTGGTCAAGGAGCGCGAGGCGGAGGGTTATGCCTATGAGGGCGCCGACGCCAGTTTCGAGTTGCTGGCCCGCAGGATGCTGCACACCGTGCCGGAGTTCTTCCGCGTCACCTCCTTCCGCTGCATGGTCGAGCGCCGTTTCGACGCCAACGGCCATCTGAAGACGGTGTCCGAGGCAATCGTGAAGGTCCTCATCGACGGCGAGGAGCGCATGTCAGTGGCCGAGGGCCACGGCCCGGTCAATGCGCTCGACATCGCGCTCAGAAAGGATTTGGGAAAATTCCAGCACGAGATCGGCGACCTCGAGCTTGCCGACTTCAAGGTGCGTATCCTCAATGGCGGTACCGAGGCGATCACCCGCGTGCTGATCGAATCCCACGATACCTCCGGCGCGCGCTGGTGGACGGTAGGCGTTTCGGAAAACATCATCGACGCCTCATTCCAGGCGCTGATGGATTCCATCGTCTTCAAGCTGATGAAGAACCGCGACATGGCCGGGCTGGTGGCGGCGGAGTAGATCCGCCGTCTCCTGCTGGCATAAGCGAAAGTCCACCGACGATCAGAAGTTTGCATTGGTCGTCGGCCTGCCTTTGGCCCATATGGCGGCCATGACCACGCTGCCTCTTGACGCCGCTTCCGGCGACGACGCCCGCCGCGGGTTCCTCTTCGCGCTCTCGGCCTATCTCTTTTGGGGCGTGCTGCCCTTCTACATGAAGGCAGTGGGCCATATCCCGGCGGCAGAGGTCGTCGCCCACCGCATCGTCTGGTCGGTGCCGATCGCCGGCGTGGTGCTTTACCTGCTCGGCCGCACCGCCGACATCAAACACGCGCTGCGCTCGCCGCGCATGCTGGCCATGGGTGCGCTGACCGCGGCGGTGATCACCTTCAACTGGGGCATCTATGTCTGGGCGATCGGCAACGGCCGCACCCTGGAAACTGCGCTCGGCTATTACATCAACCCCCTGTTCAGTATCTTTCTGGCCGCCGTGCTGCTCGGCGAAAAGCCGAGCAAGGCGCAGATGGTGGCGATCGGGCTGGCGGCGCTGGCGGTCGTCATTCTCACCTGGGAGACCGGCGGCCTGCCCTGGGTGTCGCTGGCGCTGGCGATAAGCTGGGGTTTCTACGCGCTGTTCAAGAAGACGCTGCCGATCGGCCCGGCGCAGGGCTTTTTCCTCGAAGTGCTGCTGCTTGCCGTGCCGGCGCTGGCCTACATCGTCTATCTGCAGGCGCGCGGCGAGGGCCATTTCGCCACCGGCGCGGCAGTCGATTTCTGGCTGCTCTTGTCCGCCGGCCTTGTCACCGCCGTGCCACTGATCCTATACGCCAACGGCGCGAAGCTCCTAAAGCTGTCGACCATCGGCATCATGCAATACATCGCGCCGACCATCGTATTCCTCATTGCCGTCTTCGTCTTCCGCGAGCCGTTCACGCCGGAAACCGCGGTCGCCTTCCTGTTCATCTGGGCGGCCCTTGCCATCTACAGCGGCTCGATGTTTTTTGCCCGCAAGGATACCGGTCAACGCTGAGGGGGTTGCCCATGTACACGCTGCACATCGCCAACAAGAATTATTCGTCCTGGTCGCTGCGGCCTTGGCTGCTGATGCGTATGCTGGAGATTCCCTTCGACGAGCACCAGGTACCGTTCCCGACTGGGTCGAGCTTCGAACTCTACCGGCCTTTCTCGCCGAGCGGGCGGGTGCCCTGCCTGACGGATGGCGAAACCGCGGTGTGGGATTCGCTGGCAATCGTCGAATATCTCGCCGAACGCCACCCCGGCGTCTGGCCGGCCGATCCGGGGGCCCGCGCCTGGGCACGCTCGGCCGCCGCCGAGATGCATTCCAGCTTCACGGCCCTGCGCAACGACTGCCCGATGAACTGCGCCGTGCGGGTCGCGCCGAAGGAAAAGTCGGAGGCGCTGAAGTTCGACCTGTTCCGCCTCGCCGACCTCTGGAGCGATGGTTTTGGGCGTTTCGGCGGGCCGTTCCTTGCCGGCGAAAAGTTCACCGCCGTCGATGCCTTCTTCGCGCCGGTGGCGTTCCGCGCGCAATCCTACGGTCTGACCTTCGACGGCGCAGCAGAAAAATATCCGGCGCGGCTGCTCGATCTTGCGCCGATGCAAGAATGGTATGAGACCGGGATCGCCGAGCCGTGGATCGAGGAGAACCACGAGGCCGAAGTTCGCGCCGCCGGCAAGATCGTGCGGGATCTTCGTGCAGCGGTGTAGCGGGCCCTTACATCCCGTCTCCCAGCCGCCGGACGAAAAGCAGCGTCGCCGCCGCGACGCCGAGCGACAGAACCGTCACCACCCAGAAGCCGGAACCAAATTCCAGGAAGGGTAACCCGCCGACATTCATGCCGAACAGGCCGGAGATGATGGTCATCGGCAACAGCACGGCGGTCATCACCGACAACATGTAGAGCAGCCGGTTGGACTGCGCCGACAGTTTTGCCATCAACTCGTCCTGCAGCAGCCTGGCGCGCGCCTGAAGCTGCTCGCTGTCGTGATGTACGATGAAGGCATGGTGCGACAGCCGTGCGGTCATATCGGTCAGCGGCTCGGACAGGTCGTGACGGTGGGCGTGGTCGAGATGCTTGAACAGCCCGGTCAGGCTGGCCATCTGCCGGTGGATGACGACCAGCTTTCGCCGCACGTCGACAAGCGACTGGCGCTCATTGTGCCATGCGTCGCAGACGATGCGGTCCTCGATGCCGTCGAGCTGGTCGGTGATCTCGGCCAGCTCGGCGCTGATGCCGTCGAGCGACTGGTTCATCACCGCCTCGATCAGGTCGGCGGGCTGGCGGAACGGCCGCGTGCGCTTGTCGATCATCTTGCGGATCGCGTCGACCGAGCGCAGCGGCTGTTTTCGCGCCCCGATCAGCATTTTTTCGTCGAAGGCGAAGCGGAAATGGCCGCGCCCGCGCGCCTCCTTGGAATAGTCGTGGCGCAAATCCGGCAGGTCGCCGTAAAGCCAGTTGTCCTCAAGATCGATATGGCAGTTGAAGCCCGAGCTCAGGAACGCCTCGCGCACCGACTCGGGCAGGGCGCTTTCCGCTGCGATCTCGTTGCGGGCGCGGGCATCGCTGATGTGATAGCTGCGCCATGACCAGGCGGCCGCGCTAGCATCCTTGGTGGCAAAACCGTTCGCGTCGAACAGATAGACGAAGAACAGCCCGTGCTCGTCCGGCGTGGCGGCGGCCAGCAAATCCTCGCGCTGGTCGGCGGAGCGTGTTTCAGGTCGCGCGATGTCGTCCATGGGTGTCTGTCCGTGGGCGTAAGCTGCCGATCCTTACACCAAGGCGCCAATCGGCACCATGACAGGGCGAGAGGGCTCACATCTTCTCGATGACCGCCTTTTCGCCCTCGCTTGGCGTGCCGGCATTGGCGGCCTCGATCAAAATGCCCGGCACGATCGCTTCGATCTTGTCGATCACCAGCGGCTGCACGAGATGGCCGGTATGGATAAAACCCTCGGAGCGCATATGGTCCATCAGCGCCAGCATCGGCTGCCAGAAGCCGCCGACATTGGCGAAGACGATCGGCTTGCGGTGATGGCCGAGTTGGCTCCAGGTCATGATCTCGACGATCTCCTCGACCGTGCCGATGCCGCCTGGCAGCGCCACGAAGGCGTCGGATTCCTGAAACATCCGGTGTTTACGCTCATGCATGTTTTCGGTGACGACGAGGTCGTCGAGCTTTCCGAGACCCGCTGCGGTGGCTTCGCGGTTGAGCAGGAAGCGCGGGATGATGCCGGTCACCTTGCCCCCGGCGCGAAGCGCACCCTCGGCGACCGCGCCCATGATACCCTTGGTGCCGCCGCCATAGACGAGGCGCAGCCCCGCCTCGGCCAGCGACCGCCCGAGCGCATGGCCGGCCTTCAGATAGAGGTCGCTGCGGCCGGGTGAGGAGCCGCAATAGACGCAGACGGATCGAATCGTATTCATGCGTGATTGGTGAGTGCGCGGGCCGTCCCGGTCAAGCGGAGAAAAGGGCATTTCCTTGTAGCTGCCGCCAAAACACGCTAGACCGCGCATCGAGGTCCGTTTTTCGCGAGTCTGGCTGAAGCCGGCGGGCGGGCCTTAGGCGGCAAACGGACTCAGTAAAAGGGCCGGGCCGAGGGGATGGGCGGTTTGCGGATCGTGTGGCGGGCGTGGGCGTGCATGAGTACGCGGGCCGGCAGCGCCGCTGGCGGCGGCCCGGCACCGCCTGTTACAACGATTGCTAAGGGCGTACGGACATATGGCACTTACTCCGGTCAAGGTACTGCTGTTTCTGGCTGGCGGAACGACCGCCGTCGGCGGAACCGCCTATGTCGCCGGCGTTTTCGATCCGTTCCTGAATCCCCAGATTCCTCAAGCCGCCACCGCCGCGTCGGATACCCAAAAACTGGCGGCGCTGCCGGACGCGCAGGCGCCGGCTGCCCAGTCTGACACGCCGAAACCGGCCGACGGGACGCCCACGGCCGAGGCGTCGAAGCCGCCGGCTGGCGCCGAGAAGCCTCAACAGCAGGCGGCCCTTTCGCCCGCCGCGGATCAGCCGAAGATCGGCGCGGCCGAGCCGCGGGCCGCCGCTGAAACGCTGCCACAGCCGGCTGTCGAGGCGCCCGCCTTCGACCTGGTGCGTGTCGAGGCGGACGGGTCGATCGTCATTGCCGGCCATGCCGCGCCCAACGCCAAGGTGGACGCCATCATCGGCTCGCGTGTCATCGGCTCGGCCGTCGCCGGTCCCGGCGGCGATTTTGCCATCGTGCTCGACGAGCCGCTGGCGCCGGGCGATTATCAGATCGTGCTGCGTTCCACCGCGCCCGGCAACGTCGTCGCCATGTCGACGGAGACGGCGACCGTCGCCGTGCCCGAAACGCCGGAAGGCCAGGTGCTTGCGCTGGTCGAGGAGCCGGGAAAACCCTCCGAACTGATCACCGTGCCCGAGCCGAAGCAGCCCGGCGCCGAGACGCAGGCCGCGGCCAAGCCGCCCGGAACCGACACTGGCGGCGGCAAATCGGAACCCGCGCAAGAGCCGGCTGCAGGCACGGCCTCGCCGCAACCCGCCGCCGGCGCTACGGGAGAGCTGGCCGCGGGCGGGGCCAAGGATGCGCCTGGCGCCACGGCCGAAAATCAGGGCGGGACGCCGGACGGAAAGGCGGCGGGCGGCGAACAGGCGGTCGCCGCGGCAACACCAAATGAGTCTCTGGCGAAGTCGGCGCAGGAGCAGGCGGCGGACGGGCCGAAAATCGCAGTCGAAGCCGTCGAGATCGAGGGTCGTCGCATTTTCGTTGCCGGCTCGGCCGATCCGGGGCGTGTAGTGCGCGCCTATGCCAACGAGATACTTCTGGGCGACGCCACGACTTCGCAGGCCGGGCGCTTCCTGGTCGAGGCCGAGCGCGACCTGCCGGTCGGCGACTACATCATCCGCGTCGACGCGCTCGGTCAGGACGGCGCCAAGGTGATCGCGCGCGCGGCCGTGCCGTTCGAGCGCGAGGCGGGCGAGAATGTTGCCGCGGTCGCCGCGCTGGGCGAGCCGCAGCCCGCGGAGTCCGAGCCTGCCGCGCCGGCAGGTGAGGGGGGCGCCGCAGGCACGCAGCCGCGCCTCGGCAACGCCGACACCGCGCAGGCACCCGCCGCAGAAGCGCAGGCGGGGCAGGGCGTGAGCCAGACTGCCAGTGCCGCCGCGCCGGCCCAGCCGGCTGCGCCCGCTGCCGACAAACCGGCCGAAATCGCCGCCGCGCAGCCGTCGACCGATGCCCCAGCGACGCCTGGCATCGCACCCAAGCCGGCGGACGCCGCAGCCATCGCTCCCAAACCGGCGGATCCCGCTCCCGCCACCACTGAGACACCCGCGGCGGCCGCGCCCGGGCCGGCGACTGCCCAGCCCGCGCCCGCAGGCGGAGCCGAGACCGCCGCCGCGCCTGCCGACGCACTCTCACCAAAACTGCAGAATGTCGGCGGCTCCGTCATCATCCGCCGCGGCGATTCGCTTTGGCGGATCTCTCGGCGCGTCTATGGTCACGGCCTGCGCTACTCCACCATCTATCTCGCCAACCAGCATCAGATCGACGACCCGGACCGCATCTATCCTGGCCAGGTGTTCGCAGTGCCGACCAAGACCGAGAGGGGCGAGGAAGCCGACATGACCAGGCTTGGCGAACAGGCGGTATCGCCGGTGGTGCGGCAATAGGCCGGTCGCACGTTCGGTCCGACCTTGTTCCGCTGGTACGGCTGTCTGTCCATCCGGCATCCGTTTGACGGGGACGGCAGGGCTTCTGCCCTTCTGAATACTCAGCCCTGGAGAAGCCGCGCAGCTAGACGGCAACCTCCGTGGAGCGCAGAAGCCGGTAGCTGCATCCGACCTCAATTGCCGTCTGCCTTCCGCCTTCAAGTTCAACCCTCCCGTGCTTGCAAGCATCCCCAACCCGGTGGCAAGCTGTCTGCCGGGGGAAGGCACTCTTGAAGCCGAGACAAATTGCGGAGCAGTGGGTGAAGCGCTTCAATGCAGGTGATCCTGCGGAAGTGGCGGAACTTTACCACAAGGACGCGGTACAGCAGGATGTCGGCCAGGAGCCGTTGACAGGACGTCCCGCCATAACGGCGTTTCTGGCGCGGTGTATCGAAGTTGACTATGCGATCTGTATTCCCGAGGTAATCGATGAATGCGGCGATGTCGCCGCCATCCAATGGCGTACGCCTTCCGGGAAGGGGGTCCTCACGTTCTTCACTGTCCGCGACGGCAGGATAGCGTTCCAGCGCGGCTGGCCGGCAAATTACCTTTGCTCGTCAGGGGCAACATCATAGACCGCAGCGGGTTCAGGACACTCTTCACGCCCTTGCTCTGTTCCAGTCCAGCGGATTTGGATCGAACTTGTGCCGATACGATCGTTGGCTTCACGTCGCCCACGAACTGCTTACCTCGTGCAGGGTCAGATCGCGGCCGCTGATGCCGAGTGACGGCCAGGTGGCGCGCCATCGGGCGATATGGGCGGACGCAAAATGCGCGTCGAGCGACTCTCGGTCCCGCCACGCCTCGGCCACATTCACCAACCCGGCGTCCAGCAGATCGACGGCGTAGGAATAGTTGACGCATCCGTCCTCGGCGCGGCTGGCCAAGATCATCGCCTCCATGACCGGCCGTGCCTCAGCGAATTTTTCCGGCCTGATGCGAAACGTCCCGGTGATCAGCAGCATCGCAGGCGCTCCAAACCCTCGTTTCACGAAGCCGAAGGCGGTAGGATATGCAATGCGTTGCCGGTGCGGAATACGGAATCTCATGCTCAACATGTTGCTCCAAGGGAATGCATCGTCTATCGTCGATGGACGATGAAAATGCTCGGTCTCAACCGATGAAACCCGATCCGGCCTCTGCCGAGCGGCTTGCCCTGCGTCTCGGCGCGCTCTCCCACCCGGCCCGGCTGGAGATACTCACACACCTGGCGGACGCCGATTGCTGCTGCTGCAAGGATGTCGTCGGTCGGCTCGATCTGGCCCAGTCCACCGTCTCACAGCACCTGAAGGTGCTGGTCGAGGCCGGGCTGGTGCGGGTCCGTCAGGAGCGTCAGCGTTCCATCTACGAGATCGACCGCGGCGCGCTGGCCGACACGGCGAGCCGTGTCACCGCGCTGGCCGATGCCTGCTGCCCTCCGCAGGCGGCCGGTTGCGCCGAACCACGTGTGTTGAGCCTGGGCTAGGTACCAACGATCCGCGCCGGCCGCCCTTCGTGGCGGAAACCGCGTCGGAAACAGGGAAGAAGAAATTGGCCGAAAAAACTGTCTCGGCGGAGTCGGGCTCGACGCTCACGACACTGCTTAACTTGAAACCTTATATGTGGCCGGCCGAGCGCGGCGATTTGCGCATGCGTGTCGCCTGGGCGACACTCTTTCTCATTGTCTCCAAGCTCGTACTTGTCGCCGTGCCCTATTTCTTCAAATGGGCGACCGATGCGCTCGCCGGCGACCATGCCCGCACGCCGCCGTTGCCTGACTGGCTGCTGGTGCCGGCGGCCCTGGTGATCGCCTACAACGTGGTGCGCATCGTCCAGGTCGGTTTGAACCAGTTGCGCGACGCGCTGTTCGCCAGCGTCGGCCAGTACGCGGTGCGAAAACTCGCCTACAAGACCTTCGTGCACATGCACGATTTGTCGCTGCGTTTCCATCTGGAGCGCCGCACCGGCGGCCTGTCGCGCATCATCGAGCGCGGCGTGAAGGGCATCGAGACCATCGTCCGCTTCACCATATTGAACACGCTGCCGACTGTGCTGGAATTCGCGCTGACGGCCGTCATCTTCGCTGTCGCCTACGGCTGGATCTACGTGGTCGTCGTGGCGGTCACGGTGGCGCTCTACACCTGGTTCACCGTCTGGGCGAGCGACTGGCGCATCGCCATCCGCCGGGAGATGAATGATTCCGACACCGACGCCAACACCAAGGCGATCGACTCGTTGCTCAACTACGAGACGGTCAAATATTTCAACAACGAGCATATGGAGGCCCAGCGCTTCGACCGCTCCATGGCGCGCTACGAGGTGGCGGCCACAAAGACCTGGACCTCGCTCGGCTGGCTGAACTTCGGCCAGGGCGTCATCTTCGGCGCCGGCATGCTTGCCATCATGGTGTTGTCGGCGCGCGAGGTGCAGGCGGGCACGCAGACCATCGGCGACTTCGTCTTCCTCAACGCCATGCTGATGCAGCTTTCGGTGCCACTCAACTTCATCGGCTTCATCTATCGCGAGATCCGGCAGGGTCTGACCGACATCGAGCAGATGTTCGACCTGCTCGATGTGCCGGCCGAGATCGTCGACAGGCCGGACGCAAAGGCGCTTGCGGTAGGCCAGGGGCGCGTCGAATTCCGCGACGTGCATTTTTCCTACGACCCCGCCCGCGAAATCCTGAAGGGCATCAGCTTCGAGGTTCCGGCGGGCCGCACGGTGGCCATCGTCGGCCCGTCTGGCGCCGGCAAGTCGACGATCTCGCGGCTGCTGTTCCGCTTCTACGACATCCAGTCCGGCCAAATACTCGTGGACGGCCAGGACGTCCGCGACGTTACACAGGAGAGTCTGCGCGGCGCCATCGGCATGGTCCCGCAGGACACCGTGCTGTTCAACGACACCATTGCCTACAACATCCGCTACGGCCGCGTAGGCGCTTCGGAAGAGGACATCCGTCAGGCCGCAGACCTTGCCCAGATCGGGCCGTTCATCGCGCGTCTTCCCGACGGCTTCAAGACCATGGTCGGCGAGCGCGGGCTGAAACTGTCGGGTGGAGAGAAGCAGCGCGTGGCGATTGCCCGTACCATCCTCAAGGCGCCGCCCATCCTGATGCTGGACGAGGCGACCTCGGCGCTGGATTCGCACACCGAGCAGGAGATCCAGGCGGCGCTGGACATGGTGTCGCGCGGCCGCACTACCATCGTGATTGCCCACCGCCTGTCGACGGTGATCTCAGCCGACGAGATCATCGTGCTGAAGGACGGACAGATCGCCGAGCGCGGCCACCACACCGAACTGCTGGCGAAGGACGGCCTCTATGCCTCGATGTGGGCGCGCCAGCGCGAGGCGACCGAGGCGGAAGAGCGTCTGCGCATCGCCCGCGAGGAAGACGATCTTGGCGTCGTCGTCAGGCGGCGGACGCCGGAGGTGGGGTAGGGCGCCCGCATCTGGAGCGCTCCACCACTACTCCTCCACCTCGCCTGCTTGGCCGCGCCGCCAGTAGGCGGCGACAAGAAATCGCTTCTTCGGCAGGCCGCGCTCGGCTTTGAGGAAACCGCGGATGGCGCGGGCGGCGGTGTGCTCGCAGCCGGCCCAGACATAAAGTTCGTCCGGCCAGTGCGAGGCATTCAGCGCCCGCAGTGCGTCTATCAGCAGCGTCGTCGAACCGGCCGGCCGGTTTTCGCGCGACAGCCAGTGCAGGTCGATGCCCGGCTTGACCGCAAACTCCTGCCGCTCGGAATCATTCGCGATCTCGACCAGCACGGTGGCGCGTGCATCGGCCGGAAATTCCTCCAGCATGCGGGAGATGGCGGGCAGGGCAGTCTCGTCCCCGGCAATAACATAACGCGACGCCGGCGGCAGCGTGCCGCCGCCGGGACCTGTCATGCCGACCACGGCGCCGGCGCGAGCGTCCCTGCCGAACTGCGCGCCCGGCATCTCGTCGCCGTCATGCAGCACGAAGTCGATGTCGATCTCGCCCGCCTCCACGTCGATCCTGCGGATGGTGTAGACTCGCGCAACCGGCCGCTCGCCCTCGGGCCAGGCCTGCCGGCCGTCTGCCGCCATCACCGGCCACACCGGGGTCACGCCGGGACGCGGGGAAAACAGCAGCCGCACATGCAGGCCGTCGTGGGCGAAGCGGCCGAGATTTTCGCCCGCAAGCGTCAGGCGGCGCATCGCCGGCGTCACGTCGACCGCGCGCACGACTTTCATCTCGCGGAAGTAGGGCAGCGCCGCTCCGGGCGCCGTGCCGCCCCGCCAGACGATGTCCGGCTCCTCGCCCGGCGCGAATTCGTTGACGTGCTCGGCGACGCTCCATTGCAGGAACGACAGCGAGGTGTCGTCGCCGGCCTCGACCCGGAACGCAAGGCTGCCGTCGCGGAGCGCGACCGACGCCTTGCCGATCTCGAATTCGACCGACCAGCCGCCGTGCTCGCCGGAGACCAGGCCATGCTCGCCAAAATGCTCGTGCAGATGCGCCATCACCGTCTCGGGGGAGCGCACACGGACCAGCGTTTCGGCCTTCAGCGGTAACATTACGTTCATCGCTCGAATACTCCGGAAGGTTTTGCGCCCGGCCCGGCGGTGGCACCGCCGGACGGTTTGCCGTCGGCGACCAGCGCGATCGCCGGGATGGCGGCGAGCGCAACGGCGCCCGCGCCGACGTAAAAGGCCGTGTAGCCGAAGTGCTCGGCCGCATAGCCGGCGAGCACGCCGCAGGCCAGGCTGACCAGCGCGTCCATCGACTGGAACAGGGTGAAGTCTACGCCGCCCTGGCGCGGGTCGGACCAGCCCATGAACTGGGCGTAGAGCGCGACGAAACCCAGCGCCATCACGCCCGACGAGCTGGCCACCGCCATCAGCAGCGGCTTAGGCATGCCCGGAAACAGGCCGTAGGCGGCGAAAAACAGCAGCGCTGCGGCCTGGAGGGCCAGCGCGACCACCAGCACGGCCCGTGCACCCCACGCCTGCACCAGCGCGCCGCCGGCAAGCGCAGCGGCGAAACCGACCAGCAGGCTTCCCACGCCGTTGAGCAGGCCAACCGTGGCGAGATCGAAGCCGGCGTCGATCAGGAAGGGACCCAGCATCATCATGCTGCCCTTCTGCGCGACGACGTAGATCGCGGCGGCGAGCAATCCCCTGCGCACGTCCTTGCGCCTTAGCGCTGACGCCAGCGAAGGCGTGTGCGACCGCGTCTCGATTGCCGCGTGCGAGCGGGCATGCCACAGGAACGGAACGCCGAGCAGCACCAGCAGCGCCACCATCGCCCAGACCGCCACCTGCCAGCCCATGGCGGCCACGAGCACCAGAAACAGGCCGCCGCCGATGGCCGAGCCGAGATAGGCGCCGCCGACCTGGGCGGCGTTGCCCCAGCCGTGGAATCTTTTCGCCAGTGCCTCGACCGCATAACCGTCGCAGGCAATGTCCACCGTCGACGCCGCGAAGGCTACCACCGTCAGGCAAGCGAGCACCGGAAACAGGTTCCCTGGGCCGAGAATGCCGGCAAGCGCCAGGCCGAGAATGCTGATCAGGCCACCGACGAGCACGACAACACCCGATCGGTTACGCCCGCTGCGCGGCAGGCGAAACCGCTCGACCTGAGGCGACCACAGGAATTTCAACGCCCAGGGCAGGGCGATCAGCGACAGCAGCCCGACGCTGTCCAGCGGCAGGCCGTCGTCGCGCATGACAGCGGGCAGGCCCGTCCAGGTTATGCCGCCGATCACGCTCTGCGCCACATAAAGCCCGCCGATGGCTAACACCACGCCGGCAGCGGAGCCCGCGTCGTTTTTCGACGCGCCCATCAGAACCGGTAGCGCAGGCTGCCGAACACCGAGCGGCCCTCGTCCTTGTAGCAATAGCCGGCCGAGCAGATCGGTTTCTGCTCGTTGAACAGGTTTTTCGCGTTGACCTGCAGCATCACGCCGTCCCAGGCCGGGTTCTTGGCGCCGAAATCGTAGGACAGCGCGGCGTCGACGAAGGTGCGGGCCTCGTTCTCGAACGTGTTCTGGTCGTCGCCGTAGCTGCTGCCGACATAACGAATGCCGGCGCCGAGCCCGAGCCCGGCCAGCGACCCGTCCTGGAACAGGTAATGGCCCCACAGCGAAAAGATGTCGTTGGGCGTGGCCGACAGTTCGTTGCCGTCGGTTCCCTCCGCGCCGCTTTCGATCTTCATGCGCAGATGCGTATAGGAGGCGATGACGCTGAAGCCGTTGTCGAGCGAGGCGTTGGCCTCGATCTCGAAGCCCCGCGAGTTCAGGTCGAGCTGGCGCTGCTTGTTGATGCCGGTGGAGGCGTCGAACACCACGCCGTCTTCCTGGTCGATGTCGAACAGGGAGGCGGTGATTATCGCGTTGTAGTCCGGCACCTCGTATTTGACGCCGATCTCCTTCTGCGTGCCGACGGTTGGTCGCGCCGCCCGTCCAACGTCGCTGGTCACGTCGTCATAGACGAGGCCTATATTCGGCGAGAACGAGGTGGAGTAATTGACGTAGGGCACGATGCCCCATTCGGTCCGGTAGGACAGGCCGAGCCGGTAGGAGAAGGCATCGTCCTTCTGTGTGCTCTCGGTTTCGTCGGCTGCGATCGACTTGGTGTCGACCCAGTCATAGCGGCCGCTGGCGAACAGCGTGAAATCGCTCCACTCCACCTGGTCGTGCAGGTAGATGCCGACATTGTTCATGCGCTGCCCGCCGGCGTAAGGCGCGGGCGTGTCAGCCGTGTCCTCGGCCGAGACGTAGCCGATGCCGCTGTGGGCGTCGTAGTCGGCCCAGGCGTAGTCGACGCCGGCCACCGCCGTATGGCTGGCGTCGCCGGTGTCGAACTCGAACTGCGCCATGTTGTCGACGACGAAGTTTTTCATGTCCTCGGTGTAGTGGCCCCAATAGCGCGCAAGGTCGGCGCCGCTCGGATAGTGGCCGCTATATTCGATGTCGGCGTCGACGGCGTTGAAGCGCAGGTTCTGGCGCAGCATCAGCCAGTCGTTGACCCGGTGCTCGAATTCGTAGCCGATGCGCCCCTGCGTCTGGGTGAAGTCGTTGTAGTTCGGGTCGCCCTCGTAGATGTCGGAAACCATTCCGTAGGCCGGATTGTAGAAGGCCGCCGTGCCGCCCGTCACCGAATGGGAAAGTTCGCCCAAAATGGTGAGTCTTGTGTCCTCGTCGGGCTGGAAGGTGACTGCGGGCGCAAAATAGGCCTTGTCGTCGGGATAACCGGGCAATTCGGTGTTGCTCAGCCGGCCGAGGCCGGTCATGCGGTAAAGGATCGAGCCGCTGTCGTTGGCCGGGCCGGAAAAGTCGAAGCCGACCTGGGCGCGGTCATAGGTGCCGCCCAGGATTTCCACCTCGCGGAACTGCTCGTCCTTCGGGCGTTTGGTCACCACGTTGACGAGACCGCCGGGACCGCTGATGCCGTAGAGCGAGGAGGCGGGACCTTTCAGGATGGTGACGCCCTCGATACCGTAGGGCTCCGTCTTGAACCAGGCGGAAGGACCGTTGTACTGGCGCAGCCCGTCGCGGAACATGCCGTTGTAGTAGGCCGGGAAGCCACGCAGGAAGAAGGCGTCGTAGCGTGTGTCGAAGCCGAAGCTGTTCGGGTTGGCGCCCGCTGTGTAACCCAGTGACTCGTTGAGCGTCCTCGGCTTCTGGTCTTCGATCTGGTCCTGGGTGACGGTCGAGATCGCCTGCGGGATCTCGACGATCGGCGTGTCCACCTTGGTGCCAAGCCGGTCCTGCTTGGCGACATAGCCGTCCTGCACCAGCGTGTCGTCGCTTTCGGCCTCTACGGTGATCTGCCTGAGCACCGTCTCCTGGGCATGGGCGGCCGCCATGCCGAGCGGCAGCGACAATGCGGCGAACAAACCTGCGCGGCGGGCGCGCGTGCCGGAAGAACCAATCAATTTTTTGCCCCTTGGCTTCATGCAACCTCCAGTGGCTGGCCGAGGGGCTGGCTTCCCGGATGGAAAGGGTCCTAATTATCTGGAGTGCTACAGTCAAGTTAAGGCGAGCAACATTCCCCCGGCTTGGTTGGACCGATTCGCTTACGGAGGGTCCTGTGGCCCAATGTGCAGGCAGGCCCAGGGCCGCGGGGCGGATGGCCCGCGCAACGCCCGCTCAAGGCCGCAGAGAGCCTTGGACGAAATCGCGGCTGCGTTGCCACTCGCGGCGTCATCGCCTAAATAGACGCGGTTGTCAGCAAACTGTCGGGAACCGATGTCCCTCGTCGATACCATCAAGAACGCCTTCGTACCGATCCATCGCCTGGGCTGGCCATTCATCGCCGGCTTCGCTGTGGTGACTTTGGTGCTGGGCCTGTTCTCGACCACGCTGTTCTGGATCGGCCTGATCCTGACCGCCTGGTGCGCCTACTTTTTCCGGGATCCGCAGCGTGTCACGCCGGCCGACGACCGGCTGGTCATCAGCCCCGCCGATGGCATCGTCTCGGCTGTCGGCCCGGCCGTGCCGCCGCGCGAACTCGGCCTCGGCGGCGCCGAGATGACTCGCATCTCCGTGTTCATGAACGTTTTTTCCTGCCACGTGAACCGCTCCCCCGTCCGCGGCCGGATCACGAAGATCGAGCACCGTCCCGGCAAATTCCTGAACGCCGAACTGGACAAGGCCAGCAGCGAGAACGAACGCAACGGTCTTGTCATCGACAGTCCGAACGGCACGGTGGCGGCCGTGCAGATCGCCGGCCTGGTGGCGCGGCGCATCGTCTGCTGGGCCGAGCAGGGCGGAAACATCGGCATCGGCGAACGTTTCGGGCTGATCCGCTTCGGCTCGCGCGTCGACGTTTTCCTGCCGCCGGAGGCGACGCCACGAGTCTCCGTCGGCCAGACGGCGGTCGGCGGCGAGACGGTCATAGCCGAATTCGGCGGCAGTCCCGCCACGCCGCTGGTCCGGGTTTCCTGACCGGTGGCCGGTCCGTTCCAGCGTTTCGAACCGCACGGCCATGGCGGCCCGCGCATCCGCGAGATTCCGCTGCGGCTGGTGCTTCCGAACCTGATTACCGTGCTGGCGATCTGTGCCGGCCTCTCCGGCATCAGGCTCGCCTTCGAGAACCGCTTCGAGACGGCGGTGATGATGGTGCTGATCGCCGCCTTCCTGGACGGCATAGACGGTCGCCTCGCCCGTATGCTCAAGGCGACGTCGAAATTCGGCGCACAGATGGATTCGCTGGCCGACATCGTCAATTTCGGCGTGGCGCCGGCGCTCGTTCTCTATGCATATCTCCTTGATCGCGCCGGCTCTCCCGGCTGGATCGCGGCGCTGCTGTTCGCCATCGCGTGCGGGCTGAGACTGGCGCGTTTCAACGTGCTCGACGAGGACAAGACCCGTCCGGCCTGGCAGGGCGAATATTTCGTCGGCGTGCCGGCGCCGGCCGGCGCGGTGGTCGTGCTGCTACCCGTGTACCTGCTGTTCATCGGCGCCGTCGAGCCCAGCCGCACGGCTGCCTTTATCGCATCGGGCTTCACGGTCCTGGTGGCCTTCCTGCTGGTCAGCCGCCTGCCGGTCTGGTCGGGAAAACGCTTGCGGGTCCCCGGCGATTCGGTCATGCCGATGATCCTGGGCGTCGTTTTCTGTGCCCTGCTGCTTTTCATCTACCCATGGGAGACGCTGACGGTGGGTGTCATCGCCTATCTCGTCTTCCTGCCGCTCAGCGCGCGCGCCTATTCCCGCCGCTCCGTGGCCGAGACGGCCAAGGATGAGAGACCGCCGGTCGAGAACGCCGGCTGAGAACAGAGCCGAGCGGACTCTTACGTGGGAGCGTTTCCGCGGGCGAAATCAAGGATTTGCAGCGTTGCTTTGAATCAACTCTGCAGCGGCGTGGGGTCTCAGGCGGCAGCCGCAAGCCCGAGCCGGTCGAGCGCTAACCTTCTGGTCGCGGGGTAGTCGATCTTGCCGGTGCCCAGCATCGGGATGTCGTCGACCATGACGATGTCCTGCGGCAACGCCAGTTCGGCCACGCCGGTCTCCTTGCCGCGCTGCCGCAAAGCGGTGGCTTCGGCTTCGCCGGCGGTGGTGATCAGCACGATCCGTTCGCCGCGCTTCTTGTCCGGCACCGCAACCACCGCATGCCGGCTTTCCGGCCAAAGCGATTGCGCCAGAACTTCGATCGCGCCGAGTGAAACCATCTCGCCGGCAATCTTTGCAAAACGCTTGGCGCGGCCGCGGATGAAGACGAAGCCCTCGCGGTCGAAGGAGACGATGTCTCCGGTGTCGTGCCAACCGTCCGGCGGCTCCTGAAGCACGCCGGGCCGGTCGGCGGACATGTAGCCCATCATCACGTTCGGGCCTCTGATCCACAGGCGCCCGCCATCGGAAATACCGTCCACCGGTTCCAGCCGCACCCGCACGCCGGGCAGCAGGCGGCCGACCGAGCCCTCGCGATTGTGTGTGGCGGTGCTGACCGCCACCACCGGCGCTGCCTCGGTCAGGCCGAAACCTTCCAGAACCTGAGTGCCGAAGCGCTCCTTCCAGACCCGCCGCGTCTCGGCGCGTAACGGTTCGGCCCCGGCTACGGCGAACCGCAGGCTGGAAAAATCGTCGTCGTCGGCTGCCTTTGCGTAGGCGGCGAGGAACGTGTCGGTGCTGAACAGGACGGTCGGCCGCCGTTTTGCTGCTACCTGCGGGATCTGCTTGTAGTGCAGCGGCGAGGGGTAGAGCAGCGTGCGAACGCCGGTGAGCAGCGGCAGGAGTAACCCGCCGAGCAGCCCGAAGCAATGGAACACCGGCAGCACGTTCAACAGGAAATCGTCCGGGCCGATCGCCAGCCGCGCCTCGACCTGCATGGCGTTGGCGACCAGATTGGCATTGGACAACACCACCGCCTTCGGCGCGCCCTCGGAGCCGGAAGTGAACATGATCAGCGCCGGGGTGGAGGGATCCTGGCCGCCGACCGGGCTTTGCCAGCAGAGCGCGGCGACCAGCCGGTCGAAACTGCCGATGCCGTCGCGGATATCTTCGATCCAGACGATTTTCGCGCCCCCGGCCCGCACTGCTTCGACGATGTCCTCCAGCCCGGCCTTTTCGATGAAGGCGCGCGACGACACGATCGTGCGGATGAGCGCGGTGCGCGTCGCCGACGTGACGTTGGCCGGGCCGGCGGTGTAGTTGATCATGGCGGCGGCGCGTCCCGCCGACAGGAGACCGAGCAGCGAGATGGTGATGCCGTTGGAATTGGGGAGCAGCACGCCGACCGCTTCTCCGGGAGCGGTGATCCGCGCGAAACGGCCGGCGAAGATGCGCGCCGCCATCAGCAACTGCCGGTAGGTCAGCGCGCCGGTGATCGCATCCTCGACGATCGTCCGGTCGGGGCCGAAGCGCCGCGCGGCGGAGCGAACCGCCTGGAACAGGCTGCGCCGCGACAGGGTTGTTAGGCCGCGTGCTTCGGCGATCCGGTCGAACAGCGCATTCGAAGCGGTCGTCGTGGCGGCGCCAGCGCGGGCGACCAGCTCATTGATGGTCAGCGGTTCCAGCGCACCGATGCGCAGCCTCGGCAGCAGGCGGCGGCCGGCATTGCCCTGGCCGGCCAGCGAGAAACGGCTGTGGCGGGCGCCGTCGATGAAGATCGGCACGATGCGCGCGTCGCCCTGCAGCGCGATGCGCGAGACCGCGCGATAGAGTCGGAAGGCGCGCGTGTCCGGCTCGACGTTTTCAGGCAAGTAGACCGCTATGCGTCCCTTGCGTTTCAGCACGCGCACCAGCCGGCGGCTGACGAAGACGTGCTCGGCGTTGAAGGCGATCGTCCTGGCAAGTTCGCGCCATGGCTCCATCCATGTTGCCCGGGCCGATGCTTCGTCGAGAATGTGCAGCGTGTCGTCCGGCAGCAGCGCCAGCATCAGCGCCGGGTCGAGCCGCGACTGGTGGCTGACGACATAGATGACCGGCGCCTCGGCGCCGCGCGCCCAGCGGACGCGGCTGTCGTCGATGCGATAGGCAAGCTTCAGCGGCAGGTAGAGCAGGGCCTGCCGGAACGAAAGTCCGAGGCGCAACATCTGCGCGCCGCTCGCGGCGAGATAGACCGCGGCCAGCACGCCAAGGACAATGGCAGTCGGGATCATGCCGCGCCTTCCAACCCGTCATTCCCTGTGGGCTCCCTCGAACCCCGGCCGGAGGGTAGTCGATCCGGCGCTAGCGTCAATGCGCGGACTAGCCGAACGCTCCGCCGCGGTAAAGAAAAAGCCAGCTCGAAAGCTGGCTTTAAGTAGGTGACGGGCTTGGGGGGTGGGCATTGGGGGGTGCCCGTCAGGTGCATAAACACATGGCTGCGCGATTGGTTCCATCGTCACGAGAATTTTTTCGAACTTTTTTCGAGCACTGTCTTGGAGGAGCCGCGCCGGCTGAAATGCTCGCCGAAAATAACGATCAGGCCGGCGAATACGATGAGAACCGCGCCGGCAACCACCTCCAGCCGCGGTACGTCGTGCCAGATCAGGTAGCCGAACAGGAACGCCCAGACCAGCGAGGTGTATTCGAACGGCGCGATGACCGACGCCGCCGCCCGCTTCATGCCGTCGAACAGCGCCAGTTGCGCCGCCCCGCCGAGCACGCCGACCGTCAACAGCAGGAGGAACTCTCCAACGGAGGGAGTACGCCAGACGAAAAGCATCGGCACCCCGGCGGCGACCAGGAAGAACATGTTGTTGAGCAGAAGCTGCACGATGGTGCGCTCCTGCAGCGCGATCTTGCGCAGCAGAACGATCGCCAGCGCCCAGAAGAAGGCCGCGCCGAGCACCAGCAGGATCGGAAAAGTGATGCCCAGCGTGGCCGGGTCGCAGGCGATGAACACGCCGGCGAAGCCGAGGAACACGGCCGCCCAGCGCAGCAGTGGCACCTGCTCGCGCAGGATGAGGACGGAGAGCGCGGTGACGATCACCGGCGCGGCGAAATAGATCGTCGTCATCTCGGCAAGCTGCAGATATTTCGCCGCCGTGTAGTAGCAGAGCCAGGCCGCGAGCGTGAGCACGCTGCGCAACAGCATCGGCTTGACGACGGGTGAACGGCTGGCGTCGCGGAAAAGCGCGGCGCCGCCGCTCGCATAACAACCGGCCAGCACCACGAGGCTGCGGAAGACCATGACCTGCCAAACGGAGATGCCGGCGACCAAGAGTTTGATCGCGGCGTCCTGGGCCGAAAACAGAAAATAGGCGATGCTGGTCAGCAGGATGCCGAGCAGCACGCGGTCGGCCGGATCGGCGGTGGCGGCGTTTGCCATTGCATGGGTTACCGGAGACGACGCCACGGATGCGGCGCCGGGCCATCAGCCTATACTGGCGGTGAGGGCGGTTGCGCTGCACCACACATGGCGGAGGATTGGCGCAGCACGGATGCCGACACCGGCCGCGCCGCCTTGGGGTCTGTCGCTCTGAGAGCCTGCAGAGACGCTAGAGCATTTCCGGGTAAATCCGGGTCGCTCTGCCGGAGGGCATTTGGCCCAAGGTCGAGGGTTTCGGCGAAGGTCGTATCGGTGATACGGCCGAGCCGGAACCCGACGGATTTGGGCCAAATGCACCCGGCCCGAAGGGTTTCCCGCTGGCGGGCGCCCGCTGCGTCGAGCCGCTCGGCCGTGGCGCCGCCACGACCTTCGCACCTCTCCTGGCGGATCGCCTCGCCATCGGAGAAACAGAGCTGACCCGGATTTGCCCGGAAATGCTCTAGACCGGCTCCGGATCCTTGTGGCGCACCAGCCGGTCGAGTTTCGCCTGGTAGATCAGCCCGGTGCCGGCGAATGCGGGGTCAGCGAACGGCAGGATCTTTCTTGCGATGTCGGACGGATGCGGCAGGCTCATCGGGTCTTCGCCCGGCACGGCCTGGGCGCGCATGGCGGTGCGGGTGGCGCCGGGGTCGAAGCAATTCACCCGGAGCGGCATGTTTTCCGTCTCGTGCGCCCAGGACCGCGCCAGCGCCTCGACGGCGGCCTTCGAGGCCGCGTAGGGCGCCCAGAAGGCGCGCGCACTGTGCGCCAGGCCCGAGGTGAGCAGGATGGCGCGGCCGGCATCCGAGAGCCGCAGCAGCGGATCGACCGAGCGGATCAGCCGCCACGTGGCGGTGACGTTGACAGTCATGACCTTCTCGAAGGTCTTTGCCTCGACATGGCCGATCGGCGCGATCACGCCGAGGATCGCGGCGTTGGCGACCAAGATGTCGAGCCTGCCCCAGCGCTCGTGGATAGCGGCGCCGAGCCGATCGATTCCGGGCATGTCGGTGATGTCGAGCGGCACCAGCGTCGCCTGGCCGCCGGCCGCCTTGATCTCGTCGTCGAGTTCCTCAAGCCCGCCGACCGAGCGGGCGACCGCGATTACATGGGCGCCCGCCGCGGCCAGATGTTTGGCAGTGAAATAGCCGATGCCGCGCGAGGCGCCGGTAACGAGGGCGACGCGGCCGCTGAGGTCGGGTGAGGCTGTCATCAAGGCATCCGTTGCATGCTGCGATGGGAAAGGCTTCGCATAGGACGAATCCGTCCTTCAGGGAACCCGCCATGCTGCCCCGCCGCCGGCACGAATCGACAAAAGGCGTCAAAACAACCAGCGAGTGTGTCGGAAACGTCCAAGCCGACGCGTCCTTGCAAGGATCTCGTTCTCGGATAAGGGAAGAAAATGGGCAGAACCGCCGCAATTCTCGTCGCCAGGCTGATCTTCGCCGGGCTTTTCGCCATGGCCGCCGCGTTCAAGTTCGCCGGCATGGCCGACACCGCCGGCTACATCGCCGCCGCCGGCTTTCCGTTTCCGCTGCTGCTGGCGTGGCTCGCGGCGATCTTCGAAGTGGCGTTGATGTTATGCTTCCTGACCGGCGCGTTCTTTTCCGAGGCGTCGCTTCTCGCCGGCATCTACGTCATCTTCCTCGCCTTTGCCTTCCACGGCCCCGGCCGGTGGGAGGGCAACCAGCATGAGTTCGGCTTCTTCGTCGACCATTTTACCTTCCTGGCCGGCCTGCTTTTCGCGGCGGTGCACGGACCGGGAAAGACGCTGGCGATCAGGCGCGGGATCATCTGGCAGCGCGAGAACTGAGCAGGTTCCGCCAGCTCTGCCACCGGACACGCATCGTTCCTGGCGGGCAGCACGGATCGTCGCCACGCCCGGATTTTATTCCGTCTGACCATTGAGCCCGCTGGAAAGCTTCGTCTTTCGGGATCTGCCCGCTTGGGCGGCGCCGTCATGACGTGTCGGGCGTTTCCAGCGCGTAGACGGCGAGCGCATGGGCGTGCGCCAGAATCTCGTCGATCTCGCGGATGTTGCGCGGATGGGTGGCGGTCGGGTCGTAGCGCGACAGCCGTCCGCCGGGCGGACGCCCGCGCCGCAGCGGCGAGACGCGCCGGAACCGGACCGCGCCGGAAGCTTGTTCGCCGCCTGCGGCGCGGGCTTGCCTGTCCCGCGCACGTGCGGCGTCGTTGCGTGCCTTCCAGCGGGCGAAGCGTTGTGCCTCGCCCGGCAGGTCGTCGAGCGCGCGGCCCAGCGCTTCCAGCCGCTGGCCGAGACGCGCCGCGTCGACCGGATCATCGGGCGACGGCGGGGCAGGCAGGGGGCGGTACGGTGCGTTGAAATCGAGCCCCGAAATGCGCGGCACGCTGCGTGCCGGCACATGGCGGCGGTGGATGCGGAACGGATTTTTGAGCGGATCGAGCAGCGACAGGTTTTTGGCGCGCTGGGCAGGCTTGCGAGGAACGAGATGGGCCAGATGGGCCGGCATCGGCGCGCCGGGCCGCAGCACGATGCCGGTGCCAATGCCGTCGCGCACGAAGATGGATGTCGGCTTTGGCTTCTTCGGCTTCGGTTTGCGTGGGCGAAGCGGCGGCAGGATCACGACCAGACCCCGCGCCGCCGCGATGATCAGCCGCCGCGCCGCCGACTCGGCCGGCCGCAGCAGTTTGAGGATGGCGCGGTGGAGATGGCGGGGCAGGGTGGAGCCGCCGCCTGCCATCTCGGCCATGCCGACGAGCATGGCCAGCAGGCGCTTCAACGCTTCCCAGTTCTTGTCGATTGCCGGACTTTTCTCCATCGCCACCCCTCCCTTTCGCCATCACGGCCTCTCGTAAGGGAAACCGGCGAAGAGTATGAGGCAGGGTTTTGGGGAGGGGGATGAAAATCGTATCCGACGGTGGTCCGCGCGTCAGGCGGGAAAATGCGGGGTCAGCAAAAGCAAGGACTTGGCGGCATATGCCGGCGTGCTCTCCAGAAAATTTTCCGATGGGACGAAAATTCCATCCCCTTTTTCGCGCTGGAAATCCCGGGGACAGTCACTCAATTCCGGGTTCAAGCCCGGCCGCGACGGCAGCGCTCCACAGGAATTGAGTAACAAAACTGTCCCCGGATTTCAGATGAACGTCGTGTCTCGACCCGCCACTCGTACATCGGACGTGAAAGGCTGCAAGCTGCCATTCGCGAGCCATGAATTCTTGGCTCGATCGGCGCGATAGCGTTTCGGTCTCGAAGCTTCTCGCCCATTCAGTTCATCGGCCTGCAAACCGTCTCTTGGCCTCTTCCGTTGCCGGCATATAGAGCGAGATGGCATTACCCTCGGGGTCTCGGAACTGAAAGGTCTCATTGCCCCAGGGCATGGTCTTGAGTTCATGCACCAACGGGACCTGGTCCTTGAGGCGCGCATAGTCCGCTTCGATATCCTCGACCTGAAACTCGAGAAACAACGTGCGGTTCGCTCCGGGCTCGGAGCTGCCGGCTTGCCAGAGTGGCACGGTATCGACCGATCCTATCGCCAGGACGGCGCCAGGCAGGACCAGTTCCGCAAAGACCGGCGCCAGCCACTGCGCTTTCACGCCGGTGACCATTTCGTAGAAGGCTACCATCTGCTTGATGTTGCCGGCGATGATGCGCACTGATGCCAATTTCACATTTGTCTCCTTCGATGGCGGCCCCTTTGCCGCTCGGCACGAAGCTTGTCTCACACCGCTGTTGCCACCATTGTGGCAGCAGGAGTCAGCATATGCGCAAAGCCGATCGTCTCTTTCAGCTCATCCAGATTCTGCGCCGCACCGGCGAAGAGTATGAGGCATGGTTTTGGAGAGGGAGATGAAAATCGTATCCGACGGCGTTCCACGGCGTCGGGCGGGAAAAGGCGGCGTCAGCAAAAACAAGGGCTTGGCGGCATCTTCCGGCGTGCTCTCGAGAAAATTTTCCGGTGGGACGAAAATTCCATCCCCTTTTTCGCGCTGGAAATCCCGGGGACAGTTACTCAATTCCGGGTTCAAGCCCGGCCGCCACGGCAGCGCTCGACAGGAATTGAGTAATAAAACTGTCCCCGGATTTCAGATGAACGTCGTGTTTAGACCCATGCCGGACCTTCGCAACATATGCGCGACCGCCAGAAAGCTGCCGTTGGTCAGGTGAAGGACTTAGGGTGAGCTGGCCCATCGTAAAGCGCCATCTCTTCCGCGGTGGGTGGCTCGAACAGCTTCGACCACCTTAGCAGGTCTGTTCGGGAGATGTTGAATGTGCCCGCAGGAAGCACGGCGTTTCTTCGGGAGACCCGGTCCCAAAGCTCCTCAAAGGGAACATCGAGGAAGCAGAGCATGACCTTCGCACCAGCCGCACGGGCTTGCTCCCTGCAGATATCACGTTCCGCCCGTGACCATACTCCCCAATCGACCACGACGTTGCAGCCGAGCTTCAGGGCACGCAGAGCGATCTGCCATTGCAAGCCCTCAATGCGACCCCGACACGGACCAGTTTCGGCTTCCGGAGTGGAAACACCGGGGTAGAGCATGTGCATCCAGTCGTCTCCGGTGAGACGCAGGGCAGACGCTTCCCGTTCAATGATCTTGGCCAGCGACGTTTTCCCGGAACCGGGAAGACCGCAAGTAAGGTGGAGCGTGGCCATTCAAAAATCTCTGATTGGGCTATGGCAAATGGAAGCTGTCCCGCATTTGTGCGTGACTATGCTTCGCTCAATGCCGCTGGGCGCGGCTAATCAGAGGTTTGTTGCCATATCCTACTTGTAGAAGCAGCGTTACTGGGAGGTCAAGACGGCAGCTTTGCGCTGCTTCCAACGAATAGCTGCCTGACCGCTTTCCACCCTTTGCGGACGCTCCGCCCGGCAATGACAAATTCCTTGGTAGAAAGGGTAAAAAAGCTGGCTCAGCCCGAATCTGACGTCAATGGATTCAAGCGACTAACACATTGCCAAGGGCAAACATCGTGGCAAACGATACTGCCGCTGTTCTACTGCCCGCCGGTCGCCAGCAGCGACAGGGTGCGCACATTGTCGTGGCCTTCGAAGTCGAGCAGCCGCGTCGGATATTCGTTGGAGAAACAGGCGTCGCAGAATTGCGGCTGCTCGTTGTCGCGGCCGGGTTCCCCGACGGCTCGGTAAAGCCCGTCGAGCGACAGGAAGCCCAGCGAATCGACGCGGATGAAGCTCGCCATCTCCTCGACCGTCATGCGCGACGCCAAGAGTTTTGCCTTTTCCGGCGTGTC
This sequence comes from Mesorhizobium sp. LHD-90, assembly GCF_030929505.1. Lineage (GTDB taxonomy): Bacteria > Pseudomonadota > Alphaproteobacteria > Rhizobiales > Rhizobiaceae > Kumtagia. Next base: position 265,627 of record NZ_JAVFVV010000008.1, on the reverse strand, counting down.
GACGCCGTAGAAGCAGGAGGCGCGGGTCGGCGGCGAGGCGATGCGCATATGCACTTCGCGCGCGCCGGCGTCGCGCACCATCTGCACGATCTTCTGGCTGGTGGTGCCGCGCACGATCGAATCGTCGACCAGCACCACACGCTTGCCCTCGATCATTTTCCGGTTGGCGTTGTGCTTGAGCTTCACGCCCATGTGGCGGATCGAATCGCCCGGCGCGATGAAGGTGCGGCCGACATAGTGGTTGCGGATGATGCCGAGCTCGAACGGGATGCCGGCGGCTTGGCTGAAGCCGATCGCGGCGGGCGTGCCGGAATCCGGCACCGGCACGACGATGTCGGCCTCGACCGGGCTCTCCAGCGCCAACTCCGCGCCGATGCGCTTGCGCACATCGTAGACGTTGCGGCCCTCGACCGAGGAATCCGGCCGGGCGAAATAGACATATTCGAAGACGCAGAAGCGCGGTTTCTGCGGCTCGAACGGAAAGATGCTCTCGATGCCCTTGGAGGTGATGACCACCATCTCGCCGGGCTTCAGGTCGCGCACGAAACGCGCGCCGATGATGTCGAGCGCGCAGGTCTCGGAAGCCAGGATCCACGAGCCGTCGAGGTCGCCCAGCACCAGCGGCCTGATGCCGAGCGGATCGCGGCAGCCGATCATCTTCTTGGCGGTCAGCGCCACCAGCGAGAACGCACCCTCGAGTTGCTTGATCGCCTCGATGAAGCGCGAATTGGTGTCGCGTTCCTTGCTGGTGGCGACGAGGTGCAGGATCGTCTCCGTGTCCGAGGTCGACGAGAAGATCGCGCCCTGTTTCTGCAGCACGCGCTGCACGGTCATGGCGTTGGTGATGTTGCCGTTGTGGGCGATGGCGAGGCCGCCTTCCGCCAGTTCGGCGAAAAAGGGCTGGACGTTGCGCAGGCCGGCGCCGCCGGTGGTGGCGTAGCGCGTGTGGCCAATGGCGCGGCTGCCGGGCAGCCGGTCGATGACGGACTGTTTGGTAAAAGTGTCGCCGATCAGGCCGACATGGCGCTCGACATGGAACTGCGTGCCGTCGAAGGAGACGATGCCCGCCGCCTCCTGGCCGCGATGCTGCAGCGCGTGCAGGCCGAGCGTGACGATCGCCGCCGCGTCCTGCCGCCCGAGGATGCCGAACACCCCGCATTCGTCGTGGAAATGATCGTCGGCCTCGGCGGCGAGGAAAGAGGATGCGTCTGCCATCGGGGAACGCCACCTTGCTGTCGGAAAACCGTCATATAGGGCAACGCCCCGGGCAATACCACCGGCATTTTATCGCAGTGCACCACACCCAAGGCACGAGGAGGGCAGGGCCCGCCGAGCACCAGCTATGCGGTGCCGGCGGATCCGGACGGCAACGCGGTTGGTGCCGTCAAGAAGAAGCCGAGCGGCGAGCCGCTAATTGTTGGCCGGAGGCGTCTCGGTCGGGGCCGCTTCCGAGGGTGGAGCGTCCGCCGGGCCCGCGTCGGCCGGCGGCGTTTCGGCGGGCGGATTTTCCGCCGGCGCATCTGTTGCCGGAGCTTCTGGCTGCGGCGCGCCGGGTTCGCCTTCGTCGGGGACGATTTTCTTCAGGATCGAATCCTGCGGATTGTCCGGCAGCTTCGCCAGCATGCCTTCGATCCATGTGCCGATGCTTTCCAGCATCGGCAGCGACTTGGCGTTGGCGACCGCCGGCGGCTTCTGGCTGCCGACCAGCCAATTGAACAGCAGCAGGGCAACCGCAACCACCAGCACGCCGCGCGCCGCGCCGTAGACGAAGCCGAGCGTACGGTCGAGCGCGCCGATGCGCGAATCGACGATCAGGTCGGCGATCTTCATGGTGATTAGCGACACGATGATCAGCGCCACCACGAACACGATGCCGGCCGCCGCCGCCATGGCGAACTGCTCGTTGTCGATGTAGGGCTGCACATAGGGCAGGACCGGCTTGTAGAAGAAATAGGCGGCGGCAGCCGCCACAAGCCATGACACGATCGACAGGACCTCGCGGGAGAAGCCGCGGACCATGGCGAGCATCGCGGAAACGAGCGTGAAGCCGACGAGAATTCCGTCAAGCAGCGTTATCGGCATTCATTCCCCACTTCATGGCCCCTCGCGCCTGCCGCCCCGCCTGCGGGCCTGGCGTTTCCATTCAGTCTTCCGCGTCGCGCCGCAGTGAGCCGGCGATCCGCACGACCAGATCCGCCAGCGTCGCCGGCTGGAACATGCCGGCATTCGCGCCGTTCTGTTCATCGCTGCCGCGCGGCAGGACCGCCTGTCCAAAGCCCAGCTTTTCCGCTTCCTTCAGACGCTGCTGCGCATGCGCAACCGGCCTGATTGCACCCGAAAGGCTGATTTCGCCGAAATAGACGCAATCGGCGGGAAGGGCAAGGCCGGTCAGGGACGACACCAGCGCCGCCGCCACCGCGAGATCGGCGGCCGGCTCGGAGATCCGGTAGCCGCCGGCCACGTTCAGATAGACGTCGTGCGTGCCGAAGCGCACGCCGCAATGCGCCTCCAGCACGGCCAACACCATGGCGAGCCGCGCCCCGTCCCAGCCGACGACCGCGCGGCGCGGCGTGCCGAGCGAGGACGGCGCCACCAGCGCCTGGATTTCCACCAGCACCGGCCGCGTGCCCTCCATGCCCGCGAACACCGCGGCGCCGGGCGCCGCGGCATGCCGCTCGCCGAGGAACAATTCCGAAGGGTTCGAAACCTCGCGCAACCCCTTGTCCGACATCTCGAACACGCCGATCTCGTCGGTGGGCCCAAATCGGTTCTTCACCGTGCGCAGGATGCGGTAGTGGTGGCCGCCTTCGCCCTCGAAATAGAGCACGGCGTCGACCATGTGCTCGACCACGCGCGGACCGGCGATCTGGCCCTCCTTGGTGACGTGGCCGACCAGCACGATCGCAGCACCCGTCGATTTCGCATAGCGGATCAGCGTCTGCGCGGCGGCGCGCACCTGCGTCACCGTGCCCGGCGCCGAATCGGCGACGTCTGTCCACAGCGTCTGGATCGAATCGAGGATGACGAGGTCCGGCCGGCGACCATCGGCGATGGTGGCCAGAATGTCCTCGACATTGGTCTCGGCCGCGAGTTCCACCGACGAATTGGCGACGCCGAGGCGCTGGGCGCGCAGCCTGATCTGCGCGACGGCCTCCTCGCCCGAGACATAGACGATGCGATGGCCCTTGCTCGCCAGCGCAGCGGCGGCCTGGGTCAGCAGCGTCGATTTTCCGATGCCGGGATCGCCGCCGACCAGCAGCGCCGAGCCGCGCACGAAACCGCCGCCGGTGGCGCGGTCGAGTTCCGAAATGCCGCTGGCGATGCGCGGTGCGTCCTCGATGTCGCCCGACAGCGAGGTGAGCGCCACGGCGCGGCCCTTTCGCGCCGAGCGCAGGGAGGAAGGGCCGCTGCCGATGCCGCCGGCCGTGCCTTCCTCGACGAGCGTGTTCCACTCGCCGCAGGCTTCGCATTTGCCGGCCCAGCGCGAGGTGACGTTGCCGCAGGCCTGGCAGATGAACTGGATGCGGGGTTTGGGCATTGATTATTGGGTCCTGGAGACCAGACGCGCGCGCTTTTCGCGGAGCACCTTGACGAAAGCAGCACGCAGATCGCGGAAGAAGTTCGCGGGCATTTCGCCGTAAGCAACGCTCGATGCATCGCCCGGTTTTGAGAAACGCAGGTCAAAACCGGGCCAGACGAATTGGTTGGCTTCCGATAGAACGACCCAGGATCGCTCGTCGTCCAGCCCGAGACGGCGTTTGGTGTCCAGCGGGATTTCGATCGCGGGCACGCCGCCCGCCGGCGGGCTATGCGATATCGGCAGCACGACAACGGATGTCGTGCCTTCGTCGGTCTCGACCGACACGATTATTGCGCAAGGCCTGTCTTTGCGGCCCTCTTCCCGGCCGGCGTCATGTTCATTTGCCCACAGATAGCTGTAGCGAATGACCAATCCTGGAACCGGCTTCGGAAGGGGCGCCAAAATCAGCCTTTGTATTCATGATTGAAGGCTTCGGCTTCCGGCGAGGGCTCGCTGGCCTCTATTGCCGCGATCATCTCTTCGGTAAAATCGTCCAGCCCCAGCACTTCTCGATCCCGCCGCTTCAGCCGGCGATACTCCTCGACCGAGACCGTTACCGTCCGTTCCCGCCCATTGCGCGTGACAAAAACCGGCTGCGTCAGGGCCATGTCCTGGTAGCGACCGATGTTGCGCTGGAATTCCGCCGAGCTGACCTTGATCATGTCCGCGTCCTTTCATGCACCTCATGCATGTTGCATATATTGCATGGAATGCGGATTTTTTCCAGAGCGATACCGCCGCTCACTCATACCTCTCCGGCAGATGATGCTCCTCGGCCAGGTCGGAGAAGCGCGTGTATTCGCCGGTGAAGGCCAGCGACACGGTGCCCGTCGGCCCGTGGCGCTGCTTGGCGACGATGACCTCGGCCTTGCCGCGCGCATCGTTCATTGCGCCTTCCCATTTGATGTATTCGTCGGTTCCGGGCTTCGGTTCCTTGTTCTTGAGATAATATTCCTCGCGATAGACGAAGATGACCACGTCGGCGTCCTGTTCGATCGAGCCCGATTCGCGCAGGTCCGAAAGCTGCGGCCGCTTGTCCTCGCGGCTCTCCACCTGTCGGGAAAGCTGCGACAGCGCGATGATCGGCACGGCGAGTTCCTTGGCCAGCGCCTTCAGCCCGGTGGTGATCTCGGTGATTTCCTGCACGCGGTTCTCGCTGGCGCGCTTCGATGAGCCGGTCATGAGCTGGATATAGTCGATGACGATAACGTCGAGCCCGCGCTGGCGCTTCAGCCGCCTGGCGCGCGCCGCGAGCTGGGCGATCGAGATGCCGCCGGTCGAATCGATGAACAGCGGGATTTTCTGCAGCATCTGCGTGCAGCCGACCAGTTTTTCGAAATCGGTCTCGGTCAGGTCGCCGCGGCGGATTTTGGAGGAGGGGACCTCCGCCTGCTCGGAGATGATGCGGGTGGCGAGCTGTTCCGACGACATTTCGAGCGAGAAGAAACCGACGACGCCGCCGTTCGCCGCCTTGAACGAACCGTCGGCCTGCTGCGCCGGCTCGTAGGCATGGGCGACGTTGAAGGCGATGTTGGTGACCAGCGAAGTCTTGCCCATGCCGGGGCGTCCCGCCAGCACGATCAGGTCGGAGGGTTGCAGCCCGCCCATGCGGCTGTCGAGGTCGCGCAGGCCGGTGGCGATGCCGGAGAGGTGGCCGTCGCGCATATAGGCGGCGCTGGCCATGTCGATCGCCGTCTTGATGGCGTCGGAAAAACTCTCGAAGCCGCCGTCGTAGCGGCCGGTTTCCGCAAGCTCGAACAGCCGCCGCTCGGCGTCCTCGATCTGCGACTGCGGCGACATGTCGACCGGCGCGTCATAGGCGATGTTGACCATGTCCTCGCCCACCGTGATCAGCGCGCGGCGGGTGGCGAGATCGTAGATGGCGCGGCCGTAGTCTGCGGCGTTGATGACGGTGACGGCCTCCGCCGCCAGCCGCGCCAGATAGTGCGCCACCGTCATGTCGCCGACCTTCTCGTCGGCCGGCAAAAATGTCTTCATGGTCACCGGATTGGCCATCTTGCCCATCCGGATCAGTTCGCCCGCCACCTCGAAAATCTTGCGGTGCAGCGGCTCGTAGAAATGCGCCGACTTGAGGAAGTCGGAGACGCGGTAGAAGGCGTCGTTGTTGACCAGAATGGCGCCGAGCAGCGCCTGCTCGGCCTCGATATTGTTCGGCGCCTCCCGGTAAAGCGGCGTCTCCGCCACGCTGAGCTTGCGTGCTGCCTCTGCCATCTTGTCCTCGAATCCAGCCCGCCATTCGGTAGCAGAAGGGGATGGCGGTGAGTCAATTGCAGGCGGCCCACCCTTGCACCTTTGATCCCACGGTCCACAGGGCCCGCAAACGATCCACAGGACAGTTTTTCAGCAACCGGAATCGACTTGACTCCTATCCGTCGAAGCTAGCAGTTCAACCCGAACATATCAAGAACATCAATGCGGTCCAGATTCGCTTCAACCGGCCGCCACATTGGCTTGGCAAGGCTTCGTGTTTATGATGTGCCGGGTTCAATCGAGGGCGAGCAAATGGCAACCGCACAGTCCGTTCTGCTTTCCGTTTTTGTCGCGGCGGGGTTGGCGACCGCTCCCCATGCCTATGGCGCGACGACCGAAAGAAACCAGATCGAGCTGTTCGAAAAGGCGAAGGCCGAGGCTCGGACCGGAATTGCCCGCAAGACCAGACCCGTCGATGCCCGGCCGGCTAGGCCGGGCGAGGTGATCGTCACCATCATCAAGGGCGAGGGTGCGGAGACAAGATCCAAACCCGCGGAAGAAGGCGACTGGGTGGTGCGCAACCGCTGCCCGGAAACCGGCAACGAGGAGATTCTGGTCAAGGCCGCGAAATTCCCGACCCGCTATGGCGAGGCGCAGTCCGAGCCTGACGAGCAAGGCTGGCGCGCCTTCGCGCCGAAAGGCTCGGACATGGGCTATTTCATCGTGCCCGCCGAGATCGGTGAATTCAGCTTCACCGCACCGTGGGGCGAGGCAATGACGGCAAAGCCCGGCGACGCCATCGTGCAGGTTCCGACCGATACGAGCGATACCTACCGCATAGCGGCGGCATCCTTCGCCTGCACCTACGAGATCGTGACGCCGGCAAAACCCTGACGCCGTTGCGGCGGTGACGGGCTACCGGCCCAGCGTGCGCAGACTGATCCGGTTCATCTCGCCGTCGATTGCCGCCGCAATGTCGCGGCGTTCCAGTCCGACATCCTGCAGATCGTGGTCGGAGAGTTTTTCCAGCTCCTCGATCGCCTGGCGCCGGGAGATTTTCGCGTGCAGGAATTCGAGCAGGCGCAAGGCCAGCGTCGACAGGCTGGAATCGCGGTGCCGGCCGGTTGTGACGGTAAGGGCGGACATTTGAAATGCCTTTTCAAGAGCTATTTGGTACCTTTTAGATAGGCGATTGAAATAGAAACGAAAAACGAGCAATATTTGCCGCATCTGCAAATTTCATTTGAAGATCGATGGCGCTCCACATTCCCGGCACACGCGCTCTGAAGGTGTTCGACGCCGCCAGCCGTCACCTGAATTTTTCGCGCGCGGCGGAAGAACTCGGCCTGACCCCGGCCGCTGTCAGCCACCAGATCAAGGAGACCGAGGACCAGCTCGGCATGGCGCTGTTCATCCGCAGCAGCCGCAGCATCCGTCTCACCGAGGCGGGCGCCGTGTTCCACGAGGCGGCGGCCGAGGCGCTGGAGGGCTTGGCGAGCGCGGTGGCGCGGGCGAAAAAACTGGCGCGCGGCATCGCCCAGCTCAAGCTGACCATGGACGGCACCTTCGCCTCAAAATGGATGGTGCCGCGGCTCGACCGGTTTCGCGGCCAGTGCCCGGGCATCGACCTACGTTTCGACATCTCCTCCGACCTGCGCGACTTCGACCAGGACGACGTGGATGTCGCGATCCGCTTCGGCACCGGACGATATCCGGGCGTCGCCACGCACCGGCTGTTCGACAACGTCATTTTCCCGGTGTGCAGCCCGCGCCTGCTGAAATCCGGGCCGCCGCTGGAGAAGCCGCGCGACCTTCTGCAACACACGCTGGTCCACATCGAATGGTCGCGGCAGGGCGTCACCTGGCCGAACTGGCGCATGTGGATGGCGGCCGCCGGCGTCGAGGATTTTGATGACAGCCGCTGCCTGCTCTTCACCGATTCATCCTTCGTCATCCAGGCGGCGGTCGAGGGTAATGTGGTCGCGCTGTGCGATTTCTCGATGGTGGCAAACGACCTGTCGGAGGGGCGGCTGGTGCGGCCCTTCGACCTCGGCATCAAGGTGAGGCCGGAATATGCCTATCATCTGGCCTATCCGGCAGCGGTCGCCGACGACCCGCGCATCGTCGCCTTCCGCGACTGGATTCTCGAGGAGGCGCGCCTGACGCCGTCGGGTGCGTAGCCGGTTGCGCGCCACGGCCAAGGTGCGGTAGCCCGTTGCGGCACGAACGAGGTGCGACCATGCCCGCCCCGACCACCATAGGCTTCGATGCCGACGACACGCTGTGGCAGAACGAGCAGTTCTTCCGGCTGACGGAGGAGCGGTTCCAGGCGCTGCTGGCCGATTTCGCCGAGCCGAAGGATCTTGCTGAACGGCTGCTCGCAGCGGAGAAACGCAATCTTGCGCACTACGGCTTCGGCATAAAGGGCTTTACGCTGTCGATGATCGAGACGGCGGTCGAGGTGACCGATGGAAAAGTGCCTGCCGCCGTCATCGGCCAGATCCTCGACGCCGGCCGCGAAATGCTGTCGCATCCGGTCGAGACCTTGCCGCATGCGGCCGACACGCTTGCAGGGCTGGCGGGCCGATACCGCATCGTGCTGATCACCAAGGGCGACCTGTTCGACCAGGAACGAAAATTGGCGCAGTCCGGGCTGGGCGATTTTTTCGATGCGGTGGAGATCGTCAGCGACAAGTCGGCCGCCACCTACCAGCGCATCTTCGCCCGCCACGGCGACGGCGCCGAACATGCGATGATGATCGGCAACTCGCTGAAATCCGACGTGGTGCCGGCGATCCGGGCCGGAAGCTGGGGCGTGTTCGTGCCGCATCCGCTGACCTGGGTTCTTGAACATGTCGAGCCGCCGGCGGGAGACGCGCGTTTTCGCGAGCTCGCGCATCTCGGCGAATTGCCGGCACTGCTGGAGAAGATCGAGGGCGTCTGAGCTTGAATGTCCGCTTTCGCCCCCAGACACGCCTTGCTCAGCAGCCTTCTAGATCACCACGAAATCGGCAGCGGTCAGAGAAATGCCGATCGAGACGGACGCGAACTTGACTTCCGCCGCGCCGCCAAGCCCGTCTGCGTCATAGAACAACGATCCGGTATTCGAGTTGTAGATGATGCGATCGTCGGCATCCATCGGCGCAAGGGCGACGTCCTTGAAAGCGGATGCATCGAGCGCGCCGACGCCAAGCGCCGTGAATACAAAGTCGTCCAGTGCAATCTGATCGTCGGAGACGATGAAGTCGGTGATTGTGTCGGCACTACCGTCAAGGGCGGCCGAGAACACCACGGTGTCGTTGCCGAGGCCGGTCTGGATGGTATCGCTGCCGCCCTTGCCATCCAGCCGGTTGTTGCCGTCGTTGCCGATGATCTGCTGGCCGAACTCGTTGCCGGTGAGGTTTATGCTGTAGGCGGCATGCTGGCTGGTGGTGCGAAGCGACTCGACCTGGACGCCTGCGCCGAGCGTATAGTTTACCCCTGCGGCCACACGGTCGAAGCCGCCCTGGCCTTTGCCTTCGACAATGATGGCAGTTGAATTATAGACCGTGTAATAGTCGTTGCCCCCGCCACCCCAAAGCCTATCGCCGCCGCCGACACCGCCGTCGTGAAGCCAGTTGTTGCCGTTGTTGCCAACGATCGTCTGGGCAAGTTCATTGCCTTTCAGGTCGATGTTGCGCACCGCACCAGCATTGGTGGTGTTGAGCCATTCGATGTCCTGGCCGGCACCGAGCGTATAGTCACCTCGCGCTGCGACCTGGTCGAAGCCCTCGCCGGCTGTTTCGAGAACCATGTCGCCCATATTGTCGACGTAGAAGAGATCGTCGCCACCGAAACCCCTCAAAATGTCCGCGCCAGCGCGGCCGTCGATCACATTGTCCCCAAAGTCACCTGTCAGCACGTCAGCCAACCCGCCACCTCTGATGTTTTCAATTCCGGTCAGAACGTCGTCCTTTGCATCCCCGGCAGAAATCTGAGGTATGGCGAGGTTAAGATTGACACTGACGCCGAGCGCGGAACCCGAATAGTCCGCGGTGTCGATGCCCACCCCCCCGTCAATCGTGTCGCCCCCCGCGCCACCACGGAGCACGTCGTTGCCCAATCCGCCGACGATGGTGTCGGCCGCCGCCGTGCCGCCGATGGTCTCGTCGACGATCTGCTCGACGGCGCCGATGTCGACCGTGCCGCCGACCACGCGCGTCCCGCCGCGCGCATCGAGCGGCAGGGGCTCCGTAGTGTCGCCGTCGCCATCGATGTCGAAGCTGTCGGCCGGCAGGCCGGCGTTGCCGCCCGCGCCGATCAGCGGCGAGCCGTCGAGCGGCGAGAGCGTCAGCACCGTGCCGCCATTGTCGAGCAAACCGCCCAGCAGCGGGTTGCCGCCGCCGTTGATGCTGCCGCCCTTGTCCGTGTAGCCTGAGATTGTCGTGCCGAAGTAACTATGATCGGCGTAAATCAAGCCAGCTCCGCCATAGACATCCGCGTCGGTCGGCGCCGTGTTGCCGGCGATGACGGAGTTGCTGATGGGGACGGTGCTAACCGAATACAGCCCACCGCCTGACTCGCTGGCGCTGTTGCCCGCAATGGTGCTGCTCCGGATCGTCAGCTCGTTGACAGGATCGAGGGCTAAGATGCCGCCGCCGCTCTTGGCGCTATTGTCGACGATGGTTGCGTTCACGAAGCTGGCTTGACCACCAGCGGCGACATACACGCCGCCGCCGGCTGACTGCGCCGTGTTGCCGGAGATCGTGGAGTTGACGACCGCCAGCGTGCCGGACAACACTCCAATGCCGCCGCCGTTGGAGGCGGCATGGTTGTCCGAGATCGTGCTGTCGACCACGGTCAGAGTTCCGCCATTACAAGCAACAGCCGCGCCCGGGCTACCGCTATCGCGACCCTTGGTCAGATCGAGGCTTGCCAGCGTGACGTCCGTTGAACCTCCGGTGATATTGAAGATCTGGAAGGCGTCGCTGCCCGAAATCGTGATGTCGGCCTTGTCGTCTCCGTTCACGTCGCCGTCGATGGTGATATCGGTCGAGACGTCGAGGCGGAGTGTCGTCAGCGCGATCGTCTGCCCGGTAAGCGCGGAGGCAAACTTGATGGTGTCCGGGTCGGCATTGGCGTTGGCCAGGCCGATCGCCTCGCGCAGCGAGCCGGCTCCAGAATCGTTGGTATTGGTCACAGTAAAAGTCGCCACGACGAACTCCCTCAAGGTCGCGTTTGGATAGTTGCAAGACCAAGATGTGCTGCCGGCAACGTCGAAGCTCTCGCCGGACGTTGATTGACGGTCGCCCACCTGCCCAGACCGGACGATAATCCTGCCCGAACTTGGCCGAGCCCACAAGTCAGCCTTTTGTGGGCAAGGCCTATGCAATTTGTGGTGTGGCCAGTTCTCTCCTCTGGCTCAGATGTTCCATCGTCGGGATGCAAAAGGATCGCCGGACCAAAGCGACTGGGCGTGCGGCGCTACGCGAGAATGAGGGCTGACGCGGATGGCCGCCTTTCCCCCCAAGCCGACATAAATTGACATTCCATCCGCTGGCGCCTATAGGCCCCGGCATGAAGAAAGCACTCTTCGCCGCCGCACAGTATTACGCCCCGCTTTCATAGCGGCGGGTGTGCTTTGTTGTTCAACCGCTGCCTCGCCAGCGGTTGAGTTCAAGCAGGACGCCTCTGGCTTCGCAGCCTTTTTGAGGTCAGTCCATGCCAAACGACAGCGATATCACGCCAGGCTCCACAATCGGCATCATAGGCTTCGGCGCCTTTGGGCAGCTCATCGCCCGCCACATTGGGCCGTACTTTGCGCTGTGCGCCCATGATCCTGCCCCCGGCCTCCAGCCGATCGCCGATTCTCTTGGCGTTGCGCTCACCGACCTTGACACGGCGGCGAGCTGCCCGGTGGTCGTGCTTGCCACGCCGGTCGGACGCCTGCGGGAGATCGTCGATGCCGTGGCTTCCCATATCCGGCCCGGAGCGCTCGTGCTCGACGTGGGGTCGGTGAAACTGGGTCCGGCCGACATCATGAAGCGCGGGATTCCCGAGCATGCCGAGATCGTGGCGACGCACCCGCTGTTCGGCCCGCAGAGCGCACGCGACGGCATCGCGGGATTGAAGATCGCCGTATGTCCGGTCCGCGGCCGCCGCTGCTTTCGCCTGGCCGCGTTCCTGCGGCATCAATTGCGATTGAACGTGATCATGACCACGCCTGAGGACCATGACCGCGAAGCGGCGACGGTCCAGGGGCTGACGCATCTCATCGCAAAGGTGCTGGTGCAGATGGAGCCGTTGCCGAAGCGCATGACCACCAAAAGCTTCGATCGGTTGCTGGAGGCCGTGAACATGGTCCGCCACGACGCGCCGGAGGTCTTTGCGGCAATCGAGCGTGCAAATCCCTACTCGCCTGGCGTCCGCAGGCGATTTTTCGAACTTGCGTCGGCGCTGGATGCCGAGCTCGCGGATGGACCTGTGTAGCTCCGCTTCCGGCCCATTGCGGAGGTTCAGCCGGAGCTGGACAGTCTTGGCTCAGGACTCATTGATGAGAGCCAGAAAATGACGGTTGTGGCGATACGGTTTGCAGACTTGGAGCTGATGTGCAGCCCTTGGAAATCCCTCTGATTCAAGTCAAGATCATCTCGCTTTGGCTTTCGGGGGAGGCGCTGATGGAAAACCACGAGCCGTTCTTGCGCGAGGCGATTGCGCTCTCGAGATCCGCGATGGAACACGGCGACGAACCGTTTGGCTCGGTGCTGGTGAAGGACGGCAAAGTCATCCTGCGCGCCGAAAACAGCGTCTTCACCGGCCACGATATGACGAACCACGCCGAGATGAACCTGGTTAAACTGGCTGCGCGGCACTACGACACTGCTTTTCTCGCCGACTGCACGCTCTACACCAGCACGGAGCCGTGCGCGATGTGCTCCGGGGCGATTTACTGGTCGGGCATCGGGCGCATGGTGTTTGCGTGCTCCGAAGCGCGGCTTGGCGAGATTGCCGGGATCGGGTTGAACGTGCCGAGCCGGGCGGTGTTGCAAACCGGCGCGCGCATCGTCGCTGTCGTTGGCCCGACGGACCTCGAAGACGAAGCCGCCGAAATACATCAGGAATTCTGGCCGAAGCATCTGGGCAAGGCTTAGAGCTTCGGCACTTAGCTGCCGCTGTCGAAATCCTGCTGCACTGCATCGCTCCAGTCCAGCCGCCGGGCGATGCGAAAATTCTCGCCGTCGCGCTTGCTCAGGGTGCGCTCGGCCGCACCGCCATCCGCCTTGCAAAGCTTCAAGGTCACCACCCCCTTGCCGCCGCGCGGCGGCGCGATCACCCGCGCCTGCGGCGGCTGGACTGGCTGCCGGGCGGCGGCGACAAAAATGTACTTTTCGTCCTCCCACGGCACGTCGCCGCCCTTGGCCAGCCGGTGCAGCCGTGAGCGGGCGACGCGGCGGGAAAAATGGCACCAGTCGGGCGGCGCCAGCGGGCAGGGGCGTTCGTGCGGACAGGGCGCGACGAGATGCGCCCCGGCGGCGATCAGCCGGCCGCGTGCGGCGAGAATCCTTTGCCAGCCGGCCGGCGTTCCCGGCTCGACGATCACCAGTATGCCGGCGGTCAGCGCCCACAGACGGTCGACCAGCGGTCCGCGTTGCGCCGGGTCGAGTTCGTCGAGCACGTAGGAGAGCGTGACGAGGTCGGCCGGCTTGAGGTCGGGCAGGCCGGACGTCACGTCGCCGGCCACCCAGCGCGCCGCGACGGCCGGCAGCTCGGCGCAAAGTGTCCCGCCCACACTGCGCGCGGCGGCGCTCGCTTCCACCAGCACCGCATCGCCGATTTCCGGCCAGCGATCATGCGCCGCCCATAGCGCCGAGCCGGGCCCCGCGCCGAGGTCGAGCAGGGTTTTCGGCGCGAAATCAGGAACCAGTTCGGCCGCCGCTTCCAGGCTGGCGCGGATCGCCGCATAGGTGGCGGGCAGGCGGGCGGCCAGATACGACTTCACCGCGAGTTCACCGTCGAGATGCAGGCGTCCGTCGCGCAGTTCGGCGCGGTAGCGCGACGACAGTAGCGAGGAAGCTCGCTGCAGATCGGCCAGCGGCGTCTTCTCGAGCAGCCGGTCGACGCCTTGTCGCAGCGCGCGCGGAAGCTCCATCCTCAGGCGCCGCGCGGCGCGAACAGGATCACGCTGGCGCCGACGATGCAGATCGCGGCGCCAAAGAGATCCCAGCGGTCGGGGCGGACGCCTTCCGCCAGCCACAGCCAGCAGAGCGACGCTGCGATGTAGATGCCGCCATAGGCGGCGTAAGCGCGGCCGGCGGCGTCCGCCTCGGCCAGCGTCAGCAGCCAGGCGAAGGCGACGAGCGACAGGAGGCCGGGCGCCAGCCACAACGGCGATTTTTCCAGCCGCCACCACGCCCAGAAGGCGAAGCAGCCGGCGATCTCGGCAAGGGCGGCGGCTGCGAATATCGCATAGTTCATCGGTGGGGTCCGTGGCTTCGTCCTCTTCTGGCAGGAGCGGCCCGCGGGCTCAAGGGTTTTGCCGGCCGCACTCCGTTGCAGCCCGGTTGCGGCCGCTCGCCGAACGCTTGGGCTGTCCCGCCGGCCCTGCGTGGAATGTTTTGCCGAAGATTCGAAGCTTCTTGCCCGCTCGTGCCTTTTTGGCCGCGGAACCGATGCTATCACTGCCTTACATGCTTGGAAGTACGTGGGCCTCGTCGAAGCCGCAAGGCGCGAGGCAGTTCATCCGGCCCAAGCTCCTCGCGAGATCCCTTTCTGCGGGAGCTTAGACTGTTGTCTGATTTCTGGCCCGGACCAACATTTGCTCCCGCAGCTTTTTCCGCTCGTCGACGTTCGTGAATCACTCGCGAGAATTGCTGTCCAGTGGACAATTTTGCCGTCGGGTGCGTCCTTCGAGGCTCGCCGCAAAGATTTTCGTCAATGTTTTCAACCTTGTGCGGGCTCGCACCTCAGGATGAGGACGGTCGTGCCTGAAAAGCCAACTTTCAGCGTCTACGCGAAATTCCGCCATGGCGGCATGAGCGTATCTGGAAATCTGACGAACCTTGGCGATTGGCGCTGCCGGCACGAGCGTCCTCATCCTGAGGTGCGAGCCCGCAGAACCTTGAAATTATAGAGAAAACTTTGGCGGGCGAGCCTCGAAGGACGCACGATCGACGCGAAAGACGCGCGCTCGGTCGGCGGTTTCGCGTCTCCGCCTACGAGCGGCGAACCGCTATTCCCTATCCGAAACCTTTTTGCGGCCGCGCCTGGGTTTTTCCCCGTGCTCGTCGATGTCGCGATGCCCCATCTCATGCATTGCGAGCGCCTTCTCGCACTTCTCCATGTAGCCGCGCGTAATCGGCGCCGTGTCGTTCCTGCGCGTCAACTGGATCTGGAAGACCATCAGGTCCTGCCAGCGGAACGCGGCTTCCGAGCCGGACAGATAGAATTCCCACATGCGGCAGAAGCGCTCGTCGTAGATCGCCTTCGCCTTGTCGCGGTTGGCGAGAAAACGTTCGCGCCAGTGTTTCAGCGTCTCGGCGTAGTGCAGGCGCAGGATTTCGATGTCGCCCACCATTAGTCCGGATTTCTCGATCACCGGCAGCACCTCCGACAGCGCCGGAATGTAGCCGCCCGGGAAGATGTGCTTGCGGATGAAGGCGTTGGTGGCGGACGGCGGACCGAAGCGGCCGATCGAATGCAGGAGCATCACGCCGTCCGGCTTCAGCAGCGTCGCGCATTTTTCGAAGAAGGTGCGGTAGTGGTTGACGCCGACATGCTCGAACATGCCGACCGAGACGATGCGGTCGAAGCGTTCGTTGAGGTCGCGATAGTCGCGGATCTCGAAATGCACGTGATCTTCCAGACCCTCGGCGCGCACCCGCTCGGTGGAGACGGCATGCTGCTCGGTCGACAGCGTGACGCCGAGCACATCGGCCTGGAAATTCCTGGCGATGTAGAGGCCGAGCCCGCCCCAGCCGGAGCCGATGTCGAGCACGGAATGGCCGGCGCCGAGTTTCAGCTTGGCGGCGATGTGGCGCTTCTTGGCAAGCTGCGCCTCTTCCAGCGTCATGTCGGGACGCTCGAAATAGGCACAGGAATACTGCATGTCGGCGTCGAGGAAGAGTTTGTAGATCTCGCCCGACAGATCGTAGTGGCGCTGCACGTTTCGTTTCGACCGGGCATGGGTGTTGACCTGCTGCAGCCGCCGAAACGCCACGCGCACGCCTTCGATGGCGCGCGTCAGCGCGTCGTTGGCGCCGATCGGCGCCATGTTCTGGTAGACGGTCTGCAGGAACAGAAGCACGTCGCCATGGATGAAGTCGATCTCCTCGTCCATGAAGGATTCGCCGACCGCCAGCGTCGGATGCAGCGTGATCGCGCGCTCCGCATGCTGCGTCTTGATGTGCATGTGCACCAGCGGGCCGGTGCCGTCGCCGAAACTGTCGACCGTGCCGCCGGGGCTGGTGACCTTGAGGTTTCCGACCCGCACCACCCGGTCGATGATGCGCTTCAACAGAATGTTCATGTGCCTACCCAAATCGCGGGTGCCGCTTCGGCAGCGGGCCTGACCTATTCTGCTTTAATTTGTCGCAGCTTGAAAAGTTCTGATTGGCACAAAATCCGCATGGATAATGATGCCAGTCGCGCTGAAAGCGGCGGAATTCATACGTTTTTGGCGATTGTCAGGAGATTTTCGTCGATCCTCGCGCTCGGTTGGGTGTCCTCACGTCATGTGTCACTGACGACGGAGCGCTTGCATGCGGTCGCGTCGGCAACAAAAAAGCACGGGTCGGAACCCGGGCCTTGTCGATGGGATATACAGCCTGACGATCAGGCTTCGGTCTCTTCCTCGGCGGCCGGATCGAAGAAATTATCCGGGCGAGCGTTCTCGTTGATGTCGTCGCCGTAGATCGCCTCGGCGGTCGTCAGCGTCTCGCCCTTCGCCTGGCGCTCCGCTTCTTCGGTCGAGCGGGCGATGTTCAGCGTCACCGTGACCTCGACTTCCGGATGGAGCGCGATCGCCACGTTGGTCAGGCCGATGGTCTTGATCGGCTGGTTGAGTTCGACCTGGTTGCGGGCAACCGTGTAGCCCTCGGCGGTCAGCAGGTCGGCGATGTCGCGGGTCGACACCGAGCCGTAGAGCTGGCCGGTCTCGCCGGCCGAGCGCACGGTGATGAAGCTCTTGCCGTCGAGCCTGTCGGCGATCTGCTGGGCTTCGGTCTTGCGCTCAAGGTTGCGGGCCTCGAGTTGGACGCGCTGGCCCTCGAACTTCTTCTTGTTGGCTTCGTTGGCGCGCAGCGCCTTGCCCTGCGGCAGCAGGAAATTGCGGGCAAAGCCGTCCTTGACCTTGACGGTGTCACCCATCTGGCCGAGGCGGGAAATACGTTCGAGAAGAATGACTTGCATGTCTCTGTTCCTTCAATGGCCGCTTGCGGCGGCGGAATTCGGGGAACGGAACAGGATGCGTCTGACAGGTCGGTCGTCGGTTCGCTGTCCTGCCCGTATCGGCAGTTAGGGGTTTTGGCCCCAACTCGGGATTTCAGAAAAACCCTCCGCGCCCGTCGCGGAGAGCCGGGAGCCGGCAAGCAGCCGGCTCCCGAAGACAGTTAGCGCACCAGATAGGGCAGCAGGCCGAGGAAGCGGGCGCGCTTGATCGCCTGGGCGAGCTCGCGTTGCTTCTTCTGGCTGACGGCGGTGATGCGCGACGGCACGATCTTGCCGCGCTCGGAAATGTAGCGCTGCAGCAGGCGCACGTCCTTGTAGTCGATCTTCGGCGCGTTGGCGCCCGAGAACGGGCAGGTCTTGCGACGGCGGTGGAACGGGCGCCGGGTCGGGATCTGATTGATGTCGACCATTATGCGGCACCTCCTTCAACGGTTTCACGCGGACGGCGAGGACGGTCCTCGCGGTCGCCGAAGCTGCGCGGGCCACGGTCGCCGCCTTCGCGGTCGCCGAAGGAGCGCGGGCCGCGGTCACCGCGGTCACGGTCGCCGAAGCTGCGCGGCCCACGGTCGCGATCGCCGAAGCCGCCGCGTTCGCTGCGCTCTTCGCGCTTCTGCAGCATGGCCGACTGGCCTTCCTCGTGCTTCTCGACCTTGATCGTCAGGAAGCGCAGGATGTCTTCCGACAGGCCCTGCTGGCGCTCGAGTTCGTTGAGCGCAGCCGGCGGGCAGGTCAGGTCCATCAGCGTATAGTAGGCCTTCCGGTTCTTCTTGATCCGGTAGGTGAGGGACTTCAGTCCCCAGTTCTCGACCCGGCCGACGGTGCCTCCGTTCGCGGAGATGATGCCCTTGTAGTGTTCCACAAGCGCATCGACCTGCTGCTGCGAGAGGTCCTGCCGGGCAAGAAACACATGTTCGTAGAGAGCCATTGTGCTTTTCGCCTTTCTTCAACACTCTGCCCGGCACCGGCGGCTAAGCCTCTGCAACCTGTCTGATCCGTCGAGGGCCTGGCGGCCGCCTCAGGAGAAGAAAGGAGCATGGACGGTCGGAGAGCGGAGACACGGGAGGCTGAAGGCGGTTTGCCTTCGAGCGGAGATTTTTTCAAACCTCCGGCCCTCCGTTCAGCCCCCAGCCGGGACCGGCAGAAGCGCGCTCTATACAGCATTTGGCCGGCGACGCAAGATCGGCCACCATGAATGTCGTAAGCACGTGAGTTGTCCGAACTAGATGAGTTGTCCGACCGGCAGCGTGGCTCGAGGAGCACCGGACGGCATCATGAAAATTTCCTGACGGACTGCAACGCGGCATTAAGCCTGTGTCGAAATGGCCGCCGGCGGCGGCCAGGTTCAACCGAAATTTCATGACGCCGGCCGCAATCTCACCGGGCAATCTGGTGGGGTGACAAAAAAATGTTCAAGCGGTTCCTGCGGTCGACGTCCGGCAATTTTGCCATGACGCTGGCGCTGGCTTCTCCAGCAGTGCTGTTCGCCGTGGGATTTGCCATCGACGTCACCAACATGATGTCGGCGAAATCGGATCTCCAGGCGTCGCTCGACGCGGCGGTCATGGCCGCGTCGCGGATCGGCGCCACCGACGTCTCGCGCACGGACACGTTCGACCGCTTCTTCGCGTCCAACGTCGCCGGCAAGAATCTGCTGCGCGATCCGACCGCGACCATCACTGTCAACGAGACACTGGTGGACATCCGCAACGTGGCCACCGCGCAATCGCATGTCGACCTCAATTTCATGCCGTTCTTCAAGGTCGATCCGCTGATCAAGGTGACGGCTGTCGCTTTCGAATCGCGCAAGAACGTCGAGGTGGCGCTGGTGCTCGACAACACCGGGTCGATGGGCGAGGCCCGCATGAAATCGCTGCGCGATGCAGCCAGCAGCCTGGTCGACACGCTGAAGGGCATGCAGGGCAGCGGTGTGTCAGGACGCAAGGTGCGAGCCGCGCTCGTGCCGTTCGTCACCGCCGTCAACATCAAGGGTGAAAACTACAAGGAAGATTGGATTGACAAGAACGGCGGGAACTCGCTGAACGGCGTCCATTTCGATCCGGTCGACGGGAAGCGGCCCGACCAACTGGCCATGTTCAACCGGCTCAATGTGGAATGGAAAGGTTGTGTCGAGGCGCGGCCAGCCCCGTACAATCTCGACGACACGGCTCCGGACAAGACGAAGCCGGAGACGTTGTTCGTACCCTATTTCGCGCCCGACGAGCCCGGTGACAAGACCGCCCCCGGCAACGACGCGTCTGCGTTCAACAATTCTTACCTTGCCGATGCCGCGCCAAAGACGAATAAGCCGAATAGCGAGGATCTGGCCAAGCAGGTCAAGGAGCAGAGGAATGCGGCGAAGTACAACGGGACGACATTGAAAAACATCGTGGCCACGCCACCGCTCACGAATGGTCCGAACCGTGCCTGCGCGACACCGATCGCGCCGCTGACCGAGGATCTCGATTCGCTGAAGACGCAGATCGGCAAGATGACCTACTGGAACGGTTCCGGCACCAACGTCTCCGAGGGCCTGGCCTGGGGATGGCGCGTCCTGTCGCCTGGTGAGCCCTACACGCAGGGCCAGCCATTCGATGATGTGCACGTCAGCAAGTGGGTCGTTGTCTTCACAGACGGAACGAATGAGGTTTTTGGCGCGAACGATACGACGCTCAATAAATCCGACTACGGCTCCTACGGTTTCCTGGCCGACAACCGTATGCTCACGACGGACAAGGGCAGGGCAGTAACCCAAGTCAACACGTGGACGTCCACCATGTGCACGGAACTTAAGAAACAAAACGTGCAGATATTCACAATCCTGCTTGGCGCCGATTCTGCCGCCAATCGTAAGCTGTACGGAGACTGCGCGTCCAAGCCTGAGTACTATTTCGGCACCAACGACCCCACCAAGCTGAAGGCTATTTTTGGCAACATCGCCAGCATCATCGCCAAACTGCAGTTCACCGGCTGACGGCCAGCCCTCAGACCGGCGGCGGCAGGATTTTCGGCCGGTCTTGCGACTCCGGGAACAGCGCGGCCTCACCGAAGCGCTTTCCGAACATCAGATCGTACTGGAGATAGCGGAAATCGCGGATCGTCGCATCGACCTCCTCGGCCCGCGACCAGTTCTGCGTCGGCGTGCCGTTGCTGCTCACCAGCATATTGCGGTCGATCGCCGCAAAACGGTCGCGCACCATGCCGAGGAAGCCAGTGTAGTATGGGTGGCTGAAGCCGCCGGTGCGCATCAGATAATACGGCAGGAACGCCGGGCTGACCGAGCCGACGGCCCTCACCGCACCGACGCGGTTCGACCACACGACCAGCGGCGTCTCGTGCTCGGCGGCAAGCGTTTCGGCCGGCGCGTTGCGATCGGCCACCACGTCCTTCATGAATCCCGTCTCGGTGTAGACCGGCCCGAGCGGCGGCAAATGGTCGCCGAAGAAGGCGATGATCGTGTGCCGCTCGCGCTTCTTGGCCCAGTCGATCAGTGTGGCTAGGCTGCGGTCTGCATCCGCGGCGCCGGTGGCAAAGGTTTTCAGCGCGCTATTTGACGCCTCGCTGATCGGGCCCTTCACGACGAGCGTCGAATCCGGATAGCGGTTCGGCTCATAGGGCCCGTGCCCCTGCAAGGTCACCGCGAAATAGAAGAACGGCTGGCTTGCCCGCTCCGCATTCTTGATGATCTCGTCGATGAAAGCGGTGTCGGCGGCGAGCGGCCCGCGCTTTTCCAGCACCGGCAGCGTCTCCTCCGACATGAAACGGTCGAAGCCGAAATCACGGTAGACCGTCGCCCGGTTCCAGAACCAGCCGGCATAAGGGTGGAAGGCGCGGGTGTCGTAGCCTTCGCTCTTCAGGAACCGCGCGAGCGACGGAACCGGCGCGCGCACATATTGCTGATAGGGGATGCTGCCATAGGGCAGGAAGGCGTTGGAGAAGCCGGTCAGCGCCTCGAACTCGACATTGGCGGTCATGCCGCCGAATTCCGGCGACAGCATGTGGCCCGACTGCATGGCGCGCACCGTCGGGATCGGGTCGGGCGTGATCGTCGTCTTCGGCAGCCGCGTCGGATCCCAGAAGGATTCGCTCATCACCATGATGATGTCGGGCCTGTCCGCGGGCACCGACACCGGCGCCAGCGGTTTTCCGGCAAAAGCCTCGATGGCTTCTTCCGAATAACCCTTCGGCGCGGTCACCTTGGCCATCGGCACGTTGAGCGCGAAGGCGATGGCAAACCCGTTGCTGTTGTAGTTCTCCTTCTGGTCCCACATCACCGGCGAGATCTGCAACCGGTCGCGCGCCCAGGAGAAGGTCGCGTAGTCCATGATCGAACCGAAAAACAGCAGCGCCGGCAGCGCCACGACCAGCCGCGAGGCGCGCGCCCGGACCGACAGTTTCGGCGCGCGCCGGCAGCGGTAGCGCCATGCCATCACCAGCGCGGCGACCGCGGCAATGCCGACGACCGTGAAGCCGATCGCCGCGAACGGACGCTGGCGCACCAGCAGCGGCATCAGTTCGACGATCTGCCGCGCATAGA
This sequence comes from Mesorhizobium sp. LHD-90, assembly GCF_030929505.1. Classification (GTDB taxonomy): domain Bacteria; phylum Pseudomonadota; class Alphaproteobacteria; order Rhizobiales; family Rhizobiaceae; genus Kumtagia. The sequence goes on along the minus strand of NZ_JAVFVV010000008.1, from coordinate 243,878 downwards.
GGAAATCGGCCGGGTAGAGCGGATCACCGAGATAGAACGCCTTCTGGTGTCCGACGAAGGCCAGCCCCAGGGTCACCGGGGCGATCAGGAACAGGGCGTGGTAGGGCCTGCCGAGCACCGCGTCGAAGAACACGATCAGCAGCGCGAACAACACCACGGTTGTCCAGCCTGGCCGCAACGGCTGTTGGAAGAATTGCAGCGTCTGCTCAAACGAGCCGCGCGCAACCAGTTCGACGCTGAACACCAGCAGCGTCGCCAGCACCAGCGTAATCACGATCGAACCGAAGACGCGCAAGGTCGTCCAGCGCCTCTCTCGAGCTTGGCCGCCCGCCGATCCCGGTTGCCGCTGTGGCGGCTGTAAACTCCGCGTCCGAAAACCCAAGGCGCGCTTCCCTGCACTCGATGCCGGACGCCTGTCACGCATCCTTCACGGTAATGTCATTCCCTTGTCATAAAAATCCAGACCCTGTGGCGAAATTCAGGAAGGATTTGAATGCCGGCGTAGGAAATTGAATTGCGGGGATGCGACCGATAGTCCTTGACTCCGTTCGCGGCGTCGCGCCACACGGCACGCAAACGAACCGAAACAAGGGCTGGCAGAGATGACCATCGCGTTCACCTTTCCGGGACAGGGAAGCCAGGCCGTGGGCATGGGCAAGGAACTCGCCGACGCCTTTCCGGCGGCCAGGGCCGTCTTCGACGAAGTCGACGAGGCGCTCGGCGAAAAGCTGTCGAAAACGATCTGGGAGGGGCCGGAAGAGATCCTGACGCTCACCGCCAACGCCCAGCCGGCGCTGATGGCGGTGTCGCTGGCGGCGCTGTGCGCGCTGGAGTCGCGGGGTTTCTCCCTGAAGGACAAGGTGTCCTACGTGGCCGGTCACTCGCTCGGCGAATATTCGGCGCTGGCCGCGGCCGGGACCTTCTCGATCGCCGACACGGCGCGTCTGCTGCGCATCCGCGGCAACGCCATGCAGGCGGCGGTGCCGGTGGGCGAGGGCGCCATGGCAGCGATCCTCGGTCTCGAGCAGGGCGACGTCGAGGCTGCCTGCGCCGAGGCCGGACCGGGCGTGCAGATCGCCAACGACAATGGCGGCGGGCAACTGGTGATCTCCGGCGGCAAGGCGGCGGTCGAAAACGCTGCAAAGCTCTGCACCGAGAAGGGCGCCAAGCGCGCCATCATGCTTCCGGTCTCCGCGCCCTTCCATTCGGCCTTGATGGCGCCCGCCGCCGAGGCGATGCGCGAGGCGCTGGCAAAGGTCGCGAAGAAGGCGCCTGCCGTGCCGGTCGTCGCCAATGTCGTGGTCCGGCCGCTCGCCGACCCAGACGAGATCGCCGCGCGCCTTGTCGAGCAGGTCACCGGCCGCGTGCGCTGGCGCGAGACGATCGAATGGTTCGGCGCCAACGGCGTGACCACGCTCTACGAGGTCGGCGCGGGAAAGGTTCTGTCGGGCCTGGCGCGCCGCATCAACCGCGACATTGCAACCGCCAATGTTGGAACGCCTGCGGATGTCGAGGCCGCGCTGGCGGCCCTTTGATATCAGCGGTATTGCCTGGCTAACCTGTACTTTGAGGAATCCGGTCATGTTCGATCTCACGGGAAAGAAGGCGCTGATCACCGGCGCAAGCGGCGGCATCGGCGAGGCGATCGCCCGCACCCTGCACGCGCAGGGGGCGACGGTCGGCATTCACGGCACGCGCGTGGAAAAGCTCGAGGCGCTCGCCGCCGATCTCGGCGACCGCGTAAAACTGTTCCCAGCCGACCTGACCAGCCGCGACGAGGTCAAGGCGCTCGGGCAGAAGGCGGAGGCCGATCTGGAAGGCGTCGACATCCTCGTCAACAATGCCGGTATCACCAAGGACGGCCTGTTCGTGCGCATGTCCGACGCCGACTGGGATGCGGTGCTGGAGGTGAATCTCACCGCCGTGTTCCGGCTCACTCGCGAGCTGACGCATCCGATGATGCGCCGCCGCGGCGGCCGCATCGTCAACATCACTTCGGTGGTCGGCGTTACCGGCAATCCCGGACAGGCCAATTACTGCGCCTCGAAGGCCGGCATGATCGGCTTCACAAAATCGCTGGCGCAGGAGATCGCCACCCGCAACGTCACCGTCAATTGCGTGGCGCCGGGCTTCATCGAATCGGCGATGACCGACAAGCTGAACGACAAGCAGAAGGAGGCGATCATGGCCGCGATTCCTTCGAGGCGCATGGGCACCGGCGCCGAGGTCGCGGCGGCGGTGGCCTTCCTCGCGTCGAACGAGGCGGCCTACGTCACCGGCCAGACGATTCACGTCAACGGCGGCATGGCAATGATCTGAGCGTCTGACCCAAAGTCAGGGCTCGCGGCCCGAAATCAGGCGTTTCCGCCTTGGACGGCCTGGTGTTTTCGTGTAATCGGCTTGGAACTGACGGCCAGCGAACAATTCACGGCCGCGACCCGCGCGTCGCGGCGAACATCATCTTTCAGCTTGATTAGCGGCAAGCCGCCCGCTAACGAAGGCACACAACCTAAGACGAGGAAGCCAACATGAGTGACACCGCAGAGCGCGTCAAGAAGATCGTGGTCGAGCATCTCGGCGTTGAAGCCGACAAGGTGACGGAATCCGCGAGCTTCATCGATGACCTGGGCGCCGACTCCCTGGATACGGTCGAACTCGTCATGGCTTTCGAGGAAGAGTTCGGCGTCGAAATCCCGGACGATGCCGCCGAGACGATTCTCACCGTGGGCGACGCGGTGAAATACATCGACAAAGCTTCCGCCTGATCCGTTCGGCATGCCGTCAACGCGTCCAGAAGCTGCGATGAGGCGTGTCGTAGTCACGGGTCTGGGTCTGCTCTCGCCGTTCGGTGTCGGGGTGGATCATGGCTGGAAGCAGATCCTTGCCGGCAGGAGCGCCTGCCGGCGGGTCACCGAGTTCGAGGTCGACGACCTCGCATGTAAGATCGCCCATGTCATCCCGCGCGGCGACGGCAGCGACAGCACATTCCATCCAGAATCCTATCTGGAGCCGAAAGAGCTCCGCAAGATCGGCGATTTCATCCTCTACGGCATCGCCGCGGCGGACGAGGCGCTGAAGGACTCCGGCTGGGAACCCAAGACCGATGAGGATCGCAACGCCACCGGCGTCATGATCGGTTCCGGCATCGGCGGCATCGATGGCATCGCCGACAACGCGCTGTTGCTCAACGAGCGTGGCCCGCGCCGCATCAGCCCCTTCTTCATCCCGGGCAACATCATCAACCTGGTGTCCGGCCAGGTGTCGATCCGCCACGGCCTGAAGGGACCGAACCACGCTGTTGTCACCGCTTGCTCGACCGGCGCCCACGCGATCGGGGACGCGGCGCGGCTGATCATGTTCGGCGATGCCGACGTGATGCTGGCTGGTGGCTCCGAGGCCCCGGTGACGCGGCTGTCGATGGCCGGGTTTGCGGCTTGCCGGGCACTTTCGACCGATCGCAACGACGCGCCGGAGACGGCATCGCGGCCCTTCGACCGCGACCGCGACGGTTTTGTCATGGGTGAGGGCGCCGGCGTGGTCATCCTCGAGGAGCTCGAGCATGCCAAGGCGCGCGGCGCCAAGATATATGCCGAGGTCGTGGGCTACGGCCTGACGGGAGACGCCTATCACATCACCGCACCCGCCGAGGACGGTGACGGCGCGTTCCGCTGCATGACTGCCGCGATCAAGCGCGCCGGGCTCCAGCCTGCCGATATCGATTACATCAACGCGCATGGTACTTCGACCATGGCCGACACGATCGAACTGGGCGCGGTCGAGCGGCTGGTTGGCAATGCCGCCTCCAAAATATCGATGTCGTCGACCAAGTCGGCGATCGGCCATCTTTTGGGCGCCGCCGGAGCCGCCGAGGCCATCTTCTCGGTACTGTCGATCCGCGACAACGTCGTGCCGCCGACCATCAATCTCGACAATCCGGAGCGCGAGACCGCGATCGATCTGGTGCCGCACAAGGCGCGGCAGCGCCAGGTCGACGTGGCTTTGTCAAACTCCTTCGGCTTCGGCGGAACCAACGCGTCGCTGGTGTTCCAGCGTTACAACGGCTGAGGCGGGCCGCCGCTTCAGACTGCCGGGAATTTTGCCATATTCGCGCGTAGTGTCCTGGAAGCGGGTTTCGGCGCAGGAGACAGAGTCATCAGGCTAGGGCGATGAGCGACACACAGACCAGCACAGCCGAGTTCGGCCGCCGGGAAGAGCCGCAGAAGCCGCCCGTTGCGAAGACGGCGAGCGAGGCGTTGCGTCCGGAAAAGGGAACGCCGCCGCCGGTCCGCCGCTCGCGGGCATCGCGCAGCCAGATTGTCGTCTTCATGAACTTCCTCGTCTCGCTGGTGATCCTGGCGGTCGTCGCGGCCGGTCTCCTCGTCTACTTTGGCAGACAAGCCTTCTTCGCGCCGGGACCAACCACGGCGATGAGGACGTTCCTGGTCAAGGAGAACAGCGGCGTCGGCCAGATCGGGTCCCAACTGGAGCAGGGTGGGTTCATCACAGACGCCGTTGTGTTCCGGCTGGGCCTGCGCACTTATGGCGGCAAGGACACGCTGAAGGCCGGCGAATACGAGGTGCCGGTGGGCGCCTCGATGAACGACATCGTCAGGCTATTACAGAGCGGCAAGTCGGTGATGCATTCGCTGACCGTGCCCGAAGGATTGACGGTCGCGCAGGCGTTCCGGCGCATCGCCGACAACGAAGCGCTATCCGGCGCCATGCCGCAGATGCCGCCGGAGGGCAGCCTTGCGGCCGATACCCAACGCTTCACGCGCGGTGCCCAGCGAAAGGCGATTGTCGAAAAGATGCAGGCACAGCAGGCTGCGCTGATCGAAGAGATCTGGGCAAAGCGTGCGCCGGACCTGCCGGTCGCCGACGTCAACGAATTTGTCACGCTGGCTTCGATCGTCGAGAAGGAAACCGGCGTCGATTCAGAACGCCCGCATGTTGCGTCCGTCTTCGTCAACCGGTTGCGCAAGAAGATGCGCCTCCAGTCCGATCCGACGATCATCTACGGTCTGTTCGGCGGCGCCGGCAAGCCGGCCGACCGGCCGATCTATCAGTCCGACATCGAGAAGCCGACGCCCTACAACACCTATGTGATCAACGGTCTGCCGCCGACGCCGATCGCCAATCCCGGGCGGGCCGCGCTCGAAGCTGTGGCCAATCCGCTGCAGACCGACGATCTTTATTTTGTGGCCGACGGCACCGGTGGCCATGTCTTCGCCAGCACGCTCGATGAGCACAACAAGAATGTCGCGCGCTGGCGGGCTGTCCAGAAGCAGCAAGGGCAGGCCGGGACGACCGGCGAGCAGGGCGAGCCCGGCACCGACACTGCGCAATAGCCGCCGCAGCAGCTATTGCAGTTTGCGCCCAACCCGAGTGCAACCTGCCCTAGAGGCTGCAGCCGGGATGTTTGTAGAGATCGGCTTGCGAGAGATCGGGCGGGCACACCACTGCCGCGCTGCCACCCGAACCGTGACCGCACGCCGATGGTTTCACCTGCGTGATGCCGGAATATTTGCCCTGTGAGACGTGGACGCGGACGCAGGTGCTACTGCCGGCGTTCCACCAGGTATTGTTCTTGACGTTGGTGTAGCCCCTGTTCTGCATCTCGCTTTCCGCGCCGGGTGCGCGGGCTCCCACCAGGTCTGCAATATCGGCGGGTGCCTTTGCCAGAGCGAGTGCCGTCAAAGCCAGCAATGTTGCTGCGCTCACGATGAGTCGGGTACGCATGATGCCTCCTGTCGAGCGTCCGAACTCAAGACTATCTCGGGTTGCACCTGTTGGCGAGCCGTGCCTCAGCAAAGCCGCACGGATTCCGAACGCATATGACACCGCCGGTCGGCAGCGGCAGCGGATAGAATGCCGGCATCTAGGTGGCGTCGCTCCGACGCGTCGCCGCGACCTCCGCTTTGCGTGACTGGACGGGGCAGGCGCGAGCCGGTATCCAATGGGCTGACTTCAAAATTGTCCCGGAAGCATCCGCCTTCCAGCGTACGAGTCCATGGAAGGAAGAACCCGCGCCATGATCCTTCAGAGCATGACCGGATTTTCCCGGGCGACGGGCGAGATCGACGGAACATCGATCGCCTGGGAACTCAAATCGGTCAACGGCAAGACGATCGAGGTCAGGCTGCGTCTGCCCCCCGGCTACGAGCGCCTCGAGCAGGGCGTGCGCCAGGCGCTGCAGAAGAGTTTCGCTCGGGGCAATTTCCAGGCGACGCTGACGATCGGGCGCGTCGGCGTCGGCGGCGCGCAGCCGGTCATCAACGAAGCTCTTCTCAAGGACCTTGCCGGCCTCGCCAAACGGCTTCAGGAACAGTTCGGCACTGCGCCGGCCAGCGCAGATGGGCTGCTTGCGCTGCGTGGCGTTTTGGAACCGTCGGAGTTGCAGGAGACGGAGGAGGCGCGCGCCGGCCTCGACGCCGCGATCCTGTCGGCCTTCGATCGTGCTGTCGTTGAGCTTGGCAAGGCCCGCCAGGTCGAAGGCGAAGCGACCGGCGCGGTGCTTCGCGGCCATATCGACACCATCGAGGGGCTGGTTGCACGGGCCGAGGCCGACCCCTCGCGTGAGCCGGCTTCAATCCGCGCCCGGCTCGCCGAACAGGTCGCCCTGCTCATGGACGCCTCTGCCGGACTGGACGAAAGCCGCCTGCACATGGAGGCGGCGTTCCTGGCGACCAAGGCCGACATCCGCGAGGAAATCGACCGGCTGAAGACGCATGTGGCGTCCGGCCGCGCGCTGCTCGCCGCCGGCGGCCCGGTCGGGCGCAAGCTGGATTTCCTTGCTCAGGAATTTAATCGCGAATCAAACACGTTGTGTTCTAAGTCGAACGCGGCCGCGATTACCGCCATCGGCCTTGAACTCAAGGCAGTGGTGGACCAGTTCCGCGAGCAGGTTCAGAATCTGGAGTAGGGATGGAGAACGGACAGCAGAAAGCGGGCATTCGCCGCCGCGGCCTGATGCTGGTTCTGTCCTCGCCATCCGGCGCGGGCAAGTCGACAATTGCCCGCAATCTTCTCGAAAGCGATCACGAACTCAGCCTCTCCGTCAGCGTCACCACCCGTGCCCGCCGCGGCAGCGAGATCGACGGCGTCCACTACCGCTTCGTCTCGCAGCGCGAGTTTGATCGCCTGCGCGATTCCGACGCGCTGCTCGAATGGGCCGAGGTCCACGGCAACTGCTACGCCACGCCGCGCGAGCCGGTGGAGGCGGCCATGGCGGAAGGCCGCGACATGCTGTTCGACATCGACTGGCAAGGCGCCTTGCAGCTCAAGGACAAGATGCGCGCCGACATCGTCTCCATCTTCATCCTGCCGCCTTCCATGACCGAGCTGAAAAGCCGGCTGAAGCGCCGCGCCGAGGATTCCGAAGAGGTGATCGCGCGGCGGCTCGAAAATGCGCGGCTGGAGATCGAGCACTGGCGCGACTATGACTACGTCGTCGTCAACCGCGATCTCGACCGCGCCTTCGGGCAGGTGAAAGCGATCGTCACTGCCGAGCGTCTGCGCCGCGACCGCCGTCCCGGCCTGTTCGACTTCGTCTCGGGATTGTTGGACGAGAAGACGTGATGAACGCCGCCGCCCGGAGCGTGTAGCGTTCGCTCCGGCGGCGACACGCTCCGGGAACGGACTTCGACCATCGCACGTCGAGGACCGACCCAAGCAAAACCGTGCGGCGCTATTTGGTCAGCAGATAGTTGGTGATCATCCCTACGTCCTTTGTGGCCACCCTGACGCGCCACTCCATGGGCATCGGGCTGTAGTAGAGGAAGCCGGCCCTGCCCAGGGCGCTGTATTTCGGCGTGTCGTCGATATATTGCTTGAACCAGCGCCGGGCCGTCCGCGTGGCCAGGTTTTGCACGATCTTCAGGACCGAGCCGGACGGCGCCTTCGTCATGAACGAGGCGAATACATCGAACAATGCCGTGGTCTTCTCGCTTTTGTCGACGACGATAAGCAGGGCCCGCTGAACGAAGGCCCGGTCGATATCGGTTATCTCCAATTCCGCGGGCGCGCCGTTCATCAGGTCGGTTGCCACCTCGACTGTCTCTCCGGCCGAGAGCATCAGTTGTTCCCTGGTGAAGTATAGGTCTGAATATTCCCCGCCTGCGCTCACAGGTTTTAACCCCCAAGTTTTCCGGCCCGGGTTGAAGGTTAAGACCAAGCTTTGCAGCTAGCAAGGCCGGTATTGGCTTGCGGCATCTCACGTAGCTTTCGATTTTCGGAGAGGGCTGTATGCAACCGATTTCGGCAGACCTCAGATAGCGTTCGCCAGCCGTGCGAACTCTTCTACGCTGAGAGTCTCCGCCCGCCGCGTGCCGTCGATCCCCGCTGCCTCCAGCAGCGCCTCGCCGCCGAGGCTCTTCAGGCTCTGTCGCAGCATCTTTCGGCGCTGGCCGAATGCCGATTCGGTCACGCGCTCCAGCCTGCGGATGTCGGCGGGGAGCGGCGTCGCGCGCGGCTCCAGATGCACGACGGACGACGTCACCTTCGGTGGCGGCGTGAAGGCGCGCGCCGGAATGTCGAAGGCGATATCGGCCTTGCAACGCCAGCCGGCAAGCACGCCGAGCCGTCCATAGGCATCGTCACCCGGTTCGGCGACAATGCGCTCCGCGACTTCTCTCTGGAACATCAGAGTGAGCGACTGCCAGAACGGCGGCCACGCAGCCGGCGTCAGCCAGCGGATCAGCAGCTCGGTGCCGATATTGTAGGGAAGGTTGGCGACGATCTTGACGGTCTCGCCCTGCGCCAGCGCCGCCATGTCGGTCTTCAGCGCATCCGCCGCGACGACCTCCAGCCGTCCGGGATAATGCGCGGAGATTTCAGCGAGCGCCGCCAGGCAGCGCTCGTCGCGCTCGATCGCCACAACCCGCTTCGCGCCGTGCATCAGCAGCGCGCGGGTCAGGCCTCCGGGGCCGGGGCCGACCTCGACGACGGTGGCGCCGCTCAGTTCGCCCGCGGTCCGTGCGACCTTGCCGGTCAGGTTGAGGTCGAGCAGGAAATTCTGCCCGAGCGACTTCTTCGCCTGCAGCCCATGCTGCTCGATCACGTCGCGCAGCGGCGGCAGGCCGTCGGCTGCGAGTGTCATCGCACGGTCCGTGCGGCCATGTTGCCGGCGAGCCTCAGCGCCGCGATCAGGCTGTCCGGCCTCGCCACGCCCTTGCCGGCGATGTCGAAGGCGGTGCCGTGGTCGGGCGATGTGCGGATGAAGGGCAGGCCGAGCGTGACGTTGACGGCGTCGTCGAAGGCAAGCGTCTTGGCCGGGATCAGCGCCTGGTCGTGATACATGCAGATCGCCGCGTCATAGGTCTTTCGCGCCCGCGCGTGGAACAGCGTGTCGGCCGGCAGCGGCCCGCGCGCGTCTATGCCCTCGCCTTGCAATGCTTCCACCGCCGGTCGCACGATCCTTTCGTCCTCGAGACCCATCGAGCCGTCCTCGCCGGCATGCGGATTGAGTCCGGCGACCGCGAGGCGGGGTCTTTGGATGCCGAAACGCCGCCGCAGCTCCCCGGCGACGATCTTGCAGGTCTCGAAAATGTCCTGCTGGCGAAGCTGCGCCGGCACCTCGGCCAACGCGATGTGGATCGTGACCGGCACTGTCCGCAGGTCCGGCCCGGCGAGCAACATCACCGGCCGCGCCGACACGCCGGTGCGCGCCCGCGCCAGCTCCGCCAGATATTCCGTGTGGCCGGGGAACCGGAAGCCTCCGTCATAGAGCACTTTCTTGGCGATAGGGCAGGTGACCACCGCCGAAGCCCGGCCATCGAGCGTGTCCGCCACCGCCCGGTCGATGGATTCGAGTATGCCCGGCACATTCGCCACGTCCGGCTCGCCGGGCCGGTCTGCGAATCGCGCTGCGAGCGGCGCCACCGGCAGTGCTTGTGCGAAACTCCTGCCGGCGTCTACCGGCGCGACCTCGGTGACCGGCACGTCGAGTCCGAGGCGTTTGGCCCGGTTCGCCAAGAGAGCCGCGTCGCCGAGCAGGTAGAAACATGGCACCCCGGCCTTGCGCCGCAACCACGCTGCGAGCGCCACTTCCGGCCCGATCCCGGCGGGGTCGCCGGCCGTCAGCGCCAATGGCGGTCGATCCGGCGAAGGCATGGGGCGCTCAAAAGTCTTGTTGGTGGAACAGTCTTACACGGAACCCGCATCGATCGCGCCGACATGGGCTTCCCGCAGGGCGAGAGCCTATGAAAATCAGCGCTCGGTGATCTTCGCGCGCTCGCGCAACTCGGTCATGTATTTCTTGTCGAGTTCGCCGGCCTGATCATCCTCGCTGCCCTCGGCCTGGAAGACAGACTTGGCGACGCGGTCGTCCGAAACCTCTCGCGTGCGGCAGATGCCGATGAATTCGACGCCGCGGTCGGTCTCGCGAACCGGCGTCGCACCGCCGATCTTGGTCGCCTTGATTTGCTCGGCCCAGTCGCCCGGTAGTTCCGGCGCCAGCACGCGTCCGAGATCACGCACGGTCACGTCGATCAGGCCCTTGGCGAATTCGCGGGTGCTCTCGCAGCTTGTGAAGCGCTGGCGCATGGCCTCGGCTTCCTTCTTGCGCTTGCCCATGGAACCGCGTTCGGATGCAGGTACGACGAAGATCACCTGCTGCAGCACGTATTCGGTGGCCGACGGCTTGTTGCCGCCGTCCTGCAGCATGCGGCGCACCGCGTCCTGTTCGCTCATCGTGCCGCCCTGCGCCCGGAAGCGGGCAGACAACACCCGGTTCCATCCAAGCTGGGTGCGAATGTAGTCCTTGAAATGCTGAGCGGTGACGCCAGCCTTGTCGAGGACGCCGTTCAACTGTGCCGGCGTCATCTTGTTCGACTTCGCGAAACGAGCGTAGGCCGCATCCACCTCCGTGTCGGCCATCCTGATGTTGAGGCGCCTCATCTCGCCCTGCTTCAGCGTCTGATCGATCATGTCGTCGGCGGCAAGCTTCGTCAGGTTTCCCTTCTTGCGCTGCAGCTTCAGGAAGGCGGCGCGCCGCTGAATGTCGTAGTTGGTGACCGGTACGTTGTTGACGACGTATTTGATCTCGCTCGCGGCATAGGCGGGGCCCACCGTCGGCACGGAAAATGCGGCCGCGACGATGAAGATGGCCGCATTGAGCGACAGAAGCGTTTTTCTCACGGAGGCGATCCTCACGGAATCCGTTCTCTTTCCTGCTGCTTACCAAACTGCTCGATGGACGATGTCTTGGGCGAAACGATGACGCGCCCGAACTCTAGCGGACAAACGAATTCGTATCGTTGGAGCCGAAGGACGTCGTCCCGTCGCCGACGTCGCCGAGCGTGCGCAATGAAATGCTGAACCCGAACTTCCGCTCGTCGTCGTCGCTGCCGTCGACGTCGCGCGAATTCGACAAGGTGAAGGCAAAGGCGAAACATTCATCGTCATAGGCCAAGCCGATGGAATCGGAAACCATGATGTCCGCCTCGATGTCGTAGGTTCCCGACCCGAACACACGCCAGTTCTCGTGGAAGCGGAGCGATGCACCGGCACCGACCTCGTGACGATCCTCGTCGAAACCGTAAAGCGGCTGCGATTGGATGAAGGTGTAATTGCCGATGAGGCTCACCGGTCCGCTCACATAGCCCGCCTTGGCCTCGGAGCGGCGAAGTTCCAAAGTCTGTTCGTCGAACCGGCCGCTCACCGAGGCCGACAGGCCGTATGGCGCAGCGAAGCCGACAAGACCCACATAGTCCGACGTGTCGGTTTCCAGGCCGGATTCCGCGCCCGCATGAACGAGGTCGGGTGAGGTGAAGGAGTTCTCGCCGGCGATGTGGTAGGACTGACCGAACAGCGCGTTGGTCATCCAGCCATTGTCGTAGGTGCCGCTGTAGCGAAGGCCGAGATTGGCTCGGGTTCCACCCTCGATGCGGTCATAGCCCGAAAATTTGTCGCGTTCGAACAGCGTGCTGGCATCGAAGACGAAGCTCTGGGCATCCTCGTTGGGGATCGCATAGACAGAACCGTATTTTTCGTCCGGTCGGGCGAACAACTGCGCCATCGGCTCCAGCACATGCGAGGAGTTGGCGCTGGAGAACAGCACCGGCCAGCGCACCTCCATGCCGGCGGTAGCCATCACACGGTTGTAGTCGGAGCGGATGTCGACTGGCGCGGCGGCGCCGGGAGTGGTGGCGAGCGCATTGATGGCGTCGACCGAAGCCTGCGACTGGTTGACATAGGTGGTGTCGGCCTGGAATTGCAGCAGCGGCGTCACCACAAGTCCACCGTCGGTGACGAAGGAGCGCCTCCACTCGGCCTCTGCCGTCAGCCGGCTTGAATAGCCTTCGATGCCCTGGACAAGATCGTCCCGCAGGTTCTCGTCCGCATCGAAGGTCGAATCGTCGAGCCGCGAGCGGTATATGGAGCGGGCATTGACGTCGAGGCGTAACTCGCCTCCGGCAATGGGCTCGTCCGGAATGTAGCTGTAGTCGAAGCTCGGCAGCACCCAGGGCTGATAGTCGTCGGTCGAGAATGGACTGGAATCCAACTCGTCTTCCTGAACGTCGAATTTCATGCCGCGCAGGTCGAAAAAATTGCGATCGTTCAGGCCGGTCAGGTAGATTTCCGACCTTTGCACAAAGCTGTCGAAGCCTTCGATTCCGTAGGTCCGCGAAAAGTTCTTGTCGCTCTGGTACAGGATGTCCCAACCGAACTCCCAACGCGGATTGATGTCGAACCGGCCCTTGGTGCCGACCATGGCGCGCCAGTCGTTCGGATCGCCGGTCGGGCCCGAATTGACGCTGTTCTGGTCGTCGAAATTGCCGGGATCCTCCTGGTGGATGCCGGCGATCTTCAGGCTGTACTCGCCATTGTTGAAGCGCTGCCGCCACTCGGCCTGGCCCAGGAAACCCTGCTGGGTGTAGCCCGTCCCGGTCAGGGTCAGGTCCATGGTCGGCGAAATGGCGAAATAGTAGGGAACCGATATGCCGTAGCCGAGATCCGAACTACCCCCGAAACTGGGGAAGAGGAATCCGCTCTTGCGCTTCACTGTCGGGTCGGCGATCTCGAACGCCGGCAGGGTGGCGATCGGAAAGCCGAAGAACTCGAAACGCGACTGTTCGAAACGGACCGTCTTGGTCTTGCCGTTCCAGACGATCTTCTTGGCCTTGATGCGCCACACCGGCGCACGATCCGGCTCCTCTTCGCAGGGTGCGCAAGCGGTGTAGACGCCGTTGTTGAAGGTGGTCACCAGGCCACCCTTGCGCTCGGCGCTTTCGGCCGCGAAGTAGGTCTTGTCGATCGTCTCGACCCGAAGCGCGTTGACGAAGCCGTCTGCGAAGTCGTCGGTGATGTCGATCTCTTCGGAAAAGACCTTAGTGCCGCTGCTGTCGATGATCTGCACGCCGCCGCTCGCCACCAGGCGCGACGTCTTGCGGTTGTAGCTCACCTTCTGGGCGACAAGCTTGTTGCCGCCGTAATCGATCCGCACCCCGCCGACGGCCGTCACCATGTCGGCGTCGACGTCGTAGACGAGCGTGTCGGCTTCCAGCAGCATCTGCGAATCGCTTGGCGCTTCGCCCGCCATGCGCTCGGCGAGCGCGCCCACGTCCTGCGCGGCCGCGAAGCCGGCGGCGCCGAGACCGAGCGCACAGGCCATTGCCGTCGTGGCGTAAAGGCGCACGAGGCGAGCCGCTCTGGGTCTGTATGCGTCTGACGGACCCCTCACTAGCCGTCTTCCTTGTAAAGCAGGAACGTAACCCCGAAGAACAATGTGACCACCACCGGCAACCAAGCAGCCACATAAGGTGGCACGAATCCAGCGTTGCCGAAGGCCCTCACCAGAACAGACACCACATAAAGCAGAAAGCCAGCTAGCGCGCCACCCAGAATCATCGTGATGGATTGGCCGAGCCTGGCGAAGCGCATCGACACGGTCGCGGCGATCAGCGTCATTGCCACAAGCAGCATCGGCAGCGCCACGAGCGAGTGGAATTGCATGGAGAAGGCATTGGCCTTCAACCCGAACGTGCGTGCCACCTCGATCTTCGAGGGCAATTCGAAGAAGGGAATCGTCTCCGGTTGCGCCAGCCGTTCCTGCACGAATTGCGGTGTCAGGTTGGTGGGAACGCGGTCCTCCGCCACCGTCTCGACCTGCTGGCCGTCGCGCTGGCGCCTGACATCCCGCAACTCCCAGTAGCCGTCGCGCAGGTAGGCGCGGCGTGCATCGCGGCGTTCTACGATGTTGCCTTCGGGATCGAAGGAGAAGAAGGTTGTGTCGACCAGTTCCAGCCCCTGGTTGAGCACCATCTTGGCGCCGACGATCGTGTCTGTGTCGGCGGTCTTCTGGCGAATCCAGGGCACGTTGAAGGCCGTCGGCGGCGCCAGATCGCCCTCCCTCAGATGGGCTTCGATGTTTTCTGCGCGCGCCAATCCGCGCGCGGCGATCGGGTTCAGCACGAAGATGGTCAGCAGACCGACGACGAATGCCGCAAGACAGATCGGGAACAGGAACTGCCAGGCCGAGATGCCTGCGGCCCTTGCGATCACCAGTTCGTATTTGCGGTTGAGCGAGACCAGCGTCGCCATCGCGCCGAACAGGCAGATGAAGGGAATGACCTGCTGGACGATCATCGGCACGCGCAGGATGGAGATCGCCAGCGCGATCTGCACCGTGAAATTCTTGAGGGCCGAGGTGCGGCTCGACAGTTCCGTGAAATCGATCAGGAACACCAGCGCGAAGATTCCGACCAGGAACCACGCCGTGATCGTCGCATAGCGCAGGAAGAAGTAGCGTCCGAGCGTCCAGATCATGGCGCCGATCCTTGCCCGGGTTCGGTGCCGCCCCTTATGCGCAGGAAGGCCATGCGGTCGCCGATGCGGCGCGACCATGCCGTCAGCGATTCAGCCCAGGTCACCGGCAGTTCCATCGACCGGTTCGTGGCGATGAACCATATGCAGATTGCCGATGCCGCGATCGGCACCGCATAGATCAGCGGAATGAACAGCACCGACGACTGTGCCTGGTTGCCGATGAAGAAACCCAGCCAGCGCACGAACAGCGCAAGCGTCAGCGTGGTGACCAGAGGATGGATGCGGCCTTCGCGGTGCGATTTCGCATCTGCGGCGACCGCAAGCCCGATCAGCGCGAAGACGATCGAGTACGGCCATTCGGCGAGGCGTCTGTGAAGGTGGGCGCGAAATTCCTGCGGTTTTTGCTGAAACATCGGATCGTTCGGATCCGGATCGAAAAGGTAAAGAAGGTTGCGGTCCTTTGCATACATCTTGCTGCCTTCCGATTTGGAAGCCAGCGCCGACAGGTCGAAGGCATAGGAATCGAACCGAATCACGGACACGTCGCCATTGCGCGATTTGCGCTGCACCATGCCGTCGTTCATCACCAGCGTCCGGTCGTCTCCTTCCTCCACCACCGACCCGCGTTTGGCGTAGTAGATGAAATCGACACCCTCTTCGCGCGAATCGGCAAGGAAAACGCTGCTCAGATCGCCGCCCGGCAGCCGCTCGCCGATCTGGATGTAGAGCCCCTTCTCGACCTGGCGGAACGAGCCTTCCTGCACCACCAGCGAGATCAGGTCGGCCCGCGCGCTGGCGAGCAACCGGCGGAATTCCAGCTTGGACAGCGGGTCGATGACGTTGGCGAACAGGAACGAAGCAAGGCTGGCGATCGTCGCCAGCACCAGGATAGGCTTCACCACCGTCCAGCGCGAGGCGCCTGAGGCATTGATCACCGCCAGTTCCGAATCGGTATTCATCGAGGCGAAGATCTGCGCGACCGTGATCGCGATCGAGAACGGCAGCACTTCGGGCACGACCGAAGGCAGGATCAGGCTCGCCAGATACATGAAGTTGCCGGCGCTCTGGCCGTTGCTGGTCACCAGGTCGAGGCGCGGTAGCACCTGGGTGACCCAGACGATCGCCATCGTGCCGCTTAGCGTCGCGATGAAGGTCAACAGGCCCTTCGTGAAGATGTAGCGCTCGATGACGTTCATCAGCGGAGGAATTCCATGGCCGTCCCTCGGAGCCCGCCGAGGACGGAGCCCGTCTAACCTATGCGCCAGCCCGAGGTAGTTCAACTGGCGCGACCCCCGCCTCATCGCCGCGCCCTGTCCCGGATGACCTCATTGTCGACCGCCTAGGGCTAAGAAACCGCCAAGAGGCAGGGTTAATAGCTGCTTAACGGCAGATCGCAAATTTTAAACATAGCGAAGGCTGGGCGAAAATTCATCTTCGACGTTCGCAGCGGCCGGCCACGGCCAAACGCCGCGCTCGCCCGGCGTTCCGCGGCAGCGGCGACGGTTTGACGACGATTTCGCTACGGTGCACCCTTGGTACAGGTGAAGATTCTTGCCAAACCGGCGAAAACTCACAAAGGTTGCGCCGCCAGAAGCCGTGGAAGTGGATGCCGATGACCCTTAGACCCGTGATAAGCTTTGCCAAGCTCGCACCTCCCAAAAAGGGGGCGGCGATCGTGCTCGCGGCGGAGGACAATGGCCTTTCCGGCGCGGCCAAGGCCTGCGATCCGCGCAACGTGCTGCCGCGGGCTTTCGAGGTCGCCGAATTCAAGGGCAAGTTCGGCGCCGCCGTCGACGTCCTCGCGCCGGAGCAATCGCCGCTCGACCGCATCATTGCCGTCGGAGTGGGCAAGACGTCGGCGATCACCGAACATTGCTGGTGGCGGCTCGGCGGCGCGATCGCCGCGCAGTTGAAGAAAGGCAAGGACGCGACCGTCGTCGCCGAACTCCCCGACGTCGCGATCGGCCCGCAGGAGGCGGCGGCAATCGCCGCTGGCATCCAGTTGCGCGCCTACAGCTTCGACACCTACAAGACCAAGAAGGACGACAACGGCGCCGCGCCGGACAAGGCGGCCCGCATCACCGTGCTCTGCGCCAACCCGGCCGCGGCCAAGAAGGCCTTCGCAGAGACGGAAGGGGTGGTCGACGGTGTGTGGCTGGCGCGCGACCTGGTCAACCAGCCGGCCAATGTGCTCGGCCCGGTCGAATTCGCCGCCAGGGCGTCGGAGTTGAAGGAACTCGGCGTCACCGTCGAGGTGCTGACCGAGAAGGAAATGCGCAAGCTCGGCATGAACGCTCTGCTCGGCGTCGCCCAGGGTTCGGTGCGGCCGCCCCGGCTGGTGGTCATGCAGTGGAATGGCGGCAAGGCGAAGGACAAGCCCGTCGCCTTCATCGGCAAGGGTGTCGTCTTCGACACGGGCGGCATCTCGATCAAGCAGGCCGCCGGCATGGAAGACATGAAGGGCGACATGGGGGGCGCTGCAGCCGTGACCGGACTGATGCATGTGCTCGCCGCCCGCAAAGCCAAGGCCAATGTCGTCGGCATAATCGGCCTCGTTGAGAACATGCCCGACGGCAATGCCCAGCGCCCGGGCGACATCGTCACCTCGATGTCGGGCCAGACCATCGAGGTCATCAACACCGACGCGGAAGGCCGCCTCGTTCTGGGCGACGCGCTCTGGTACTGCAACGACCGTTTCCAGCCGAAATTCATGGTCGATCTGGCGACGCTGACCGGTGCCATCATGGTCGCGCTCGGCAACCAGTATGCCGGCCTGTTCTGCAACAATGACGAACTGGCCGAGCGACTCGCCGCCGCTGGCCAGGCCACGCAGGAGCGGCTGTGGCGCATGCCGATGGGCGCCGAATACGACAAGATGATCGACACCAAGAACGCCGACATGAAGAACACCGGCGGCCGCTTCGGCGGGTCGATCACCGCCGCGCAGTTCCTTCAGCGTTTCGTCAAGGACACGCCGTGGGCGCATCTCGACATCGCCGGCACAGCGATCTCCTCGCCGGCCACCGAGATCAACCAGTCCTGGGCTTCGGGGTTTGGCGTGCGGTTGCTCGACCGGCTGGTCCGCGACCACTACGAAGGCTGACGCGACTGCTAAGACACAGGCGGGCATGACCGACGTCCTTTTCTACCATCTGACCGAATCGACGCTCGAGGATGCGCTGCCGGCGCTGCTCGAGAAGACGGTGCAGCGCGGCTGGCGGGCAGTTGTCCAGACCGGCAGCGAGGAGCGCCGCGACGGGCTGGACCTGCATCTGTGGACCTATCGCGACGATTCGTTCCTGGCGCACGGCACCGACCGCGAGCCGCATGCCGATGCCCAGCCGATCCTGCTTACGGTCGCTGAGGACAATCGCAACGCCGCCACCATCCGTTTTGTCGTCGATGGCGCTTCGCCGCCGCCGGCGGAGGCCTATGAGCGTATGGTCTTCATGTTCGACGGCCACGACGCCGCGCAGGTCGAGGAGGCGCGCGGCCAGTGGAAGATCCAGAAGGCCGCCGGCCACACGGTGACCTATTGGCAGCAGACCCCCGACCGCCGCTGGGAGCGCAAGGCGTGAAGGCGGTGGAGTTCCGCGCATGACGCGCGTCATTTTCCTGCTGATCTTTTTGATCGGCGCCGGCATCGGCTTCGCCTATCCCTGGGCGATGCAGAACCGCACCGCCCACGAGATCGGCACATGGCGGGTGGGAGACGCGGGCGGCTTCCAGCCCATCGATGCGCGGCTGACGGGCGCGGATGCGCCGGTAAAGGCGGTGATCGATCTCGCGGCCGTCCTGCCGCAAGACTTCGATGCCGGGGCGCGGGTGCTGACCATCACGGCGGCGACCGACGGCAGGACCGTGCTTGCCAATACGCTGACGCTCGACAGCGCGGAAAAACGCGAGGAGTCGCCGCAGACGCATCTTCAGGTGTTTCGCATCGAGGCGGGCTCGATCCCGGAAGTCGGCGACGCAGGCTATACGTTCACCGTCGGGCCGGGTGACGCCGAGGGCATCCGGGTCTCGTCCGTCGATCTGCTGCTTTTCGGCGGCGGGTCCTACGACCAGCGCGCGCAACCCGTGGGTTTCTCGCTCATGGCGATCGGCATGATCGGCTTTCTCCTGACGTTTCGGCGCCGCGCCGACGGCGGCAACGGCGGAACCAAACCGCCGCCGAAACCGCGCTGGGGCAGGGACGCAGGCCAGCCCTGAAGGCGATAGCGACATGAACTATCGTCACGCCTTCCACGCCGGTAATTTTGCGGATGTCGTCAAGCATGCGGTGCTGGCCCGGCTGGTGGAGTATCTGAAGCTCAAGGACAAGGCGTTCCGGGTCATCGACACCCATGCGGGCGTCGGCCTCTATGACCTGTCGGGCGACGAAGCCGGGCGCACCGGCGAATGGCGGAACGGCATCGGCCGGCTGGCCGGCGCGCCTCTGCCGCCGGCCGCCGCCGAATTGCTCGCCCCGTATCTTCAGGCCGTCGCGGCCGTCAATGCGGGCAACGGACTGACGCGTTATCCCGGCTCGCCGACAATCGTCCGCCACCTGCTGCGCAAGCAGGATCGGCTTACGGCGATCGAGCTTCACCCGCGGGACGCCGCCGACCTCGCGGAGAACTTTGCGGGCGACCATCAGGTGCGTGTCATCGAACTCGACGGCTGGCTGGCGCTCGGCGCACATCTGCCGCCGAAGGAAAAGCGCGGACTGGTCCTGGTCGATCCGCCTTTCGAACAGCCCGGCGAATTCGACCGGCTGTTGCAAGGGCTCGCGAAGGCGCACCGCCGCTGGTCGGGCGGCATCTATGCGCTCTGGTATCCGATCAAGGACCGGGATGCCGTCGAGCGATTCGCCGACGGCCTGAAAGAATCCGGCGTCCCGAAGATCCTCGACATCCGTTTCTTCGTCCGCGCGCCGTCCGCCGAGCCGACGCTCGACGGCACCGGCATGATCGTGGTCAATCCGCCCTTCACGCTGGAGGCCGATCTGCGCGTCATCCTGCCGGCCCTGCGGGCGGTGCTCTGCGAAACGCCGTCGGCCCCATGGTCGCTTGAATGGCTGGCGAGCGATGCGGCGGGCGCTTGACCCGCGACTGGCCATTTAGCAGAGTGATTTTGGACTCATATCCATCCGGACCGATCGCGAGGGCTCTATGTCGCACGTCGTCAAAACCGTTGTCGCGGCCGCAATGGCCCTCGGCAGCTTGGCCTTGGCCCCAGCCTCTCACGCCGCTGACTATCTGGTCCATCGGGGCAAGGAGATCAGCGCCTGCGCAGACGGACGCTATCTCGCCAAGATCAGGCAACGCTTTATCCATCAGGTTAGCAACGTGCCGAACCTGCCGAATGTCCGCATCGAGGATTTCCGCGACATCCACGAGCATCGCTATTTCCCCGAAACCGAGGAATGGCCCATCGCCCGTCGCTATTGCGGCGCGACGGTGCTGCTGTCGGATGGTCACCAGCGCGACCTCTGGTATCTGATCGAGGGTCGCATGGGGTTTGTCGGCATCGGCGAGAATGTCGAATTCTGCGTGTCGGGCTTCGACCGCTGGTTCGTCTACAACGGGGCCTGCCGCGTCCTGCGATGACCTGAGCATGTCCGGCGGCATGTGGCGGCGACGGGCGGCTGTCCTGCTCGGCGCGGCCCTGCTCACTCTTGCCGGTTGCGACCAGCAACCGGCCGCGACCGCCGAATTGAAACAGGCGGTTGCCGATGCGGGCAAGAAAATCCCGCTCGGAAAAGGGTTTGATTTCTACGTCCTGTCGCTGTCCTGGTCGCCGAGCTATTGCGAAGCGGAAGGCGAAAACGCCAACCGCCAGCAATGCGCTGCCGGCCGGCCCTACGCATTCGTCGTCCATGGCCTGTGGCCGCAGTTCGAGCGCGGTTTTCCGGAGGATTGCGGCCTCGAGGATCGCGACGTCGACAACGACATGGTGCGTTCGCTTTACGATCTGATGCCGTCGGCCGGCCTGATCCGCCATCAATGGCGCAAGCACGGCACCTGCTCCGGCCTGTCGCAGGCAGACTATTTCAAGGCTCTGCGGTTTGCTCGCGAGCGCGTCGTGGTGCCTCAGGAGTTCCGCCGGCTGGACGACTATCGTACGCTGGCGCCCGGCGACGCCGAAAAATCCTTTCTCAACTCCAATCCCGGGCTCGGCGCCGCCGATGTCGCCGTCACCTGTGACCGAAAATTCCTGCGCGAGGTGCGCATCTGCATGACCAAGGATCTCGACTTCCGCGCCTGCCCGGAGGTCGACCGCCGGGCCTGCCGCGCCGCCAAGGTGGTGATGCCGCCGATGCGCGGCGGCTAGGCGAATTTGTCCAACAAATTCGCAGCGATGTTTCCGCACAGCACGGATCGTCGCCACGGAGCGGAAAAGTCCGCGCTGGCCGTTGGTTCTTTGCTTTGCGGCGTCGGGCCGGCCGCACTTCATGACGTGTCGGGAGTTTCCAGCGCGTAGACGGCCAGCGCGTGGGCGTGCGCCAAAATTTCGTCTATCTCGCGGATGTTGCGCGGATGGGTCGCGTGCGGGTCGTAGCGCGACAGCCGTCCGCCGGGTGGACGCCCGCGCCGCAGCGGCGAGACGCGTCGGAAGCGGACTGTGCTGCCACCTTGATTGCTTTGCGCGGCCGCTGCGCGGGCTTGCCTGTCCCGCGCACGCGCTGCGTCGCGGCGCGCCTTCCAGCGGGCAAAGCGTTTGGCCTGGCCCGGCAGGTCGTCGAGTGCGCGGCCCAGCGCCTCAAGCCGCTGGCCAAGACGCGATGCATTGACCGGATCATCGGGCGACGGCGGCGCAGGCAAGGGGCGGCAGGATGCGCTGTCATCGAGCGACCTGATGCGCGGCACGGCGTGCGCGGGCACATAGCGGCGGCGGATGCGGAACGGGTTCTTCAGCGGATCGAGCAGCGACAGGTTTGTTACGCGCGGTCGTGTGGCGCGCAGCGCGGCGGCTTTCCTGGCCGCTTCGGCGCGCGCAAAATCGGCATTCGACATGGTGACGGCGATGCCGAGGCTGCGCAGGACCGGCTCGACGGATTTGGGCTTCGGTTTTCGCGGGCGAAACGGCGGCAGGGTCACGACGAGACCGCGCGCGGCCGCGATGATCAGCCGCCGCGCCGCGGATTCGGCCGGACGGAGCAGTTTGAGGATGGCGCGGTGGAGATGGCGCGGCAGGGTGGCCCCGCCACCGCCCAGCTCGGCCATGCCGACAAGCATCGCCAGCAGGCGCTTCAGCGCCTCCCAGTTCTTGTCGATCGCCGGACTTACCTCCATCGCCACCGCCTCCTTCCAGCACGGGCGACCAGGATTATCGCTCCGTCGGGAAAGAGGGGGATAACTTTCTGGAAAATAACCCTGACAGTTGCTGGCAAGGGCCGGCACTGAAGGATCGCCGGGGCGAGCTATCCTCTTGCAATCCCAGCAGAAACCAGGGCCAACCTGCTTTCGACGTCTGTGCCGCCCCTCACTGTCCTGCCGGATATCTCTCCCCGTACACGGGGAGTAGGTCCTTGGGAATGCTCGACAGAAAAGTGCCCGTCCTTAAAAAAAGCGATGCCGCGCGTGCCTGTATCGCGCGGCATCGCTTCATCGTCCGCCTGACCACGAGCGGACAATCTTGACCGTGTCCGTGCGATCAGAAGATCGTTGCGGTCGGCATGCCCAGCGCCATCGCTCCGGCATATTCGGCCTGCGGGCCAGCCTGCAGCGGGTGGAAGCGCGCGCCCTGCACGTCGCGGAAACAGCGCTCCAGCCCGTTGGCGCGGTAGAAGCTGGCGCCGCCGGCGAGCTCCATCGCCAGCTCGACCGCACGGATCGCGTGCGTGGCGACAAGAGTGCGGCCGATCATCACCTCGTTGACCGAATCGGCCGAGGGCGCGTTGCGCGCGACGATCTCCAGCATCCAGCGGTGCGCCAGTTGCGCGGCCCGAAGTGCGGTATCCATCTCGCCGGCCAGCCGCAATGCATGCGGGCCCGGCCGCTTCTTCTTGGCCATTTCCACGGCGATCTCGCGGGCGTTCTCGGCCACGCCCAGATAGACGGCGTAGATCAGCGGAAAAGCGATGGTCGCGATAATCTGGAACAGCGGGTGCCATTCGCCGCTCTTGCGCGTTACCGCGACGCCGGCGTCGGGCACGAAATGATCCTCGATCACCACGTCGTTGGAGCCGGTGCCGCGCATGCCCATCGCCCGCCACGTCTCCTCGATCTTCACCGCCGGCGACGACATCGGCAGGCCGAAATGGATCACCGAGGCCGATCCGTCCTCGCCGCGCAGCACTGCGCCGGTCATCAGCACATTGCCGGTGGCAGCGCCCGAGGTGAACACCTTGCGGCCCGACACGCGGTAACCGCCGTCGACCTTCACCGCCTCGCCGGAGCCGGCGATCCAGTCGGACCCGCCGCTGGAGAGCAGCAGGATGCGCTCGCCGGCGACGCGCTTCAGCAGCGGCTCCACCGCCACCGCGTTCTGGTGCTTCCAGCGCCAGGCGGGAATGGCGACCTGGTGCGTGTGCATGGCGAAGGCCAGCGCGGTCGAGGCGCAATGGCGGGCGAGTTCGCGCAGCATCGCGGCAAGCTCGGCCACTTCGGCGCCACCTCCACCCAGTTCCGCCGGCACGCCGGCCTCCACCAGACCGGCCTCCTTCAGCGTAGCGAAGTTCGCGGCGACGAAGCGGTCGTTGGCGTCGGCATCGTCGGCGAGCTCGGCGAACTGCGGTCCGAGTTGTCGCGCGATTGCCATGACGTCGGTGCGGCGCAGCGCGCCGGCGGGTTCTGCTCTGAGGGGTGCGGTCATTGTTGTATCTCCTACCGAATGTTGCAGAGTTCCACATTCTTCCAGGCCGCGACCCGAAACAAGTACAGGAACTGTACCGCTCGCAATGGTCCTGGAACGATCCTGAACCGCAGGCCGGCCGACGCTTGGCAAGTTCAACAGCAGCAGTGTATTCTCATACGAAAGAATTTTCCCGGAGGATGCATGGAAGACCGTGGTGGATACGGGCAGTTCTGTCCAGTTTCGATGGCCGCCGAAGTTTTGTGCACGCGCTGGACCATGCTGGTGGTGCGCGAGTTGCTTTACGGCTCCAAACGTTTCAACGACCTGCGCCGCGGCGTGCCGCGCATGTCGCCGGCGCTCCTGTCCAAGCGCCTGAAAGATCTGGAAAAATGCGGCATCATCGACGCCGTGCCGGGCGAGCGGGGCGGCACGGAGTACCGGCTTTCCTCGGCCGGCGAGGAGTTGAAGCCCGTCGTGTTGTCGATGGGCCTGTGGGGTCACCGCTGGGTCGAATCCCGGCTGACCCTGAAGAATCTCGACCCGTCATTGCTGATGTGGGACATAAGGCGAAAACTCAATCCGCAGCCGTTGCCGCCCGGCCGCTGCACGATTCAGTTTCAGTACCCCGAATTGCCGGAGGCGCAGAAGAATTGGTGGCTGGTCATCGATGCGGGCACGGTGGATTTGTGCAATTTCGACCCTGGGTATGAACTGAACCTGCTGGTGCGCAGTTCGCTGTACACAATGACCGCGATCTGGATGGGCATCGCAGCGATCCCGTCGGAGATCGCAGCCGGACGGCTGGAACTCGCCGGAGAGCGGCCGGTCGCCAGCGCCATGCAGAAATGGATGGGTTTCAGCCCCTTCGTCCACGAGCAGCGCGCGGTGGCGTGAGGCACGCCACTTTCCCTCCCCCTTGCGGGGAGGGTGCCGAGCGAAGCGAGGCGGGAGGGGTTGTTGCGGCAGTGTTGCGACGCAAAGCAACGTTGGCGTTTGGCCGCACCGATCCCACCCGGCCGCTACGCGGCCACCCTCCCCGCAAGGGGGAGGGGCAAAGGTCGCGAAATCCGATTGCCTCAGCCGATATTCGGCCATAGCTTCGCCGGCATCCCTTGCCGGAGAATCTGCATGCCCAAAGTGCTCTACGCGCCAGCTTCGCCCTACAGCGCGAAAGTCCGGATGGCGGCCGCCTATGCCGGCGTGCCCATCGAAATGCACAAGGTGGAAACCGGCCCCCAGCCGGAGGAACTGACCTCCGTCAATCCGCTCGGAAAGATCCCGTGCATGGTGCTGGACGACGGCAGTTCGTTGTTCGACAGCCGCGCCATCGTCCAGCACTTGAACCGCCTGTCCGGCAATGCGCTGTTCCCGAAAAATCCGGCGAGACGCCTTGAAGCCGAGCGGCTGGAGGCCTGGGCCGACGGCATCTGCGACTGTCTGCTGGCGCATGTCTACGAGCGGCGCATGCGCCCGGAGGAAAAGATCCACCAGCCCTGGCTCGACCTGCAATGGTCGAAGGTCGTCCGCTCGCTCGACCTGCTCAACGCCAGCCCGCCGAAGTTTGGCAAGAAGCCGAATGGCGGCCACATCGCGTTGCGCGCCACCCTCGGCTATCTCGACCTGCGCTTCGCCGGGCAATGGGAGCGCGGCCGGGTGAAGCTGAAGCGCTGGGCCGCCCGCTTCGACGAGAAATTCCCGGCGCTGAAGGACTGCCTGCCGGCCTGAGGCCCGCCTTTCACGCCTGCGTGGACGGAGCGTCCGGCCGAAGACGCGCCTGACCGGCCGACCCATTGCGGCGCATGAAAAAGGCCCGGACGAGCCCGGGCCTTTTTCCGATGAGACGGCGAAATCAGCCGCGGCGGGCGTCGATCGACAGCGCGCCGGGACCGAAGGCGGCGAGCACCAGCAGGCCGCCGGTGATCGAGACGTTCTTGAGGAAGAACAGAAGCTGGACCTGGTCGGCGAAGTTGGTGTGCGCGATCAGCGTGGCTGCGACGGTGAAGACGGCGATGGCGATCGCTGCGATGCGGGTCTTGAAGCCGACGAGGATGGCAAGCCCGCCGAAAAACTCGAGCAGGCCGATCACGACCGCCGCGATGACCGGCAGCGGCAGGCCGATGCTGCCGAACCAGCCGGCGGTGCCGGAAATGTCGGTGAGCTTGCCGAAGCCGGCGAAGATGAACAGAATCGACAGAAGCACGCGGCCGACAAGCACGACGGCCGCGCCGGCGGCATTGCTGGAGGCAGTGGCGGTGGAAACGTTGGACATGGGAAGGTCTCCGGAAGGTTTCAGGTCACCGGAGACATAACCCAGTTCGATCGTTCACCAAAGGCGCGAAAATGTCGACACATCGTTCACTTTCGGAACGATTTTCTTATCCCGGATGGGTCATGTCCTCCGGGCGTACCAGTTGGTCGAACTCGGCGTCGGTGACGTAGCCGCCGCCGACGGCCTCCTCGCGCAGCGTGGTGCCGTTTTTGTGCGCCGTCTTGGCGATCTTGGCGGCATTGTCGTAGCCGATCTTCGGCGCCAGCGCGGTGACAAGCATCAGCGAGCGCTCGAGCGCGGCCTTGATATTGTCCTCACGCGCCTCGATGCCGGTGACGCAATTGTCGGTGAAGGAGATGGCGGCGTCGCTCAACAACTGCACCGACTGGAGGAAATTATAGGCCATCAGCGGGTTGTAGACGTTGAGCTCGAAATGCCCCTGGCTGCCGGCGAAGGTGATGGTGGAATTGTTGCCCATGACCTGGATGCACACCTGGGTGAGCGCCTCGCACTGCGTCGGATTGACCTTTCCGGGCATGATCGACGAGCCCGGCTCGTTTTCCGGCAGTGAAAGCTCGCCGAGGCCGGAGCGCGGGCCGGAGCCGAGCAGGCGGATGTCGTTGGCGATCTTGAACAGCGCCGCCGCCGCCGAATTGATGGCGCCGTGCGAGAAAACCATGGAATCGTGGGCGGCGAGCGCCTCGAACTTGTTGGGCGCCGTGACGAAACCGATGCCGGTGATGGCCGCGATGCGCTCCGCCACCTTCTCGGCGAAGCCGACCGGCGCGTTGAGGCCGGTGCCGACCGCCGTGCCGCCCTGGGCGAGCTCCTGCAGGCCGGGCAGCGTCAGCTCGATGCGCGTGATCGAGGATGCGACCTGCGCGGCATAACCGGAAAACTCCTGGCCGAGCGTCAGCGGCGTGGCGTCCTGGGTGTGGGTGCGGCCGATCTTGATGATGTGGTCGAAGGCTTTTGCCTTGGCGTCCAGCGCGGCGTGCAGGTGCTTGAGGGCGGGCAGGAGGTCATGGACGATCCGCTCGGCGCAGGCGATGTGCATGGCCGTTGGATAGGTGTCGTTCGACGACTGGCTCATGTTGACGTGGTCGTTGGGATGCACGGGTTTCTTTGAACCCATCACCCCGCCGAGCATCTCGATCGCCCGGTTGGAGATCACCTCGTTGGCGTTCATGTTGGACTGGGTGCCCGAACCGGTCTGCCATACGACCAGCGGAAAATGCTCGTCGAGCTTGCCGTCGACGACTTCCTGGGCGGCCTCGACGATCGCCCTGCCGATCTTCGGGTCGAGCCGCCCGAGATCCATGTTCACTTCCGCCGCGGCGCGCTTGACGATGCCGAGCGCGCGCACGACCGACAGCGGCTGCTTTTCCCAGCCTATTCTGAAGTTGCCGAGCGAGCGCTGAGCCTGCGCGCCCCAATAGCGGTCGGCCGGCACCTCGATCGGGCCAAACGTGTCGGTCTCGGTTCTGTGCTCGCTCATCGCGTCTCGCGTCCTCATGCCGGCAGGCGGTTGTCGCGGGCTGGCGTATCGCGTCGCACAACGGGCTTCAAGCGAAGAATGGCGCGCGACCGGAACCAAATCGGTTCAAAGAAGACGGGCGGTTTTTGGGCCGGCCTCGATCCGCGGCGACGCCTCGTCCGCTGTCAGCCGGTGACGCGGCTGCGAACGGGCCGGGCAGCGATGTGGACGCCCACAGCCGCGCCGAGGGGTTCGGCGCTGCGCGCCAAAATCTCGAAACCGCCAGCGGAAATTTTTTCATGGAGCAAGCGGGCGATCTTTTCCGCCTGCTCGGCGCCGGGCGGTTCGTAGAAAAGTTCGAGCGTCGCGCCCGGCTTCAACAGGCGCTTCACGGTCTCCAGTTCGCGGCGCGGGTCGATCCAGAAGACGTTGACGTTGACGGCGAGGATTTTGTCGAAGCATTGCGCGCCGAAGCCCGGGCCGCCCGGTGCGGCATCGGCGGGCGCCGCACCGTCGGACCCGGCGTCGGCCAGAGCGGCGGTGAAAAAGGCGGCACGGCCGGCCGCGATGTGATCGGCGTTGCGTTTCGTGGCCGAGGCAACCGCTTTTTCCGAGCGGTCGATGGCGGTGAGGCGACCGCCGTCGAGGCGGGTGCAGAGAAGGCCGGCAAGCACGCCGTTGCCGCAGCCTATCTCCAGCAGCCTGGCGTCCTTTTCGAAGTCCAGCCTGGCGGCGGCCCAGACAAGGCGGGGCGGGATTTTTTCGGCCATCGGTTCAGACGAAGTTGCGGGAGGCGCACTATCGGCGGTGACAAGGATCCGATCAAGCGCCGCAAAATGAAACCGCCCCGCCGGTGAGGGCTCCGGCGAGGCGATTTGTGACGCGGGCTTTCCGTTCGACTCGTCGTCCGGATCGCCTTTGCACGTCCATAAAATGCGTGGAGCGCGGGAGAGTTCCGCCCGATTTCGGGAAAAGACCCGATGCCTGCTCGATGTCGAGTGGCGAACCCCTGCCGTCGGCGGCGGGATCGCCTGAGCGCTTCAACGGCCTTTTTGGCGGGGTGGCGAACTAAAAAAACGCCTCCCGCACCTGTGACAGTGCTGGAGGCGTCTTTTTGTCCTGGCGGTCTTTTGAACTGCCTCGGACAATGAAGAAATGCACCGGCGGCAAAAGGGTTCCAGTCGATCCGAGAATTCTTTTTGCCGGCAACGATCGAACGAACGGGGACGCTATTCCACGAGTTCACGTCGTGCCGCCGAGGCGAGAAAGGCGGAGCGGGTCTGGCCGCGCTTCGCGCGCCACCACCCTTGGATATCAATTGGCAGCCAGCTTTTCGTTGATGTGCCGCGTCGCTATTTCGCGTTTCTCGCCGGCCGGGATGATGTCGACTTGCGCCAAAAGCGCATTCCAGAACGCCAGCCATTCTGGTTTCTGCACGAAGATTTCGCGAGGGAAACTCCTGTTCCGATGTGCGATCTGGTCGAGTTGAGAAGGGGAATTGTATCTGCTCGTAGCGACTGCATAAATATCGCTTTGGTCGAGTTTGTCGACGGCGGCGGTAAGTGCTTGCGCTTCGCTCTGCAGCATTTCCGTGAGGGTGGCGACGATGAAGCCCGCCAATCTGGTGCTTGCAGAAGCGTCCGCAGACGAGACAGCGGTCGTCAGCATAAGTTGACGATTGGCACCGGGCGCGGTCGCCGTGGGGCCGTTCCAAGCCGTTGCGCCCGCGACGTTCACGAGCCCAATATACTGCCAGCGCTCCAGACCTACAGTGCTGCCGAAGGCTTCGACCGCGCGATGTGCAAGTGCGACATCTGTCCAAGTGGTATCGTCAACCCAGCACCATTTACAAATAGAAGGCGTGGAGAGGACGTGGATCGCACCGTCATTGAATCGGGCCCGTTGTTCCGGGCTGAACGCCTGTACGAATCTACCCAAGCGCAGTTCGTCAATCGGAAAGGCCCTGGGATCACGAACCTTCTGGATCGCAACCTTGACTGCGTTGTCGTCGATATATCGCGCGTCGAACAGTCTAGAAGTCAAAGCCCATCCGTCGGCGAGTCCCCCCTGATCTCCACGTTCGGCCAACATGGCCGCTTGGTGGGAAAGCTCAGCGTTCGATAAGCTGAGGGCGCGCGGCGGCTTGGTTGGATCGAAGCCATAGATCGCCGCCGCCATCACTTCGGTCTTCAGATCAAGTGCTCCATAGGCAACCATCTCAAACGGTCCTGCACGCGTCTCCCAAATCGTCGGAGCTTTGTCGAACGGCCCCATGCTCATGCGAAAAAAGGGAAAATAGGCAGGCACACGCGCGTAGGCGCGCTTCCACGTAAGCGCCGGGGTGTTCTGATTGGCGGCCACGATGACCGCGGTCAATTCCTGGGCATATCTGCTATCGCGACCAAACGGTTGCCTGAGGATATGCAGGCCATCCGGCAGTGTCGCCAGATCAATGGTTTTGAGGCACTCGTCAATGCGCCCTATCCGATGGAGAACTGACGACTGAGCGTTGTCCTCCGCTGTGCAATCGGCGCCCTCCGCAAGCATGGTTTGGCGAATCGTCTTGATCGCCTTGGTACGGTCGTTGTTTTGATAGGTGATTTCGACCAATCGCTCGACTGCGCCCTCAGTGACGAAGGTTCTAGGCAGCGAGGGGTGGGCATCGACAACCAGGGTACGGACCTGAGCCAAAGCCGGAGCGATTTCGGGAGGCGTTATGTTTTCTGCCTCGAAGCTCAGATTTGCTCGCATGGCAACGGATATCAGTGCCCATCCGCCGAAGAACACGACTGGCGCCCAGGCATAGCCGAGCTTGCCATTCCCAGTCCCGACCGCGACGAGAACCAATGCGACAGCTAGGAGTGAGACGATGCTGACAAACATGCCAACGCCGCCCAGAAACCCCATTGTCAAAACGGTGATTGTAGCACCGCCAGAGGCGCCTAGCCCGCAGGCGATCGCCATGACGACTATGCCGACAATAACTTCGCCAACGCGCTCCATGTCGAAAACCTTGTCGCGGGGAAGTTTCGGCGGCGCTAAGGGACATGCTTAAGATCAACGAAAAGGGCGGCATCGCTGCCGCCCTTCCGCATTCGTGAAGCCTTGGTTGGCAGGACTTAGAAATCCATGCCGCCCATGCCGCCCATGCCGCCGCCCGGCATTGCCGGCGCGCCCGAGTCCTTCTTCGGAGCCTCGGCGATCATGGCCTCGGTGGTGACCAGCAGGCCGGCGACCGACGCGGCGTCCTGGAGAGCGGTGCGCACCACCTTGACCGGGTCGACGATGCCCATGGCGATCATGTCGCCATACTCGCCGGTCTGGGCGTTGTAGCCGTAGGTCGCGCCCTTGTTCTCCAGGATCTTGCCGGCGACGATCGAAGCTTCCGCTCCGGCGTTGGCGGCGATCTGGCGGGCCGGGGACTGCAGCGCGCGGCGCACGATGGCGATGCCGGCGGTCTGGTCGGAGTTGACGCCGGTGGCCTTGAGGTTGGCCGAGGCGCGCAGCAGGGCGACGCCGCCGCCGGCAACGATGCCTTCTTCCACCGCAGCGCGGGTGGCGTTCAGCGCGTCGTCAACGCGGTCCTTCTTCTCCTTGACTTCCACTTCGGTCGCACCGCCAACGCGGATGACGGCAACGCCGCCGGCCAGCTTCGCCAGACGCTCCTGCAGCTTCTCCTTGTCGTAGTCCGAGGTGGTCTCCTCGATCTGCTGCTTGATCTGGGCGACGCGGCCCTGGATCTCGGCCTTCTTGCCGGCGCCGTCGACGATGGTGGTGTTCTCCTTGGAGATCGACACCTTCTTGGCGCGGCCGAGCATGTTGAGGCCGACATTCTCGAGCTTGATGCCGAGGTCTTCGGAGATGACCTGGCCGCCCGTCAGGATGGCGATGTCTTCCAGCATGGCCTTGCGGCGGTCACCGAAGCCCGGAGCCTTTACGGCGGCGATCTTCAGGCCGCCGCGCAGCTTGTTGACGACCAGCGTGGCAAGAGCCTCGCCCTCGACGTCTTCCGAGATGATGAGCAGCGGCTTGGAGGTCTGCACGACGGCTTCCAGGACCGGCAGCATGGCCTGCAGGTTGGAGAGCTTCTTCTCGTGGAGCAGGATGTAGGCGTCTTCGAGCTCGGCGACCATCTTGTCCGGGTTGGTGACGAAGTAGGGGCTGAGGTAGCCGCGGTCGAACTGCATGCCTTCGACGACTTCCAGCTCGGTCTCGGCGGTCTTGGCTTCCTCGACGGTGATGACACCCTCGTTGCCGACTTTCTGCATGGCTTCGGCGATCATCTTGCCGACCGACTCGTCGCCGTTGGCGGAGATGGTGCCGACCTGCGCGACCTCTTCCGAGGTCTTGATCTTCTTGGCGGCCTTGCCGAGCAGACCGACGACTTCGGTCACGGCGAGGTCGATGCCGCGCTTCAGGTCCATCGGGTTCATGCCGGCGGCAACCGCCTTGTGGCCTTCCTGGACGATCGACTGGGCGAGAACGGTGGCGGTGGTGGTGCCGTCGCCGGCGATGTCGTTGGTCTTTGAGGCGACCTCACGGACCATCTGGGCGCCCATGTTCTCGAACTTGTCAGCAAGCTCGATTTCCTTGGCGACGGTGACGCCGTCCTTGGTGATGCGCGGCGCGCCGAATGACTTGTCGATGACGACGTTGCGGCCCTTGGGACCGAGCGTGACCTTCACGGCATCGGCGAGAATGTTGACGCCGTGCAGCATGCGCTCACGGGCGTCGCGGGAAAATTTTACGTCTTTGGCAGCCATGTCTTAGCTCCTTGTGCCTTGCGGCTATATTGGATGGATGGTGCGGATGAGGCCGACGATCAGCCGATGATGCCCATGATGTCGGATTCCTTCATGATCAGAAGGTCTTCGCCATTGAGCTTCACCTCGGTGCCCGACCACTTGCCGAACAGCACGCGGTCGCCGGCCTTGACGTCCAGCGGAACCAGCTTGCCGCTCTCGTCGCGGGCGCCGGAGCCGACGGCGATGATCTCGCCTTCCTGCGGCTTCTCCTTGGCGGTGTCCGGGATGATGATGCCGCCTTTGGTCTTCTCTTCGGAATCGACGCGCTTGACGACCACGCGGTCGTGAAGCGGGCGGAACTTCGACTTTGCCATGTTGACTATCCTTGAATGCGGACGTTGAAAGGGCTCCTCCGTCCGGCGTGGCCGGACTGCGGTTAGCACTCGCTCTGAAGGAGTGCTAACGTGGCGCGGAGATAGGCGCTCGCTTTTGCTCTGTCAAGAAGTCCGCGATGCGGGTCGGAGCGGATTTTCGGCCGGTTTTTGCGCCGGCTTCCGATCAGGGCGACAGATTCTCCACGCGGACAGGCAAACGGAGCAAACATTGCTGGCCGCATTCGGTGTCTTGCGGCGGACCGTGCCGGCAGCCACTGCGCTGTCGGGCGCTTCCTCTAAACGGAATTCTCCGGCGTGACCAGACGGGGGCGGGAAAAGGCGGACCGTGGCGGCTCGGCGGAAGGGCGGGCTGCAAACGGGAAGGTCTGCGCTTCCGGCGCGCAAGTATCTGCGCGCACGCGCCCCGGCTCTCGAGATCCGCATTTTCGCTCGCTCTGACGGATTTCGAGATGGCCTCCAAGTCAAAGCTGGTGACAGGGTGAAAACTCTCGGTTAATCGGGATGCCGCCGAATGCCGGCCCGGAGGGCTGGCGCCACGGCGGTGAATCAACAGCATGCGGTGCGGCCTTGGTAAAATTCGTTCGATCGCTGGATGAGCTGTCTGGCTATCCAGCCATCTTCTGCGACGTCTGGGGCGTGCTGCATAACGGCGTGCACAGCTTCCACAACGCCGTTTCCGCGCTGACGCTCGCGCAGGAAAGGGGACAGGCGGTCGTCCTGGTTACCAATGCGCCCCGGCCGGCCGCGCCGATCGTCGCGCAACTCAGGGCGCTCGGCGTGACAGGCTGGGACCGCGTCGTCACCTCGGGCGACGTGACGCGGGAACTCGTCGCCAACGGGCCGCGAAAGATCTTTCATCTCGGACCCGAACGCGATCTTACCCTCTACGAGGGGCTCGACGTCGAGATCGTCGAGGAGTTCGAGGCGTCCGCGGTGGTCTGCACGGGGCTGTTCGACGACGATACGGAAACGCCCGACGACTATGCCGAGATGCTGCGGCGCATGCGCGCCCGCGACCTGCCCTTCATCTGCGCCAACCCGGATATCATGGTCGAGCGCGGTGAGCGCACGATCTATTGCGCCGGCGCGCTGGCGCGGGCCTACGGGCAACTCGGCGGGCGCACGCAGATTGCCGGCAAGCCGCACAAGCCGATCTATGACGCAGCCATGCATGCGGCCGGCGAGGTACTCGGCCGCGACCTGTCGAAGAGCGAGGTGCTGGCCATCGGCGACGGTGTGCTGACCGACGTGAAGGGCGCGGAGGACTATGGCCTCGACGTGCTCTATGTCTCGGGCGGCATCCACGCCAGGGACTATGGCGACATCGACGATCCGGACCGCGAGAAGTTGATGGGATTCCTCAACCATCACGGCCGGCTTCCGGTCGCCGTGATCACGCGCCTGAGATAGGGCTGGGCGGCGCATCATGACGACTGGCGGCTTCGAACGGCTCACCGGGTCCGGGCGACTGCCGCAGCGCCTGCGCGGCGGCGTGGTGGCGATCGGCAATTTCGACGGCGTGCATCGCGGCCACCAGGCCGTGCTGGAGCGGGCGCTGGTCGAGGCGCGGGCGCGCGGTGTGCCGGCGCTGGTGCTGACCTTCGAGCCGCATCCGCGCGCCGTCTTCCGCCCCGACATTCGGCTGCCGCGCATCACGCCGGCGCCGGTGAAGGCGCGGCTGGTGCGGCTGCTTGGCTTCGATGCCCTGGTGGAGCAGCCGTTCACGCGCGATTTCGCCGGCCAGTCGGCGGACGACTTCATCGATGGCGTACTGTTGGGGCAGCTTGGCGTCAGCCATGTCGTGACCGGTTTCGATTTCCATTTCGGCAAGAACCGGCAGGGCGATCCGGCCTTCCTCGTGGCGGCGGGCAAGGACCGCGGCTTCGGCGTCACCCAGGTCGAGGCCTTTTGCGACGAGGGCGGCGAGGCGGTGTCGTCGAGCCGCATCAGGGCGCTGCTCGAAGCCGGCGACGTGTCGCAGGCGGCGGGTCTGCTCGGCTACCGCTTCACGGTGGAAGGCGAGGTCGTGCACGGCAAGAAGCTTGGCCGGACGCTGGGCTTTCCGACCGCCAACATGATTATGCCCGAGGACGCAGTGCTCAGGCACGGCATCTATGCGGTGCGGCTGCGGCGGCCGAATGGCGACCTGCATGACGGCGTCGCCAGCTTCGGCCGGCGGCCGACAGTCGAGAGCGAAGGCGAGCCGCTGCTGGAGACCTACGTCTTCGATTTCGCCGGCGATCTCTATCACGAGATCTGCGACGTCTCTTTCTTCGGCTTTCTGCGCGGCGAGGAGAAATTCGACGGGCTGGACGCTCTGCTGGCGCAAATGCAGCGCGACAAGGAGGAAGCGCGCGCGCTGCTTTCCGACGTCCGCCCGCTGTCCGAACTGGACCAGAGGCTCGCCTTCTGACACCTATTTCCGCAGGCCGAAACCGAAGGCGATGAAACTGACGCCCTGGATGATCAGGTCGACCGCCAGGAAGATGCCCAGGACCCAAAGGCTGTTGACCGGCCAGCCGCTCCAGATGATTACGCCGGCGAGCGTCGTGATGACGCCCGAGGCGACGATCCAGCCCCAGCCGGACAGCGACTTGCCGGTGAACCCGACCCAGATGCGAAGCAGGCCGGACACCACCAGCGCGATGGCCAGAAACAGGGTCAGGATCGCCGAAGCAAGCAAGGGATTGGTGAAGGCCAGATAGCCGGCGACGATGTAGAGCAGGCCGCTGATCAGCCACCAGAAGAAGCTGCCCCAGCTCTTGACACCGAATGCGTGTATGATCTCGATGACGCCGCCCGCGATCATCATCCAGCCGACGAAGAAGACCGACGCGGCGGTGGCGAGGAGAAGGTTGCCGGCGGCGATCACGCCAAGCACGAGAAGCAGCACGCCCAGTACGACGAACCACCCCCATTTTGTTCGCGTTTCCCGGTTGGCTTCGTTCAGCGGGCCCTGAACTCCCTCGGATACAGTCATTGTCGCCCTCTCCTTGAAAAAGATGCTGCGGCATATCGCCAAGCCCAAGCTAACCCTGCGTGCCGCGGGCGTCCAGCACCAGAAGCGCAAACGATGCCGTTCAAAATTAAAGAGAATTCTGCCGAAAACCGCGCAAAGGCGGCGGCCGACAGACAAACCGCGATGGTCGCCTAGCGTCCGGTCGATAAAGTTAAGAATATCGGCGCTGAAGCCGGCTTGTGCCGGGTACGATGAGGTGGTCTACTCCACGGATGAGGAACATCGCCATTGTATGGGCGTTGATGCTGGCCTGCGCCGGTCTGTTCATCTTGTGCGACAGTCTGAGTGCGCATTGGGGAAAGACTGGAAACGCCAGAAGCCTGGTTGCTTTCATAGTTCTGTCGCCGCTGTCGTATTTCGTCTTTGCCTTCATAAACAGGCGGATGGATCTCGCCGTCGCCGGCGCCCTGGTGAATACGCTGATCGTGATCGGGGCAGTTGCGGTCGGCGTGCTGGTGTTCGAGGAACAACTCTCCAGCCTGCAATATGTGGGCATAGGCCTGGCGCTCGCCTCCGTCACCTTGCTCAATCTGAGCTGAGGATCAAAACGCCGATCCACATCATTTAAGTCAAACTTTACCCTCATGGCCGAAAACCGCTTCAGACTGCCTTCTGAGACGGAATCTCCCATGTCGAAAAGAATCGTCGCTCTCGGGCTCGCGGCCGCGGCGGCTCTTGGCGTCGCCCCGGCGGGAGCCGAGGAAAAATCCGGCTTCTTCGACTGGGTGCATGGCGACTGGTATCTGACGGTCGGCGCGGCGGGCTTTGCCGCGCCGGAGTTCGAGGGCGCCAGCGACATGGTTTTTCGCGCCACGCCGATGATTTCCCTCGGCAAGGCGGGGCCAGAGGCGCGCTTCACCTCGCGCAACGACAACATATCGCTCTCCTTCATGGATACCGGCGCCTTCAGGGCAGGTGCGGTCGGCAAGATCGTGTT
The DNA here is from genome assembly GCF_030929505.1 of Mesorhizobium sp. LHD-90. Lineage (GTDB taxonomy): Bacteria > Pseudomonadota > Alphaproteobacteria > Rhizobiales > Rhizobiaceae > Kumtagia. The sequence goes on along the minus strand of NZ_JAVFVV010000008.1, from coordinate 207,489 downwards.
TCCCCGCGATTCCGATGATTCCGATGAACTCGACGGGCTCAGCGACGTGAAATGGGGCGCCGAACTCGGCGCCTTTGCGGAGTTCTACCCAACCGACTGGCTGCGCGTGCGTGGCGAGTTGCGGCAGGGTGTGTTTGCGCATCAGGGCATGGCCGGTGACATCGCGGTCGACGCCTTCAAGGATGTCACCGAGGCGATCCGGGTTTCGGGCGGGCCGAGGCTCTCCTTCGCCTCTGCCGACTATTTCGAGACCTATTATGGCGTCGACGCCGGGGAGAGCGCGGCGTCCGGCCTGGCCGAATACGATCCCGGCGGCGGGCTGAAATCGGCGGGCGTCGGCGGCGCCATCACCTGGAAGGCGACCGAGAAGGTCACCGCCAGCCTGTTCGGCGAATATGCACGCCTGCTCGGGCCCGCTGCGGACTCCTCGCTGGTGAAGGAGCGCGGTTCGGTCGACCAGTTCATGGTCGGCCTGTCGACCACCTACCGGTTCGATTTCACGGTGCCTTGATCTTCCGGACGTGCGGCCGGCCTCAACTGTGCGACCGTTTCAGAACGACTTGCTGAACGTAAAGGTCTTCTTGCAGTCGACCCCGTCGTTGAGCGTGCAGGAGTGCCCGGCCGTTATCCGCACCGATTTCCAGGGGTGGAACTCGAATCCCCAGCCGACCCGATTGAAGCCGCCTGACGTGTTCGGGAGTTCGACGAACAGGTGGTCGATGAACCACTTGGGCAGTTTGATCTTATCGTAGAGGAACTCCTTTATGATGGTCTTCAGGATCAGTTCGTTGGCGATGTGGTGCAGGGCGTTCGGTGACAGCGATATGCCGTCCGGTCCGCCGATGACGACCCCGAACTCGTCGATGTGGACGTTGCAGCGGACCGGCGACAAGGCAAGATGCAAGGCGCTGAAGTCGAGCGTCGCCGATTGCCCGTCGGTCCATTGGATTTCACGGAACCCGGTTCCGCTGGTGGCGAGGAAGGACAGGTCGATCACATCGGGCGTGCCGTGCTTCTTGCCCTCGATGAAACTTTTTCCATTGGCCTTCTGGGCGTCCCGGACGGCCTGCGCGAACTTCTTGTAGTTGCGCGGATTGAAGTTGATCCCGTCGAGCGTCGTGCCGCCGATCGCGGGCTCGCCGTCGATGAATTCCTCCAGCTTGATCCCGAGCACCGACATGCGCTTCGCGATGGCCTGGTAGACGTCGCTGCTCAGATATTTCGGCGGGCCGGCCTGCGGGTCGCCCATGCGACCCCAGTTGCTGGGAGCGATGTAGACTCGGCACAGCCCAAGCTTGTTGGTCGAGATGTCGAGGTGAAGATAGTTGTAGCTATGGGTCTGGCTGTAGCCGAACGCGTCGATCCCGGCATCGCGCCACGGATCGGCGTCGGGCAGCGTGACGTTGTGCTTGCGGAACCGGGTGTTGTGTTCGGCCTTCGTCAGCAGGCGCTCGTATTGGTCGCAATGGAACTCGAAGCCGTAATAGTGGCGCGAATAGCCGGTGATCCACCAGCGCATCCCGTCGAGCGACAGGCCGAGTTCGTTCAGCCTCAGCCTGATCTTGTTGCCTTCCGCCGCCGAAAGAGTCCTGTCCCCGCTCATGTCCGACCTCGCTCCGTGATCTGGCGTCGACTTGCGATTGTGGAAGGAAGATCATTATATGTGGATTTTGTAACAAAGGCGCGTCGCCGGGAACGCAGCTTGTGTCGGCCTCGTTTCGTTCGTTTTCGACAGCACTCATCGAAGCCAAAGCTTGTCGCCCGGTTGTGCGATCGCAGGCGTTTCGAACAGGTCGGCCCGTACTCAAGTCGGCTGTTGCTTCTCTTGGGAAACCCGCCAGTCATTCAGGCCGGGCGCCTCGGCCCTTTATCTTGGCGCCGCGCTCGGCTAAAGAGGCGACCATGAGCGCACTTTTTGCGACCACGATACGAATTATGTGCCCGGCCTTCCGGGCGGCCTGAGCCGCCGGAAGCCCCGGGAGATTTTTGCCCAGAGCGCACTCGCGCTTTTCCCAGTTCATGATAGTTGAACGCCCTGGCTTTCCGGCCGGGCAGTCCACAATGGCAAGACGATGACCGACGCAACCGAAAAACTTGACTATTCAAAGACGCTCTACCTGCCGCAGACGGATTTTCCGATGCGCGCCGGCCTGCCGGAGAAGGAGCCGCAGATCGTGGCGCGCTGGCAGGAGATGGACCTTTATGCCCGCTTGCGCGAGGACGCGGCCGGCCGGCCGAAATATGTGCTGCATGACGGCCCGCCCTATGCCAACGGCAACATCCATATCGGCCATGCGCTCAACAAGATCCTGAAGGACGTGATCACCCGCTCGTTCCAGATGCGCGGCTACGATTCCAACTACGTGCCGGGCTGGGACTGCCACGGCCTGCCGATCGAGTGGAAGATCGAGGAGGAGAACTATCGCTCCAAGGGCAAGGCCAAGCCAGACTTGTCCGATCCCGCCGCCATGGTCGCCTTCCGGCAGGAATGTCGCGCCTATGCGGAAAAATGGATCACCGTGCAGGGCGCCGAGTTCCAGCGGCTCGGCGTGATCGGCGACTTCAAGAACCCCTACACGACGATGAATTTCCACGCGGAGTCGCGCATCGCCGGTGAGCTTTTGAAGTTCGCCCTGAGCGGCCAGCTCTATCGCGGCTCGAAACCGGTGATGTGGAGCGTGGTCGAGCGCACCGCGCTGGCCGAGGCCGAGGTCGAGTATGCCGATTACGAGAGCGATACGGTCTGGGTGAAGTTTCCGGTGGTCGCCTTCGATCAAGAGAAATTTCTTGGGCTAAGGGACCTCAAAACCAAAGAGCTTGAAAACCATTTCAAGGTTGGACAGGGCGCCTACTCAGAGCAGGCCGAAGGCTTGACAAACGACATGCTTGCGCTCGTCCCGCAGTTGCTCGATTCCAGTGTGCTGATCTGGACCACTACGCCTTGGACGATCCCGGGTAACCGCGCGGTGGCGTTTGCCCGCATGAATGTGCTGTACAACCTCTATGAGGTTGAGACGGCGGAGAATGATTTCGGTCCGAGGCCCGGCGAGAAGCTGATAATCGCAAGCCGGCTCGCTCAGGAATGCGCCGAGAAGGCTAAGCTGACGCTGAGGCGCATCTCCGAGGTGGAGGGCGCGATGCTCGACTCCCTGACGCTTGCGCATCCGCTCAAGGGTCTCGCCGGGGGCTATGAGTTCGCCGTCCCCACGCTTGCCGGTAGCCACGTCACCGAGGATGCCGGTACGGGCTTCGTCCACACCGCGCCCGGCCACGGTCGCGAAGACTTCGACGCCTGGATGTCGGCCGGAAAAGACCTGACCGCGCGCGGCATCGACACCGCGATCCCCTTCACGGTCGACGATGCCGGCTTCTTCACCAAGGATGCGCCGGGCTTCGGCCCGGACCGTCCCGGCGGGGCGGCGCGCGTCATCGACGATTCCGGCAAGAAGGGCGACGCCAACAAGGCAGTCATTGACGCGCTGATCGAGCGCAACATGCTGTTCGCGCGCGGGCGGCTGAAGCACCAGTACCCGCATAGCTGGCGCTCGAAGAAGCCGGTGATCTTCCGCAACACGCCGCAGTGGTTCGTCTATATGGACAAGGAACTGGGTGGGTTTACCTCCCCCTCGAGGGGGGAGGTCGCGACGCGAAGCGGCGCGGGTGGGGGTGTAACTGGCTCTCACCCCACCCCGGCGCTTCGCGCCGACCCTCCCCCTCAAGGGGAGGGTAAGCCCGACACCCTCCGCTCCCGCGCCCTGGCCGCCATCGACGCCACGCGCTTTGTGCCGGCGGCGGGCCAGACGCGGCTGCGCGCGATGATCGCCGAACGGCCCGACTGGGTTCTGTCGCGTCAGCGCGCCTGGGGCGTGCCGATCTGCGTCTTCGCCGACGAAGACGGCAACGTGCTGAAGGACGACGCGGTCAACCAGCGCATCCTCGAAGCCTTTGAGGCCGAAGGCGCCGACGCCTGGTTCGCGGACGGAGCACGAGAGCGCTTTCTCGGGCCGAAAGCCAACGAACCGTGGACGATGGTCAAGGACATCCTCGATGTCTGGTTTGATTCGGGCTCGACCCACACCTTCACGCTGGAGGACCGGCCGGATCTGAAATGGCCGGCGGACGTCTATCTGGAAGGCTCGGACCAGCATCGCGGCTGGTTCCACTCTTCGCTGCTCGAAAGCTGCGGGACGCGGGGCAGGGCGCCTTACGACACGGTCGTCACCCATGGTTTCACCATGGATGAGGAAGGCCGGAAAATGTCGAAGTCGCTCGGCAATACGGTCGTGCCGCAGGACGTGATGAAGCAATCCGGCGCCGACATCCTGCGGCTCTGGGTGATGACCACCGACTACTGGGAAGACCAGCGGCTCGGCAAGAACGTGCTGCAGACCAACATCGATGCCTACAGGAAACTGCGCAACACCATCCGCTGGATGCTGGGCACGCTGGCGCATGACGACGGTAGGGATGTGGCTCTGGCCGAGATGCCGGAGCTGGAGCGGCTGATGCTGCACCGGCTCTCCGAGCTCGACGAGGTGGTGCGCGGCGGCTACGACGCCTTCGACTTCAAGCGCATCACAAAATCGCTGCTGGACTTCATGGTGGTCGATCTGTCGGCGTTTTACTTCGATATCCGCAAGGACGCGCTCTACTGCGACGCGCCGTCGAGCAAGCGGCGGCTGGCAGCGGTGCAGGTGGTACGGCATCTGTTCGACCATCTGGCGACGTGGCTGGCGCCGATGCTGCCCTTCACCACGGAAGAGGCGTGGCTGGAGCGTTATCCGGACCGGCGCTCGATCCATCTGGAGCAGTTCCCAGACGTGCCTGCCGACTGGCGCGACGACGCGCTGGCGGAAAAGTGGCGAAAAGTGCGGAAGGTGCGCGGCGTGGTCACGGCGGCGCTCGAGATCGAGCGGGCGAAGAAGGTGATCGGCTCGTCGCTGGAGGCGGCACCTCAGGTGTTCGTGGCGGATCCCGACCTGTTTGCCGCGGTGAGCGACGCCGACATGGCGGAAGTGGCGATTACCAGCGCCATCGCCGTCACGGATGGCGAGGCGCCGGCGGACGCCTTCCGGCTGGACGACGTGGCCGGCGTGGCGGTCGTGCCGCGACTCGCGTCGGGCACGAAATGCGCGCGCTCCTGGCGCTATACCGACGATGTCGGCTCCGATCCGGCGTTCCCGGATGTGTCGGCGCGCGACGCCGCGGCGCTGCGCGAACTGCAAAAGCTGGGCAGATTGCCGTGAAAATCGCCGTATGCGTTGTTATGCGTGAACGCATACGGTAGAGAATTAACCAATCCGGCGACAAACTATCGCCGGATTTGCCCGCCAATCCGCATACAAGGGGATTCGGGGCGACTTTAAGAGGCTTATCGCGTGACACTTCTTGGCATGACGGGAAACCGCCGTTCCGGCATAGCGATGGCTGCCGGTCTGGCGGTTGTGGGCGTTGCGCTCTCGGGCTGCATGAGTTCGCCGACCTACGGCACCGACAAGACATCGAGCGAGCAGCTCCTTGGCGACGTCAGCAACATCCTGGCGCTCGCCCCCAAGGAACGTCCGCCGATCGACTACAAGCCGCGCCCCGAGTTGGTGAAGCCCGTCAAGGGTTCCGCCGCAGCGCTGCCGGCGCCGCAGGAAAGCGTCGCCTCGGCCGACAATCCCGCCTGGGTGGAATCGCCGGAAGAAAAGCGGGCGCGGCTGCGTGCCGATGCCGACGCGAACCGCGACGATCCGAACTGGAGCCCGAGCATCGAGCCCGATCTGGCGAGAGCGACCGCGGCGAAAGCCGAAAAGAACCCGGTCATGAACACACGCCACCTGGAGACCGGCGTGCAGCCGGTCGGCCTGGTGGCGACGAACGCCCAGAGTGAGGCGTTCCGCAAGAAGCTGGCCGAACAGCGCCAGGGCAATCCGGAAGTCCGCAAATTCCTCAGCGAGCCGCCGCTCGACTACCGGCAGGCGGCGACCGGTGCGCCGGTTGGCGAACTCGGCGAGGACGAGCTCAGGAAAGAGCGTCGCCTGAAGGCCGAGGCGCGCAAGAAGAGCGACAAGAGCTGGGCCGACGTCCTGCCCTGGTAAGCGGGACGAGACCGCGGTCCCCAAGAATTCCTACGGATCGCGGCGGTTCCGGAAAAAGCGTTTCAGCATTTCCGCAGCGGGGCGTTCGCCAATGCCTGGATAGACTTCGGGCGTGTGGTGGCAGGTCGGTGAGGCGTAGAAACGCGGCCCGCTGACGACGGCGCCGCCTTTCTCGTCGACGGCGCCGAAATAGAGGCGCCGGATCCGCGCGAATGAGATCGCCGCCGCGCACATGGCGCAGGGTTCCAGCGTGACATAGAGATCGCAGTCGGTCAGCCGCTCGGCGTCGAGTTTTCCGGACGCCTCGCGGATAGCCAGCATCTCGGCATGCGCTGTCGCGTCTTTCAGCTCGCGGGTGCGATTGCCGACGCAGGCAAGCATCTCGTCGCCGCGCACGAGCACGGCGCCGACCGGCACCTCTCCACGCGCCGCCGCGGCCTCGGCTTCGGCAAGCGCCAAACTCATGAAATCCGGGCGTTTCAAGGGGGGAACCATGCAGACATTTCCCTCGCGCGTCCGGAACGTTACTGCTACACCGCGCCCTGAAAGGCAAAGGCCCATGGACGACGAACCGAAAAAACCTTCCGGCAGGAGCGCGCGCGCGCCCGGCGACCGCAAAACCGGCAACCGCACCGGCGGAACTGGCCCGAAAGGCGGCAAGCCGGGATTTCGCGCCAAGGGCGACAAGCCTGGATTCGGCGGAAAGAAGACGTTCGGAGAGAAGAAATTCGGCGGCAAAAGTGGCGGTTTCGCGGCCAAGGGCGGCAAGCCGTTCCGCGACGGCGATCGGCCGGCCGCGAAAGCTCGGTTCTCCGGTGATACGGCCTCGGGCGAGCGCCAAGCTCGCGAAAAGCCGTTCCGCCGTCGCGAAGGCGACGATGCGGGGGAGCGTCCGGCGAAGTCGTTCCGCCGCAGCGACGAGCCTCGCGGAGAGGGCCGGCCATTCAAGCCGCGCGGTGACAAACCGTTTGCGCCGCGCGACGGGAGCAGGCCGTTCAAGCCGCGCGAGGACAGATCGTTCAAACCGCGCGACGACGGTGGTGAGGCCTCTGGCGAACGCGCCGCAAAACCCTACCGACCCCGTCCGGAAGGCAAGAGTTTTTCACCCCGCGAGGACAGGCCGTTCAAGCAGCGCGAGGAAAGATCGTTCACGCCGCGTGGCGATGGCGACTCGCGGCCGGGCCGCCATGAACGCTCGCTGTCACGCAGGGACGATACCGCGGCGCGCCCCGAGCGGCCGTCGCGCTCCGATGCGGGAGACAGGCCTTTCACCAAGCGCCGCCCGGACTCCGGGGAGGGGGATCGTACGGTGCGCAGGTTCGAGCGTGAAGACCGCCCGCGCGAACAAGGTGACCGCCCGCGCCGTTTCGACAGGGACGGCGACGGACAGCGTTCGCCGCGAAAACCGTTTGAGAAACGGGACGCCGGGCCTTCGCGGCCTTCCGGCGAGCGCAAGCCGTTTTCCCGCGCGCCGATCTCCGCGGAAGAGGGCGGCGAGCGCATCGCCAAGCGCCTGGCGCGGGTCGGCATTGCCTCGCGGCGCGACGCCGAGGACCTGATCGCCGCGGGTCGGGTTCGGGTCAACGGCAAGGTCCTGGCAAGCCCGGCGGTCAATGTGACGGCCGAAGACGTGATCGAACTCGACGGCAACCTGCTGCCGCCGATCGAGCGTACAAGGCTTTTCCTTTTCCACAAGCCGGCCGGCGTGGTGACCACCAATCGCGATCCGGAAGGCCGCCGCACGGTGTTCGACGTGCTGCCGGCCGATCTGCCCAGGCTGATCACCGTCGGGCGGCTCGACATCAACACCGAGGGCCTGCTGCTGCTCACCAACGATGGCGGGCTGGCGCGCACGCTGGAACTGCCGGCGACCGGCTGGCTGCGCCGCTACCGGGCGCGCGTTCATGGCAAGGTCGAGGAAAGCGCCTTGGCGGCGCTGAAGGACGGCATCGCGGTCGACGGCGTGTTCTACGGCTCGATCGAGGCGTCGCTCGACCGCGAGCAGGGCACCAACGCCTGGCTGACGATTGGCCTGCGCGAAGGAAAGAACCGCGAGGTCAAGAACATTCTTGGCGCGCTCGGTCTCGACGTGACGCGGCTGATCCGCATTTCCTTCGGCCCGTTCCAGCTCGGCGAACTGCCGGAAGGCCATGTTCAGGAGCTGAAGGGCAGGATGCTGCGCGACCAGCTCGGCGAGCGTCTGATCGAGGAATCCGGTGCGAATTTCGAGGCCGATATCGTAAAGCCGTTCTCCAACAAGCCGAAGTCCCGCGAGGAGCGACCGGAGTCCGAGCCGCACCGCACGCCCCGGCCCCTCGCGGTCGGCGAGGGCGGCCTGATCAAGGCGCGCGGACGCAGCAAGGACCGCATTCGCGAGGACGCGCTGGGCAGGTTGTCGACCAAGCCCGATCGAGGCGGATTCGGCGACAAGCCAGGGCGCGGAACCGGCGGCGGACGTTTCGAGCGTGGCGCGAAACCTGACGCCGGGGATCGTCCGCCGCGCGGGAAAAAATTCGGCGAGCGCGAGCAGCGTCCGGTCGAGCCGCCGGGGCAGCGCAAGGCGAATGTCTGGATGGCTCCAGGGTCGCGGCCGCAAGGCGCCGGGCGGCTGGCCGCCGAAAAAGCTGCAGCCGAGGAGGCCAAGAAAAGCCGCAAGCCGGCCTACGGCAAGCCCGGCGGCGCAAAACCCTTCGGCAAGCCACGCGGCGAGGGCCGGGACGGCAAAGGCGGTCCGGGCGATCGACCGGTGCGGCCGCGCAAGCCGCGCGACGACGAGTAGTCGCGCATGCGCATCGTCGGGGGAGAATTTCGCGGCCGGCCGCTGGCGACGCCGCGCTCGCAGGATATCCGCCCGACCACCGACCGTGCGCGCGAGTCGGTGTTCAACGTCGTCGCCCACCGTTTCGGCGAGCGGCTTGCCGGTGCGCGCGTGCTCGACCTGTTCGCCGGCACCGGCGCGCTGGGCCTCGAGGCGCTGTCGCGCGGCGCCGCTTTCTGCATGTTCATCGAGGAATCGGCGGAGGGCAGGGGCCTGATCCGCACCAATGTCGAGGCGTTCGGCCTGACCGGGCGCACCAAGATTTTTCGGCGCGACGCGACGAGGCTGGGCGAGGCGGGCAACATCCAGCCCTTCGGCCTGGTCTTCGCCGATCCGCCTTATGCAAGGGGCTTGGGAGAGCAGGCGCTCGCGTCGGCTCTCGCCGGCGGCTGGCTGGCGCCGCGCGCCCTGTGCTTGGTCGAGGAAGCGGCCTCCACGGGCTTCGGACCTGTCGAAGGTTTTGAGCTGCTCGACGAGCGTTCTTACGGCGAAACCGTGATCCGGTTCCTTCAGGTCGCGTGAGTTCGCGGCCTCGATCCGCCTGAATTCGGCCCTGCTCTGCGCCCAACATGACGAACAATTCACTTTCCGCCTTGCGTCGGCGGCCCATATAAGGCCGGACCGAACCCCGCCGAGGAGCCCGCATGAATCTCGAAGCCAAGACGGTCCGCCAGTTTTTTCGTGCCGCGTTCCTCGGCCTGATGATCGTGTCGGTCCCCGCCGCCGCTTTCGCGGATGCAAAGGGAAAGCGGGAGCCGGTCGAGAATTTTCTGCTCGACAACGGCATGGAGGTGGTGGTGATCCCGGATCACCGCGCGCCGATCGTCACGCATATGGTCTGGTACAAGGTCGGCAGCGCTGACGAGCCGCCCGGAAAATCCGGCATCGCGCATTTCTTCGAGCACCTGATGTTTAAAGGCACGACCAACCACAAGCCGGGCGAGTTCGACGCGGCGGTTGCCGCCATCGGGGGCAGCGAGAACGCCTTCACCTCCTACGACTACACCACCTATCACGAGACGATCCCGCCGGACGCGCTGGGCACGATGATGGCGCTGGAAGCCGACCGCATGCGCAACCTGATCCTCACCGACGCGGTGATCGGGCCGGAGCGCGACGTGGTGCTGGAGGAGCGCCGGTCGCGCATCGAGGGCGATCCGGAATCGCTGCTGTCGGAAGAGGTGCAGGCGACGCTCTACCAGAACCACCCCTACCGGGTGCCGGTGATCGGCTGGATGCACGAGATGGAAAAGCTGAACCGCGACGACGCGGTCGCCTTCTACAACCAGTATTACCGTCCGAACAACGCCGTGCTGGTGGTGGCCGGCGACGTCGAGGCCGACCAGGTACGCAAGCTGGCCGAGGAAACCTATGGCAAGGTGGCGCGCGGTCCCGACCTGCCGCCCCGCATCCGGCCGACCGAGCCGGAGCAGAACACCGGCCGCACGGTGACGATGGTGGACGCCCGCGTCACGATACCGAGCTTCGCCAAATACTGGCTGGCGCCATCCTACCGCACCGCCGAGCCGGGCGAGGCCGAGGCGCTCGACCTGCTGTCCGAGATACTTGGCGGCGGCACGCGCAGCCGGCTCTACCAGCAGCTTGTGGTCAAGGACGGCATCGCGGCCGGCAGCGGGGCCTATTACGACGGCACCGCGCTCGATGAGACCAGCTTCACCGTCTACGGCTCGCCGCGCGGCTCCGACGGTCTGCAGAAGCTGGAGAACGAGGTGGATGCCGAAATCGCTCGCGTCCAGCGCGACGGCATCGGCGCGGATGAGTTGGAGAAGGCCAAGAACCGGCTGGTGCGCAGCATGGTCTTCGCCCAGGACAGCCCGTCCAGCCTAGCCAACATGTACGGCTCGGCGCTGACCACCGGCAGCACCGTCAAGGACGTGCAGGCGTGGCCGGACCGGATCAAGTCCGTGACCGCCGACCAGGTCAAGGCGGTGGCCGTCAAATATCTCAAGCCGCATCAGTCCGTGACGGCCTATCTGCTGCCGTCGCAGGAAACCTCCAATTGATCCGGGCGGGAACGAGCATGATCTTCGGAAGCATAATGCGAAACCACGCCGCGACCCATATTGGTAGTGCAGCCAAGGCGCTCAGCCTGCTGTTGTTGATTGTCAGCTTTCCAGCGCAAGCAGCCGTAAAGATTCAGGAAGTCACATCGCCGGGCGGCATCACAGCCTGGCTGGTCGAGGACTATTCGGTGCCGATCGTCTCGCTGCGCTTCTCCTTCGCAGGCGGCGAGACGCAGGACCCGCCAGGCAAGGAAGGCATGGCCAACCTGATCACCGGCCTGTTCGACGAGGGCGCCGGCGACCTTGACAGCGACGCCTTCCAGACGCGCCTGGACGATGCCGGCGCTGAGATGCGCTTCAACGCCAGCCGCGACAACATCTACGGGGCCATGCGCATGCTGGCCGACCAGAAGGACGAGGCGCTGGAGCTTATGCGGCTGGCGATCACCCAGCCGCGCTTCGACCAGGCGCCGGTCGACCGTATCCGCAACCAGATCATTTCCGGCATCCAGTCGCAGGCCAAGGACCCGCAGACCGAGGCGACGCGCCGCTGGCTCAAGGCGATCTATGGCGACCATCCCTATTCGCGACCGGACGAGGGCACGGAGGAGTCGCTGAAGACCATCACGGCGGACGACCTGCGCGCCTTCCACAAGGCGCTGTTAGCCCGCGAGCAACTGCACGTCGCCGTGGTCGGCGCGATCGACGCCGAAACGCTGAAGCGCGACCTCGACAAGCTGTTCGGCGGCCTGCCGGAAAAGCCGGCGTTGACGCCGGTGGCCGACATCGCGCCGAAGCTCGGCCAGGTGGTGCGCTACGACTATCCGCTGCCCCAGACTGGGCTGCATCTCACCTATCCGGGGGTGGCCCGCAAGGACGCGGATTTCTTCCCGGCGGTGGTGATGAACCACATCCTCGGCGGCGGCTCCTTCACCTCGCGGCTGTTCAAGGAAGTGCGTGAAAAACGCGGCCTAACCTACGGAATCGATTCATCGATCGTGAATTACGAGCACGCCAATGCGCTGACCGTCGGCACATCGACGCGCGCCGGCAAGGGCAGCGAAACGCTCGGCATCATTCGCGAGGTGGTCAAAGAGATGGCCGAGAACGGGCCGACGGAGCAGGAACTGGCGGCGGCCAAGAAATACATGATCGGCGCCTACGCCATCAACAATCTCGATTCATCCAGTTCCATTGCCTCGACGCTGGTCGAATTGCAGAATGTCGGGCTGGGCGCCGACTATTTCGAGCGCCGCGCCGACTTCATCAATGCCGTCACGGTCGACCAGGCGAAGGCGGTGGCGAAGAAACTGCTCAGCGTCGAGCCGGCAGTGCTGATCGTCGGCCCGGCTGAAGACAAGGGAGAGGCCGGAAACTGATGAGCCCGACATTCGCGGTCGCCTTCGGCGGGGGAGGAGCGCGCGGCCTCGCGCATATCCACGTCGTCGAGGCGCTCGACGAACTGGGCATCCGGCCCGTGGCGATCTCGGGCTCCTCCATCGGCGCCATCATGGGCGCTGGCATGGCGGCCGGCATGTCCGGCCGCGACATCCATCATTATGCAGGCTCGATCCTCAGCCGCCGCGCCGAGGTGGTGAGCCGCATGTGGAAGGCTCGCCCCGGCACCTTCGCCGAGGCGCTGCAGGGCGGCATCCGCGTCACCCAGTTCAACATCGAGCGCATTCTCAAAGCCTTCCTGCCGGACGCCATTCCCGACCGCTTCGAGGAACTGAAGGTCCCGCTGAAGGTCACGGGAACGGATTTTTACGGGCACAGGCTGGCGGTGTTCGAGGAGGGCGACCTGTTTTCCGCGCTGGGCGCCTCGGCGGCGATTCCCGCCGTGTTCAGCCCAGTGCGGCGCGACGGCGTGCTTTACATCGATGGCGGCATCTACAATCCGGTGCCGTTCGACCTCGTCACGGGATCGGCGGACATCGTCATTGCCATCGACGTGGTCGGCGCGCCGGAAGAGGGGGGGCGGACACGGCTCACCTCGATCGACATGATGTTCGGCGCCACGCAATTGATGATGCAGTCGATCATCGCCGGCAAGCTGGAGCACGCGCAGCCGGATATCCTGCTCAGGCCGCCCGTGTCGCAGTTCCGTGTGCTGGATTTCATGAAGATCGAGTCGGTGCTGGCCGAGACGGTTTCGATCAAGGACGAACTGAAGCGGGCGGTCGAGGAGGCTATCGCCAACCGCGAGAGGCGGCGGGCCTGATGCGTCGGCCGAGAAGGCGCGTGAAGTCCGGAAAATCGAGCCAGAGCAATCAGTTGACGGATGCGCCGTTTGATTTCGGCGTTTTGGGCTTCTCCAACCCCCTCGAAATCACCGTTTGACGACTCAAGAATCGCCGTTCGGGCTTTCGCCCGCGGCTTTTGCCGTTCGTCTCGACGGTCGACGGATGGTCGCCGATAATAGGAAAATAATCCTTGACACCGTGACGGTGGTCTGGCAGAATTTTGCCATCGTCGGAAAAGTGCCTGCGACGATCTTCGCAAGTCTCCCGTCTACCGGATCTATCGGCCGCCGGTTTCCGGAGGAGGCGCGAGACCGCGTGCCGCGTCGTCCTCATCGGGTACCTGGGCGCCGATCCTGTGGATGACGCGAAAACACACGACCACCGAGGCGATGCCGAAGACGACAGCGCCGAGGCCCCAGCCGGCCACGACGCCGTGCGCGCCGTAGAGGGAGGCGCCGACCCAGACGAAGGGGATGACGCCGAGCGTCGAGCGGCCCCAGTTGAAGACGGTCGAATAGGTCGGATAGCCGAGATTGTTGAAGGCCGCACTTGCCACGAAGATCGCGCCGGTGAACAGAAAGCTGCCGGCGGCAAAGCGGCAGAAGAAGACGACCAGGTCGCGGGACAGGCCATGCGCGCCGAACAGGCTGGCGATCGGTTCCGCGAAGATCGCCAGCAGCGCCCACATTACGGCGACATAGACGATGGTGACGATCAGGCTGTCGCGCATGGTCGAAACCAGCCGGTCGTATTTGCGCGCTCCGAAGTTCTGGCCGAGGATCGGGCCGACCGCGCCGGACAGCGCGAATACGACGCCGAAGGCGACCGGCAGGATGCGCCCGATGATCGCCCAGCCCGCCACCGCCTGGTCGCCGAAAGTCGCCATCTCGATGGTGACGAAGGTGTTGCCGACCGGCGTCGCGATCTGGGTCACCACCGCTGGAAAGCCGATCGAGAAGAACGGCCGCGCCGCCTCGATCAGCCGGGTGCGGTCCGGCAGGCGGACCAGCCGGTGGACGACATGGGCGCCGTGGAGGCCGATGGCGAGCATGACGAAACGCGCCAGCACCGTCGAGATCGCCGCGCCGTCGAGCCCGAGGCCGAGCGCGAAGATGAAGATGGGATCCAGAACGGCGGCGGCCAGCCCGCTGCCCAGAGTCACATACATGGCCCTCCGGGCGTCCGCGGCGCCGCGTAGGATGCCGGTGGTGCACATGCCGAGCGCAACGATTGGCGTGGACGGAAAGACGATCTGCAGGAAGCGGGTCGAAAGCTCCAGCGTCTCGCCGCGCGCGCCCATCAGCCAGGTGAGATCGCGCAGGAACGGCCAGATGAGCACCGTCATCAGCAGCGTGGTTGCGGCCATGAAGACGAGCGAGGCGCCACCCATGCGCGCCGCTTCCTCGCGGTTCCCCCGGCCGAGGCAGCGCGACACCAGCGCGCCGCAGGCGATGGTGAAGCCGATCGCGACGGAGATGGTGAAGAACAGCAGCGTGGAGGCGAAACCCACCGCCGCCGCCAGTTCCTCGATGCCGAGCATCGAGATGTAGAAAAGGTTGAGAGCGTCGACGATGAAGATGGAGATCAGGCCGACCGAGCCGGTTCCCGCCATGACGATGACGTGCCGCAGCGTCGAGCCGGTGGTGAATATTGCGACGGGAGCCGGCATCGACCTGTCCGCTTTCGTCTCGGCGCTGCGCCGTCGCGACGGTTGTTAGACTTTAGTGCGCGAAAACCTGTTCGAGCGAGCGAAAGCCCTTGAATTCGAGCGCGTTGCCCGAAGGGTCGCGGATGAACAGCGTCGCCTGCTCGCCCGGTTCGCCGGCAAAGCGGATCATTGGCCGCTCGATCCAGTCGACGCCGGGCGCCGCCTCAAGCCGTTCCGCCAGCGCCTGCCAGGCGTCCATCAGCAGCACCGCCCCGAAATGCGGGATCGGCACGAGTTTGCCGTCGACCTTGCCGTCGGCATCGGCCTTCGTGAGCGACGGCCGCAAATGCGCCGACATCTGGTGGCCGTAAAGGTCGAAGTCGACCCAGGTTTCGGACGAGCGTCCGATGGCGCAGCCGAGCACGTCGCCGTAGAAGGCGCGCGTCTCGTCGAGGTCGCGGACAGGGAAAGCAAGGTGAAAGGGTGTCATCGAATTCGTTCCGAGGGCGTGGCTGCCGCGCCGGCAGGGGCGGCGTGCTGCCGCAAGCCATTGCACAAGCCGGGGCGGAACAATAGATGGTGCAGCATAAAACGCATGAGCCGGATAGCCGAATGGACGCAACCCTAGAAGCCGCCAGCCTGATCGACCGAGTCTCGGCCCTTGTCGAGGCCGCAAAGGCGGCAGGAGCGGATGCGGCCGACGCGGTCGCGGTGCGCGGCCGCTCGACCAGCGTGTCGGTGCGCCTCGGCAAGGTCGAGTCGACGAACGCCTCGGAAGGCGACGACGTCTCGCTGCGGGTTTTCGTCGGCCGGCGCGTCGCAAGCGTTTCGGCGACGGCGGCTTCCGATCCGAAAGTTCTGGCCGAGCGAGCGGTGGCAATGGCGAAGGTTTCGCCGGAGGACCCGTATCAGGGGCTTGCCGACGCCGCACTTCTGGCGAAGTCGGTACGCGACCTCGACCTTTACGACCAGACCGTCGTCTCGGCCGACCGGCTGAAGGAGGACGCGCTCGCCGCCGAGGAAGCGGCGCTGGCGGTGGCCGGCGTCACCAATTCCAGCGGCAGCGGCGCCAGCGCCGGTCTCGGCGGACTGGTGCTGGCGACGTCGCACGGCTTTCTGGGCCAGTATGTCGGCACCCGCTTCTCGCGTTCGGCCAGCGTGATCGCCGGCGAAGGCACGCGCATGGAGCGCGATTACGATTTTTCGTCGCGCCTGCATTTTTCCGATCTCGACACGCCGGAAGCGATCGGCCGCAGCGCCGGCGACCGCGCGGTGCGGCGGTTGAACCCGCGCAAGGCCGCGACCGGCGAGGTTACCGTCGTGTTCGATCCGCGCGTTGCGCGCGGCATTGCCGGACATCTGGCCGGCGCCATCAACGGCGCCTCCGTGGCGCGCAAGACCAGTTTTCTGCGCGACATGATGGGCAAGCAGGTGGCTTCAAGCGCGATCACCGTGATCGACGAGCCGGCGCGCCGGCGCGGCCAGGCGTCGCGGCCCTTCGACGGCGAGGGCGTGGACGGACCGACGCTGACGATGGTCGACAAAGGTGTGCTGAACCACTGGTTCCTGTCGACTTCGGCGGCGCGCGAGCTTGGCCTGACCACCAACGGGCGCGGCGCGCGCGGCGGCTCCTCGGTGTCGCCGTCCTCCACCAACCTGTCGATCGAACCGGGCGAGGAGACCCCCGAGGCGCTGATCCGCGCGCTGAAGACCGGCTTCTACGTGACCGAGGTGTTCGGCCAGGGCGTCGACATGGTGACCGGGGAATACAGCCGCGGCGCCTCCGGCTTCTGGATCGAGAACGGAGAGCTCACCTATCCCGTGTCCGAAGTGACGATTGCCTCCAACCTCAAGGACATGTTCCTGCGCATGGAGCCAGCCAGCGATCTCGACCGCAACTACGGCACCGCCGCGCCGACGCTTCTCATCGAAGGCATGACTCTTGCCGGCAGTTGAGACACCAGAAGCAGACACAGGCCTGCGGGCCGACCTCGACCTGCTGCGCGACGCCGCGCGCGAGGGCGGGCGGATCGCCATGCGTTACTTCCGGCAGAAGCCGGAAGTCTGGATGAAGGCCGGCAGCTCGCCGGTCAGCGAGGCCGACTACGCGGTCGACCGTTTTCTGCGCGAGACGCTGCTTGCGGCCCGACCGGACTATGGCTGGCTATCAGAAGAGACCGCCGACTCGGCGGCGCGCTTGAGCGCGCGGCGCACCTTCGTGGTCGATCCGATCGACGGAACGCGGGCGTTCCTCGAAGGCGGGGACGTCTGGTGCGTCAGCGTGGCGGTGGTCGAGCGCGGGCGCTCGGTGGCCGGCGTGCTGGAATGCCCGGCGCGCAGGCAGACCTACTGGGCGCTGCCGGGCGAGGGCGCCTGGCGCAATGCGGCTCGCATCCGCGTGCGTCGGCCTGGCGACAGGCTGGAGATCGGCGGCCCGAAGGCGCTGGTGGACACAATGCCGGAGCAGTGGCTCAACCGGCTGGAGCGGCGAAGCTACATCCCCTCGCTCGCCTATCGCCTCGCCATGATCGCCGACGGCAGCCTGGACGCCACCTTCGTCAAGCCGAATTCGCATGACTGGGACCTCGCCGCCGCCGACCTGATCCTCAGCGAGGCAGGAGGGCGGCTGCTCGACGAAACCGGCAAGCATCCTCCGTTTGCCGGCGAGATCGTCAGGCATGGAGCGCTGGCTGCCGGCAGCGGCGAGCTGCTCGATGCGATGGCCGGAGTGATCGCCTCGCAGGTGGGCCCGCCTGCCGGCGGGTAGCGGGTAATTCGCACCTCCGGTTTCAAATACGACCAAATTCCACTAGACCAATGCGCGCTTGTTTTCGCGACTCAGGATCCTGCAATGGCTGAAGAAGACGGCAAGAAGCAGCTTCTGCACCTCGTTTTCGGGGGCGAGCTGAAATCGCTGAAATCCAACGATTTCCGCGATCTCGACAAACTCGACATCGTCGGCATCTTCCCCGACTATGCCTCCGCGCTGACGGCGTGGAAGGGAAAGGCGCAAGCAAGCGTCGACAACGCCCATATGCGCTACTACGTGGTGCACCTGCACCGTCTGCTCGATCCGGAGGGCAGAGCCTCGGGTGACAAGAGCTGATGACGGATAATCCAGTGGCGCCGTCGGCGATCCGCGCCGGGGCCAAGAAGCGTCGCAAGGTAGGCGGGGCCAAGGGGTTGTGGCGGCGCATCCGCCAGCCGCTTGCGCAATCGACCGTGGCCAAGTCGACGCTGGCGACGCTGCTGGCCGGCGCGTTGCGGCTCGTGCGCTCGACCAACCGTTACGCCGCCGGATCGAGCGACATCGCGACGTCCTACGAGAAGATCACGCCCTCGATCCTGGCGATCTGGCACGGCCAGCATCTGATGGCGCCGGTGCTCTATCCGCGCGGCAAGCCGCTGTCGGCGATGGTGTCGCGCAGCGCCGATGCCGAACTCAACGCGCTGGTGGTCGAGAAATTCGGCTTCGAGGCGGTGCGCGGCTCGGGCGGGCGGGAGGACAAGAAGAAGCGTGACCGTGGCGGCGCCCAGGCGCTGATCGCCCTCAAGAAGGTGCTGGAAGCCGGCAGCAACGTCTGCATGATCGCCGATATCCCGCACGGCACGCCGCGCCAGGCCGGCATGGGCATCGTGACGCTGGCGCGGCTCTCCGGCCGCCCCGTGGTGCCCGTAGCGATGACCACCAGCCGCCGCAAGGTGCTGGAGAAGACCTGGGACAAGACCACCATCAATCTGCCCTTCGGCCGCTGCGCGATGATCGTCGGCGAACCGATCGCTGTGCCGGCCGACGCCGACGATGCCGAGATGGAACGCAAGCGGCAGGAGATCACCGCCGCCCTGAACGAGGTGACGGAGCGGGTCTACCGCATCGTCGACCGCCGCGCATGAGCGAACGCTGGGCACGCGCCACGCTGCAAGCCTACCGCCTGGGGGGCGCCATCATCTATCCAGTGATCGGCACCTATGTCGCCTGGCGCGCCAGCCGCGGCAAGGAGGACCGCGCCCGCCGGCGCGAGCGCTACGGCCATGCCAGCAAGCCGCGCCCGCCCGGTCCGATCATCTGGGTGCATGCGGCGAGCGTCGGCGAGACCAACGCGGTCGTGCCGCTGGTGCAGCGCATCCTCGGCTACGGCGTCAATGTCGTGCTCACCACCGGGA
This sequence comes from Mesorhizobium sp. LHD-90, assembly GCF_030929505.1. Classification (GTDB taxonomy): domain Bacteria; phylum Pseudomonadota; class Alphaproteobacteria; order Rhizobiales; family Rhizobiaceae; genus Kumtagia. The sequence continues at coordinate 188,509 of NZ_JAVFVV010000008.1, read as the reverse complement.
CAGTGACCTCCGCGCATCTCGCGCAGGAGGTGTTCGGCGAGACGGTGATCCATCAATACGTGCCGCTCGACCTCAAGCCCGCCGTCGACCGCTTCCTCGACTATTGGGAGCCCGACCTCGTCATCATCGCCGAATCCGAGATCTGGCCGATGACCATCCTCGAACTCGGCGACCGGCGGGTGCCGCAGGTGCTGGTGAACGGGCGGCTGTCGGACCGTTCGTTCCGCTCCTGGAAAAAGCGCCCCTATCTTGCCGAGGCGCTGTTCGAGAACCTGGCGCATGTGGTGGCTCAGTCCGACCTGGACGGCGAGCGGTTCCAGGCGCTCGGCGCGCGCCCCGTCACGGTTTCGGGCAATCTGAAGGTCGACGTCGGCCCGCCCGCCGCGGATGCCGGCGCACTGGCGGTGCTGAAGGGCCAGATCGGCAAGCGCCCGACCTGGGCCGCGGTTTCGACCCATGACGGCGAAGAAAAATATGCCGCCGAGGTGCATCTGGCGCTGAAGGCCCGCCATCCCGGCCTGCTGACCATCGTCGTGCCGCGCCACCCGGACCGTGCATCCGCGCTCCACTCCGAACTCTCGGCGATGGGCCTCAACGTCGTGCGCCGGACAGGTGGCGGCGAGATCAAGGACGACACCGACATCCTGCTGGGCGACACGATCGGCGAGATGGGGCTTTACCTGCGCCTGACCGAAATCGCCTTCGTCGGGCGCTCGCTGGCTGCGGAGGGCGGGCAGAACCCGCTGGAGCCGGCCATGCTCGAGACCGCCGTGCTCGCCGGTCGCAACGTCCAGAACTTCCGCGATTCCTACCAGCGGCTGATCGACGGCGGCGGCGCCCGGCTGGTGCGCGACAAGGATATGCTGGCCGGCGCCGTGAACTATCTGCTCAGCAACGAGCCGGCCCGGCGCGAGATGATCAGCGCCGGCGCGGCGGCGGTCGAGGAGATGCGCGGCGCGCTGGAGCGGACGCTGAAGGCGCTCGACCCGTTCATCCATCCGCTGGTGGTGAAGTCGCGGCTGGAAAAGCCGAACGGGGCGTAGGTGGGTTTCGACGCGCCCGGCTTCTGGTGGCGGCCGGCGGGCTGGGAGGCGGCAGCGCTGGCGCCTGCTGCTGCGATCTACGGCGCCATTGCCGGCAGCCGCCTCGCCAACGCCCCGCGCGAAACGATCGGCGCGCCCGTGCTGTGCGTCGGCAATCTCACCGTCGGCGGCTCCGGCAAGACGCCGGTGGCGATCGCGCTCGCAAGGCAAGCGAGGGCGATGGGGCTCAAGCCGGGATTTCTGTCGCGCGGCCATGGCGGAAATGCCGCCGCGCCGCAGATCGTCGAGCCGGGACGCGACGATGCGCGCGCCGTGGGCGACGAGCCGCTGCTGCTGGCCGCGCATGCGCCGGTCGCCGTCTCGCCGGACCGCGCGGCGGCGGCAAGGCTGCTGGTGGCGCGGGGATGCGATTTCATTGTCATGGACGACGGGTTCCAGAGCGCCCGTATCAGGTTCGATCACGCCCTGCTGGTGGTCGATGCCCGGCACGGCGTCGGCAACGGCCGCGTCCTTCCCGCCGGGCCGCTGCGCGCCGCCATGGCCGACCAACTCCGCTACGCCGACGCCGTGCTCAGCATGGGCGAAGGCCCCGGTGCGGACGAGATCGTCGCGGCGGCCGCGCGCACCGGCAAGCCGGTGTTTTCGGCGGCGTTGGAGCCCCTCGATGCAGGCCGCTTCGCCGGACGGCGGGTGCTCGCCTTCGCCGGCATCGGCCATCCGGACAAATTCTTCGATACGCTGAGGGCGGCCGGCGCCGACGTCGCCGTGGCGCGGCGGTTCCCCGACCATCATTTCTATACGCAGGCCGAGCTGCGCGAACTGGTTTCGGCCGCGCGGGCACAGGATCTGGCATTGGCGACGACCGCCAAGGACGCGGCCCGCCTCGGCGGCGATGCCGCGCTTCAGGAAATCCGGGCCGGGATCGAGGTTCTGGAGGTCGACGCGGTCTTCACGCCGGCACAGGCGACCACAACCATCGTCGAGGCGGCGGTTCGGGCCTGGAGCGCCCGCGCTACCTGAGCGAACGGGTGCGCAGCGACGGGTCGGAGTCGAGCTCGCGCTTCAGCGAGGAGGCGGCGTCGACATAGGGCTCCTGGCGCGCGACGCTCCAGTATTTCAGCTCGTCCAGGGCGATCCGCTCGCCGGTCACCGCGCAGCGCACGAACGATCCGGGGCTGGTGACCTGGAAATCTCCATCGAGGTAGCGGATCCCGGCTTCCCTTGCGCCCGGACCCTCGAAGCGGTTCATGCTCGAGATCCCTTTCAATCCGCCCCTTCCGCCATAAATCGGCAGGCAGGTCAAGCTGTAGCCGCCCGATGACCTTCGGACAGGCCGCAAGGTGGGCGCTCATTGCACGCGAGCGCCAAGATCAGGCTCCTTGAGGAAAATGGTTCATTCAAGACGGGAGAAACGGGAATGAAATTTCTTACGGCCTTCCCATTTATCCCGGATAAGCGGCTATCTTCGCTTCCGATCCAACCAAAGGCAGGATCCTGATCATGAAACTCCTCAAGTCGCTGCTCGTCGCCGGAGCCCTGCAACTCCTGGCGCTGGCCCCCTCGCATGCCGGCGAGAACCTGGCGCAGATCCAGTCGGCCGGCGTCATCAAGATCGGCACGGAGGGCACCTACGCGCCCTTCACCTATCACGACACCTCCGGGGCGCTGGTCGGCTTCGACGTCGAGATCGGCCAGGCCATCGCCAAGCGCCTCGGCGTCAAGGCGGAGTTCCTGGAGGGCAAGTGGGACGGCCTCATCGCCGGCCTCGACGCCAACCGCTACGACGCCGTCATCAACCAGGTGGGCATCACCGAGCAGCGCAAGCAGAAGTACGATTTTTCCGATCCCTATATCGCCTCCAAGGCGGTGCTGATCGTCGGCGCCGGCAATGAGGAGATAAAGTCCTTCGCCGACCTGAAGGGCAAGAAGTCGGCGCAGTCGCTGACCAGCAATTTCGGCAAGCTCGCCGAGGCCAATGGCGCAGAGCTGGTCGGCACCGACGGCTTCGACCAGTCGATCCAGCTTCTGCTCAGCGGCCGCGCCGACGCCACCATCAACGACAGCCTGTCCTTCCTCGACTTCAAGAAACACAAGCCCGACGCCCCGGTGAAGATCGTGGCGCAGGAGGACGAGGCCGACCATTCAGGCGTGATCATTCGCAAGGGCGAGCCGGAGCTGCTGGAGGCGATCAACAAGGCGCTGGCCGAGATCAAGGCCGACGGCACCTACAAGCAAATCTCCGACAAGTATTTCGGTCAGGACGTCTCGCAGTAGGAAAACGGCGGAAATCCTGCGGGCGGCCGGTTCATGGACCGGCCGCCCGTTTGTTTGCCCGCTTGCTTCATGCCAAGGTCTGCCGCCTTCGTGGTTTCGGGAGATGACGCGTGCCCCACTGGCTTCAACTGATGCTGGACTCGCTCGGCCCGCTGTTGTGGGCGGCGGTGAAATTCACCGCGCCGCTGACGATCCTGTCCTTCGCTCTCGGGCTGACCGTCGGCCTGATCGCGGCGCTGATCCGGCTGTTCGCGCCGGCGCCCTTCGCGGCGGCGATCCGCTTCTATGTCTGGATCATCCGCGGCACGCCGCTCCTGGTGCAGCTCTTCCTCATCTTCTACGGCCTGCCCAGCGCCGGCATCATCATCGACGCCTTTCCGGCGGCGCTGATCGGTTTCACGCTCAACATCGGCGCCTATTCCTCCGAGATCATCCGCGCCGCCATCTCCTCGGTGCCGCGCGGCCAGTGGGAGGCGTCCTATTCGATCGGCATGAGCTTTCAGCAGACGATCCGCCGCACCATCCTGCCGCAGGCCGGCCGGGTGGCGGTGCCGCCGCTCTCCAACACCTTCATCTCGCTGGTCAAGGACACCTCGCTCGCAGCCGCCATCACCGTGCCGGAACTCTTCCAGGCGGCGCAGCGCATCGTCGCCACCACCTACGAGCCGTTGATCCTCTACATCGAGGCGGCGCTGATCTACCTGGCGCTGAGTTCGATCCTGTCGGCCCTGCAGGTGCGGCTGGAGCACCGGCTCAACCGCTATGGCGGCTTCCTGGAGGCGCGGTCGTGATCGAACTCGTCGATATCGAAAAACGTTTTGGCGACAACGTCGTGCTGAAGGACGTCACGCTGCGCATGCGCGAGGGCTCCGTGACCGCGCTGGTCGGCCCTTCCGGCGGTGGAAAAAGCACGTTGCTGCGCTGCGTCAACCTCCTGGAGATCCCGACCGCCGGCACGGTGCGCATCGGCGAGGATTCGTTGCGGTTCCATCCCGGCCAGAAAGTCGGCTGGGCTTCGATCCAGCGGCTGCGCCGTCAGACCGGCATGGTCTTCCAGAATTTTCAGCTCTTTCCCCACCGCACGGCGATCGAGAACGTCATGGAGGGGCTGGTCACCGTGCTCAAATGGCCGACCGGCAAGGCGCGCCAACGGGCGCAGGCGCTGCTCGAAAAAGTCGGGCTGGCGCACAAGGCCGACGCCTGGCCGGCGACGCTGTCGGGCGGCCAGCAGCAGCGCGTGGCGATCGCCCGCGCCCTGGCGCCGTCGCCGCGCGTGCTCCTGTGCGACGAGCCGACCTCGGCGCTCGATCCGGAACTGTCGGAGGAGGTCGTGGACGTGCTCGGCCAGTTGGCAAGTGAGGGCACCACCATGGTCATGGCCACCCACGATTTGCGGCTTGCCTCGCGGGTAGCGCACGAGGTCGTGTTTCTTGATGCGGGCAAGGTGGTCGAGAAGGGCGAGCCGGCAAAGATCTTCGGCAGCCCCGAGCGCGAGCGCACCAAACGTTTCATCGCCACGCTGACGCAGCGGTGAGGGGCGGCGGTTGTATTGAGGTGCGTCCTTCGAGGCTCGCCCTGTGACGTTTTATCCTTTTGTTCCAATGTCGTACGGGCTCGCACCTCAGGATGAGGACCGTGTGCCTGCAACGCCAATCTTCAACGTCGCTCTCTTCTTCTTGCAGCAGCCTCTCGCAACTACGGTCGACGACCTGGACGATCTGCGTTGCAGGCACAACCGCCCTCATCCTGAGGTGCGAACCCGCATTGTTTTGAAAATGAAGGGATAAATCATCACGGGCGAGCCTCGAAGGACGCACCAAGTTCGGCCTCCAACGCCGGCGCATCCATCTCACCGCCTTCCGAACAGTCTTTCGATGTCGGTGAGCTTCAATTCGACATAGGTAGGTCGGCCGTGGTTGCAGGTGCCCGACCCCGGCGTCGCCTCCATCTGCCTGAGCAGCGCGTTCATTTCGTCCGGCAGCAGCCGGCGGCCGGAGCGTACCGAGCCGTGGCAGGCCATGGTGGCGGCGATGGCATGCAGGCGTTCCCTCAGCGTGTCGACTGTGTCGTTGTCGGCGATCTCGTCGGCGAGGTCGCGGATGAGTTGCTCGATATTGGTTTCGCCGAGCATGGCCGGCGTCTCGCGCACCGCCACAGCGCCCGGGCCGAAGCGCTCGATGCCGAGGCCGAAGCGCCGCAGCGTCTCGGCATGCAGCGCCAGCCGCTCGGCATCGTCTTCCGGAAGATCGACGATGGTCGGCAGCAGCAGCAACTGCGCCGGCATCGGCCGGCTGGCGAGCGCGTTCTTGAGCGCCTCGTAGACGAGGCGCTCATGCGCCGCGTGCTGGTCGACGATGACCAGCGAGTCGCCGGTCTGCGCGACGATGTAGTTTTCGTGGACCTGCGCCCGCGCCGCGCCGAGCCTCAGCCCAAGTGCTTCCGGGGCGGGAGCATCGCCGCTTGCCCGGGTGTCGGCGCTTTCCAAGGAGCCGGTGTCGAAGGCGGCCTGCGCCGCTTCGCCGAAGCCCGGCGCCAGCGGCCGCTGGAACGAGCGCGCGGCGTCGAACGTGCCGGCGACGGCGCCGCGGAAGCCCGGATTGTAGCCGCGATGGCCGCCGGTCGGGCCGGGATGGTCGTAGGCGGTCGGGCCGGGACGGAAGGCGCCGAGCATGGCCGCCGCTCCGGTCGAGGCGGGGCGGATGCCGGAGGCGGCCAGCGCCTCGCGGATCGCGCCGACGATCAGCCCGCGCACCAGGCCGGGATCGCGGAAACGCACGTCGGCCTTGGCGGGATGGACGTTTACGTCGACAAGCGCCGGATCGAGCGACAGAAAGAGGGTGGCGACCGCGTGGCGGTCGCGCGCCAAAGTGTCGGCGAAAGCGCCGCGGATGGCGCTGGCGATCAGCCGGTCGCGCACCGGCCGGCCGTTGACATAGACATATTGCTGCAGCGCGTTGGCGCGCGAATAGGACGGGGTCGAGACATGGCCGTCGAGCCGCACCCCTTCGCGCAGGGCATCGATGGCGATCGAATTCTCCGGGAACTCCGCCCCCATCACCTGGGCGATGCGGCGCAACCGGTCGCCAGTGGCGGAAAAGTCGAGCGTCGAGCGGTCCGGGCCGGACAGCGTGAAGCGGACTTTGGGGAAGGCGATGGCGATGCGCCTGACCACGTCGGCCATTGCCGTGGCCTCGGCGCGCTCGCCCTTCATGAATTTCAGCCGCGCCGGCGTGGCGTAGAACAGGTCGCGCACCTCCACCGCCGTGCCGCGATTGGCGCCCGCCGGCCTTACGGCGGAAACCTGGCCGCCTTCCACGGAAATCTCGGCCGCCTCGCCGGACGCTGTGCGCGAGCGGATCGCGAGCCGCGAGACAGCGCCGATCGATGGCAGCGCCTCGCCGCGGAACCCCAGCGTTCGGATGTCGTCGATGCCGTTTGCGAGTTTCGAGGTGCAGTGGCGCGACACCGCGAGTTCAAGCTCGTCGGCGGGAATGCCGATGCCGTCGTCGCTGACGCGGATCAGCGACAGCCCGCCCCCGGCCGTGGCGATCTCGACGCGGGTGGCGCCGGCGTCGACGGCGTTCTCGACCAGTTCCTTCACCACGCTCGCCGGACGCTCGATCACCTCGCCGGCGGCGATCTGGTTGATCAGGGTTTCGGATAGCTGGCGGATCGGCATGCGAGGATTATAGGCGGATTCGAGACCGACCTTCCATGGGAAAGGCAGTCTGCAAGGCGGATCGATTGCCCTCGGGTGGCGAATTCCTGTTCGCTTGCATTTTGCGTTCGGCTAGACTGCGACGAGGAGGTGGCCGTTCTTGCAGGAGCAGAGCCGCAAACTCGTGGCTATACTGGCCGCCGACGTGGCCGGTTACTCGCGCCTGATGTCCGCCGACGAAGCGGGTACGCTGGCACTGCTGAAGAAGCTGCGCTCGGAAATCCTCGACCCCGAGATCGATCGTCATGCCGGCCGGGTTGTCGGGTCCGCCGGCGACAGCCTGCTGGTCGAATTCGCCAGCGCGCTGAGCGCGGTCGAATGCGCGATGGAAATGCAGCGGGCGCTGGCAAAGGAAAACAGCAACCTGCCGGAAGACCGGCGCATGGCGTTCCGGATCGGCGTCAATCTGGGGGACGTCATTGCCGACGGCGACACGATTTACGGCGAGGGCGTCAACGTCGCCGCGCGTCTGGAGAAGCTGGCTCATCCCGGCGCCGTGTGCATCGGCCGTAATGTCTACGATCAGGTCAAGGGCAAGCTTCCCTTCGTCTATCGTGATCTGGGCGAACACAAGGTTCACAACATCCCCGAGGCGGTTGCCGTCTACGCGGTGGACCAGCCAGGCAATCTGATCGAGCAGGCACTGAACGCTGGTCCTCTCGTGCTGCCCGACAAGCCCTCCATTGCCATATTGCCTTTCCAGAACATGAGCGGCGACAAGGAGCAGGATTATTTCAGCGACGGCATTGCCGAGGACATCATCACTGCGCTTTCGAAGATGCGCTGGATATTCGTGATCGCCCGAAATTCAACCTTTGCCTACAAGGGGAAGGCTCCCGATGTCCGTCAGGTCGCGCGGGAGCTCGGCGTCCAATATGTGCTGGAAGGCAGCGTGCGCAGGGCGAACGATCACCTTCGCGTCACGGCGCAGCTTGTCGATGGCGCCAATGGCATTCATGTCTGGGCCGAGCGCTACGACCGCGCGCTGGCGGATATTTTCGCGGTGCAGGACGAGATCACCATGAGTGTTGTGGCCGCCATCGAGCCCGAACTCTACGCGGCGGAAAACCTGCGATTGCGGAACAGGTCCCCCGAAAACCTCGACGCCTGGGGCTGTGTCGTTCGCGCCATGCCGTATGTCTGGGTCTGGACGGTCGCCGAAACGGAAATCGGCTTCAATCTGCTGCAGCGCGCGATTTCCATCGATCCGGACTATGCGCGGGCGACGAGTTTGCTTGGCTGGTTGTATGCCGCCCGCGCCCATCTCGGCCTGGCCGATCCGCCACAGACGCTCGCGACGGCGATGTCGTTGGCACAGCGTGGCATCGACCAGGACGACAGCGATGCCTGGGGCCATGTCACTGTGGGCTACGTTCACATGGTCGGGCGGCATTTCAACGAGGCCGTCGCCGCGCTTGGCCTGGCGATCGATCGAAATCCGAGCTTTGCGCTCGCCCACATGATCCTCGGTTCGACCTATGGTTATGGAGGCGAAGCGGAAAACGGGATGCGACATCTGGCGATCGCTACGCGGCTCAGTCCGCGCGACTCGATCCAATCAGCGACGCTGTCGACGATCGGCACCTGCCATTTCATGCGCGGGCGTTTTGCCGAGGCCGTCGATTTTCAGCACCGCGCAGTCAAGCTGCGGCCCCACTTCGGAACGGCATGGCGCAGCCTCGCCGCCGCCGCGGGAATGGCGGGCGACACCGTGCTGGCCGGCATGGCGCTGGCGGAGGCCACGAAGCTTCAGCCTGACCTATCCATAGCGTGGGTGGAGGCCTATCACCCGATCGTCCATTCAAAGGATCGCGCCGTCTATGTCGAGGGGCTTCGTAGAGCGGGGTTGCATTGATCCGGTGCGCTGGCGTCGACGGCTGTTGTCTTGCCTCGTTGTAATGGCGGCCTCCACGCCCAGCCATGCCGCGCCGCGCGACGTGGCATTCGACGATCCGCTGTTCCGGCTTTGCATAAGCTGGATGCTGGACGGCACCAGGGGCGCCCTCATCGACAATCTCTGCGCGGATAACTACGCCATTCCTCCGCCTTCGCTTTTCCTGTGCGCAAGAAAAGTCATGGAAGGGTTCGCGTCCGAGGCCGACAAGGAGGGCTGCGCGCTGATTTTCGAGGAACAGGCAAGGAAGGCGCGCTCGGGCTACGTCAAATAAGGCGCGCCAGGGTGTGCGGAGATTTAGGGGATGCCGGCCTGATCTGAATCTCGACACACCCTAGGCTTGTATGCCGGACGCGTGGTATTGGGCGGCGTCTGCGACAAGGCGGATCGAGCGGCCGGTAGCGTCCTCGTGACGGAACTCCTCCCGCGCGTCCGAGTTGGGCTGGCGACAGGGCCAGACGAGGAGAGATTTCATGCCTGCCACCATGACGAGACGGACCGTGCTGGCGCTGAGCGCCGTAGCCACCGCCGGCGTGCTGTTGCGCCCACACATCGCCCGCGCCGCGAGCCCGTTCGAGCAGCCGCCGCTACCCTATGGCGAGGATGCGCTCGCGCCGCAGATCTCGTCGCGCACGGTCGGCCTCCATTACGGCAAGCACCACAAGGCCTATTTCGACAAGCTGAACAAGCTCGTGCCCGGCACACCCTATGCCGACATGGAACTCCAGGAGGCGGTGGTCGCCTCGAAAAAGGACGGGGAAGACAAGATCTTCAACCAGGCCGGCCAAGCCTGGAACCATGTCTTCTACTGGGAGCAGTTCAAGGGCGGCCCGACCAAGCCGGCCGGCGCCTTCGCGCAGGCGTTGGAGCGCGACTTCGGCGGCGACAAGGGGCTGTACGACGCCTTCGCCAAGGAAGGCGACACTGTCTTCGGCACCGGTTGGGTTTGGCTGGTTGCGGACGGCGGCAAGCTTGCCGTCAAGGGTTACCAGGATGCCGGCAACCCGCTGCCCGATGGCCTGACGCCGCTTGTCGGCATCGACCTTTGGGAGCACGCCTATTATCTCGACTACGAGAACCGCAAGGCCGAGCACGTCGCGGCCGTGCTGTCCGAGCGCATCAACTGGCAGGCGGCGGGCGAGCGCATGGGTTCGTAGCGGGCGTTCGAAGCTGGTCTCAGTTTTGGGCGCAATCGCAGGGATTTCCGGCGAAGGCTCTGTCTCCACGGCTTCCACCCGCGAATATGTTGTCACCGCAAATCGTGATAAAGTGTCCAGATGACCAAGCTTCTCGAACAGGCCATCGAGGCCGCCCGCCAGCTTTCGCCTGAAGAGCAGGACGAGATCGCGCGCACGATATTTGAAATCGTTCGCGGCACGAGCGATGAAGTTTATGTGCTTTCCGAGGAGGAACGGGCAGCAATCGCTGTCGCCCGAGCGCAAATCGCACGTGGCGAGTTCGCGACCGAGGAAGAGCTCGAGGCGGTGTTCAAGAAGTATGCCTCATGAAAACGCGGCTCGCGCCCGCAGCCGTTCAGGACATCGTCGACATTCTTGGTTTTCTTTCCACCCGATCGGCCTCCGCCAGTACCGGATTCCGCGACAGGTTTAGGGAAGCACGTCAGTTCATCGGCCAATACCCCCTCAGTGGAAGGCAGACGGACGAGTCTAATGTTCGGTATGTCAACACAGGTAAACATCCCTATTTGATCTTTTACGAGATATTCGATGCTGAAGTCGTGATCATGCGCATCATCCACGGCGCTCGTAATCCGCAAACTATGCCGGCACGGCCGAGTTAGAGCCTTGGATTGCTATATCGGCCCGACGAGCGAGGCTGCATTTACGCCGATCCAAGCGTGTTGTTGGTGCGATGGGCAAGGCCGTGCCCTTACACATGCACGTCGCCATCACCCGGCAAGGGCTCGCGATGCTGAACTGCGGTAAGGACCAGCCAGCTATAAAACATCGCCACCGCGATCAGGACGAACCAGCCGGGCAGGAAACCCAGCGCCGCATTGTCGGCCATCTCGCGCAGCGAAGTCACGACATCGCGGCTGGCGGCGACGTCCTGCAGCTTCGGCGTCGACAGCTTGAGCGCCCATGCCACCAGGATGACCAGGAAGATCCAGAAGTAGTTGCGCCGCAGGCGCCGTGACATGGCGCTGTGGAGGCTGACCATGAATTTCGGGTTGTCGAGGCTTCGGCCGAGAGCGTGCGCCCATTCGGGATCGGCCGCTCGGCCGGACAGGAACAGCGGCGAGAAGTAGTTGCGTTCGACCAGGCGCACGCGCGCCCGATAGACGTCGAAGAAGCGGTAGCGCCTCGCCTCGATGATGAGGAAGAGCAGCACAAGCAGCATGGTGAACAGAAGCACGCCGTGGTGCGATGACGGCGAGGACAGCGACACCGACAGCATCGCGCCGCCGCCGGTGATGGCCCAATTGGTCGTACGGTCGATACGGTCGCGCCAGCCGGCCATGCGGGCGATCTCGGCGCGGTGGTAATGCGCCAGCGCCGTGATGTACTCCGACGCCGTGGTTGGCATGGGCGGGGTTGCAAATCCCGGGGCCGAACCTTCTGTCTGCGGCGGAACTACCCCATGATGCGATCCTCCCTGCGTGCACCAGGATTATGCCTCGCAACGAGTAACCTGCCAAATTCAATCCCCGTCGCGGCGCGTGGCGCGATTTGCGCGGTGGTCGCGGGCGGCTTCCGCACCTTGGAGCCGCAGCGGCGAAGCTCGTTCGAAGCAATTGGCAGGGCCGAGCTTTTTCGACATTTTCGAGCTATGATGGCCGTGCGGCGTCGCGACCTCGGTCGCGTTGCCGATGGCCCGGGGGGACGACCTACGCCATGCGCCGACACCTCGCAGCGATCCTGGCAGCGGATGTCGCCGGCTACAGCCGGCTGATGGGTGAGGACGAGGAGGGCACCGTCAAAGCCCTCCACGACCAGCACGCCATCATGTTTCCCATGATCCGTGCCGACGGCGGACGCGTCATCAACACGGCCGGCGACAGCATCCTGGCCGAGTTCGACAGCGTCGTCGGCGCGGTCCGGTGTGCCGTCGGCATGCAGAAGCTGCTCGCAGAGCAGAATGCGATCATACCCGATTCACGCCGGCTGGCGTTCCGGATGGGCATCACCCAGGGCGAGATCGTCGTCGACGAGGACGATGTCTACGGCGAAGGCATCAACGTCGCCGCTCGGCTACAGGCATTGGCGGAGGTTGACGGCATAGCGATCTCGGGCCGCGTTCACGAAGACGTTGCCGGCAAGTTGGATGTCGAGTGGCGCGAGGCCGGTGAGCAAACGCTGAAAAACATCGCCCGGCCCGTGCGGGTGTGGCGATGGTCCGCGACGCAGGCGCAGTCGCCGCCGCGCGCGATGCCCGTCGTTTCCGACCGCCCGTCGATAGCTGTTCTGCCCTTCGACAATCTCAGCGGGCAGGCTGAAGAGACAGTGTTCAGCGATGGTGTTACCGAGGACATCATCACCGGACTGACGCACTACCGTTCGCTCTTCGTCATCGCCCGCAATTCCTCCTTCTCCTTCCGCGGCAAGCCGACGAGCCTGGTTGAAATCGGACGCCAGCTTGGCGTATCCCACCTTCTGGAGGGCAGCATCCGTCGCTCCGGCGACCGTATTCGGATCACGGCGCAACTGATCGAGGCGGCCACCGGCGCCCACATCTGGGCCGAGCGCTACGATCGCAGCCTGACCGACATCTTCGCTGTCCAGGACGAACTTGCTCGGACGATCGTCTCCACCCTGGTCGGGCGAATTCAGGATGCGAGGTTGCAGCGTTCGTTGCGCGTGCCGACAACCAGCCTCGACGCCTATGACTGCCTGCTGCGCGGCCTGGCCCACTACCGAGGCTTCGCCGGGGACGACAACAGGAAGGCCCAGGAGATGTTCGCGCGCGCGGTCGAGCTCGACCCGTATTTCGCCCTGGCTCATGCGAACCTGGCCATGACCCACACGGCCCTTTATGGGCATACGGCAGCCCCTCCCGAGATCATCGACGAAGCATTCGTCATGGCGTCGCGGGCGCTCGAACTCGATCCACAGGAAAGCCATTGCCATCGCGTAATCGGCACCATGTGGTTGTTTCGGCGCCAATACCACGCTGCCGAGCAGCATTTCCGGCGTGCGGTGGAACTCAATCCGAATGACGCCGACCGGCGGATGGGCCTGGGCTATCTGCTGGTTCTTCGCGGCAAGATCGACGAGGGGTTGGAAAGGATGCAGGAGGCGGGGCGGCTCAATCCATTTCCACCGGTCTGGTACCATGCCCGTTTCGGCGTCGTCTATTATTCGCTGGGGCGATTTGCCGAAGCCGCCCAGGAGTTCTCCGAAATTCCGACCCCCGGATACTGGTTGCGCGCGCGACTTGCCGCCTGCGACGCCCAGCTTGGGCATGCCACCGAGGTCGAGGCGCTGAAGGCGGCTATCTTGGAAGAGAGGCCGGATTTTTCCATCGCCGAGTTTTTTCGCAAGGACATCCTGCTCGAACGGGCCGAAGACCGCGAATTGCTGCGCGAGGGATTGATCAAGGCCGGATTGCCCGAGTAGCCCGGACCGGCTTGGCCGCTACAGAGTGAAGGCGCGTCAATGACTGGTCCAACCGACCGGGTTCGTTTCCACTTGACGGAAGGCCCCAGAAAGGCTTCGACCGGCTGCACTTTCCGCACTAAAATCGATGCGAGAACCAGGACTGGATTTTTGACATGAACCTCGAGAGCAAGGCCGCCGCCGCTTCCTTTGTCTGGAACGATCCGTTCCTGCTGGAGGATCAGTTGTCCGAGGACGAACGCATGCTGCGTGACGGTGCTGCGGCATTCGCCGCAGACAAGCTCGCGCCGCGCGTCGAGGCGGCCTACATGAATGAGGAGACCGACCCGGCGATCTTTCGCGAGATGGGCGAGGCCGGCCTGCTCGGCATCACCATTCCGGAAGAATATGGCGGGCTCGGCGCTGGCTATGTGTCCTATGGCTTGGTGGCGCGCGAGGTGGAGCGCATCGATTCCGGCTACCGCTCGATGATGTCGGTGCAGTCGTCGCTGGTCATGTACCCCATCCATGCCTACGGCACGGAGGAACAGCGCACGAAATACCTGCCGAAACTGGCGTCGGGCGAATGGATAGGCTGCTTCGGCCTGACCGAGCCGGACGCCGGCTCCGATCCGGGCGGCATGAAGACGCGGGCCGAAAAGACCGCCGGCGGCTACCGGCTCTCGGGCTCGAAGATATGGATCTCCAACGCGCCGATCGCCGATGTGTTCGTGGTGTGGGCGAAGTCGGCCGCGCACGACAACCAGATCAAGGGTTTTGTCCTGGAAAAGGGCATGAAGGGCCTCTCCGCGCCGAAGATCGACGGAAAGCTCAGCCTGCGCGCCTCGATCACCGGCGAAATCGTGATGGACAATGTGGAGGTCGGCGAGGACGCGCTGCTGCCCAACGTCGCGGGCCTGAAGGGGCCGTTCGGCTGTTTGAACCGCGCCCGCTACGGCATCTCCTGGGGCGCTTTGGGCGCGGCGGAAGATTGCTGGTTCCGCGCCCGGCAGTATGGCCTCGACCGAAAACAGTTCGGAAAGCCGCTGGCCGGCATGCAACTCTACCAGAAGAAGCTGGCGGACATGCAGACCGACATCGCGCTCGGACTGCAGGGTTCGTTGCGCGTCGGCCGGCTGATGGACGAGGGTAAGATGGCCCCCGAGATGATCTCCATCGTCAAGCGCAACAATTGCGGCAAGGCGCTCGACATCGCCCGCCAGGCCCGCGACATGCATGGCGGCAACGGCATCCAGATCGGCTACCACGTCATGCGCCACGCGCAGAATCTGGAAACGGTGAACACCTACGAAGGCGCGCACGACGTGCATGCGCTGATCCTTGGCCGCGCGCAGACCGGGCTGCAGGCGTTTTTCTGAGCCGCTTTTCCCCGCGTCCTGTGCGGGGTATCATCTCATCTCGCTCTAACGACATCGGCCCGCCATCTGCATGGCGGACCGATTGTCTTACATCGTTCGGTTCGGCGTTTGGCCGCCGGGCCGGTCACGCATGCGCGTGCGGGCCATGTCGAAAGTCCCAGACCGCCCAGGCCGACGCGGCCGCGACAAGCACGCCCATGATCACATGGGTCCACATCGCGTTCACATTGGCGGAAAATCCGAGCAGCCAGGGCGAAACGACCAGCCAAAGGCCGAGCACGAAGTTCACCCATTCCTCCCACTCGGCGAACGCCGAAATCGCTGCGAGCGCAAAGCCGGCGAGCACGACGCCCACGATCCAGGCGTTCCACGCCGGCCTGGCGTCGGTCACGAACCCGACGAGCCAGGGGGAAATGAACAGGCAGACCGCGAGGACAAGGTTGATCCAGTCTTGTCCTTTCCTGCCTTCCATCAGCGAATAAGCCATGACAACCTCCACGGATGAAGCTTGATCAAAGCGTTCACTTCGCGTGCACAGCACGCTTCGCATCGAGGTAATTTCGGTGAACGATCGTTCAAGAGCTGCAATGCCACCACGCGGAACAAATCGTCGTGAACGTTCTGTTCGTGCGTAGACGACGCTCTTTCGTTCTCGCGAAGCGACCTACAACCGCGCCACGAAAACAGGCTCGCCCAACGCCTTCGGATCGACCTCGACCCCCAGTCCCGCTCCGCACGGCGGCGTGATGGCGCCGCCCTCGATGCGGAAATCGGCGCGGGCGTTCGAAACCGTCACCCAGTTGTGGAAATCGACCGTGTGCTGGCGAAGTGTTTCTGGCGTCGACAGCATCAGCGCGCAATAGGCTGATGTGTCGATCTCGGCGCCGCCGGTGTCCTCGATGGTGATCTTCAAATTGCGGGCAATCGCGACGTCGCGGATCAGCTTGGCCCTGGTGATGCCGCCGACCCGCGCCAGCTTTATGGTGATGCCGTCGACCAGCCCGTCGGAAATGGCGCGTAGCAGCACGTCGACGCTGTCGATGGTCTCGTCGAGCACCAGCGGCCGGTCGCAGGCGGCGCGGATCGCCAGGTTCTCCTCATAGCTGGCACAGGGCTGTTCCAGCACATAGTCGAGATCGCGGGTGGCGCCGAGGAAACGCCTGACCTCCGCAGTGCCCCAGCTTGCATTGGCGTCGCAAAACAGCACGGTGCCGGAAGGCACGGCGGCGCGCACCGCCTCCAGCCGCGCCACATCCTCGTCGACCTCGAGCCCGACCTTGACCTGCAGCCGGCGGTAACCCTCGGCGACGTATTTTTGCGCCCGTGCCGCCATGGCGTCGGGCGCTTCCTGCGCCAGCGATCGGTAGAGCGGGACGGCCGAGCCTTCCGCGCCGCCGGTGAGCGCGGCGAGCGGCAGTGCTGCGCGCTTGCCGGCAAGATCCCACAGCGCCATGTCGATCGCCGCCTTGGCGTAGGGATGCCCTTTCAGCAGCAGGTCCATGCGGCGGCTCAGCGCCTCGATGCCTGAAGCGCCCTCGCCGACCAGCCGCGGGCAAAGCTCGCGCATTGCCGCGCGCGCGCCTGCGGCGAAGGCCGGGTCATAAAAGCTGCCGAGCGGCGCCATCTCGCCATAGCCGGCAAGCCCGTCGCGCGTCCTTATCTCGACGATGGTGGAATCGAATCCTTCGGCGCTGCGTCCGCCCGAACAGCGATAGGTCCCGTCGCGGAACGGATGCCATTGGCGGAACAGCGTGATCGAAACGATTGTCATTGTGTCTTGGCCTCGATGTTCATCCAACGTAGCCGGCCGGCACGCTGCCCGCCGCGAGAGAAGCGGCGCGTGGGCTGGTCGGATTTCTGCTAGAGTTCGGTGGCTTTCGGCGCTAACCCTGCCGCATCCGGAGGTTTTTCATGAGCCAGCCTTTCCTCGCCCATCTGTCAACCGAACTGGAAGGGCTGAAATTGGCCGGGCTCTATAAATCCGAGCGGGTGATCACCTCCACCCAGTCCGCCGAGATCGAGGTGGCCGGCGGTGGCAAGGTTCTGAACTTCTGCGCCAACAACTATCTCGGCCTTGCCGACAATGCTGATCTGCGCGAGGCGGCCAAGAATGCACTCGACCGCTACGGCTACGGCATGGCCTCGGTGCGTTTCATCTGCGGCACGCAGGAGGAACACAAGCAGTTGGAAGCGACGATCTCGCGATTCCTCGGCATGGAGGACACGATCCTCTACGGCTCCTGCTTCGACGCCAATGGCGGCCTGTTCGAGACTCTGCTTTCCGAAGAGGACGCCATCATCTCTGATGCGCTCAACCACGCCTCGATCATCGACGGCGTGCGGCTCTCCAAGGCGAAACGTTTTCGCTACGCCAACAACGACATGGCTGCGCTGGAAGAGGAATTGAAGAAGGCGGAAGGCAGCCGCTTCAAGCTGATCGCCACCGACGGTGTGTTTTCCATGGACGGCATCATCGCCAATCTGCGGGGCGTCTGCGATCTCGCCGAAAAATACGGCGCCATGGTCATGGTCGACGACAGCCACGCCGTCGGCTTCGTCGGCAAGCACGGTCGCGGCTCGGCTGAACATTGCGGCGTCGAGGGCAGGGTGGACATCATCACCGGCACGCTCGGCAAGGCGCTGGGCGGCGCGTCCGGGGGCTACACCTCGGGCAAGCGCGAAGTGGTCGACTGGCTGCGCCAGCGCTCGCGGCCGTACCTGTTCTCCAACACGCTGATGCCGGCGATCGCCGGCGCGTCGCTGAAAGTATTCGAGCTAATCGAGCAGGGCGACGGCCTGCGCGAAAAGCTTTACGGCAACGCCGCGCGCTTCCGCGCGTCGATGACCAAGCTGGGATTCACGCTCGCCGGCGCCGATCATCCGATCATCCCGGTGATGCTGGGCGACGCATCACTTGCGCAGGAAATGGCGGCAAGGATGCTGAAGCGCGGCATCTACGTCATCGGCTTTTCCTTCCCGGTGGTGCCGAAGGGTCAGGCGCGCATCAGGACGCAGATGTCGGCGGCGCATTCGAGCGCGGATATCGATCGAGCGGTCGAGGCGTTTGAGGAGGTGGGGCGAGAACTCGGCGTGATATGAATCCTGGAAGCCAGTGCTGCTTTTGTGGGCGCTTGATCGAAAGTTCCGACCGGAATGCAATAGAGTTCCGGCTGATGAATCTTTGGGTTGACGGCGGCTCCCAGTACCTCTTTTCGCATTCAGAATGTGCCCGCGCGCGGTTTACCCGTCGCCAGGCGCCGATAGAATTCGAGGCACTAGCCGATTCTGACGGCAGGCCGCAGGATGATGAACTCATTTGACCGGCTCGGAGTAATCTTATGTCCAACATGATGCGTGCCCTCGTCAAAGCCAAGGCCGAGCCGGGAATCTGGATGGAACAGGTACCGGTCCCCGAGATCGGCCCCAACGACGTGCTGATCAAGGTCAAGAAGACGGCGATCTGCGGCACCGACGTCCATATCTACAACTGGGATCAGTGGGCGCAGAAAACCGTGCCCGTACCGATGGTGACCGGCCATGAATTTGTCGGCACGGTCGCCGATTTTGGCTCCGCGGTGACCGAATACAAGGTCGGCCAGCGCGTCTCCGGCGAGGGCCACATCGTCTGCGGCCATTGCCGCAACTGCCGCGCGGGCAGGGGGCATCTCTGCCGCAATACGCTGGGCGTTGGCGTCAACCGGCCGGGCGCCTTCGGCGAATTTTTGGCGATCCCGCAGCACAATGTCGTGCCAATCCCCGACGACATTCCGGACGAGGTGGCGGCGATCTTCGATCCGCTCGGCAATGCCGTGCACACCGCGCTTTCCTTCGACCTGGTCGGCGAGGACGTGCTGGTCACCGGCGCCGGGCCGATCGGCATCATGGGCGCGCTCGTCGCCCAGTGCGTCGGTGCACGAAAAGTGGTGATCACCGACATCAACCCGGTGCGGCTGGCGCTGGCCAAAAAACTCGGCGTGCAGCATGTGGTCGATGCCTCGAAGGAAAAGCTGCGCGACGTAATGAGCGGCATCGGCATGACCGAGGGTTTTGACGTCGGGCTGGAGATGTCGGGCGCGGCGCCCGCCTTCCGCGACATGATCGACACCATGAACAATGGCGGCAAGATCGCCATTCTGGGCATCGCGCCGACCGGTTTCGAGATCGACTGGAACAAGGTGATCTTCAAGATGCTGCATCTGAAGGGCATCTACGGCCGCGAGATGTTCGAGACCTGGTACAAGATGATCGCCCTGGTGCAGGGGCCGCTCGACGTCACCGGCCTGATCACCCACCGCATCGGCGTCGACGATTATGTTTCCGGATTTGAGGC
This sequence comes from Mesorhizobium sp. LHD-90, assembly GCF_030929505.1. Lineage (GTDB taxonomy): Bacteria > Pseudomonadota > Alphaproteobacteria > Rhizobiales > Rhizobiaceae > Kumtagia. The sequence goes on along the minus strand of NZ_JAVFVV010000008.1, from coordinate 169,315 downwards.
GATGAAGTCAGGCAATTCCGGAAAAGTGGTGATGGACTGGTGAGGACATCGCTCGGGCAAGGGCCGGCGCGATGAAATTTTCATCTTCTGCCCAAAATTCGAATTTTGTTCGTTGCCTGTTGCGTAGGCAAATTGCTATCGAGCCGGGCCTTCATCGCCGGGTTCCCGCATGCGCCGTCACATCGTGCCATTTATCGTCCGCCATGAGCCGAACGGCCGGGCGGTTTCGCATCTGAAATCCGGCATCGGCGCCATCATCGGCATTGGCGGCGTCGGCGCGCTGTCGTCGCTGACCGGCCTGCCCTTGCTGATCGCGCCGCTGGGCGCCACCGTGGTCCTGCTGTTCGGCCAGCCGGCGAGCCCGCTGGCGCAGCCGATCAACATTTTTGGCGGGTATCTGCTGGCGACGATCATCGGCGTGGCGGTCGCACTGGCTTTTCCGGGCGTACTCTGGGTTTCGGCTGTCGCGGTCGGCGCGGCAATCGCCGGCATGCTGATCCTGCGCATCACCCATCCACCGGCGGGCGCGGTGCCGCTGGTGGCGCTGGCCTCTCCGGCAAGCAGCGCCTCGCTGTTCGTGACCATCCTGATCGGCTGTGTCAGCCTCGTGGCGCTGGCGCTGGTGCATCACCGCCTGCCGCCCCGCGTCCAGTATCCGCGCCTGATCGGCTGACGCCGCTCCGCTTCTCGCAGCGGCAATGCTGTCAGGTGACGGGCAGCATCATGCGGGCCGGTCGCGCCGTCCCGTTTTCGTATGTAGAATGTCGGCAGGCAGCTGACTCGATCGTCCTCGGGACAGCCACGGTGGCTGAGAGGAGAAGATCATGACCTATGTCGACGGCTTCGTTCTGCCCGTGCCGAAGGCGGAATTCGAAGAGTACAAGAAGAACGCCGAGCTTGGCCGGACCGTCTGGATGCAACACGGCGCGCTCTCTTATGTGGAAGCCTACAGTGACGACGTGCCGGACGGCGAGGTGACGTCATTCCCGCTGGCGGTGAAGAAGGAGGCGGACGAACTCGTCATCTTCTCCTACGTCACCTACAAATCCCGCGAGCACCGCGACGAGGTGATGAAGAAGGTAATGGCCGACGAGCGGATGAAGCCGGGCATGGAGAATATGCCTGCCTACATGAAGCGCTTGATTTACGGAGGCTTTCAGGTCTTCGTGGAGGCGTGAGGGCTTTCTGGTTTATACAAGACTCCTGGACGCCTCAGGCGGTCAGGGCGGGAGGAGAACACGCATGAAGCTTGCCAGCCTGAAGGACGGCTCCCGCGACGGGCAGCTTGTGGTCGTGTCGCGCGACCTGACGCGCTACACGGATGCCTCCTTCCTAGTGCCGACGCTGCAGGCCGCGCTCGACGACTGGCTGCGGCTGTCGCCGCATCTCTCGGCAATGGCCGAATCGCTGGAGACCGGCGCGGTGCCGACCTCGCGTTTTCACGAGCATGACGCGCATTCGCCGCTGCCGCGCGCCTATCAGTGGGCCGACGGCTCGGCCTATGTGAACCATGTCGAGCTGGTGCGGAAGGCGCGCGGCGCCAACATGCCCGAAAGCTTCTGGACCGATCCGCTGATGTATCAAGGCGGCTCGGATTCCTTCCTCGGGCCGCGCGACGCCATCGCCATGTCCGACGAGGCCTGGGGCATCGATTTCGAGGGCGAGGTGGCGGTCATCGTCGACGACGTGCCGATGGGCGCGTCGGTCGAACAGGCGGCCGCGGCCATCCGGCTTGTCATGCTGGTCAACGACGTCAGCCTGCGCGGGCTGATCCCGGCGGAACTGGAAAAAGGTTTTGGCTTCTTCCAGTCGAAACCGTCCTCCGCCTTCTCGCCGGTGGCGGTCACGCCGGACGAACTGGGCGACGCCTGGGACGGCGGCCGCCTGCATCTGCCGCTGCTGGTGGAACTCAACGGCAAACCGTTCGGCCGGGCCAATGCCGGCGTCGATATGACTTTCGACTTTCCAAGACTGATCGCCCATGCGGCGAAGACGCGGCCGCTCGCCGCCGGCGCCATCATCGGCTCGGGCACGGTGTCCAACAAGCTGGGCGGCGGGCCGGGCAAGCCGGTGTCGGAGGGCGGCGCGGGCTATTCCTGCATCGCCGAGCAGCGCATGGTCGAGACCATAGAGACCGGCGCTGCGGTAACGCCGTTCATGCACTTCGGCGACACGGTGCGCATCGAGATGAAGGACCGGAGCGGCCATTCGATCTTCGGCGCCATCGAGCAGACCGTGCGGCCGACGGGTGGTTAGGCGATGAACTTGATGTTCCCGATCGTCACCGGACTTTGGGGGCTCGTCATGGTCTCCGTCTTCATCCTGGCGATCCGGCTGTCCTATCGGATCGAGGCGCGCTCGCCGGCATTGACAAACACCTCCGGCTTTCCGCGCAACGCCATGATCTTCCACACAGTTACCAATTCGGGCGTGGCGCGCGATGCCGAGACTCAAGGCATGCGGCGACGTATGAACGTTCTGCTGTTGGTCAATCTTCTCGGCTTCGCGCTGCTCGGGGCGGGCATTTATCTTTCCCGGCTGCCGGAGGGATGAGGATGGGCCAGCTTACCCACTTTCGCCGGATGGCCGAAAACAATCTGTGGTCGAACGACCGGCTCTATCGCGCCTTGCAGGCCTTGCAGCCCGGTGAATTGGAGGCGCCGCGCACCAGCTTCTTCCCATCGCTCAAGGAGACGCTGAACCACATCCTGTCGGTCGATCTGTTCTATCTCGACATGGTGGAAGAGCGCGGCGTCGGCACGAAAATCTTCGACACCTATGTCGACAGCGGCGACGCGAAGGAGCTTGCGGAACGCCAGTCAGCCTTCGACCGGCGGCTGTTGGCATTTTGCGAAAGCCTGTCTCCGGCCGATCTCGATCGTCGCGTCCTCACGGATCGCGGCGAGGCGGGCATGATCCCCGAACGCATCGGCGACCTCCTGGCGCATCTGTTTATCCACGAGATCCACCATCGCGGCCAGGTACACGCGATGCTGTCCGGCACCTCGGTCAAGCCGCCGCAACTGGACGAGTATTTTCTCGACTACGATTGGAAATTCAGAAGGGAGGAGGTGGCCCGGCTGAGGCTAGATGACCAAGCGGGCGCAAACTAGCCTCTGGCGAAACGGTCGGCGTCGGCGAAAACGCGGTCGATCAGTTCCTGTGTTCGCTCGTCTTTCACGATTGCATGCAGGCGAAGCAATTCCGCGAAAATCTCGTTGATGTCTGCGCTGTAGACCAGTTCCATATGATCGTTCACCAAGCTGTCGCGATCGGACTCCTGTCGTAGAACCCGTGCTTTTCGATCGGCGGGCGTTTCAGACCAATATTCGTGCGGCCGCATGATGTGTGCCCCGATTTACAGCGGCGCTATTATAGCAAAGCTCCTTGCTCGCATAAACAAAAAGGGCCGGCATTTCTGCCAGCCCTGATTGCGGGGCAAAGGTGCCGTTAGGCAGCCTTGTTTGCGTGCAGCACGCCGCGCCGGATCTGATCCTCCTCGATCGACTCGAACAGGGCGCGGAAATTGCCTTCGCCAAAACCCTCGTCGCCCTTGCGCTGGATGAACTCGAAGAAGATCGGGCCGATCACGGTCTTGGAGAAAATCTGAAGCAGGATCTTTGTCATGCCGCCGTCGACCACGCCTTCGCCGTCGATCAGGATGCCGTGCTTCTTCATGCGCTCGATCGGCTCGTCATGGCCGGAAACGCGGGCGAAGGAGCGCTCATAATAAGTGTCCGGCGGGCCAGGCATGAATTTCAAGCCGTTGCCGGCCAGCCGATCAGTGGCGCCATAGATGTCCTCGGTACCCACGGCGATGTGCTGGATGCCTTCGCCCTTGTATTTCTTCAAAAATTCCTCGATCTGGCTGGTGTCGTCCTTGGACTCGTTCAGCGGGATGCGGATCTTGCCGCAGGGGCTGGTGATGGCCCGGCTGACCAGGCCGGTGATGCGCCCGTCAATATCGAAATAATGGATCTGCTTGAAGCCGAAGAGCTCGCGGTAGAACGCCCACCACTTGTCCATCTGGCCGCGATAGACATTGTGGGTGAGGTGGTCGAGAAAATAGAAGCCGACGCCTTCGGGTTTTGGATCGCGCTCGCCCAGCCACTCAAATTCCTGATCGTAGGCCGAGCCCTTCTCGCCATAGTGGTCGACGAAATAGAGCAGTGAGCCGCCAATGCCGACGATGGCCGGCACGTCCAGCGCCTTGTCATTGCCGCGATAGGGCGTCGCGCCTTTCGACACGGCATGGTCGAAGGCATGCTGCGCATTGACCACCCGCCAGGCCATGGATGGCGCGCAGGGGCCGTGCTTCTCGACGAAATTCATCGCATGCGAACCGCGCTCGGCGTTCAGCACATAGTTGATGTCGCCCTGCCGCCAGATGGTGATGTTTTTGGTCCGGTGGCGCGCGACTGCAGCATAACCCATACGCTGGAACAGCGTTGCCAGCTTTTCCGGCTCGGGATGCGCGAATTCGACGAACTCGAAACCGTCGGTGCCGGCGGGGTTGGCCTTGCTGATCTTCGCGGGCGGTGCGTCGTGCGGGAAGGGACCCATGATGGCCTCCGGTCGGTCGAATTGCGGACTGCCGGAAATCATACTCCGATCGGGCCGCATTGTGCTTGCATTCGGTGATGTTTCGTGCAGCCCTCATGCACGGATCGTGCATGATGAGGGTGGATGCCATGCAGGACGAACGCATCGACGATTTCGACCGCAAGATACTGGCGCTGCTGCAAGCGGACGCGCGGCTGACCAACAACGACCTGTCGGAACGCGTGAACCTGTCGCCTTCGCAATGCTCGCGACGTCGCCAGCGGCTGGAGGAGGAAGGTTTTATCGCCGGCTACCGGGCGTTGCTCGACCGAGAGCGGCTTGGCTTTTCGCTGGTCAGTGTGGTCTCCGTGACGCTGGCGACCCACAACCGCGACAACGCCCGCCGCTTCGCCGAACTGATCTCGCGCCTGCCGGAGGTGCAGGAGGCGCATGCGCTGACCGGCGAGATGGATTATTACCTGAAGGTGGTGACGCCGGATTTGAAGGCGCTGTCGCGTTTCGTCAATGACGAACTTCTGCCGCACGATTCCGTGCAGCATGTGAAGACCGCCATCGTGCTGGACACGCTCAAGGAGACCGGCGCGCTGCCTTTGTGAACCCCGTGAGCCCACTCGTGGTTGCAAGTTGAGTGGCGGTTTTTATAGTCGATCTGCGCGTCGTTTTCGAACGCAGCTTTTCACATCGCAAAGGATCCCCGTCATGTCGGACAGACCTCAAGAAGGCCTCGGGCGCCGCGACTTCATGATCGCGTCGATCGCCACGGTCGGCGCGTCGGCGGCCCTTGCCGTCAACACTCTTGCCGCAAATGCCCAGGAGGCGGCAAAACCATCTACCGATCCGATATCGGGAACGGTCTATACGGGAGAGGTTATCGAGGGAAAAAAGGTCGTCAGCACGCTCGACGTCAACGACCTGGAACCCGGCAAGAAGCACTTCCTGTATTTTCAGGGTGTGCGGATGCCCAGCGGCCAGCACTGGTATGTGTCCGTGACCGTCGCCAAGGGAGCGAAGCCGGGCAAGCGCGTCGTGCTGACCAGCGGTGTCCACGGCGACGAGATGAGTTCCATGCATACGGTCCAGACGGTGATGAACCAGCTCGATCCGGCGCAGATGTCCGGAACGGTGGTGGCGGTCACAGACATTGCCCGCCCGGCAATCGAAAGCATGCAGCGCAGATGGCCCAACCAGGGCAGGGGCATCGACCTTGTCGACATGAACCGGGTGTGGCCCGGCAATGAGAACGACATCACCGCGGCCAGCCGGCATGCCGGGTTGCTGTTCAACCGGCTGCTGCGGCCAAACGCCGACTTCGCGATCGACTTCCATACCGGAACGACCGGATTCGAGGTCGCCGCATTCAATATTGCCGAGATGGACGTGCCCGAGATCAAGGCGATGGCGGAACTCTATCCCGTCGGCCAGATCTTCGACAACCCTACATATCCCAGTGTCCTCCACAACGCGTTTATCGCCGCGGGCATCCCGTCCTTTTGCCCGGAGATCGGGGCTGCCCGCCATCTGGACCTCGAGATGATCACGCTGTTCGTGGAAGGCACGATGAACGTGCTCAAGCATCACGGCATCGTGGCCGGGCCGATGGGACGCACGGGCAAGGACGTGCCTGTCTTTGTCGGCAATAGTGCGTTCCCGGTCCTGGCGACCCAGGGCGGGATCGTCGAGCATCTGGTCAAGCTCAACGACAAGGTCGAGGCCGGACAGAAGGTGGCGATCCAGCGAAACAGTTTTGGCGAGGTGGTTGCGGAATATGCCAGCGGCGTGGCCGGAGAGGTGACAGGCCAGCGCAGCGACGCAATGACCGAACCCGGCAATCCCCTGGTATTCATCCTTTTCAACAAGCCGACGCCGGAGGGTGCTGAAACCTATCCCGAGTGATCCAACGCTGGAGTGACCTTCGCCCGGTGGCCAGGCTTGACGCCATACGCGTCATGCCTGGCACCGGTTGCGGAAGAAGTCGAAGCGGGTGAGAGGTAGCGAGGGCCTAGCGCGCTATCCCTTTGCCTGCTTGGCGGCCATATAGATGTTGGTGGAGCGTGCACCGGAGCGGCAATAGGCGAAAACCGGCCCCGGGATTTCGTCCAGCGCCTCGACCATCTTCTGGACGTCATCCTCGGTCATCTGGCCGCTGACGAAGGGGATGTGCCGAAAGACGAGGTCGGCGGCTTCCGCGGCGGTGGCGATGTCGGCGGCGCTGGGCTGGCCGGGCTGCTCGTCGTCGGGGCGGTTGCAGATGATGCTCCTGTAGCCGGCATCCTTTATGGCCTGGATGTCGTCGGTGGCGATCTGGCCGGAAACGGCGTAGTCGTCGGTAACCTGGCGGATGTCCATGGTCGAAACTCCGTAATTCTTCTGCGGCTGTCATGCCACCGCGCGCGGCGCGCCGCAACCTTCCGGCTCGCGCCTGGACCATCGCTTTGCGGCGCTGGCGAACAGCGGTGCGCTTGCGGGGGCTTTTCCACGTCGGTAGGTCGTAGGCATCCGGGGCGGCAGCATGGAGAGCGTCATGGCCGAAACGATCGAGACCGACGTTCTCGTCATTGGCGCGGGTATTGCCGGCGCGGGCGTGGCGGCCGATCTGGCGCGCGATTTCCGCGTCGTGATCGTCGAGAGGGAAGACCGGCCGGGCTATCATTCGACTGGGCGCTCGGCCGCCCTGTTCATCCAGAATTACGGCAACGCGGTCATCCGCACGCTGACCCGTGCCAGCGCTCCGCTCTTCCACGGCGCTGACAGGGGGCTTTTTCCCCATCCGCTACTCTCCCAGCGCGGCGTGCTTTATGTTGCCAGCGCCGAGACTGCGGAGGAATATGCCAAGCTGCTCGCCGAGGCGGAAGGAATACGCGAGATTTCGATCGCCGAGGCAATGGCAATGGTGCCGATCCTGCGCAAGGAAACGCTCGTTTCGGCTTCCTACGAGGAAGACGCGCAGGACATCGACGTCGCCGCGCTGCACCAGGGCTGGCTGAAGGCGGCGAAAGCCCGCGGCGTACGGCTGGTGACCGACAATGGCGTTCTGTCCGCCGAGCGGACCGAGGGACGCTGGATCGTCGAGACACGGGATTTCCGAATCGCCGCGCCGGTCGTTGTCAATGCCAGTGGCGCCTGGGCCGATACCGTCGCGCGGTCTTTCGGCATCGAACCCGTCGGGCTGCAGCCGCTGCGGCGGTCGATGGCCGTCCTGCCCGGCCCCGAAGGCTACGACATCCGCCGCTGGCCGCTGCTCAACGATGCCGCCGAGACCTGGTACGCCAAGCCGGACGGCGGGAGACTGTTCGTCTCGCCGTCCGACGAGGATCCGGTCGAGCCGCATGACGCCTTTCCGGACGACATGGTCTTGGCGGAGGGGCTGCACCGCTTCGAGCAGGCAGTGACGATGCCGGTGACGCATGTCGAGCGAAGCTGGGCGGGGTTAAGAACCTTCGCTCCGGATCGCACGCCGGTCGCGGGGTTCGACCGGACGGCGGATGGTTTCTTCTGGCTTGCGGGGCAGGGCGGCTACGGAATCCAGACGTCTCCCGGCTTGTCACGGCTGGCCGGAGCGTTGATAAGGCGGGCGACGCTGCCGGCCGAGATGGAGGCGATCGTGCCGGCGCTTTCGCCCAACCGGTTTCGCGTTTCACGCCCGGAATAGTCCGGCAACTCTCAGGAAGGAATGAATATGAGCGTCAAGAGGCTTGGTGTCGGTCCACGCATGAGCGACATCGTCATCCATGGCAACACCGTCTATCTCGCCGGCCAGGTCGGCGCGCCCGGTGAAAGCGTGACGTCGCAGACCAAGGCGATCCTCGCCACGATTGACGGGCTGCTTGCGCAAGCCGGGACCGACAAGACCAAGATCCTGCAGGCGATCATCTGGCTGGCCGACATGTCGACCTTCCAGGAGATGAATGCCGTGTGGGACGCCTGGGTGCCGCAGGGCAACACACCGGCCCGCGCCACCGGCGAGGCAAAGCTGGCCGGACCGGAATACAAGGTCGAGATCATCATCACCGCGGCGATCTGAGAATAAGTGCGCCGGGTAAGTGTCGGGGAAAGTTTGCCTTTCGGTCCGTGCGGCTTCTGAGCCGCCACGGGCTGCTACCGAAAGGAGGCGAACTGTCCCTAGCGCTACCCCTGCGCCGGCGTGAAGCGGGCGACCAGCGTGTGGCCATCGCCCGCATAGGTGAAGCGCACATGCGTCACCGGCTGGTCGGCGCTCCAGGTCTGGCGCTCAACCACCAGCGACGGCGTGCCGGCGTCGATATCGAGCGTGGACGCGACCCCGGCGTCCACGCCGGCGGCGCGGATGCGGTGCTCGGCGACGCTCCACGGGATACGGCCGACGAGCCACGGGCCGGGTGCGATCTCGGCAAAAGCCTCGTGCTCTGCGTCGGGCACGGTTCTCAGGCTGATCAGTCGGTCCTCGTGACAGAACGGACGATGGCCCGCGAAATGCAATGACGTCAGCGCTATGACGGTGGATGGCTCGGTCAGGCCCAGTCGCTCGCGGTCGTCCGCCGTGCCACGCCGCATGCGCCGCGACACCAACTGGTAGCGGTAAGGCAGGCCGAGCGCCTGCACCTCGGTCTTTATGTCGTGGATTTCGAGAATTGCGGCTTGCGACTTCGGTCGCCGCACGAAGCTGCCGGAGCGCCGGCGCCGCTCGATCATGCCGGCCTTGGCCAGTTGCGACAGGGCCTTGTTCACCGTCATGCGCGAGCAATTGTAGGTGGCCGATAGCTCGTATTCGAACGGGATGCGGTGGCCCGGCGCCCATTCGCCGGAGACGATTTTTTCCGAAATGTCCGACAGGATGCGCTGGTGCAGCGACGGCGCGTCTTCGCCGGCAGGCCGATCCGCTATTTCCGTCAACGCCATCGCCAGCGAATCTCCGTCAAACCGCCGAGAGCGCGATCATTGTCTTCCTGAAGCGCTCGGCAATTGCCTCATGGTCGAAATGCCTGCCTTCCGCCACGCATTTGCGGCCCGCGACCCAGACACAGTCGATTTTCGCACCGTTGGCGAAGATCCAGGCGTCGAGGATAGCGTCGCCCGACTTGCCGGCAAGCGAAGGATGTCCGGAAGCGAGCGAGACAAGACTTGCCGCGCCGCCGACAGCGATGCCGGAAGGCCGCCCGCCGAGCGCCTGGTTGCCGCCGACGAGTGCTGCGTCGAACAGCGCCCTACCGTTCGAGCCGCCGGGCGGCGCCAGCACGTTGCGCTGGCGGTGAAGAAGGCGCTGCGAATATTCAAGCTGGCGCAATTCGTCTGCGACGCCGATCAGCACATTGGAATCCGAGCCGACGCCGAACCTTCCGCCCTGGTCGAGGAAGGCGCGGCCGGCAAAGATGCCGTCGCCGAGATTTGCCTCGGTGACTGGGCACAGGCCGGCGATCGCCCCGCTTTTCGCCATTGCCGCGGTTTCGCCATCGGTCATGTGGGTCGCGTGGATAAGGCACCAGTTTTCGCCGACCGGCGCGTTGGCGAGCAGCCATTCGACCGGACGGACGCCAGACCAGGCAATGCAGTCGTCGACTTCGCGGGTCTGTTCGGCGACATGGATATGGATGGGGTTCGATAGGGCCATGCGCGTGACGGTGGCGAGCTCGTCTGGCGTGACGGCGCGCAAACTGTGCGGCGCGACGCCGACGATTGTGTCGGACAGACCCGCTACCGCCTCGCGGCTTGCTTCAAGCAATCTTGAGAAAGAGTCGATATCGTTGATGAATCGCCGCTGGCCGTCGTTCGGCACGAGGCCTCCGAACCCCGAATGCGCATAGAAGACCGGCAGCAAGGTGAGCCCGATGCCGGTTTCCGATGCTGCTGCGGCGATGCGTTCGCCCATTTCCGCGATGTTCGCATAGGGCCGACCGTCGCGGTCGTGGTGGAGATAGTGGAATTCGCCGACGCGGCCGAAACCTGCTTCCAGCATCTCCATGTAAAGCTGGGCGGCGACCGCCTCGACCTGTTCCGGCGTCATCGATAGGGCGAAGCGGTACATCACCTCGCGCCACGACCAGAAACTGTCGTCACCGGGGCCGCGCGTCTCCGCCAGCCCGGCCATGCCGCGCTGGAACGCATGGCTGTGGAGGTTGGGCATGGCGGGCAGCAGGATAGCGGCGCGCTCATCAGCTTGGGCTGGAGAGGCGTTATGCTCGATGCTGACGATAGCGCCGCGCTCGAACGTGACTCGGACATTCGAGGCCCAGCCGGTGGGCAGAAGCGCTTCCCTTGCGAAAATACCGGTCATGTTCAATCGCCCGCTTGCATCTTTGTTCATTATGTATATACATATTGAGGTCGATTGGGAAATGGAAAAGTGATGGCCGTGACGGGACGGAGAGCAGCGGTGGGTACGCGCATATGGCGCAATGCCCAGCTTGCGACCATGTCGCCTGCACTCCCCGGATTGGGCATCGTTGAGCATGGCGCCATCGCGGCGGTTGACGGCAAGATCGCCTTCACCGGGCCCGAAGCCGATCTGCCGGCGGGCTTGGCCGCCAACGCCGATATGGTCGACTGCGGGGAGCGCTGGATCACGCCCGGGCTGATCGACTGCCACACGCACCTCGTGCATGCCGGAAATCGCGCAGGCGAGTTCGAGATGCGGCTGGCCGGGGCGACCTATGAGGAGGTGGCGAAAGCGGGCGGGGGCATCGTATCGTCGGTGCGGGCGCTCCGCGCGGCGAATGAAGACGAACTCGTCCGCCAGACCTTGCCGCGTCTGGACGCGCTGATCGCCGAGGGCGTGACGACGGTGGAGGTGAAGTCCGGCTACGGGCTCGATGCCGACAACGAGGCGAAGTCGCTGCGTGCGGCGCGGCGGCTGGGGCAGGAACGGGCCGTCTCCGTCAGGACCAGCTTTCTCGGCGCCCATGCGCTGCCGCCTGAGGCTGCCGGCGACAAGGATGCTTATGTTGCGAAGGTCGCTGACGACATGCTGCCGGCGATCGCGGCGCAAGGGCTTGCCGACGCTGTCGATGGCTTTTGCGAGGGGCTAGCCTTCTCGCCCGAACAGATCTCCCGCGTGTTCGACAAGGCCAAGGCACTGGGCCTGCCGGTAAAACTGCATGCCGACCAGCTTTCCAATCTCGGCGGCGCCGCGCTCGCGGCCCGGTATGGCGCGTTGTCGGCCGACCACCTCGAATACACCGACGAGCACGGCGCGGCGGCGATGGCCAAGGCCGGCACAGTCGCCGTGATCCTGCCGGGCGCCTATTATTTCATCCGCGAGACCAAAAAACCGCCGATCCAGCTTTTCCGCGATGCCGGCGTGACGATGGCGGTGGCGACCGACTGCAACCCCGGTACCTCGCCGCTGACCTCGCTGCTTCTGACCATGAACATGGCGGCCACGCTGTTTTCCATGACGGTGGAGGAGTGCCTGCTCGGCGTCACCCGCAATGCCGCCGCGGCGCTGGATATCGCCGGCGAAACCGGCACGCTGGAGGCCGGCAAATGGGCCGACCTCGCCATCTGGGACATCGAGCGGCCGGCCGAACTGGTCTACCGCATGGGATTCAATCCGCTGCATCAGCGCGTCTGGAGGGGCCAATGAACGAGATCGTCCTGCGGCCCGGAACCGTTCCGCTCGACCATTGGCGCGCGGTGCTCGACGGCGCGGTGCCGTCGCTCGACCCGGCCGGCCGCGACCGCATCGCCGCCGGTGCGGCGGTGATTGCCGGCATCGTCGCCAAGGGCGATCCGGTCTACGGCATCAACACCGGCTTCGGAAAGCTAGCCAGCGTGCGTATTCCGGCCGGCGACGTCGAGACGCTTCAGCGCAACCTGATCCTGTCGCACTGCTGTGGCGTCGGCGAGCCGCTGGCCCCCGGGATCGTGCGGCTGGTGATGGCGCTGAAGCTGAATTCGCTCGGCCGCGGCGCGTCCGGCGTGCGGCCCGAAACGATCGCGCTGATCGAAGCGATGCTGGCCAAAAACATCGTGCCGGTGATCCCGGAAAAGGGTTCGGTCGGCGCCTCGGGTGACCTCGCGCCGCTGGCGCATATGACGGCGGCGATGATCGGCGTTGGCGACGTGTTCTTGGAAGGCGCGCGCATGCCGGCTGAGGCCGCACTTGCCAAGGCAGGGCTCAAGCCGATCGTGCTGGCCGCGAAGGAGGGCCTTGCACTGATCAACGGCACGCAGGTGTCGACGGCGCTGGCGCTGACCGGCCTGTTCCGCGCGCATCGAGCGGCGCGGGCCGCACTGATCACCGGCGCGCTGTCGACCGATGCGGCGATGGGTTCCTCCGCGCCGTTCCATGCCGAAATCCATGAACTGCGCGGCCATCGCGGCCAGATCGACACGGCGGCCGCCTTGCGCGCGCTGCTCAAAGGTTCGGAAATCCGCGACAGCCATCTGGAAGGCGACGAGCGGGTGCAGGATCCCTATTGCATCCGCTGCCAGCCGCAGGTCGACGGCGCCTGCCTCGACCTGCTGCGCATGACCGCGCGCACGCTGGAGACAGAGGCCAATGCCGTCACCGACAATCCGCTGGTGCTGGCCGACGGCTCGGTGGTGTCCGGCGGCAACTTCCATGCCGAGCCGGTCGCCTTCGCCGCCGACCAGATCGCCATCGCGGTCTGCGAGATCGGCGCGATCGCCCAGCGGCGCATCGCGCTTCTGGTCGATCCTGCGCTGTCCTTCGGCCTGCCGGCCTTCCTGGCGAAGAAACCGGGGCTTAATTCCGGCTTGATGATCGCCGAGGTGACGTCCGCCGCGCTGATGAGCGAAAACAAGCAGATGTCGCATCCGGCTTCAGTGGATTCGACGCCGACCTCCGCCAATCAGGAGGACCACGTCTCGATGGCCTGCCACGGCGCGCGGCGGCTCTTGCAGATGACGCAGAACCTGGCCGGCATCATCGGCATCGAGGCGATTACCGCCGCCCAGGGCGTCGATTTCCGCGGCCCGCTGAAGACCGGAACCGAACTGCTCAAGGCGCACGCCGCGATCCGAGCGGCCGTGCCCGATCTTGAGGTCGACCGCTATATGGCCGACGATCTTGCTGCCGGGGCGGACCTCGTTCTGTCCGGCACTCTCAACGGAAGCGTTAGCGCGGGAATATTACCGGAGCTGGACGCATGACCCCCGTCAAAGTCACGCGCGGCTCTTCGCCGGTCATCCTCGGCCTGCCGCATACCGGCACGCATGTGCCCGCCGACATCCGGGAACGTCTGAACGACGAGGGCCAAAAACTCAGGGATACGGACTGGCATGTCGACCGGCTCTATGACGGCCTGCTGCCCGGCGCAACGATGGTGCGGGCGACGTTCCACCGCTATGTCGTCGACGCCAATCGCGATCCATCGGGGCAAAGCCTCTATCCCGGTCAGAACACCACTGGCCTCGTGCCGCTGACCGATTTCGACGACCAGCCGATCTGGCGGAAAGGCGAAGCGCCGAGCGAGACCGACATCGCCGCGCGGCTCGAGGCTTTCCACAAGCCCTACCACGCCGCGCTCGCCGCCGAGATCGAGCGGGTGAAGGCGGAACATGGCGTCGCCATCCTCTACGATTGCCATTCGATCCGTTCCGTCTGCCCGTTCCTGTTCGAGGGAACGCTGCCCGACTTCAACATCGGCACCAACAGCGGGCTGACCTGCGCCCCGGAGATCGAGAAGGCAACGCAAGAAATCTGCGCGAAAGCGACGGGTTACACCCACGTCGTCAACGGCCGCTTCAAGGGTGGCTGGACGACGCGCCACTATGGGCAGCCATTGAAGGGTGTGCACGCCATCCAGATGGAACTGACCCAGTCAACGCACCTTGCCAGCGAGGCGACGCCCTTCGCTTATGACGAGGCGAAGGCGCAGCGGCTGCGCGTCCATCTCAAAACAATCCTGATTGAACTCGAAACCGTCGCCAGGCGCCTCGCCGCCTGAACGCCGCCGCCGAAGGAGCGCATTATGACCAATCCGCGCCACAACATCCGCGAAGTCCGCGCACCGCGAGGGCCCGAGCTCAATGCGAAATATTGGACGACCGAAGCGCCGCTCCGGATGCTCATGAACAATCTCGACCCCGACGTGGCCGAGAACCCCAACGAGCTGGTGGTCTATGGCGGCATCGGCCGTGCGGCGCGCACCTGGAACGATTTCGACCGCATCGTCGCCGCGCTAAAGACGCTGGAGAACGACCAGACGCTGCTGGTGCAGTCGGGAAAGCCGGTCGGCGTGTTCCGCACCCATGCCGACGCGCCGCGCGTGCTGATCGCCAACTCCAACCTCGTGCCGCACTGGGCCGACTGGGCGCATTTCAATGAGCTCGATAAGAAGGGCTTGATGATGTACGGCCAGATGACGGCCGGCTCGTGGATATACATCGGCACGCAAGGCATCGTGCAGGGCACCTACGAGACGTTCGTCGAGGCCGGCCGCCAGCATTATGGCGGCAATCTCAAGGGTAAGTGGATTCTTACCGCCGGTCTCGGCGGCATGGGCGGAGCGCAACCGCTGGCCGCCGTAATGGCTGGCGCCTCCTGCCTCGCCATCGAATGCAATCCCGACTCGATCGATTTCCGTCTACGCACGCGATACGTCGACGAGCGTGCCGACACGCTGGACGAGGCGCTGGCGATGATCGAGCGCTGGACCAAGGCCGGCGAGGCGAAATCCGTCGGCCTGCTCGGCAACGCGGCGGATATCGTGCCGGAACTGCTGCGGCGTGGCGTGCGGCCGGACATGCTGACGGACCAGACTTCCGCCCACGATCCGCTCAACGGTTACCTGCCGAAAGGCTGGTCGCTGGCCGAATGGCGCGAGAAGCGCGTCAGCGATCCGAAGGCGGTGGAGAAGGCGGCGCGCGCCTCGATGCGTGAGCATGTCGAGGCGATGGTCGGCTTCTGGAACGCCGGTGTGCCGACGCTCGATTACGGCAACAACATCCGCCAGGTTGCCAAGGACGAGGGTTTTGAGAACGCCTTCGCCTTCCCCGGTTTTGTGCCTGCCTACATCCGTCCGCTGTTCTGCCGCGGCATCGGCCCGTTCCGCTGGGCCGCTCTGTCGGGTGATCCCGAGGATATCTATCGCACCGACGCCAAGGTGAAGGAGTTGACGCCCGGCAACACCCACCTGCACAACTGGCTGGACATGGCGCGCCAGCGCATCTCCTTCCAGGGCCTGCCGGCGCGCATCTGCTGGGTCGGGCTCGGCGACCGCCATCGGTTGGGCCTCGCCTTCAACGAGATGGTGGCCAAGGGCGAATTGAAGGCGCCGGTGGTCATCGGCCGCGACCATCTCGATTCTGGCTCGGTAGCCTCGCCTAACCGCGAGACCGAGTCGATGAAGGACGGATCGGACGCCGTGTCCGACTGGCCGCTGCTCAATGCTCTGCTGAACACCGCCTCCGGCGCGACCTGGGTGTCGCTGCATCATGGCGGCGGCGTCGGCATGGGCTTTTCGCAGCACGCCGGAATGGTCATCGTCGCCGACGGCACGCCAGACGCTGCACGGCGGCTGGAGCGTGTTTTGTGGAACGACCCGGCGACGGGCGTCATGCGCCATGCCGATGCCGGCTACGACATCGCGCTCGATTGCGCCCGCGAGCATCAACTCGACCTTCCTGGCATCCTCTGGTGAGTGGTCCCACCGTCATCCGCGCCGCCGACCATCGCGTCATGCGATGGAAGAACGGCGGCGGCACGACGGCCGAGATCGCCGTGTCGCCGCAGGGCTCGGGCCTTGACGATTTCGACTGGCGGCTGTCGATGGCCACGGTCGAGACCGACGGCCCGTTCTCCGCATTTCCCGGAATAGATCGGACCTTGTCGATCCTTGAAGGCGAAGGAATCCGGCTGCGGGTGGGAAGGGACGAGCCGGTCGAACTGACAACATCCTCCGCCCCGCATTTCTTCGCGGCGGACGCTTCCGCCTCGGCGGATCTGGTTTCAGGTCCCGTTCTCGACCTCAACGTCATGTCGCGGCGCGGGCGCGTCGCGCATGCCGTCCGCCGTCTGCATCTGGTTGAAACCTTGGATATCGCGCCGCATGGTCATGACGTGGCCATCTTTTGCGCGGAAGGACGGTTGCAAGTGGACTTGGGTGACGGTCCAACGAACCTCACCCGCCACGACACCGCGATCTGGTCGAATGACCGGACCGAAGCAAGGCTTCGCCCCGATCCGTTCGCCCTAGTTTATACGGTTGAAATCCGGCGCGCCTGACCCCGCGTCCGCGATATTTGGGACGCGCTGATTTTAATCACGAAAAAGCCAAAATCTCGCCGCTTTGCATCGCCGACCGGTCGGGTTCCGCGGATTTCGGCGATTGCCGGGCGATTGGGTTTCGAACGTCTTCGTGTCGCGGCTGAATTTGAGGTCGGCTCGTGTTGCGATGCAACTTTTGCCATCTGAAACGGTTAAACGCTGATTCAGGCTGCGGCGTTCGTCGCGGTCCCCTTGTCTGTACCCTGGAATCTGCTGCTTCATGAACATTCAGGCTCGGCCCGAAACCATCCAGACTGCAAACCTGCTGCTGCCCGCTGCGGGCGAGCAGCCGATCCGCTCCACTTTCCTCCAGGAGGACCGCCTGCGGGCGCTGGGCGAAAGCCTCGCTCGCGACGAGTTGGATAGCTTCTACGGCCTCACCGAGTTCGATTTCCAGGCGCGCCACCGCGACAATGCCGCCAAGATTCTGGAGACCTACCGGTCCATCAATTCGGCGCAGGCGCATGGCGAGCCGATAACGCCGGCCGCGCAATGGCTTCTCGACAACAACTACGTGGTCGAGGAGACGATTTTCCAGGTCAAGCGCGATCTGCCAAAGCGCTTCTACCGGCAACTGCCGACGATGAAGCTGCCGGGCGGCGGCGAAGTGCCGAGGGCGTTAGCGCTCGCCTGGATTTATGTGGCTCACTCCGACAGCGCCGTCTCTTCGCAGATGCTGCGGGCGCTGGTCGACGGCTACCAGGGCGTGGTGCCGTTCCGCATCGGCGAACTGTGGGCGCTTCCGTCGCTGCTGCGTTTCGTGCTGGTCGAGAACCTTCGCCGCATCGCCGTGCGCGTCAAGCGCGCCCGCGAGATGCGCCACACCGCCAACGACCTGGCGGACCGAGTGCTGGCCTCCAGCGACGGCGAGGATCGCCGCACCATCATGGCGCCCTATGCGGCGCATGCCCGCGATACGACTTTTTCGACGCAACTGCTTTACCGGCTGCGAGACGGGTCGCACAACGCCGGCGAGGCGCTGACCTGGCTCGAGGACGAACTGGAGAAATCCGGCTCTGACGCCGAGGAGATCACGCTCGGTGAGCACCGGACTCTGTCCGCCGGCAACGTCACGGCCGGCAACATTATCCGCGGGCTGCGCCTCATCAACGATGTCGACTGGCCGGAATGGTTCGAGGGCGTCAGCCGCATCGATGAATTGCTGCGCCAGCGCGGCGACTATGCCGACCTCGATTTCGAATCCCGCAACCAGTATCGCGGCGAGATCGAGGAACTCGCCCGCCGATCGGGCCTGTCTGAATTCGAAGTCGCGCAGCGGGCGACCGAGCTGGCCGGCATGTCGCCGAGGCAGGGCTCCATCCCCGACGAACATGGCCGGCCGACCGGCAGCGATGTCGGCTTCTTCCTGGTCGGGGAGCGGCGTCCGGAGCTGGAGACGGCGATCGGCTACAAGCCGGGTTTCGGCCGCCGGCTGGTCCGCGCCTTCCGCTCAACAGGATGGCTGGGCATCGTGGTTCCGGTTTTCATCCTCACGGTGGTGCTGCTGATTGCTTCCGGCATGGCGCTGGCTGGCATCGGCCTGCCAGGCTGGGCCATCGCCTTGATGCTTGTCCCGTTCGCCGTTCCGGCGAGCGAAGGCGCGATGTCCTTCTTCAACACCGTTGTGCTGCTGTTCCTCAAGCCGACCAGGCTACCCGGCTACGAATTCAAGGGGGGCATACCGCCGGCGGCGCGCACGCTGGTTGTTGTGCCGTCACTCATCAACTCGCGCGACGACGTCGAGGAGGCAGTGCGCACACTGGAGGTGCATCATCTTGCCAACATGAAGGGCGCGCTGCATTTCGCGCTGCTCTCCGATTGGCCGGACAGCGATACCGAGCAGAGCACGGCGGATCTCGAAATCCTGGAGCATGCGCGTGCCGAGATCGCGGGCCTCAACGAGCGCTATCCGTCGTACGGCGCGCCGAAATTCTATCTGCTGCACCGCCGCCGGCTGTTCAACGAGTCCGAAGGCTGCTGGATGGGCTGGGAGCGCAAGCGCGGCAAGCTGCATGAGCTGAACCTGCTGCTGCGTGGCGACGCCGATACGACTTTCCTACCGACCGAGCATGCGCTGCCGGGCGACATCGTCTATGTCATGACGCTCGACGCCGACACCAAGATGACCCGCGAGGTGGTCACCGAACTGGTTGGCAAGCTCGCGCATCCGCTCAACCGGCCGGAATACGACGCCAAGACCGGCAAGGTCATCCACGGCTATTCGATCCTGCAGCCACGCGTCACCGCATCGCTGACCACGGGAGACGAGGCCTCGTTTTTCCAGCGCGTATTCTCTGCCAATCGCGGTCTCGATCCCTACGTCTTCACCGTCTCGGATCTTTATCAGGACGTGTTCGGGGAGGGGACGTTTACCGGCAAGGGCCTCTATCATGTCGACGCCTTCGAGGCGGCGCTGAGGGGGCGCATCCCGGAAAACACCGTCCTTAGCCACGATTTGCTGGAAGGCGCCTACAGCCGCGCCGCCCTGGTCACCGACGTGGAAGTGGTGGAGGACTATCCGACCCGCTACTCGGTCGACGCCTCGCGCCATCATCGCTGGGCGCGCGGCGACTGGCAGTTGTTGCCCTTCATCCTCGATCCCGCTTCCGGCGTCCCCGCGATATCGCGCTGGAAGATGGTGGACAATCTGCGCCGCTCGATCACTCCGATCTTCTGGGTAATGGCGACGATCGCCGGCTGGGCGCTGCTGCCCTTCACGCAGGCCGCCCAATGGCAGGCGCTGCTTATCCTCAGCCTGTTCATGGCGCCGACCTTCGACGTGGTCGACGCCATATTGCCGAAGAGCAACGACGCCACGGCGCGCGGTCATTTCAACGCGCTGTTCCGCGACGCGGTGTTCGCAACCGCCATGGTGGCGCTGAAGATCGTTCTGATGGCCCATACGGCCTGGATGATGGGCGACGCCATCATCCGCACGCTCTATCGCCTGTTCGTCAGCCGCAAGCACATGCTGGAATGGCGCACCGCCTCGCAGGCGTACAAATCCGGCGACAACACGCTGATCTCCTACTACCGCATGATGTACGGCGCGGTCATCGTCGCCATTGTCGGGCTGGTCATTCCCGTCATGGCGGATTCCACCGGCGCCTTCGTCGCCTTCTTCTTCGCCATCTTCTGGGCGGGCTCGCCGGCTTTCGCCTGGCTGATCAGCCGCTCGGCCGAAACCGAGGACCGGCTGCGGGTTTCGACCGCGGACCGCAAGACTCTGAGGGCGATCGCCAGGCGCACCTGGGCCTATTTCGAAGCCACCGTCACCGCCGAGCAGCATTTTCTGCCGCCCGACAATTTCCAGGAAACGCCGATCCCCGTTGTCGCGCCGCGCACCTCGCCGACCAATATCGGCGTCTACCTGCTGTCCGTCGTCTCGGCGCGCGATTTCGGCTGGATCAGCCTTTCGGAAGCAGTCACCCGCATCGACCAGACCATGACGACGATCGAGGGTATGGAGCGCTTCAAGGGCCATCTCTACAACTGGTACGAGACCAACACGCTGCGGCCGCTCTATCCGCTGTACATTTCGGCGGTAGACAGCGGCAATCTGGCCGGCCACCTTGTCGCGGTGGCGGCCGCGTGCAACGAGTGGTCGGAAGCACCGTCCGTGCATCTGCAGGGCGAGTTCGACGGCCTGCTCGACACCGTCACGATCCTCGATGAAACGCTTGACGAACTGCCGGACGACCGACGCCAGCTCCGGCCGCTGCGCCAGCGTCTGCGCGACCGCATCGAGGGCGTCCAGCGCGCCGTCGAGACGATCAAGGGTCAGCCGGAAATGGCCTCGATCCGCACCATCAACCTGACCGTGCTGGCGGGCGAGATCCGCAAGCTCGCTGGCGCCATGCATGCCGAGGTCAATTCGCAGAAGAGCGAGGCGCTCTCCGACTGGGCGGAGAAGCTGCTGGCGACCTGCGAGGCGCATGTGCATGACGCGCACAGCGACGACAAGGCAGTCGACGGTTTGCGCGACAAGCTGATCGAGCTCAGGGACCGCACACGCAAATTCGCTTTCGAGATGAATTTCTCCTTCCTGCTGAGGCAGGACCGCAAGCTCCTGTCGATCGGCTACCGGGTCGAGCAGCATCAGCTCGACGAGGCCTGCTACGATCTTCTCGCCTCGGAAGCGCGCCTAACCAGCCTGTTCGCCATCGCCAAGGGCGATATCCCGACCGACCACTGGTTCCGGCTCGGCCGGCCGATCGTCGAGATCGGCTTCAAGGGCGCGCTGCTTTCGTGGTCCGGCTCGATGTTCGAATATTTGATGCCGCCGCTGGTGATGAAAGAGCCGCAAGGCGGCATCCTCAACCAGACCAACAAGCTGATCGTCCACCGCCAGATCCAATATGGGCGATCGAAGCGCATTCCGTGGGGCATCTCGGAAGCCGCCTACAACGCGCGCGACCGCGAGATGACCTACCAGTACACGAATTTTGGAGTGCCGGGCCTCGGCCTGAAACGCGGTCTTGCGCAGAACACCGTGATCGCCCCCTATGCGACAATTCTTGCGGCGCAGTTCATGCCCCGCGAAGCGGTCCGCAACCTCGAACGGCTGCGTTCCATCGGTGCGCTCGGGCGCTATGGCTTCCACGATGCGGTGGACTTTACCCCGCAGCGCGTGCCGGAGGGCACCGACCATGCGATCGTCTACAACTATTATGCCCACCACCAGGGCATGTCGATCGCGGCGGTCGCCAACGGCATCTTCGAGGGAAGACTGCGCGACCGCTTCCACAGCGATCCGGTGATCGAGGCGGCCGAACTGCTGCTGCAGGAAAAGGCGCCGCGCGACATTCCGGTGGCCACCGTGCGCACCGAGGCCGACGACGAGGTCGGCGTCGAGCCGGACGAGACCAGCAACGACAGCCGCACCATTCTCAACCCGGCGCATGCGCTGCGCGCCACCAACCTGATGTCCAACGGTCGCTACTCTGTGATGGTGACGGCCACTGGCGTCGGCTACAGCCGCTGGCAGGATCTGGCGATCACCCGCTGGCGAGGCGATCCGTCCGAGGATCGCGACGGCTCCTTCATCTTCCTGCGCGACGTGGAGACCGGCGACTGGTGGTCGGCCACCGTCGAGCCGCGCCGCGCCGCGGGCGAAAAAGTCTTTGCTCATTTCACCGACGACAAGGCGACCTTTAACAAGACCGTCGGCACGCTGCGCTCCGAGCTGGAATGCATCGTCGTGTCGGAAGGCAATGGCGAAGGCAGGCGGATCAGCATCTACAATGACGGCGACGTCGACCGCCACATCGAGGTGACCTCCTTCGCCGAATTCGTGCTGGGGCTGGACGCCAACGACGTGGCGCATCCGCTGTTCTCGAAGATGTTCGTCGAGACCGAGATCGGACGAGGTGGCAACACCATCTTCGCGCGCCGCCGCAAGCGGGCGTCGAACGAGCCGGACATCGAGGCGGCGCATTTCGTTTCCGACGCTTCGGGCGTTTCCCGCGAGACCGAGGCGGAGACGGACCGCCGTGCCTTCATCGGCCGAGGCCGCACCATCGCCGATCCGGCCGCGTTCGACCGCGGCGCAGCGCTGGGCGGCGGTGCCGGCTTCGTGCTCGATCCGATCATGGCACTGCGGCGGCGTGTGCGCGTGCCTGCCAACAAGAAGGTGCAGTTGACGTTCTGGACGGTGGTCGGCGCCAATCGCGGCGAGCTGGATGCCATGGTCGCGCTGCTCGACCACCCCGACAGTTTTGCCCGCCAGGCCATGCTGTCCTGGACGCGCTCGCAGGTGCAGACCCGCCATATGGGGCTGAGTCTCGCCGACGCCTCCAACATTCAGCGCCTGGCGCGCTACCTGATCTATCCGGATCCGTTCCTGCGCGCCGCCCCGGACACGATCTCGGCGGGCCTTGGAAAGCAGTCGACGCTGTGGCCGATGGCGATCTCCGGCGATTTCCCGATCTTCACCGTGCGCATCGGCGATGTCGCCGACCTGGAAATCGTCGCGCAGGCGCTCCGCTATCAGGAATACATGCGCGCCAGAGGCATGGTCGCCGATCTGGTGATACTCAACGAGCAGGCGGCGTCCTATGTGCAGGACCTGCAGCAGGCGATCGAATCGCTTTGCGAGAACAGCCGTTTGCGTGGCACGGAGCTCGGGCCGCGCCAGCATATTTTCGCCGTCCGGCGCGACCTGATGGACGAGGAATCCTACCGGACTCTGCTATCCGTGGCGCGGATCGTGCTGCACACGCGCAACGGCACCGTATTCGATCAGGTGGAGCGCGCCGAAGCCGAGGCGCTCAAAGCGCGCGACGCTCAGATCGCGGCCGCGCAACTGGCCGCCGGCGTGGACGACGGCCGTTTGCCGGTCCGCATTGAGGGACGGGATATCGCCGCTGACGGTTCCGGGCTGGAATTCTGGAACGGTTTCGGCGGTTTCGCCGACGGCGGCCGCGACTATGTCGTGCGGCTTGCCGGAACGCGCACCACGCCGCAGCCCTGGATCAATGTCATTGCCAATCAGTCCTTCGGCTTCCACACCTCCGCCGAAGGCGCGTCCTTCACCTGGAGCCGAAATAGTCGCGACTTCCAGTTGACGCCGTGGTCGAACGACCCGGTTGTCAACCGCCCCGGCGAGGCCATCTATGCCTACGACCACGCCAGCCGCAGACTGTTTTCGCCATTCGCGGCGGTGGCCCGCGATCCGGCGATGACCTATGAGGCCAGGCACGGCCAAGGCCACAGCACATTCCTCGCCAAGCGAGGCACGCTGTCGCTCGAACTGACGCAGGTGGTCGATCCCAAGGATCCGGTGAAGGTGGCGCGGCTGAAACTGCGCAACACCGGCTCGCTGGAAGCCAAGGTCACCGTCTACGCCTATGCCGAATGGGTGCTGGGCAACAATCGCGCGCTTTCAGCGCCGAATATCGTGCCGTCGATCGATACCGAGACTGGCGCCTTGCTCGCCCGCAATCCCTACAGCCTGGATTTCTCCGACCGATTTGCCTTCCTGGCGAGCGACGAGAAGGCTCAGTCTTTGACCACCGACCGTGGCGAATTCATTGGGCCGCAAGGCTCGGTGGAGTGGCCGGCGGCTGCTGCCGGCGGGCTGGCGCTCTCGGGCAGGGTCGAGGCCGGGCTCGATCCTTGCGCCGCCATGGCGCGCGAGATCGAGATCGCGCCGGGCGCGGAGGCTACGGTTATCTGGCTGATCGGCGATTCCGGCTCGCCCGAAGAAGCGGGCATGCTTGTCGCGCGCCACCGGGCCAAGGATTTCGACGAACGTCTGGCCGAAAACGAGGCGACTTGGCGCGGCTTCCTCGACACGCTGCAGGTCGAGACGCCGGACAAGAGCCTCGATGCGATGGTCAACAACTGGCTCCCCTATCAAAGCCTCGCCTGCCGCATCCGTGCGCGCTCGGCCTTTTACCAGGCGAGCGGCGCCTTCGGGTTCCGCGACCAGTTGCAGGATACGCTGGCCTTCCTCCTTCACGATCCGAGCCTCGCGCGTGAGCAGGTGCTCAATGCGGCATCGCGCCAGTTCCCGGAGGGCGACGTACAGCACTGGTGGCTGCCGCGCACAGGCGCCGGCGTGCGAACGACGATCTCGGATGACGTCGTCTGGCTGGCCTATGCGACCGCCCATTTCGTCGACGTGACCGGCGATCGGGCAATCCTCGACAGGAAGGTGCCGTTCATCTCGGGCCAGGTTCTCAAGGAAGGGGAGCACGACGCCTTCTTCACGCCAGAGCCGACACGCGAGACCGCGACACTTTACGAGCATTGCGCGCGCGCTCTCAATCTCGCGATTTCCCGGTCGGCCGAAAGCGGGCTGCCGCTCATCCTCGGCGGCGACTGGAACGACGGCATGAATGGCGTCGGTCTCCACGGCAAGGGTGAAAGCGTCTGGCTGGGCTGGTTCCTGCTCAAGGTGCTGGGCGACTTTTCGCCGATCGCGCGCGACCGCGGAGACGCCGCGAACGCGACGAAGTGGCAAAGCCATGCGGCCAAGCTGAAGAAGGCGCTCGAACATTCCGCCTGGGACGGGGAATGGTACAGGCGCGGAAGCTATGACGACGGCTCGCCGCTCGGTTCGCACAAATCGGACGAATGCCAGATCGATTCCATCGCGCAGTCATGGAGCGTATTGGCCGGCGGCGACCGCGAGCGCTCGGAGCAGGCGATGCAGTCGGCGTACGAACGGCTGGTCGATCCCGAACTCGACATCGTCAAGCTGTTCACACCGGCCTTCTCGAAGACTAAGAAAGAGCCCGGCTACATAAAAAGCTATCCGCCGGGCGTGCGCGAGAACGGCGGCCAGTACACGCATGCGGCGACCTGGTTCGTCATCGCTCTGGCAAGAATGGGGCGGACGGACGACGCGTGGCGCTGCTTCCGCATGCTCAATCCGATCAACCACGCAACGGACGAGGCGGCGGCTGAGCGCTATCGCGTCGAGCCCTACGTCGTTGCCGCGGACGTCTATTCAAGCGACGACAAAGGCGGGCGCGGCGGCTGGACCTGGTACACGGGCTCGGCCGGCTGGCTCTATCGCGCGGCGGTGGAAGGCATTCTCGGCATCACCCGCAAGGGCGACGAAGTGCTTGTGGAACCAGCGATTCCCGACGCCTGGGACGGTTTCTCGGCGACGCTGACCGTTGCAGGGAAGCGCTACGAGATAAAGGTCTCGCGCGAGGCCGGCACGGGCAAGGTGAACGTTCAGGTCAATGGCAAGAAGGCGAAGGCGGGGCGCTTCCGCCTGGAGAAACGGCCTCAGGCCGACGAACGGTCGAACGTCATACAACTGAAGGGTGCCAAAGGCTAAGATCACAAATCGGTCAGAATCCGCCATTATTCTGCCGCAGCGTGGCCATTTTTCCTTATATCTCAAATCGTTATCCGATCACGAAAAGTTGCGCGATGTTGTGATCTTTTGTTCGATTTGGGGGAACCCGATGTGTAGTCGGCCATTGAAGTGCGGAGCCGCAGCCAGTACGTCTTCCCGGATTGCTGCAACGCACAATGTTTCACGTATGAGGTAATCACGTGACTTTGTTTGAGGTGTACTGGCGGGCGCTGAGGTACCTTGCGGCTGAAAAGCACAAGGTGGCGCTGATTTGCGCCGCCAATGTCGCGCTTGGCATGGTCACCATCGCCGAGCCCGTTCTGTTCGGTCAGATCATCGACGCCATCGCCAACAAGGACGACCTCGTCGACTCGCTCGCGCTCTGGGCCGGGCTCGGCGCCTTCAACATCGTCGCATTCGTTCTGGTCGCGCGTGGCGCCGACCGCCTGGCGCATGCGCGCCGTGTTTCGGTGCTGTGCGAATCCTTCGAGCGGGTCATCTCAATGCCGCTCTCCTGGCATCAAAAGCGGGGCACCTCCAACGCCCTCCACACGCTCTTGCGCGCCGTCGAGACGCTGTTCGCCCTCTGGCTGGAATTCATGCGCACCCACCTGTCGACGGCCGTCGCGCTGCTGCTGCTCATCCCGACGGCCATGGCCATGGATCTGCGCATGTCCGGTGTGCTGCTGATGCTCGGCGTGGTCTATGTCGCGGTCGGCCGGCTGGTGATGCGCAAGACCAAGGACGGCCAGGCGCGTGTCGAGACGCACTTCCACGAGGTCGTCTCCCACGTCACCGATTCTGTGAGCAACGTCACCGTGCTGCAGAGCTACAACCGCGTCACACAGGAGACCGAGGCGCTCAAGACCTACACGCGCCGCCTGCTCGACGCGCAGTTCCCGGTGCTCGACTGGTGGGCGCTGGCCAGCGCACTGCATCGGCTGTCGGCGACGATCTCGATGATGGTCGTGCTTTTGATCGGCGCGCTGCTCGTGCAGAGCGGCCAGTTGCGCATCGGCGACATCGTCGCCTTCACCGGCTTCGCTACGCTGCTGATCAGCAGGCTGGACCAGCTTTCGGCCTTTGCCAACCAGATCTTCGAGGCGCGCGCCAAGCTCGAGGCGTTCTATGATCTGGAGCAGGCCGCCGCGGTCGCCGCCGAGCCGGAAGGCCTCCGCGAACTGGAGAACGTCAGCGGCCAGGTGCGGTTCGACGATGTCAGCTTCGCCTTCCCCGATACCGGCGAAGGCCTCGAGGACGTTTCCTTCGAGGTGAAGGCAGGCCAGACGGTTGCCATCGTCGGCCCGACCGGCGCGGGCAAGACGACGCTCATCAACCTCCTGCAGCGCGTGCACACGCCCAGGCACGGCCGCATCCTGATCGATGGCACCGACATCGCCACGGTGACCAAGCATTCGCTGCGGCAGTCGATCGCCGCGGTGTTCCAGGATGCCGGCCTTTTCAACCGCTCGATCGAGGACAACATCCGCATCGGGCGCGACAGCGCGCGCAATGTCGAGATCCACGCCGCCGCCGAGGCGGCCGCCGCACAGGAGTTCATCCTCGCCAAGAGCGAAGGTTATGACACCCGGGTCGGCGAGCGTGGCGGCCACCTGTCGGGCGGCGAGCGCCAGCGCGTGGCAATCGCCCGCGCCATTCTGAAGAACGCGCCTATCCTCGTCCTCGACGAGGCGACCAGCGCCCTCGACGTGGAGACCGAGGCTCGCGTCAAGGACGCCATCGACGCGTTGCGCAAGGGCCGCACGACGTTCATCATCGCGCACCGGCTGACCACCGTGCGCGACGCCGATCTCGTGATCTTCATGGACAAGGGCCGCGTCGTCGAGATGGGCGGCTTCGGCGAACTGTCGGCGAGGAACGGCCGCTTCGCCGCGCTGCTGCGCGCCGGCGGCCTGCTGTCGGATGACCAGGTCCGCCGCTTGAGCCGCATCTCGCTGAAGGACGAGGCTGCCTGAGGCTGCGCGGGAACCGTAGGCGGAACGGAAAGCAGCTTCGACCTTTCGTCGCGTTGCGGCGATACGGCGCGCGGGCTATGTAAAGCCGATGAGCGAGACAAGCGGCAGCGACAGGGTTTCCGGCACGGGGTGGTGGACAGAACTCGCCAATCCGACGCGGTTCCTGATGCTTGCCGGCCGGTTGCTGCCGTGGCTTGTCGCCGCTTCGGTGCTTCTGCTTGCCTTCGGCCTTTATCTGTCCTTCACCGCGCCTGGAGACTATCAGCAAGGCATCACGGTGCGGATCATGTATATCCACGTGCCGTTCGCCTGGCTGTCGATGATGTGTTACACGCTGATGGCGATCTCGGCGGTAGGCACCCTGGTCTGGCGTCACCCGCTCGCCGATGTCGCGCTGAAGTCCGCCGCACCGATCGGCGCTGCATTCACCGTGCTGGCGCTGCTCACGGGCTCGATCTGGGGCAAGCCGATGTGGGGCACCTGGTGGGTATGGGACGCCCGCCTCACCTCCGTTTTCGTGCTGTTCCTGATGTATCTCGGCATCATCGCGCTGACGCGGGCGCTCGACGATCCGGCGCGCTCGGCCCGCGCCGCGGCGATCATCACGCTGGTGGGCTTCGTCAACATCCCCATCATTAAGTTCTCGGTCGAATGGTGGAACACGCTGCACCAGCCCGCCTCGGTGATCCGCCTCGACGGACCGACCATCCATCCGAGCCTGTTGTGGCCGCTGCTGGTGATGGCGGTCGGTTTCACGGTGCTGTTCTTTGCGTTGCACCTGATGGCGATGCGCAATGAGATCCTTGGCCGCCGCGTCGCTGCCATGCGGCAGATCGCGGCCCGCCGCGCCGAGCGTGGGGCCGCAGTCAGAACGGTCTCGTAGACGGTTCGCTCAGAACGCCGTAAAAGTCAGCGTCGTCAGTGAGCGCACGATGCCCGGCACGTTGGCGATGTTTTCATTGATGAATTTGCCGATGTCGACCTCGTCCTCGAGGTAGATCTTCATCAAGAGGTCGTACTCGCCGCTGGTCGAATAGAGTTCCGACACGACCTCGCGTTCGTACAGGGCATTGGCGACCTCATAGGTCTTGCCCGGAACGCATTGAAGCTGGACGAAGACGGCTCGCATGGAAACTCCGGTTGTCTACGCGACCCTTCTTACAGGGCAAGCAGCGAACGGACCAGAGCATGGTTGGGGTCGGTCAGCCCTTCGATGACGCTAAAATGGTGTTTTGCCGGCTCGATGACGATGTCCGGCGTCACGCCGCTCCAAGCGTCCTGCATCAATTGCGTCTGGCGCACGAATTCCGGGCGCTCGTCGCCGCCGACCCAGAAGGTGATCTTTGTCCCGTCGAGAGGCGAAAGCAGGGCCGGGCTCTCGCGTTCGGACTCGGCCAAGTCCAGCTTCAGCGTTTCGACCATCCTGGTGTTGAGCAGCGGGCGCAGGTCGTGGACACCAGAAATAGAGACGGTTTTTCGCAGCCGGGACAACAGGTTACCCGAAAGCGGCGAGGTCGCCGAGACCATGCGCGAGACCAGATGCCCGCCGGCGGAATGGCCGGTGAGATGAACTGGGCCGCCGATTTCTTTTGCGGCGACGGAAATGGCGTCGCCGATCTGCCTGGTGATGTCGGAAATGCGGGCTTCCGGGCACAGCACATAGCTCGGCACGGCGACCGCGAAGCCTCGCTCGACCGCGCCCTTGGCCAGATGCGAAAAGGTCTTGCTGTCGAACAACATCCAGTAGCCACCGTGAACGATTACCACCAGCCCTAGTGGCTTTCCTTCAGGCAAGAACAGGTCCAGCCGGTTGCGCGGATGCGGGCCGTAGGCGATGTCGGCGCGCATGCGGCCCTGCCGCGAAAGCGTGTCGCGGAAGGTTTTGGCATCGACCGGCCACCCGTCGACGATGATATCTGCGTCGTTGATGTAGGCGCGGTTGGCGTAGGCATCGTCCCAATCGGTGATCTTTTCCATTTTCCGTTTTCTCTCAAAGACTTAGAGGCATTGCTCCATGCCCCGCCAAGCGCCCGGACGCCTCGCGCCGGGACCGCGTGAAGTCCGGAAGAATCAACAACTTCAACGCCTTGCGCCGCGCACGCCTGTCGAAACCCGCAATCAGTTTGTCGGAGCGTCCTTTCTGAGCAGGTTTTCCGCCTTCAGATCGGCCCATAGGCTTGCCGGGACCTTCGTTTCGACGAGCGCGCGATTGCTCTCCACTTCGGCGACTCGCTGTCCGCCCGGAATGACCGAGACGACCGAAGGATGCGAAAGCGGAAACTGCAACGCTGCCTCGATCAGCCGGACGCCGTGGCGCTTGCACACCGCCTCGATGCGGGTGACGCGATCGAGAATCTCCTGCGGCGCCTCGGAATAGTTGTAGAAGGCGCCGGGCTTCGCACCGGTGGCGAGAATGCCGGAATTGTAGGGACCGCCAAGCACGATGCCGATGCCGCGATTCTGGCAAAGCGGCAGGAAGGTGTCGAGCGCCTCCTGTTCGAGCAGCGTATAGCGGCCGGCGAGCAGGAACAGGTCGAAGTCGCCGCGTTTGGCCAGCGTCTGCGCCATCTGCCATTCGTTGATGCCGCCGCCGATCGCCTTGACGACTCCCTGGTCGCGCAGCGAGACCAGCGCGCCATAGCCGGAGCGCATGAATTCCTCGATGCGGGCGTCGGCGGCCTGCTTGCTGCCGTGGGTGAAGATGTCGAGGTCGTGCGCGAACAGGATGTCGATACGGTCGATGCCGAGCCGTTCCAGCGAGAATTCGACGGAGCGCATGACGCCGTCAAAACTGTAGTCGTAGACCTCGCGGCGCGACGGGGTGTCGAAGAACTTGCCGATGCCGGTGCGCTCCTCCGGCGTCGAGACGCGCATGAGGCGGCCGACCTTGGTCGACAGCACATAGTCGTCACGGCGTTTTCCGCGCAGGAAGCGGTTGAGCCGGGTTTCCGAGAGGCCGAGTCCGTAGAGCGGCGCGGTGTCGTAATAGCGCACGCCGGTATCCCAGGCTTTCTCCAGGATCGCCTGGGCGTCGTCGTCGGAGATGGAGCGGTAGAGGTTGCCGAGCGGGGCGCTACCGAAGCCGAGTTCGGTGAAATCCAGACCGCCATTGCCGATCCGGTCGAAATGCCTGACTTTCATATACCGTTCCCTCTCCGAATTTGGACCGGACACTAGCAACTGTGTGGTACGACCAAAAGTCCGTGGAAGCGTTGGACAGGCATTTTTCCGGTTGCTAAGCATGCGCCGGAAACAAGCGGTTCGAGGCAAGAGTGACCCAGAAATTCAGGAACGTTTTCGGCGCCGGCAAGCCGGTGATCGCCATGGTGCATTTCGGCGCGCTGCCGGGGTCGCCCCTCTACGACGCCAAGGGCGGGCTGGAGGCGCTGATCGACGGCGTGACCAAGGACCTCGGCGCCCTGCAGAAAGCCGGCGTGGACGCCGTCATGTTCGGCAACGAGAATGACCGGCCCTACGAGTTCCAGGTCGATACGGCTTCCACCGCCACCATGGCCTATGTGATCGGCAAAGTGCGCGACAAGATCACGGTGCCGTTCGGCGTCAATGTGCTGTGGGATCCGATGGCGTCGGTCGCGCTGGCCGCTGCGACGGGCGCGGCCTTCGTGCGCGAGATTTTCACGGGCACCTACGCTTCCGACATGGGGCCGTGGACGCCGGATGCCGGCAAGGCGATGCGCTACCGCGACCGGCTGCATCGCTCCGACCTGGCGCTGCTTTACAACGTCTCGGCCGAATTCGCCTATTCGCTCGACCAGCGCTCGCTGCCCGACCGCGCCCGCTCGGCGGTGTTTTCGAGCATCCCGGACGCTATCCTGGTTTCCGGGCAGATCACCGGCGAGGCGGCCTCGATGAGCGATCTGGAAGCAGTCAAGAAGGTGCTGCCGACCACGCCGGTGCTGGCCAACACGGGCGTCAAGCACGCGACGATCGCAGATGTGCTGAAGATCGCCGACGGCGTCATCGTCGGTTCGTCGCTGAAGGTCGATGGCAATACGTGGAACGCGGTCGACCCGGATCGCGCGGCGGAGTTCATGCGGCTCGCAAGAGCGGCGCGGGGCGCGTGAGGGAATTCACTTTGGAGGAGTTGAAGCACCCCCTCACCGGCCCTTCGGGCCACCTCTCCCCCTGCCCGGGGGAGAGGAGAGCAGCTTCGGCGATTGGCGCTCATCTTGCGGCCGGCGCTCCTCTCCCTCGGGCAGGGGGAGAGGTGGCCCGAAGGGCCGGTGAGGGGGTGCATAAGGCACATCGAACAGCACGGAGAGGCCTCCATGGCTAACGACATCTCCATGCACGACCGCCTCCGCACGCTCCTCACCGAGTTGATGCTGATCCCCGGCCTCAGCGGACATGAGGGCCGCGTGCGGCGCTATCTGGCCGCCGAACTGCGAGCCCTGGGACTGACGACCACCACCGATCGCCTCGGCAACCTGATCGCCACGCTGAAGGGCGAAACGGGCGCGCCTGATGTCATGCTGTTCACCCACATGGATCAGCTCGGTTTCGTCGTGCGCAAGATCGAGAACGACGGTTTCATCCGCGTCGAGCGGCTGGGCGGCGTGCCCGAGCGGGCGCTGCCGTCGCAGGCGGTGACGATCTGTATCGGCGAGGGCAGGGACCGTGTCGGCCTGATCGCCAACAAGAGCCACCACGCCACCACGCCGGACGAGAAATACAAGGTCGTGCCCTATATGGACCTCTATATCGACGCTGGCTTTTCGAGCCGCGCCGAGGCGGAGGCCGCCGGCGTGCTGATCGGCACGCCGATCGTCTATAGGCCGCAGGTGATCGAGCTTTCCCAGACGCGCATCGCCGGAACCTCGGTCGACGACCGCGCCGGCTGCGCGGTGATCGTCGAGGCGGCGCGGGCTCTTGTCCAGGCCGCCAGGCGGGCGACCGTGCATTTTGTCTTTTCCGTGCAAGAGGAATTCAACCTGCGCGGCGCGCTGACGGCCGCACAGGTGCTGAAGCCAGGCATTTGCATCCAGCTTGACCTGCTGCTTGCGACCGACACGCCCGACATGGCCTATCGCGGCAATGTGACCATGGGCGGCGGCCCGGGCATGAGCCTCTATTCCTTCCACGGGCGCGGCACGCTGAACGGCACGATTCCCCATCCGGCGCTGGTGTCGCTGTTCGAGACGGCGAGCCGGGCTGAAAACATCCCGTTGCAGCGCAGCGCCCATACCGGCGCGCTGACCGATTCCTCATACGTGCAACTGGTGGAGGGCGGGGTAGCATCGATCGATGTCGGTTTTCCGATGCGCTATTCGCACTCTTCGCTGGAGGTAGTCGATCTCGGCGATCTGGAGCAGCTTACGCGCCTGCTGGTGGCGGGGATTTCTTCGATCGACAAGGGTTTCAGCCTGGAGCGGGACGATTTCATCGCATGAGCTACACACTCGGCATCGACATCGGAACCTTCGAATCGAAAGGCGCGATCGTCGACGGATCGGGCAACGTCGTCGCCACGGCGGCAAGGCCGCACAAGATGCTGGTGCCGCAGCCCGGCTGGGCCGAACACCGGCCGAAGCAGGACTGGTGGGGCGATTTCTGCTTCATCTCGAAAAAGATGCTGGCCGAAAGCGGCATCGACCCCAAGGCGATCAAGGCCATCGGCACCAGCGCCATCGGCCCTTGCATGCTGCCGGTCGATGCCGAAGGGGAAGCGCTGTCGAACGCTGCGCTCTACGGCGTGGATAACCGGGCGGTGGTCGAGATCGAGGAACTGACGGAGCGGATCGGCGCGACAAAAATCCTCGACCGTTGCGGCAATGCGCTGACCACACAATCGGTCGGCCCGAAAATCCTGTGGTTGAAGAAGAATCGCCCGGAACTCTATGAAAAGGCGGCGAAAGTCGTCACCTCGACCACCTATCTGGTGCAGAAGCTGACCGGCGAATGCGTGGTCGACCACTATTCGGCGGCGAATTTTTCGCCACTCTACGAGATCGACGTGAAAGGGTGGAGCGCCGCACTGGCGCCCGACATCATCGAGCCCGACCGGCTGCCAAAAGTGTTGTGGACGACCGACATAGCCGGGCAGGTGACGAAGAAGGCGGCGCGGGAGACCGGGCTGGCGGCAGGCACGCCGGTGATTGCCGGCACCATCGACGCGGCCGCCGAAGCGCTCAGCGTTGGCGTGA
Source organism: Mesorhizobium sp. LHD-90 (assembly GCF_030929505.1). GTDB lineage: Bacteria > Pseudomonadota > Alphaproteobacteria > Rhizobiales > Rhizobiaceae > Kumtagia. The sequence goes on along the minus strand of NZ_JAVFVV010000008.1, from coordinate 135,592 downwards.
CAAGAGCCGGCGACATGATGGTGATGTACGGATCGACCATCTTCATCATCATGCTGTCGCAAAGGCGCATCCAGGACGGGCGGCTCTGGTACGCGCCCTGGCTGTTTCCCGGTGAGCACGCCTCGATGTCGGGCCTTGCGACCAGCGGCACGCTGACCCACTGGTTCCGCGACCAGTTTGCGAAGGATCTGCCGTTCGAAAGCGCATTCCGCACGCTGACCAAGGAGGCGGAAAAATCGCCGCCCGGCGCCAACGGCGTGATCATGCTGCCGCACCTGTCCGGCGAGCGCACGCCAATCCACGACTCGAACGCCAAGGGTGTGATCTTCGGGTTGAACCTGACGCACGGTCGCGGCGACCTTTATCGCGCGGCGGTCGAAGGCATCGCCTGCGGTACCAACTGGATCTTCGAAACCTATCGCGAGATCGGCGAGGCGCCGAAAACGCTGCTGGCGGTGGGCGGCGGCACCAAGAATCCCGTCTGGCTCCAGGCGACCTCGGACGTTTCCGGCATGCCGCAGACGGTGCGCGAGCGCTCGTTCGGCGCAAGCTATGGCGACGCTTTTCTGGCGGCGCTGGCGATCGGCGCGGCGAAAAAGAGCGATATCGGCGCGTGGAACCCGACGGCGCGAAAAGTCTCGCCGCGCGGGAAATTCCGCGGGGTCTATGACAAGCAGTATTCAATCTTCAAGCGCGTCTACGGCCAGACGAAGGACTTGATGGCGGAATTATCATGATGGATCCATTGAGATTCCAGCCAGGGTGGGCTGCAAATGGCGCTTTTCTGCGCTTCCGGTGCTCGTGTACCGAAACGTACACTCCGCTCGTCGCTTTGCGACCCCGACAAAACACCATTTTCGCCTCACCCTGACCGGAATCTCAACGGACCCATGACGACATTGTTCAAAACCGCGCTGGACGAGTTGGGAGCGGTGCTCGGCCGCGTGGACGAGACTGAGGTCGACCAGGTCTGCAAGATGCTGGCGCAGGCCGGGCGCATCGGCACCCATGGGCTCGGGCGCGAAGGCTTGCAGATGCGCGGCTTCGCGATGCGCCTGTTCCATCTCGGCATGCCGGTCGGCGTGGTGGGCGACATGACCATGCCGCCGCTGGGCAAGGGCGACATTTTTCTCGCTTCCTCCGGGCCGGGTGAGACGACGACGGTACTGACGCTGATGCAGGTGGCGAAGGACGCCGGCGCCACGGTGGTCGCGCTGACGGCCGAGCCGCACGGTAGTGCGGCGAAGCTGGCCGACGTGACGCTGCTCATCCCGGCGCAGACCATGGCCAGCGACCGGGGCGCGGCCAAAACCTCGGTGCTGCCGATGGGTTCGGCCTTCGAGGGCGCGCTGTTCGTGCTGTTCGAGGTGATGGTGCTGAAACTGAAGGCGCTGAAAAACGCCTCGCCGGAAGAGATACGGGCGCGGCATACCAACATGGAGTAGCCCATGCGCTACGAACTGATGCTCCCACACCAGATCCGGCAGGCGATCGCTGAAAACTGGCCGGTGGCGCTGCCGCTCGGCGTGCTCGAATACCATGGCGAGCACATGGCGGTCGGCATGGACACGCTGGCTGTCACCAAGACGCTGGACCTGATCGAGAAGGAGACGCCGCTGGTCATCCTGCCGTCGTTCTATTACGGCGCGGCGAGCTATGCGGTGGAGAAGCCGGAAGGCAACGGCTCGGTGCAGGTCGGCGGCAAGGCGCTGGCGGCGTTCGGTGAGGATTTTTTCTACTCGCTGCTGCGCATTGGTTTCCGCAACATCCATGCGATCATTCATCACCAGACCGAGAATTTCGTCGCCGGCATGCCGACCGATCTGGCGTTCAAGACGGCCGGGCGGCAGGCGATCTTCCGCTTCCTTGAGAAGGAGCATGGCGAGGGTTGGTGGGGCGACGAGGCCTCGGCCAATTATTATGCCGACCACGCGGCCGGCGCCAACCCGTTCAACTGGGTGCAGGTGCATTCTCTTATGGGGCCTGAAATGTTCGGGAAATTCCCGTTCGACCACGCCGGCGAAGGCGAGACGTCGCTGATGCTGGCGCTGTGCCCGGAAGCCGTGGAGATGGATCGGACTGCCGAGAACAAGGGCTGGTACACGGCGAGCGCCAGTAACGCCAACGCCGAACTGGGTGGAAAGGGCGTGGAGATGATTCTGGATCGGCTGCGGCTGCTGTTGTCTTGAAACGGGCTAGCCGCAGCGGTATACACGGCTAGCCAGAGGAGGCTAGCCAATGGCGTTCCACATAAGGAACCCGCAGACTGAAGCTCTTGCCCGCAAGGTCGCGGCCACCAAGGGCGTGGGATTGACCGAGGCCGTACATGAGGCGCTCGCAAATGAGCTGAAGCGGGAAGCCGGCAAGGAAAGTCTGGCGGATTTCACCAAGGCTTTCGTCAGGGAATTGAAAGCGAAGGGCGACCCGTCGCGCGCGCGGCCGGCCGACAAGGCGTTCATCGACAGTCTCTACGAGCGGGACTGATGTTCGTCGATGCGTCGGCTCTGACGGCCGTACTTACGAGCGAACCCGATGCCGGGCTGATCCTCGAAAAGCTCGAGGCCCGCGGCGCCAAGATCATCTCGCCCATGGCGGTTTGGGAAACCACGGTCGCGCTGGCGCGGGTCTATGGCATGCCAATCCCGGAGGCTACGCGCTCGGTCGAACGCTACCTCGAGCGCGGCGATATCCAGTTGGTCGCGGTGCCACCACCAGCTACCAAGCTCGCGCTCGAGGCGTTCGACCGCTACGGCAAGGGACGGCATCCTGCGCGGCTGAACATGGGCGACTGTTTTGCGTATGCGTGCAGCCGGCATTTCGGACAGCCGCTGCTCTACAAGGGCGACGATTTTGCCCTGACCGACATCGAGCCGGCCTGAGGGGGCTCTACCTCTACTTCACAGCCCCCGCCGTCATGCCCTTGATAAGATAGCGTTCGAGCAGCACGCCGATGATCGCCAGCGGGGCGATGGCGGCGGTGGAGAGCGCGGCCATCGACCACCAGTTGATGCCTTGCGAGCCGGTCTGGCTGGCGACCATGACGGGGATGGTGTTGGCGTTGGTGGAGGTAAGGAGCGCGGCGAAGAAATATTCGTTCCAGCACAGCACCATCGACAGGATGAAGGCGGCCACCATGCCGGGCAGCGCGATGGGAAGCACGATCTGGAAGAATGCGCCCCACACCGACAGGCCGTCGACGAGGGCCGCTTCCTCCAGCTCCACCGGGATCGAGTTGAACTGGTCGCGCATGATCCAGATGACGATCGGCAGCACCATCAGCGTGTAGAGCAGGATCAGCCCGATGCGCGTGTCGAGCAGGTGGAGACCCTTGTAGAGCGCGAGGAAGGGCAGGGCGAGCACGACGGGCGGCAGGATCAGTTGCGACAGGAAGAAGAAGGAAATGTCCTCGTTCTTCATCCACATGAACTTGTAGCGGAAGCGGGTGAGCCCGTAGGCGGCGAGGCTGCCGATGACGATCGCCAGCGCCGAGGCGCCGATCGAGGTGATCACCGAATTGAAGAAACGCTTCAGGAATTCGTCGCGCACCGTGGAGGTACTGCCGATCGTGTCGGGCGACAGGCCGAGCGAACGCCAGCCGCGCCAGTCCGGCGTGAAGTCGACGAAGGGAATCAAGTGGCCCTGGGTGACGTTGGGCGCCGTCTTGAACGAGGTGGTGATCGTCCAGTAGATCGGAAACAGGCAGACGAAGGCCCAGAAGATCAGCGCGCCGTAGATGAAGACTCGGCTTGCGAAGAACGCGGCCGGCGAGCGGACTTCGGAGGGGGTGTGTTCGATGGCTTCGGCGGTCATCCGCAATCCTCAGGTGACGTTGCGCACGAAGCGGTTCGCGAGTTTCAGCAGCAGCGTCACGAACACGATGATGATGATCAGATAGACCATGGCGAGCATGGTGCCGTAACCGACGTTGGAGCGGTCGCGGTACTCGCGAAAGATGAAGCTGGTGACCGTGTCGGTCGCTCCGCCGGGGCCGCCGGAGGTGACGGTGATGACGATGTCGGCCAGCTTCAGCTTGAAGATGATGCGCAGGATGAGGGCGGTGACCGATACCGGCAGCATCAGCGGAAAAGTGACGCCCCAGAACGTCTGCCAGGCGGTGGCGCCGTCGACCTTCGCTGCTTCCAGTATATCGCGCGGCATCGCCTGCAGCCCCGCAAGCAGCATGATCATCAGGAAGGGGATGAAGGTCCAGGCGTCGAGCAGCATGATCGATATTTTCGCGGTCCACGGCGTGGCGAAGAAGGCGGGGTTGTCCCAGCCGAGTTTTCGCGCCAGCGTGGCTGCCGGGCCGAAGCGGTATTCCATCAGCGACTTGCCGATCATCCATGAAACCGCGACGGGCGACAGCATCAGCGGCAGCAGGAAAACGACGCGGAAGAATTTTCTTGCGCGGATCTGGGCGTTCAAGAGCAGCGCCAGGCCGAAGGCGATGACGTATTCGACGAACACCGCCAGGACGTAGAAAACCATGTTGAGCAGCGCGTTGCTGTAAAACGGGTCGCGCAGCATCTGCCAGAAATTGTCGAGACCGTTGAATTTCGGCGTGCCGCTGAGATTCCAGTCGAGCGTGGCGATGTAGAAGCCGAACAGCGTGGGAAACACCACCATTGCGACGGTGAAGAGTACCGCGGGCAGCAGGAACAGCGCGCGGTGCCCTTCCTCGCCGCGCGTCATCACCTGGCCGACGCCGAGTGCCACACCCCACAGGATGTAGGCATAAAGCAGCGGCCGCCAGGTCGAGAAGCCGAAGCCGATGGCGCCGGCGGCGTAGAGGATCTGGATGAGAGCGACGATGGCGAGGCCCGCCGTGGCGAGCATCATAATGATGCGGCCCAGCCGCCGGCGACCGGGCGCGATGGTGTCGAGCGCGGCGCCGAGCGACATGTTCTGGGCTATGGCCGTGGCTTGTTCGGACACGCGGTCGTTCCAGACAATACGTTAAGGGAAAGCCTATCGCGGCTTGCCGGTCAAAAAAAGCCCGGCGGCAGCGCCGCCGGGACGATATTCAGGCCTTTCGGCCAAGCTACATGCCGAGCGAGGCCTTGTAGAGTTTTATCTGGCTCTCGCGGCCGATCTGGTCGGTTATCTTCTCCCATGCCGCGGCGATAGCGTCGGCAGTCGCCTGGGCGGAGGGATACTGGCCGTTGACACCCTTAACCAACTCGTCCTCGGCAATCGAGTAGTACTGGAAGATGCCGGGGATGCGCGGCTCGATTGCCGCGTTCGGGTGGTTGTAGCTGTCGAGGTTCGAGCCCAGATAGTCCTCGACGAAGGCGCGGTCATAGCCCGCCGCTTCCCACTCCGCGTATTGGAAGTGCGAGTTGCGGTAGGGCTGGAAGCCCGACGGATACGCCGCGGTCCACAGCGACAGGTCCTTGCCGCCGAGGTGGGCGGCCGCGGACCAGGCAGCCTTGCGCTTCTTCTCGTCGGCCGAGACCCGGCTCGTGACGTAAACGCCCCAGCCGATATAAGCCATGTTCGGAGCAAAATTCTCCTTCTCCTCCCAAGCGCTGGTCTTGGCGTTGTAGACACGCTTGGCGCCGGGGTTGATCGAGAAGCCGACCACGTCGCCGACCACGGAAGTGTCGGACGTGCGGGCGTTGGAGCCGACGTCACCCCACCAGCAGAGCGCCGCGCCGGTGCCGCCGAGGAACTGCGAGAAGGCGGTAGCGTTCGGATCGGCGTTGAGCTGATCCGGCGGATAGGCGTTGGCCTTCACCAGATCGAACACGTCCTGGATCGCCTGCACCCAGGCCGGGTTGTTGACGCGCGGCTTCATCGTGTCGGGGTCGAACAGCCAGGCCGCATCTTCCGGATGCTTGGCATAGGCGGAGGCGCGGTCCCCGAGGAAATAGAAGCCGAAGCCGCCCCACTGATATTTCAACGGATCGAGGAAGCCGAACGCCGGCGTTCCGGTGATCGGGTCGTTCTTGCCGGCGAGCGCGGTGGCGAGCGCCGGGAAATCCTCCCAGTGCTTCGGCACATCGGCCATTCCGCTGATCGAGCCATCGCCGAAATAGTCCTTGCGGTAAGCGAAGGTATGGCAGTCGCCGTCGATGGTGATGCGATAGGTCTTGCCGTCCCAGGTGCCGACGGGCGCCTTCAGATAGTTGACGAGGTCGTCGGCCTCGATCTGGGTCGCGACCCAGTCGGGCATCTCGTCGAGGAGGCCGCGGCCGGCCGTGTCGCCCTCGAACGGCGCGCCCATTTGCAGGATGTCGAAGTCGACCGTGCCGGTGGCGATCGACTGCTGCAGGCGGGCGTTGTAGTCGGCCTGGGCGAGGTCGATCCAGTTGATCTTGGCGCCGGTGTAGGCCTCCCAAGGCTTCAGGAAGCCGCGGAACAGGAAGTTGTGGAGATTCTGGTTGTTGAGCCCCATGAAGGTCAGCTCGACGCCGGCGAATTCGCCTTCCTTGACGTTGGCCTTGGTGGCGCCGAGGCAGAGTTCGCCGACCTTCTGCCAATCGGCGTCGGTGGGCGAGCCCTTGCCGACGCCCGGAATCTTCAGGATTTCGGCGCGCACATTGTCCTGCGCCGAAGCTTCTCCCGTGAGTGCGCCGAGCCCGGCGGACGATGCCGCGGCGACCGCCGCCATGCTCGCCGCGCCCTTGAGCACGTCGCGTCGCGACGCGCCCATGCGGACCAACTGGTTGTAGAGACCTAATTTCATGTCGTTTTCCTCCCGGACATGAGTTCAAAAATCTGTCGCGGCCGGCCGGCCGGCAATTTTCGTTTGGTTGTTCCCCCTGCACCGATTCCGGACGGGCGTTTGTTGTCGCGCGTCTGTCGGCGCATCGTCGTTTCGTGAGTTCGAGACACTATTCTCACAAGTCGTTTCCGAGTCAACGAGGGGGCGGAAATTGATCCGGCCGATCGAAGCCACGGAACAGACGTTCCATTTCCCGTTTGATAGGCATTTTCGTGGGTTTCATCGAAGGCCAGGGATTGGCATGCGTTGGGCCTGGTTGAAGGCGTCAGGAGCGGTTCGGCCAGATCCGTTTCCGAGTGACGCGGTACGCAAGAATGAGCTGCCTTGCCGTCGTATCTGGGTTGGTTATGGTACTACGCCCAACGGGAGGATTTCGGGCTTGCCACGAGCGTCGGCGCGGTTGCATTTGCTCGGCCTTATCGCCGCCGCGGTGGTGCCTCTTTGGCTGTTCGGGGCTTACCTTCTCGCCCAGTATGCCGAGAATGAGCGCGAGCGCTTTCAGCGCGAAGCCTTGCAGGCAGCGCGGGCCGCTTCTCTGGTTGTCGAAGGCGAACTCGGCAAGTTGCTGACGGTGGTGGACGGCCTTGGCAAGTCGCCTGCGCTCGCAGCGGGAGATCTCGAAACGCTGCACCAGGAGGCGCAGCGTCTCGTCAGTCGCACCGACAGCGAGATCCTGCTGCGCGACTATGGCCGCCGCCAGCTCTTCAACACACAAAGGCCCTTCGCAGACGGTCTTCCGCCGGCCGTGCCATTGGCGCCGGCCGAAGTCGAGAAGGCGAAGGCCGGGCAACGCCTGGTAAGCGACGTGTATGCCAACCCCGTGTCGGGCGAACACCGCGTCGCGGTGGCGTTGCCTTTGCACGGGCCGGCGGACGAAGAGTGGCTCCTTGCCATCACCATCCCGACCAGCCGCTTGCGCGATGCGATGCTTCCGGTCGTTCCGGCCGGTTGGATCGTAGCCATTGGCGACCGCAATGGCAGCTATGTAGCGCGCTCGCAACTGCACGACGAAACGACAGGCAAGCCCGGCCTGCCCGAATATCTGGAGAAAGTGGTCGGATCGTCCGGCACCTTCACGTCGCGCAACCTGCAGGGCGTCACGCTGCTCGCAGGCTATTATCGCTCGGATTTCTCAGGCTGGTTCTACGCGGCGAACGTGCCGCTATCGACAGTCCAGGCGCCGCTGTGGTCCTCGGCGGCGGCCATCGGTTCCGCAGGTCTCGCCGCCGTGCTCGTTTCGGCGGCGCTGGCCTATTTCGTCGGCAACAGGTTCGCCAAGACCACGGCGGAACTGGCGGCACGGGCCGAGGCGCTGGGCCAGCGTCGGCCGGTCGCGCCGCTGCAGACTTCGGTCAGCGAATTCGCGCAGATTTCCGATGCGATGGTCGCTGCGGAAAAGGTTCTGGCCGAACGCACCAACGAACTGCAATCCGTGCTGGAGACCGTTCCGGTCGCGGTTTGGTTCACCTATGACCCGCGCGGCCGCGAAGTCATCCGCAACCGCTTCGCGGCGGAGTTGATGGGCCTGCCGGCCGATGCCGCGAAGCATATCGGCACGCCGGATCACGTCATCGACACGCTCGCCTTCCGGGACGGCCAGGAAGTGAGTCGCGACGACCGCCCGCTCACCAAAGCCATGCGCGGCGAACTGACGAGCAACGAGGAATTCGACTACCTGCTGCCGAATGGCGAGAAACGTGTCCTGCTCACCAGCGCGCGCTCCATCCGGGATGCCACCGGAGCTATCGTGGGCGCCGTCCAGGTGAGCATGGAGATCACCGAACGCAAACGCAGCGAAGAGCACAGGCGGTTGCTGGTCAAGGAACTCAACCATCGCGTCAAGAATACGCTTGCTGTGGTGCAGGCGATCGCCAACCAGACGCTACGCGGCTCGACGAACCTGCAACAGGCGAACGAGGCATTGATAGGCCGTCTGGCTTCGCTTGCTCAGGCGCATGACATCCTGACGAGTGAAAACTGGAGCGGCGCCGACCTGGACGAGGTGGTTATCGGCGCCCTGAGGCCGCATGTCGAAATCGCCCGGCTCGAAATTGCCGGCGAGCCTGTCCGCTTGCGGCCGAGCCTCGCCCTGTCCCTGGCGATGGCCTTCCACGAACTTGCAACCAATGCCATCAAATACGGCGCGCTGTCGGACGCCAGCGGGAGCGTTTCGATTTCGTGGGCCGTCGAAGGGGGCGAGGGGACGCAGCGCCTGCGCATCAAATGGCAGGAGCGGGGCGGTCCACCGGTCAAGGCGAGCGTGCACAGAGGTTTCGGGTCGCGAATGCTCAAGCGTGTTCTTTCATCCGAGCCCGGCGGCAACATGGAAATACGGTTCGAGCAATCCGGGCTTGTCTGCATTTTCGAAGCGGAACTGCGCGCACCGGAGCGTGTCGAGATCGCGCCAGCACCGACGCGCAGCAATGTCGCATAGACGCCGGGATGTGAACCCGGGCAACGGCGTCGATCTCGACGTGCTTCGCAGGTGTTTCGACGATTCCGGCCGGCGTGTTGTCCTCCGTCACAAAACGCGGGGTCGGGGGATGTTCGGCTGTGGACTTGCCGTCTTCGGTTGGTTAGCTTCGCCGCAAAAATCGGCCATGGCCGACACGCGGGGGAGCGATGGCGCAGGTAGCGATCCGGAACGTTTCGAAGGCTTTTGGCCCGGTCAAGGTGCTGCACGAGGTCAGCGTCGACATCGCCGACGGGGCCTTCGTGGTGCTGGTCGGCCCCTCCGGCTGCGGCAAGTCGACCCTGCTGCGCATGGTGGCCGGCCTGGAGAGCGTCAGCGGCGGCAACATCGCCATCGGCGAGCGCGAGGTGACCAACCTGCCGCCGGCCAAGCGCGACATCGCCATGGTGTTCCAGAACTACGCGCTCTACCCGCACAAGACGGTGGCGCAGAACATGGCCTTCGCGCTGAAGCTCCGTAAGACCGATCCGAAAATCATCACGGACCGCGTCAGCAAAGCGGCCGAAATCCTTGATCTGAAACCCTATCTCGAACGTTACCCGCGCCAGCTTTCGGGCGGCCAGCGGCAGCGTGTGGCGATGGGCCGCGCCATCGTGCGCGACCCGCAGGTCTTCCTGTTCGACGAACCGCTGTCGAACCTCGACGCCAAACTGCGCGTGCAGATGCGCACGGAGATCAAGGAACTGCACCAGCGGCTGAAGACCACCACCATCTACGTCACCCACGACCAGGTCGAGGCGATGACCATGGCCGACAAGATCGTGGTGATGCAGGCCGGCCGCATCGAGCAGATGGGTGCGCCGCTCGACCTTTTCGATCGCCCCGCCAATGTGTTCGTCGCCGGTTTCATCGGCTCACCTGCCATGAACATGCTGAAGGGCAGGGTTTCCGGCGGCGCGGTCGACATCGACGGCGTCAAGATGCCCATCCCCGCCGGCGTAAAGGTGGCCGATGGCCAGGACGTACTCTACGGCGTGCGCCCGGAGCACCTCGAACTTGCAGCGGACGGGTTCCCGGCGGAGATCAAGGTCGTCGAGCCGACCGGTTCGGAGACCATGGTGTTCCTGCGCTTCGGTAGCGGCGAACTGGTGGCGCTGTTCCGCGAACGGCACAATTTCAAGCCGGGCGACACGCTGAACTTGCGTCCGCGCGTGGAAGCCGTTCACTTGTTCGATCCGGCGACAGGCAAGCGGCTTTAGGAATTTCGGCGGTCCGTCCGCGGGCGCGCTGCAAAGATGTTCGGGAGGAGATTTAATGCTGAAGGGAATAAACCCGCTGCTCAACGCCGACGTGCTCCGGGCGCTCCGGGCCATGGGCCATGGCGACGACCTGATCATCGCCGACACGAATTTCCCGTCGGATTCGGTCGCCAGGCAGACGCGGCTCGGAAAGCTGCTCAGGATCGACGCTTCCGCCGCCGAAGTGGTGAAGGCGGTGCTGTCGGTCTATCCGCTCGACACGTTTGTCGACGACGCCGCGGCGCGCATGGAGATCGTCGGCAAGCCCGACGAGATTCCCGCCGTGCAGCAGGAAGTGCAGAAAGAGATCGACGCGGCCGAGAAAAAATCCTGGCCGATGATATCGGTCGAGCGCTACGCCTTCTACGAGCGCTCCAAACAGGCCTATTGCGTGATCCAGACCGGCGAGCGCCGCTTCTACGGCTGCTTCGCCTTCCGCAAGGGCGTCATCCCGCCGGACGCGTGACATCATGCCCAAGCCGATCGTCATCCTTGGCGTGTTCGTCGCCGACACCGCCTATCGCGCCGCCCGCCAGCCGCGCATGGGCGAAACCATTTTGGGCAACGGCTTCAAGCTCGGACCGGGCGGAAAAGGCTCGAACCAGGCGGTTGCCGCCGGGCGGCTCGGCGCCGACGTCAGCTTCATCACGAGACTCGGACGCGACCCCTTCGCCGACATGGCGCTCGCCACCTGGAAGGAGGCGGGCGTGAGGCCGGCCGTCACCGAGACGCCGGAGAGTTATACGGGCGCGGCCTATATCTTCCTGGAGGAAGGCACCGGCAACAACGCCATCATCGTCTCGCCCGGCGCGGCCATGCTGATCTCCCCGGCCGACATCGACCGCAATGCGGAGCTGATCCGCTCGGCCGGCGTGTTCGTCACCCAGTTGGAGCAGCCGATCGACGCGGCGATCCACGCGCTGGAGATCGCCAAGGCCGCCGGCGTGACCACCATCCTCAATCCGGCGCCGGCGGCAAAATTGCCGGACGCGATCTTCGCGCTTTGCGACTACGTCACGCCCAACGAGACCGAGACCGAGGAACTGACCGGCATCAGGGTCGAGACGGTGGGCGATGCGCGGCGCGCGGCGGCGGTGTTCCTGGAAAAGGGCGCTGGCGCGGCGCTGATAACGCTCGGCGAGAAAGGCGCGCTGCTGCACGACGGCAAGGTTTCGGAACTGGTGCCGGCGTTTGCCGCCGGGCCGGTGGTCGAGACGACCGGGGCGGGCGACGCCTTCAACGGCGGTTTCGCCGTCGGCCTGTCGCGTGGGCTGGAGCCGCTGGCGGCCGTGCGATTCGCCTGCGCGGTTGCCGGCATTTCGGTGACGCGGCCGGGCACCGCACCGTCCATGCCGACGCTTGCCGAGGTCGAGGCGCTGTTGGCGCGGTGAGCGGCGCGTCAGGATTTTTCGGTGAATGTCGGGCGTGTCGCCGCTATCCGGCGGTCGAACCAGGGGCGCAGGAACGGCATGGCCACCGAGCCGAACATGCCGAGCATTTTCATCTGCATGCCCGGATAGATTGCGAATCGCCCTCGGTCCAACCCTGCGAGCGCGGCGCGCGCCACCGCCGGTGCCGACCACAGGCCGGCCGTGCCGATCGTCGCCTCGGCCTCGCGCGGGCGCATCGGCCGTTCGGCGACAAGCTGCGGCGTTTCCGTGTCGGGCGGAAAGCAGATCGACACCGTGATGCCGCAAGGCCGGGCCTCGGCGCGCAGGGCCTCGGCGAAGCCCGCCACAGCATATTTGGAGGCGCAGTAGGCGGTGTAGCCGAATATGCCGATCAGCCCGGCGCCCGAGCCGATCATCAGGATCTTGCCGCTTCGCCGCGCCAGCATGCCGGGATAGACCGCGCGCACCGCATTGACCGTGCCGAACAGATTGGTGCGGATCTGGTTTTCGAACGCGTCGGCCGGCTGGTCCTCGAAGCGGCCCGGCGCGACGATACCTGCGGAGCAAATCAGCGTCTCGCACGGTCCGAGCGCCGCCTCGCAGCGCCCGATCGCGGCGGCGATTGCGGCCGCCTCGCCGACGTCGGCGGCCTCGGCGTGGAAGCGGCCGCCGGACTTGCCGAACAGCGCATTCAGCCGGGCGCGCGCATCGTCCAGCGGCGATTGGCTGCGGGCGATCAGCGACACGGCGTCGCCGCGCGCCGCGCAAGCTTCCGCCAGCGCCGCGCCGATGCCGCTCGAACCTCCGGTTATGATGACGTGCGCCATGCCCGATCCATTCGCGAGGTCGTTAGCATGGCTGCGGCGGCGCAACAATTCGCGCGCCGGTCCGTCGTCGGCTCGCGCATGAATGTCACCTTGATTTGCCGCCGAAAAAGTGCGTACACCGCGCGCCGGCGGCAATACCGGAGGGAGTTCGGCCGTTCTGTTATTGGCGGATGCGATCCGATGGCGATGGCATCTTCACGGGGATAGAATTTGGCACCTTTCGGGCACCCTCTGGTTTTGGTGGCGGCAAGCTTTGCCGTCGCTCTTGCCGTGACGGTGGCGCTCGACCGTTTTGCCTTGCCGGCAAAGGTGCGGGCCGCAAACCGTCCAGCACCGCACGCGAGCCGGTTGGCCGATCTGCTGGTGCGCGCGGTGGTGGCCGCAGTGATCTTCGCACTGTTCTTCGCCATCTCCTGGCGGCCGCTCTACGCCGCGGCGGGCACTGTCAGCACCTTTGTAATCTTCACGCTGATCTCGCGCGCCAAATACGAATATATCCGCGAGCCCCTGGTGTTTTCCGACATCGCGCTGGTCATGCTGGTGTTCCGGCACAAGGAGCTGTTCTACGCCAACTGGCTGAACGTCGCCTTCTGGGCCGGTGCGTTTACCTATGTCTTCGGCGCGTCGGCGCTGTTCATGATCTTCGAGCCGTCCGTCCTCCCGGCGATGAACCGGCCGGCACTGATCGCGCTGATGGTGCTGGTGGCGGCCGTTCCGTGGCTGCTGCCGCTCGAGCCTCACGCCCGGCGCATGCTTGCCACGATCTCGGCGTCCGTGACCGGCGGGCAGGACATCAAGCTGCTGACCGTAAGGCTAGGAACGCTGGCCGCGGTCGCCTGCAGCTTTTTGGCCTGGCTGGGCACGCGGCCGGCGCCGTTGCTGGCGCCGGCCGAGCCCGGCATCGCCGCGCCGGCCATCGCGGGCGCGCAGGACGGCCGGCCGCTGGTGGTCATCTGGCAGTCGGAATCCTTCATGGACATGCGCCATTTCGGCGTCTCGCCGCTGGCGCTGCCCAATCTCGACCGCTTGCGCGAGCGCGCGACGGAATGGGGCCGGATGTCCAGCATCTTCGAGGGCGGCTACACGCTGCGCACGGAATTCTCGGTGATTTCCGGCCTGCCGCCCGAACAGCTTGGCCCGGACGCCGCGCATCCTTATCTGCGCGCCGGCCCCTATGCGGACGTCGCCTGGCCCAATCGTTTTCGCAAGGCGGGCTGGTCGACGCATTTTATACACCCCTACGACCGACAGTTCTTCTCGCGCGACCGCGCCCTCCCGCAACTTGGTTTCGATGCGCTCACCATGCTCGACGCCTTTGACCACGACCGCGAACACGAGGGACCCTACGTCTCCGACCTGACGCTCTCGAAAAGGGTGGTGGACTGCTGCCGCGACGACCATGCCGACAAGGGCCAGTTCCTGTTCGCGGCGTCGATGGAGAATCATGGACCGTGGAAGCCCGGCCGCCATGGCGCCGCCGACGATCCGCTGCAGATCTATCTGGCGATCCTGGAACGCTCCGACGCCGCGCTCGGCCATCTCGCCGACGAACTCGACCGCATGGATCGTCCGATCTGGCTCGCCTTCTACGGCGACCATGCGCCAATTCTGAAGTCCTTCGCCGATCCCTTTCCGGACCCGCGCACCGACTATCTGATCGTGCCGATGGCGCGCGCGGCGGCGGGGACAATGCAGGCGAGAGCGCCGGCCGAGAAGGCGCCATGGCGCATCATCGCCGACATGGTCCGGCATGCGGGGTTCGACAACGGGCTGGCCGGCATCTCCGCCGCCGGGGCGGTGCGATGACGGCGGAGGCCGGGGAGGCGACGCAGCGGCAGACGTTCCTGTTCCTGCAGGGGCCGTCGTCGCCGCTGTTCGCGCGGATCGGCGACAATCTGGAGCGGCTTGGCCACCGCTGCATCCGCATCAACCTATGCGCCGGCGACTGGGTGTTCTGGCGCCGTGCCGGCGCGATCAACTATCGCGGCCGTCTCGATCGTTGGCCGGCCTTCGTCGCGGCGATCATGGATCGCGAACGCGTCACCGGCCTCGTACTGCTCGGCGAGGAACGGCCCCACCACCTTGACGCCATCGCCGCCGCCAAGGCGCGGGGGATCGCTGTCTATGCCGTCGAGATGGGCTATCTGCGGCCGGACTGGATTCGGATCGAAAGGGGTGGCAGTGGCCACCACTCGCATTTCCCGGCCAATCCGGCGACGATCCTAAGCGCCGCCGCCGGCCTTCCGGAACCCGACCTGCGCGCGCATTACAGCCAGACGTTCTTGTCGGACGCCGTCTTCGATCTGATGTTCAACCTGCCGAACGTCTTTGCCTGGTTCTTCTACCCGCATTACCGCTGGCATGCGATCTTCCACCCGCTGGCGGAATATTATGGATGGATCGGCCGGCTGCTCAGCGGAAAGCGGCGCGCAAAGGAGGCCGAGGCCACCATCGCCAAGGTGGTGAATGGCTCCGCCCCCTATTTCGTGATGCCGCTCCAGTTGGAGACGGACTACCAGATTCGCAGCTATTCGGTCTTCCGGAGCCAGCGCACGGCGATCAAGCTGGTCATCTCGTCCTTCGCCGACAATGCGGACCCGAACGCCCGGCTGTTGATCAAGGTCCACCCGCTCGACAACGGGCTGATCAAATGGCCGCATGAGATCAAGGTGCATGCGCAGCGTCATGGGGTCGCCGACCGCGTCCATTTCATCGATGGCGGCAATCTCAATCGCATGATCGCCCATTCGGCAGGCGTGGTGACGATCAATTCCACAGCCGGCATGGTCGGGCTGCAACATGGCATTCCAGTAAAGACGCTTGGCTTGGCGATCTACGACGTTCCGGGCATGACCGACGATCAGCCGCTCGACCGGTTCTGGCGTGAGGCTAAGACGCCGGATGCGAAACTCGTGTCTGCCTTCGTGCGGCTGATCGCCGCGACCGTCCATGTGCGCGGCAACTTTTATTCAGAATCAGGCGTCAATGCGGGAGCGGCAAGCATCGCTGAACGCCTGCACGAGAACACGGTCAACCAGCCGGGCGGCTTCGTGGACGAGCCTCAGCGCCGCCGGCCGGACAAGGATAATTTCTGAGGCTGCAAACGGGTGGGTTTTTGCCGGCAGGCATTGGGCACCGACCGATGCCGCGGCAGCGAAAGCCGGTCATCATCGTCACGCGGCTCAGGCTTCGGCGGCCATCCTGCGCAGCACCGCCTCGATGTCGACGGAGCCAATGCCGAAATTGCGCTCGACCAGCGCTTCCAGCTTCTCCGCCGTCTGCGTGACCGCATAGTCGATCTGCTCGGGCGTGTGCTCGCTGGTGATGAAGAAGCGCAGCCGCGCCAGCCCCTCCGGCACGGCGGGATGGATGATCGGCATGACGTTGATGCCGGTCGCCATCAGGTCGTTGGAAAGCTGCGCGGCGCGCAAGGAATCGCCGATGATCACCGGGATGACCGAGCAGCCGACGCTGACGCCGGTGTCGAGGCCGCGCTTGCGGGCGAGCTCGTAGAACAGGTGGCCGTTGCGGCGCATGCGCGCAACCCGCTCCGGCTCGCGATCGATCAGGTCGAGCGAGGTCCAGGCGGCCGCCGCAAGCGCCGGCGCGAGGCCGACGCTGTAGATGAAGCCACCGGCGCTGCCCTTGAGCAGCGTGACCAGCGCCTCGCTGCCGGCGACATAACCGCCGCAGCTCGCCGTCGTCTTCGACAGCGTGCCCATCCAGATGTCGACGTCGCGCGGGTTGCAGCCGTGATACTCGGCGGTGCCCCGCCCGGTGTCGCCGATGACGCCCAGCGCATGTGCGTCGTCCACCATCAGCCAGAAGCCGTATTGCGATCTGAGCTCGATCAGCCTGGGCAGGTCGGCGACGTCGCCGTCCATCGAATACACGCCTTCCACCACGACAAGAACCCGGCGGTGCCGCCCCGTCACCGAACGCAGCACGCGCTCCAGGTCGTCCATGTCGTTGTGGCGGAACAGCCGACGGTGCGAGCCGGACAGTTTCGCGCCGATCAGCGCGCTGTTGTGGATGAACTCGTCATGGATGACGAGATCCTCCGGGCCGAGCAGGGTGCCGATCGTGGCGACGTTGGTGAGATAGCCGCTGACGAAGACGATGGCGGATTCCACGCCGTAGAAGCCGGCGATCTTGGATTCCAGCTCGCCATGGATGGGGCGCTCACCGGCGACGAGCCGGCTTGCGGATGCCGATATGCCGTAGCGGTCGACTGCGTTCTTGGCGGCCGAGAGAACCTCGGCATGACGGTTCATGCCAAGATAGTCGTAGGAGGCGAAGTTGATCAGCGTCCTGCCGTCGACGACGGTCGTCGCACCGGCCGCCCCGGCATGGCTGCGGAAGAACGGGTTGTCGATACCGAGCTGGTCCCCCGCTGCCGCCTGCGCCACGATCTGCTTGTGCTCCGGCAGGTCGGTGAAGGCGGGCGCCAGATTGACCTGCGGCGCCACCGCCGGGCGGGCGGCCCGTTTGCCTCCGGCCGGCCGCGCATGATCCTTCATGAAGCTCAGCACCTGATCCCGAACAGCGCGGGAATTCTGGTTCGCTCCGTCGGTCATTACGCGCTTGCCTTGCCGGGATTGGTGTGGCGCGTCGCAAGATGGTCGACGACCGCATTATCCGCCTTTTCGCTGCCGTCCGTCCCGGCCCGCTGGGTGATCTTGAGATAGAGCTTCCGTGCCACGTCGCCGACCGTCGTGCTCTGGGTTACGCTGGAAAGCGGCATCTCGAAGCCGGTCTTCTGGCGGAAGCTCATGCCGAGTTCCATAGCCATCAGGCTGTCGAGGCCGACATCCTTGATCACCTTGAGCGGCGAAACATCGCTCACCGGCACCCGCAGGATCGCGGCGATCTCGCCTGCGACAAGCTGGAAGATCAGCAGCTCGCCTTCCTCCTGGCTCTTGCCCTCCACGAGTGCGACGAGGTCGATCATCTCACCGTCGCCGGCCGACGACTGGGTCTTGGCGGAGCGCTCGACCACGGCAAACAGCGGCGTCGCAACGGTCTTGAGATGGCGGGCCATGGCGAGGTCGATCTCGGCGATCGCCACGGACGCCGCTTCGACGGTGCCCGGATCGCGGACCATGTAGTCCTCGACATAGGCGAGCGCCTGGGCTGCGGTCATGCCGGTCTTGCCGATGCGCTTCGACAAGATGTCGTTGACCTCGGTGTTGCGGGCAAGGAAGCCGGTATCGGAGATGGCGCCGAAGCCGATCGCCAGGCCCGGCAGGCCGTCGCGCCGCCGCGCCCGCGCCAGCCCTTCGAGATAGCCGTTCGCCGCCACGTAATTGGCCTGACCCGGATTGCCGACGACCGTGGTGGCAGAGGAGAACAGGATGAAGTTGTCGATTTCGTCCTGGCGGGTCAGCCGGTCGAAAATCGCGGCGGCCTTGGCCTTCGGCTCGACCACAGCGCGCACGCGCGCCTCGGTCAGGTTCTCGATCAGTCCGTCATCCAGCACCATGGCCGCGTGCAGCACCGTCTTCAGCGGTGCCTGGGCGCGCAGTTCGTCGAGCATGCGCCGGACGGCGGCCTCGTCGGTGATGTCGCAGGCCAGGACGCTGGTGGCCACGCCGCGGGCCGACCATTTGCGCATCGCCGCCGTGGTCGCTTCGTCCGGCACGCCGCGCCGCGAGCACAGCGCGAGGTTGCGCGCGCCGTGCTCGACCAGCCAGTTGGCGGCCGCGAGTCCGAAGCCGCCAATGCCGCCGAGCACCAGATGCATGCCCTCGCGATCCAGCGCGAGGCCGGAGCGGGGCGCCGTCAGCACAAGGTCCCTGCCAGGAACCGGCGCCGTCACGACGATCTTGCCGACATGGCCGGATCCCTGCATCAGCCGGAAGGCGCCGACGATCTCGTCGTGCCGGAAGGCGCGATAGGGCAGGGGCGCCAAATCGCCCTTCTCGAACATCGTCGAGATTTCGGCCAGCAGGCTGGCGCTCAGGTCCGGCAGCGTGTTGAGCAGTTGGTCGGCGTCGATGCCGAAATAGCTGACGTTGCGCCGGAACGGCCTGAGGCCGATCTTGGTGTCGGAATAGAAGTCGCGTTTGCCGAGTTCGAGGAAGCGGCCGAACGGCTTCAGCAGCGACAGGCTGCGTTCCATCGCCTCGGAGAACAACGAATTCAGCACGATGTCCACGCCGACCTGGCCGGTCACGGCAAGGACGTCGTCGACGAATTCCAGCGTGCGCGAATTGAAGACGTGGTCTGCGCCGAGCGTCTCGAGCAGCCGGCGCTTTTCGGTCGACCCGGCCGTGGCGATGACCTTCGCGCCCTTCGCCTTGGCGATCTGCAGGGCTGCGAGGCCGACGCCGCCGGCGCCACCATGGACGAGCACCGTTTCACCGGGACGCAGGCGCGCCAGTTCGACAAGTGCGTAGTAGGCGGTAAGGAAGGCGACCGGCAGCGTCGCGCCGGCAACCGGATCGACGCCGGCCGGCAGCTTCGCCACGCCGGACCGCTTCACGCAGACATGAGTCGAGAACGCGGCCGGCGCCACAGCCATCACCGCGTCGCCGATCGCGAAGCCGGTCACCCCGGCGCCGATCGCGTCGATATGGCCGGCGCACTCCATGCCGATGGTCGGGCCGGCGAAACCGTCCTCAAGCGCTTCCTCGGGCAGCATGCCCATCGCCCACATCACGTCGCGGAAATTGAGGCCGGTCGCCTTGACGGCGATGCGGATCTCGTCCGGTCCGGGTTCAGCGGCAACGGTGGTCTGCCATGCGATGCTGGCGACCTGCGAGGCCACGCGCTGCCGCACCGTGGCGGCCTCGAAATCCGACGTCAGCGCCTGGCTTTCGGCGACCGGACCCGGAACGACGCGTACCTCGAGGGCTTCGCCGGTGGCGGCGTCGAAGGCCCATTCGCGGTTGTCGCCGCCGGCGCTGACGAGAGCGAGCGCACGGCCGATGCGGGTCGCGACGCTCCAGCCCGGCACGCCGGAGAAGTCGAGCGAATGCACCTCGATGGCCTCGTATTCGTTGCGGAGCACGCGCAGGAAGGCCCACAGGCCGGCGTCGCTGGCGGAGGCGTGCAGCGCAGCCCCGTCCGGCGAAGCGGGAACCGCAAGGCGCAGCGTGCGAGAAGAAGCGTCCGTCGCGGCGAGGCCCCGCAGCACCTCCGCAATCAGGCCGAGCCCGACCACGCTGCGCTGAAGCCGCTCAGTTCCGTCTCCCTCCGCGGCCTCCGGAAGATAGACGATGGTCACGTCGCCTTCGCCGAACCGCTCAAGGGCGGTTGTCAGGGCGGCGCGGTCCTTGTCGGCGGAGCCGGCGAAGCGCAGGAAGCCGATCCCGTTGTCCTCGAGCGCGGTCCTGACCTTGGCGGGCAGGCGGCCGTCATGGAGAACGAGCGCGGGCTGCTTTCCGATGGAGAGAACGGCTCCGGCTTCGCCGCGGCGCACGGCCTCGACGGTAATCATCGGGCCGTGCGGCAAGTCATGACGCGCGACGGAGGCGTCGTCGAAGGTCAGATAGCGCAGCAGCGACTGCCAGTCCTCGGAGGAGGCAAGCTGCCCGATCGGGAACTCGACGCCCTTGCTGCGGCTGAACCAGCCGTCGTTGAGGCCAAAGGCGAAATCGCTGAAGGCGCTCGGCGCCGGAGCACACAGCAGAAGCTGCGTGCCGGCGCCGCTGATCGAGGCGATGGCGGCGCTCATCCCGTCGCTTCCAAGCAGTTCGAACACATGGTCGGCGGCGCTGACCACGACGTCTACGGCGCCGGCCTGTGCGAGATCGGCAGGGCGCACGACCGTCACATGCGGATTGCTCTCGAAGGCGATCGACAGTTCCCCGAACGCGGCGTCGCGGGGTTCGACCGCGACGAAGGCCGCGCCCGCCTGCGCGGCGATGCGCGCCAGGCTCGCCGTGACCGAGCGTGAAACCGTGCCCAGTTCGACGATGCGCCGCACCGGATGCGTTGCTTTCCGGGCTTCGACCGCCGCATCCAGGGCTTCGAGCATTCGGCCCACGCGGCTGACGCTCGCCGGCGAATGGACCCGCAGGCTCTCCAGCATCGTGTCGCTGATGACGGACGGTTTGGGCTTGCCGGCCTCGTCCTGCCGGGCGTCGGCCGCGGATGGCGCGTGAAGGGCGTCGAGCCGCTGCATCGCCTCGGAATAGACGTCGTTGACGGCGACGACCTCGGCGATCCGGTCCGGCCGTTCGCGGTAGATCGCGTTCAAGATGGCCGGAACGGAGGGCAGCGAACAATCGGCCTCGATCGTCCAGTTGCCCTCGCTCTGCTCGGCGAGCCCGACCTCTTCCAGAAGGTAGAGGCCGTTGGCGAGGAAACGCTGGAAGCCGAGGTCGCCGGGAAGCGAGTCGATCGCGACGACGCCGACGCCGCGGCTGGTCTTGCGTGCGATCTCGAAGCTGGCGCGATAGATGGCGGCCTGCAGCATGTCCGAGGAACTGTCGCCCTGCGATTCGGCGGGTGCAGGGAAGAATCGTGCGGGCTCTCCGCCGACCGCGGCGCGGGCGCCGGCGGCAAAAGTCGGCAGGCGGCTCGGCACCAGCGTCTGGTGGTAGCTCACGTCCTCCAGCGGCTTCTGCTGACGCAGGAAGGTGCGCTTGAACCGGCAGTCGTCGAGGGTCGCAACGACTTCACCCGCCTTGTCGAGCAAGGTGAAACCTGCCTTGATCGAGCCGGAAGACACCCGCTCGATGTTGATGATGGCGCGCATGATCGTCGCGCCGGGACGATAGAGGCGGGCCGTGCCGAATCGCACTGGGATGTAGGGCGCGCCGCGCCTATCGCCGGAAAGCTCGCCGAACATGGCGACAAGGCCGTGGAAGGCCGCATCGACCGAAACGGGATGCAGGCTGTAGCCTACATGCTGGTTCTTCGGAGCCTCGGGTGGCAGGATGGCGACGTCGATGCGCTTGTCGTCGGTGCGCGACGCCTCGCGCATCAGGCGGAAGGTCGGGCCGTAGTCCAGCCCAAACTGCTGCGCGGTCTCGTAGGCAGTTGCGCCGCTGACGATCCTGGTGTCGACGCGTTTCCAGGCCGGCGCCACTGGCGCCGGCTGCGCGGCCGACAGTTTGCGGCAGCGTGCCATGGCATGCAGCGTCCAGTCGTCGCTGCTCAGCCGGTCGCGCGACTTGATCTCGACGTCGCCGGTATCGCCGAAGACCGTCGTCGACAGTTCGCGCAGGTGGCTTTCAGACAGTTCCAGCGGCCGCAGGATTTCGAGATTCGACACCTCGATCGCGTCGGAGCCGAGGAACTGGCGTGCCACCGAGAGCGCGATGTCGAGGAAGGCGCTGCCTGGCAGGATCGATTTGTGGTCGACCACATGTTCCGCCAGGTCCGGGAACAGATGCGCGTCGATGTGGTTCTTCCAGCTTCCGCCGGAAAGGTCGATGCGCCAGCCGGCGAGCGTGTGCGGAGCGTCGAGGCGGCCGTAGAGGTCGATGGCGTCGGTGGTGAATTCGTGCCGCATCGGCACCGGCTCGAAGGGCAGGGCAGGGAGCGCGATCCTGGCGTTGCGCGGGCCGAAGGCCTTGCGCCGGTCGAAGACGCCGCCATTGGCGAGCACGCGCGAATAGGCGGTGGAGACCGGATCGGTAGCGCTTTCCTCGCGTGTCAGCGACGGGATCGAGGACGCCGCGACGGCGCGGTCCTTGATCGTGTCGCGCAGGTAGGAGGTGAGGATCGGCCGCGGGCCGATCTCGACGAAAAGCGTGCAGCCCATATCGAGGGCAGTGGCCGTGCCGCCGAGGAAATTCACCGGCTCGCGGACGTTGCTCCACCAATAGGCGGGGTCGAGGCTGTTGCCCGAGAGTACGTCGCCGGTGACGGTCGAGATGAAGGGCACCTGCGACGGCCGCAGCGCGATCTGCGACATGTCGTCCAGGAAATCGTCCTTGGCCACCTCGATCAGCGGATGGTGGAACGGGTAGTTGATGTCGAGCACCTGGCCGACCACGCGCTCGGCCTTCATGATTTCCTTCAGCGCCACGATCTGCTCGCTGGGACCGGAGACGGTGACCGAGCCCTTGGCGTTGACCGCGGCGATGGCGATCTCGTCGAGGCCGTGACGGCGCACGAAGGCGAGTGCGTCGTCCGGCGAAAGCTGGATCGCGGCCATGCGCCCGAGCCCGGCCAGCCTGTCCTGGTGGTAGGACCGTTTCGCCACCACCGAGACCGCGTCGACAAGCGAGATCGCGCCGGAGACGTAAGCCGCGGCAACTTCGCCGACCGAATGCCCGTAGACGGCGTCCGGCTTGACGCCGAGCAGCGACAGCACATCGGCCAATGCCGCCTGGATGGCGAACAGCAGTGGCTGCGCGATCTTGGTATCCTGCAGCTTGGTTTCGAGTTCAGCGTCGAAGAGGAGATCGATCAGGCTGATCTGCGAACGTACCTGGAACAGCGCATGGATGACGTTGAAGCGGTCGCGGAAGGCAGTGTTGCGGCGATAGGCGTCGATCGCCATGCCCGCCCATTGCGAGCCGTTGCCGGAGAACACGAAGGCGATCTTGGCGTTGTCGTGGATCGCCTCGGCCTGCACGGCCTCGCGGCTGTCGCGGTCGCGAGTGCGTGAATCGATCGCCTTCACGATCGCTTCCGGATCGTCGCTGGCCACGACGAAACGATGCTTGAGCGGATGAAGGTTCGCCCCGGCGGCGGCGATCAACGGCCGCCGTTCGGACGGGGCCGCGTCCTTGAGCGTGGCCCGATAGGACTTCAGCAGCAAATCCAGTGCGGATGCCGTATGCGCGCTGGCGAGGAACACCCTGCCGGCTGCTTCCGGTTTCTCGCGTTCGCGCGGTGTCTGCGGGTCGCTGATGATGATATGGGCGTTGGTGCCGCCGAAGCCGAAGGAGTTCACGCCGGCGAGCCGCGCATGTTTCCCGTGCAGCAGCTCGATCGGTTCGGCCGCCACATGGACGTTGAGCGCGTTGAAGTCGACGGCGTCGTTCGGCGTCTCGAAATGCAGCGAGGCCGGGAAATAGTTGTTCTCGAGCGCCAGCATCGCCTTCATCAGGCCGAGCAGGCCGGAGGCGGGTTCGGTGTGGCCGATGTTGGTCTTGATCGAGCCGATCGGAATGGGCGCCCGGCGCGCCGCGCCGACCACCGTGCCGATCGACCAGATTTCGGCGGGATCGCCGACCTTGGTGCCGGTTCCGTGTCCCTCGATGAAGGCCAGCCGGTTGGGATCGATGCCGTTGCCTTCGTAGATCGAGCGCAGAAGCTGCGCCTGCGCCTTTTCCGACGGCAGCGAAATGCCGTTGGTGCGGCCGGCGGAATTGACGGCGGACGCCAGCACCCTGCCGTAGCTCTTGTCGCCCTGGCTGGTGGCGATGTCGCTGCGGCGCAGGATGACCACTGCGCCGCCCTCGGCGCGCACGTAACCCATGCCGTCATTGTCGTAGGCCCGGCACAGCCCCTCGGGCGACAGCATCCTTGCCTGGGCGAAGCCGACGAAGGCGAGCGGATGGGTGAGGGCGTTGACGCCGCCGACGATTGCCGTGTCGACCTCACCGCTTTCCAGCGCCTTCATTGCCAGGTCCAGAGCCACCAGCGAGGACGAGCAGGCGGTGTCGACGGTTAGGCTCGGTCCGTTGAGGCCGAAGACGTGCGATATGCGGTTGGAGACGATCGACAGGGTGTTGCCCGTCATGAAATGCGGGCCGGCGGCGGCGGGGTCCTCGACGATGAGGTTGCCGTGGTCGAGCGCCGACGCACCGACATAGACGCCGACGCGCTGGTGGCGCAGGTCGGCGAAATCGATGTTCGCGCTCTCCAGAGCCCGCCAGGTCAGTTGCAGGATCATCCGCTGCTGCGGATCCATGAGTTGCGCCTCGCGCTGCGACAGGCCGAAGACGGCCGCGTCGAAGTCGAAGCAGCCGTCGATGATGCCGGCGGCGAAGGTATAGGTCTTGCCGCGCGTGCCGATCTCGGGATGCCAATAGCGCGACTGGTCCCACCGGTCCGTGGGCACCCGGGTGATCATGCAGCGGCGCTGCCGCAGGAGGTCGAAGAGTTGCTCGGGTGTGTCCGCGCCGGGGGCTCGGACTGCGCGACCTATGATTTCAACCGACATGTGCCTGACGCCGCTGTACCAAAATCAATGAATCAAACGACTTCGTAAGCCGTGTCAGCGAAAGACGCTGATGCTTGCTGCCTTCATCGTATCCCTCGCGATACGCCGATGATTCGGGAATGATGCCATCGGTGCTAACGACCATCCTGGTGGTTGCATTCCTGAAGTCCGCTTTTTGCCTGCCGCCTGATCCCCAATCCCCCCAGCGATCCCGTAGTAGCTTATATGACGCCGGGAGACAATCGATGCGACACGAATAGAAAGACAGTATAACTCGTCTCCGATGGAAAGCGTTTCCGTTCAAACCCTTATCCGGCTGTTCCGCGCCGTTCCCGCCTGCCCGGTTGCCTTGGCGCTGTTCTGGTTGCGTCAGGCGGTTCACCGCCCTCGTTAACGCCAATCATGGTTTTCTTGCGTCGCGCAGAACAAAAAACGGGCCCTGCGGGCGGCCGTTGCCGATATTGATTGTCCATTCGCAAATCGAAATGGGCGGTAGAGTCAAAGTCTTTCGCGGGTTGGTTGCAATAGCCTCGTCATTGACAAGCCGTTCCGGCCCGCTCATTGGACGGCGAGCGTGCGGAAGTCGCGAAAAGCGAGGTGGAATGGTTGCGTTCGGCACGAGCGGGCTTCGCGGTTTGGCCACCGACCTTCTGGCCGGTCCGGGCTACGTTCATGTTTCCGCCTTTGCTTCCCACATGCTTTCCGCCGGGATCGCATCCGGCGGCAAGGTCCTTGTCGGCTGCGACCGCCGCGACAGCAGTCCCGGCCTGACGCGCCAGTCGCTGGCGGCGCTGGGCGAGGCCGGACTTGCGCCGATCTATTGCGGCGTGCTGCCCACTCCGGCGCTTGCCTTGCACGCGCTGACCTTGGCTGTGCCGGCGGTCATGGTGACGGGATCGCATATTCCGCCTGACCGCAACGGACTGAAATTCTACCGGCCGGATGGCGAGATCGACAAGGCGGACGAACGCTCCATCGCCGCGCGCGCGGCCGAGGCGGCGATTCCGCCGGCCGTCCGGCTGGCGTCGCTGCCGGCCTTGCCCGCCCCGCATGGCGAGGCGCTCCGTCTTTATGTCGCCCGCTACAAGGCGGCTTTCGCCGAGCCGCTTCTCGCCGGCATGCGTGTCGGCGTCTATCGGCATAGTTCGGTTGCCGCCGACGTGCTCGAAGAGATTGCGGCCTGGCTCGGCGCGACCGTTGTGCGGCTGGGTGAAAGCGGGGGCTTCGTTGCGGTGGACACCGAGGCGATCGATGCCTCGATGGCGGCGCGGCTCGCGGATTGGTCGAAGGCGCACAAGCTCGACGCCATCATCTCGGCCGATGGCGATGGGGACCGGCCGCTGATGACGGATGAAACGGGCCGCGTCATCCGCGGTGACGCGCTGGGCCTCGTAGCCGCACAATTCCTGAAGGCGGACGCCGTGGTGACGCCGGTCTCCTCCAATCCGGGAATCAGCGCCGGAGGTGGTTTCGACGTGATCCGCACAAAGGTCGGCTCGCCTTTCGTGCTGGAGGGCATGGCGAAGGCTATCGAGAGCGGTTTCAGCCGAGTCATCGGCTTCGAGGCCAATGGCGGGCTTTTGCTCGGTACCGACTTCGCCGTCGGTGGTGCGGCGCTTGCGGCACTCCCCACCCGCGACAGCGTGCTGCCGATCCTCTGCGCCTTCGCGTCGGCCCGTGCCGCCGGCGTGCCGCTGTCGAAACTGGTCGACGATCTTGCCCTGCCGACCTGTCTCAGCGGCCGCGTCGAAAATTATGCGCGTCCCGACAGCGACCGGCTGATGGCCGATCTGCGGGCTTCGAACGATAACATCCGCATTTTCTTAAGCGGTCTCGGCCTATTGTCCGGCATCGAGGACATAGACGGCCTGCAGATCCATCTGGAGGACGGCGGGATGATCCATCTGCGGCCTTCGGGAAACGCGCCGGAAATGCGGTGCTATGTTTCCGCGCCGACGGTTGAACGCGCCGAGGCTCTGCTGCGGGCCGGCCTGTCCAGGATCGAGGATTTTGCCGGCGGCGCCAGCGGGGTAAAGAGTTGAGCATTGTTCCAGTCATCATCAGCGGCGGCGCCGGTTCGCGGCTGTGGCCGCTGTCGCGCGAAAGCCACCCAAAGCCGCTGATCGACGTCGGCGACGGACAGTCGCTGCTGCAGCACGCCTTTCGCCGCGCGCTGGCCATGCCCGACGTGGTCGAACTCGTCACCGTCACCAACCGCGACCTTCTGTTCGTCAGCGAGGACGAGTACCGCGACACCGGCCTTGCCGCACCGCCGCTGACCTATGTGCTGGAGCCGGAAGGGCGCGAGACCGCCGCCGCCATCGCAGCCGCGACGCTGGCGGTCGAAGAGGCGCACGGCCGCGACGCCATCCTGTGCGTGCTGCCCGCCGACCATATGGTGGCCAAGGTGCCGGCCTTCATCGCTGCGGTCGAACAGGCGATTGTACTGGCTCGGCAGGGCCGCCTGGTGACCTTCGGCATAAAGCCGACGCGGCCGGAGACCGGCTACGGTTACATCGAGGCCAATGGCACGGACGTCGTGCGTTTCGTCGAGAAGCCGGACACGAAGACGGCCGAGGGCTACGTCGCCAGCGGCCGCTTCTTCTGGAATGCGGGCATGTTCTGCTTCGCCGCCGGGACCATGCTGGACCTGCTCGAACAATTCGGCCCGGACATTCTGCAAGGCTGCCGCGACAGCCTGGAGGCCGCCCGCCGCTCGTCCGGCAAGGGCGTGGTCCAGATCGAACTCGACAAGGCGCGTTTTTCAGTCGTGCGCAAGGAATCGATCGACTACGCCGTGCTGGAGAAGGCGCCGAACGTCTCGGTGGTGCCTTGCGACATCGGCTGGAGCGACATCGGTTCCTGGACCGCCTTCGCCGACTTGATCCCGGCCGACGCGGCCGGCAACCACACGACCGGCGAGGTCGCTCTGGTCGATACGAAAAACTCGATCATCAGCGGTGGCGACCGGCTGATCGGGGCTGTCGGCGTCGAGGACATGATCATCGTCGACACCGCCGACGCCCTGCTGGTCGCCCGCCGCGAAGATGCCCAGAAGGTCAAGACGCTGTTCAACCGGCTGAAGGCCGAGGGGCACGAGGCGTCGAAGCTCCACCGCACCGTGCATCGCCCCTGGGGCACCTATACGGTGCTGGAAGAGGGCGAGCGCTTCAAGATCAAGCGCATCGAGGTGAAGCCCGGCGGGCGGCTCAGCCTGCAGATGCACCATCACCGCTCCGAGCACTGGGTGGTCGTGTCCGGCACCGCGCGCGTGGTCAATGGCGAGACCGAGATGCTGCTCGCCACCAACCAGTCGACCTACATCCCCTCCGGCACGAAGCACCGGCTCGAAAACCCCGGCATCCTGCGCCTGGTGATGATCGAGGTGCAGACCGGCGACTATCTCGGCGAGGACGACATCGTGCGCTATGACGACGTTTACGGCCGCAACTGACCGGCTGCTCAGGGAGAAGACGTTTTGACCGGCGCCTATACGTGGATCAGCGAGCCTGCCTCCTGGCATGGCGATGCGTCGGACCTCAGCCTGACGACCGGCAAGGCGACCGACTTCTGGCAAAAAACCTTCTACGGGTTTACGCGCGACAACGGCCACGCGTTCCTCAAGCCGGTGTCAGGCGATTTCACCGCCTCGGCGACGGTCCTTGGCGCCTACGAAGCGCTCTACGACCAGGCCGGGCTGATGCTGCGCGTCGACGCGCGCAACTGGATCAAGACCGGCATCGAATACACCGACAGGTTGATGCATTTCAGCGTGGTGGTGACGCGCGAAGTATCCGACTGGTCGGTCATCCCGCTACCCGACGCCACGCCCGAAAGCCAGGTCCGCGTGCGGCTGACCCGCCACGACGACGCCGTGCGCGTGCAATACGCCATTGACGGCTCTCACTGGCGCATGGCCCGCCTCGCGCCGTTTTCGTCGGCGGATGCGAGCGTCGGGGTGATGGCCTGCTCGCCCGAGCGCGAAGGGTTTCGCGCACGCTTTCGCGATATCGACGTCGGACCGGCAATCGACCGGAAGCTGCACGACGACTAGAACAACTGGCCGCTGCGTGCTGGCACAAACCCGTTCGCTCGTAGCAGCCCTTGCGCCATGCTAGTTTGCGCCGTCGGCCCGATGCCATCGCGACCGGGCGGCACAGGAGCATGTGGAATTTCTGATGACCGACCCGACGTCCACCACTCTGCGCATCCCGACATTCGATGACGTCAAGGCTGCAAAAGAGCGGATTTCCGGCGCCGCCCACCGCACGCCCGTCCTGACGTCGCGAACGGCGGACCGGCGGACGGGAGCGACCCTCTTCTTCAAGGCCGAAAATCTCCAGAGGGCCGGCGCTTTCAAGTTCCGCGGCGCTTTCAATGCGATCGCCACGCTGGACCCATCCTCTCCTCGTAGAAGTGTCGTGGCCTTTTCGTCAGGCAATCATGCTCAGGCAGTGGCTTACGCTGCAAAGCTGCAAGGCGTTGAGGCGACCATCGTGATGCCGAAAGACGCGCCCGAGGTGAAAGTGGCGGCGACCAGGGGTTATGGAGCCGATGTCGTCTTTTATGACCGCTACACGGAAGACCGCGAGGAGATAAGTCGAAGCATAGCGGCGGAGCGAGGGGCGGTGCTCATTCCGCCATACGACCATCCGGATGTGATTGCCGGCCAAGGCACCGCCGCGCTGGAACTGATCGACGAAGTCGGAGAAATCGATCTGCTCGTCGTGCCGCTTGGAGGCGGCGGTCTGCTTGCAGGCAGCGCGCTAAGTGCTCGTGCGTTGTCGCCAGCCTCTGCCGTCATTGGCGTCGAGCCCGAGGCCGGCAATGACGGGCAACAATCATTGCGCAAGGGTGAGGTGGTCCACATCCCGGTACCGAAATCCATCGCCGACGGCGCGCTCGTTACCCATGTCGGCTACCACAATTTTCCGATCTTGCAACGCAGCGTTGACGACATCGTCACGGTCACCGATGCGCAACTGGTGGAAACCATGCGTTTCTTCGCCGAACGCATGAAAATCCTGGTCGAGCCGACCGGATGTCTTGCCGCGGCCGCGGTCATGGGGGGAACGATCGGCACAGCCGGCAAGCGGGTTGGCATCCTGTTGAGCGGCGGTAACATCGATCTCGAAAAGTTCAGTTCCCTGCTGCGAGGTCAATGACGCAGCACATTCGCCGGCCGTCAGAAAGGCTCACCCCATCCTCGGCGCGCAGGAATTCCGCACGATCAGCCTGCCTTGCAGCGTGATGGTGCGCGGCGGCGCGTTGCGGTTGGCGCCAAGGCGGTCGAGCAGCAGTTCGGCGGCCCGCTCGCCGATGGCGCGCACCGGTTGTGCTACCGTCGTGAGTTGCGGCTGGAAAACGTCCGCCCAGGGGAAGTCGTCGAAGCAGGCGACCGAGACATCCTTCGGGCAGGACAGGCCGAGGTCTCGGATCGCCTTCATCGCGCCGATCACCATCGGGTTGTTGGCGGAAAAGATGGCGGTCGGCCGGTCGGCGAGCGACAGGAGCTGCATCGCCGCCTTGTAGCCGCCGGCCTCGCGGAAATCGCCGGTGCGCACGAGGTCCTCGCTGACCGGCAGGCCCGCCGCCCGCAGCGCCTGGTCGTAACCCAGCCGCCGGTCATGGATGGGCGAGGTGTCGAGCGACCCGGAAATATAGCCGATGCGACGGTGGCCGAGACCGATCAGGTAGGAAATCGCATCGAATACCGCCCGCTGGTTGTCGAGCACCACGGCATCGGCTTCGATGCCTTCGCAGAGGCGGTCGATCAGCACGACCGGCACGCCGCTGCCTGCGATCACCTTCCCGAAACTCGCCCCGTCGCCCACACGCGCCACGATCAGCCCGTCGACCATGCGGTCGAGCAGCAGCCGGATCTGTTCGTCCTGGTTGTGCAGGTCCTCGTCCGTGCAGAACAGCATCACCGCATAGCCGGCGCGGTCGAAGGCTTGCTGGATCACCGAAACGACGTCGGTGAAGAACGGGTTGGTGATGTGCGGCACGGTCAGACCGATCGTGTGCGTCGTTCCCATCTTCAGGCTGCGGGCGATGGCGTTGCGCTTGTAGCCGATGTCGCCGATCACCCGCTCGATCCGCGCCTTCAATTCCGGGCTGACGACGGCATTGCCGTTGACCACGGCGGAAACGCTGGCGACCGACACGCCGGCCGCTTCCGCGACATCGATCATCGTCGGCACATCCGATCGTCTGCGGCGGCGGGATTCGTTCATTTCTTGAAACGTTTAGAAGTGCCCGTTTCAGGAGGACTAGGCATTTTTTGACTGTTTTGCAAGCGTTTGGCTGTTTGCAGTGCAGCATCTTCCGCAATTGCCGCAAACGGACAGCGCGTTGGATTGACAATCCCGAAACGTTTAGATTAGCTTTCCACAAGGGTGACGACGTGGAAGGGAGGCCACGGTTGTTATGACTGGAGAGCCGCTTTCCGTCGCTTCTGGCGATCAGAATTCAGATGCCGGACGGCGCCCGGTGCTGGTTGCTTCCGCCATCAGCAAGCAGTTCGGCGGTATTGCCGCCTTGGCCGAGGTCGGCTTCGAGCTTCGGGGCGGCGAGATTCATGCGCTGATGGGCGAGAATGGCGCCGGCAAGTCGACGCTGATGAAGATACTGTCGGGCGTGTACACCGCCTATGACGGCGAGATCAGCCTCGACGGCCGGCTGGTGCATTTCGCCAATGTGCGGCAGGCGGAAGCCGAAGGCATCGCCATCATCCACCAGGAGTTGAACCTGGTTCCCGAGCTTTCGGTCGCCGACAACATTTTTCTGGGACGCGAGCAGCGCATCGCCGGGCTGTTCATCGATCGCAAGGCCTCGCGCGCCGCCGCGCAGGAACTGCTTGCGAGGCTGGGCATAGCGCTCGACCCGGACGCCCGGGTCGGCGGCCTGCGCGTTGGCGAACAGCAGCTTGTCGAGATTGCCAAGGCGCTGTCGCTTTCGGCCCGCATCCTGATCATGGACGAGCCGACGTCCGCCCTGTCTCCGGCCGAATGCGAGCGTCTGTTCAAGATCGTCCGCCAACTTGCCGCCGAGGGCGTCGCCATCGTCTATATCTCGCACCGCATCGACGAGGTCATGCATCTCGCCGACCAGGTCACCGTGTTCCGCGACGGCCGCCATGTGCTGACACGCGACATCGCCGATCTCGACGAGGACCGCATCATCGCCGCTATGGTCGGCCGCAACCTGCTGGCCGCCACCGGCGCAGAACGGATACATGGCGGGGAAACGGTGCTTTCCGTCAAAGATCTGACGTTGTCCAAGCCGCATCGGCGCGGCTGGCGCGAGGTTCTGCGCGGTGTCAGCTTCGATCTCGGCCCGGGCGAAATCCTCGGCATTGGCGGCCTGCTCGGCTCCGGCCGCACCGAGATCCTCGAATCGATCTTCGGTTCGACCGCGGGCAGCGTCGGCGGCGAGATGCGGCTTTTCGGCGAGCCGGTCGACATCCGTTCGCCGCTGGATGCGAGGCGGCTCGGCATCGCGCTCGTCACTGAGGATCGGAAATCGCAGGGTCTGCACCTGCAATCGTCGATCACCGACAATGTCGCGCTGCCGCTGGTCGGCCGGCTGTCGCGGTTGGGCGTCCGGTCGTTTTCCGCGGAAGGCGATCTGGCGCGCCGGGCCGTGGATACACTCGGCATCCGGTGCAGCAGCACACGTCAGCTTGCCGGAACGCTTTCGGGCGGCAACCAGCAGAAAGTGGTCATCGGCAAGTGGCTTGCGACCCGGCCGCGCATCCTGCTGCTCGACGAGCCGACGCGCGGCATCGATGTCGGGGCGAAGCGCGAAATCTACGATCTGGTCTTCCGGCTGGCGCGCGAGCAGGGGCTGGCGATCGTCGTCGTCAGTTCCGAGCTTCCGGAATTGCTGCTCCTGTCGGACCGCATCCTGGTCATGGCGGAAGGCAGGCAGACCGGCCTGATGACCCGCGCCGAGGCGAGCGAGGAGCGTTTCATGCAGCTTGCCGCGCCTTACGGCGGCGTGCGTGGAAAGGCGGCCGCATGACAGCGCTGCGCTTCCTGTCCCGCACAAAACTCTATTGGGGCCTGATCGCCATCTTCCTGATCGGTGTGCTGACCTCGCCGGTCAGTTCCAAGGGCAACAACATCTTTCTGTCCTATGGCAACCTGCTCGACGTTTTGCGACAGGTCTCCATCACGGGTCTCATTGCTACGGGCATGACCGCGGTGATCATCACCGGCGGCATCGACCTGTCGGTCGGCTCGCTGATGGCGATCTGCACAGTGGTCACCGCCATGCTGCTGACGGTCGAGGGCGATACGCCGGCGGCGGCGATGGGTCTGCCGATGGCGGGCCTCGTCGCGCTGGCGATCGGCTTTTCGGTCGTCCGTTTCGTCTTTTCCAACATTGAAAAGGCGCGGGCCGGCGCGGCGGTCGGCCGCGACCTGACGCTCGACGCGACGCGCGGCATCGTCATTCCGCTTGCGGTCGGCGCGGCGCTCGCCGGACTGCTGATCTGGTTCCTGCTGCCGCAGGTCACCACCAAATTCGGCGTGCTCGGCGTGCTGATCGTGGCGCCCTGCGTCGGCCTGTGCTTCGGCGCCATCAATGGCCTGCTGATCGTCGGCGGCCGCCTGCAGCCCTTCATCGTCACGCTTGCCATGATGGTGACGGCGCTGGGCATCGCCAGGCTGACGGCGGGGCAGAACAATGCCGTGCTGCCAGTCTACACCGGCTCCAATGCCGTCGCCGAGTTCGACAATCTGCGTTCGCTGGTCTTCGGCGTGGTGCCGATGCCGGGCATCTTCTTCATCGCTGCGATCGTCATCTACGCCGCCGTGCTGCGCTTCACGCCCTTCGGCCGCTACGTCTATGCGATCGGCGGCAACGAGGAGGCGGCGCGCCTGTCCGGCATCGAGGCCGGCAAGGTCAAGATCGCTACCTATGCCGTCTCGGGGCTGCTCGCCGGTATTGCCGCCGTGCTCTATGTCGCCCAGTACCGCCAGGGCAAACCCGACGCCGGCGCCGGGCTTGAACTCGACGCCATCGCCGCCGTGGTCATCGGCGGCACCAGCCTGATGGGTGGGCGCGGCTCCATGGCCGGCACCTTCTGCGGCGTGCTGATCTTCGGCCTGCTCTCCAATATCCTGCAACTCCACAACATCAATTCCAACCTTCAGCTCGTGCTGAAGGGCCTGATCATCATCGGCACCGTGCTCGTCCAGGAGCGCAACGCAGCCGATCTCCTCAGCTTTCTGCGCCTTTCGGTTCGCCGGCCGGCGCAAAAGGACGCGGCCGCGCGAAAGCGGCCGCCGCAAAAAACGGCAACGCAAAACATCGGAGGAAACACCAAATGAAACGCCGTGACCTGTTCAGACTTGCCGCCCTTTCGGCCGTGCTCGTGTCGGGCACCATGCTTGCCGGGAGCGGCGACGCCTTCGCGCAGGACAAGAAGTGGAAGGTCGGGTTTTCCCAGGCGACCACCATCGAGCCGTGGCGCGCCCAGTTCAACAAGGACATCATCGCCGAGGCCGCCAAACACCCGGATGTCGAACTGATCATCACTGACGGCGAGGACAAGACCGAGAAGCAGGTCGCCGACGTCGAGAACCTGATCCGCCAGGAAGTCGACGCGCTGCTCGTCTCGCCGAAGGAATCCGCCGGCCTGACCGGCGTGGTCCAGCAGGCCATCGACGCCAAGATCCCGGTCTTCGTGCTCGATCGCAACGTCGAAACCGACCAGTACACGCAGTTCGTCGGCGGCGACAACGTTCTGATCGGCAAGGCAGCCGGCGAGTATGCGGTTGAACTGCTCGGCGGGCCCGGCAAGGCGCAGGGCACCGTCGTCGAGATCTGGGGCGGCATGGGTACGCAGCCCGCGCACGACCGCCACAACGGCTTTCACGAGTTCACCGACAAGGAGCCGGGCATAAAATATCTGCTCGACAAGCAGTCCGGCGACTGGAAGCAGGACCAGGCCTACAACCTCATGGCCAATGCGCTGAAGAACAACGAGAAGATCGACCTCGTCTACGGCCACAACGATCCGATGGCCTATGGCGCCTACCTCGCCGCCAAGGATGTCGGCCGCGAGAAAGAGATCAAGTTCATCGGCATCGATGCGCTGCCGGGCGAGGGGGTGACCTGGGTGAAGAACGGCGAACTCACCGCCACCTTCCTATATGCGACGCCGGGCGCCGAGGGCCTTCGCCAGGCGATCAAGCACCTGAATGGCGAGAAGGTCGAGAAGACCATCGTGCTGCCTACGGAAAAGGTGACGGCGGAAAACGCCGAGGCGGTCCTCAAGGAAAAGGGCCTGTGATCCTGTAGAAAGGGGTCTGCATTTTTCGTCCCGGGCGGCAATCGTGCCGCCCGGTTTGTTGAAGCGGCGGGTTGAAGCGATTGTGCCGCCCCGCCATGCTCGAACGCCGGAAATGGACGGTTTGGCCCGCCAAAAAGGGCTCCTCGTGAAGCCCACGGCGCTGTTTTCGCGCACCTCACGCTGCAAGACTTTGAAATTACACGATTTTACGGACTTCACACAACTGTGGCGTCTTGTGCGGTTTTCCCGCGTTGCCGCGCCAACGCCTTGTTTCCCTTGCAAAAGCTTTAGCGATAATTAGGGCAAGCTGACGAAACTTGCCTGATGCCGTGTCCTGCCCGGAGCGGCAGCCGAAGCCGTGCAAGGAACGAGACGGGACATGCCGAGCGAACCCGAAATTGCCGGGGGAAAGGACGCGCGATCGACGAAAGCGCGGGCGATCCTTCTGCCGTTGATGGGTCTTTCGCTTGTGCTGCCGGTGGTGGCTCTGGTGTCGATGATGCCCGAGGCCGCGCCTCGTCAGGACCCGGTGCAGACAGTGATAACGCTTTCGGATCAACCGGTTACGGTAACGAAGGCGATACCGGCGGCGCCCGGGCCGGCCCGCTTCCGCCCCGGCTTTCTCTCGTTTCGCGCCGACAACCCGCATCCGTTCCGGCCGCTGATCGGCTGGGATCCGGAACGCATCTGCGACAGCCTCGACGGGGCCGGCTTCGCCAATCTCGGCTGGAAAGGGGCTGAAGTCGCCGGCACCGGCTGGGAATGCATGGCGCGCACCGACGAGGCCGACATCGTCGATACCATGTCCAACAGCCTGTTCTACATGCTGCGCGGCAGGGGCGGCCAGCGCATCGGCAATGCGCGGCTGAAGATCAATCTGCCGGACCCCGCCAACGGCACGCCCATACTCGAACAAGCACAGGAATTCGTTCGCTTTTTTTCGGAGCAGGTCGGGCTCTCGGCGCCGACGGCCATCCTTCGGGCGATTCGCGACACGCAACCCGCAAAGGTCGTGCTGCGTGACGCTACCTACACTCTGAAGCGCGAGTTCGGCGATATTGCGCGCTTCAATTTGTCGATCGACTTTGGACCCAGCCCTTATTCCTTCTACCAAACCGCCGATCTCGACCTTGCGCCGGCTCCGATTGACGCTGGCGGCGACGCCAAGGGCCCGCGCCTGCGCCAAAACGACTGATTTTCCCTGCAACCCAATCATGTCTGGCGTGGTCGAAACGCGGGGCTGGCGCTGACGCATCGGTCGCATCGGCCCGATCATCGATCAAAACGACGATTCCGGGATGCGAAACGCATAGGACATGGACCAGACACAGCGGCTGCAAGATATTTCCGACATCGACGGCCGCTACGCCTGGACGCGGCTGGCGATCAGCGTGCTGCTCGCCACCATCGGCGGCGCCGGCATGTGGGCGGTGGTTGTGGTGCTGCCGGCCGTGCAGGCGGAGTTCGGCGTCGACCGGGCGGACGCCTCGCTGCCCTACACGGCGACGATGCTGGGTTTCGCCTTCGGCAACGTCATTATTGGCCGGCTGATCGACAGCGTCGGCTACTGGCGGCCGGCGCTGGTAACCTCGCTGATGCTCGGCGGCGGTTTTGTGCTGGCCTCGCTGACCACGTCCATCACCCAACTCGCCGTGGTCCAGGGCGTGCTGATCGGGGCGGGGTCGTCGGCCATGTTCGGCCCGCTGATCGCCGACATTTCGCACTGGTTCCGGCGCCGGCGCGGCGTCGCCGTCTCGGCCGCCGCGGCCGGCAATTACCTCGCCGGCGCGTTGTGGCCGCTGGCGATGCCCTACGCGATGGAAGCCGAAGGCTGGCGTTTCACCTATGCGGCGCTCGGCGTCGTCTGCCTGGTCACGATGGTGCCCCTGGCCTTCCTGCTGCGCCGGGACGCGCCGACGCACACCGCCGGCATCGCGCCCGGCGCGCGCCCGGTCACGCCGATCGCGGTCTCGCCAAAGACCTTGCAAGCGCTGCTGGTGGTGGCGGGTCTAGGCTGCTGCGTCGCCATGTCGATGCCGCAGGTGCATATCGTCGCCTATTGCATGGATCTCGGCTACGGCGTGGCGCGAGGGGCGGAGATGTTGTCGATCATGCTCGCCGCCGGCATCGTCAGCCGCATGGCGTCGGGCTTCGTCGCCGACCGGATCGGAGGGATAAAGACTATCCTCATCGGCTCGGTGCTGCAGGGCCTGTCGCTGCTGCTCTACATTCCTTTCGACGGGTTGGCGTCGCTTTACGTCGTGTCGGCGGTCTTCGGACTGTCGCAGGGCGGCATCGTGCCTTGCTACGCCATCGTCGTGCGCGAATACATGCCGGCGTCGGAGGCGGGGAGAAGGGTCGGCATCGTCATCATGGCGACCATCATCGGCATGGCGCTGGGCGGCTGGATGAGCGGCTGGATCTACGACATGACTGGCTCCTATGCAGCCGCCTTCCTCAACGGCATCGCCTGGAACCTGCTCAACGTGACGGTGATGACTCTTCTGCTTTGGAAGTCGACCCGGCCCGCGGCGGCCGCCGGTTGAGGCGGCTCAGTCGCTGTACAAAAAATCGTGGTAGTGCACGACCACGCTGCCGTCGCTGACCAGGATGATGGCGTAGGCCGGCGGCTCGAGATTGACCCGGTGCTTGCCGGCGAAGACCGGAGCCGACTGGTGGTTGGTGCCGCGCAACGCGCTGAACGGAATGCCATGCCAACTGCCGCAGACCGGCCGGTGAACATGGCCGGCGAAGATGTGGCGCACATTGCCATGCTTTTGCAGCACGCCGAGCAGGGGCTGGCTGTCCATCAGCCGGCAATTGTCCAGCGCGGGCATGTGGATGTCGACCGGCGGGTGGTGGGTGAAGACGAGCGCCGGGCGGCCTTCCGCCTCGCCGAGTCTTGCGTCCAGCCATTCGAGGCGGCCGCCGCCCAGCCGGCCCTCGACCATGCCGGTCTCCAGCGTGTCGAGCAGGATCAGCCGCGTGCCTTTTATGTCGACGCTGGCCTGAACGAAGCCGCTATCGGCAAGAATCTCCGGAAACGCCGCGAGGAAGTTTGCCCGGTGATCATGGTTGCCGAGCATCAGGCGATAGGGCGGCAGCAGCGCCGGGAGCCGCTCCTTGAGCGCTGC
Source organism: Mesorhizobium sp. LHD-90 (assembly GCF_030929505.1). Taxonomy (GTDB): domain Bacteria; phylum Pseudomonadota; class Alphaproteobacteria; order Rhizobiales; family Rhizobiaceae; genus Kumtagia. The sequence goes on along the minus strand of NZ_JAVFVV010000008.1, from coordinate 97,429 downwards.
ATAGGCTTCAGGGAGGCCGTCATTGGCAAGATCGCCGCTGAATACGACGAGGTCGGCGTCGGCATGATTGCGGTTGACGTCGGCGATGCAGGCTTCCAGGCGCGCCAGCGGGTCCGAGCCGAATAGCATCTCGCCGGGCCTGATCAGGTGGATGTCCGAGATCTGCAGAATTTTCAGCATGAAGCGCTCCGTCCGGGATTCGGTGCTTGTGGCGACTTCTTTGGGATTCGGCAATCCGGACGAGGACAACGCGTCACCGGGCGCAAAACATGCCCGCTACAGCGGCGTATGCCATCTGCCGTCCGCCAAACGGGATGCAACAGTCTGACCGCGCCGCGAGGCCGGCGATCGGCCGCACGAGGATGAGCGTGCCACAATCCGGAGGCCGGGGTGAAGGATACTTCTGCAAAACCGAACGAATTCCACCGGCCGCCCCGATCTCGCCATACCGGCGCGACACTCCCTCGCCAGGAGGTTCGGTGCGGCGACGTTCCCGTTGATCGCGCGATCCCTGTCGCGGCATCTCCTTCTTTCAGGAGTTCGACAATGCAAGGCGAGAGGCAGGAGAGGATGCGGGGAAATCGGTACGGTTCGGTCCGGCGCCATTGCAATCAAAGGTTCGCAGGGGGCGGCGAATCCCTCTGGTGTGTTGTAGGGCAAGAGCCTACACTCGCGCCAAACTTGAGAATACACGCGAAAGGGTTTCGGATGATCTTCGAGAGGTTTCGCGGGTTGATGCTTGTGCCCTTGCGGAAGCGATTCATATCGGCTACCGACTGGCCGTCGGAACGCGATGCGCCGCGTTTGTCACCGGCGGCGGATCGCTCGCCATTCGTGGGTGATTTGCCCAATGGCAAATTGAATCGGTAAAGTGGTCAGATCCGATATGGGCGTCATCCGTAAGCAAATTGCGCGACAAACCAAACGTTTGGCTTCACGCAGCGGCTTGACCAAACTGTCCCTCAGCCTGCAGCAGGGTACCAGTATCCTACTTGCCAAGACTGCCCAGAGCCTCGCCGAAAAGGCCTATGACAAGCCGCAGACGGAACGGTTCTTCGACACATCCATCCGATTGCTTGGCCTGTCCAAGACGAGGAGGATCTTTGCCACCGGCCTTGTGGCCAACCGGCTGAAGAATGCCGGACCGGACGACGTCCGCGTGATGCTCGAGGGCCTCGCCCAATTGGAGGCCATTCGTGCTGCGGCACCAGCCTCGGCCGGTCGGCGTATCGGTGAATTGCTGGTCAGCGACGAAGGCCGCGAGACCATACGGGCCGCCGCAGGGGAAGCCCTCGAGCGGTTCCCGCGAAGCGCATTTCTTATCTACCTCCACGTGGCGACGCTCGCCAAATCGGGCGCCTACCAGGAGGCCCATGATTTTGTCATGGAGGCGATCCAGGACTGCCAGAAGGCGATGGCTTCGGGCCATGCCACGCCCGAGGAGACGCGGCGCTTCAACAGCCTCAACAAGACGTGGCGCATCGTCGACGAGATTTCGCGTGACAACATGACTTGGGCCAACGGCGGCGATGGCTATGGCGGCGGCGACGATGGCCAGGAGGACAGTGGCGCGGGCGACGAAGCCGCTAGCATCGCGGATGAGTCGGGCGGCGGCACTAAGTCGGAAGAAGGCTCCTCCGGCGAGGACGACCACGGCGCGTCCGCGAGTGGACCGGATGGAGGCGCCGAGCAGGACGTCGCGGCCGAATCGGAAACGATCGTGACGCCCGCCACCGGCAACGAAGATGACGGCAAGTTCGTCTTCGCCGAGCGCCTCATCCAAGGGCGGCAGCATGATCGCTACCTTCTGGTGTGCAAGCGGCAATTCGACGATGCGCAGGATCTTGCGGGAAAATTCAAGGCGATCAACGCCATGCTTCGGCAAGGCATCCGCCGTATTCCCAGCTATGAGGAGTCGCACCGTCTCGCCCGTATCTGCTTCAAGCAGATACGGCCCCTTTGGCTGGAGATCACCGGCCAGAAGGTGATCCAGACTCAAATCGACAAGCTGGGCGTCAAGACGCTGGCGCTTGCCAGGCTGCTGCGCACTGCGCTGCAAATCTCGCGCGATCTCGGCCTGCCCAGCGACGTCGCTCGTTTCGAAAAGGCGCTTCTCTATCTTGCCCAGAAACCGAAGGCCATTCCTGCGCTTTGGCTCATCGCCGCAGCGCTCGTCGAAAGCAACGCGGCCAAATATGAGGAAATCACGCTATCGTTGTTAACCGGTGCATCCCGCAAACCGCAGAAGGAGCACGAAATCCGTGACTTCTTCTTGTGGGCGCTGAATGCGCAGCGCTACGACGTTGCGCACGATTTCGTCAAAGGCCTGCCCGAGAAGGAAAAGCGCTCCAAAGCGTTTTTGCAATATGGCCGAATCCTGCAGCGCGACGGGCAGTTCGAACGCGCCACCATCCTGGTTAAGCGGGTTCATGAGACGTTGCTGTGTCGGCCGCATTCGATCGATCCCCGGGCAAGCTGGAACCTCATTCGAAGGGTCGGTGAATTGGAGTTCGCGGCGGAAACGGCCAAGTGGTTCTCCCGCGTGCCCCAGCCACAGCAACCGGAAGGCGTCATTTTCATTGCGCCGCGCTCCTTCGAGCAGTTGCGGAAGTATCCGCTCGTCGTGCTGATGGAAATGAAGAAGATGGGATGGTCGGTCATCCCGCTGGTCAAGGGCGTCATGCCGCTGGAGAAGACCGGCAACCCGCAAATCGACCGTTTCCTGGGCTGCATCTCGCCGGAGTGCGAATTCGATCGCAAGGCGAAACGATTCCTGAAACCGATCGAAGGTTTCGAAGCCAATGTCGCGCAGGGCGAACTGCGCTGGAACAACATCGATCTCGAACATATCGTGTGGGAAGAGGCGGCGATCAACCGCCGCCGCTACAATGTCGACTACACGTGCCCTGTGCTGCAGAAGTTCCTCGGCCGCCTGGTGGAATGGACGCGCCTCACAGCGGTCGTCCTGGAGAACATCAACCGATCGCTGGTCAGCGCCGGCATCGACTGCGGTTTCATGGTTTTGCAGCAGTCGCGCCTGCCGGACGCCATCGTCCGCTTCTACCTGGAAGAGTTCGGCGATCCGGAAAAATTCTTCTGCATCCATTCGGCCAACGGCTATCAGAATTATTTTGCGAACTTCACCTCCGTGGTCTCGACCAAGACGACGGTTCGCAACATCACGCTGCACCGCGAACTGCGTACAGCCAGCTTCCCGATCCCCCGCGAGTTCGTCAAATTCTACGACGAGAACAAGCATCGCGGCCCGGAAATGTGGCAGGCCATCCAGGACGTGGCGCAGACGCGCCGCTCGACCGGCGGCCAGGCCGAGCGCCCGCAGGAAGCCGTCGATTGCCTCGAGCGCATCCGCGAATGGCGGGAGCACGGCGGCAAGGTCGCCTGCCTGTTCGGCAAGGTGGTTTGCGATTCGGCGGTCCCCTTCGACGGCGGGCCGGCGCATCTGAACATGAAGGACTGGCTTAACCACGCTATCGATTCGGTGCGCGGCAGCAACACGCTGCTGCTGATCAAGCCGCATCCGCACGAGATGCGCCACGACATCGGTGTGTTCCTGACGGAAAGTTTCCAGGATCTGATCGAGATCGACCTGCCGGAAAACGTTATCGTTCTCGGCCACCGCTGGTTCGATTTGCAGGACCTCGACGGGCTGATCGATCTGGGTGTCATCTACAATGGAACCAGTTCGGCCGAACTCGGCCTGCTTGGCATTCCTTGCGTCGTGTGTGGCCATTTCGCGCCGATAGATTATCCGATCGGCCACGTCGTGCCCAAAAGTCGCCTGCATTTCCGCCGTATTCTTCGTTTCTCGCAACGCATCTCGGCGGCGAAGGATCTCAAGGAGCGTGCGGCCGCCTGGATCTACTTCATGAGCAGCGACCGCATGTCGCGCGACTATCGTTATCACGCGCGCCAGATCACCAATCGCGTCGTTTATCCGCCATGGTGGTTCCGCGACGACATTGAGCGCTATTTGGTGGAAGGCGACGAGAACGTGAGGGTGCTTGCCCGTCGCGCCATCGAATCGGCACACGGCCACGAAGACGGGCACGATAAGCTGGCCGCGGAGTAGCGGCGCCACGCCGCGTCGACGGCAACGACTATCGCGCTCGCTGGTTGTGGAGGCTTCTCACTCGCCTTTGAACAAGACCGCCTAAAGGCTTGACTCTTTCGCCGCGGCGAATAAAACGCATCGCATTCCGCTTCGGCGGACGGTCGGGGCGACTGCCGCCGATGCTGGGGAATAGGTTAACGGTAGACCCACGGACTCTGACTCCGTTAGTCCTGGTTCGAATCCAGGTTCCCCAGCCAACCTTCCATCAATCAGTCAAACCGGCTCCGGGCGTCCCTTCGTCTGACGATGCAGGGCGGAGGTTATCGCATCCGCACGGGGCGCGTTGTCTGCAGGTCGCGCTCAATCCTTGCCGAACCGCGAGCGCTCGAAGCCCAGCACCACGACCAGCGCCAAGAGCAGCGGAACGATCAGGTAGAACAGCCGGAACACCAGCAGCGCCGACAGCACCGCCACTGGGTCCATCTGCGACAGCCCGGCGATGAAGACGATCTCGAGCACGCCGAGTCCTCCCGGGGCATGCGAGATCAGCGCGGCGGAGAACGACACCAGGAAAACGCCGAGTACTACCATGAAACCCGGATTGCCGGCTTCCGGCAGCGCGAAATAGATGATGCCTGCGGCGCCGATCAACTCGATCGGTGCGATCGCCAACTGGCGCGCCACGATCGGCAGCCTGGGGTAGAGAACCGCAAACTTGCCGATCCTCAGCGGTCGGAGTTGCAGCCAGCTACCGAATATGTAGAGGCCGATCAGGCATAGCAGTGCCAGTCCGGTGAGCCGCGTCGCCGAAACCGGCATGAAATGCACGAAGCCGTCGAACACTTCCGGCTCGATCAGGAGCAGGAATGCGCCCAGCAGCATCGCGCCGAGCGCAAATGTGAAGGAACAGAGCGCCACCAGCACGCCGACCTCCTGGCCGGACAGGCCCTGTGTGGCATAGGCGCGGTAGCGGATCACCGCGCCCGACAGCACCGACCCGCCGATATTGTGCGACAGCGCATAGGTGGTGAAGGAACACACGGTGATGAAACCGAAAGGCACCTTCTTGCCCAGATGCGTCAGCGCGATGTGGTCGTAGCCCGCGAGCGCCGCATAGGCGAGGACCGAGCTTAGCGCCGCAAGCAACCAGCGATGCGTCGGTATCGCAGCCAGGCTGTCGCCCAAATCGTCCAGTGAGATCCCACGTAGTTCGTTGTAGAGGAGCCAGATCGAGAAGCCGACTGCGCAGAGCCCGACAGCGGGCCAGAAATAGCGGCTGAGCTTCATCGTGCGGCGTTCATCGAATCATGTGCCGGCATGGGTCTCGCGGACTGTTTGGATGGGCCGAAGGATAGGACGGCAAGCCGCGCCGCCGCAAGGGCGGTGCGACGATAGGGGACAATCCGCTTGGTGATCCGGCTATGCGCTGTTATGGTTTTCTCAACGCAAAGATCTATGGCTCCGCCGCGTCCCTCCGGTTCGCGCGGAACCGGAAGGAACATCTAGGTGGAAGACCCTGAAACCGTCGCCTTGGCGCGGGGAGACGGGGTGTCCGAAAGCTCTCGAATGCCTCCGGCGGTTCGAGGTGAAGATGCGCCGCGAGGCACGGACAGTGCTTCGGGCGGGGTCGACACAGCCCGGACGTCCCATGAGGACGGCGCCCCAGCCCGGAAAGGCAAGAGGCGGCGCAAGCGCAAGCGCGGGCGCAAGGTTTTCGCCCCCGACACCCCCCAGCACCAAAGGCCGCACACCGTGGCGCCGATCGTGGTGCCGCCTCCGCCGCCTGTGCGCGCCGAGGCCCCCGTCGCCAACGGTCATGCGCCGCAAAGATCGCCCATGTTCGGCCGCGACGGGCCGATCTTCGCCGCGCTCGATCTCGGCACAAACAATTGCCGGCTGCTCGTCGCCACCCCCGGCCGCCCGGGTCAATTCAGAGTGATCGACGCGTACTCACGCATCGTCAGGCTGGGCGAGGGGCTGTCGGCCACGGGCCGACTGAGCGAGGCGGCCATGGACCGCGCCGTCGAAGCGCTGAAGGTCTGCGGCGACAAGCTGCGCAGCCGCTCCGTGCGGCGCGCCCGCCTGGTCGCCACCGAAGCGTGCCGCGCGGCCGAAAACGGCGTCGAATTCCTCGACCGGGTGCGCGAGGAGGCGCGCATCGAGCTGGAGGTCATCGACCGCCAGACCGAGGCGCGCCTCGCCGTGTCGGGATGTGGCCCGCTGGTCGAGCGCGACACCGACGCGGTCGTGCTGTTCGATATCGGCGGCGGCTCCTCGGAGATTGCGCTGATCGATCTGTCGCGCTACCGCACGCCGCGGCTCGCCAACCACATCGTCTCCTGGACCTCGCTGCCGGTAGGCGTGGTGTCGCTGGCCGAACGTTACGGCGGCCGCGACGTCAGCCCAAAAACCTTCGCCGCCATGGTCGCCGATGTCACCGCCATGATCGACGCCTTCGACGGGCGGCATCGCATCAGCCATCTGATGAAGGGCTCGCGCTTCCACCTGCTCGGCACCTCCGGCACGGTCACGACGCTCGCCGGCGTGCATCTCGAGTTGGAGCGCTACGACCGCCGCCGCGTGGATGGGCTGTGGCTGGAGAACGAGCAGGTCGACGGCATGATCGCAAAATTGCTCGGCTGGGATTTCGGCCAGCGCGTCGCCAACCCGTGCATCGGCGCCGACCGCGCTGATCTCGTGCTTGCCGGCTGCGCCATCCTGGAAGCAATTCGCGCGCATTGGCCATCGCCGCGCCTGCGCGTCGCCGACCGCGGCCTGCGCGAGGGCATCTTGAGCGAATTGATGGCGGAAGAGGGGGTGTGGCGCCGGCCCCAGCCATTCGGAGGCCGGCCGTGAAGGACAAATCCGGCAAGCCGGGCGCCACCCGGCAGATGAAGCAGCGCATCAAAAACAGCAGCCTCAAGGAATCGTCCCGCCGCTGGCTGCAGCGCCACATGAACGACCCCTATGTCCAGCGTTCCAAGGCGGAGGGATACCGTTCGCGCGCCGCCTACAAGCTGATCGAGATCGACGACAAATATCACCTGCTGAAACCCGGCATGCGCGTCATCGACCTCGGCGCCGCACCCGGCGGCTGGTGTCAGGTGGCGGCGGCGCGCACGCGTTCCTCCGAAGACAGCCCGGGCGTGGTCGGCATCGACTATCTGGAAACCGATGCGGTGCCGGGCGCTGTCCTGCTGCAGATGGATTTTCTTGACGACGCCGCGCCGGCAAAACTGGCCGAAGCGCTGGGCGGCGCGCCCGATGTCGTGCTCTCCGACATGGCTGCCCCGACCACCGGCCACCGGAGGACCGACCATTTGCGCACGATGCATCTCTGCGAGGTCGCCGCCGACTTCGCCATCTCGGTGCTTCGGCCCGGCGGTCATTTCCTCACCAAGACGTTCCAGGGCGGCACCGAGGCTGAATTGCTGACCCGCCTGAAGCAGAATTTCCGGTCGGTCCACCACGTCAAACCGCCGGCCTCGCGCGACGAATCGGTGGAACTCTACCTGCTGGCGCGCGACTTCAAGGGCCGCCTGAAGGCCGAAGGGGACGGCGAAGGCTGACGGCCAAGTGCGGAGAGGGACCACATACCGAAGGTGTCGCATCTTGATGGGAACGTCAAATCATTTGGATTTGCGATCTTATGCTCCCGCCGTTTCATGAGATGCTCCGCACGCGGCATCCCCTCTTTGCCGTAGCGGCCGGCGCGCCTCCCTTACCCCAAAGCCCAATCGCGCCGGTCGCGCTTTCCGTTCGGCTCAGATCACCACAAAATCTGCGTTGGTGATGCTCGGAGCGCCTGTAAGCGTGGCGAAGTGAACGCGGGCTCCGACCCCCGTGGCGTCGGCGTCGTAATACAGACGTCCGTCATCCTTGTCGTAAATGATGAAGTCGTTGGTGTCCTGTGCCTGACCGGTTGTGTTTGCGCGGAAACGGGAGAGGTGGAGGGGGCCAAGGATCAGCGACTGGAAGATCGATTTCTGCAACTGGATCGTATCGTCGACCACGCTGAAGTCGGTAATTGTGTCGACATTCATGGTTCCGTGCAGCGCAGTGTTAAAAACGAAGGCATCGGCGCCTGCGCCTCCAGTTAGCTTGTCGTTACCGGCTAGACCCTTCATGACGTCATTACCGCCCTTGCCATTCAGGATGTTGACGCCGGAATTGCCAACTACCTCCTGGGCAAAATCGTTGCCGGTGAGATCGATGCCGCTCACCCCTGTCGTGCCGTTGGTCGCCAGCCGCTCGATGTGGGCGCCGGCGGTGAGCGAGTAGTCCACGGCCGCCATGACGACGTCTACGGCACCCTCGGAAGAGCCCTCGAGAATGATATCGCCTGCGTTGAACACACGATAGGTGTCATTGCCGAGCCCGCCAGCAAGCTGGTCGGCCGCCCCGACGCCGCCGTCATGCAGGACGTTGTTACCCTCGTTGCCATGAATAATTTGGAACAACGCATTCCCAGTCAGATTTATCGCGGCAGAACCCGCTGCACGAAGAAGCTCTACGTGAGTGCCGCTTGCCAGCGTGTAGCTGGCATGTACCCATACGGTATCGGAGCCTTCGCCGGCAGCCTCAAGAACAAAGTCATTCGCATCGTTGACATGGTAGGTATCCTCCCCAATACCTCCAACCAAAGTCCCGAATCCGCCCAAGGCGTCAAGAACATCGTTGCCCGATCCGCCTTCCAGCCGGTCGACCCCGCCGCCGCCCATGAGATCGTCGTTTCCTTCTCCCCCCAGGAGTATGTTGTTGCCCTCGTTTCCGAAAAGGTTGTTATCAAGAAGATTTCCGGTCCCGTTAATGTTGTCGACACCGATGAGTTGCAGGGTTTCCAGGTTCAGGCCGAGTTCATAGCTGATAGAGGCCCGCACCCGATCAGATCCCTCGCCAGTGTACTCCACCACAAGATCGCGGATATGATCGACGACATAAACATCGTTCCCCAGCCCGCCGATCATGATGTCTTCGCCCAAGCCGCCGTCGAGCGTGTCGTTGCCGGCCGCGCCCCTGATAAGGTCGTCACCAGCAAATCCAAGCAGGCTATCGTTGCCGGACGATCCATAGACGGTATCGTCGCCCGCAAAAATCGTTTGAGATATGTCTAGGTCGGTACCCTTTAAGGTATTGACGTCTATTCCTCCAATATCTGAAATCGAATAATCGACGATCGTCCGAGTTACCAATTCTCCGTCGACATAGTCGGTGAGAGTTATTTTGTTTTGTTCCGAGAGAAGAAGGCCAGAGTCGATAACAACATACTCTTCTTCGGGATATTCATCGTGTGTCCCGTATGATACAGAGAGGAGGTTGCTCAGCGTAAGTTTGGAAATTATCTTATATATATACGTGTCGTCCCACTCGTAATTAAACCAATCAGGCTCACCGTTTGTGTTGTAGTTAATATCGAATCTTTCGTCTACGAATTTGCTAGGCATTCCGGAAAAACCGAAGTGATCAAGCACGCTCATATCGGTTGCAATCTTCGCCCTGAAAACAGCCATTCTGAAATCCCCCGCAATCGCTGCTGTGTTGGCCTGGTGTAACTACTGGTTGAAGAAATGAGAAGTGGCTCAGTTTGTCTGAACAGTTTGGCGGGGTTTGTTAAGTGGGTTTCCGCCTCTGTCATGCCGCGGCAGGGAGTGGCTGCGGCGTGTTGAAGTAGGCCTGATCCGGGGCGCGCCGGTCAAGCGATGAATGAGGGCGTCGGGAATTGTAGAAGGTCAGATACCGGCCGATGGCCGCCCGTGCCGCCGGCACGCTGGCATAGGCATGCAGATAGACCTCCTCGTATTTGATGGTCCGCCAGAGCGGCTCGACGCAGCGGGCGCCCGCCAGCGGGAAACCCTTCGGGCCGGGTGCATTTGGCCCAAATCCTTCGGGTTCCGGCTCGGCCGTATCACCGATACGACCTTCACCGAAACCCTCGACCTTGGGCCAAATGCCCTCTGGCAGAGCGACCCGGATTTACCCGGAAATGCTCTGGGATTTCACATTGATGTGAAGCCGCTGCCGGGAAGCGGTTGCCTACAAATGTCGTTATTGCACGGATCGGAAAAGGAGGAGGTATCAGGATGGCTATCGACCGCAGGACTGCAATGAAACTTGGAGGGGCAGGGGTGTCCGCGCTGCTGGCTCCCCAGATCATGGTCCGCGCGGCGAGCGCGGCGGTTGCCAAGACCGATGTCGGCAATGCCGGCTTCAACCGCTTCACGCTCGGCGATTTCGAGGTGACGACCATTCTCGACGGCCTGCGGCCCGGCGACGGACCGCACCCGACCTTTGGCGCGAACCAGACGCCGGAAGCCGTGGCGGAACTGATGAAGGTCAATCTCCTGCCGTCCGATCGCATCGTGAACGGTTTCACGCCGACATTGGTCAACACAGGTTCCGAGTTGATCCTGTTCGATACCGGCCTTGGCGCCGGCGGCCGCGCCAACGGTCTCGGCCAGCTTCCAGCCCGACTGCAAGCATCGGGCTACAAGCCGGAGGACGTGTCGATCGTCGTCATCACCCATATGCACGGCGACCATATCGGCGGGCTGATGGACAACGGTGCGCCAACCTTCGCCAATGCGCGCTACGTGATGGGCAAGACCGAGTTCGATTTCTGGACGGCGCCTGAGCGCATGTCGGGTCCGACCGAAGGCAATGCCAAGGCGGTCGCCGGCAATGTCAAGCCGCTCGCGGAGAAGACGACGTTCGTGGACGACGGCGGCGAGGTCGTGTCCGGTATCCGGGCCGTCGGCGCTCCGGGCCACACGCCGGGCCATCTGATCTTCACCATCGAATCGGCCGGCAGAAAGCTGGTGCTGACCGCCGATACCGCCAACCACTATGTCGCCTCGTTGCAGCAGCCGGACTGGCATGTCCGCTTCGACACGGACAAGGAGATGGGCGCGGCGACACGGCGAAAAGTCTTCGACATGATCGCCACCGATCAACTGGCGTTCATCGGCTACCACATGCCATTCCCTTCGGTCGGTTACGTCGAGAAGATGGGAACGGGCTACCGCTACATCCCCGAGACCTACCAGCTCGATCTGTGATCGGCGTCACCGAAGCGAACCGCATTCGGCCGTATGCGCATCGCCTGTTCCGCCGGGCGCAGCAAAGAAAAACGCCGGCCGCGTGGGGCTTGCGGCCGGCGTCTCGCGCAGATCGCTCGGCTCCCGTTTGCGCCCGGGAACGAGCGATCTGTTCGAAAAAAGGTTGGATTGGAAAGTGGTCGCGACCGGCAGCGACCGGGGATAGATGCTTCAACCGTCTAAGGTCTGTTGAGATTCAGGCCATGGCGGTCTGTAAATGGCGTCTTTCTGCGCTTCCGGTACTCATGTACTTGAACGTACACTCCGTTCCGGTTCTCGAAATTCGCCATTTTCGACTCGCCCTAACCTGAATCTCAAACGACCCTAGCCCGACAGTTCCGTCTTCACCGTCGACCTGTAGAGCTACTTCATTCATACCCCGCCATTGTTCCGCTCAGGCAAGCAAAGCCGGCAATTCACAATGCCGATAGCTGCGACATGGCTTGCCTCGAGCGCCGATCGTGCCCGAAAAGCGTGCCGCATAGGCCTGCAACCGATCCGTGCGAGACCTATCGAAAGGCGTCGTGGCCGTCTGCGTCCATTTTTGACAGCGCAACCCAGCCGCGCCGCCGGGGATCGACAAATGAAAGCGGCTACTCAGGCGCTGTCTACGTTGGTGAGATCCGTACTGATTGAAATGGTCGCGGCTTCGGCAAGTGCGGCGTCGAGGATGACGAGTTTGCGCGCGTGTGCACGGGCGTATTCCTCGTAAAAGCCGCGCGAGATCCAGATTGGCGAACGGCCGCGCCGTCCGGTCCAGCCGATCCCCCCGATCGACTCGGCTGCCGAGAGTTTGCGGCTGGCATGGGCGCGGGACAGGCCGAAGGACTGCGCGAGATGGGAGATCGCGCTTACATCCGTCAGGAATCTGTCGCCTGTCGACCCGGCGTCCAGATCGATCCCGGCGACCAGCCGGTCCATCAGCAGGCCTCCCGCATCGGCCCAGGTGAAGATCGTGTAAAGAGGACCCGGAACCCGTATTTCTGGGCTCGAGAGCAAAGCGTGAGCCACGATCGGCTGAACGCGAGCGAGCATGCTTTCAGGATGGGAGAGGAACAGCGCGGTCCTGTTCCCACCATCGATCAGGTCGAACGCCTGAAAGTGCACGACATACCAGTGGCTCAGCAGCGACAGCGCGGCAGGCGATGGCGCGACCTCGTCCCTCCGGCCGCGACCGGCCTCGCCTGCCGGTTGGATGACTTCGTATTTCAGGGCTTCGTCGAAAAAGGCGTGCGCGGTGTTGCGGCTGGCGATGCCGTGCCGAAGCGCGAGATGGCCGAAGACACGCCGCGTCAGGCCGGGCTCACCGGCATGAGCCGCGAGAAAATGATGGGCCAGGGTGGCATGACACAGGAGCCAACGTTGCTGCGTCGCAAACAGCGCGGAGGTCCGGGGGGACAGGTCGTGAAGCGCAACGAGGCTGCGCGCCAGGAGCCGTATCGCGTTCGGGATCGCTTCTGTCCCGAGCAGGGCGCCTATACTGTCTTCAGGCGGAGTCATGGCCGACGGGGAGAGCGGTAGCGGGGAGGCTGGAAAATCGGCGACTTGCCGCAACGACGGGCGTCCTCGAATTCCTCCAACGTTCATTTGCGACGTCACGACCCGGCGAGATTTTTCAACCCTTACAAGAACTGAAAACGCTTGTCTTCTCATCCAGCAATCCTGCGTCGCCTTGTCTTCCCAAGGCCGCCGGTTCGTGTTACCAGCCAGCGCCAATCCTGAAAGGGAAGATCAGAGTCGGCGCCGGCCAAGAGGCCTCAGCGCCCGCTTCACGTATCGAGGAATGGCATGGCGCAGATCATCGAGACCGCAACCGGCGCCCTGGCGCTTACCTTCGACGACGTGCTGCTGCAGCCGGGACACTCGGAAGTCCTGCCGGGCGAGACCGATGTGCGCACCCGCATCGCCGGCGACATCGATCTCAACATACCGATCATCTCGGCCGCCATGGACACCGTGACGGAAGCGCGTCTCGCCATCGCCATGGCCCAGGCCGGCGGTATCGGCGTCATCCACCGCAACTTTTCGCCGGCCGAACAGGCCGAGCAGGTGCGGCAGGTGAAGAAGTTCGAGTCCGGCATGGTGGTCAATCCGGTCACCATCGGCCCGGAGGCGACTCTGGCCGAGGCGCAGGCGCTGATGCGCGCCCACGGCATCTCCGGCATTCCGGTGGTCGCGAATGGCGGCAAGGGTGGACAAAAGACCGGAAAGCTGGTCGGCATCCTGACCAACCGCGACGTTCGCTTCGCCACCGATCCGGATCAGAAGGTCCATGAGCTGATGACCAAGGAAAACCTGGTCACGGTCAAGGAGAATGTCGACCAGACCGAGGCAAAGCGCCTGCTGCACCAGCGCCGCATCGAAAAGCTGTTGGTCGTCGATCCGGACGGCAATTGCGTCGGCCTGATCACCGTCAAGGACATCGAAAAGGCGCAGCTCAACCCGCACGCCACCAAGGACGCGCAAGGGCGCCTGCGCGCCGCGGCCGCGACCAGTGTCGGCAACGATGGTTTCGAGCGCGCCGAGCGGCTGATCGACGCCGGCGTCGACCTCCTAGTCATCGATACCGCGCATGGCCATTCGCAGCGCGTTCTGGAGGCGGTGGCGCGGGCGAAGAAACTGTCCAACTCCGTGCGCATCATGGCCGGCAACGTTGCCACGGCAGCCGGTACGCAGGCGCTGATCGACGCCGGAGCCGACGCCGTCAAGGTCGGCATCGGCCCCGGCTCGATCTGCACGACCCGCATCGTGGCCGGCGTCGGCGTGCCGCAGCTTTCGGCAATCATGTCGGCGGTCGAGACGGCGCGCAAAGTGGGCGTGACGGTGATCGCCGACGGCGGCATCAAATATTCCGGCGATCTCGCTAAGGCACTGGCGGCCGGGGCAGGGGCGGCGATGATCGGCTCGCTGCTCGCCGGCACCGACGAGAGCCCGGGCGAGGTCTATTTGTATCAGGGCCGCTCGTTCAAAGCCTATCGCGGCATGGGTTCGGTCGGCGCCATGGCGCGCGGCTCGGCCGACCGTTACTTCCAGGCGGAAGTTCGCGACACGCTGAAGCTGGTGCCGGAAGGCATCGAGGGGCAGGTTCCGTACAAGGGGCCGGTGTCGGGCGTGCTGCACCAGCTCACCGGCGGCCTGAGGGCGGCGATGGGTTATGTCGGCGCCCGCACGCTGGCCGATTTCCGGGAACGCGCCACCTTCGTGCGTATCTCGAATGCCGGCTTGCGCGAAAGCCACGCGCACGACGTGACGATCACCCGCGAGAGCCCGAACTATTCGGGCGGCGTGTAGTCGTAGTCGACAAGGCGAGTTGAGGTTCAGGTCCGTACCGCCGGAACCTCAATGTGCCCCTACTGCGCCAGTTCGAACACGGCCACCTTGCGCCGGTCGAACTTCAGCGCGATTTCGCCGCGCACCAGCTTGACGGCAAGATCGCCGAACACCTGGCGGCGCCAGCCATGCATGGCCGGCACGTCGGCCTCATCGCCCTCGGCGGCGATGCGGTCGATGTCGTCGCCGGAGGCTAGCACCTTGGCAGCCACGCCTTCCTTCTCCGCCACCTGGCGCAGGAGAACCTTGAGCAGCTCGGCAGCGGCGCTCGATCCCTCCGGCGCCTGCGCGATCTTGGGCAGGCGCGGCATCTGCTCCTTTGGCAGGTCGAGCGCGGCGTTGACGACCTGCAGCAATGCAGCCGCCGTCGCCGAGCGCTCCCAGCCTTTCGGGATGGTGCGCAGCCGCGACAGCGCCGTGGCGTCGCGCGGCTGCTGCTGGGCGATCTCGTAGACTGCGTCGTCCTTGATAACGCGGCCGCGCGGGACGTTGCGGTCGCGCGCCTCGCGCTCCCGCCAGGCGGCGACCGCCTGCACCACGGCAAGTTCCTGCGGCTTGCGCAACCGCATCTTCAGCCGCTTCCAGGCGTCCTCGGGGTCCGGATCGTAGGTCTCGCGCGAGGTGAGGATGTCCATCTCCTCCTTCAGCCAGTGGCCGCGCTTCTCGCGCTCCAGCTCGGCGGAAAGGTGCTTGTAGACCTCGATCAGGTGGGTGACGTCGGCAAGCGCGTAGGCGAGTTGCTTGTCGGACAGCGGCCGATGCCGCCAGTCGGTGAAACGCGAGGATTTGTCGAGCTGCGCGCCTGTGATCTTCTGCACGAGCTGGTCGTAGGAGACGCTGTCGCCGAAGCCACAGACCATTGCGGCCACCTGCGTGTCGAACACCGGGTGCGGCAGCAGGTCGCCGAGATGGTGAATGATCTCGATGTCCTGGCGGGCGGCGTGAAAAACCTTGGTCACGGCCTCGTCGGCCATCAGCTTGAAGAACGGCGCGAGATCGAGATCAGGCGCCAGCGGGTCGATGAGGGCGGTCACCCCCGGCGCGGCCATCTGGATCAGGCAGAGCTCTGGCCAGAATGTGGTTTCGCGGATGAACTCGGTGTCGACGGTGACGAAGGAAGACTTCGCCAGCGCGGCGACCGCCGTTTCGAGCTCGAGATTGGTGGTGATCAGGCGCATGAAAAGTCTTGGTGATCCGAATTACCTCTGTTTCTTTTCAGCCGGGGACGGTTTCGTCAAGCGCGAGCCGCCGCTTCCGCCGTCCGGCTTGCCGTTTCCCTTGGCCTCGCCGGCCTGCCGCGTCAGTTTTGCAAAGATCGTCGAGGTTCTCAGCAGCGCGATGAACCGCCCCCGCCGGTCCGCCGGAACGCCCGACCGCGCGCGCATGCGGTAGAGGATGATGGCGATGAAGACGGCATAGACGGCGGCGATGAAACCGAACAGTGCGCCCGGACCGAAACGTTCCATGAAAAAGGAGGCCGTGAGCGGCCCGCCGATCGCGCCGAAGGAATAGAAGAGCATCAGCGCGGCGTTCACCAGCACGAACTCGCCCTTGCCGGCGCGGTCGTTGGCGTGGGCGGCCGATAGCGAATAGAGCGGCATGGCGAAGGAGCCGAAGATGAAGACCACCACGAAGTTGGCGAGCGGACCGGTGCCGGTGGCGAAGGCAAGTACCAGCGCCGTTGCCATCGCGCCCGCCGTAGAGACCAGCAGCACCTTGCGCCGGTCCCAGCGGTCGGACAGGTAGCCGAGCGGATACTGGATCAGCGCGCCGCCGATGATGCCGACGCTGACGAAGGTGACGACGTCGGTCACCGACATGCCGAGTTCCTCGGCATAGACGGGCGACAGCGTGCGGAAGGAACTGTTGGTGACGCCAACCGCGATGCAGCCGATGCAGCCCAGCGGCGAGATGCGGAACACGCGCGGCAGATCGAGCTTAACGTCGTCGGGCGCTGCGGGGTTGGATCGGTCGCCTAGCGACACCGGCACCAGCGAAAGCGTGATCATGATCGTCATGATCGCGAAGATGGTGAATCCGTCCGCCCCGAAGATCGGGATCAGGAACTGCGCGCCGGTCACCGAGCCGATGTCGACCATGCGGTAGAGGGCGAGCACGCGGGCGCGGTGCTCGTTGGGCGCGCCGGAATTCAACCACGCCTCCATGATGGTGAACAGGCCGGCGAAGCAGAAGCCAGTAGCAAAACGGATCACCGACCACATGATCGGATCGATGACCAGCACCAGCATCAGCGTGCCGGCGGACGCGATCGCCGCCAGCGCCGAGAACGAGCGCACATGCCCGACGGCCTTCATGATGCGCCCGATGGCAAGACAGCCGAGCAGGAAGCCGCCGAAATAGGCGGTGCCCATGAAGCCGATGACGGCCGGCGAAAATCCTTCCTGCGCGCCGCGCAGCGCGATCAGCGTGCCTTGCAGGCCGTTGCCGCCGAGCAGGATGCCGGCGGCGATAAGGAGAGGGATGAGCGGGCGGATGGAGGACATGAAGTCTCAAGCACTGTGTCAAGAAACTGTATGAACCATGGGAACGCGCCTTTGCCAGCAACAAAACCGACGCGCTTTGGTCCACATCCCGCTTTGCCTTGACAAAATTGCCCCTCCATGCGCTTGTCCGCGCAAATTTCGGGGGCCGGTTCGCACCGCCTCTGCAAGCCAAATCCACTGATCGGACATCGAAATGCATCGCTACCGCAGCCACACCTGCGCACAATTGAGGAAGTCGGAAGTCGGGCAGGCCGTGCGCCTGTCGGGCTGGGTGCATCGCGTCCGCGACCATGGCGGCCTGCTGTTCATCGACCTGCGCGACCATTACGGCATCACCCAGATCGTCGCCGATCCGGATTCGCCGGCGTTCAAGGTGGCCGAGACGGTGCGCGGCGAGTGGGTGATCCGTGTCGACGGCGAGGTCAAGGCGCGCGCGCCCGAGACCGTCAACAAGAACATGCCGACCGGCGAGATCGAGCTTTATGCCGGCGAGATCGAGGTGCTGTCGGCAGCGAAGGAATTGCCGCTGCCGGTGTTCGGTGAGCCGGACTATCCCGAGGACATCCGCCTGAAGTACAGGTTCCTCGACCTGCGCCGAGACACGCTGCACAAAAACATCGTGGCGCGCACGAAGATCATCGCCGAGATGCGCACGCGCATGGGCGAGGCGGGTTTCACCGAATTCTCGACGCCGATCCTGACCGCATCCTCGCCGGAAGGCGCGCGCGACTTCCTCGTGCCGAGTCGCATCCATCCCGGCACCTTCTACGCGCTGCCGCAGGCGCCGCAGCAGTACAAGCAACTGATCATGGTCTCCGGTTTCGACCGCTACTTCCAGATCGCGCCGTGTTTCCGCGACGAGGACCCGCGTGCCGACCGCCTGCCTGGCGAGTTCTACCAGCTCGACCTCGAGATGAGTTTCGTCGAGCAGGACGACGTGCTAGGCACCATGGAGCCGGTGCTGCGCGGCGTCTTCGAGACCTTCGCCGACGGCAAGCCGGTGACCGAAAAGTTTCCGCGCATCCCCTACGATGTGGCGATCCGCAAATACGGCTCCGACAAGCCGGACCTGCGCAACCCGATCGAGATGCAGGCGGTTTCCGAGCATTTCCGCGGCTCTGGCTTCAAGGTGTTCGCCGGCATCCTGGCGAACGATCCGAAGGCCGAGGTATGGGCCGTGCCGGCCAAGACCGGCGGAAGCCGCGCGTTCTGCGACCGTATGAATTCCTGGGCGCAGGGCGAGGGCCAGCCGGGGCTGGGCTACATCTTTTGGCGCAAGGAAGGCGAAAAGCTGGAAGGCGCCGGGCCGATCGCGAAAAACATCGGCGAGGAGCGCACCGAGGCGATCCGCCAGCAACTCGGACTGGGCGAGGGTGACGCCGCCTTCTTCGTCGCCGGCGATCCGCAAAAATTCTACAAATTCGCGGGCGCGGCGCGCACGCGGGCGGGCGAGGAACTGAACCTCGTCGACCGCGAGCGCTTCGCGCTGTGCTGGATCGTCGATTTTCCGTTCTTCGAATGGAACGAGGACGAGAAGAAGATCGACTTCGCCCACAACCCGTTCTCCATGCCGCAGGGCGGCATCGACGCGCTGACGGGGGCGGAGCCGCTGGGCATCAAGGCGTTCCAGTACGACATGGTCTGCAACGGTTTTGAGATCGCCTCTGGCGGCATCCGCAACCATCTGCCGGAGACGATGGTGAAGGCGTTCGAGATGGTCGGGCTGGACCGCGCGACGGTCGAGGAACGTTTCGGCGGCCTCTACCGCGCCTTCCAGTATGGCGCGCCGCCGCATGGAGGCATGGCGGCCGGCGTCGACCGCATCGTCATGCTGCTGGTCGGCGCGACGAACCTGCGCGAAGTGACCATGTTCCCGATGAACCAGCAGGCCTACGACCTGCTGATGAGCGCGCCGTCGCCGGCCACCCCCACGCAGTTGCGCGAACTGGCGCTGCGGGTCGTGGCGGACAAGAAGCCGGCCTGACCGATGGGCGGCGCGGCAGGGCAAAAGAACCTGCCGCGCGTGCTTGTCACAGGGTTCGAACCGTTTCCCGGCGCGCCGGTCAATCCGACGCAATGGCTGGTCGAGCGGCTGCGCAACGAACCGCCACCGCTCGAACGCATGGCGGCCTTCCGGGCCGAACTGCTGCCCGTCGATTACCGTGCGATCGGCCCGCGCCTGTCGGAGATCGGCAGGACTTTCGCGCCGGACATCGCCCTGCATTTCGGCCTGGCGCATGGCTGCGGCGGTTTCCGGCTGGAACGGTTTGCGCGCAACGCCTTCGCCAATGCCAGGCCCGACAACAACGGCTTCGCGCCGCCGGACGGCCCGATCTGCCGGGCGCCTGCGTTGCTGCAATCGCGGCTGCCGCTGCGGGCGATCCACGATGCGCTGGCGGCGCAAGACCTTCCGGTCTCCTGGTCCGACGACGCGGGCGGCTATCTCTGCAACGCCGCGCTGGCGCTGTCGCTCGGCGCGGCCTGCGAGGGCTTTGCGCCACGCCTCAGCGGCTTCATCCATGTGCCCATGGTGGGCGAGGGCTGCGCGCTTTCGGAAGCGGATTTGCTGCGCGGGTTCACGACAATTCTGCGCACGGTGCTTGACAGCGAGGCCGCTATTCGGCCGGCGCTTCCGTCCAGCCGTCCAGAAGCAAGCCTTTGAAATAAACAAAAAAGAACCCGGCTCAACGGCCGGGCTCTTCGACGCTACTGAAGTCCGAACTTATTCGTCTTCGTTCGCCGTCACCGTCACGCCGAGCGACTTTGTCAAATCGACGGGATTGGCCATGCCGGCCGCCGCAATCTGCGAGAACGGCACAGGGGCGGCCGGCTCGGCCGAAACCTCGATGCTCTGCGGATCGTCGAGATATTTTGTCACTGCGGCGGTGATCGCGGCCGACAGGTCCGGGTTGTTGAGCTGCGCCGTCAGGAAGGGCACGATCGCCTTGGCCTGGTTCTTGATGTCTTCCGGCTTCATGTTCTGCATCTTGGCGATGTAGTCGATCGCCTTGCCGGTGAGCGAATCGTCGTCCCAGCGCATGCTGGCCGAGTGGAAGGTCAGTTGCTGCATCAGCCCCAGCATGGCGAGGCCTTGGGCGGAATCGTCGGCGCCGGCCGGCTGCGCGGCCATCTGCTTCTGCACCTCCTGCAGCGCCCTGATGAAGTCTGGCGTATAGCCGCCGATGTCGAAGGTCATGCCGAAGGTGCCGGCATTGTCGACGGTGATGTCGTAGGTGCTGAAATCCATGCGGCCGTCAGCCGGATTCCAGGAGCCTTCGAGATCGAGCGAGCCGGTGATCGCCTGGTAGCCCATCGCCTCGATCGCCGCCTTTGCCTGCGGATCGGTGACGAGGGTGAGGTCGGCGCTGAACTTTTCGGCCCCACCGGTGAATTCCATTGCCTTGTCGGCGGAGGGTGGCGTGATCTCGGCGGTCAGGTTTTCCAGCGAAAACGCGGTCTTGTCGCCCATCTTGACGTTCAGGCTGGCGAGTTCCGCGGCTTCGTAGAACACCAGATTGGCGATCGGATCGGTCGACCCCTGGGCCGGCAGTTTCACGCCGGTCATCTTGAACGGGCTGATCTCGAAGGTCATGCCGTCCTGCGTCTTTGTGTAGGCTTCGGTGGTGACCGTGTCGATCGCGAAGCCGCCATTGTCGTCGGCGACGCCCTCGAAACTCAGCTTGCCGATTTCAAGCGCATCCGGCTGGCCCGTGAAGCCCACCTTGACGCCTTCCAGCGAAAAATTGGCGCCTTCGCCGCTGATCGACGACCAGCTTAGGTTCGTGCCCTGCAGCGCCAGCAATTGCTTCATCCGTTCGGCGACGGCGGCGGCATCCTGAGCGTGGGCGCCGAAGACAACGGATGACAGTAGAAACGTCGAAAGAGTGAGTTTTTTCAAAATATTGCGGTGGGCGGACATCGTCGTTCCCTGAGGTTGTCGTGAATCCCTGCGCCCTTCCTGTTGGTCACGAACTGGTCCGGAAGAAGGCGCGTCGGCCACATTCAGCGAAATTGCCAGAAAAATGCAAGGAGGCTGCATTGCCGTGGGTAAGGCCTGGCCAGCCGCCCGGTTTTTCACCGGACGAGAACTGGCAAGGGGCGGGACAATCCGTATCTTCGAGGCTTCCGCCAAACCGCCATCGTCGCCACGCCGCGGAAAATCCGCTCGCGTCGCGTTCGAATCGCACCCGGTCCTGCCAGAGGCATGCTGCGTCACGACGTGTCGGGATTTTCCAGCGCATAGACGGCCAGCGCATTGGCGTGCGCCAGAATCTCGTCGATCTCGCGGATGTTGCGCGGATGAGTGGCGGTAGGATCGTAGCGCGACAGCCGGCCGCCGGGCGGACGCCCGCGCCGCAGCGGCGAGATGCGGCGCGGCCGCCACACCTGAGGGCGGTTCTGGTCTTGCGCGGCCGTGGCGTCGCGCTCCTGCTTCTCCCTGGTCGCAGATGCGTCACGGCGCGCCTTCCAGCGGGCAAACCGTCTTGCCTGTCCGGGCAGGTCGTCGAGCGCGCGGCCCAGCGCCTCCAGCCGCAAAACCAGCCGCGATGCATCGACAGGATCGTCGGGCGACGGCGGGGCAGGCAGGGGACGGTATGGCGAGTCGTCAAAGAGTGACCTGATGCGCGGCACGGCATGTGCGGGCACATAGCGGCGGCGAATACGGAACGGATTTTTCAGCGGATCGCACAGCGGCAGGCTCAAGGCGCGCGCGGCGGGTGTTGGACGTCTTTTCGGGCCTGTCGGCATGAAGGCGCGGGGACCTCGCCGGATCGCAGGCTTCGGTTTTCGCGGGCGCATCGGCGGCAGGACTATCACGATTCCGCGCGCCGCCGCGATGATCAGCCGGCGCGCGGCGGACTCGGCCGGGCGCAGCAGCTTGAGGATGGCGCGGTGGAGCTGGCGCGGCAGAGTGGGTGCGCCGCAGGCCAGCTCGGCCATGCCGACAAGCATGGCCAGAAGACGCTTCAGCGCCTCCCAGTGCTTGTCGATCGCCGGACTTACCTCCATCGCCGCTGCCTCCTTTTCCAGCACAGGCGACGAGGATTATCGCTCCGTCGGGAAGGAGGGGGATAAGTCCTGGGAAAATAATCCTGACAGATGCTGACAAGGATCGCTTGTGTCCTCCGGGAAGCGCCGTTTCGCGCTTCCCGGAGGAATATCGGTTCGCCGTTCAGGTCGATTGCGGCACTGCTCCGACGCGGCTGGCGCGCAGCCCGTAATAGATCGCTCCGGCAATCGCGACGCCGAAGAACCAGCCGTAGACGCCCCACCAGGACGGCAGCAGGTTGGTGAAGTTCGGCAGGATCGACGAGAACAGGATGCCGATGCCGGCAGCGATCAGCGCATTGACGTGCCAGCCGTTCTGGAAACGGTACTCGCCGTTCTCCTGGTAGAGTGCGTCGACGTTCAGCCAGCCTTTGCGGATCAGGTAGTAGTCGACCATCATCACGCCGAAGATCGGTCCCATCGTCGCGCCGATGACGTTGACGAAATGCGCCGCGCCGCCTTCCCAGGGCGCGAAGGGATAGAGCGCCAGCGCGATCAGCGCCGCGATGTAGCCGCCCCGCTTGAAGGTGATGTGTTTGGGGAAGACGTTGGCGAAGTCGAAGGCGGGCGACACGAAGTTGGCGACCACGTTGATGCCGAGCGTCGCCACCGCGAAGGTCACGGCCGCCAGCAGCGCCAGGAACCAGCTATCGAACTTCGCCGAGATCTGGTCTGGATGCACCAGCAACTCGCCATAGACCTGGAAGGCGGCAATGGTGGTTATGCCGGCGACCAGCGAGAACAGGATGAGGTTGACCGGCAGGCCCCAGATATTGCCGATCCGCAGCGAGCGTTCGTCGGGCGCATAGCGCGAGAAGTCGCAGAAGTTGAGGTAGAGCGCGGCGAAATAGGTCACCCAGATCGCCGCGACCGCCATCAGCGCCTCGAACGAGCCGGGCTCGCCGGGAACGCCGGCATCCTTGGTCTTCTCCAGCAGAACGTCCATCGGGATGTCTCCGGTCAAGGACACGCCGCCCGCCTTGATGACGAGATAGATGGCGAGGATCAGCATCATCACCCACACCGCCGGTCCGGCCCAGTCCTGGAAGCGCCTGACCGTCTCCATGCCGCGCTGGATGATGAGAAGCTGCAGCGCCCAGATGATGACGAAACAGATCACCTCCAGCGTCGAATGGCCGAGGAAGTGGCTGGACTGGTGGAATTCAAGCATGCCCTCGTTGCGGATCAGCAGCGCGACGATAGCGCCGGACGCGGCCGCCGTCTGTGCGCCGTACCAGAAGCAGGCGACGATCGCCCGCACCATGGCCGGCAAGTTGGCGCCCCAGATGCCGAAGGAGGCGCGCGCCAGCACCGGGAAGGGCACGCCCGTGCGCACGCCGGCGATGCCGACCATGTTCATCAGGAAGTAGATGATCAGCGAGCCGATGCCGATGGCGATCAGGAAATTGACGAAACTGCCGCAGAACAGGAACAGGCTGGCGGCGAGGTAATAACCCCACAGGCTATGGACGTCGGAGGTCCAGACATTGAAGATCGAGAACGGCCCCCAGTTGCGTTCTTTCGCGGGGGCCAGATCCTCGTTGTAGAGCAAGGGCGATGCGTTGGGTGGCAGGTTCATGTCAGTGTTCCCCATGCCGGCGTGCAAAAAGTCCCTCCGGCTTACGCAGCGTGAGACCGATCACGAGGATGTGTCAACGAAGGCACGGCGGCACGGCGGAACGGCGCTGGCCGGGTGACACGCGCACGTCCGCAAGGGCGGACCCCGGGCCGGATCAAGTCATGAATGAAAACAAGTCATTGCAGCGAGTCGCTGCCACGACGGCTCAGCCGAAGGGACAAAACGGAACAAAGTCATTCAAGAAAATCTTGAAAATCGACGGCCGTTCTCATTGCCGGCTTAAGAGCGGGATCGGCGTTGCCCGCGGATCGGCGCCTAGTTTTGCGCCGATTCCCGCTTCGCCCCGTCAGATCGAGAAGCTGGTGCCGCAGCCGCAGGAGGCAACGGCATTCGGGTTCTTGATCTGAAAAGACTGGCCCATCAGGTCGTCGACGAAGTCGATGACCGCGCCGCCCATATAGACCAGCGACAGATCGTCGATGAGCACCGTTGCGCCGTTCCTCTCGATGGCGACGTCGTCGTCGTTGCGGGCGTCGGTCAAGTCGAACTTGTAGGAAAAACCCGAGCAGCCGCCACCCTCGACCGCGACGCGCAGCGCCGTCTTGCCGGGCTCCTTGGCGACGATGGCCGCGATGCGCTTGGCCGCGGCATCGGTCATCTCGACCTTGGTGGCTGACTTGGCGTCGGCATTCATCGCTTCACCTTGCGTTCGCTCTCACGCAATAGGTATGAAGCGCATGGGGGCAAGTCAACCGGCGGCACATGATGGTTCAGGGCGAACTGGGCGACATCGGCTTCGGCTACCGGCCGCGCGCGACCTGGGCCTGCGATCCGGCGCAAAGCCGGGGCCGGCTGTTCGACGAGGTGGAAAGCCCGACCCGCACCCCCTTCCAGCGCGACCGCGACCGCATCATCCACTCCACCGCCTTCCGCCGGCTGAAACACAAGACGCAGGTGTTCGTCGCCCATGAGGGCGACCATTTTCGCACGCGGCTCACCCATACGATCGAGGTGGCGCAGATCGCCCGGGCGCTGGCGCGGGCGCTGCGGCTCGACGAGGATCTGGCCGAGGCGCTGGCGCTGGTCCACGATTTCGGCCACACGCCGTTCGGCCACACCGGCGAGGACGCGCTTAACGACAAGATGGCGGAGTGGGGCGGCTTTGATCACAACGCCCAGTCGCTTCGCGTGGTCACCCGTCTGGAGCGCCGTTATGCCGAGTTCGACGGGCTGAACCTCACCTGGGAGACGCTGGAGGGGCTGGTCAAGCACAACGGCCCGCTGCTCGGCCCGGACGGGCAGGGGCTGAATGGCCCGGCGCCGCGCACCATCCTCGACTACAACGAGTTGCACGACCTCGAGCTCGGCCACTACGCCAGCCTGGAGGCGCAATGCGCGGCAATCGCCGACGACATCGCCTACGACACCCATGACATCGACGACGGCTTGCGCGCCGGCCTGCTGACGCTGGGCATGCTTTCCGGCGTGGCCCTGCCCGCCCGCATTCTCGAGGAGGTGCGCGAACTCTATCCGGCGCTGGACGCGGTGCGCACCGGCCACGAGCTGATGCGCCGGCAGATCACCCGCATGGTCGAGGACGTCATCGCCACCGCCGGCGGGAACCTCGCCGAGATCAAGCCCGACAGCGCCGACGCGGTGCGCGGCGCCGGACGGACCATCGTCACTTTCTCGGCCGGCATGGCGGCCGAGGAGAAGGAGCTGAAAGCGTTTTTGTTCAAGCACATGTACCGGCATCCGGAAGTCGTGCGGGTGCGCGTCGAGGCCGACCGGATCGTGCGAAAGCTGTTCGACGCCTACTATGCCGACCCGCGCGCAATGCCGGACGGCTGGCGCGAGGGGCTCGACCGCGCCGAGCCCCGCGTCAAGGCGCGGCATGTCGCGGATTTTCTGGCTGGCATGACCGACACCTACGCCATCAAGGAATATGCCCGGCTGTTTGACCGGGAACCCGATTTGCGATAGGGCAGGCGCGGTTTCGCGCGGCTTCCGGACCCGCGGCGTGGCGCAATTTCCAGGAAAAACATCATGAACGTTTTCGCCGACTTCAACGAGCGGATCAGGAAAGTCGTTGAAGGCCTTGACATCAAAACCGTAACCGGCGCACCGCTCGACCTGTCACGCGTTGCCGTGGAACCGCCGCGCGACGCCAGCCACGGCGACCTCGCAACCAACGCCGCCATGGTGCTTGCCAAGAACGCCGGGCAGAATCCGCGCGCGCTGGCCGAGACCATCGCCGCCGCCCTGCGCGCCGATGCGGACGTCGCGGAAGCGTCGGTCGCCGGTCCCGGCTTCGTCAATCTGCGCCTGCGCGACGGCTACTGGCAAAACTATCTCGCCCGCATGCTGAAGCTCGGCGCCGATTTCGGCCGCTCCGACATGGGCAAGGGCACCAAGGTCAACGTCGAATATGTCTCGGCCAACCCGACCGGGCCGATGCATGTCGGCCACTGCCGCGGCGCGGTGGTGGGCGACACGCTGGCCAACCTGCTCGCCTTCACCGGCCACGACGTGACCAAGGAGTACCTGATCAACGACGCCGGCGCGCAGATCGACGTGCTGGCGCGTTCGGTGCTGCTGCGCTACCGCGAGGCGCTGGGCGAGGCGATCGGCGAGATTCCGCCCGGCCTCTATCCCGGCGACTATCTGGTGCCGCTCGGCAAGCAACTCGTTGCCGAATACGGCGACGGGCTCCTGAAGATGCCGGACGAGGAAGCGATGGCGATCCTGAGGGACCGCTCGATCGACGCCATGATGGACCTGATCCGCGAGGATCTGGCGCTGCTCAACGTCCATCACGAGGTGTTCTTCTCGGAGCGGTCGCTGCACGCCGAAAACGCCAAGGCGATCCGCTCGGCCATCGCCGAACTGACGATGGCCGGCCACATCTACAAGGGCAAGCTGCCGCCGCCCAAGGGCGAGAAGCCGGATGACTGGGAAGACCGCGAGCAGACGCTGTTCCGCTCCACTGCCGTCGGCGACGACATCGACCGGCCGCTGGTGAAATCCGACGGCCAGTTCACCTATTTCGCCGCCGACGTCGCCTATCTCAAGGACAAGGTGCGGCGCGGCTTCGAGCACACCATCTTCGTGCTCGGCGCCGACCACGGCGGCTATGTCAAGCGCATGGAAGCGCTGGCGCGCGCCGTCGGCGGCAACAGCCTGAAGCTTACTGTGCTGCTTTGCCAACTGGTAAAACTGTTCCGCAACGGCGAGCCGGTCAGGATGTCGAAGCGGGCAGGGGATTTCGTCACGCTGCGCGAGGTGGTGGAGGAGGTCGGGCGCGATCCGATCCGCTTCATGATGCTCTACCGCAAGAACGACGCGCCGCTGGATTTCGATTTCGCCAAGGTGACGGAGCAGTCGAAGGACAATCCGGTGTTCTACGTGCAGTATGCTTCGGCGCGCTGCCATTCGGTGTTCCGCCAGGCCGCCGAGCAACTCGGCGGGATCGACGCCGGCCGTGAGGCACTGTCTCGCGATGCGGCGTTGCTGACTGACGAGAGCGAGATCGGGCTGGTTCGCAAGCTGGCGGAATACCCGCGCCTGATCGAGGCGGCGGCGCAGGCGCTGGAGCCGCACCGGCTGGCATTTTATCTCTACGATCTGGCCAGCACATTCCACGCGCAGTGGAACCGCGGCGCCGAAAATCCCGACTTACGGTTTGTTAAGGTTACCGACCGACAATTGACGCATGCCAGGCTGGGATTGGTCCAGGCGGTCTTGGACGTGATCACGTCCGGACTGGGACTGATCGGGGCCGAAGCGCCAAGCGAGATGCGCTAGCCGACAGGGGCCTCAGACGGCCACCGTTTGCCCACATTGCGCTGATATTGCGCGGCATTGCGTGGCGCCGTTCGCGTCGAGTTGTGTCGAAGTTCGGGATTTGAAATGGCAGACAAAGCAAACCTGAAGATCGCCGCCCAGTCCCCGGTGTCGGAAGACGATCCGTTCGCGGAACTGACCAGGCTCATGGGTTTCGATCCGCGCCAGCCGGTGAAGCCCATCGCCAAACCCGCAATGCAGGCCAAGCCGGTCGAGCCGGCCAACGACGCCTTCGCCAGCACGGATCTCAGCCTCGATCTGGAGCGCGAGCTGATGGGCGAGTTCGCCACCGACGAGATGGTCGCTTCGGCACCCGAGCCGGTGATTGCGCAGGAGCCGGAGCAAGCGGACGCCGCCGGGCAGGCCTTTGAGGCCGCAGCGGAGGAGCTCGAGGAAACGGCCGCGACAGCCGCTCCGCAACCGGTGGGTGAACCCGAACTGGTGGCAGAACCGGAACTAGTGGCAGGGCCGGAATTGGTGGCATCGCCTGAACCTGCTGGACCGGAGTTCGACGAGACCGCCGACAATCGCGACAGCACCGCCGAGGCCGAAGCGGCCGACGCCGCCCTCTCAGAACACGCCGCCGCCGAGCCGCACTGGTTCCGCCCGGCGGACGACGAGGCCGAGGCATCTCGGGTGCAGGCCGTGGCGCCGGAGGACACCGAAGCAGCGCACGAGCAATCCCACGAGCAGGATGTCCCGCTTGCCGAGGCGGAGATGTTCGTCGCCGGTGAACTGGAGGCCGTTGCCCCGGTCGAAATGGACGTGCCGGAAGACGGGCAGCCGTGGAATGCCCACGAGGACGGCGAGACGCAAGCCGCTATGGCCGGCCGCGATGCCGATGTGGAAGCGACGGACCATGCCGTCGCCAAGGTCAGCGCGGAAGACAGCGTGCAGGAAGTGGGTGCCGCCGATTCCGCGGCGTCGGAATGGGATTTCGATCAGACCCTCGAAGTGGCGGCCGTCGAGACGCACGAAAGTGTCGCGGCCCCTGCAGTCGAGCTTGTTGCCGATCCGCAGCCCGAAGCGCGCAATATCGAGTTCGCCGCGGATGACCAGCCCGAACAGGATGATGCCGGCTTCGAGCCACACTCCGTTTTGCCCGGCGAGCCGGCCGAGGACGTGGCCGAGGAGGTCTACGCCGTGCGCGCCGAGCCTGTCGAGGCGGAAATACCCGAAGCGTCCGTCGAGATGAGCCTCGAGCGGGAGCTCGACGCGCTGCTCGGCAACCACAACGAGCCGGCCCCGGTTGCGGCGGCCCAGGTTTCGGCGCAGCCGCCAATCGCCGCGGTGGTTGAGGACGACTGGCAGGGCGAGGCGATGCAAGTGCCCGCCGAGAGCGCTTTCGACGAGCCGCAGCCGGACGCAGCAACGGCTGCCCGCCGGATGCCGGTGGAGTCGCTGCCTGCTTATGACGAGCGCGATGACGCCGACGAACCGGCGCGCGGCTTGACCTACGATGCGAGACCGATTGACCTCGCGAATCACTATCGGCAGGATCAGTCGCCCGTGTCTGTCAACTCCGTGGCTGCGGCCCAGGAGGACGATCTCGACAGCTTGTTCGACGACCAGGCCTTCGAGGCGGCGATCACCGATGCGGTCGCGCGGACTCACGGGCTGGCGCGGCAGGAAGAGCCGGCCGATGCGCGGAACGAGGAATCGGGGGATTCCATGCCACGTGAGGGACACGATCCATATGCGGCGCTTGCCGCCCTGTCCGCCGACCTGCAGTCCGGCCGGTCCTGGCAGGACGCGTCGGCGAGGCAGGCGGAGGTGAACCCGTTTGCGCCGCAACACGCCTACTCCGACTACCGCCCGGCGGCCCAGCGCCCTGAAGCGCCCGAGATCGAGACGGTCGACGTGCCGGAGCAGGCAGTGGCTCTGGCCGACGACCTGGACCTGCCGGAGATCGCCTTCGAGGACGAGCCGACGCTGGCGCCCCGCTACGACGATCTGGACGCCGAGTTCTCGCATCTGCTTCAGGACATGAATGTGCGTCCGCCCGAGCCGGCTCCCGTGGTTTCGGCCGCGCAGCAGGACGGATCCCACGAGATCCGTTATCCCGGCCTGGCCGATGACGGCTATTCCGGTCATGGATATGCTGCCGCTGCCGGTGCAGTAGGCGTCGCGGCGGCAGCCACGGCGGCGCGGCCGGCGCTCACCGGCGGTTACGACCCGGCCTATTCGGATGCGCCGAGGGCGGCAGCACCCGGCCGCGAGCCCGAGCTTGCCGATATGGAATTCGCCTACGATCCGGAACTCGACGAGGAGATCGCCGGGCCGGCCTACGCAAAGATCGCCGAGCCGCCGCGCCGGCGCGGCCTGCTGGTCGCTGCCGTGGTGGGCGGTGTCGCGCTGCTGGGTGGCGTTGCCGCCTTTGCCCTGTCCTTCGGCGACGGCGTCGGTTCGCAGGAAGTCGCGCTCGTCAAGGCCGATCCGTCGCCGGTCAAGGTCAAGCCCGAAAATCCGGGCGGCGCGACCATCCCGAACCAGGACAGCAGGGTCTACGACACGGTTGCCGGCGCCAACGCGCCCGTGGCGCCGACGCAGGAGAAGCTTCTTTCCAGCGCCGAGGAGCCGGTCGACATGCCGACGGCGGAGGACGAGCCCGTCGAATCGCCGATGTCGGCGATGGACGAGACCGCCGCGGATCTGCCTGGCGTCGACACCGAACCAACGGCAGGGTCCGTGACAGCCGATGCGGCCGCGCCCGCTGCCGCGACAGCCAAGTCGGACGCACCCGCGCCCAAGGGCGAGGACCGCATCGAGCAGGTCGCCCAGGAAGCCGGCGTCGACGAGAGCGTCGAGGTGGCCGCCGTCGCGCCGCGCAAGGTGCGCACCATGATCGTCAAGTCGGACGGAACGCTGGTGGCCCGCGAGGATCCAGCTCCTGCGACCGACCAGGTGACTTCGGCCTCGGAAGGCATTGTCGACCCCGTGGCGTCGACCGCCGCTCCTGCCGCCGACGCCGAAACCACCGCGACCGTGCCGACGGCCGCCGCCGCGAAGCCGGCCGCAAAGCCGGCTGCCGGTGCTCCGGAGGCAGCGGCTCCCGCCGCGGCGCAGACGCCTGCCGCCCCGCGCGCTGCCGGCGCCACCCCGAACACCGCGCCGATCGCGCCGACCCGTCCGTCCGACCAGCCGGTCGACATCGTCGGCGAGGTCAAGCCGCAGCAGGTGGCGGCGCTGAGCCCCGCCGCCTCCGCCGGTGCATGGTCGATGCAGATCGCCTCGCAGCCCACCGAAGCCGCGGCGCAGTCGAGCTACCAGGACCTCGTCCGCCGCTATGGCAAGGTGCTCGACGGCAAGCAGGCCAACATCGTAAAGGCCGAGATCGCCGGAAAAGGCACCTTCTGGCGCGTGCGCGTGCCGGCCGGCAGCCGCAACGACGCGATCAAGCTGTGCGAAAGCTACAAGGCGGCCGGGGGCAACTGCTTCGTCTCGAAGTAGAAGCCTGACCGGACGAACGTTCCAGGAACCGGCGCGACAGCTTCGCGCCGGTTTTTCGTTCATACCGCCCTCGATACCGGGTAAAAGCTGACATGACCGAATCAAAAGCCATGATTCTCGGCTGCGCCGGGAAGTCCCTGACCGAAGACGAGATCAGGTTCTACCGCGACGAGCGGCCATGGGGTTTCATCCTGTTCGCCCGCAATATCGGCGACCCCGCGCAGATCTCCGATCTGGTGGCATCCCTGCGGGATGCCGTCGGGCGGCCACAGGCGCCGGTGTTCATCGACCAGGAGGGCGGCCGGGTGCAGCGCCTGCGTCCGCCGATCGCGCCGAATTATCCGGCCGGCTCGGCGATCGGCGCGCTCTATCGCCAGGATCGCGCAGCAGGGCTGCGCTCCGCCTGGCTGCTGGCGCGGCTGCATGCATTCGACCTCCTGCGCTTCGGCATCACGGCCGACTGCCTGCCGGTGCTCGACGTGCCGATCGAGGGAGCCAGCGACGTGATCGGCACGCGCGCCTATGGCAAGGATCCGAAGACGGTGGCTGCCCTCGGCGGCGCGGCGGCGGAGGGCCTGCTGTCCGGCGGTGTGCTGCCGGTGATGAAGCACATGCCCGGCCACGGCCGCGCCTTCTCCGACACGCATTTCGAGCTGCCGACGGTCGACACGCCACTCGAAGAATTGCGCCGCCACGATTTCGCGCCATTCAAGGCGCTGAGCCATCTGCCGATCGGCATGACCGCGCACGTCGTCTATTCGGCCGTCGATCCGGACGGTCCGGCGACGACCTCGGAAAGGGTGGTGCGCGAGATCATCCGCGGCGAGATCGGTTTCGACGGCCTGCTCGTCAGCGACGACACCTCGATGAAGGCGCTTTCTGGGGATTTCCCGCAAAAGGCCGCTGCGATCCTTGCGGCCGGAGTCGACATCGTTCTTCACTGCAACGGCGTCATGGACGAGATGGCGGGTATCGCCTCGAAGACATTGCCGCTTTCCGGCAAATCGCTGGAGCGCGCCGAGAAGGCGCTGAGCTATGTGAAGGACCGCGACCAGACGGCCGAGACTGAGGCGCGCGCCGAGTTCGCGCGCTATTTCGAGGCGGTGGCCTGACGGAGAACAGAAGGACGGCGTGACGGCGACAGGGGAGCAGAAGGGCGCGAAACCCATTCCGATGGACCGTCTGTGGACGGACCAGGCGGAGGATCGCGCTACCGGCGACCCCGAACTGGTGGTCGACGTCGCCGGTTTCGAGGGACCGCTCGACCTGTTGCTGCATCTGGCGCGCAACCAGAAGGTCGATTTGTCGCGCATCTCGATCCTGGCGCTCGCCGAACAGTATCTCGCCTTCATCGACAAGGCGCGCGCCATCCGGCTGGAACTCGCCGCCGACTATCTGGTCATGGCCGCTTGGCTCGCCTTCCTGAAATCCAAGCTGCTTATTCCGAAACAGCCGGGCAGCGACGGCGAGAGCGGCGAGGAGCTTGCCGCCGTGCTGCAGTTCCGGCTGAAGCGGCTGGAGGCAATGCGTGACGCCGCCGCGCGGCTGGTCAACCGCAACCGGCTCGGCCGCGACGTCTTTGCACGGGGCGAGCCGGAGCTGGTGATCGTCGAGAAGCGCAACGAATATTCCGCCAGTCTCTACGACCTGCTTACCGCCTACGCCATCCAGCGGCAGCGGCAGGCCGTCACCAATGTGCGCATTGCCAAGCGCGGCGTTTGGTCGCTGAAGGAAGCCCGCGACATCCTCACCCGCCTGATCGGCGGCTTCAAGGACTGGACGGCGCTCGACAGTTTCCTGCTCGACTACCTCGCCTCGCCCGAGGAGCGGGCGACCGCGATCGCCAGTTCCTTCGCCGCGACGCTCGAACTGGTGCGCGAGGGGCGGGTCGAGGTGCGCCAGGAGGTCGCCTTCGCGCCGCTCTATCTGCGCGGCCGCCAGCCAGTCGCCGCCGTCACCGGAGCCAGATGATGAGCGAAAGCGCCAATGCCAAGATCATTCCGTTCGCGGGAGAGGGGCACGAAAACCTCAACCCGGCCGAGCGGCTGCATCTGTCCGAGGCCATGCGCATGGCCGAGGCCATCGTCTTCGCCAGCGCCGAGCCGGTCAGCGAGGCGCAACTCTCGCAGCGCCTGCCGGACGGCATTCCCGTGCCGGTGATCATGGCCGAACTCCAGCAGGTCTATTCGAAGCGCGGCATCAATCTGGTGCGCGTCGGCCCCGCCTGGGCCTTCCGCACCGCGCCCGACCTCGCCTTCCTGATGACGCGCGACCAGGTGCAGCAGAAAAAACTGTCGCGCGCGGCCCTCGAAGTGCTGGCCATAATCGCCTACCACCAGCCGGTGACGCGCGCCGAGATCGAGGATATCCGCGGCGTCGAGACCTCCAAGGGCACGCTGGATACGCTGCTGGAGACCGAATGGGTGCGCATGCGCGGCCGCCGCCGCACGCCGGGCCGGCCGGTCACCTACGGCACGACGGACAAATTCCTCGACCATTTCGGCCTGGAGGAGATCCGCGACCTGCCCGGCATCGAGGAGCTGAAGGGGGCCGGCCTGCTCGCCGCCCGTATGCCGGCCAACTTCTCCGTGCCGCTGCCGCCCGCCGATCCGGAGGAACTGACGGCGGACGAGGACCCGCTGACCGACATCGACCTCGAGGAACTCGGCCTGTTGACACCCAAGGCGACCGATGATTGACGCTGTGTTGCCGGGCTGGCAGGTCTGATCGCCCGGAAACCATCGGGAAGGCCGGGCAAAAATTGGCGATCGACGAAGCGGGCAGGACCAGACGCACGACGGCCGGCGTGACCTTCGCCGCTCGGTTGGCGTTCGAGAACATCAGCCACGCCTTTTCGCCGGGTTCCGAGACGCTGCGCGACGTCTCGCTGGCTGCCGAGCCGGGAGAGGTGCTCTGCTTGCTCGGCCCCTCCGGCTCGGGCAAGACGACGCTGCTGCGCATCGCCGCCGGCATCGAGCCGCAGGCCACCGGCCGCGTGCTGCTCAACGGCCGCGAGATCGCAGGACCCAGCATATTCCTGCCGCCGGAAAAACGCTCGATCGGGCTCGTCTTCCAGGATTTCGCTTTGTTCCCGCACATGACCATCCTGGATAATGTGCGCTTCGGCCTCACCGCGCTGTCGGCGGCGGAGGCGCGCCACGAGGCGATGATCGCGCTGGGCCGTGTCGGGCTGCAATCCTATGCCGGCTCCTATCCGCATGTGCTCTCCGGCGGCGAGCAGCAGCGCGTGGCGCTTGCCCGCGCGCTGGCGCCGCGCCCGGCGGTGCTTTTGATGGACGAGCCGTTTTCCGGCCTGGATTCGCGGCTGAAGGATTCGGTGCGCGCCGAGACGCTCGCCATATTGCGCGAGAGCCGCGCCACCGCCATTGTCGTCACCCACGACGCGGAGGAGGCGATGCGCATGGGCGACCGCATTGCGCTCCTGAAGGACGGCCGCCTGGTGCAGGCGGGCAGGGCGGAGGATCTCTATCTCAAACCCGCCGACCTGTTCGTCGCCGGCTTTTTTTCCGAACTCAACGTCTTTGCCGGCAAAGTGCGCGGCGGCGCGGTGGAAACCTCGCTCGGCGCCATCGACGCGGATGGCCTTTCCGAGGGTGTTCACGCCACCGTGGCGGTGCGCACCACCGGCTTCGACGTCAGCGAAAGCGAGGGTGCGACCGAGGCGCGCATCCTGTCGCGCCGTTATCTCGGCGTCGTCGAACTGCTCGAACTGGCGGTTCC
The DNA here is from genome assembly GCF_030929505.1 of Mesorhizobium sp. LHD-90. Classification (GTDB taxonomy): domain Bacteria; phylum Pseudomonadota; class Alphaproteobacteria; order Rhizobiales; family Rhizobiaceae; genus Kumtagia. The sequence continues at coordinate 62,767 of NZ_JAVFVV010000008.1, read as the reverse complement.
CGGCGCCGAATCGCCGGTACGCGCACGGGTGCGCTGCGGCGCATTGTCTGCAAAAGCACGTGACATCTGGCTTTCATTGCGCAAATCCGATGTACTTCTGTTTGAAACGCGGCGCGAAAGCGCATAGATCAGTTCTGGGAAATCGCTTCGAGAGAGTGTGATATGGGTTCGTTTTCAATTTGGCACTGGCTCATCGTTCTGGTGGTCGTGCTGCTGCTGTTCGGCCGCGGCAAGATTCCGGAGCTGATGGGCGACATGGCCAAGGGCATCAAGAGCTTCAAGAAGGGCATGTCGGAAGAGGATGCGGAAGCCGCGAACGGCGCCGATCCCAAGACCGTCGAGCATCGTACCGACGAGACCGTCGGCGCCGCCCGGGAAAAGGCCACCAAGGGCTGAGCCCTTCCGGGGGCCATGCTCTCGGATAGCCGGATTGACAGGCCATGTTTGACATCGGCTGGACGGAAATGCTCGTGATCGCGGTCGTCATGATCGTGGTCGTGGGGCCGAAGGACTTGCCCAAGATGCTGCGCACCTTCGGCAAGATGACGACGAAGATGCGGGCGATGGCCGGCGATTTCCAGAAACAGTTCAACGAGGCCTTGAAAGAGGCCGAGCTTGACGACGTCAAGAAATCGGTCGATTCGCTGCGCAGCCTCAACCCGGCCAACGAGATCAAGAAACAGCTCAACCCGTTCGAGAAGGCTGCCGCCGACGTGCGCGCCGGCCTTCAGTCGATGAACCCGGCAAAGCCGGCGACGCCGCCCGATCCCGCCAGCCCGGTGGCGCATGAGGCCGAGCCGCTGAAGAACGGCGCCACGGTCATGCCGGGGGATGAGGCCACGCCGGCCGCCGCCGCGGTGGCGGCCCAGCCCGCGCCGTCAGCTTCGCCTGTTGCGGCACCGGCCGCGGTGCCCGCGCCGCCGCCCGAACCCGCCAGGCCGGCCGCGGCTGCCGCTCCGATGCAGGACCCGAGGCCGGCCAAGGCGAACGGCGCGGCAAAACCCTCCGCGCCGAAAAAACCGGCCGCGCCGCGTGCGGCCAAGGCGGCCGCAGACCCCAAGTCAAAGTCCGCGGCGAAGACACCGGCCAAGACCGGCAAGCCCGCCGCCAAGGCGAAGCCTGACGCGCCCGCCCGCAAACCCGCAGGAAAGTCGACGTGAGCTCTGCCAGGGACGAAAGCGAGATCGAGGCCTCGTCGGCCCCGCTCATCGAGCATCTGATCGAGCTGCGCAGCCGGCTGATGTGGTCGATCGGCGGCTTTTTCGTCGCCTTCCTCGTCTGCTTCTTCTTCGCCAAGCAGCTCTTCAACATCCTGGTCCAGCCGTTCAAATGGGCGGTTCACTGGGCGGGCCTGGCGCAGGACAAGGTGGAGCTGATCTACACCGCGCCGCAGGAATTCTTCTTCACCCAGATCAAGCTGGCGATGTTCGGCGGGCTGGTGATCGCCTTCCCTCTGATTGCCGCGCAGATCTACAAATTCGTGGCGCCCGGCCTCTACAAGAACGAGCGCAACGCCTTCCTTCCCTTCCTGATCGCCTCGCCGATCCTGTTCATCATGGGCGGCGCGCTGGTCTATTTTTTCTTCACGCCGATGGTCATGTGGTTCTTCCTGTCGATGCAGCAGGTCGGCCCCGGCAACGAGGTGCAGATCTCGCTGCTGCCTAAGGTCTCGGAATATCTCAGCCTGATCATGACGCTGATCTTCTCATTCGGCCTGGTGTTCCAGCTTCCGGTGGTCACCACGCTGATGGCGCGCGTCGGGCTGCTGACCTCGCAGGGGCTGAGGGAAAAGCGCAAGTGGGCGATCGTGCTGGCCTTCGTCGTCGCGGCGGTGCTGACCCCGCCTGACCCGATGAGCCAGATCGGTCTCGCCGTGCCGACCATCATCCTCTACGAGGTGTCGATCTGGGCCGCCCGCATGGTCGAGAAGAAGCGCGACGAGGAGAAACTCGCCGCCGAGAAGGATGAGGACGGCTCAACGCCATCCGCCGCGACATAGGCTCGCCCGGAGGCCATTGTCGCGCGGCCGCAGCAAGTCCGAAAGTGGATGGCTTTGGCGTCGAGATTTCGATGCGCCGAAGAGGCTAGGCCGCATTCCCTCGGCTCCTCACCGGAAAGCGTCGCCGATCGGGCAATCTCGACGCATGGGACCGCGCGAGGGCTTGTCCTGTGCGCCAAAGATGCTAGGAGCCGACGCCTATGGACTCGGCGGATGGCCCGATGGACGCACGTGCACTGAAGATCGAAGCGGCGAGGACCGCGCTGACCCATGTCGAAAGCGGCATGCGGCTCGGCATCGGCAGCGGCTCGACGGCGGAAGAATTCGTGCGCTTGCTGGCCGAAAGGGTCGCGGGTGGGCTCGCCATCATCGGCGTGCCGACCTCGGAGCGCACCGCGAAACTCTGCCGCGAGACCGGTGTGCCGTTGACGACGCTCGACGAGACGCCGGAACTCGACCTGACGATCGACGGCGCCGACGAATTCGACCCGGGTCTCGTCCTGATCAAGGGCGGAGGCGGCGCGCTGCTGCGGGAAAAAATCGTCGCGGCCGCGTCGAAACGCATGATCGTGATCGCCGACGACAGCAAGCAGGTGGACACCCTCGGGCGTTTTCCGCTGCCAATCGAGGTCAACCCGTTCGGCCTGCGCGCCACCGAGATCGCGATCCGCCGCGTCGCCGATTCGCTGGCGCTGTCCGGACCGATCACATTGCGGATGACGAAGGACGCGCCATTTGTTACAGACGGCGGGCATTTCATCCTCGACGCATCTTTTGGCCGCATTCCCGATCCAAGAGCGCTATCTACCGGTCTTCATTCCGTGCCAGGCGTCGTCGAGCATGGGCTGTTCATCGGCCTCGCTCAAATGGCGGTGGTGGCCGGCACGGACGGCGCGAGAACGATCCTCGCGCGACAATAGAACAGGAGTTGCTTTCATCATGATCCGGCTGAACCCAGTCCGCCGTCTTGCCTTCGCGGCCTTCGCCTCGGCCTTCGTGTTCGCCGCTGCGCCCGCTTCCGCGCAGGAGATCTCGGAAGAACATCTCAAGGCAGCGCGGGCGGCAGTCGCCGCGATCAAGGCCACCGACCCGTTCGACGCGATCCTTCCCGAATCGGCGTCCATCCTGAAGCAGTCGCTGATCCAGAAGAATCCGGACATGCAGGAGATCATCATCAAGACGGTGGACGACAAGGCCATCGCCCTGGCGCCGCGCCGCGCCGACCTGGAGAAGGAAGCCGCGCTCGCCTACGCCAAGGTGTTCAGCGCTGAGGAACTGAATTCGATCGCCGTCTTCTATGATTCGCCGGCAGGCAAGAAGCTGATCACCGACGGCCCGATCGTGGTGCGCGAGCTGAGCAAGGCCGCCGACATCTGGCAGCGCGGGGTCAACCGCGATCTCGCCGGTGAAGTCGGCAGGGCGCTCGACGCGATCGTCGCCGCCAACAAGCCCGCCGACGCTCCGGCCCCGGCGCCTGCGGAAGGCCAGCCGAAGGCAAACTGATCCCGATCGCAGGTGAGGACGGTGTGAGCCCGGCTACGCGCCGGGCTTTTCATTTCGGAGCGCCCTGCATAAGTGCATCTGGATTCCTGTTCCTGATACGACGCGGAGACGGCCCATGACACGATACGACTACGACCTCTTCGTGATCGGCGGCGGCTCGGGCGGCGTGCGGGCCGCACGGGTGTCGGCCGGGCTGGGAAAGCGGGTGGCGATCGCGGAGGAATACCGCTTCGGCGGCACCTGCGTGATCCGCGGCTGCGTGCCGAAAAAGCTGCTGGTCTATGCCTCGCAATTCTCCGAATATTTCGAGGATGCGGCGGGTTACGGCTGGAATGTCGGGGAAAGCAGCTTCGACTGGCCGACGCTGATCGCCAACAAGGACCGCGAGATCGCCCGGCTGGAGAACATTTACCGCACCGGTGTCGAGAAGGCCGGCGGCACGACCTTCCGCAGCCGTGCCGAACTGGTCGACCCCCACACCATCCGGCTGGTCGCCGAGAATCGCAAGGTGACGGCCGAGACCATTCTGATCGCCACCGGCGGCCGGCCAAGCCCGCATGAAGCGCTGCCGGGACATGAGCTGGCGATTACTTCCAACGACGCCTTCCATCTCGAGGAACTGCCCAAGGCGATCGCTATCGCCGGCGGCGGCTACATCGCGGTCGAGTTCGCAAATATTTTTCATGGCCTCGGCGTCGACACGACGCTGATCTATCGCGGCGCTGAGATCCTGTCGCGCTTCGACATGGATCTGCGGCGCGGTCTGCACGAGGCGATGGAGCGCAAGGGCATAAAGATCCTGTGCCACGACGTGTTCGCCGGCCTGGAGAAATGCGGCGACGGACGGTTGCTGGCGCGCACGGCCAAGGGCAGGGAACTTGTCGCCGACCAGGTCATGCTGGCGCTGGGACGCATCCCCAACACCGAAAATCTCGGGCTGGAGAATGCCGGCGTCGCGCTCGGGCCGGTCGGTGACATTCTGGTCGACGATTTTTCGCGCACCAATGTCGACAACATCTTTGCGTTGGGCGACGTCACCAACCGGCTGCAACTGACGCCCGTGGCGATCCACGAGGCGATGTGTTTCGTGGAAACCGTGTTCAGGGGCAACCCGACCGAGCCCGACCTGGACGACGTGCCGACGGCGGTGTTCTCGCAGCCGGAGATCGGCACTGTCGGTCTTTCCGAGGAAGCGGCCGCGAACAAGCTCGGCGATCTCGATATCTACCGGGCGGCATTCCGGCCGATGCGCAATATTCTTCCGGGCCGCGAGGAGCGGATGATCATGAAGCTGGTGGTGGAGGCATCGAGCGGTCGCGTCGTCGGCGCGCATGTGCTGGGTCCGGACGCCGGCGAGATGGCGCAGCTTCTCGGCATCGCCGTGAAGGGCAGGCTGACCAAGGAAACATTCGACCGCACCATGGCCGTGCATCCGACAGCGGCGGAGGAACTGGTGACCATGTACCAGCCGAGCTACAGGATCAGGGGCGGCGAAAGGGTCGTGTGAGCGACGATTAGCGGCGGGGTGCCGCCTTGGCGTCCGCGTCGCTGCCGCCAAGGCGGGCGAGACGCCTGGCCGCCTCGCGCTGGATGAGGGCCGTCAAAGCCTCACGAATAAGCGCGGATCGCTTGCTGATACCGGTGTACTGCTCGGCTTTGGCCAAGAGTTCGTCGTCGATGCTCACTGTCGCGCGCATCGAAATGCTCTATCACGAACCCGCATAAAATGACGCTGATTTCGACATCTTGCTTCTTCTGTTCTCACTAGGGTGTCGGCTGATAGCTGCAGCAAAGACGGTTGCGTTCCTTTCCAAATTGGATGATTCTAATTCATAACAAAGGGAGGGAAAAATGACTGTCGAAGAAAAGTTGCGAGTGCTCGCCGATCGCATCAAGACCCACTCAAGCGCGATGCTCACTGAGGAAGCTTTGAAAACGGCGGTAGTTCTTCCGTTCCTCGCCGCGCTCGACTATGACGTTTTCAATCCTGATGAAGTCATACCCGAGTTTTGCGCCGACGCGGTAGGCAAGAAGGGAGAGAAGGTCGATTATGCAATCAAACTCGATGGTGATATCAGGATCCTGATTGAATGTAAGCCGATTACAACCGTGCTAGAGAAAATGCATCTGGCTCAGCTATATAGATACTTTTCAGTTACAAACGCAAAATTCGCTATCCTGACGAACGGTCGGACATTTCACTTCCATACCGATCTCGTGGCTCCAAATAAGCTGGATGAAAGACCTTTTCTGACGTTTGATCTTTCTGATCTACAGGGGCAGCTAATTGCTGAGCTGAAGAAATTTGCCAAGGCCGAATTCAACGTCGATGGTATCCTCCAGTCCGCACATCGACTTAAATACACCTCCGCTATTAAGAAGGAAATCAATGGCGTGATGGAAAATCCTCCTGAGGATTTCGTTCGAATGGTAACGAATGGACTCTATCAGGGGCGCTTTACTAGCCAAGTGAAGGAAATGTTTACGCCGATGGTCAAGGCGGCTTTCCGTGAGATCGTTCGCGAGTCGGTTCAGTCTCGACTGTCCAATGCCCTCGCTGAAACCGAAGTATCCGAAATCGGCGCCGACGAATCCGATGAAGAAGAGATCATTACCTCGGAGGAGGAACGCGAGGGATTCATGATTGTGCGGGCGATCGTTCGGGACATCCTTAAGCCTGCTCGGGTCGTAATGCGCGACCAGAAAAGCTATTGCGGCATCCTCGTCGACAACAACAACCGCCGCCCACTTGCCCGGCTGCATTTCAACCGGTCCGTCAAGTATCTCGGCCTGTTCGATGGCGATAAGGAGGATCGGGTCAGGGTCGATACCCTCGACGAAATATACGAATACGCTGAACGACTGCGCGCCACCGCGCGAGAATACGCTGCGCCCATGTTGGTTGCTAGTGGCGGAGATATCGTCGGGAACGGATAACCGGCTGTCTCGGTCAATCGCGCTCCTCGAACGTCACGATCGAAACTTCGCCCTCCAGCGCCCCCTGGTAGGCGGAGGCGTGGGGCTCCTCGTCGGGTGCGCCGTCCATCTCGCCGATCTGGTCCAGCTCGGCTTCGGCGTAACCTTCCTTTGCCAGCGATTCGAGGGCGGTGCGCACCGCCGTGTCGTCGTCCGGCGCGACCAGGAAGATATGGACGCCCTCCGAAGCGCCGCCCTTGTCGCGAAAAACCCGGCCGGTGATGATGGTGACGGGTCTGGGTTCGTTGTCGTTCATGTGATTCCTGCGAGTCGGGGATGGAGTCTTCGCTGTCTTCCGGATGTAACTAGACAGCTTTGGCGAAATGAGAAGGCGCGATCCGCGGGGTCGGACATATTCGTTTGTCGCGGCGGTGGCAGACGAAAGAAAATTACGGGCTGTTGCGCGGCCGGCGCAAGGCACCTATCTCCGCGCCAGATTTCGCGTTTCGGGCTTGACGGGCAAGGACTCACCGAGTAGAAGCCGCCTCGTCTGAACCGATGTGAGGTCTGATTTTCCAAGTCGTCGCGACTTGGAGCTTGCCTCAAACAGGGTTCGTTCTACGAGCGAAAACACATTTCCGGCATGCACGAAGCGCTTGGCGCTTCCTCTGCTTTCGTTCGGGCAAAACCGCAAGAAGCGGTTTCATGCCCGAATTTGCGTATGGAAATGGCGTTCGAAACCGCCCTGGACGGGCCCTGGATACGGACTAAGAAAGACAAGAGGATTTAATGCCTACCGTCAACCAGCTGATCCGCAAGCCGCGCCAAGCGCCGGCGACGCGCAACAAGGTTCCGGCCATGCAGCAGAACCCGCAGAAGCGGGGCGTCTGCACGCGCGTCTATACGACGACGCCGAAGAAGCCGAACTCCGCGCTGCGCAAGGTTGCGAAGATCCGCCTGACCAACGGCTTCGAGGTGATCGGCTATATTCCCGGCGAGGGCCACAACCTTCAGGAGCACTCCGTGGTGATGATCCGTGGCGGTCGCGTCAAGGATCTTCCGGGTGTGCGCTATCACATCATCCGCGGCGTGCTCGACACGCAGGGCGTGAAAAACCGCAAGCAGCGCCGTTCGAAGTACGGCGCCAAGCGTCCGAAGTAAGGGCTTTTCCCCCGGCTTTGGCGCTTTCTTTTTTTAGCGCCGCGCCGTCGAGAGTGAGAGATCAAGCAGATGTCCCGTCGTCACAGTGCAGACAAGCGTGAAATCAACCCGGATCCCAAGTTCGGCGATCTGGTCGTCACCAAGTTCATGAACGCCATCATGTACGATGGCAAGAAGTCGGTCGCCGAGACGATCGTCTACAGTGCGCTGGAGCAGGTTCGTTCCAAGACCAAGCAGGAGCCGGTGGTTGTCTTCAAGCAGGCGCTGGACAATGTCGCGCCGCATGTCGAGGTCCGTTCCCGCCGCGTCGGCGGCGCCACCTACCAGGTGCCGGTCGACGTCCGCCCGGAGCGCCGCCAGGCGCTCGCCATCCGCTGGCTGATCACGGCCGCCCGCAACCGCAACGAGACCACCATGGTCGATCGCCTCTCGGGCGAACTCATGGATGCCGCCAACAATCGCGGCACCGCGGTCAAGAAGCGCGAAGACACCCACAAGATGGCTGAGGCCAACCGCGCCTTTGCCCATTACCGCTGGTAATCGGCAGAAGCACGAGAAAGAGGCACCTCCCATGGCCCGCGAATATAAAATCGAAGACTACCGCAACTTCGGCATCATGGCGCATATCGACGCCGGCAAGACGACGACGACCGAGCGGATTCTCTATTACACCGGCAAGTCGCACAAGATCGGCGAAGTGCATGACGGCGCGGCCACCATGGACTGGATGGAGCAGGAGCAGGAGCGCGGCATCACCATCACGTCGGCCGCGACCACGACCTTCTGGAAGGGCCGCGACGGCAAGCAGCGTCGCTTCAACATCATCGACACCCCCGGCCACGTCGACTTCACCATTGAAGTCGAGCGTTCGCTGCGCGTGCTCGACGGCGCCATCGCGCTGCTCGATTCCAATGCCGGCGTCGAGCCGCAGACCGAGACCGTCTGGCGCCAGGCCGAGAAGTATCATGTCCCGCGCATGATCTTCTGCAACAAGATGGACAAGACCGGCGCGGACTTCTACCGCTGCCTGGACATGATCAAGTCGCGCCTTGGCGCGGTTGCTGTTGCCGTGCAACTGCCGATCGGCGCCGAGAACGACTTCAAGGGTGTCGTCGACCTGATCGAGATGAACGCGCTGATCTGGCGCAACGAGGAACTTGGCGCGGCCTGGGACGTCGTCGAGATTCCGGCCGACCTCAAGGCGAAAGCCGAAGAGTATCGCGAGAAGATGATCGAGGCCATCGTCGAGATGGACGAGACGGCGCTCGAAAACTACCTCGAAGGCAAGATGCCGTCGAATGACGAGATCCGCGCGCTGATCCGCAAGGGCACGATCGCGGTCAAGTTCCATCCGGTGTTCTGCGGCACGGCCTTCAAGAACAAGGGCGTTCAGCCGCTGCTCGACGCGGTCGGCGACTACCTGCCTTCGCCGATCGACGTGCCGGCCATCAAGGGCGTGGACGCCAAGACCGATGCCGAGATCGAGCGCCACGCGGACGACAGCGAGCCGCTGTCGATGCTGGCCTTCAAGATCATGAACGATCCGTTCGTCGGCTCGCTGACCTTCGCCCGCATCTATTCCGGCAAGCTCACCAAGGGCATGTCGCTCGACAACACGGTGAAGGGCAAGAAGGAGCGCATCGGCCGCATGCTGCAGATGCATGCGAATTCGCGCGCCGACATCGAAGAGGCTTTCGCTGGCGACATCGTCGCCCTGGCCGGCCTCAAGGACACGACCACCGGCGACACGCTTTGCGACCCGCTGCACCCGGTCATCCTCGAGCGCATGGAATTCCCCGATCCGGTGATCCAGATCGCCATCGAGCCGAAGACCAAGAACGACCAGGAGAAGATGGGCCTCGCGCTGCATCGTCTCGCCGCCGAGGATCCGTCCTTCCGCGTCAAGACCGACGAGGAATCCGGCCAGACCATCATTTCGGGCATGGGCGAATTGCATCTCGACATTATCGTCGACCGCATGAAGCGCGAGTTCAAGGTCGAGGCCAATGTCGGCGCGCCGCAGGTCGCCTATCGCGAAACGATTACCCGCACGCACGAACAGGACTACACCCACAAGAAGCAGACCGGCGGCACGGGCCAGTTCGCCCGCGTCAAGATCCTCTTCGAGCCGGATCCGGAAAGCACCGACTTCCAGTTCGAGTCGAAGATCGTCGGCGGCGCGGTTCCGAAGGAATACATCCCCGGCGTCGACAAGGGCATCAAGAGCGTCATGTCGTCCGGCCCGTTTGCCGGCTTCCCGATGATTGGCGTCAAGGCGACGCTGATCGACGGCGCGTTCCACGATGTCGACTCGTCGGTGCTGGCCTTCGAAATCGCCGGCCGCGCGTGCTTCCGCGAAGCTGCTCCCAAGCTTGGCGTGCAGTTGCTCGAGCCGATCATGAAGGTCGAGGTGGTGACGCCGGAAGACTATGTCGGCTCGGTCATCGGCGACCTAAACGGCCGCCGCGGCCAGATCCAGGGCCAGGAGGCGCGCGGCGTTGCCGTCGTCATCAACGCCATGGTGCCGCTCGCCAACATGTTCAAATACGTCGACAATCTGCGTTCGATGAGCCAGGGCCGCGCCCAGTACACGATGCAGTTCGACCACTATGAGCCGGTTCCGACTGCCGTGGCGCAGGAAGTCCAGAAGAAATACGCGTAAGCCCAAGGGTATCGGCGCGAAACCTGATCCATTGCCTTAGCGGGCGAAGTAAAGACGGAGACCTCACATGGCCAAGAGCAAATTTGAGCGGACGAAGCCGCATGTGAACATTGGTACGATCGGCCATGTCGACCATGGCAAGACGTCTTTGACGGCTGCGATCACCAAGTATTTCGGCGAATACAAGGCCTACGACCAGATCGACGCCGCACCGGAAGAGAAGGCGCGCGGCATCACCATTTCGACCGCCCACGTCGAATACGAGACGGCCAAGCGCCACTATGCCCACGTCGACTGCCCCGGCCACGCCGACTATGTGAAGAACATGATCACCGGCGCCGCGCAGATGGACGGCGCCATCCTGGTGGTTTCGGCCGCCGACGGCCCGATGCCGCAGACGCGCGAGCACATTCTTCTGGCCCGCCAGGTCGGCGTGCCGTCGATCGTGGTGTTCCTGAACAAGGTCGACCAGGTCGACGACGCCGAGCTGCTTGAGCTGGTCGAGCTCGAGGTGCGCGAGCTTCTGTCGAAGAACGAGTTCCCGGGCGACGACATTCCGATCATCCCCGGCTCGGCGCTTGCCGCGCTCGAGGATTCGAACAAGGAGATCGGCGAGGACGCCATCCGCAAGCTGATGGCGGCGGTTGACGACTACATCCCGACGCCGGAGCGTCCGATCGACCAGCCGTTCCTGATGCCGATCGAGGACGTGTTCTCGATCTCGGGCCGCGGCACGGTGGTGACGGGTCGCGTCGAGCGCGGCATCGTCAAGGTCGGCGAGGAGCTTGAGATCGTCGGCATCCGCCCGACCGTGAAGACGACCTGCACGGGCGTCGAGATGTTCCGCAAGCTGCTCGACCAGGGCCAGGCGGGCGACAACATCGGCGCGCTGTTGCGCGGCATCGACCGTGAGGGTGTCGAGCGCGGCCAGGTTCTGGCCAAGCCGGGTTCGGTGAAGCCGCACAAGAAGTTCAAGGCGGAAGCCTATATCCTGACCAAGGAGGAGGGTGGCCGTCACACGCCGTTCTTCACCAACTACCGTCCGCAGTTCTACTTCCGCACCACCGACGTGACCGGCATCGTGTCGCTTGCCGAGGGCACCGAGATGGTGATGCCGGGCGACAATGTGACGGTCGACGTCGAGCTGATCGTGCCGATCGCCATGGAGGAGAAGCTGCGCTTCGCCATCCGCGAGGGCGGCCGCACCGTCGGCGCCGGCGTCGTCGTCAGCATCACTGAGTAAGCAACCGATCTGTCGCGGGCGGGAATTCGCCCGCGCCGCGCCAGAACAAGGAATTCGACGAGATGAACGGTCAAAATATCCGTATCCGCCTCAAAGCGTTCGACCATCGCGTGCTCGACGCTTCCACGCGCGAGATCGTGTCCACCGCCAAGCGCACGGGCGCCAATGTGAGGGGCCCGATCCCGCTGCCGACGCGGATCGAGAAATTCACGGTCAACCGCTCGCCGCACATCGACAAGAAGAGCCGCGAGCAGTTCGAGATGCGCACCCACAAGCGGCTGCTCGATATCGTTGATCCGACCCCGCAGACGGTCGACGCTCTGATGAAGCTCGACCTCGCCGCGGGCGTCGACGTCGAAATCAAGCTCTAAGGAGCGGGGATCACGAGCCGGCCGGGCGTAGGTCTGAAAGGCTCCTCTGAAGGAAAAGAGGCAGGAAGGGGTCTTCCCCGACCGGGAACTCTGAAGGAAATCGAACCGATGCGTTCAGGTGTTATCGCACAGAAGTTGGGAATGACGCGCGTCTACAACGACGCCGGCGAGCATGTCCCCGTCACCGTTCTCCGCATGGAGAGCTGCCAGGTCGTGGCGCAGCGCACGAAGGAGAAGAATGGCTACACGGCCGTTCAGCTCGGCGTCGGCCTTGCCAAGGTCAAGAACACCTCGAAGGCGATGCGCGGCCATTTCGCTGGCGCTTCCGTCGAGCCGAAGGCGAAGCTTGCCGAGTTCCGCGTCTCCGACGACAACCTGCTCGACGTCGGCGCGGAGATTACCGTCGATCACTTCGTCGCCGGCCAGAAGGTCGATGTGACGGGCACCTCGACCGGCAAGGGTTTCCAGGGCGTCATCAAGCGCCACAATTTCGGCGGTGGCCGCGCTACCCATGGTAACTCGGTGTCGCACCGCACGCATGGTTCGACCGGTCAGCGCCAGGACCCCGGCAAGGTGTTCAAGGGCAAGAAGATGGCCGGCCACATGGGCGCGACCCGCGTGACCACGCAGAACGTCGAGGTCGTCTCGACCGACGCCGACCGCGGTCTGATCCTGATCCGTGGCGCTGTTCCGGGCACCAAGGGCGCCTGGATCCTGGTGCGCGACGCCGTCAAGGCGGCGCTGCCGGACAACGCGCCGAAGCCGGCCGGCCTGCGTGCCGTGGCCACGACCGAAGCTCCGGCCACTGAGGGTGCGGAATAATGGACATCAAGATTTCAACGCTCGCAGGCAAGGACGCCGGCAAGGTCGAGCTCTCGGACGCGATCTTCGGTCTCGACCCGCGCGAGGACATCCTGCAGCGCGTCGTGCGTTGGCAGCTCGCCAAGAAGCAGCAGGGCACGCATCAGGCCAAGGGTCGCGCCGACATCGCGCGCACCGGCGCCAAGATGTACAAGCAGAAGGGTACGGGCCGCGCCCGCCACCATTCGGCCCGCGCTCCGCAGTTCCGCGGCGGCGGCAAGGCGCACGGCCCGGTGGCCCGCAGCCACGAGCACGACTTGCCCAAGAAGGTTCGTGCGCTGGGCCTGAAGCACGCGCTGTCGGCCAAGGCGAAGGCCTCGTCGATCGTTGTTGTCGACGAGCTGGCGCTGACGGAAGCCAAGACCAAGGCGCTGGTGGCGAATTTCGCCGCACTCGGCCTGTCCAACGCGCTGCTGATCGGCGGCGCCGAGCTTGACGCAAACTTCAAGCTGGCAGCCGCCAACATCCCGAACATCGACGTGCTGCCGGTCCAGGGCATCAACGTCTACGACATTCTGCGCCGCGGCACGCTGGTCCTTTCCAAGGCCGCCGTCGAGGCTCTCGAGGAGCGCTTCAAATGACTGACCTTCGCCACTACGACGTGATCGTCAGCCCGGCGATCACCGAAAAGACGACCACCGCTTCCGAGCACAATCAGGTCGTCTTCAACGTTGCCAAGAAGGCGACGAAGCCGGAAATCAAGGCGGCCGTCGAGGCGCTGTTCAGCGTCAAGGTCACCGCGGTCAACACGCTCGTCCGCAAGGGCAAGGTGAAGCGGTTCCGCGGCACGGTCGGCCGGCAGAGCGACGTGAAGAAGGCGGTGGTCACGCTGGCCGACGGTCAGTCGATCGACGTCGCCACGGGTCTCTGAGGGGCGCGAGGACAGGACAATGGCACTTAAGAATTTCAAGCCCGTAACGCCGAGCCTGCGCCAACTGGTCATCGTCGACCGTTCGGCGCTCTACAAGGGCAAGCCTGTGAAGGGCTTGACCGAAGGCTTGAGGAAGTCCGGCGGACGCAACAATACTGGTCGCATCACCGCCCGTTTCATCGGCGGCGGCCATAAGCAGTCGTATCGCATCATCGACTTCAAGCGTCGCAAGTTCGACGTTTCGGCGACGGTCGAGCGGATCGAATACGATCCGAACCGCACGGCCTTCATCGCGCTGGTGAAGTACGAGGATGGCGAGTTGAACTACATCCTGGCGCCGCAGCGCCTGGCGGTAGGCGACAAGATCATTGCCGGCGAGTCGGTCGACGTTAAGCCGGGCAATGCGATGCAGCTTGCCGGCATGCCGGTCGGCACCATCGTCCACAATGTCGAGCTTAAGCCGGGCAAGGGCGGTCAGGTCGCCCGTTCGGCCGGCGCTTACGCCCAGTTGGTCGGCCGCGACCAGGGCATGGCGATCCTGCGCCTCAATTCGGGCGAGCAGCGCATCGTTCACGGCACCTGCATGGCTACCGTCGGCGCGGTTTCGAACCCGGACCACGGCAACATCAATGACGGCAAGGCCGGCCGCACCGTTTGGAAGGGCAAGCGCCCGCACAACCGCGGCGTGGCCATGAACCCGGTCGATCATCCGCATGGCGGCGGCGAAGGCCGCACCTCGGGCGGCCGCCATCCGGTCAGCCCATGGGGCAAGCCGACCAAGGGCAAGAAGACGCGCTCGAACAAGGCGACCGACAAGTTCATCGTCCGTTCGCGCCATCAGCGCAAGAGCTAAGAAGAGGTAACGCGAAGTGACCCGTTCAGTTTGGAAAGGTCCGTTCGTCGACGGCTTTCTTCTCAAGAAGGCCGACAAGGTGCGCGACGGTGGCCGCAACGAGGTGATCAAGATGTGGAGCCGCCGCTCCACCGTCCTGCCGCAATTCGTCGGCCTCACCTTCGGCGTCTACAACGGCCAGAAACACATTCCGGTCAGCGTGTCGGAAGACATGGTCGGCCATAAGTTCGGCGAATTCGCTCCGACCCGGACCTATTACGGCCACGGCGCGGACAAGAAGGCGAAGAGGAAGTAACATGGGCAAGGCCAAAGCTCCGCGCAGGCTTGCTGACAACGAGGCGCGTGCGGTCCTCCGCACCATCCGCGTCAGCCCGCAGAAGCTGAACCTGGTTGCCGCTCTGATCCGCGGCAAGAAGGTTCAGACCGCGCTGAACGATCTCGAATTCTCGCGCAAGCGCATTGCCGGCACCGTCAAGAAGACGCTGGAGTCGGCGATCGCCAACGCGGAGAACAATCACGACCTCGACGTCGACGCACTGGTGGTGGCGGAAGCCTATGTCGGCAAGTCGATCGTCATGAAGCGCTTCCATGCCCGCGGTCGCGGTCGCGCCAGCCGCATCGAGAAGCCATTCTCGCACCTGACGATCGTGGTGCGCGAAGTCGAAGAGAAGGAAGCCGCCTGATGGGTCAGAAAATCAATCCGATCGGCCTCCGGCTCGGCATCAACCGCACCTGGGATTCGCGCTGGTACGCGAACACCGGCGAGTACGGCAAGCTGCTGCACGAGGACATCAAGATCCGTGAGTACTTGATGAAGGAACTCAAGCAGGCCGCAGTGTCGAAGGTGGTGATCGAGCGTCCGCACAAGAAGTGCCGCGTGACCATCCACGCCGCACGTCCGGGCCTGATCATCGGCAAGAAGGGCGCCGACATCGAGAAGCTGCGCAAGAAGCTGACCGAGATGACGAAATCCGAGACGCACCTGAACATCGTCGAGGTGCGCAAGCCGGAGATCGACGCGACGCTGGTCGCCCAGTCGATCGCCCAGCAGCTCGAGCGCCGCATCGCCTTCCGCCGCGCCATGAAGCGCGCCGTGCAGTCGGCCATGCGCCTGGGCGCCGAGGGCATCCGTATCAACTGCTCCGGCCGTCTCGGCGGCGCCGAAATCGCGCGCATGGAGTGGTACCGCGAGGGCCGTGTGCCGCTGCACACGCTGCGCGCCGACGTCGACTACGGCACGGCCGAGGCCAAGACCGCTTACGGCGTCTGCGGCGTCAAGGTTTGGGTGTTCAAGGGCGAGATCCTGGAGCACGACCCGATGGCTTCCGAGCGTCGGGCGAGCGAAGGCGATCACAGCCACGCGGGCGAGCGCAGCGAACGCGCCGAGCGCAGCCGGCGTCGCGAGAACGCCTGAGAGCATAGGAATTTGGAGTAAGAACGATGCTGCAGCCAAAGCGCACAAAGTTCCGCAAGCAGTTCAAGGGCCGGATCCACGGCGCCGCCAAGGGCGGCACCAACCTGGATTTCGGTGGTTTCGGGCTGAAGGCGCTTGAGCCGAACCGCGTCACCGCGCGCGAGATCGAGGCGGCCCGCCGCGCGATCACCCGCGAGATGAAGCGCGCCGGTCGCGTCTGGATCAGGGTGTTCCCGGATCTGCCGGTCACCTCGAAGCCGACCGAGGTGCGCATGGGCAAGGGCAAGGGCGCGGTCGACTACTGGGCGGCGCGCGTCAAGCCCGGCCGCATCATGTTCGAGATCGACGGTGTCAGCGAGGAGACCGCGCGTGCGGCTCTTGCACTCGGCGCCGCCAAGCTCTCCGTGAAGACGCGCTTCGTGCAGCGCATCGCTGAATAGGAAAGGGGTCCGACATGAAGATTACCGACATCAGGGCGAAGACCCCCGACCAGCTCGACGACGATCTGGCCTCGCTGAAGAAGGAGCAGTTCAACCTGCGCTTCCAGAAGGCGACCGGCCAGCTTGAGAAGACCGCTCGTGTGAGAGAGGTCCGCCGGGACATTGCCCGCATCAAGACGGTCGCCGCTGAAAACGCGGCCAAGAAGGCTTAAGGACGAGAAAAATGCCGAAGCGCATCCTGCAGGGCGTCGTCGTCAGCGACAAGAACGAGAAGACCGTGGTGGTCAAGGTCGAGCGCCGCTTCACCCACCCGGTGATGAAAAAGACCGTGCGTATGACGAAGAAGTACAAGGCGCACGACGAGAACAACACCCACAAGGTCGGCGACACGGTCTTCATCCAGGAGTCGAAGCCGATCTCCAAGGACAAGCGCTGGGTCGTGGTGACCGAGGCGCAGGCCTCGCAATAACAACGAATTTTGGACAAGCCGGGGAGGGCGCTTCGCTCATCCCCAGACATGAAGAAGGCGGCCAGTCATGATTCAGATGCAAACAAACCTCGACGTGGCGGACAATTCCGGCGCCCGTCGTGTCATGTGCATCAAGGTGCTGGGCGGTTCGAAGCGGAAGTATGCCTCGGTCGGCGACATCATCGTCGTGTCGATCAAGGAAGCCATTCCGCGCGGCCGCGTGAAGAAGGGCGACGTGATGAAGGCGGTCGTGGTGCGCACCGCCAAGGACATCCGCCGTCCGGATGGCAGCGTGATCCGTTTCGACAAGAACGCTGCGGTTCTGGTCGACAACAAGAAAGAGCCGATCGGCACCCGTATCTTCGGGCCGGTTCCGCGCGAGCTTCGCGCCAAGAACCACATGAAGATCATCTCGCTCGCGCCTGAAGTTCTGTAAGGAGCCGGAAAAATGCAGAAGATCCGCAAGGGCGACAAGGTCGTCGTGCTCACCGGCAAGGACAAGGGCCGCTCCGGCGAGGTGCTGTCGGTTCAGCCGAAGGAAGACACGGCGATCGTGCGCGGCATCAACATCATCGTGCGCCACCAGCGGCAGTCGCAGGCGCAGGAGGGCGGGCTGATCCGCAAGGAAGCCCCCATCCATCTGTCCAACATCGCGTTGGCCGATCCCAAGGACGGCAAGCCGACCCGCGTCGGCTTCCAGGTCCAGGCCGACGGCAAGAAGGTGCGCGTCGCGAAGCGCTCGGGAGAAGTGATCAATGGCTAAGGCAGCAATCCAGCCCCGCCTTAAGAAGGTCTACGAAGAGACCATCCGCAAGGCGCTGCTCGAGCAGTTCAAGTACGACAACGAGATGGAGATTCCGCGTCTCGACAAGATCGTGCTGAACATGGGCGTAGGCGAAGCCACGGGCGATTCCAAGAAGCCCACGGTCGCCGCCGCTGACCTGGCGCTGATCGCCGGCCAGAAGCCGGTCGTCACCCATGCGCGCAAGTCGGTCGCCCAGTTCAAGGTTCGCGAGAACATGCCGATCGGCGCGAAGGTCACCCTGCGCAAGGAACGCATGTACGAGTTCCTTGACCGCCTGGTGAACATCGCGTTGCCGCGCGTCCGCGACTTCCGCGGGCTGAACCCGAAGAGCTTCGACGGGCGCGGCAACTATGCGATGGGCATCAAGGAGCACATCGTGTTCCCCGAGATCAACTATGACAAGGTCGACCAGATCTGGGGAATGGACATCATCGTTTGTACGACCGCCAAGACGGACGACGAAGCCAGGGCGCTGCTCAAGGGCTTCAACTTCCCGTTCCGGCAGTAACGGCAGCGAGCAAAGGAAAAATCTGAAATGGCAAAGACCAGCTCAGTCGAGAAGAACGAGCGCCGTCGCAAGCTCGTCGCCGCCAAGGCGGCCAAGCGCAAGGCGCTTAAGGCGATCATCATGAACCAGGGGCTTCCTCTGGAGGAGCGCTTCCGTGCGCAGTTGAAACTCGCCGCCATGCCGCGCAACTCCGCGAAAGTGCGCATCCGCAACCGCTGCGAGGTGACCGGCCGTCCGCGCGCCTACTATCGCAAGCTGAAGATGTCGCGTATCGCGCTGCGCGAACTGGGCTCGCTCGGCGCAGTGCCGGGTCTGGTCAAGTCGAGCTGGTAAGGAGGACATGACATGTCACTGAACGATCCTCTCGGCGATATGCTGACCCGCATCCGCAACGCCTATGGCCGCAAGAAGTCCAAGGTCTCGACGCCGGCCTCGCGTCTGCGCAGCCGCGTGCTCGAGGTCCTGAAGGCCGAGGGCTACATCCGCGACTTCAGCCAGACCGACTTCGATAACGGCAAGTCCGAGATCGAAATCGAGCTGAAGTATTTCGACGGCGTTCCGGTGGTCCGCGAGATCGCCCGCGTCTCCAAGCCCGGCCGCCGCGTCTATGTGTCGGTAAAGTCGATCCCCTCGGTCGCCAATGGCCTCGGCATTTCGATCCTCTCGACGCCGAAAGGTGTGATGGCCGACCACGAGGCGCGCGAACAGAACGTCGGCGGAGAAATTCTCTGCCAGGTGTTCTAAGCGCACCGGCTGAAACAGGAAGGACGAGGACAGAAAAATGTCTCGTATTGGCAAGAAACCCGTCAAGGTGCCGGCTGGCGTGACCGCTTCGGTCGACGGTCAGACCGTGTCGGCCAAGGGCCCGAAGGGCGAGCTGAAGTTCGTCGTCAACGACGACGTGCTGGTCAAGTTGGACAACGGCGAGATCGCTGTCGAGCCGCGCGACCAGACCAAGACGGCGCGCTCCAAGTGGGGCATGTCGCGCACGCAGATCGTGAACATTCTTGAAGGCGTGACCAAGGGCTTCGAGCGGAAGCTCGAGATCAACGGCGTCGGCTACCGCGCCGCGATGCAGGGCAAAAACCTGCAACTGGCGCTCGGCTTCAGCCACGATGTGGTCTATCAGACGCCGCAGGGCATCACGATTGTCGTGCCGAAGCCGACCGAGATCGTGGTCTCCGGCATCGACAAGCAGGCGGTTGGCCAGGTCG
Organism: Mesorhizobium sp. LHD-90; assembly: GCF_030929505.1. Classification (GTDB taxonomy): domain Bacteria; phylum Pseudomonadota; class Alphaproteobacteria; order Rhizobiales; family Rhizobiaceae; genus Kumtagia. Next base: position 43,477 of record NZ_JAVFVV010000008.1, on the reverse strand, counting down.
CCGCCGAGATCCGCAAGTATCGCGGCCCCGAGCCCTACAAGGGCAAGGGCGTGAAGTATGCCGAGGAGCGGATTGTCCGCAAGGAAGGCAAGAAGAAGTAAGTCGTACAACGCCACGGAAGGCGGTCGCGGGCAGGGATTTCTGACCGCAAGGTTTTCGGACCGGGCCGCCGCCGTTTTACAAGGCAAGGAACAGGAAAATGGCCGAAAAGGCAGCATTGCAGAAGCGCGCCGCGCGCATCCGCCGTCAGATCAGGAAGGTCGCGGGCGACCGGCCGCGTCTGTCGGTTCACCGCACGTCGAAGAACATCTATGTGCAGATCATCGACGACGTGAAGGGCCGGACCCTGGCCGCCGCCTCGACGCTCGAGAAGGACCTCAAGGGCAGCCTGAAGACCGGCGCCGACAGCGCCGCCGCTGCTGCTGTCGGCAAGCTGATCGCCGAGCGCGCGACCAAGGCTGGCGTCAAGGAAGTCGTCTTCGACCGCGGCGCCTACATCTATCACGGCCGCATCAAGGCGTTGGCCGAGGCCGCTCGCGAAGGTGGCCTGAGCTTCTAGGATTTCGCCGCGCAGCGGCATAGGCCGCGCGCAAATCAGCAACCCGTGCTTCCGGAAAAGAACAAGGACAGGATATGGCACAGGAACGTAGGGAAGGTCGCGGCCGCGACCGCGAGCGCGAAGAACGCGACAGCGAGTTCGTCGACAAGCTCGTCCACATCAATCGTGTCGCCAAGGTGGTGAAGGGCGGCCGTCGCTTCGGCTTTGCTGCTCTCGTCGTCGTCGGCGACCAGAAGGGTCGAGTCGGCTTCGGCCACGGCAAGGCGCGTGAAGTGCCGGAGGCGATCCGCAAGGCGACAGAGAGCGCCAAGCGCGACCTGATCTTCGTGCCGCTGCGCTCCGGCCGCACGCTGCACCACGACGTCGAGGGCCGTTGGGGCGCTGGCAAGGTGCTGCTGCGCGCCGCCAAGCCAGGTACTGGCATCATCGCCGGCGGTCCGATGCGCGCCGTGTTCGAGACGCTCGGCATGCATGACGTTGTTGCCAAGTCGATGGGTTCCTCGAATCCGTACAACATGGTTCGCGCCACCTTCGACGCCCTGAAGAGCCAGTTGCATCCGAAGGATGTGGCGGCCCAGCGCGGCATCAAGTATTCGACGCTCCAGGCTCGCCGCGGCAACGCGGTCGCCGCGGAAGAATAGTCGCGGGCGCAAGGAGTTCGATCATGGCGAAGAAAGCCACCAAGACCATCACGGTCGAGCAGATCGGTAGCCCGATCCGCCGCCCGAAGGAGCAGCGCGCGACGCTTGTCGGCCTCGGCCTCAACAAGATGCACAAGCAGCGCACGCTGGAAGACACTCCGTCGGTACGCGGCATGATCGCGGCTGTGCAGCATCTCGTCCGCGTCGTCGACGAGAAGTAACCGGCGCGCAGGAGAAAGACGATGAAACTCAACGAACTGAGCGACAACGAAGGCGCGACCCACTCGCGCAAGCGTCTCGGTCGCGGCATCGGCTCTGGCTCGGGCAAGACCGCGGGACGTGGCGTCAAGGGCCAGAAGGCGCGTTCGGGCGTCGCCATCAACGGCTTCGAGGGCGGTCAGATGCCGCTCTATCGGCGCCTGCCGAAGCGCGGCTTCAAGAACCCCTTCACCAAGAGCTACAATGCCGTTTCGCTGGCCCGCATCCAGACCGCGGTCGATGCCGGCAAGCTCGACGCCAAGGAGACGGTGACTGCCGAAGCGCTGATCAAGGCCGGCGTGATCCGCCGCCCGCTCGATGGCGTGCGCGTCCTGTCTGAAGGCGAACTCAAGGCCAAGCTGTCCTTCGACATCGCCGGCGCCTCCAAGGCGGCGGTCGAGAAGATCGAGAAGGCCGGCGGCTCGGTGAAGTTTCCCGAGCCGGTCGAACCGGTCAAGAAGATGGTCAAGAAGGCCAAGTGATCCTTCGTCGCAGGCGGCGGCAGGCATAGCTCCGCCGCTTGCATCTTCGAGGCTCGGAGCCTATCTCGTGGCTTCGTCGACTCGTGCCGCCGCTGCGGCCATCTCAGCGTGACGAAGCGGAGACTTCCCAATGGCATCGGCTGCCGAGCAACTTGCCTCCAATCTGAATTTTGCGGCCTTTGCCAAGGCCGAGGATCTGAAGAAGCGCATCTGGTTCACGCTGGGTGCGCTTCTGGTGTATCGGCTCGGCACTTACATCCCGCTTCCCGGCATCAATCCGGACGCGTTCGCCCAGGCATTCCAGAACCAGAGCAGCGGGGTGTTGGGCGTCTTCAACGCCTTCTCCGGCGGCGCGGTCGAGCGCATGGCGATCTTCGCGCTCGGCATCATGCCCTACATCTCCGCCTCCATCATCATGCAGTTGATGACTTCTGTGGTGCCCTCGCTCGAGGCGCTGAAGAAGGAGGGCGAGCAGGGCCGCAAGATCATCAACCAGTACACCCGCTACGGCACCGTGCTGCTTGCCGTCGTCCAGGCCTATGGCATTTCCGTTGGGCTTGAAGGCGGCACTAACATCGTCAGCGATCCCGGCTGGTTCTTCCGCCTGTCCGCGGTCATCACGCTGACTGGCGGCACCATGTTCCTGATGTGGCTCGGCGAGCAGATCACCGCGCGCGGCATCGGCAACGGCATCTCGCTCATCATCTTCGCCGGCATCGTCGCGGGCATGCCGCATGCCCTGGGCCAGACGCTGGAACTCGGTCGCACCGGCGCGCTGTCGACCGGCTTGATCCTGGCCATCATCGTGCTGGCGCTGGTCGTCATCGCCGTCATCGTGTTCTTCGAGCGCGCCCAGCGCCGCCTGCTGATCCAGTATCCGAAGCGCCAGGTCGGCAACCGCATGTTCCAGGGCGACACCTCGCACCTGCCGCTTAAGCTGAATACCGCTGGCGTCATTCCGCCGATCTTCGCCTCGTCGCTGCTGCTGCTGCCGGCGACGGTGGCGGGCTTCTCCAACACGCAGAACCTGCCCGGCTGGGCAAGCACGGTGCTGGCGACGCTGGGCCACGGCCAGCCTCTCTACATGTTTCTCTATGCCGCGATGATTGCGTTCTTCGCCTTCTTCTACACGGCGATCGTCTTCAACCCCAAAGACACGGCCGACCAGTTGAAGAAGCATTCCGGCTTCATTCCCGGCTATCGTCCCGGCGAACGCACCGCCGAGTACATCGACTACGTGCTGACCCGCATCACCGTGGTTGGGGCGATCTATCTCGTGCTGATCTGCCTGATTCCGGAATTCCTGATCTCGGCCACGGGCGTGCCGTTCTACCTTGGTGGCACTTCGCTTTTGATCGTCGTCAGTGTTACCCTCGATACCGTCGCCCAGATCCAGGGCCACCTTATCGCCCATCAGTATGAGGGGCTCATCAAGAAGTCGAAGCTCCGCGGGGGGAAGAGGGGAAGATGAGGCTGATTCTGCTTGGTCCACCGGGAGCGGGGAAGGGCACCCAGGCGCAGCGGCTGGTCGACAAATACGGCATCCCGCAACTGTCTACCGGCGACATGCTTCGGGCGGCGAAGGATTCCGATACCGAGGTCGGTCGACGTGCCCGTGCCGTCATGGATGCCGGTCAACTCGTCTCCGACGATATCGTCAATGCGATCGTTGCGGCGCGCATCGACCAGGACGACTGCAGAAACGGCTTCATCCTCGACGGCTATCCGCGAACACTGCCGCAGGCCGATGCGGTGCAGGCGATGCTCGCCGAACGCAAGCTTCGTCTCGATGCGGTGATCGAGTTCGTCGTCGACGACAAGGAATTGGTCAGCCGTATCGCAAAGCGCGCCGACCAGGCCAAGGCGGCCGAACAGTCTGTCCGCAAGGACGACGACCCGGCCGTCGTACCAGAGCGTCTGCGCGAATATTACAAGAAGACGGCTCCGCTGGTCGGCTACTATTATGCCAAGGGGTTGTTGAAGACCGTGGACGGCATGGCCGACATGGACAAGGTCACCGAGGCAATCGAAGGTATTCTCGGCAAGGTCGCCGAAAACGCCTGACTGCTCTTGACTAACAATCGGTTTTGGACTATGGCCCGCCGTCTCCCTTTAAGGAACGAGGCATGCGGGTCCTTTCCGGACCCTTTTGCTGCTTGAATGGAACACCTGCAAGGGCCGGCCTCCACCGGACGCGGGTCAATCGAAGCGCCGGCTTGCCGGCCCACATGGAGCGAGAAAGATGGCCCGTATAGCCGGCGTCAACATACCGACCAACAAGCGCGTGGTGATCGCGCTGCAGTACATTCACGGAATCGGCAAGAAGTTCGCCCAGGAGATCGTCGGCAAGGTCGGCATCCCGGCCGAGCGCCGTGTCAGCCAGTTGACCGACGCAGAGGTCCTGGCGATCCGCGAGACGATCGACCGCGACTACCAGGTCGAGGGCGACCTGCGTCGCGAAGTGTCGATGAACATCAAGCGGCTGATGGATCTGGGCTGCTACCGCGGCCTGCGTCACCGCCGCTCGCTGCCGGTCCGCGGCCAGCGCACGCATACCAACGCCCGCACCCGCAAGGGCCCGGCGAAGGCGATTGCCGGGAAGAAGAAGTAATTGAGCGAGTAGCGAAATAGCGAATAGCGAATAGGGGACTTTTCCCTACTCGCTATTCGCTACTCCCTATTCGCTTCTGGTGTAGCCGCTGGCATTACGGCGGCGTCGAGATCGAACGAAAGGACTGATATGGCCAAGGAAGCCACACGCGTTCGCCGCCGCGAGCGCAAGAATATCTCGTCGGGCGTCGCCCACGTGAATTCTACCTTCAACAACACGATGATCACCGTCACCGACGCGCAGGGCAACACGATTGCCTGGTCGTCGGCTGGCGCCCAGGGCTTCAAGGGTTCGCGCAAGTCGACCCCGTTCGCCGCGCAGATGGCGGCCGAGGACGTCGCCAAGAAGGCGCAGGAACATGGCATGCGTACCCTCGAGGTCGAGGTGTGCGGCCCCGGTTCAGGCCGTGAATCGGCACTGCGCGCCCTGCAGGCCGGCGGTTTCACGATCACCTCGATCCGTGACGTGACGCCGATCCCGCACAATGGCTGCCGGCCGCGCAAGAAGCGCCGCGTCTGATTTTTTGAGTTTCGCCGCCGCGCAGGCGCCGGATGGCGCTCGCGCGGCTTTTTCCAGATCGGCCGTCACGATTGGATGGTGTCGGGGTGTTGGAAGGACTGCAATATGATCCAGAAGAACTGGCAAGAACTGATCAAGCCGAACAAGATCGAGTTCTCGTCGAAGGGCAAGACCCTCACGAATCTCGTCGCCGAACCGCTGGAGCGCGGTTTCGGCCTGACGCTCGGCAACGCGCTGCGCCGCGTGCTGTTGTCGTCGCTGCGCGGCGCCGCGGTGACGTCGGTGCAGATCGACGGCGTGCTGCATGAGTTTTCGTCGATCGCGGGCGTTCGTGAGGACGTCACCGATATCGTGCTGAACATCAAGGAAATCGCCATCAAGATGGAAGGCGACGGACCCAAGCGCATGGTCGTGCGCAAGCAGGGCCCCGGCGCCGTTCTGGCTGGGGACATCCAGACCGTCGGCGATGTCGAGATCCTGAACCCCGACCACGTGATCTGCACCCTCGATGAGGGCGCGGAGATCCGCATGGAGTTCACCGTCGATACCGGCAAGGGCTATGTTCCGGCCGAGCGCAACCGCGCCGAGGATGCGCCGATCGGCCTCATCCCTGTCGACTCGCTCTATTCTCCGGTCAAGAAGGTCTCCTACAAGGTCGAGAACACCCGTGAGGGCCAGGTGCTCGACTACGACAAGCTGACCATGTCGATCGAGACCAACGGCTCGATCACCGGCGAGGACGCCGTCGCTTTCGCGGCGCGCATCCTGCAGGACCAGCTCGGCCTGTTCGTCAACTTCGACGAGCCGCAGAAGCCGCAGGCCGAAGAGCAGGTCACCGAGCTTGCCTTCAACCCGGCGCTGCTCAAGAAGGTCGACGAGCTCGAACTGTCGGTGCGTTCGGCCAACTGCCTGAAGAACGACAACATCGTCTATATCGGCGACCTGATCCAGAAGACGGAAGCCGAGATGCTGCGCACGCCGAACTTCGGCCGCAAGTCGCTCAACGAGATCAAGGAAGTTCTGGCCGCGATGGGTCTCCATCTCGGCATGGAGGTGGCCGACTGGCCGCCGGAGAACATCGAAGATCTCGCCAAGCGTTACGAAGACCAGTATTGAGCATGAATTCCAAGGACCGGCGGCGTGAGCCGCCCGGTCCGACGGTCATGCGGAAAACCATCAGAGGCCGTGGCCTCTTGAACAACTGAAGAAGGAAAAGAGCCATGCGCCACGGTTTCAAAGGCCGCCGCTTCGCCCGCAGCGTAAGCCACCGCAAGTCGATGTTCGCCAACCTCGCCGTGTCTCTGATCGAGCACGAGCAGATCGTCACCACGCTGCCGAAGGCGAAGGACCTGCGTCCGATCGTCGAGAAGCTGGTAACGCTCGGCAAGCGCGGCGACCTGCATGCCCGCCGCCAGGTGATCGCCCAGATCGGTAACGAAGATGTCGTGAAGCGTCTGTTCGACACGATCGCTCCGCGCTATGCGCAACGCAACGGCGGCTACCTGCGCATCATGAAGGCGGGCTTCCGTCACGGCGACAACGCACCGCTGGCGGTGATCGAGTTCGTCGACCGCGACACGTCAGCCAAGGGCGCTGCCGACCGCGCCCGCGTCGAGGCCGAGGCTGCCGACGAGGCCGAAGCCGCATAAGCCGGTCTCGCATAGCTGAACCTTTCTAAACCGGCGGGCCGAAAGGCTCGCCGGTTTTGCCGTTTCTGCATGCAGGCTCCTGCACAAGGCCGCAATCGCTGCAAAGATACTGCACCGGTTCGACCGATGGACGACGAGATCGCATCGCATCCCTTGCGCGGCGCGGCCGGCGCCGCAATCGCAAGGGAACATCATGCTGATCGGTCATCTTCCGCTGGGCTACATCATCGCCTCGTCGCTGCGGCGCAGGTTCGGCGCTGTCGGCGGCCTTGTCGCCGCCTCCCTTGCCGGCAGCGTGGCGCCCGACATCGACATGCTCCGCTTCTATTTGATCGATTTTGGTCGCTACAATCACCGCTATTATTTCACCCACTGGCCATCCTTCTGGCTGGCCGCAGCCGTAGTGACCTTGCCGGCGATCTATCGGCTGAAGCGCGCCTGGTTCCTGCCGGCCGTCGGCTTCTATCTCGGCGTCGCCTCGCATCTGGTCACGGATACGGTGCCGGGGCCAGTTCGCTGGTTCGCCCCGTTCAGCATGACAGCCCATGAACTGGTGCGCGTTCCGGCAAACTACAGTCACTGGATTCTGAGCGTGGTCGGCTACTGGACCTTTCTGCTCGACATCGCGGTGTGCGCCATTGCGTTCTTGATATGGCGGGCGGATCGGGGTGTCCCGGCGACAGGCGCACATGCGGAGCGCACGACCTTTTGAACTGCCGAGCCGTGTGAGTGACGTTGCGGTCCGCGCTTCGCCAGTTCCAGTCCTATTGGCGTCGCATTCTGCTGGAACAGCTTGGCCGCTGCGGCGCCATGAGGGCCGGAGCGACGGAAGGGAACCTCAGGAGCAAACGAATGATGATCTTGACACGGGTGGTGACCATGGTTGTGGTGGCGCTGGTGTCGGTGGCGTCGCTGGCGCCGGCGGAAGGGGGAGAGGAATCCTTGCTTTACGAAGCCGCGGCGGCCGGCGATGTCGGCCAGGTGAAGCGCTTGCTAGCGGCCGGCGCCGAGGTCGACATGCGCGATTCCGCCGGGCGCACGCCTCTGCTGCTCGCCACCCATGCCAACCACGTCGAGGTGGCGCGCCTGCTGATCCAAGCTGGCGCCGACGTCAATGCGAGGGATGCGATCCACGATACGCCATTCCTCTACGCCGGTGCGGAAGGCTGCAACGAGATACTTCGCCATATCCTGGCGACCGGCAAAGCCAATCTGAAGGACACCAACCGCTATGGCGGCGTGGCGCTCATCCCGGCGGCGCATCACGGCCATCCCGAGACGGTTCGCATCCTGCTTGAGACTGACATTGACGTGGATCACGTCAACAGGCTCGGCTGGACAGCGCTGATGGAGACGGTGATTCTTGGTGACGGCGGACCCATCTACCAGGAAATCGCGGGCCTGCTGTTAGGCGCCGGAGCCAGGCAGATTCCGGACCGTGACGGCGTGACCCCGCTCCAGCACGCACGTTCCAAGGGATACGAAAGGATTGCCGCCATGATCGAGTCGAGCGCGCGGGACGGCTGAGCGCTGATCTCAAGACGCAGCCTCTGTTTTCACGGCGATATTTCTCCTGTAGTTTCCTGAAAAGTTGGGGCGCATCGTACGGCGGCGACAACACGCTTTTGCTTGCGCCTGCGGAGGGTGTCGAAAAATCATGCCGGAATACCGTGTCATTGAAGCGGGCGATCCCGCGCCTTGGTTCACGCAGCGCTCGACTTCCAACGACAAATTCCATTTCGATACGGCGGCCGGGCGCTATCTCGTGCTCTGCTTCTTCGGCACCGCCGCCGACGAGATGGGCCGCTCTATGCTGAAGATCGTCGAGGAGCGTCGTGCGCTTTTCGACGACGGAAAGCTGGCCTTCTTCGGCGTCAGCCACGACCGCAACGACGAGACTCAGGCGCGTATCCAGGAATCCCTGCCTGGCGTCCGCTATTTCTTCGACTTTGATGGGCAGATCGGACAGCGCTACGGCAGCCTTCCCGTGGATTCCAAGGACGGCCAGGTGGCGATCCGCCGCTTCTGGATGGTGCTCGACCCGACCATGCGGGTGCGCGCCATCTTTCCGGCGCTTGCGGATGGCACCGAGCGCGCCCAGCTCGCCGCCTATCTGGACGCGCTGCCGCCTGTCGAATCCTATCCCGGCTTCTCTGTGCAGGCGCCGATCATCGTCCTGCCGAACGTCTTCGAGCCTGCCTTCTGCAATCAACTGATCGACCTCTATGAGGCAGCCGGAGGCACAGAATCGGGTTTCATGCGCGAGATCGGCGGCAAGACGGTCGAAGTGGTCGACGCGCGCCACAAGCGACGCGCCGACTACACCATCGAGGATGAGACGCTAAAGCTCACCTTGCGCCAGAAGATCATCCGGCGCGTGGTGCCGGAGATCCAGAAGGTTCACCAATACACGGTGACGCGCATGGAACGTTACATCGTCGCTTGCTACGACAGCGCCAATGGCGGCCATTTTCGCGCCCATCGCGACAATACGACCAAGGGGACGGCGCATCGGCGCTTCGCTGTGTCGATAAACCTCAATTCGGATTTCGACGGCGGGCAGGTGAGTTTTCCGGAGTACGGGCCGCGTTCGTTCAAGCCGCCGCCCGGCGGGGCGGTCGTTTTCTCCTGCTCGCTGCTGCACGCCGTCTCGCCGGTGACGCGCGGAAAGCGCTATGCGTTCCTGCCTTTCCTCTATGATGACGCGGCGGCGGCGATCCGCGAGACCAACAACAAATATCTCGACGAAAACGTCGGCACCTATGTAAAGGCGTGAACGGCGCACGGGCGCCGCGCCGCGTCGCCATGCCTTTCAATTTACACAATCTTCGGGTCTATATCAGGCCGTTCCTCTGGAGGATTCGTATGGTTCCGAAAGGCTGGATGGCCATTCTGGCTTCCGCTTTGCTGCTGGTTGCCGCGCCTGCCTGGACGCAGGACAAACCAGCGCCCGACAAGCCGGCAGAGCCCGGCCTGAAGGATGTGCTTAGCGACCTTTTGGAGCGCATGGAGGAGCCGCCGCCGCCGCCGGCGCCTCCTGGCCGCCGCCTGCCGTTCGGACGGGCCGAAATTCAGCTTTCCTTCGCGCCGCTGGTGAAGGAAACCGCGCCGGCGGTCGTCAACGTCTACGCCTCGCAGCAGGCGAGGGCGCGTTCGCCCTTCGAAGGCGATCCGTTCTTCGAGCGCTTCTTCGGCGGCGGTGGTCCGCCGCGCCGCTCGCAGTCGCTTGGCTCCGGCGTCCTGGTCGACAAGGGCGGCTTCGTGGTCACCAACTATCACGTCATCCGCGACGCGGACGAGGTGAAGGTCGCCACGTCGGACGGGCGCGAATTCGAGAGCAAGGTGTTGCTCAAGGACGAAACCATCGATCTCGCCGTGCTGAAGATCGACGGCGGCGGCGGCGATTTTCCGGTCATTCCGATTGGCGATTCCGATGCGCTGGAGGTCGGCGACCTCGTATTGGCCATAGGCAATCCGTTCGGCGTCGGCCAGACCACCACCAGTGGCATCGTGTCGGCGCTTGCCCGCTCGCATATCGGCGTGTCGGACTTCGGCTTCTTCATTCAGACGGATGCCGCGATCAATCCCGGCAATTCCGGTGGCGGGCTCATCAACATGACCGGCCAATTGGTTGGCATCAACACGGCCATCTACAGCCGCAGCGGCGGCTCGATCGGCATCGGCTTCGCAATTCCCTCCAACATCGTTCGCGCGGTGGTGAATTCCGCCAAGAATGGCCAGGATTTCTTCGAACGGCCGTTCATCGGCGCGACTTTCGAGCCGGTCACCGCGCAGATCGCGGAATCGCTCGCCATGAAAGTGCCGACGGGTGCGCTCGTCTCCAACGTCACCGAAGGGGGGCCGGCCGCCAAGGCCGGCCTGAAACCGGGTGACGTGGTGCTCGCCATGAACGACATCACCATCGAGCACGTGGACGCGCTCGGGTATCGCTTGGCGACGCAGGCGATCGGCGCCGACGCCAACCTTAAGATCCTCAGCAAGGGCGAGGAAAAGATCGTCGCGGTCAACCTTGAGCGCGCGCCGGAAGGCGCTTCGAACGAAGCCGTCACAATCGATGGCCGCAGCCCATTCGCCGGCGCGAAGGTGACCGCCCTGTCGCCGCGGCTGGCGCAGCGCCTCGGCATGCGCACCGAAACGACCGGTATCATCGTCACCGACATCAACCGCAACTCCCCCGCCGCCGGTTTCGGCTTCCGTCCCGGCGACATCGTGCGTGAGGTGAACGGCGAAAAAATCACCAGTGCAGCGCAACTGGAGGAGATCGCCGGCCAGGACACCCGCTGGTGGCGCTTCACCGTCGAGCGCGACGGCAAGCTGATGCGCCAGATGCTGCGCTACTGATGAGCGACCTGTTTGCGCAGGATAAGCCGCAGCGGCCGGAAAAGGGCCGGCCGCTGGCCGATCGCCTGCGTCCCAAGAACCTGGCGGAGGTCGTCGGCCAGGAGCACCTGACCGGTCCCGACGGCGCGCTGACACGGATGATCCGGTCCGGCTCGCTCGGCTCGATGATCTTCTGGGGACCGCCCGGCACAGGAAAAACCACGGTGGCGCGGCTGCTGGCCGGCGAGACCAATCTTGCATTCGAGCAGATTTCGGCGATCTTTTCCGGCGTCGCCGATCTGAAAAAAGTGTTTGAAACCGCGAGGTTGCGCCGAACCAACGGTCGCCAGACGCTGCTGTTCGTCGACGAGATCCATCGCTTCAACCGAGCCCAGCAGGATTCTTTTCTTCCGGTCATGGAGGACGGCACGGTCATCCTGGTCGGGGCGACGACCGAGAACCCGTCCTTCGAGCTCAATGCGGCGTTGCTGTCGCGCGCCCGCGTTCTGGTATTCCACACGCTGGATGAAGGCAGCATCGAACTGCTGCTAAAGCGCGCGGAGGAGACCGAGGGCAAAAAACTGCCGCTCGACGAGGAGGCGAGGGCGGTTCTTTTGCGCATGGCGGACGGCGACGGCCGTGCCGCGCTGACCCTTGCCGAAGAGGTCTGGCGCGCCGCCCACTCAGGCGAAGTCTTTGATGCGGAAGGGATTCAGCGTGTCGTGCAGCGGCGCGCACCGGTCTACGACAAGGGGCAGGACGGCCACTACAATCTGATTTCGGCCCTGCACAAATCGGTGCGCGGCTCCGATCCGGATGCCGCCCTTTATTACCTGGCGCGCATGTTCGATGCCGGCGAGGACCCGCTTTACCTAGGCCGGCGGCTGGTCCGGATGGCGGTGGAGGACATCGGCATGGCCGATCCGCAGGCGCTGGTGATCGCCAATGCAGCCAAGGACGCCTACGACTATCTGGGGTCGCCGGAAGGCGAACTGGCCTTCGCGCAGGCAGCGATCTACATGGCGACCGCGCCCAAATCCAATGCAACCTACACGGCCTTCAAGGCCGCGACCCGCGCCGCCAAAGAATATGGCTCGCTTCTGCCGCCGAAACACATTCTCAATGCACCGACAAAACTGATGAAGGACGAGAGCTACGGCTCCGGATACCGCTACGATCATGACGAGCCGGACGCTTTTTCTGGGCAGGATTATTTTCCCGAAAAGATGGGCCGGCAACAATACTACGATCCGCCGGACCGCGGTTTCGAGCGGGAAATCCGCAAGAGGCTGGATTATTGGGCAAAACTGAGGGCCGAACGCGCCGGCGAGGGCGAGTAGGCGCCGGCGGCGCAGACGCCCGTTCATGGCGACCGGGGAGTCTGCTCGAAGCGCCTTGCCGATCACGGAAATATCAAACATAATCAAGGTAATATCGGCGTTGCTTTCTCCGATACGCCACGCCGCGCCCGCGTCATGACTCCGCCCTGCCGGGGTGCCGTGAAGTCCGGAATGTCGAACAATTCCAAGAAGATGCGCCTCCGGACACTGGCGAAGGCGGCGACACGCTTCACGGAACCGGTAAAAACGGCCCTCGGCGTTCGCGAAACGGCTATTTCGCGTGCCGGAGGACGCGAAAGAAGTCACGCGCCATTGTCCGTGGCGGGTTTGAAACTGCTTAAAGATTTCCGGCCGGTATGGCGTCTTGCACTTTATGGTCGAGGGATCGATCATGGCCGCGATAGGGAGGAGTTGAAACATCCGCCGCCGGCGCCTTGGCCGCAGGATGTTCTGGATCGCGCGATGCGCCCTGACGGCGACACGCGATCCTCGCGCTGACCACCTCAGTACCGAATTCGGCGGGCGCGGTTGTCCGCTTGCTGACGCGCGAAAACTGTTTTCCATCGAGAAGAAATCGCACCGCCGGGCAAGTGCCCGCGCGGGAGGAGGAACTGCAAAAATGCTGGAGAGGCTTTTCAAACTCTGCGAGAACAAGACGACGGTGCGCACCGAGGTGATCGCCGGCGTGACGACGTTCCTGACGATGTCCTACATCATCTTCGTCAATCCGGACATATTGTCGTCGACCGGCATGGACCGCAACGCGGTGTTCGTGGCGACCTGCCTGGCGGCAGCGCTGGGCTCTCTGGTGATGGGGCTTGTCGCCAACTGGCCGATCGGCATGGCGCCGGGCATGGGGCTCAACGCCTTCTTCGCCTTCACGGTTGTCGCCGCCATGGGTTTCACCTGGCAGCAGGCGCTGGGCGCGGTATTCATCTCCGGCGTGATCTTTTTCATCCTGACCGTCACCGGCGTGCGGTCCTGGCTGATCGCCGGCATCCCGCAATCGCTGCGGGCGGCGATCGCTGCCGGCATCGGTCTTTTCCTCGGCATCATCGCGCTGAAGAACGCCGGCATCGTCGTCGACAATCCGGCGACGCTGGTCGGTCTCGGCAATCTGCATCAGCCGGGAGTGCTGCTGGCGATCCTCGGCTTCTTCATCATCGCCGGGCTGGATGCGCTGAAGGTTCGCGGCTCGATCCTGATCGGCATTCTGGCGGTCACCGTGCTGTCGATCCTGTTCGGTCTCAGCCCGTTCCAGGGGGTCTTCTCGGCGCCGCCAAGCCTCGCGCCGACCTTTATGCAACTCGACCTGATGGGCGCGCTGCATGTCGGCATCTTCCACGTCATCCTGGTGTTCGTTCTGGTGGAGGTATTCGACGCCACTGGAACGCTGATCGGCGTCGCCAAAAGGGCAGGGCTGATCGAGCCCGGAAAACCCAGCAATCTCGGCAAGGCGCTGTTCGCGGATTCCACCGCGATCGTCGCCGGCTCGATGCTCGGCACTTCCAGCACGACCGCCTATGTCGAAAGTGCGTCGGGCGTGCAGGCGGGCGGACGCACCGGCCTGACGGCGGTGGTCATCGCCGTCCTGTTTCTTGCCGCGCTGTTCATCTCGCCGCTGGCGGGCTCGGTGCCGGCCTACGCCACCGCGCCGGCGCTGCTCTATGTCGCCGGGCTGATGATGCACGAACTGGTCGACATCGACTGGAGCGACGTGACGGAATCGACCCCGGCGGCGCTGACGGCGCTGGCCATGCCGCTCACCTATTCGATCGCCAATGGCCTCGCCTTCGGCTTCATCAGCTATGTCGTGCTGAAGGCGATCACCGGCAAGGCGCGCTCGGTGCATCCGGCGACCTGGCTGGTAGCGGCGCTGTTCGTCATCCGCTTCGCCTTCTTCGCGGAATGATCCGGGCCGCATAGCGACAACACGATGAAGCCGGTGGCCGCTGGAAATGGCCGCCGGCCTGCGCCATGATCGATGCATGGCCAGACGGCGAACCGGTCTCGACGAGGTCCGCGCCCACTACGCCAGGCAGATGGCGGCGATGAGCGGGTCGCACGATCCGCGCATCGCGCGCGCTTTCGACCTCGTCCGGCGTGAGGCTTTCCTACCGCCCGGTCCCTGGCAGGTGGTGGCGGGTGACCAGCTCATTTCCACGCCGAGCGACGATCCGGCCTTCCTCTACCAGAACGTGCTGGTCGCCATCGATCGGGAGAAGGGCATCAACAATGGCGAGCCCTTTCTGCACGCCGCCTGGATCGGGGCCGTCGCGCCGCAACCAGGAGAAGCCGTCACCCACATCGGCACGGGCGGAGGCTATTACACGGCGGTGCTTGCCGTGCTGGTCCGGCCAGATGGAACGGTCACGGGTTTCGAGGTCGACAGCGCGCTCGCGGCCTACGCGGCGGCCAACCTGAAACCATACGAGAATGTGACGGTCGTCGCGGCGAATGCGGTGACCTCGGAAATCCCGCCATCGGACATCGTCTATGTGAGTGCCGGCGTCGCCGCGCCGCCACTGTGCTGGCTGTCGGCCCTGAAGCCGGGCGGGCGCATCGTCTTCCCTTGGCGTCCGGCGCACGAGGTGGGGCTTGCCGTGCTCGCCAGGCGGACGGAGCAGGGATTTGCCGCCAAAATCATCGGTTCGGCGTGGTTCATCGGCTGCGCCGGCGCGTCCGACTTCGGCCGCAACGGGCCGACATCCACCGTGGCGAGGCAGATCAAATCGATCGTCCCAACCGGGGAGCGCCCGCCGGACCAGACCGCGCTGGCGATCTATCCAGAACTCTGGTTTTCCAGCGCCTTGCCCGAGTGATTTCGCCGGGGAGATTCGGGCGCTGGCATGCTGAAGCTGCGACGGGAGCACGCGTTCGATCTATCCGGCGACCCGGCTGGCGGCGACGCCGTCGTCATCCGCTTTGCATTCGTCGCGGAATAGTGATTTCCGCCGCAGCCCGCTTGCGGCAGAATGCCTGCGGGCCAAAGCATGATACGCTGGCCTGGCGACCAGGGCGAACGAGCATGAGCGAGACGAACCGGCGGGCGCATTGGGAACAGACTTATGCGTCCAAGGGCGAGGCGGGCGTAAGCTGGTTCGAGGACCTGCCGCAGATTTCGCTCGACATCATCGCGGAGGCCGGCGCGACGAAGGATTCGGCGCTGATCGACATCGGCGGCGGCGCGGCGCGGCTGGTCGATGCCCTGCTGGAGCGAGGCTTTACATCGCTTGCGGTGCTGGACCTGTCCGCCGCGGCGCTGGATCTGGCCAAGGCCAGGCTCGGCAAGGCCGGCAAAAGCGTCGACTGGATCGTTGCCGACGTAACCGATTGGCAGCCGGCCCATGCCTACGACGTCTGGCACGACCGCGCGGCGTTGCATTTCCTGACCGATCCGGCCGACCAGGCGGCCTATTTCGAGCGGCTACGCCTGGCGTTGCGACCGGGCGGCGCCGCCATCATCGCGACTTTCGCACCCGACGGTCCTGAAAGATGCAGCGGCCTGCCTGTCGTGCGCTACGATCCGGCGACGCTCGCCGCGGCGGCCGGGCCGTCATTCGTGCTGGCAGGGGAGCGACGTCACGCCCACCTCACGCCATGGGGGGCGACCCAGGCCTTTCAGTTCAGCCTGTTGCGGCGCGTGTGAAGCGGCTGGCGAACTCCCGGCGCCCCGGCTTGACGCGCGGCCAAGCCCAAGGCACGTGAACGGCATGTACCATCTGGTCCTTGTCGCGGTCGGCGGCGGCATCGGCGCCGCGCTTCGCCATCTCGTCAACATGGCGGCGACGCGGCTGGGCAGCCCGTTTCCGTGGGGAACGCTGGCGGTCAACATCGTCGGCTGCTTCATAATGGGCGTTTTCATCGAGATACTGGCGCGGCGTTTCAACGCGTCCAATGAACTGCGCCTGTTCTTTGCCACCGGCATCCTCGGCGGCTTCACCACCTTTTCCGCCTTTTCGCTGGATTTTGCCGTGTTGTGGGAGCGAGGGGCGATGGGACCGGCCGTCGCCTATGCCGGGGCGAGCCTGATTGGCACCCTTGTTGCCGTCTTTCTGGGTCTTTGGCTCGCAAGAAGCTTTGCGTGATGCTAAGTCGCCGTCCGAAAGGAACGCGCGACATGGCAGGTGTTGAACAGATCAAGGTCGAGGACGGCGAGGCGGGCATGCGGCTCGACCGCTGGTTCAAGACGCATTATCCCGGCCTCGGCTTCGGCCATCTGCAAAAGCTGTTGCGCTCCGGCCAGGTGCGCGTCGATGGCGCTCGCGCAAAGTCCGACACCCGCATCGAACCGGGCCAGACCGTCCGCATCCCGCCGCTGGAGGTCGACAAGAAGGGCGCGCCGTTGACGCAGAAGACCTTGCGCGGGGTGGACGACGCCGAGGCGCTGTCGCGCATGATCCTCTACGAGGACGAAAAAGTGCTGGTTTTCGACAAGCCGTCCGGACTTGCGGTGCAGGGCGGCTCGGGCGTCACCCGCAGCGTCGATTCCATGCTGGAGGCATTTCGCAACAAGAAGGGCGAAAAACCCAGGCTGGTGCACCGACTGGACCGCGACACGTCGGGCGTGCTGGTGGTGGCGCGCACCCGGCTGGCGGCAATGAAGCTGGCGGAAGCTTTTCGCGGCCGCGACGCGAAGAAGACCTATTGGGCGCTGGTGAAGGGTGTTCCGCCCAAACGCGAGGACAAGATCTCGACCTGGCTGGTCAAGGAGCCGACCGCCGACGGCGACCGCATGCGGATCGCGGCCCATGGCGAAAAGGGCGCCGACCACGCGGTTTCCTACTATCGCATCGTCGAGCAGGCGGCTCAGACGCTGTCCTGGCTGGAGATGGAGCCACATACCGGCCGCACTCACCAGTTGCGCGTGCACGCCGCTCATATCGGCTGCCCGATCATCGGCGATCCGAAATATTTCGAGGCCGATACCAATTGGGACTTTCCGGGCGGCATGCAGAACCGCCTGCATCTGCATGCCCGCCGCATCGTCATCCCGCATCCCGGCGGTGGAAAGATCGACGTGACCGCGCCGCTGCCGCCGCATATGCGGCAAAGCTGGGCACTGCTCGGCTTCGACGAGGCGAGCGCGGAGGAGGAGGCGTGAGCGCCGCAACCCTCGACCGCCGCGACGCCATCGACACGGCGGCGGTGGTCATCATGATCGGCCTGACCTTCTCCTGGGGCCTGAACGGCGTCGCTGCGAAACTGTCGAATGCCGGCTACAACCCGGTCCTGTTGACCGTGTTGCGCTCGGCGATCGCTGGCGTGCTGGTGTTCGGATGGTGCCGGTGGCGCGGCATCCCGCTGTTCGATCGCGACGGAACGCTGCTGCCAGGCATCATTGCCGGCATGCTGTTCGGCGCCGAGTTCCTGCTCATCTTCGTCGGGCTCGATTACACGACGCTGGCCCGCAACACGCTGATGGTCAACACCATGCCGTTCTGGGTGCTGCTCGGTGCGCATTTTCTGCTCGGCGAGCACATGTCGGTGCGAAAGTGGCTCGGCCTGCTGCTGGCCTTCGCCGGCGTGGCGCTAGTGTTCTCCGACAAGCTCAGCCTGCCCGGCCCGGAGGCCATCCGGGGCGATCTGATGAGCCTCGCCGCAGGCGTATGCTGGGCGGCGACTACGTTGGTGATCAAGGGTACGCGGCTGGTGCGCGCCAGCGCCGAAAAGCTGCTGATGTATCAGCTTGCCGTCTCCGCGCTCATGTTTCTGCCGCTCCTGCCTTTTGCCGGACCGATGCTGCGCGACGTGACTTTCCTGCCGACAGCCGCCCTGCTGTTCCAGGCGGTTTTCGTGGTGGCGTTCACTTATGTTGTCTGGTTCTGGCTGATGCGGCGCTATCCCGCGTCCGGCCTGACGAGCTTCACCTTCCTCACGCCCGCCTTTGCGGTGCTGCTGGGCGGCGTGCTGCTCGACGAACCGCTGTCGGTCCGCATCTTCCTGGCACTCGGGCTGATCGCCGCGGGTCTCGTGCTGGTCAACCGGCCGGCGAGGAGCCGGGCATGACCCGCCTCGTCCTGTTCGATTGCGACGGCACGCTGGTCGACAGCGCGGCGGTCATCCATGGCTGCATGGAGCGCGCCTTCGCCGAGGCGGGGCTGGCGGCGCCCGATCTCGCGGCGACCAAAAGCGTCATCGGCCTGACGCTGAATCTTGCCATCGCGCAGATGCTGGGCCGTGAAGTCGACCCGGCCATCGATGCGCTGGCCGAACGCTACAAGCATCATTTCCACGCCATGCGCGGCGAGGCGGATTTTTCGGAGCCGCTCTATCCGGGCATTGCCATGCTCGTCGCCGAACTGGCGAAGCGCGACGATATCCTTGTCGGCATGGTGACCGGAAAATCACGGCGCGGCGTGCAGGCGGTGTTTTCCACGCACGGTTTCGGAGAGGCGTTCCTGGTGGTGCGCACCGCCGAGGATTGCCCGTCGAAACCGCATCCGGCCATGGTGCTGGAATGCTGCGCCTTCGCCGGCGTCGATCCGGCCTCGACCTTTGTGGTCGGCGACGCCATCTATGACATGCAGATGGCACGATCGGCAGGCGCCCGCGCCATCGGCGTCGGCTGGGGTTATCACGATGCCCGGGCGCTGATGCTGTCCGGCGCGGAACGCGTTCTGCAAGAGCCCGCCGAACTGATGCCGCTGCTGGCCTGAAGGAACTCTGTCCGATGCGCGATTTGCTGAACGACCTCGACGCCACCCGGCATCTTTCCGATCCGGACCCCGTGCGCCGCGCCCAGATCCAGATGAAGACGCCGCTGCCGAAGCGGTTTTACGCCGCGGTGGCGGTGGAACCCGGCTCGTCGGGTCATGTCGTGAAACTCGACGGCAAGCTCGCACGAACGCCGGCGCGGGCGCCGCTCGAACTGCCGAGCGAGGCCGCGGCGCGGCTCGTCGCCGACGAATTCGACGCGCAGCAGGAGGTGATCGATCCGGTCGCCATGCCGGTGATGCGGCTTGCCAACACCGCGATCGACGGGGTGGCGCGCGAGGCCGACGCCGTGCTGGAGGATATCCTGCGCTTCGCCTCGTCCGACCTGCTCTGCTACCGGGCCGACGCGCCGGAGGGGCTGGTGGCGCGCCAGAACGAGGCCTGGGACGGCGTGATCGACTGGGCGCGCGATACGCTGGGCGCCCGGCTGAACCTCGCCGAAGGCATCATCCATGTCGAGCAGCCGCGCGAGGCGATCGCTGCGATTGGCCTGCATCTGCGCGGCCGCGCCGAACCGTTCCGGCTGGCGGCGCTGCATCTGATGACCTCGCTGACCGGATCGGCGCTGCTGTCGCTGGCGGTGGAGGCGGGCGAACTCGACGCAGAGACGGCCTGGGCGGCCGCCCATGTTGACGAGGACTGGCAGGTCGAGCACTGGGGCCAGGATTCGGAGGCCATGGCGCGCCGCGCCGCCCGCCGCCGCGACATGCTTGCGGCCGCGCGACTGGTCGAGGCGCTGAACGAAGCCTGAAGAAGCCGATCGTTTCGACGCAGATCGCTATCTTGCCGGGGTGCGGCTAGGCACGCGAAGCCGGTGGAAGGGCAGGGGCCCCGGACTCCTACCGCTTGCCGTCCAGTTCTTCCTGGATGGCCGCCTGATGATACCAGGCGTCGAAGGCGAGGCTGGCGACACGCGGCATCATGACGACCTTGCCCGAATTCGCCTGGGAGCTTTTCGGGTTCGCTACCGCGCGGGCCTTCGTCGGGAAGGTATAGACCTTGGCGGATTGGCGCTGGATTGTCGGCGTCATGGCGGTGAGTCCTGCTTGCGTCCTCGTCTAGACAGGTTGAATATGAGTCTATATAGGCTCTGCCAACGATTTGGGCAACCTGCATTTATAAACTTCATTATTTGCCTGTATTTTAGGCGACATCTACTTCTGCATAACTTGACGCCAGACGGATCGCTGTCGGCATCCGGTTCACAACCACGAGAACGTCCTGAAAGCCGGCGAAGTTCCGGCTGGTGCGCCGCGCAAAGCGAGGCGGCGCCACCGCCGCGAGGCTTCGCGTGCGGCGGGACGCCGCGTTTCGGCTGGTTTTCCGCGCCTGCCGGTGGGTTGGCATGTTAATTGCTCTTTAATCACGCGGGACCGGCCCGTCGCGGCCGGACACCTTTGGCTGCGCCGCCGAGGCTGGCGCAACGGTTCTAGAGAGGTCGGAATGACGAAATACAAGCTCGAATATATCTGGCTCGACGGCTACGTGCCGACGCCGAGCCTGCGCGGCAAGACGCAGATCAAGGAATTCGCCGAGTTTCCGACGCTCGAGCAACTGCCGCTGTGGGGTTTCGACGGCTCGTCCACCCAGCAGGCCGAAGGCCATAGCTCGGATTGCGTGCTGAAGCCGGTCGCGCTTTATCCCGATCCGGCGCGCACCAACGGCGTGCTCGTCATGTGCGAAGTCATGATGCCGGACGGCGTCACGCCGCATGCCTCCAACAGCCGCGCCACCATCCTCGACGACGAGGATGCCTGGTTCGGCTTCGAGCAGGAGTATTTCTTCTATAAGGACGGCCGTCCGCTGGGCTTCCCCGAGAGCGGCTATCCCGCCCCGCAGGGCCCGTATTACACCGGCGTCGGCTACAAGAATGTCGGCGACATCGCTCGCCAGCTTGTCGAGGAGCATCTCGACCTCTGCCTCGCCGCCGGCATCAACCATGAAGGCATCAACGCCGAGGTGGCGAAGGGCCAGTGGGAGTTCCAGATTTTCGGAAAAGGCTCGAAAAAGGCCGCCGACCAGATCTGGATGGCGCGCTACCTGCTGCTGCGCCTGTGCGAGAAGCATGGCATCGATATCGAGTTCCATTGCAAGCCGCTCGGCGACACCGACTGGAACGGCTCGGGCATGCACTGCAACTTCTCGACTGCCTATATGCGCGAAGTTGGCGGCAAGGACTATTTCGAGGCGCTCATGGCGGCCTTCGACAAGAACCTGATGGACCATATCGCCGTCTACGGCCCGGACAACGACAAGCGCCTGACCGGCAAGCACGAGACCGCGCCGTGGAACAAGTTTTCCTACGGCGTGGCCGACCGCGGCGCCTCGATCCGCGTTCCGCATTCCTTCGTCAACAACGGCTACAAGGGTTATCTTGAGGATCGCCGCCCCAACAGCCAGGGCGACCCCTACCAGATCGCCTCGCAGGTTCTGAAGACGATCTCGGAAGTGCCGATCGAATCGGCAAAGAAGGCCGCTGCGTAAGCGCAGCCGCACCCGGTTTTGAACGAGCCCGGCGGAGCGATCCGCCGGGCTTTTTGTTGCGGCGAACCGCCCGCGCCGTACCGCCGCAAGAATGGGGATGTTGGGGGCTTCCGGGCCATGCTCGGGGCCGGTCATCGCGGTTCCGAATGGGACGGAGGTTGGCGCTTGCCCAAGTGGCCGCGGGCCAGACAAGCGCCAACAGGGGCACTTGACCCGCCAAAAGAAGTAATTAACCTGTGAAGTAAGATGCAGTGTAGTGAGAAAGGCGTTGTAATGGCCGAGGTTTTGCCCGACTTTCGAATCGGTTGACGTGTCGCTTCGGTCGGCAGATCAAAGCGGAATCGAATACCGGGCATGAGGAGGTCCGGCGCGGGTATCCCAAGCGGGAAAGCCGCCTCGGTGCGGAAGACAGGGCAATCCAACGATCAGTCACCCAGAGTGACGCCATGTTCCAGGGAGGAGACGATGGGACTTTCGCGACGTGCATTCATGGCATCCACAGGCGCGGCGCTGGCCGCGCCGGCACTGCTCGGGTCCGGTCCGGCCCGCGCTCAGGAGACGGTGACGCTCAAGCTGCACCACTTCCTCCCGCCGGTCTCCAACGTCCATGCAAAGCTGCTGGTGCCGTGGACGAAGACAATCGAGGAAAATAGCCAGGGCAGGCTGAAGATCGAGATCTTTCCGGCCATGCAGCTCGGCGGCAAGCCGCCGCAGCTTTATGACCAGGCGGCCAACGGCGTCGTCGACATAGTCTGGACCTTGCCCGGCAACACGCCGGGGCGGTTCCCGTCGACGGAGGTGTTCGAACTGCCGTTCATCGCCGCCCGGAATGCGACGGCCAATGCGCCTGCCGCCCAGGAGTATGGTGAGACCCACCTGGCGAAAGAGACGGCCGACACAAAGATCCTGTGCTTCTGGGCCCACGATCACGGCCTGATCCACACCAACAAGCCGATCGCCAAAATGGAGGACCTCGCCGGGCTGAAGCTGCGCAATCCGACGCGGCTGGCCGGCGAGGCGCTGACCGCGCTCGGCGCCACCTCGGTCGGCATGCCGGTACCGCAGGTTCCGGAAGCGCTGGCGCAGGGCACCATCGACGGCTGCGTCATCCCGTGGGAGGTGGTGCCGTCGGTCAAGGTCGACGAGTTGACCAAGTTCCATACCGAGATACCAGCATCGCCGACACTCTACACAACGACCTTCTTCCTCGCCATGAACAAGGCGCGCTACGAGGGCTTGCCGGACGATCTCAAGGCCGTCCTCGACAAGAACAGCGGCATGGCGTTTGCCAAGCTCGCCGGCGAGATGTGGGACACCGTTGGCGCCGAAGTCCGCGCCAAGGTCGAAGCCGGTGGCAAGGGCACCATCAGCTCGATCTCAGAAGAGGAGAAGGCGCGCTGGGTCGAGGCGACCAAGCCCGTCCACGTCAAGTGGGTCGAGGGCGTCAAGGCCAAGGGGCTGGACGGGGATGCGCTGATCAAGACGGCGCAGGAACTGATCGCGAAATACTCTGCCGCCTGAGAATCGCGCGTCGCGCCGTTGCGCCGGCGATCTTCTGACTCCTGCTTGCGGGGTATTGCATGGATGTGTCGGACGTGGCGGGACCGCCTGACGGCCCCCGCCTGGGACTGGCCGACAGGCTGGCAGCCGGGCTGGCCGTCATCGGCGGCATACTGATCTGCCTGGCCGCATGCCTGGTGACGGTCAGCGTGGTTGGTCGCTGGCTGTTCAACAGCCCGGTGACTGCCGACTACGAAATGGTCGAGATCGGGGTCGGCGTCGCCGTCTTTGCCTTCCTCGGCTACACGCAGGCACGCAGCGGCCACATCGCCGTCGACACCTTCACGTCGCGCCTGCCGGCCCGGTTGAACGCCGTCATCGATGGTGTCTGGGACCTCGTGCTTGCTGGATTCCTTGGCTTCTTCGCCTGGGGCCTGTACTCCGGCGGCATGGAGGCGCGCCAGTACGGTGCCACGCTGGTTCAGTTGCCGTGGCCGGTCTGGCCCGTCTACCTGGTCTGTGCCGTGCTCGCCGGGCTGGCCTGCCTGATCGCCGTCGCCACCGCGCTTATCAAGATCGGAGGGCGGCGATGAGCGGGTTTGCCATTGCCCTTCTCGGCTTCGTCGCCCTGCTGGTGCTCATCGCGATCCGCATGCCGATTGCGCTGGCGATGCTGGTCGTCGGTGCTGTCGGTTACGCCCAGCTCAACGGCGCGCATGCGCTGATCTACTATCTGCGCACCAACGCCTACAGCCAGTTCGCCAGCTACACGCTCTCCGTCATCCCGCTGTTCATCCTGATGGGGGCGCTGGCAGAGCGGTCCGGAATGGCCGCGACCCTGTTCAAGGTGGCGGAACGCCGGCTGGGACGGGTGAAGGGCGGCATGCCGATGGCGGTCATCGCCGCTTGCACGGGCTTTGGCGCAATCTGCGGCTCCTCGGTCGCGACCACGGCGACATTCGGCCGGGCGGCCCTGCCCGAACTGCGCCGCACGAGGGTCGACAACGGCTTCGGCACCGGCACGATCGCTGCCGGCGGCACGCTCGGCATCCTCATCCCGCCATCGGTGATCTTGGTTATCTACGCCATCACCACCGAGCAGAACATCGCAAAGCTGTTCCAGGCGGCTCTCATCCCGGGCCTGATGGCGTCGATTTTCTACTGCGTCGCCATCGCGGTCGCGGTGCGGCGCAATCCGCAGCTCGCGCCGCCGCCGGAGATTGCGCCGCCGCCGGCGACGCCGCGCCCGAAATGGGCTCGCCCTCTCGGGATACTGATGATGGTCGCGGCCGTCGCCTTGTGGTCCACCGGCCAAGCCAATGCCGTCGGCGCTATCCTGATCGGCATATTGGGCCTGCTGCTGGTCGCCGTCGACTATGCCATCATTCCAGCCGCCGGGATCGCCATCATCGTGGTCGGTGGCATCTACGGAGGGGTGTTTACCCCGACTGAGGGCGCCGCGGTCGGCGCCGCCATCATGCTTCTCATCGGGCTGGTCCAGCGCAGCCTCGACACGCAGCGCATCAAGGCGGCGTTCCTGCAGACCGCCGAGACGACCGGCATGATCTTCCTGATCCTGCTTGGCGCGGAAGTTTTCGGCGCGTTCCTGGCCCTGACGCAAATGCCGACCGCTCTGGCCGCGATGATCGGCGAAGCCGGACTGGCGCCTTACGCCGTCATCTGCGGCATGCTGGCGATCTACATCTTGCTCGGTGCGGTGATGGACGAACTGGCGATGATCCTGCTCACCCTGCCGGTTTTCATGCCGATCGTGCTGACGCTGGATTTAGGCATGAGCCAGGAGGACGTCGCCATCTGGTTCGGCATACTGGTCCTGGTCGTCGTCGGCATCGGGCTTGCCGCGCCGCCGATCGGCCTCAACGTCTTCGTCATCAACAAGATCGCCGCCGACGTGCCGATCACACGCACCTATCGCGGCGTCATTCCCTTCGTCATCGCCGACCTGATCCGCCTGGTCATCCTGACCGCCTTTCCGGTCCTGTCGCTCTGGCTGGTCAAGGCGCTGAATTGATGCTTTTGCGACTGCCGCGCGCAAGACGGGCGGCACGCCCTTGGCTGGCCTTGGTTTGACCGGTCGACCGAGTGCGGCGCGGTGTGGGCGCTCGGCCCTATTGCAGGTTGGGGGCCGACCGCGCGGATGCCGCGGCGGCGGCCTCGCAAACCTCCACGTGTTTTGCCAGCGCTTCCTTGGAAAGCATCGCGCTGACCGCGCAGATGTCGCGGTTCTGGAATTTCGGCGTCTGCTGGAGTTCTTGAAGCCGCTGAAGAAGTGCCAATCGGGTCATGCTCGTCTCCTTTCGTTCTGTCGGTCAGGCAAACGCGCCCGCCGCTGGAGCGGGCGGCGTCAGGCCGCCCGCGCGCCCGCGTTCAGCGGGATCTCGATGTCGACTTCCAGCGTCGAGACCTTCTCGCCGCGGTCCATCTTGACGTTCACCTTGTCCTGGTCGATCTGCACATGCTTGGCGATGACGGCGAGGATTTCCTCCCTGAGTTTCGCCACGAGATCGGAATGCCCGACCGACGCCCGCTCATGGGCGAGCAGCACCTGCAGGCGTTCGCGCGCCGTCGGCGCCGAGCTTTTCTTGTTGAAGAAGTTGAAAAGGCTCATGCCGCCCTCCTTCCGAAGAACTTGCTGAACAGGCCGCGCTTTTCGCCCGGAATGGTGATCGGCAGGGCTTCGCCGGCAAGCCTGCGCGCGGCGTCGAGATAGGCGATCGCCGGCGCGCTCTTGCTGTCGGCAAGCGTCACCGGAGCGCCGACGTTGGAGGCGCGCAGCACGTCCATGCTTTCCGGGATGATGCCGAGCAGCGGGATCGACAGGATTTCGAGTACGTCGTCGACCTTCAGCATGTCGCCGCGCTCGGCGCGGACGGGGTCGTAGCGGGTGAGCAGCAGGTGCTTTTCGACCCGCTCCCCGGCCTCTGCCTTGGCGGTCTTGGAATCGAGCATGCCGATGATGCGGTCCGAGTCGCGGACGGACGAGACTTCGGGATTGGTGACGATGACGGCGGTGTCGGCATGGCGCATGGCAAGGGTGGCGCCGCGCTCGATGCCGGCCGGGCTGTCGCAGATGATCCAGTCGAAATGGCGCTTCAGGTCGGCCATCACCCGCTCAACGCCTTCCGCCGTCAGGCAATCCTTGTCGCGGGTCTGCGAGGCCGGCAGCAGGAACAGCGTCTCCAGCCGCTTGTCGCGGATCAGTGCCTGCGGCAGTTTTGCATCGCCCTGGATGACGTTGACCAGGTCGTAGACGACCCGGCGCTCGGCACCCATGACGAGGTCGAGATTGCGCAGGCCGACGTCGAAATCGACGACGACGGTCTTTTCGTTGCGCTGCGCCAGCGCAGCGCCAAGGGCGGCGGTCGAGGTGGTCTTGCCGACGCCTCCCTTGCCCGATGTAACAACGATCACTTTTGCCATTTCGCTCTCCTGTCCCCCGGTCTTTTGCCGGCTAGTTCAATGCTTCCGCGACGATGGCGTCGCCTTCCAGCCAGAACTGGACGGCCTGCCCGCGCAGCCGGGCGTCCATGTCCTCGGCGGTCTTGTAGAGGCCGTCGATCGCCAGCAGCTCGGCTTCCAGCTTGCGGCAGAAGATGCGCGCGGCGGCATTGCCGACCGACCCGGCCAGTGCGCGCCCGCGCAGCGTGCCATAGACGTGGATCGAGCCGCCGGCGACGATTTCGGCGCCCGACGCGACCGAGCCGACGACGGTGACGTCGCCTTCCGGAAAAATCACCGACTGTCCGGAGCGCACGGGCTCGCGGATGATGATGGACTGCGCCGGCCGGATCGTCTGGATATCCGCGGGCCGCGGCTCGGCAGGTCCGTTTGGAATTGCGTCGCGTGCATCGGCGCTCGTCTCCGTCACGGGCGTCTCGAAGTCGGGAGCCGGACGGCCGCCGCGCAAGGAGGGGGGCATGCCCGGGCCGAGCAGCGATGGCCGCGCCCCCTCGACGCCCATGAGCCACACGTTGCGCTTGGCGAGCGCACCGACCAGTTCCGTCAGTTGCGACCGGTTGATGTCGAGGTTGTCGACGTCGAGCACGACGGGCCGTCCAAGGAAGAATCCCGTGGAACGCGCCGCGAGGTCGTCTAGTCGGGCGAGCCAGCCGTCGAACGGCAATTCCGGCGAAAGGGTAAGCGCCAGGAAGGAGCGGCCCTTGAGGCGGATCGGTCGCGTGTCTGTTAGGGCTTGATTCATCTCGGTTAATTTTCCGTTGCTTCGATCCGTAGGGGCATGATGGTTAACCAATGGTTAACGCCGGGGGCCGACATGGGCGGGAAGTGGGAATTCGGTCGTAAAAAGGCATTTATCCACGGAGGCTTGCGTCGCGCTTTTGTCAGGCAGCCGGTCCGGCTTCCCTCAGCTTCATCGTGGCAGGATAGCTGAGTCGCGGCGCCTGGCGTGTGGCGCGAGGGGAACAGGCAAAGTTTCACCGATGCCGCCCCGGCTCGTCAGGGTCGGTTCGGCGGGCGCCGTGCTTCGGGCCTTAAGGCCGCTCGGCCGATGAACCATATCAACCTTCGTGCCCGTCGTTGCGGATCGCCTCGCCGAAATCCACCATTTTCGGCTCGGCCTGGCCTGAATCTCAACACACCCTAGTCTTTCACAGATCCATATTTCGTTTTGCGAATACAATTCGTGGTGGTAGAGACGGAAAATTGCGTCGGGGCCGGGGGGCTCGTCATCTTTGCTCTTCTTCCACCCTGCAACCGTTGTCGTCCGGGATTCGGCTGACGTCCGCTCCGTCCGCGGAGGGCTGGCCGGTATCCCTTCCGGTCACGGATACCGACAATGAAAGAGACGGCCGTGCGCTGGGCGGGCTGGCGATAATTTGGAGGCGGATGAACGATGGGACAGGTGGCAACGGCGACCGGCTCGCGCAACGAGGTGATCTTCGTCGACGGACGCATCGACGACCTTCGCTCCATCCTCGAAGGCGCCGATCCGGGCGCCGAGATCGTCGTCATCGATCCCTTGCGGGACGGCATCGCGCAGATCGCCGAGGCGCTCGCCGGCCGCACCGGCATCGACGCCATCCACATCGTCAGCCATGGCGACGAAGGGACGCTGCTGATCGGCGACAGCCTGCTGAACTCCGGCAACATCGCCGCACATGCCGACGCGCTCTCCGGCATCGGACAGTCGTTGACGGAAACCGGCGACATTCTGCTCTATGGCTGCGCGGTCGGCCGGGGCGAGGCGGGGCGGGAGTTCCTTGACGCGCTCGCGGCGGCGACGGGAGCCGACGTCGCCGCGTCCGACGATGTCACCGGCGCGGCGGCGCTCGGCGGCGACTGGGAGCTTGAAACCCGGCAGGGGTCGGTAGAAGCATCCGCCCTGACCGCCGCCGACTATGCCGGGCTTCTCCCGGTTTCTTATACCGAGGGCGATCTCTTCCCGAACCTGGTCCCAGGGACCAACGGCTCGATCAACACCACCTTCCAGTTCCTGGCCGGCGATTTCGATCACGACGGCGACGACGACCTCTCCTTCTGGACCGGCTCGGGCGACGCCTACTACCGCAATAACGGCAACGGCACGCTCACCTACTTCGCCAATCTGACCGGGACGCCTTTCGAGGGGCTGTCCGCGGCGCCGAACTACGGACCGTCCAATACGGTCCTCGCAGATTTCGACAACGATGGCGACCGCGACATCCTTTACTTCGCCAACGGAACCCACACGTACCTCACCTACAACGGCGCACATTACGTTGCGGGAACGTCACCCTTCGCGGGGCTCACGAGCGCGACCCAGAATATTTTCCTGCCGGGGGATTTCGACAACGACGGCGACGTCGACCTCGTTGCCTGGAACGGGACCCAGGAAATCTACTACCGCAACAACGGCTCGGGCGCGTTTACCAGCATCACCGACATGTCCCTGACGCCTTTCGCGGGCGTCCCCGTCCCCGCTTGGGGCCCGGAGAGCACGCGGGTTGCGGATTTCGATGGCGATAACGACCAGGACATCCTCTTCTTCAGGGGCGATACCGATCAGTTCGTCTATCTGCGAAACAATGGGGGAAGCTACAGCCAGCAGGCTTCGCCTTTCGCTGCACTGTCGACCAACGGCTCAGACCCCACCACGACCGTCGTCGGCGATTTCGACAGCGACGGCGACGTCGATATGCTGTTCTGGAACGGCAGCGCCGAGGCCTATTATCGCAACAATGGCAGCGGCAGCTACACGCTGACGACCGACCTCTCCACGACGCCATTCGCCGGACTTGCCTTCATCCCGGCCGTGGGTCCGAACAATATGGAGATCGCCGACTTCGACGCTGACGGCGACATCGACATCCTGCTCTACCGCGCGGGCGATCACTCCACCTATACGCAGAACGGCGCCCCGCCCCGCCTCGTCTCCTCGACGCCGGCCGACAATGCCGGCTCGGTCTCGACGAGCGCGAACGTCACCCTCACCTTCAACGAAGCCGTTTTCACCGGGGCTGGCGACATCACGCTTCGCCGCGTGTCCGACAATGCCATCGTCGAGAGCTTTGCCGGCAACGACGCGCGGGTGACGGGGTCGGGCACGGCGACCCTCACCATCGACTTCGCCACCACGCTTGCCGGCAGCACCGGTTACTACCTGCAGTTCGAGGCCGGGGCGATCGTCGACGCCGACGGAATGACCTTCGGCCGGCTGGACGGGCTCCAGCGTGTCGGCATCACCGATGCGCAGTTCCTCAACTTCACCACGGCGACGGCCAACACCGCTCCCTCGGTCGCAGCCAATCTGGGCCTGACGCTTGCGGAAGGCGCCTCGGGGACGATCGGCGCCGGCCTGCTGGACTTCAACGACGCCGAACAGGGCGATGCGGCGATCACCTATACGGTCACCTCGGTCGTGACCAACGGCACGCTGTTCCGCAACGGCGTGGCGCTTGGATTGAATTCGACCTTCACCCAGGCCGACATCAACGCCAATCTGATTTCCTATACCCACAATGGCGGCGAGACGACCTCCGCCTCATTCGGCTTCTCGGTCTCGGATGGCGTGGGCGGCACGACACTGGGCCAGACCTTCACCTTGACCGTCAATGCGGTGGACGACCCCGGTGTTGCGCAGGACGACGCTTTTGTCACCGACGAGGCGACGGCGATCGGCGGCGGCAGCGTCTTCGGCAACAATGGCTCCGGCCTCGACACCGATCCCGATTCGGCGCTCACCGTGGCGCTGGTGAACGGCGCGGCCTTTACCGATGGCGTCGCGACAACGCTGGCGTCGGGCGCGCTGCTGACGATGAATGCCGACGGCACCTTCAGCTACAACCCCAATGGCGCCTTCGACGATCTGGCGGATTCTGCCTCGGGCGCCAACGACATCATCCGCGACGACAGTTTTACCTACACGCTGGCCGACGGCGACACCGCCACGGTGACCGTCACCGTAGCCGGCCTCGACAGCGACGGCGACATTTTGCGTGGAACCGCCGGCATCGACAACATCTTTGCTGGCGGCATCAGCAGCGACCTCTATTTCGTCGACGATGCCGGCGACTCGATCATCGAGACGGCCGGCAACGGCGCCGCCGACCGAGTTGCCGCCTTAGTCAGTTTCGCGCTTTCGACCGACGACGACATCGAGATCCTGTCGACCAATTCGTCGACCGGCAAGGCGGCGATCGACCTCAAGGGCAACACTCTGTCGCAGGCCATCGTCGGCAATGCCGGCAAGAACACCCTGCATGACGGCGGCGTCGGTGGCGCCGACAAGATGGCCGGCCTCGCCGGCAACGACACCTATGTCGTCTACAATTCCGCCGACGTCATAGTCGAGAAGGCCGACGAAGGCACCGACCGGGTCGCTGCCGGCGTCGACTATGTGCTCGCCAAGGGCGTCCATGTCGAACTGCTCAACACCACCTCCTTGAACGCCACCTATTCGGTAAACCTGACCGGCAACCGGTTCGCCCAGACCATCCGCGGCAATGACGGCGACAACATTCTGCATGATGGCGGCGCGGGCGCCGCCGATACGCTGATCGGCGGCGAGGGCGACGACGGTTTCCAGGTCTACAATTTCGGCGACGTAATCGTCGAACTCGACGGCGAAGGCGCCGACCGGGTGAGCGCGGCGGTGGACTTCGTGCTGACCGCCGGAGCCCATGTCGAATATCTGAACACCACTTCGCTGCTGGGCACCAACGCGGTCGACCTGACCGGCAACGAGCTTGTCCAGCTAGTCCGCGGCAACGACGGCGCCAACACGCTGGACGGCGGCGGCGGCGAGGACCTGCTGTACGGCATGGGCGGGGCGGACAACTTCCGCTTCTCGACGGCGCTCGGGCCCACCAACATCGTCCGCATCGCCGATTTCGTTGTCGCCGACGACACGATCCAGCTCGACGATGCGATCTTCACGGCGCTGGCGGGGTTGGGCACGCTCGATCCGGTCGCGTTCAAGGACACGGCCACGGGGGTCAAGGACGCCGACGACCGCATTATCTACAATTCCGACACGGGAGCGCTTCTCTACGATGCCGACGGCTCCGGCACTGTATTCGGCAATGTCCGCTTCGCCACGATCATCGGATCGCCGGCGCTGACGGCGGCCGACTTCGTGGTGGTGTGAGCAGGGCGGCCTGCCTCCAGGACCCTCGGATGCGGTCCGCCGTCGCGCAGCGTTGGGGGCATGCCGGGGCCGAGCAGCGACGGCCGCGCGCCCTCGACGCCCATCAGCCCAGACGTTACGCCTAGCGAGCGCGGCGAGCAGCTCGGTCAGTTGCGACCGGTTGATGTCGAGATTGTCGACGTCGAGCACCACCGGCCGCCCGAGGAAGAAGCCGGTCGGGCGCACTGCTAGATCGTCGAGCCTCGTGAGTCATCCATCGACGGCAGTTCCGGCGAAAGCGTCAGCGCCATGAAGGAGCGGCCCTTGAGGCGGATCGGTCGCGTATCTGTTAGCGGCTGATTCGTCGTGGTCGATTTTCCGTTGCTTCCCGATGGCCGCCGTCGCTGCTGTCGGCCTCGTCTGTAACCGGGCCGTTTCCAGTATGGGCACCCTTGCAGCGTCGTCCCGCAACAGCCGCCTCCTACAAGACGTGTTCGTGCGGGCAAAGGCCGTCCTGTGGAGCACGACATGATCGAGGAAGCGCACCGACACATCGAATATGAAGAGCGCGGGTCGGGTCCGACGCTCGTCTTGGTGCCCGGATCGTGCAGCACCGGCGCGGCTTGGCGCCCGGTAATGAAGGTGCTTGACGGCAGCTTCCGTTTCGTGACGACGAGCCTGCTCGGTTATGGCGCGACCGCGGAGCGGCGGACCGAAAGCGATTCTTCCGTGTTGCGCGAGGTCGAGATGCTGGAGGCTGTCGTCGGCAGGGCCGGTGGCCAAGTGCATCTCGTCGGCCACTCCTTCGGCGGCGCGGTGGCGCTGATTGTCGCCACGCGCAAGCGCGTGAAGATCGCCAGCTTGACGGTGCTGGAGGCGCCGCTGCCCTCCCTGCTGCGCCATTGTCATGAGCACGCGCATTATCGCGCGTTCCGCGACATGACCGACGCCTATTTCGCCGCCTATCGCGGCGGTGACCGGGAGGCGATCCGTATGATGATCGACTTCTACGGCGGCGAGGGGACCTATGCGTCCTGGCCGGAGAAAGTCCGCGCCTATGCCGTCGAGACGACGCTGGTCAACATGCTCGATTGGGCGAGTGCGTACGATCACCCGCTGGCGCCGGAAACGCTGGCGGCTATCGATGTTCCCGTCTCCGTGGTCGTCGGCGGCAGCAGCCACCCTGCCATCTGCCGTGCCAACGGCCTTGTCAGCGTGTCGATCGAGGGTGCGACGTTCAAGGCGATCGGCGGTGCAGCGCATTTCATGATCTCGACCCATCCTGGACAGGTCGCCAACCTGATCGCCGACAATGTCACGCGCGGGCAAAGGCGGTCGCCACGCCCCGACACTTCGGGGACAACTTAGTCAAGGGGCATGGCGCAGGCGGTTGTCGATC
Source organism: Mesorhizobium sp. LHD-90 (assembly GCF_030929505.1). Classification (GTDB taxonomy): domain Bacteria; phylum Pseudomonadota; class Alphaproteobacteria; order Rhizobiales; family Rhizobiaceae; genus Kumtagia. Next base: position 10,393 of record NZ_JAVFVV010000008.1, on the reverse strand, counting down.
GGCCGCCAACCCGCAACAAAAAACCCCGGCGTTTCCACCGGGGCCATTTGTCCGCCTGAGCGGCTATCAGCGAAGCTCTCGCCTCACACTGAATAATACATATCATACTCGACCGGGTGCGGGGTCATCTCGAAGCGCATGACCTCGGCCATCTTCAGCTCGATATAGGCGTCGATCTGGTCGTCGTCAAAGACGCCGCCGGCCTTCAGGAAGCCGCGGTCCTTGTCGAGGCTCTGCAGCGCCTCGCGCAAGCTGCCGCACACGGTGGGGATCTTCTTCAACTCCTTCGGCGGCAGGTCGTAGAGATCCTTGTCCATCGGCTGGCCGGGATGGATCTTGTTCTTGATGCCATCAAGGCCGGCCATCAGAAGCGCGGCGAACGCCAGATACGGGTTCGCGCCCGGATCGGGGAAGCGGATCTCGACGCGCTTCGACTTCGGCGACGAGCCGAAGGGGATGCGGCAGGAGGCCGAGCGGTTGCGCGCCGAGTAGGCGAGCAGCACCGGCGCTTCATAACCCGGCACCAGCCGCTTGTAGGAGTTGGTCAGCGGATTGGTGAAGGCGTTGATCGCCTTGGCGTGCTTGATGATGCCGCCGATATAGAACAGGCAGTTTTCCGAAAGGCCGGCATATTCGTTGCCGGCGAAGGTCGGCTTGCCGTCCTTCCAGATCGACATGTGAACATGCATGCCCGATCCGTTGTCGCCGAAGATAGGCTTCGGCATGAAGGTGGCCGTCTTGCCGTAGGCGTTGGCAACCTGGTGCACGACGTATTTGTAGATCAGCATCTTGTCGGCGTTGCGCACCAGCGCGTCGAACTTCACGCCGAGCTCGTGCTGGGCGGCCGCCACCTCGTGGTGATGCTTCTCGACGCGCACGCCCATCTGGCCGAGCACGGTCAGCATCTCGGAGCGCATGTCCTGGGCAGAATCGATCGGCGGAACCGGGAAATAGCCGCCCTTGACGCGCGGCCGGTGGCCGAGATTGCCGGTCTCGTAGTCAGTGTCGTCGTTGGACGGCAGTTCAGTCGAGTCGAGCCTGAAGCCGGTATTGTAGGGATCTGCCTTGTATTTGACGTCGTCGAACACGAAAAACTCGGCTTCCGGTCCGACGAAGATGGTATCGCCGACGCCTTCCGCCTTCATGTAGGCCTCGGCCTTCTTGGCGGTGCCGCGCGGGTCGCGGTTGTAGGACTCGCCGGAGACAGGGTCGAGGATGTCGCACAGAACGACCATCGTCGACTGCGCGAAGAACGGGTCCATGTGGACTGTGTCCGTGTCGGGCATCAAAACCATGTCGCTTTCGTTGATGGCCTTCCAGCCGGCAATCGAGGAACCGTCGAACATGACGCCATCGGCGAACATGTCCTCGTCAACCTCTGCGACATCCATTGTGACGTGCTGAAGCTTGCCCTTCGGATCGGTGAAGCGCAGGTCGACGAATTTCACGTCGTTGTCCTTGATCTGCTTCATGATGTCTTTGGCTGTCGTCATGTGGCGTTTTCCCTGATTTGACGTTTTGAAAGAATAGATTTCGAAAAGGTCTGACGCCCGGCGCTCAGATCGCGTCGATGCCGGTCTCGCCGGTGCGGATGCGGATGACTTCCTCGATGTTGGAGACGAAGATCTTGCCGTCGCCGATGCGGCCGGTCTGCGCCGCCTTGCGGATCGCCTCGATTGCGCCTTCGACCGCGTCGTCGCCCAGCACCACCTCGATCTTCACCTTGGGCAGGAAGTCCACCACATATTCGGCGCCGCGGTAGAGTTCGGTGTGGCCTTTCTGCCGCCCGAACCCTTTTGCCTCGGTGACCGTGATGCCCTGCAGGCCCGCTTCCTGAAGCGCTTCCTTCACCTCGTCGAGCTTGAACGGCTTAATGATCGCTTCAATCTTCTTCATTTTGATTTCGGCCTCCAGTCAAAGGGCAAGGAACTCGCCGGCCCGCTTACCCGACACCCTAAGCACGTTCCGTGCCAGTTATCGGCGGTATCGCCGATGCGTCTCATTTCCGAGCAAGTCCTATCAACCGGCCTCGACTCATCGCGCCGCGTTCTCAGGTTGCTGCCTTTACGGCCAATATGGCCGGATGACTAATTTTTAATCAGCCTATATTTTGGGTTTTTTGCCTAGAAATTAGGCAGGCGCCCCTCGCGCTTCGTTCGCTGCTCCTCCTGTGCTATCCGACACCGAACCGGCCGGAGCAGTCAATGGCGCTTGAAGTTTTGACACCCGACGAAATGGCCGAATGCGACCGCCGCGCAATTGCCGCCGGCCCGTTCGACGGGCTGGCGCTGATGAAGCGGGCAGGGGCGGCGGTGGCGGACGCGGTGTTTTCGCGTCTCGCCGGCGTGACACGGGTCGACGTGCTCTGCGGTCCGGGCAACAATGGCGGCGATGGTTACGTGGCGGCCGAACTGCTGCGACGGTCGGGCGCCGCGGTTGCGGTCTTTGCCGACGGCCCGCCGCGCGCCGGATCGGATGCCGCGCTGGCCGCAGCCGAATGCACGGTCGCCGCAGAGCCTCTCGCGGCGTTCTCGCCCATGCCCGGGACGATCGTCGTCGACGCGCTGTTCGGCGCCGGGCTGGCGCGCGCGCCCGACGGCAATGTGCGGCGCGCCATCGATCTGACGAACCAGATGGGCTTGCCGGTGGTCGCCGTGGACCTGCCGAGCGGGGTTTCCGGCGCGACCGGACAAATTCTGGGCGCGGCGTTTCGCTCCGCGGTCACCGTGACCTTCGTGCGCCCGAAACCGGGGCACCTGCTTCTTCCCGGAAAACTTGCCTGCGGCGAGGTCGTGGTCGCCGACATCGGTATCCCTGACACGATCGTCGCATCGGTGGGTGCCGCTTGCTTCGAGAACCGACCGGCGCTGTGGCAACGGTCGTTGCCCAGCCCCGGCGTCGACGCCCACAAATATTCGCGCGGGCATGTCGCGGTGTTCTGCGGTGGCGCCACCGCGACCGGCGCCGCGCGGCTGTCGGCCATGGCCGCCGCTCGCGCCGGGGCGGGGGCGGTAACGCTGCTCTCACCGCTGGAGGCGCTGGCTGTCAACGCCGCGCACCTCACCTCGATCATGCAGCGCAAGGCCGACACCGTCGGCGAGGTGCTGGCGTTCCTGGCGGAGCGGCGTCCGGCGGCGCTGGTCTACGGCCCCGGCCTGTCGCCCGACGCCGAGACGGCGCGAAGCCTGTTCCGGCTGCTTGGACGCTGGGAGCATCCCGCGCCGGTGGTGATCGACGCCAGTGCGCTCACCGCGCTCGCCCGCGTGCCCGATCTGCTGCCGCCGCCGGGCGGCCGGCCGGCCGAACTGGTGATCACCCCGCATGAGGGCGAGTTCCAAAGATTGTTTCCGGACATTTCCGAGGAAAAGGTGCCGTCGAAGCTGGAACGTGCCCGGCTTGCGGCCAAAAGGATCGGCGGCACGATCATCTACAAGGGACCGGACACGGTGATCGCCACGCCGGACGGACGCGCAGCCATCAACACCAACGGTACGCCGCTGCTGGCGACGGCCGGCTCCGGCGACGTGCTGTCGGGCATCGTCGCCGGCCTGCTGGCGCAAAAGATGCCGGCCTTCGAGGCTGCCTGCGCCGGTGTCTGGATGCATGCCGAGGCTGCAAAACGTTTCGGGCCCGGGCTGATCGCCGAGGATTTGCCGCAGGCACTGCCGCCAGTGCTGCGCGACCTGCACGCTCCCGAAAATCTCGGCTAGACTCGCGGCGGGCCGCCAGGGGGATTCATGCCTGCCAGAAGTCTTGCCGTTCTTGTTCTTCTACTGGCGACGATGATGCCGGCATTTGCCGGCGGGTCGGTGCTTTTCCTGGACGACAGAGGACTGCTCGCCCGGCTGGAGGAGCGCGGCTACGGTTTTGGCGATCTGTTCGGCAAAAAAGGCGCCGCCGATCTCGAAACACTCTATCGCGAGGCGCCGGCCTACAAGTCGATCGTCGACACGATCGGCGCCGACGTCGGCGCGCTGCGGGCCGAGATGAAGGAGGGCGGCCGGCAGCTTTTTGAAGTCACCGACGGCAATGTCGGGCGCATCATCGACATGCGCTGGCTGAAGACCAAGGCGGCGGCCTTCCGGCTGGTGGGCGTCGTCAACCGCGTCGACCGTCGCGACTTCCTTGCGCTCAAGGGCAGCACCGGCTGCGGCGAGGCGCGCTTCGTCTACCGGCTGGCCTACGCCTTTCGCAAGAACGGCAAGGGCAAGGTGCTGGCGTCGCGCCTGCCGTTCAATCTCAACGCGGTGTTCGACATTGCGCCGGACGCCGACGGTTCGTGCCAGGGCGTCGCCGCGCGCTGGACGCCGGGCTTGGACGAGACCGCCGACATCGGCTGGCTGGTGGGCGGGCCGCTGGAGCGCGACGCGCTGACGTTTCGCCAGCTCGAGGTGAACGCCCAGGTGGTGCGCTTCCCCTCGGGCCAGGAAACCGAATTCGGCGGCCAGGCGGCCTATCTCATGCGCATCTTCGCCGTGAAGGGCGACGCTGCTTCGGAGGTGCCGCTGGAGAACACGGTCGACACCGCGCGGTTGTTGGCCGATGCCGGGCTGAAGGCCGCGCTGGCGGACTATGTCCTGCAGAACGTTTCGGCCATCGACACCGGCGTCTACGAAATCCCTGAGCGGTTCCTGGCGCGAAAAGTCGTGTCCTATTCGACCTTCGGCAGCGCGCGCGCCGTCAACCATCCGTTCTCCGGCCTGTTCCAACCGGCGGATTTTTCCCGCCCCGACTTCTCGGCCGGCCGGCTGGTGCGTTCGCCGGAGGCGCTGCTTGACCGTCTCGACAACGGCGCTTGCCAGGGCTGCCATCAGTCCGGTTCGACGGCTGGATTCCATGTCATCGGGCTGGACGATGCGTCGACGTCGCCGCTGAACAGCATAGAGGTAGGCATCTCGCCGCATCTGCACGCGGAGTTGCCGCGCCGCACGGCCTATCTTGCCGCGGTGGCGAGTGGAGCGGAGCCGAACCGGTTCCGGCCGCTATCCGCCGCGCCGCCGGCCGACTGGTCGGCCGGCAAGCCGGCGTATGAAACGGCGGGCGCAGCCATGCCGTGCATGATGGCGGAGGAGGCGAAAAATTTCGGCGATAGCTGGAGTTGCGGCGCCGGCACCGTCTGCACGCCGCTCGCCGGAACCTCCGACGGCCGTTTTCGGCTGGCGCAATGCCTGCTGCCGCAAAGTTCGCCAAAGATGTTTTCAGGCCATCCCTGCATGGCGGGCGAGATCGCCACGGATCAGAGCCGGCCCTTCAACGACCGCATGAACATCACCGGGCAGTTCGCCGCCTTCGACAAGACGATCTCGCGCACGGGCTACACCTGCCGGCCGCCCAAGATCGGCGTGCCGGGCGGGCTCGCTTACCGCGCCTGCGACGACCGCGACCGGACTTTCGCTGCCTTCAGGGCGGGCCAGCCGCTACCCAGCGAGATCTGCGGCCTGGCCGGCGGCAAGAAATTCGATCTCTGCGTCGCCACCAACAATTTCGACCAGTGCCTTGGCGGCGCGGTGGTGCGCGGCAATCGACCGACCTGCTCCGCCGAGATGTTTTGCCGCGAGGACTATATGTGCCAGCAGTTCCCGCCCGACACGCCGGGCGTCAAGAAGATCAAGGGTGTGGGTTTCTGCTCGCCCACCTATTTCGTTTTCCAGATGCGGATCGACAACCATACAACGCCGTGGGACGGTGCGGCACGAGCCGGCTATCGCTCGGACGAGGGGGAATAGGACGCGGCTACTTCACCAGCCGGACGTGCCGCATGGCCACCTGATTGCGCCCCTTGCTCTTGGCCGAGTAGAGCGCCTTGTCGGCCAGCCGCAGCACGCTTTCGAAGCTGGCGCCCGCCTCCGTGCCGAAGGCAATGCCGGCGCTGACCGTGCAGGCCAGAATGCCCTGGTCAGTGTCGATCTGGCGGGCGGCAAAATTTGCGCGGATGCGCTCGGCAAGCTGCTCCGCGCGCTCGGGCAAGGTGCGCGACACGACCAGCACGAACTCCTCGCCGCCAAGCCGCGCCGCGCTGTCGGCGCGCCCGGCAGCTTTCGACAGTTCCTCGGCGAAGCTGCGGATCACGCTGTCGCCGGCGGCGTGGCCGAAACGGTCGTTGATCGATTTGAAGTCGTCGAGATCGAAGGCGATCACCGCCGAGAACTGCCGCATCGGAACCGGGCTGTGCAGATCGAATACGGCGCGGCGGTTTAGCAGACCGGTGAGGGAATCGGTGCGCGCTTCGTTGCGATGCTTGCCGGCGGCGCGCCAGTGGTTGAGAGCCAGCGACAACGCACCTATGCCGGTCATGCCGGCAATGTTGACCGCCAGCGACACGTCCTCCGCCCAGTTCTGCGGCGCCTGCCCGAGCACAAGCTTTCCATCCCAGATCAAGACCCCGGCGCACAGCACGAAGCCGAACGCGACGACGCCATAAAGCACGGACAACCCGAGGATCGGGCCCGGCGCTTCCGCCCGGCCGCGCCAGTATTCGTAGGCGGTCGCCGACAACAAGGCCGCCGCGGCGATGTTTTCGGCCATGAAACCCAGCCCGTCATATCCCATCAGGATCGGCGGAACGGCCAGCGCGATCAGCACGCAGCCGCCGATCATCGCCGGTTTCAACGGGGAACGCCCGGTACGAAACTGCCGCGCCGCGCCGAGCAAGGCGGAAAGGCCGGTGAGCAGGGCGATGTAGCAGACCGCACCCAGCAGCGGGCTTGGATCGTCCACGTAGAAGGCGTAGAGCACGACGTAGAAGACGATGAGGACGACACCGGCCGCCCAGGTGAGCAGGAACAGCTCCGTCCTGGCCACGAGCCAGCTCATCAGCAGCGTCGCCGCAAGGCATGCCCCGGAAAAGCCGAGAGCGATCAACAGGGAGTTGTAGTCGAGCGTCATGCCCTTGCCTTGCCCCAAGGCGGCCTGCTGCCCAAATGAACTGTCAGATCATGATGAATGAAGTGTGCATCTTGTCGCAGCCGGGCCGCAAAAATCCCGAGATGCCGTCGTTGAAGGACGTGCTCCGCCGGGTCGGGGCTCAGGTCCCGCCGACCCGCTCCATGAACGCCATGGCGCCCTGGGGCGCGCGCAGCTTGCCTTCATGGATGATGTAGACAAACACGTCGCGCGGCTTCCGCTCAGGCTTGCTGCCCGGATCGGCGAGCGGCAGATCGTCCGGCTGGCCGCCGCCGGCCCATTCCTTGGCGCGCTCGACCCAGCGGTCGAGGTCTTTTGACGTGTAGGCGGTCGGCACCGAATCCTCGCCCTTCTGCAGCCGCGCATAGACGAAATCTGCCGTCACGTCGGCGAATTCCGGATAGTCGTGATGGTGGGCATAGCAGATCGCCATCTTGTGTTTGCGCGCCAGCGCCACGAATTCGGGTACGGCGAAGGAGCCGTGGCGGACCTCAAGCGCGTGCCGCAGCCGACGACCCTGATGCTTGTCGGGCAACAGCTTGAGAAAGCCCTCGAAATCGTCGGGCTCGAACTTTTTGGTCGGCGCGAACTGCCAGACGATCGGCCCGAGTTTTTCGCCGAGTTCCTCCAGCCCCTGCGCGAAGAATTTCGCCATGGACTCGCCGGCTTCCGCCAGCACTTTCCGGTTGGTGACGAAACGATTGCCCTTGATCGAGAAGACGAAATTGTCGGGCGTCTCGGCGTTCCACTTGGCATAGGTGGCCGGCGTGAAGCCGGAATAATAGGTGCCGTTGACCTCGATGGTCGGCACCTGCCGGGAGGCGTATTCGAGCTGCTTCTTCTTCGCCAGCTTTTCGGGATAAAATGTTCCTTCCCACGGCTCAAAAGTCCAGCCGCCCATGCCGGCACGGATTTTTCCGGTTTTTTCCGGCATGTGCTCTCCTCCTGATGCGTTCCGGTGCGGGAAACTACCACCAGGAGGCGGACCGTGACACCTGAAATGCCAACCTAGCAGCATCGCTCCTGACAGCGACGCCTTCGGAGCCCTTTTCCAACGAGGGGAGAAGGGGAAATCTGGTCGACGTCGGCGATCTGCGGCGAGGCTGTTTCGAGGCTCCACCTTCTCCGCTTGTGGGGTCCGAAGGACTAGCCGAGACCCGAGGCTCGGGCCAGGGTGGCGACCGAGCGAAGCGAGGTCGGATGAGTAGTGTTCGACGGAGCCCACGCCGGCGCTGGCCGGACCGAGTTTCGGCGTGGCGCCTGAGTTTTATTGCGAAGGTAGGCCGCGCCGCTCCACCTCCTCGCGCGAGATCGGTTCGCCGACGCGGAAGGCGAATGACACCACGCTGGTTGCGTCCGCATCGACCTGGCATTCGAAGCTCAGATTGCGCCATGCGCCGCCGGCGCGGCGGTAGGCCGAGCGCTGGACCGCGAGAACCGTGCCGTCTTCCAGCCTGTAGGACGGCAGCAGGTCCGGAAAGTGGCCGCCGTTGAGCAGTTGCAGGCGCAGCTCAGTCACGCAGAGCCGGCCGGCGCGGATGCTGCGCGGGGTGTTCGCCATCGCCGTTGTCGCTCTCGGGCCGCCGTTGGCGGATCGTGAGAACAGTTGCCGCGCCTCTTTCAGCCTGGGCTCGGACGTAGTCTTCGCCTTGCCGGGTGTCGGCGGCGGTGCCGGAGGAGCAGCCTTGTCCGGAGCGGTGGTGGCGGTCGCGACCAACTGGTCGGCGGCGCTGCCGGTGTTTTCGTCGGCCTTGCCGGTCGCCTGTTGGGGTTCTGCGGCTTCAGCGGTTTCGTTTCCGGTTTCGGCGGCCGGCAGGTCTTCGTCCTTGTCCGGGCGTTCAGACCTGGCTTCGTCCGTGGCTTTCGGTTCGTCCGTGACGGCGGATGGCGGGTCCGGATTGTCCTCGGCGCCCGCGCCGGCGAGCGATTGGCGCGGCCCGGCATCCTTTTCGCCGAATTTCACGACGGGATTGAGTGCGGGAATTGGGGCAGCGGCCGCCCGTTCCGGCGCCGGCGGTGGCGGCTTGGCCGGTTCAGCGACCGGCGGCGGTGGTGGCGGGGCGGCCTTGGCCGGTTCGGGCGGTTTCGGCGGCGGCTCGAGCGTTACCGATACGACTTCTTCTTCCTGCGGCTGCGGCAGGGTCGGGAGCCCGAAAATGACGAGCGCGGCGATCAGCGCATGCACGATGACGGAGGCGGACACGCCCCAGCCCCGACGCTCGTTGTTCGCCTCGCCATCCATGGGCGTTAATTGGGGCATCCGTGCTGCAGCCGCAAGACGGTGGCTGTCTTGTCGAAGAGGCACTCGTCCAGGGCCTGTCGTATATTGCACTCGACCCAGCATAAAGGGATGGGCAACACGCCGCTTGTATCTAGCTAAGTTCTTAGCTATATTTTCCGCATGGCCACGATCAACATGCACGACGCCAAGACGCAGCTTTCCGACCTCGTCGCCCGTGCCGAGGCGGGGGACGAGATTTTTATCGCCCGCCGCAACAAGCCGGCGGTGAAGCTGGTGCCGGTGGAGATGGTTGGCGAAACGAGCATGAATGAGCCGGGGGGCTTTGCCGAGGACCGGCAAGCTGAATTCGACATGCGAGGGCTGCGCGAAGCGGTGGAAGCAGGCAGGGAGTTCACGATTATGCACGATGGCAAGGCAGTTGCGACGGTCGCGCCGGCTGTCGAGAAGAAGCCGCGCGTGCCAGGGCGGTTCGCGTATCTGCGCGGCAGCATGCCGCCCGACCTGTTCGATCAGCCCCTGGAGCAGGACGAAATTGACGCCTGGGAGGGCAAATATTCGGGCGGCCGGTGAGGTATCTGCTCGATACCCACGCTTTGTTCTGGTGGGTCTATTTTCCCGAACTCCTGCCGCCAGGGGTTCGGGACATTCTTGCCAATCCGGACGTGCGGGTGTTCGCAAGCGCGGTGTCGGCCTACGAAATGTCCTACAAGCATCACCGAGGGCGCAGGCCGGAGGTGGAGCCTCTGGTCGGCGCATTCGACGCGGTCGTGGCGGCGGAGGGGTTTGACCTTCTCCCGCTGTCCGCCGTGCATGCCATACGGGCGGGGTCGTATGGCCCAGAACATCGCGATCCGTTCGACCGGATGCTCGCGGCACAGGCGGTGGTGGAGGGGCTGACGCTGGTGTCGAAGGACGAGGCGATAAGAGAGATGGGGGCGGATCTGGTGTGGGAGTGACTGCATATGGCGATCTCGCGCTAACTGTGGAGCCTCAAGAGGTTGTCCTCGGTTAGTCCGAGGCGGCTGATTGGTGTTTTGGACTTTAGGCTACCATGTGGGCGATGCCAATTGTATCGGTGAAGCCAGATGGGAAGTTCACCGGCTCGGTGGTTTGAAGTTGGATATGCGACGGCGTAGGCCCATTCCCTGAGCGCGGTCTGGATGAAGCGTTCGGCCTTGCCGTTGGTCTTTGGCGTATACGGCTTGGTGCGGATGTGTTTGAGGTCGTGGTCGCGGCAGGCCCTCGCGA